>NZ_JAAXOX010000009.1 GCF_012396125.1 Cellulomonas denverensis | reverse complement strand
GCAACCGACACACAAAGTGGCACCCCACACTCACATGCAAGGCACCGTTCAGATTCGGCTAATCGAACACGACCCGGACGGGGTCCAGATCGCATCCAGTCAACCAAAGACTTCAACACCCCTCACCGGCCCCCGAATAGGAACCAGATCACGACGTCGAGCCATTTGGCATCAACTACTTAGGCACACTGTTGAGTTCTCAAAGAACAGACGCGCATCCTCTTTCGGCTCCTGGTGGAGCTTCCGGCCGGAGGCTTCGTTCTCAAGCTTACCAGATCTTCTCGGTTTGTTTTCCCGCCGTTTCCGGCTGGATCTGCATTCCGTTCCGATCTTGTTTCCAGCTTACCAGACCATTTCGGCTTGTTTTACCGGCCGTTGCGGCCCGTTCACTCACCTGGTCTGGCACCGGCGCAACCTTACCAGCGCCGAAGCGCCTGTCGGTCTTGCCGGGGGGTGGCCACCCGCGGGACCAGCCACCGGGTTGTTCCTCGGTGTCCGTTCCTCCCTGCCGGGCGACTCGGAGAACATTACGCAGCACGCTCGCTCAGCGTCAAATCCGCAGGTCGGCGCCACCGAATCCGGCCGCTGACCTGCGCGGACGCTCGCGATCCACCGCGGTGGGTCGCTCGACAGGGTGCCCGTGCGGGCCATCCCGTCGTTCGGTTGTCGCTCCAGAGTGCCCCCGGCCGGGACGCTGCGCCAGTGGAATCCGGTGATCGGCCGGCCACGCACCTCCACGGATACGGCCGAGGGGCGGACCCGGTGTCCCGGTTCCGCCCCTCAGGTACGTGCCCTCCTCGATCCCGGCCGACGAGCTCGGGCTCAGCCCACCACTATCAGCCCACCACGCGCGCCGCCGCCAGGGTGCGCTTGCCCCGGCGGACCAGCACCCACTGGCCGTGCAGCACGTCGTCGGCCCCGAGGGTCTCCGCCTCATCGGTGACCTTGCGGTTGTTGACGTACCCGCCGCCCTCGGCGATCGCCCGCCGCGCCGCTCCCTTGGAGGGCACGATCCCGATGGCCGCCAGCACATCGACGATCGGGTCGCCGATCCGGACCTCGGCGGTGGGCAGCTCCGCGGTCGCCGCCGCCAGGGTCGCAGCATCCAGGACGGTCAGGTCCCCGCCGCCGAACAGTGCCCGGGACGCGGCGATCACCTTGTCGGTGGCGTCCTTCCCGTGCACCAGGCTGGTCACGTCGTAGGCCAGCGCGCGCTGCGCCTCGCGGGCGGCCGGCCGCTCCGCGGTGATCCGCTCCAGTTCGGCGATCTCCTCCCGGGTCCGGAAGGTGAACACCTTGAGGAAGCCGATCACCTCGGCGTCGTCGGCGTTCAGCCAGAACTGGTAGAAGGCGTACGGGCTCATCATCTCCGGGTCGAGCCAGATCGCCCCGCCCTCGGACTTGCCGAACTTGGTGCCGTCCGCCTTGGTGATCAGCGGGGTGGTCATCGCATGCACGGTCGACCGCTCGGTCTTGCGGATCAGCTCCACCCCGGACAGCAGATTGCCCCACTGGTCGTTGCCACCGGACTGCAGGGTGCAGCCGTAGCGGCGGTGCAGCTCCAGGAAGTCCATCCCCTGCAAGATCTGGTAGCTGAACTCGGTGAAGGAGATGCCCTCCTCACTCGCCAGCCGCCGGGCGACGGTGTCCTTGGCCAGCATGGTGCCCAGCCGGTAGTGCTTGCCGACCTCGCGCAGGAAGTCGATCGCGGACAGCTCGCCGGTCCAGTCCAGGTTGTTGACCATCCGGGCCGGGTTGTCCCCGCCGAAGTCCAAGAACCGCTCGATCTGCGACTTCAGCCGCTCCACCCACTCGGCGACGGTGTCCTTGGTGTTGAGCACCCGCTCCCCCGACATCCGTGGGTCGCCGATCAGGCCGGTGGCGCCGCCGACCAGGGCCAGCGGGTGGTGACCGGCCAGCTGGAGGTGCCGCATCACGATCAGCTGGACCAGGTGACCGTGGTGCAGGCTCGGCGCGGTCGGGTCGAAGCCGACGTAGAAGGTCTGCGGCCCGGAGCCGAGGGCCTCCCGCAGGGCCTGCGCGTCGGTGGACTGGGCGATGAGCCCGCGCCAGGCGAGCTCGTCCAGGATGTGCGTCACGTCGTACTCCTCACAATCTCCCGTGCGGGCCTGCCGCACAGTCTGCCGGGGCCGGTCGACGGGCAGCGACGACGCGCCCGGACCGGCAGGGGTGTCATGCCGGCGTCGCCCCGCGCTGCGGGCTGTTCCTCGACGCCGGCCGCCGATACGCCGGGCGATACGCGGAGACGGTCGGCTCCCCGGTCAGCCACAGCCGCCACGGGAAGCGCGTCGCGTCGCCGCCGTCACCGCTGACCCCGACCCGGGGCCCGGTGGCATGCGGCGGGCGGGGGCCGTCCGGGCGCCGGCGCAGCACCAGGTCGCCGACGGGTTCGGTGACGTCGGCGCCGTTGGCGGACAGATCGAGGCCGAGGGCGACGGTCAACCGGGCGGGGCCGCGGGCGATCTGGCGGTCGGAGTCGACCACCCCGGCGGCGGCACGGCGGGCACGGGCCAGGTCCACGCCCTGCACCACCTCACCGGCACGCAGGAGGACGGCGGAGGCGCGCCCGGCGGGGCCGGTGACGATGTTCATGCAGTGGTGCAGGCCGAGATGGCGGTAGACGTACACCCGGCCGGGCTCGCCGAACATCACCGCGTTGCGGGCGGTGCGGCCGCGGAAGGCGTGCGAGCCCGGGTCGTTCTCCCCGTCGTAGGCCTCGACCTCGGTCAGCCGGATCGTCACGTCCCCCTCCGGGGAACGAGCGGTGACCAGGGCGCCGAGCAGGTCGGCGGCGACGTCCAGGGCGGGACGCTGGTACCAGCTGCGGGCGGGGACCGGCAGGGCCTCGACCGGGATCGGCGCGGCAACGCCGTCGGGCCCGCGGGGGGCGACGGGGTCCGGGGCCTGGGTCACGGGCCCATCCTGCCGCATCGGGCGAGGGGAGCCGGGTGCTGTCCGGCAGGTGTCGGCCCCCGGGCTGGGCGGGCCCGTCGTACGGTCCAGCGGTCGCCCTACCCGTTCGGCAGATCTCGGCCCCGTGTACTGGGCAGCGCCGCCGCTGAGCCCAGCAGTCGTCCCCAGGTCTCGGCCCCGGGGGCCGGGCAGCTCCGCCGCCGAGCCCGGCGGGCGTTCCCCGGTCTCGACCCGGGGAGGTCGGCAGCCTCGCCACTCAGTCCAGCGGGTATCCCCGCCCGTCCAGCCGGAGGTCGGCGCGGGCGCGGGTGTCCTCGGCGGCGTAGAGCGCCCGCTCGTCGGTCATCCAGCGCAGCCAGTGCGGGCGGGCGTCGTCGCCGTCGCGGGCCAGGCCGCGGGCAAGCCGCTCGTCGTCGGTGGTCTCGACCCAGATCAGCAGGCTCGACCAGCGGGACGGGGCGCGCGAGCCGGCACCGCAGCCCTCCACGAGCAGGACGTCGGTCGCGGGGACCGGGTGCGGTTCGGCCAGCTCGCCGGCGCCCCAGTCGTAGCGGCGGTAGCTCGCGGGCCGTCCGGTGGCGAGCGGGTGCAGCACCTCCTCGTGCAGGCGGTGGACGCCGGCGACCAGGCCGGACCAGCCCGGGTAGAGGTCGTCCATGTGCAGCACGGGGGCGTCACCGAGCGCGCCGGCGAGGGCGGCGGCCAGGGTGGTCTTGCCCGATCCGGCCGGGCCGTCGATCAGCACCAGCCGGGTGCTCCCGAGCCGGGGCGGGGCGGCCCCGACCCGGGCGGTGATCGCGGCGACGGTGCCGGCGGGCGGTCCGGCGCCGGGCACTCAGCGGGTCCAGTCCCGCAGCTCGGCGGCGCGGGCGCGGGCGCGGTCGAGCTGCTCGGCGACCCGGACCGGGGCGGTGCCGCCGCGGGCGTCGCGGGAGGCGACCGAGCCCTCGACGGTGAGCACGTCACGCACCGCCGGGGTCAGGTGCTCGGAGATCGCGGACAGCTCGTCGTCGGTGAGCTCCCACAGCTCGATCGGCGGGGTGTGCTGCTCGCAGGCCTGGACGCACGCCCCGGCGACCTCGTGCGCGATCCGGAACGCGACGCCCTGGCGGACCAGCCACTCGGCGATGTCGGTGGCCAGCGAGAATCCCTGCGGGGCGAGCGAGGCCATCCGGTCGGTGTCGAACCGCAGGGTGGCGACCATCCCGGCGAAGGCGGGCAGCAGCACCGAGAGGGTGTCCACCTGGTCGAAGACTGGCTCCTTGTCCTCCTGCAGGTCGCGGTTGTACGCCAGCGGGAGGGACTTGAGGGTGGTGAGCAGCCCGGCCAGGTCGCCGACCATCCGACCCGCCTTGCCGCGGGCGAGCTCGGCGACGTCCGGGTTCTTCTTCTGCGGCATGATGCTCGACCCGGTGGAGTAGGCGTCGTCCAGCCGGGCGAAGCCGAACTCGTGGGTCGACCAGAGCACGACCTCTTCGGCGAACCGGGACAGGTCGATGCCGAGCATGGCGCTGACCCAGGCGAACTCGGCGACCACGTCCCGGGCGGCGGTGCCGTCGATGGAGTTCTCCACCGGGGCGTCGAAACCGAGGTCGGCGGCCACTGCGGCCGGGTCGAGGCCGAGCGAGGACCCGGCCAGTGCCCCGGAACCGTAGGGCGACACCGCGGCGCGGCGGTCCCAGTCGGTGAACCGCTCGACGTCGCGCAGCAGCGGCCAGGCGTGTGCCAGCAGGTGGTGGGCGAGCAGCACCGGCTGGGCGTGCTGCAGGTGGGTGCGGCCAGGCATGATCGCCTCCTCCGCCGCCTGCGCCTGCCCGATCAGGGCGTCCACCACGTCCAGGGTCAGACCGGCCAGGTGCCGGGCCTCCTGGCGCAGGTACATCCGCACCAGGGTGGCGATCTGGTCGTTGCGGGACCGTCCGGCGCGCAACCGGCCGCCGAGGTCGGCTCCGGCCCGCTCCAGCAGGCCGCGTTCCAGGGCGGTGTGCACGTCCTCGTCGTCGGGCGCCGGGGTGAAGGCCCCGGACTCGACGTCGGCCAGCAGCCGGTCCAGGGCGTCCAGCATCCCGGCGAGCTGGTCATCGGTCAGCAGCCCGGCGGCGTGCAGCACCCGGGCGTGCGCCTTGGACCCGGCGATGTCCTGCGGGGCGAGCCGCCAGTCGAAATGCGTGGACCGGGACAGCTCCGCCAGGGCGTCGGCCGGGCCGCCGGCGAACCGGCCGCCCCACAACGCGACGTGCTCAGACATCGATCCCGCCCTGCTGCCCCAGGTCCTCCCCGTTGCCGAACTTCACGTCGCGGGCCGCGGCGAGCTTGGAGGACAGGCCGTAGATCTCGATGAAGCCCCGGGCGGCGGACTGGTCGAAGGAGTCGCCGGTGTCGTAGGTCGCCAGGTTGAAGTCGTACAGGCCGGAGTCCGAGCGGCGGCCGGTGACCGTGGCGCGACCACCGTGCAGCTCCATCCGGATCTCGCCGCTGACGTAGCGCTGGGTGTCGTCGATGAAGGTGTCCAGCGACTTCTTCAGCGGGGAGAACCACTGGCCGTCGTAGACCAGCTCGGTCCAGCGCTGCTCGACCTGGCGCTTGAACCGGGCCTGCTCGCGCTCGACGGTGACGTTCTCCAGCTCCTGGTGCGCGGCGATCAGCGCGACGGCGCCGGGCGCCTCGTAGACCTCGCGGGACTTGATGCCGACCAGCCGGTCCTCGACGATGTCGATCCGGCCCACACCCTGGGCTCCGGCGCGGCGGTTCATCTCCTGGATCGCCTGCAGCGGGCTGACCGCCACCCCGTCCAGCGCCACCGGCACGCCCTGCTCGAAGGTGATGACGACCTCGTCGGCGACCGGCGGGAAGGTCGGGTCGTCGGTGTAGGTGTAGACGTCCTTGGTCGGACCGTTCCAGATGTCCTCCAGGAAGCCGGTCTCCACCGCGCGGCCCCAGACGTTCTGGTCGATCGAGAACGGGTTGTGCTTGGTGGTGGCGATCGGCAACTGCTTGCGCTCGGCGAACTCGATCGCCTTGTCCCGGGTGAGCGCCAGGTCGCGGACCGGGGCCAGGCACTTCAGGTCCGGGGCGATGGAGGTGATGCCGACCTCGAACCGGACCTGGTCGTTGCCCTTGCCGGTGCAGCCGTGGGCGACGGTGGTGGCGCCGAACTGGCGGGCGGCCCGGACCAGGTGCTTGACGATCACCGGGCGGGACAGCGCCGAGACCAGCGGGTAGCGGTCCAGGTACATGCCGTTGGCACGCAGCGCGGGCATGCAGTACTCGGCGGCGAACTCGTCCCGGGCGTCCGCGACGTAGGCCTCGACCGCACCGCAGTCGAGCGCACGGCGGCGGATGGTCTCCAGGTCCTCGCCGCCCTGGCCGACGTCGACCGCCACGGCGATGACCTCGGCGCCGGTGGCCTCGGCGATCCAGCCGATGCCAACGGAGGTGTCCAGCCCGCCGGAGTAGGCGAGGACGACGCGATCAGTCATGGTTCTTGTTCCTTCGGGTGAGTCGAGGTGGGAGGTCAGGCGGGGGGCAGGGCCGGGGAGGCCAGCTCCAGGAAGCGGGCGGCCAGGGCGTTGCCCTCGGTCCCCTCGCGGGCGATCACCAGGATGGTGTCGTCCCCGGCGATGGAACCCAGGACACCGGGCAGCACCGAGTGGTCGATGGCGGAGGCCAGGAACTGGGCGCCGCCGGGCGGGGTGCGCAGCACCACCAGGTTCTGGTTCGCCTCGGCGGTGACCAGCAGTTCGCCACACAGCCGGGCCAGCCGGGCGGCCAGTGCCTCGGCGTCGGCCACCGGCAGCGGGGTCCGGTCGCCGCCCTCGGCGGGAACCGCGTAGGCCAGAGCGCCGTCCGGGGTGCGGATCTTGACCGCGCGCAGCTCCACCAGGTCGCGGGACAGGGTGGCCTGGGTGACGGTGACCCCGTCGGCGGCGAGCAGGTCGGCCAGTTCGGACTGGGAGTGCACGGCCTGCCGGGACAGCAGGCCGGTGATCAGGGCGTGCCGGGCCGCCTTGGTGCTGGGCACCCGGCCGGTGGTGGCGGCGGGTTCGGTCATGAGCGCTCCAGTACCCAGGTCAGCAGCGCCTTCTGGGCGTGCAGCCGGTTCTCGGCCTCGTCCCAGACCACCGACTGCGGTCCGTCCAGCACTTCCGCGGTGATCTCCTTGCCGCGGTAGGCGGGCAGGCAGTGCAGCACCAGCGCGTCCGGGGCCGCGAGGGCCAGCGCCGCGGAGTCGAGCCGGAACGGCACGAACGGCCGCTCACGCTCGGCCGCCTCGGCCTCCTGACCCATCGAGACCCAGGTGTCGGTGGCGACCGCGTCCGCACCGGCGACGGCCGCGGTGAGGTCGTCGGTGACCTGGACCGAGCCACCGGTGGTCGCGGCGATCTCCGCGGCCCGGGACACCACGTCGGCAGCCGGCTGGTACGCCGCCGGGGTGGCGATCCGCACGTGCATCCCGGCGGTGGCGCCACCGAGCAGGTAGGACTGCGCCATGTTGTTCGACCCGTCGCCGGTGTAGGCCAGGGTCAACCCGCGCAGCGCCCCGACACCGCCCCGGTGCTGGGCGATCGTCAGCAGGTCCGCGAGCACCTGGCACGGGTGGAAGTCGTCGGTCAGGGCGTTCACCACCGGGACGCCGGCCCGCGCGGCCATCTCCTCGATCCGGGCCTGCGCGTGGGTGCGCCAGACCACCGCGGACACCTGCCGGCCGAGCACCCGCGCGGTGTCCGCGATCGACTCCCGGACGCCGATCTGCGCCAGGTTGCCGTCGACCAGCAGCGGGTAACCGCCGAGCTCGGCGACACCGGTGGTGAAGGACACCTGGGTGCGCAGGGTCGGCTTGTCGAAGATGATCGCGACCGCGCGCGGGCCGTCGAGCGGGCGGCGGGCGAACCGGTCCGCCCGCAGCAGGAACCCGAGCTCCAGTACCTCGGTCTGTTCGGCGGGCGTCAGGTCGTCGTCGCGCAGGAAGTGCCTCACGCCGGGGCCTCCGTCAGGTGGTGCGGCAGGGCCGCGAGGAACTGGGTGAATGTGGCTGCCTGCTCGGCGGTGAGCAGGTACGGCGGTGCGAGCCGGATGGTGGTCGGCGTACACGGGTTCACGATGAAGCCGGCCGCCAGCGCCCGGGCCGCCACCTGCGCGGCGACCGGGGCGGCGAACTCCACCGCGATCAGCAGCCCGGCACCACGGACGTCGGCGATCAGCGGGTGCGCGGTGGCCAGCTCGGTCCGCCACTGCCCGCCCAGCCGGTCGACGTGTGCCAGCAGGCCGTCCCGCTCGATCACGCCGATGGTGGCCAGGGCGGCGGCCGCGGCGACCGGGTTCCCGCCGAAGGTGGTGCCGTGCTGGCCGCGGCCGAGCAGCGTGGCCGCCCGCTCGCCGTAGGCCACCACCGCGCCGACCGGGATGCCGCCGCCGAGCGCCTTGGCCAGGGTCACGACGTCGGGGGCGATCCCGCCGCCGATCTCCGGGCGATGGCTGGCCAGCCAGGCCCCGGTGCGGCCCATGCCGGACTGCACCTCGTCCAGGATCAGCAGCGCACCGGCGTCGGCGGTCAGCTCGCGGGCCTTCGCCAGGTAGCCGGGCGGCATGGCGCGCACCCCGACCTCGCCCTGGATCGGCTCGATCACCAGGGCGGCGACGGTCTCCGGCTCGGCGAAGGCCGCGGTCAGCGCGTCGGTGTCGCCGAAGGGCAGGAACTCGACCCCGCCGGGCAGCGGCTCGAAGGGTTCGCGGTAGGCCGCCTTGGAGGTCAGGGCAAGCGAGCCCATCGTCCGGCCGTGGAACGACCCCTCCAGCGCCAGGATCCGGGTGCGGCGACCGGAGTCGTTGTTCCGGCGGGCCATCTTGAACGCGGCCTCGTTCGCCTCGGTGCCGGAGTTCGCGAAGAACACCCGCGAGCCCTCCGGCGCACCGGTCAGGCCGATCAGCCGCTCCGCCAGCGCGATCTGGGTCGGGCTGGCGAAGAAGTTGGAGATGTGCCCGATGGTGCCGAGCTGGGCGCTGACCGCGGCGGTCAGGGTCGGGTGCGCGTGACCGAGGGCGTTCACCGCGATCCCGCCGAGCAGGTCGAGGTACCGGGTGCCGTCGGCGTCCCACACGTAGCAGCCCTCGCCACGGACCAGCACCCGCTGCGGCGGGCCGAAGGTGTCCATCACGGCGTGGGTGTAGCGCTCGGTCCAGTGCACCACCGAGTCCGTGCCGGTGAGTTCCAGGTCCGACATCAGGGCACCTCCGGGTGGACCAGCGGGATGGGGGCGGTGAAGGGCGAGGGCACCGGCTCGTCGTCGGGGAGCACCATGGTGCCGATCCCCTCGCTGGTGAAGACCTCGATCAGGATGGAGTGCGCGCGGCGGCCGTCGATCACGTGCGCCCGGCCGACCCCGCCGGTGACGGCACGCCAGCAGGCCTCCATCTTCGGACGCATACCGGTGGCCAGGCCGGGCAGCAGTTCGGCCAGCCCGGAGGCCCGGATCCGGCGGACCAGCGATCCCTGGTCCGGCCAGTTGGTGTACAGGCCCTCGACGTCGGTGAGCACGATCAGCTTGCGGGCCTCCAGCGCCACCGCCAGGGCGGCCGCCGCGGTGTCCGCGTTCACGTTCAGCACCTGGGTCGGGTCGTCCAGGTCCGGGGCGATGGTGGAGACCACCGGGATCCGGCCGGCATCCAGCAGGTCGTGCACGGCGCCGGGGTTGACCTGCACCACGTCGCCGACCAGGCCGACGTCCACCTGCTCGCCGTCCACGGTGGCGGTGCGGCGCCGGGCCTGCAGCAGCCCGCCGTCCTCGCCGGACAGCCCCACCGCGTAGGGGCCGTGTGCGTTGAGCAGGCCGACCAGCTCACGGGACACCTGTCCGGTGAGCACCATCCGGACCACGTCCATCGCCTCGGGGGTGGTCACCCGCAGCCCGCCACGGAACTCGCTGACGATGCCGAGCCGGTCCAGCATGGCGTTGATCTGCGGGCCGCCGCCGTGCACCACCACCGGCCGCAGCCCGACCTGCCGAAGGAACACCATGTCCTCGGCGAAGGCGCGCTTGAGCCGCTCGTCGATCATCGCGTTGCCGCCGTACTTGACCACCACCAGGGAGCCCGCGAAGCGCTGCAACCAGGGCAGCGCCTCCAGCAGCACCTCCGCCTTCTGGTCCGGGCGCAGGTCGGTGTGGATGTCGAAGTCGTCGGGCATGCTCATGTCGAGTACGCGCTGTTCTCGTGGACGTAGTCGTGGGTCAGATCGTTGGTCCAGATCGTCGCGGTGGCCTGGCCGGCGTGCAGGTCGACGTCCACCCGCACCTCACGCGCCGAGGCCAGGTCCACCCCCTCGCGCGGGTCGCCGACACCGCCGGCCCGGCAGACCTGCACGCCGTTGATCGCGACGTCGATCAGCGCCGGGTCGTACGGGGCGACCTCCTCCGGCACCGTGCCCGCCGCGGCCAGCACCCGGCCCCAGTTCGGGTCGTTGCCGAAGACCGCGGCCTTGAACAGGTTGGACCGGGTGATCGCCCGGGCGACCGCGACCGCGGCGTCCTCGCTGCTGGCGTTCGCGACGGTGACCGCGATGTCGTGGCTGGCGCCCTCGGCGTCGGCGACCAGCTGCCGGGCCAGGTCGTCGCTGAGCGCCCGCAGCTTCTCGGTGAAGTCCGCCGGGTCGGGGGTGACGTCCGAGGCGCCGGAGACCAGCAGCAGCACGGTGTCGTTGGTGGACATGCAGCCGTCGGAGTCGACCCGGTCGAAGGTGGTCCGGGTGGCGGCGCGCAGCGCGGCGTCGGCCTGCTCGGCGGTCAGCACGGCATCGGTGGTGAGCACCACCAGCATGGTGGCCAGCCCGGGGGCGAGCATGCCCGCACCCTTGGCCATGCCGCCCAGCGACCAGCCGTCACCGGCGACCGTGGCCTGCTTGGACACGGTGTCGGTGGTCATGATCGCGGTGGCGGCAGCCGGCCCACCGTCGGGGGTGAGCGCGTCCGCCGCGGCCGAGACCCCGGCCAGCAGCGCGTCCATCGGCAGCCGCTCGCCGATCAGGCCGGTGGAGCAGACCAGGACGTCGCCGGGCGAGGTGTCCAGCACGGTGCCGGTGTGCTCGGCGGTGGCGTGTGCGTCGCCGAAGCCCTCCGGGCCGGTGCAGGCGTTCGCCCCGCCGGAGTTCAGCACCACCGCGTGCGCGATGCCGTCGGCCACCGCCTGGCGGGACCAGACCACCGGTGCGGCCACGATCCGGTTGCTGGTGAACACCCCGGCGGCCACCTGCAGCGGGCCGTCGTTCACCACCAGCGCGACGTCGGGCTTGCCGGAGGGCTTCAGGCCGGCGGTGACACCGGCGGCCCGGAAGCCCGCGGGGACGGTGACGCTCACGGGGCCACCCCTTCCACGGTCAGGCCCAGGGTCTCGGGCAGGCCGAGGGCGAGGTTGAGGGACTGGACGGCGGCACCGGCGGTGCCCTTGACCAGGTTGTCCAGCGCGCAGACCGCCACCACCCGGCCGGCCTTGCGATCGACCGCGACCTGTACCAGGGCGGTGTTGGCGCCGGTGGTCCACCCGGAGGCGGGCCACTGGCCCTCGGGCAGCAACTGGACGAACGGCTCACCGTCGTAGGCGGCGGACCAGGCGGCCCGCACGTCGTCGGCGGTGGCGCCGGCGGCCAGCGGGGCGGTCACGGTGGCCAGGATGCCGCGGGACATCGGGACCAGCACCGGAGTGAAGGACAGCCGGGCGTCCGGCAGCCCGAGGTTCTGCAGGATCTCCGGGATGTGCCGGTGGGTGCCGCCGACCGCATACGGCAGCGCGGACCCGGCGGCCTCCGCGGCGAGCAGGTGCGGCTTGAGGCTGCGGCCCGCGCCGGAGTAGCCGACCGACAGCACGGCGACGATGTCCGGGTCGATCAGCCCCGCGGCGACGCCGGGCTGGATGCCGAGGGTGACCGCGGTGACGTTGCAGCCCGGGACCGCGATCCGGCGGGTGCCCGCGAGCGCCGCGCGCTGCCGGGCCGGGGCGGTCTCCCCGGCGTGCAGCAGCTCGGGCATCCCGTACGGCCAGCTGCCGGCGTGCGCACTGCCGTAGTACTCCTGCCACGCCTCGGCCGAGGTCAGGCGGTGGTCGGCGCCGAGGTCGACGACCACGGTCTCCGGCGGCAGCTCGGCGGCGATCTGGCCGCTGGCCCCGTGCGGCAGGGCGAGCACGACCACGTCGTGCCCGGCGAGGGCGTCGACGGAGGTGGGCGCCAGCACCCGGTCGGCCAGCCCGCGCAGGTGCGGGGCGTGCGCGCCCAGCGGGGTGCCGGCGTTGGAGTGGGCGGTGAGCGCGCCGATCCGCGCCTCGGGGTGGCCGAGCAGCAGGCGGAGGGTCTCACCACCGGCGTAGCCACTGGCGCCTGCCACGGCGACGGAGAACGACATGTGCATGACCATACATCCGACTGCACGTCGATTCATCATCGGCGCGCTGAACACTCACCTCAGCGGCAACGGTTCCACCGCGGGCACCGGGTCGGTGGCCAACCGGGCATGGGTCTCCACGTCGAACCGCTCGGCACCGTAACGGAGCCTGGCCCGCTCGATCCCCTCGGCCGCGAAGCCCGCCGCGGTCGCCACCCGGCAGGAGGCAGGGTTGTTCACCCGGTGCCCGAGCTCCAGGCGGACCACCCCCTCGGCGAAGGCCAGCGCGGCGACGGTTGCCAGTCCCCGGGTGGCCAGGCCCAGGCCCCGGGCGGCAGGGGCGAGCCAGTAGGAGGTCCACCCGGTGCCGTGCCGGTGCTCGATGGCGGTGACCGCGACGCTGCCCACCACCCGGCCGTCCAGCACCACCGCGCGCACCACCCGGGTGTCGTCGCAGAGCAGGGTGCGCCGGATGTGATCGGCCGCCGACCCCAGCTCGCCGGTCTGGCGGACCAGCTCCGGGTCGGCACGCAGGGCCGCGGCGAGGTCGTCGGCGTCCTGGACCTGCCAACGGCGCAGGTGAGCATCGATCACCCGGCCATCCTGGCACTAGCGTGCTCGCCATGACCGCGACGCTGCACACCCCGGACCAGAACCCCGACTCCCCCGGCACCGTGCTGGTGCTCGCCGGGGGCGGCTACCACGATCGCGCCCGGCACGAGTCCGAGGACGTCGCACAGTTCCTGGCCGAGCACGGGGTGCGCGCCGCCTGGCTGGACTACCCGGTCGCCCCCGCCCGCTACCCGGAGGCGCTGCACCAGGTGCTGATCGCCGTGGCCGGGTTGCGCGCACACGGCCCGGTCGCCGTGCTGGGCTTCTCCGCCGGTGGGCACCTGGCCGGGACCGCTGCCACCGCCACCACTCAGGAGCTGGCCGACGCGGCGGCTCTGGCCGGTCTCGACCCGGCCCAGGTCACCCGGCCCGACGCCGCGGTGCTCTGCTACCCGGTGGTGTCGATGATCGACCTGCCGAACATCGGCTCCCGGCTCAACCTGATCGGGACCGACGACGACGCCCCGGCGCGGGCACTGTCGGTGGAACTGCGGGTGGACGCGGACACCGGCCCGGTGTTCGCCTGGCACACCGCCGACGACGCGGTGGTCGGGGTCGAGCACTCCCTCACCCTCGCCGCGGCGCTGCGCCGGCATCAGATCCCGGTCGAGTTGCACGTCTACCCGCACGGACGGCACGGACTCGGCCTGGCCACCGGACAGATCGACTGGACCACTCCCCTGCTGCGCTGGCTGGGCGACCAGGGAATCGCCTGAGCAGCGAGGGCGTTGCCGACGTCATGCACGCGATCATCGCCACCGCAGCCGGTGGACCCGACGTCCTGGACTTCATCGAGGTCGACGACCCGACCCCCGGCCCGCGGGACCTGCTGGTCCGCGCAGTGGCCGCCGGGGTCAACTTCATCGACACCTACCGGCGCTCGGGGGTGTATCCGATGACCTACCCGCACGTGGTCGGTTCCGAGGGCGCCGGCGAGGTGGTGGCGGTCGGCGCCCAGGTGGAGGGCTTCGCGGTCGGTGACCTGGTGGCCTGGGCCGATGCGCCCTCCTCCTACGCCGAGCTGGTGGTGGTCCCGGCCCGGGTCGCGCTGCCGGTGCCCGCCGGGGTGGACCCGCTGGTCGCTGCCGCACTGCCGCTGCAGGGAATGACCGCGCACTATCTGGTCGCCTCCACCTTCCCGGTGTCCGAGGGCCAGGACGTGCTGGTGCACGCCGGGGCCGGTGGGGTTGGGCTGCTGCTCACCCAGTTGGCCGTGGCCCGCGGCGCGCGGGTGATCAGCACGGTCGGCAGCCCGGAGAAGGAGGAGCTGGCCCGGGCGGCCGGCGCCACCGACGTGATCCGGTACACCGAGCTGGCCGACCTGACCGAGGAGCTGCCCGCGATCGTCCGGGGACTGACCGGCGGCAAGGGCGTGCACACCGTCTTCGACGGGGTCGGCCGGTCCACCTTCGACGCCTCGCTGGCCTCGCTGCGACCCCGGGGCGGCCTGGCCCTGTTCGGTGGCGCCTCCGGCCAGGTGCCCCCGGTGGACCCCCAGCGACTGAACCGCGCCGGGTCGGTGTTCCTGACCCGGCCGACGCTGGCGCACTACACCGCCAGCCCGGAGGAGACCCGCTGGCGGGCCGGCGAGCTGTTCGACGCGGTGGCCGGCGGCACCCTGGATGTGCGGATCGGCGCGCAGTTCCCGCTGGAGGACGCCGCCGAGGCCCATCGCGCGCTGGAGGGCCGGGCGACCACCGGCAAGGTGGTGCTGGTCGCATGAGCATCACCGTCGAGATCTGGTCCGACATCGCCTGCCCGTGGTGCTTCATCGGCAAGCGCCGGTTCGCCACCGCCCTGGCCGGCTTCGACCGCCGGGACGAGGTCGAGGTGGTGTGGCGCTCCTTCGAGCTGGACCCCACCGCCGAACACTCCCACCAGCACCCCGGGATGACCGAGGCCGAGCTGCTGTCCAGCCGCAAGGGGCTGCCCGAGGCGCAGGTGCGGCAGATGTTCGCTCAGGTGACGCAGGTCGCCGCCGGAGAGGGCCTGGCCTACGACTTCGACCGGGTGGTGCCGGCGAACACCTTCGACGCGCACCGGCTGGTGCACCTCGCGGGCGACCGCGGCGCCGACCTGGTCGAACGGTTGATGAGTGCGCACTTCGAGCACGGCCGGGTGATCGATGACCTGGACGAGCTGGTCGCGATCGCGGCGGAGGCCGGGCTGGACGCGCGGGCGGTGCGCGCCGGGCTGGAGTCCGGCGCGGGGGCCGAGGCGGTCCGGGCCGACGAGGCGGAGGCCCAGGCACTGGGCGTGACCGGGGTGCCGTTCTTCGTCGCCGACCGGCGGCTGGCGGTCTCGGGTGCCCAGCCGGTGGAGGTCTTCACCCGGCTGCTGACCGAGGCGTTGCCCGCTCCCCGGCCCGCGTTCGTCACGGTGCCCGGCGCCGCCGACGCGGAGGCCTGCGGCCCCGACGGCTGCTGAGCGCCCGCCAGGACGCACGCACCCGGGCGCCCACGCGTCCACGCGCCCACGCACCGACGCACCGACGCACCGACGCACCGACGCACCCACGCACCCACGCACCCACGCACCCACGCACCGAGAGTGCACGAATGCACGCCTCAGCAGCTCTGAGGCGTGCATTCGTGCACTCTCGGCGACACAGGCCCGGCCCCAGGGATCCCGGGCCTGTGTCGCCGGTGGGTCAGCGGACCCGGACGGTGACCGGGGTGCTGGTCGAGCCCGCGACGGTGCCCGGGTCGGCGGGGACGAAGGTCGCGGTGAACTCGTGCGTGCCCACCGAGGTGGAGCGCGGCACGGTGGTCAGCGCGATGCCCAGCACCACCCGGGACCGGGCGATCACGGTGTCACCGTCCCGGAACTCGACCGTCCCGCTCGGCAGCCACTGGCCCTCGACCCGGACGGTGGAGATCAGCACCGCCGGCAGCAGGGCGCCCTTCGGCTGACTGCTGCGGGTGGTGACCAGCGTGGTGGTGGACTCCTTGAGCTCCGGACCCGCGGGCGCCGTCACGGTCAGCGGCACGGTGGCGGTGGTGCCACTCGGGTCGGCGACCAGGGTCAGGGTGTGCGACCCGGCAGTGGTCCCGGCCGGCACGGTGACCGACACGGTCCCGGCACCGGCCGCCAGGGTGGCCGTGCCGATCGAGCTGCCGTCCAGCTGGACGTCCAGAGCGGTGTTCTCCGGCGCGCCCAGGCTGGTCAGGTTCAGCCCGGCCACGTCAACGCTCAGCTCGGTCCCGGCCTCGGTCTCCGGCAGCACCGGCACCTGCACCGCACGCTCCCGGAAGTCCGGGCTCAGGCCGGGGTGGGCCTGCAGGTAGGCGATCCAGGCGTCCCGGTCCACCAGACCCGAGTCCGCGGTGCCGGTGCCCTCCTCGAACACCCGGAAGTTGTCCCCGCCCTGCGCCAGGAAGGAGAACGTCCCCACCCGGTACTCGGCGTCGGCGTCCAGCGGGGCACCGTCGATGGTCACCGAGGTGATCCGCTCCCCGGCCGCCGCATCCGGGTCATAGGTGTAGGACACATTGTCCGACAGCCCGAGCTGCAGGTACGGCCGGGACGGCACCGACCCGTCCTCGTTGGTCTGCCACTGCTGTTCCAGCATGGTCTCGACCTGGGCGCCGGTCAGCGTGGTGGTCCAGAGGTTGTTCACGAACGGCAGCACCGCATTGGCCTCGGCGTAGCTGATCGTGCCGTCCGGGGCGTACAGCAGCTCGGCGCGCAGCCCGCCGGGGTTCACCACCCCGATCTGGGCCCCGCCGCGATCGGCATCGGACAGGGTGTCCAGCAGTGCGTCGGCCACCAGGTTGCCCAGCGTCGACTCCTTGGACCGGTCGTCCCGGCCACTGGTCGGCGTCGGACCCGGGCCGGCATAGCCGTCCGGGCCGTAGGAGCCGCCCGCGAACGCGGTGGTGATGTCGGCGGTCACCGAGCCGACCGGCTGGCGGCCGATCTCGTCGGCGGCGGCCAGTGCGGCGTCGACGATCTGCTGCACCTCGGCCACCCGCGGGTAGGTCGCGGCCAACTGGTCGTCGAAGGCGTCCTGGGTCTGGCCCGCGGCCGGGGTCAGCCGGGCGACGTTGCTGCCCGCCAGCGCCGAGACCGCACCGTCGGCCGGGTCGTAGGTCAGCGTGACCTTGCCCAGGTACTCGCCGTAGGACCCGGTCTGCACGATCGGCCGGGTGTCCTGGCCGTCCACCGGCCCGTACCAGGCGTACTGCTTGTGGGTGTGCCCGGTGAAGATCACGTCCACCGCCGGGTCGGTCGACTCGACGATGTCGGCGAACGCCCCACCGGCAGCGACCTCGTCCGCCAGGGTGGCGCCGTCCGGCGTCCCCGCGCCGGCACCCTCGTGGTACTCGGCGACGATCACGTCGGCCTCACCATTGGCCGGGTCGCCGTCGGTGAGCTGGGCCGCGACCCGGTTGACCGCCTCGACCGGGTCGCCGAAGTCCAGGCCCGCAATCCCGGCCGGGGTGACCAGGGTCGGCGTCTCCTGGGTGACCGCACCGATCACGCCCACGGTGATCCCGCCGGTCTCGACCAGGGCGTACTCGTCCAGCGCCGGGTCCTGGGTGCCCGCGGTGTAGACGTTGGCGCCCAGGTAGGCGAACTCGGCGTTGGTGCCGTTCGCGATCACCCGGTCCACCAGGTCGTCGTAGCCACGGTCGAACTCGTGGTTGCCCACCGCGGAAGCGGACAGGTCCAGCGCGTTCAGCACGTCGATGGTGGGCTGGTCCTCCGCGGAGGAGGAGGCGAACAGCGAGGCGCCGATGTTGTCGCCGGCGGACAGGAACACCGGGTTCTCCGCCGCCGCGCGCTCGGACTCCACCGTTCCGGCGAAGGCGACGGTGTTGGCGTCGATCCGGCCGTGGAAGTCGTTGATGTTCAGCAGGGTCAGGTCCACCGGTCCGGTCGGCCCGGTCTCCCCCGCGGACAGCCCGACGATCACCGGGTCGTGGTCCGAGGACCGGTAGGCGTCCGGGGCGTAGAACAGCGTGCCGTGGTAGTTGTACCGGCTGTACTCCAGGGCGATGGACTCACCGGAGTTGATGTTCCAGATGTCCGCCCCGGTGGCCCGGTCCAGCGCCGCCTGGTTCAGCAGCACGTGGTCCAGCGAACCGGACAGGCCGGAGAACGAGTAGCTGTACTCCCCCTCGGCCAGCGTGCTGCCCGCGTCGGTGTAGCCCGCGTCGTACAGCACCTGCAGCGGGTCCTCGGCGGTGTAGGAGTTGAAGTCGCCGACCAGTGCGACCGCCTCGGCGTCGCCCTGCACGGACGGGATCCAGTCCCGCAGCGCCTGTGCCTGGCGGACCCGGGACTCGGTGGACGCCCCCTGGCCGTCACCGGTGTCGGCGTCGCCCGGCCACGGACCGGCGGAGCCCTTGGACTTGAAGTGGTTCACCGCGACGAACAGCTGCTCGCCGCCGCCGGCCGGGGCGAACACCTGACCGATCGGCTCGCGGGCGTTGCCGAAGGCCTGGTCGTCGCCGGACTGGTCGCCCAGCGCCCGGGACTCGCCGACCGTCTCGACCGCGGCGGTGCGGTAGATCAGCGCGTTGGTGATCACGTCCTGCGTGCTCGGGTCGGGCAACTCGGCGGAGCGCGGCACGAACGCCCAGGTCTGCTCGCCGGTGGCGGCGTTCAGCGCGTCGACCAGGGTGCTCACCGCGTGGTCGTCGGCGGAGTTCTCGATCTCCATCAGGCCCACGATGTCCGCGTCCAGGGCGTTGATCGCCGCGACGATCTTGTCTTGCTGGCGCTGCAGGTCCTCGGCGTCCCAGGCACCGCGCGGGGCGCAGCCGTCCTTGACCGTCACGCCGTTGCCGGCCCGGTCGGTGTAGGCGACGCAGCCCGCGGTGGTGGCGCCCAGGGTGGTGAAGTAGTTCAGCACGTTGAACGACGCCACCGACAGGTCACCGCCCACCGGGTCCGGGGCGTCGGTGCGGGTGTTGCCGAAGCGCACGTCCGCGGCACCGGCGGAGGTCGGGTTGAGCTTCCACAGGCTGTTGCGGAAGTCGACGATCACCGGGGAGTCCACCACCACCGGCGCACCGACCCGGACCGGCTCGGTCAGCGACACGTAGGGCGGCGTCAGGGCCTGGTTCGCCGCGGACAGGAAGTTGGTGGTCGCACCGTCGTCCAGGGTGACCTGACGGGCGGCGTTGTCGGCGACGACCGCGGCGGCCTCGGCGGACCCCGGCACCGCGACCTCGGTGGGCTGGATCAGCGGCGTGGTGCCGGTGGCCAGGCCGACCTCGCCGTACTGGTTGGTGCTGTAGGTGTTGCTCACCGTGAGGTCGCCGGTGGGCAGGTAGAGCATCGACTCCAGCGTCTCCCGGGTGGCGTCGTCGGCCGGCCACGGAGCGCTAATCGGGGTGACCGGCGCGGCGGTCGTGGCGTCGAGCTGTTCGACCCCGGCGGCGGCGTTCACCGTGAGCTCGGTCAGCCCCTGGTACTCCGAGACGGCGCCGGTGACCCGGACGTAGTCGCCGATCTCCACACTCGACACCGTGTTCGGCGAGTACACGAACACCGCATCCGAGGCGGTGCGGCCGGACAGCTCGCCGCCGGTGCCGGGGGTCTGGATCACGTAGCCGCGGAAGCCACCGGTCGGGTAGGCGGCGGTCACCAGGCCGGAGGTGGTCACGGTCTGGCCGTTGAGCGGGGAGGTGTCGCCGGTGCCCTGCACCTGGGCGATGGTCGCCGTGTCGGCGGTGGTGGTGGCCAGCGGGACGGTCACGGCGGCGGCGCTGCCGACCGGGATCATCACCAGGGCCGAGAGGGCGGCGAGGGCCGCCCCGGTTCTGCGGTTGCGCGCCGCTGCTCTCACCGAGATCTCCATTCGTCGGTCACAGGGCCGTGTCACGGAGGTCACACAGCCGCCGACCAGTATTGGCGGAATGTCCGATTCGGCCAACTATCGGTGGGTAACGACCTGGTGAACACCTCCCAGGAGTCGCCGGACGCGGCAGGAATCCGCGGAAGTCGCCCCGGCCCGGCGGGTTCGGATGGGTCCGCAGGTGAGACAAGTCGTCTCATTCCGCCCCCGGACGGCGCGTCCGGGCCCTCTCGGCCCCGCGCCCCGGCCGCCCACCTCGGGCCCGCGCCCCGGCCGAGTTCGTCACCGCCGCCGCCAGATCGGCACCCCGGCCACCGCACTCGGCGCGGGACTCCCGCACTCGGCGCCCGACCACCGCGCTGCTGCCGGACCCCGCACTGCCGCCCGACTCCGGACTGCCGCCCGACCCCGGAATACCGCCGGACCCCGCACCCCGGGAGCGCCGTCCCTCCCGACCTCGGGCCCGCGGCCCCGCCGAGTTCGTTACCGCCGTCGCCACGTCGGCACCCCGGCCACCGCACTCGGCGCGGGACTCCCGCATTCGGCACAGGCCCTCGAACAGGCGCGCACTCCCGCACGGGCCCCGACCCCCCGCACTCGGCGCCGCACCCCACTCGCGCGCGGCGGGGCCGGGTGCGCGAACGGGGGCCACACCCCTAGGTGCGACCCCCGTTCGGGTGACGAGCGCTACGCCCGGAGCGTGGCACCGAACCGGCGACCGGCCTCGGCCACCACCGCCTCGCGCACCCCGGCGGTCTCCTCCGCGGTCAGCGTGCGGTCGGCCGCGCGCAGCCGAAGCGCGAAGGCGAGCGACCGCTTGCCCTCGCCCAGCTGCTCACCGGTGTACACGTCGAACAGCCGGGCGCTCTCCAGCACCGGGCCGGCCGGGGAGGCGTCCGCACCGGTCCGCACCGCGTCCAGCACCTCGGCCACCGGCACGGTCGCGTCCACCACCAGGGCGACATCCTCCTTGGCCGCCGGGTAGGTCGACACCTCCACCGCGACCACCGGGGCGGTCGGGGCGGCGGCCAGCAGCAGGTCCAGGTCCAGCTCGAAGGCCACCGGGCGCCCCGGCAGGCCCAGCTGCCCGGCCACCTTCGGGTGCAGCTCGCCGGCCCAGCCCACGACGGCACCCTGCGCGGTCTCCACCCGGACGCACCGGCCGGGGTGGAACGGTGCCCGCTCCCGGTCCGCGACCAGGCGCACCGGCACCCCGAGCACCCCGGCGATGTCCTGCACCGCCTCGACCGCGTCCGAGGGGTCGGCCAGCCGGACATCGGGCTCCCGCCAGCCCAGGGCGACCCCGGCCACCCGGCGCGGCTGGTGCGGCACCGCGGCATCCATCGCCTCCAGCACCTCGGCGGCCGGCCGCTCACCCAGCGGCGGCACCGGTGCGGGCGGCAGACCGGGCTCCGGCAGCGTGACCGCGCCGACCTCGTAGATCGCCAGGCCGTCGGTCGCCGACGATCCGCGGGCGACATTGCGCCGGGCGGTGTCCAGCAGGGTGACCAGCAGCGAGGTGCGCAGGTACGGCTGCTCCTCGGACAGCGGGTTCGCCAGTCGCAGCAGCGTGCGCCGCTCGTCGTCGGCCGCCAGGCCCAGGGCGTCGAGCTGGGCGGTGCCGACGAACGGGTAGGACAGCGTCTCCACCCAGCCCCGGCCGGCCAGCAGCGCGGAGACCGCACGGCGACGGAGCTGGTCGTCGGTCAGGCCGGCACCCGCCGGGGCGGTGGGCACGATCGACGGGATCCGGTCGTAACCGTGCAGCCGGGCGACCTCCTCCACCAGGTCCACCGGCTCGGTCAGGTCGGGCCGCCAGCTCGGGACGGTCACCGCGACACTGGCCTCGGCCCCGGTGCCGGCGATCTCCCCCACCGTGCAGCCGATCTGCCGCAGCAGCCCGGTCACGGTGGCGGCGTCCAGCTCCAGGCCGATCAACCGGGCCGGCAGAGCGAGCGGCAGGTGCAGCACCGGCGACGGCAGCGGGTGACCGACATCGGTGCGGGCCTGGTCTGCGACCCCGCCACCGTGCTCGACCAGCAGCTCGACCACCCGGTCGACCGCCACCGGCGCCAACTGCGGATCGACGCCGCGCTCGAACCGCTTGGCGGCCTCCGAGGACAGCTTGTGCCGCCGTGAGGTCCGGGCCACCGACACCGGGTCGAAGTGCGCCCCCTCGATCAGCAGGTCGGTGGTCGACCCGGAGACCTCGCTGTCGGCGCCGCCCATCACGCCGGCCAGCCCGAGCACCCGGGCGCCGTCGGTGATCAGCAGGTCCTCGGCGTCCAGCGCGCGGTCCTGGCCGTCCAGGGTGGTCAGCCGCTCGCCGGCCCGGGCACGCCGGACCACGATCGGACCGTCCAGGGTGGCCAGGTCGTAGGCGTGCAGCGGCTGGCCCAGGTCGAGCATCACGTAGTTGGTCACGTCGACCGCCAGGCCGATCGGCCGCATCCCGGCCTCGGTGAGCCGGCGCTGCATCCAGGTCGGCGACGGCTGGTCCGCCGCCACGCCCCGCACCACCCGGGCGACGAACCGGTCCGCCCCGGGCACGCCGTGGATCGGGGCGTCGTCCCGCAGCTCCACCGGGTACCCGCCCTCGGACGGCAGCTCCGCCACCGGGACCAGGCCCGGGTCGGTGAACCGGGCACCGGTGGCGTGCGAGTACTCCCGGGCCACCCCGCGCATCGCGAAGCAGTACCCCCGGTCCGGGGTCACGTTGATCTCCAGGACCTCCTCGCCCAGCCCGAGCAGCTCGCGCGCGTCGGTCCCCGGGGCAGCGTCGATCCCGATCCGGGACAGCACGATGATGCCGTCGTGGTCCTCGCCGAGGCCGAGCTCGCGGGCCGAGCAGATCATCCCGTCCGAGATGTGGCCGTAGGTCTTGCGGGAGGCGATCGGGAACGGTCCGGGCAGCACCGCACCCGGCAGCGCGACCACCACCCGGTCGCCGACGTCGAAGTTCTGCGCGCCGCAGACGATGCCGCGCGGGCCGCCGTCCACCCCGTGCTCCGGGCCGACGTCGACCTGGCACCAGTTGATCGTCTTGCCGTTCTTCTGCGGCTCGGGCACCCGAGAGACCACCTCGCCGACCACCAGCGGGCCGGTGACCTGGGCGGGGTGGATCGTCTCCTCCTCCAGGCCGACCCGGACCAGATCGGCCGCCAGGGTCTCCGCGGTGATGCCCGCGGGCAGCTCGACGTGCTCGCCGAGCCAGGTCAGGGGAATGCGAGGCATCAGATCACCGCCCGGAACTGGGTGGAGAAGCGCACGTCGCCCTCCACCATGTCGTGCATGTCCGCGATCGAGTGCCGGAACATGAGCGTGCGCTCGATGCCCATCCCGAAGGCGAAACCGGAGTAGACGTCGGGGTCGATCCCCGCGGCGCGCAGCACATTCGGGTGGACCATGCCGCAGCCGCCCCACTCGATCCAGCCGGGGCCACCCTTCTTCTGCGGGAACCACAGGTCCATCTCGGCACTGGGCTCGGTGAACGGGAAGAAGGACGGGCGCAGCCGGGTCCGGGCCTCCGGGCCGAAGATCGCCTGCGCGAAGTGGTCCAGGGTGCCCTTGAGGTGCGCCATGGTCAGGCCCTTGTCGACCGCCAGGCCCTCGACCTGGTGGAAGACCGGGGTGTGCGTGGCGTCCAGCTCGTCGGTGCGGTAGACCCGGCCCGGGCAGACCACGTACACCGGCACCCCGCGCTCCAGCAGGCTGCGGGCCTGCACCGGCGAGGTGTGCGTGCGCAGCACCAGGTGCGGGTCCTGGCCGGCCTGGTCGCCGACCCCCTGCACGAAGAAGGTGTCCTGCATCTGCCGTGCCGGGTGGTCCGGGCCGAAGTTCAGCGCGTCGAAGTTGAACCACTCCGCCTCGACCTCGGGCCCCTCGGCGACCTCCCACCCCATCGCCACGAACACGTCCGCGATCCGCTCCTGCAGGCTGGACAGCGGGTGCCGGGCACCGGCGGGGTGCCGGTCGACGGGGCCGGTCAGGTCGACGGTCTCGGCGACCAGGATCCGGGCGTCGCGCTCGGCCTCGAGCTCGGCGGTCCGGGCGGCGAGCGCCTGGTTCACCCGGCCGCGGGCTTGGCCGAGGGTCTTGCCGGCGGTGGCCTTGTCGGCGGGCGCCAACCCACCGATCGCCCGGTTCGCCAGCGCGAGCGGGCTGCGCTCACCGGTGTGCGCGGTGCGCACGGCCTTGAGGGCATCGAGGTCGTCGGCGGCGGCCACGGCGGCCAGCGCGTCAGCGACGGCGGAGTCGACGCCGGCGGCATCGAGCGGGGACAGAGGTGTCTCGGACATCCGGACCTTCCATACGGGGTCGCGGCGACGCCAGAACACTGCTGACGTGCCGGTGGACGAGTCTAGTCGCGCCCGCTCCCCGGTCCGTGGACTGTCCGTGCGTCAGCCGTGGATCCCGGGAACGGGCCCGGGAAATCGGCGCGCGACGGTCGTCATGCCGGTCATCCTGTCACAGCGGCCACTGCGCACACACCGAATACAGCGGACCACCGGCCCGGCCCGCGCCCGGCTCCGACCGGGCCAGCACCAGGGAACCCACCGGCCACACCGGCCCGCGGTACACCGACAGCGCATGCACCAGCTCGTCGGCCGGACCGGGCTCGTGCCGCCCACGCCGGCTCCGGCCGTGCTCCTCGCGCACCCGGCCGAGAGTGACGTGCGGCCGGGACCGCACCCGGTGATCGCCGGCGATGCCGACCGACTCCCCCGCCGCCCGGGTGGCCGCCACCAGCCGGTGCACGGACTCCAGGTCGCCGCCGACCCCGGCCCAGAGCGTGCGGTGCGCGAACACCCCGGCCCCGCGCAGTTCCAGGTCGAAGGGTGGCTCGCTCACCCGGCCGAGTTCCTCGGCCAGCGCGGCGGCCTGTCCCTCCCCGACGTCGCCATAGAACGCCAGGGTCAGGTGCCAGCACTCGGCGGCGATCCAGCGGATGCCGGACGGGCCCAGGCCGGGTGAGGTCTCGGGGTCGACCCCGACGCTGGTGCGCAGGGCGTGGGCCAGGTGGGCCCGGACGTCGGGGGTGGGCCAGAGGGCGGCGAAGAGGCGCATGAGGGGCGGCTGGGGGTCGGGGACGAGGGACGGGATCGGGCGGCTACCGGTGGGCGCGGGAGCTGGCGTAGAGGCAGACGGCGGCGGCGGTGGCCAGGTTCAGCGACTCGGCATGGCCCCGCAGCGGCACCCGGACCACCGCGTCGGCGGCGTCCCGGTCCTCGGCGGGCAGGCCCCACGCCTCGTTGCCGAACAGCCAGGTGGTCGGGCGGCGCAGATCGACCCGGCCGGGCTCACCCCGCACCGCGGCATCCTGCAGGTCGTCCAGATCGTGCGTCCCCGCGCCGTCCGCGGCGAGCACCTGCGACCCGGCGGCCCGCAATGCCGCGACCGCGTCCGGCACGGACAGTCCGTGCACCACCGGCAGGTGGAACAGCGACCCGGCGGTGGACCGGACCACCTTGGGGTTGGTCACCTCGACCGCGTCGCCGGCGACCACCACGGCGTCCGCCCCGGCGGCGTCGGCGACCCGGATCACGGTGCCGAGGTTGCCCGGGTCCCGCACCCGCGCGAGCAGGGCGATCAGCCGCGGGCCGGTGGCGAGCACGGCGGGCAGGGCGTCGGCGTCCAGCGGGCCGACCGTGCCGCCGTTGCCGGCCCGGGCGGCGTCCGGCGGGGTGGCGACCGCGAGCACGCCCTGCGCGTCCGGGGACATCGCCGCCAGCACCTCGGGGGTGCCCAGGTGCCGGAACAGTCCGGCCGCGTCCTGCACGATCTCCGGGTACCGGGCGGCCGCGTCGGGGGTGAGATAGACATCCCGCACCCGCTCCGGCGACCAGCGCACCAGTTCCCGGACGGCCTGCGGCCCCTCCACCAGGTACTGCCCTGCCCGGCGCCGGGTCGCGCGCTGCGCCAGGCCGCGCACGGTCCGCACCCGGTCGGCCTGCGGGTTGGTCAGCGTGGGCACGGTCGGGTCGAAGTCGGTGCGGGACACCGCCCCATCATCCCGTACCACCGCCCGGACACACGACGACCCCCGCCGGACCGGGGTCCGACAGGGGTCGTGGCGTGCGGAGTGCCTGCTCAGGCAGCGGCGCGCGGCGCGTTCACGTCCGCGGGCAGCGCCTTCTTGGCGACCTCGACCAGCGCGTTGAACGCCGGGGCGTCGTTGACGGCCAGGTCGGCCAGGACGCGACGGTCCACCTCGACACCGGCGAGCTTGAGGCCCTGGATCAGGCGGTTGTAGGTCAGACCCTGCTCGCGGGACGCAGCGTTGATCCGCTGAATCCACAGCTTGCGGAAGTCGCCCTTGCGGACCTTGCGGTCGCGGTAGGCGTACACCAGGGAGTGGGTGACCTGCTCCTTGGCCTTGCGGTACAGGCGGGACCGCTGACCGCGGTAGCCGCTGGCGCGCTCCAGGGTCGACCGGCGCTTCTTCTGGGCGTTGACTGCCCGCTTCACGCGTGCCACGTGATGCTCCTTGCTTGTCTAGGGCTCGGGTGTGCCGCGACCGTGAGGCCGCACGGCATCAGCGACCGAGCAGCTTCTTGATCTTGGGGGCGTCAGCCGCGGAAACGACCTGGTCCTGGGCGAGGCGGCGGGTGCGCCGGCTCGACTTGTGCTCGAGGTAGTGGCGAGCGTTGGTCTGCTCGCGCATGAGCTTGCCGCTACCCGTCACCCGGAAGCGCTTCTTGGCACCGGAGTGCGTCTTGTTCTTCGGCATGGCTGCCGCTCTCTCCTTGTCTCGTGTCCCGCACCCGGAGGCGTGGAACGCGGCCTGACGGGTCCGGTGGGAACCGCAGGGTGTGCTGGTGGTCCGGCTCAGCTCGTGGCCGACCGGCCGCGGGGGGCCGGACGGGCCGCGGGCTTGGGCGCGGGCCGCGGGGTGGGCTTCGGGGCGCCGCCCTCCGCGTCGGCCGGGGCCGGTGCGGTGGGGGTCGCCGCGGGCTTGGCAGCGGCCGGCTTGGCGGTCGCAGCGGGCTTCGCAGCAGCGGCAGGCTTCGCCGCGGCGGCGGGCTTCGCGGCGGTGCCGGGCCGGGCAGCGGCCGGCTTCGCGGCGGCAGCCGGCGTGGCAGCAGCGGGCTTCGCCGTCGCGGCGGGCCGGGCGGCGGCCGGGGTCGCCGCAGCGGCGGGCGCCGGAGCAGCAGCCGGGGCCTCGGCCGGAGCAGCAGCCTCGGACGGCGCAGCAGCCGGAGCGGACTCGGTGATCTCCTCCACCCCACTGGCGTCGAAGTCGACCTGCTCCGCCGGGCCGTCAGACTCGCTGCGCCGCGCACGACGCTGCTCGTTCTTCTGCTCCGACTTCTTCTTGACCGGCCCGAGGACCATGGTCATGTTGCGGCCGTCCTGCTTCGGCATGCTCTCGACGAAGCCCAGCTCGGCCACGTCGTCCGCCAGGCGCTGCAGCAGGCGCACACCCATCTCCGGGCGCGACTGCTCGCGACCGCGGAACATGATCATGACCTTGACCTTGTCGCCGGCCTTGAGGAACCGCTCGACGTGGCCCTTCTTGGTGCCGTAGTCGTGCGGGTCGATCTTGAGCCGGAAGCGGATCTCCTTGAGAACCGTGTTGCTCTGATTGCGCCGGGCTTCACGGGCCTTCATGTCGGCCTCGTACTTGAACTTCCCGTAGTCCATGATCTTGCAGACCGGGGGACGGGCGGTCGGCGCGACCTCGACCAGGTCGAGATCGGCGTCCTGAGCCAGGCGCAGTGCGTCCTCCACGCGGACGATGCCGACCTGCTCGCCGTTCGGGCCGACCAGGCGGACCTCGGCGACGCGGATCCGATCGTTGATGCGGGGCTCGCTGATGTGGTGCTCCTCGGTGTCTCGACGGTGTGACCACCAGGAACGGGAAAGGCCCCCGAACCTGAGCACAGGCGGGGGCCGACACGGTCGCGGCCGCGCACGGATGCGCAGCTCGCACGGACACGCCGGAGGCGGCCCGCTGACCGAGACCTGGACTCTGCTGCGGCACGAGGCCGGCGGTCGAGACTCAGGTGGGAGGGACTCCACTTGTGCACCCGGGCCGCACGCGAGGCACGACCCAGGCCAGTCGGGAAGAACTCTACCAGACCGGCCACCGGGGACGACCCGCGCGCCGATCGGATCTGACACGCCGTCAGATGCCTACTTGAACAGTTCCAGAAAACGTGTCAGGGTTTCCGGCATGGAGCTCGACCAGCACGTCCACGCCCACGCCGGACCCACCGACCCGGGCGAACTGCTGCGCGAGCACGGGCTGCGGGTGACCGCTCCCCGGGTGGCGGTGCTGGCTGCGGTGGGCGACCTGCCGCACGCCGATGCCGACACCATCCTCAAGCAGGCCCGGACCGCACTGCCCACGGTGTCGGTCCAGGCGGTGTACGACGTGCTGCACGCCCTCACCGCCGCCGGGATCCTGCGCCGGATCGAGCCCGCCGGGCACCCCGCCCGGTACGAACGCCGGGTCGGCGACAACCACCATCACGTGGTGTGCCGGTCCTGCGGCGTGGTCGGCGACGTCGACTGCGCAGTGGGTGAGGCCCCCTGCCTGACCCCGAGCTCGACCTCCGGCTTCCGGATCGACACCGCCGAGGTGACGTACTGGGGCCTGTGCCCGCAGTGCGCCGCCGCTCCGGTGCCGGCCACGACCTGACGCCCGCCCACGACCCCGGGGACCCGCCCCCGGTCAGCCGCTGCGGTACCCGCGCCCTCCCCGCGCGGGCCTGATTCCCCTGTGCCGATCGGGCAACCCGCCCGAACGGTGCCCCGGCCTGCCCGGAACCGGCCCGCCCCGGCCGGAGACGGCGACCACGACTGGAAGGAACCTCTCCCATGACGCAGGAGAACCCGACGACCACGAACACCTTCGGTGCTCCGGTCGCCTCCGACGCCCACTCCCTCACCACCGGGCCCGACGGCGTCACGGCGCTGCACGACCACTACCTGGTGGAGAAGCTGGCGCAGTTCAACCGCGAGCGGGTCCCGGAGCGCGTGGTGCACGCCAAGGGCACCGGCGCCTTCGGCGAGTTCGTGGTGACCGAGGACGTCTCGGCCTACACCCGGGCCGCCGTCTTCCAGCCCGGCGCGACCACCGAGATGCTGCTGCGGTTCTCCACCGTGGCCGGTGAGCAGGGCAGCCCGGACACCTGGCGCGACGTGCACGGCTTCGCGCTGAAGTTCTACACCTCCGAGGGCAACCTCGACATCGTCGGCAACAACACCCCGGTGTTCTTCATCCGCGACGGGATGAAGTTCCCCGACTTCATCCACTCCCAGAAGCGACTGCCCGGCTCCGGCCTGCGCGACGCCGACATGCAGTGGGACTTCTGGACCCTGTCGCCGGAGTCCGCGCACCAGGTGACCTACCTGATGGGCGACCGCGGCCTGCCGACCACCACCCGGCACCTGAACGGCTACGGCTCGCACACCTACCAGTGGATCAACGCCGCCGGTGAGCGGTTCTGGGTGAAGTACCACTTCATCTCCCGCCAGGGCCTGGAGTCCTTCACCCCGGAGGAGGCCGAGCGGGTCGCCGGTGCGGACGCCGACTACCAGCGCCGGGACCTGTACGAGGCGATCGAGCGCGGCGAGTTCCCGACCTGGGACGTCTACGTGCAGGTGATGCCCTACGACGACGCGAAGACCTACCGGTTCAACCCCTTCGACCTGACCAAGGTCTGGCCCAAGGGCGACTACCCGCGGATCAAGGTCGGCCAATTCACGCTGAACCGGAACCCGCGCAACTTCTTCGCCGAGATCGAGCAGGCCGCCTTCTCCCCGGCGACCCTGGTGCCCGGCACCGCGATCTCCCCGGACAAGATGCTGATGGCCCGGGTGTTCTCCTACCCGGACGCGCAGCGCTACCGGGTGGGCACCAACTACGCCCAGATCCCGGTGAACGCCCCCAAGTGCCCGGTGCACTCCTACACCGCCGACGGTGCCCAGCGGCACGACTTCAACGCCCCGGAGGTGCCGGTGTACGCGCCGAACAGCTTCGGCGGGCCGGTGGCCTCGGCCGTCGCCGCCGGTGAGGGCTCCTGGGAGTCGGACGGCGAGCTGGTCCGTGCCGCCGCCACCCTGCACGCCGAGGACGACGACTTCGGCCAGGCCGGCACCCTGTACCGGGAGGTCTTCGACGAGGGCGCCAAGGCCCGGTTCCAGGAGACCCTGGTCGGCCAGTACCGCGCGCTGACCGTGGAGCGGGTCAAGGAGCGGTTCCTCTGGTACTGGACCCAGGTCGACGCCACCCTCGGCGCCACCCTGCTGGAGCTGATCGCCGCCGGTGACTCCGGCGCCCCGATCGACCAGCCGAGCGACACCGACGTCTGAGACGTCCAGCCGACGGCCGCCCGTTCCCAGCCGGGAGCGGGCGGCCGTCGCCGTTCCACGTTTGGTTCTGCCGCCCCGCCGGGTGAGGATCAGCCCATGACCGAGACCCCGGATGCCACCGCCGCCGTCCGTGACATCGCCGATGTCGCCGCCGTCGAGGTGATCACCACCGCCGCCGTGCACCTGATGAGCGCCGCCGCCGTGAAGTGCGGCCTGTCCCCCGACACCGAGGACGCCACCGGTGCCGAGCTGATGGACCTGGATGAGGCCCGCAAGCTGATCACCGCGCTGGCCGCCCTGGTCACCGCCTCCGCGCCGGACATCGGCAACCAGCACGCCCGCTCACTGCGGGACGGCCTGCGCTCGCTCCAGCTCGCCTTCCGCGAGGCCTCGCCGTTCCCGGACGCCTCGGGTGAGGGCCCGGGCGAGAAGTTCACCGGCGCGGTCAGCTGACCGTTCCGCGGCGCAGCCGCAGCACCCGCATCGCCAGCAGTCCGATCCCGGCCAGCACCACCCCCGCCCCGGCCGCGAAGCCGAACCCGGCCTGTGCGCCGAGGGCGTCGATCACCGCACCGCACACCGGTGCGCCGATCGCCCCGCCGAGGGTGTTCGCGGTGCCGCTCCAGCCCATCACCTCGCCGCGCCGGTGCTCGGGCACCATCCGGACCAGCGAGGCGTTGATCGACGACAGCGCCGCCGCACAGGGCAGTCCGGAGATCACGATCGCTACCGCGAGCTGGGTGGGTGTCTGCGCGAAGGCGGCCGGCAGGGTGAACAGCCCGAACAGCCCGACCAGGGTCAGCGGGTGCAGGTCCAGCGGGCTCGCGCCGTAGACCAGCCCGCCCACCGCCGATCCCAGACACCACAGCGCCACCACCCAGCCGACCGAACCGGGCCGGCCCCAGTCCTCCAGTGCCGCCACGATGCTGACGTCGGTCCCGTTCAGCAGCACCGCCACCGACGAGGCCGAGGCCAGCACGATCAGCAGCCCGGGGCTCAGCCAGGTCCGCCCGGTCACCGCCGGCTCCGCCGTGACCACCGGGGCACCGGCCTGCGCCACCGTGGTCGGGCCGCCGTGCCGGGCATCGCGCTGCACCGAGGTGGTCGGCGGGTTCGCCCAGAACAGCGCCACCCCGGCCAGCACCGTGCTCGCCCCGACGACGGTCAGCGCCACCGCCGTGGACAGCGACGTGGCCAGGAACGCCGCCAGCACCGGTCCGACCATGAACGTGACCTCGGTGCACACCGAGTCGAAGGCGAAGGCGGTGCGCTGCTGCTCGGCCGGCACCAGCACCGACAACGACTGCCGCACCACGGAGAACACCGGCACCAGGAACGCCCCCGCCACCGCCGCGGCGACGATCAGCCAGACATAGTCCAGCCGGGGCGCCACCAGCCAGATCACCGAGGACACCAGCACCGAGGGGATCAGCGCCCGGCGCAGCCCGATCCGGTCCACCCGGCGGCCCCGCCACGGCGCGCCGATCGCCATCCCCACCGTCATCGCCGCCGCGACCACCCCGGCCTGCGCATAGCCCCGATCCAGGGTCAGCACCACGTGCAGGGTGAGCGTCACCCCGGTCATGGCGTGCGGGATCCGGGCGACGAAGGCGATCAGGGTCAGGGGCAGGACACCGGGCAGCCGCAGCACGCGGCCGTAGGAACCGAGGGACACGAGCACCCATTCTCCCTGCTCCACGGCGCCCCGTAGGCTTGCGTAGGTGACCACCGCCGGAGCCGAGGACCCGCTGGGTCCCCTCGCATCCCTCGACGACCACCAATCCCCCGCGCCCGCGGCCCGTCCGCAGCGCCGGTTGCGGATCATCGCCGTGGTGCTCGCCGTGCTGCTGGTGGCCGTCTCGGCGCTGGCGGTGTTCTTCTGGCTCCGCAGCGACCGGTGGGCCGCCTACGCCGACCAGGTCGAGACCGATGCCGGCACGATCGGCGAGGAACTCGCCCAGCTCCGCACCGCGCACGAGGGCACCGTGGCCGAGCTCGCCACCGTCCAGGAGCAGCTGGACGCCTCGCAGCAGCGGGTGACCGAGCTGGCCGCGGAGAAGGCCGAGGTCGGCGACGACCGGGAGGCCCAGCGCCAGCTCGTCGACTACCAGCAGCGGGTCTCCGCGGCGGCCGGGTCGGTGGCCACGTCGCTGACCGAGTGCATCAACCGGCAGCAGGAACTGGTCGGCTACCTCGACAACGCCGCCGCCTACGACCCGGAACAGCTACAGACCTTCCGCACCCAGGTCGACGAGCTGTGCGCCGCCGCCTCCGCCGCCAATGACGCCCTGCAGCGCGAACTGACCGGGGGCGTCACCGAATGAGCCGGTCCCACCGGGTACGCGCGGCCGTGGCCCTCGCGGCATGCTGTGCGCTGCTGGCCGGCTGCTCCTCGTTCACCATGCCCGGCGACCCGCCCACCGACCTGGTGCCGTCCAGCCTGCCCCAACCGGTCCCGTCCTCCACCGGCAACCTGTCCCCCGACGGCTTCGACGCCGCACAGCGGATGTCGGTCCGGGTCCGGAACGTCGGCTGCGGATCGGTCAGCACCGGCTCGGGCTTCGCGATCGACGAGCACACCCTGATCACCAACCGGCACGTGATCGCCGACTCCGCGGAACTGCAGCTCAGCACCTACGACGGGCGCGACCTGGCGGTGTCCACCTCCGCCTCCGCCCCGGTGGCCGACCTGGCGCTGGTCCGCACCGACGATGCCCTGCCGTCCGCCACCCGGCTCGGCGACGCGGACCCGCAGCCCGGCGACCCGATCACGGTGGTCGGCTACCCCGAGGGTGGGGCACTGACCGTGACCAGCGGCAAGGTGATCGGCAGCACCCCCGACCCGCTGCACAGCAACCTGGGCGAGGTGCTGCTCACCGACGCACCGGTGGAACCCGGCTCCTCCGGCTCGGCGGTGCTGGACAGCACCGGCGTCGTGGTCGGCGTGGTCTACGCCAAGAACGACAGCGGGCAGAGCTTCGTGGTGCCGGTCAGCACGCTGCGCAGCATCCTCGCGGACGAGTCGGCCCTGGTGCCGAGCGCCACCTGCTCCGGGTAAGCCCTTCCTCCACCGCACGGTCCGTGCGACGGTGGTCGTCCGGATCCCGCACCAGGAGGCAGCCATGAGCCACGACCACCCCGTCGATCCCTCGATCGACGACCTCACCGCGCTCACCGACGCGGCCAGCGACACCTTCTCCGTCCGCCGGGTGTTCGGTGAGGCGTACCAGCAGGACGGCGCCCTGGTGATCCCGGTCGCCCTGGTCACCGGCGCCCATGCCCGGGCCGCCGCGGGTGGCCGGGGACGGCTCAGCGACGGCCGGCGCGGACCGCAGCACGACCCGGAGCCGGACACCACCCCGGAGGACGGCGCCGACCCGCAGGACGGACCGGCCCCGGCGGACGGCCCGCGACCCGGCCCCTGGGGGCACCACCGGCACCCGCACGGACACCCCCGCGGCGGCCGGGCCAACGGGATGGGCCGGGCCGGGGCCGGGGCGTTTGGCACCCAGATCCGCCCGCTCGGGGTCTACGTCGTGCGCGACGGCGACGTCAGCTGGCAGCCGGCGATGGACCTGAACCGGGTGATCCTCGGCGGGCAGATCGTCGGTGCCCTGGTCGGGACCGCACTGGCGGTGACGCTGCCGATCGTGTCGCTGCTGCGCCGCCGGAGCTGATCCGCGGCCTCAGCGCAGCCGGACCTGGACCGAGTCCACCCGGCGGGTCACCGACTCGCTGCCGGCCAGCGCGGCGCCGACCGCCCGCACCAGGGTGTCCACGGTGCCGCGGTCCAGGCCTGGCACCAGGTGCAGCTCCACGCTCAGCTCGGCCCGGTCGCCCGGCGCCACCACCACCTCGCGGACGGCCGGCGGCGCGGCGGCCGGTGCGGGCGTGCGCTCGCGCTGCCACCAGTGCCGGCGCGGTGCGGTCGCCTGCTCGGACTCCGCCGACTCCCCCACCGCCAGCACGGCGGTGATCGCCTCGCGGACCGCGTCCCGGACCTCCGGGACCACCGTGCGGTCCGCCCCGGTGCCGACGACCGCGGGGGCCCAGTCGGTCTGCTGCGCGAGCGCCCACACCGCGGGCCGGGGCACCAGCACCGTGACCGGGCCGCCGGGGTCGAGCACCAGCAACTCCCAGCCCTCCTCGACCGCCGACAGCGCGGCCCGGGCGATCTCGCTCGGCACCGGCCGGGCGTCGGCGCGCCAGGCGGTCATCGCCGCCACCGAGCTGAACACCGGCAGCGCGGTCCGGCCGTCCGGCGCCTGCAACGCCACGATCCCGGCCGACGCCTCCCGGTCCACCGTGTGCCCGTGCACGACCTCGGTCGCCTCCGCCTCGGCCAGCACCGGCACCAGCACCCGGGTCCCGGCCAGCGCGGCCACCACCTCCGGCACCCCGGCCCGCCCCTCGGCGTGGTCGGCGAGCACCGCGGCCAGCCCCGGGTCGGCCGAGCCGTCGTCCCCGGCGAAGGCCGAGGTCGGCGGCAGCTCCCTGCCGGTCACGGGCGACCCGCGACGTCCAGCGCCTCCGGCAGGGTGAACGCCCCGGCGTACAGCGCCTTGCCGACGATCGCACCCTCCACGCCCTCGGCCACCAGCTCGCGCAGCACCCGCAGGTCCTCCAGCGAGGAGATCCCGCCGGAGGCGACCACCGGGGCATCGGTCCGGCGACACACCTCGCGCAGCAGGTCCACATTGGGGCCGCGCAGGGTGCCGTCCTTGGTCACGTCGGTCACCACGTACCGCGCACACCCCGCCTGGTCCAGCCGGGCCAGCACCTCCCAGAGGTCGCCGCCCTCCCGGGTCCAGCCGCGCGCCGCCAGCGTGGTGCCGCGCACGTCCAGGCCCACCGCGATGGCGTCGCCGTGCCGGGCGATGGCGTCGGCGGTCCACTCCGGGTCCTCCAGCGCGGCGGTGCCCAGGTTCACCCGGGCGGCGCCGGTGCCCAGCGCACGTTCCAGGGAGGCGTCGTCCCGGATGCCGCCGGACAGCTCCACCCGCACCCCCCGGCCGGTCAGGTCCGCGGTCACCTCGGCGAGCAGCGGTGCGTTCGACCCGCGGCCGAAGGCGGCGTCCAGGTCCACCAGGTGGATCCACTCCGCACCGCCGGCCTGCCAGTCGAGCGCGGCCGACAGCGGGTCGCCGTAGGAGGTCTCCGACCCGGCCTCGCCCTGGACCAGGCGCACGGCCTGCCCGTCGGCGACGTCCACGGCGGGCAGGAGCTGCAGGCGGTCGGTGGTCATGGGTCTCCTCGTGACGGTGCGGGGTGGGGTCGGGCGGCGGGTCAGCGCAGGCTCTGCACCCAGTTGCGCAGCAGCGCGGCGCCGGCGTCGCCGGACTTCTCCGGGTGGAACTGGGTGGCGGCCAGCGGCCCGTTCTCGACCGCGGCGACGAAGCGCCCGCCGTGATCGGCCCAGGTCACCAGCGGCGGGGTGAAACGGCTCGGGTCCGCGGTCTCGTCCAGGGGGAAGCTCCGCGCGGCGTAGGAGTGCACGAAGTAGAACCGCTCGTCCTCGACCCCGGCGAACAACCGGCTGCCCTCGGGGGCCTCCACGGTGGCCCAACCCATGTGCGGCACCACGTCGGCCTCCAGGCGGTCGACCAGCCCCGGCCACTCGCCGAGACCGTCGGTCAGGGTGCCGTGCTCGTCGCCCTGCGCGAACATCACCTGCATCCCGACGCAGATGCCCAGCACCGGGCGGCCACCGGCCAGCCGGCGGTCGACGATCTGGTCGCCGCGCACCTCGCGCAGCCCGGCCATCACCGCGGCGAACGCCCCCACGCCGGGCACCACCAGGCCGTCGGCCTCGGCGGCGCGATGGGGGTCGTTGGTCAGCTCGACCTCGGCGCCGACCCGTTCCAGGGCGCGCACGGCGGACCGGACGTTTCCGAATCCGTAGTCCAGGACGACGACATCAGGTTGTGGCACGTCCCCAGGCTAACCGGCCCGGGTCCCGCGGTGGCCGGTGTCCCGAGGGGCGGGCGGTGACACCGGACACGGTCCGGTCGGTGACGCCTGTCCTGGCGCGGGCCGGTCGCTACTTCTTCCGCCGACCTGCGGACAGCGCGCGCATCGCGCTCCACCGGGACATGCCGACGCTGGTGACCGTCCCGGGCACCTCCGCCGGGGTCCGGGTGCCCAGCAGCAGGTCCTCCAGCTCCGACGGCGCACCGGACAGCACCAGCCCGGCGGCCAGGTCGTCCTCGTGCTCACCACCGCTCCACCGGCTCGCGGCGATCCGCCCACCGCGCCGGTCGAGCAACAGCACCGGGGCCATCGGCAGGATCCGGGACAGGGCAGCGGCCGCCGCGGTGCCGGCCGCAGCGTTCGGCGCGGCCCGCAGCACCGCGAGCGCCCCGACCGGTGACGGCACCGCGTCCACATCGATCCCCGCCAGCGAGCAGGCGGCGGCCAGCGGCTTGGCCTCGGCGACCTGGGTCACCAGCAGCGTGATCGTGGGCTCATCCGGCGCGGAGGCCTCCGCCAGCCCGGACAGGTCGTCCGGGATCTCGATGCCGAGGTCGTCGTCGTCGCTCACAGCGCGCCCTTCGTGCTCGGGATGCCGTCCACCCGGGGGTCGACGGCCACCGCGGCGCGCAGGGCCCGGGCCAGCGCCTTGAACTGGGCCTCGACGATGTGGTGCGGGTCGCGGCCGGCCAGCACCCGCACGTGCACGGTGAAGGCGGCGTGGTGGGCGATCGACTCCAGCACGTGCCGGGTCAGCGAGCCGGTGAAGTGGCCGCCGATCAGGTGATACTCCTGCCCGGCCGGTTCGCCGGAGTGCACCAGGTACGGGCGGCCGGACACGTCCACCACCGCCTGGGCCAGTGCCTCGTCCAGCGGCACCGTGGCGTCGCCGTACCGGGAGATGCCGCGCTTGTCGCCGAGCGCCTCGCGCAGTGCCTCGCCCAGGCAGATCGCCACGTCCTCGACGGTGTGGTGCGCGTCGATCTCGGTGTCGCCGGTGGCCCGGACGGTCAGGTCGATCAGGGAGTGCTTGCCCAGCGCGGTGAGCATGTGGTCGTAGAACGGGACGGTGGTGCTGATGTCCGTGCGGCCGGTGCCGTCCAGGTCCACCTCCACCACGACGCTGGACTCGCTGGTCGTCCGCTCGATCCGTGCGGTCCGTGCGCTCACTGCCCCACCACCTCGCTCAGTGCGGCCTTGAACGCCGCGGTCTCCTGCGGGGTGCCGACCGACACCCGCAGCCATCCCTCGGGCCCGACCTCACGGATCAGCACCCCCCGGTCCAGCAGTCCCTGCCAGACCGCGTGCCGGTCCGGGAACGTCCCGAACAGCACGAAGTTCGCGTCCGAGTCCGCCACCCGGTGTCCCTGCGCGCGCAGCCAGTCCACCAGGGCGTCCCGCTCGGCCCGCAGCGAACCGACCTGGGCCATCAGCTCCGCCGAGTGCCGCAGCGCCGCCCGGGCGGTCGCCTGGGTCACCGCGGACAGGTGGTACGGCAGCCGGACGATCCGCAGCACGTCCACCAGCTCGCGGGAGCCGGCCAAGTATCCGATCCGGGCGCCGGCCAGGCCGAAAGCCTTCGACATGGTGCGGCTGACCGCCAGGTGCGGGTACTCCGCCAGCAGGGTCAGCGCGGAGGGCACGCCGTCGCGCCGGAACTCGCCGTAGGCCTCGTCGACCACCACCACGCAGCCGCCCGGCACCTCGGCCGCGGCATCGAGCACCTCGCGCACCGTGTCTAGAGCCAGCGCGGTGCCGGTCGGGTTGTTCGGGCTGGTCAGCAGCACCACCGACGGCGCCTCCCGGGCAAGCAGCCCGCGGGCCTCGGCCGGGTCGATGTCGAAGTCCTCGGTCCGCCGGCCCGCGATCCAGCGGGTGTGGGTGTCCCGGGCGTACTCGGGGTACATCGAGTAGGTCGGCGCGAAGGACACCGCGGTGCGGCCCGGGCCACCGAAGCCCTGCAGCAGGTGCAGCATCACCTCGTTCGACCCGTTCGCGGCCCAGATCTGCTCCGCGGGCAGCCGGACACCGGACTCAACCGCGAGGTAGTCCGCGAGGTCGGCGCGCAGGTCCAGGAACTCGCGGTCCGGGTAGCGGTTCAGGCCGTGTGCCGCCCCGGCGACCGCGTCGGCGATCTCCCGCACCACCTCCGGCGAGGGCGGATACGGGTTCTCGTTCACGTTCAGCAGCACCGGCACGTCGAGCTGCGGAGCGCCGTAGGGCGCCTCACCGGCCAGTTCGGGGCGCACCGGCAGCGCCGCACTGCGGGGTGCGGCGGTCGTGGGGTCGGGTGAAACGGTCACGGGCCGATGGTATCCACGCCGAGGGCCGGGCCCCGGAGTTGTCCACAGGCACGGCGCGAACCCGGCGTTCGGCTGTCCACATCGGATGACTCGGCGCGGTGGTCCCCAGCCCGGCCCCGGCTGTCGGGAGCTGCGCCTAGGCTGCCCGGCCATGAGCACCACACCCGATCCCACCGTCGCCGAGGACCTGCGCGCCGAGGCCGAGGCCGTGCTGCGCCGCCTGGTCGGCCGCCCGGATGCCCGGCTGCGCGACGACCAGTGGCGGGCGATCGAGGCGCTGGTGCGCGACCACCGGCGAGCCCTGGTCGTCCAGCGCACCGGGTGGGGCAAGTCGGCGGTGTACTTCGTGGCGACCGCCCTGCTGCGGGCCCGGGGCGCGGGACCCACGGTGCTGGTGTCGCCGCTGCTGGCCCTGATGCGCAACCAGGTCGCCTCCGCCGCCGGTGCCGGGGTGCGGGCGGCGACGCTCAACTCCGCCAACGTCACCGAGTGGGACGAGGTGCACGCCGCGGTCGCCGCCGGGCAGATCGACGTGCTGCTGGTCAGCCCGGAGCGGCTGAACAACCCGGCGTTCCGGGACGAGGTGCTGCCCGCCCTGGCCGCCGACGCCGGGCTAGTGGTGGTCGACGAGGCACACTGCATCTCCGACTGGGGGCACGACTTCCGGCCCGACTACCGGCGGCTGCGCACCCTGCTGGCCGACCTGCCCGCCGGGATCCCGGTGCTCGCCACCACCGCCACCGCGAACGGGCGGGTCACCGCGGACATCGCCGAGCAGCTCGGCACCGGGCGAGACCAGGACGTGCTGGTGCTGCGCGGACCGCTCGACCGGTCCAGCCTCGACCTGTCGGTGGTCCGGCTGCCCGACACCGCCGCACAGCTGGCCTGGCTGACCGCCAATCTGCCCGCGCTGGACGGTTCCGGGATCGTCTACTGCCTCACCATCGCCGCCGCAGGCCAGGTCACCGAGCACCTGCGCTCCGCCGGTCTGGACGTGCGGGTCTACACCGGGCAAACCGACCCGGCCGAGCGCGAGGAGGCCGAGGCGGACCTGCTGGCGAACCGGGTCAAGGCCCTGGTCGCCACGTCCGCGCTCGGGATGGGCTTCGACAAACCCGATCTTGGGTTCGTCGTGCACGTGGGCGCCCCCTCCTCCCCGATCAGCTACTACCAGCAGGTCGGCCGGGCCGGTCGCGCCGCCGAGGCCGCCGGTGGCCGGGCCGCCGCGGTGCTGCTGCCCGGCCGGGAGGACCGCGCGATCTGGGACTGGTTCGCCGGAACCGCCTTCCCGCCGGAGGCCGACGTGCGGGCCGCCCTGGACGCGCTCGCTGAGCACGGCACCCTGTCCACCACCGCGCTGGAACCCCGGGTCAGTCTGCGCCGCGGTCGCCTGGAACAGATGCTCAAGGTGCTGGACGTGGACGGTGCGGTGCGCCGGGTCCGCGGCGGGTGGGAGGCCACCGGCCGGCCGTGGAGCTACGACGGCGAGCGGTACGCCCGGGTGACCGCCACCCGCAAGGCCGAACAGCAGTCGATGCTGGACTACATCGCCACCGACGGTTGCCGGATGGCCCATCTGCGTCGAGCGTTGGACGACCCCGACCTGGCCGCCGGCTCCGACTGGCGGTGCGGCCGGTGTGACACCTGCACCGGCCGGTCGCCCGGACACGCACCGGACGCCGACCAGGTCGCCGCCGCCCGGGAGCAGCTCGCCACCGCCGGGGTGGTGGTGGACCCGCGACGACAGTGGCCCTCCGGCATGGCCACCCTCGGCATCGAGCTGTCCGGCCGGATCGCCGCCGAGGAGCGCGCCGAACCCGGCCGGGCGGTGGCGCGGATGGACTCGGTCGGCTGGGGCGGGCTGCTGCGCGATCTGTTCGCGCCGGAGGCCCCGGCACCCGACGGGCTGCCGCAGGCGCTGCGCGGGCCGGTGCTCGCCACCCTGGACGCCTGGGAGTGGTCGGCGCCGCCGGAGGGAGTGGTGCTGATCGAGTCCGAGCGGCAGACCGCGCTGGTCCGGCACCTGGCCGAGGGGGTGGCCCGGCACCTCGGCGTCCCGGTGGTCGGCTCCGTGCGCCCGGCGCCGGGGACGGTCGCCGGGCGGCACGACGTGAACTCCGCGCACCGGCTCGCCGGGGTGGTCCGGCGCCTGGAGCTCGACCTGTCCCCGGCGGCCGCGGCAGGGCTGCCCGGACGACGGGTGCTGCTGGTGGACGACCGGGTGGACAGCGGGTGGACGCTGACCGTCGCGGCCCGCCTGCTGCGCCGCGCGGGCGCCGCGGAGGTGATGCCCTTCGTGCTCGGCGTGGGCTGAGCCGTTTTCGGGGGTGAGCCACGCTGCGGGCGCAGGTGAGCCGGCCGTGGCGCGGGCTCACCTGCCCTGGCGTGGAGCGAGTGCCGGCGCGGCGTGAGCTGAGCCGTATTCGAGGGTGAGCCACACTGCGGGCGCGGGTGAGCCGGCCGCGGCTCGGGCTCACCTGCCCTGGCGTGGAGCGAGCGCCGGCGCGGCGTGAGCGAGCCGTTCCGGCGTGGTCTGGCCCGTGCTCGGCATGGGACACACCGCGCGGAGCACCGCTCAGAACCGCGCGGTGACCGCCTCGCCGTGCGCGGGCAGCCCCTCGGCCTCCGCCAGGGCGACGATCTTGCCGGACACCTCACGCAGCGCGTCCGCGTCGTACTCGATCACCTGCACTGCCCGCACGAACGAGTGCACGCCCAGACCGGAGCTGAAGTGCGCACAGCCGCCGGTGGGCAGCACGTGGTTCGACCCGGCGATGTAGTCGCCCAGGGACACCGGCGAGTACGGGCCGACGAAGATCGCCCCGGCGCTGGTCACCCGCTCGGCCACCTCGGCGGCGTGCACGGTCTGGATCTCCAGGTGCTCCGCGCCGTAGGCGTTGACCACGTCCAGCCCGGCCTCCAGGTCGTCGACCAGGACGATCGCCGACTGCCGGCCACCGAGCGCCTGCGCCACCCGCTGGGCGTGCCGGGTGACCTGCACTCGATCGACCAGCTTGGCCTGCACCGCCATCGCCAGCTCCACCGACGGCGTGACCAGCACCGACGCGGCCAGCGGGTCGTGCTCGGCCTGCGACACCAGATCGGCTGCCACGTGCACCGGGTCGGCGGTGCCGTCGGCCAGGATCGCGATCTCGGTCGGTCCGGCCTCGGCGTCGATCCCGACCACCCCGCGGACCAGGCGCTTGGCGGCGGCGACATAGACGTTGCCCGGGCCGGTGATCACGTCGACCGGCTCGCACAGCGTGCTGCCGTCCGACTCGGCCGCCCCGTAGGCAAGCAGGCCAATCGCCTGGGCACCCCCGGCGGCGTAGACCTCGTCCACCCCGAGCAGCGCGCAGGTCGCCAGCACCACCGGGTCCGGCAGCCCGCCGTTGTCCTGCTGCGGCGGCGACGCCACGGCCAGTGCACCGACCCCGGCCTCCTGGGCGGCGACCACGTTCATGATCACCGACGACGGGTACACCGCCAGGCCTCCAGGCACGTACAGGCCGACCCGGCGCACCGGGATCCAGCGCTGACGCACCTGCGCGCCCGGCGCCACCTGCACAGTGAAGTCGGCCGGGCGCTGCGCCGCGTGCACGGTGCGCACCCGGCGGATCGTCTCCTCCAGGGCGGCACGCACCTGCGGGTCCAGCACGTCCACCGCGGCGGCGATCGCCTCTGCCGGCACCCGCAGGTGCTCCGGGCGCACCCCGTCGAAGCGCTCGGCCAGGTCCCGCAGCGCGTCGGCGCCCCGATGGCGCACGTCGGCCAGGATGGGCGCCACCGACTCGGTGGCAGCCTCCACATCCACCTCGGGGCGGGGCAGCTCCTCGAGGAGCTCACGACGGGTCAGGGTGCGACCGCGCAGGTCGATCCGGGAGATCACCCGTCCGAGTCTAGGCGCTCGGGGGGTGCCACGGCCCGGGACGTCCACCCACCGGCGGCCTGGCAGGATGGGTGCCGTGGACACCGTGCCGATCTCCGACGACGTCATCCGCCTGGGCCAGTTCCTCAAGCTGGCGAACCTGGCCGACTCCGGCGCCGACGCCCGCCTGCTGATCGAGAACGGCGACGTCCGGGTCAACGGCGAGGTCGAGGAGCGCCGCGGTCGGCAACTGCACCGGGGCGACACGGTCGAGGTCGACTCCCCCGCCGGCTCCCTCGCCGCCCGCGTCGGCTGACCAGCCCGCGGGCTGACCGCCCCGGGGGCTGACCGCCCCGCGTGCCGACCGCCCTCGTCCACCCGTCGCCCGCGGAACCAGCGAGCACGGTCCCACCGCGCCGGCATCCGATGGCGACCCAGCCGAACCGCGCCCCGAGGTCGTGACACCCGCGTCGAGTGCGGTCCCGCGGCTGACGAACTCACCGCCGATGCACCGAACTCGGCGACGGCACGCCGCCACCGCGTCGGCACCCCTCTGACTCCCGCGCCGATCGCGGCGACTGAGACCGTCGGTGCCGCGAGGTCGTGACACCCGCGCCGAGTGCGGTCCCACGGTTCACGAACTCACCGCCGATGCACCGAACTCGGCGACGGCACGCCGCCACCCCGTCGGCACCCCTCTGACTCCCGCGCCGATCGCGGCGACTGAGACCGTCGGTGCCGCGAGGTCGTGACACCCGCGCCGAGTGCGGTCCCACGGTTCACGAACTCACCGCCGATGCACCGAACTCGGCGATGTGACGCCGACACCCAGGCAGGTCACCTCCGGTCGTCCGTCGCCGCCGACGTCGGCTGAGACCGTCGGTCCCGCGAGGTCGTGACACCCGCGCCGAATGCGGTCCCGCCGGTGACGAGCTCACCGCCGATGCGCCGAACTCGGCGACGGCACGCCGCCACCCCGTCGGCACCCCTCTGACTCCCGCGCCGCTCGCGGCGGCCGAGACCGTCGGCGCCGCGAGGTCGTGACTCCCGCGCCGAGTGCGGTCCCGCGGGTCACGAACTCACCGCCGATGTACCGAACTCGGCGCCGGGACACGCCGGCGCGCCGGCCCGGGGCGCGGCAGCGCCGGGCCACGCGCCGCCGGTCAGCCGACGGGGGCGGCGACGCTGGAGGCCAAGCAGCTGGGTCCGAGCAGTGCCTTGAGGTCGCCGTACAGCGCGGGCGACCGCTCCACCCGCAGCCCGGGGTCGAGCCGCACGACGGTGGCGCGGCCGGGCCGGGTCAGCCGCAGGTGCACCTCGCTGACGCCGGGGTGGGTGTGCAGCACCTCACGCAGCCGGTCGACCACCGGGACGGTGGCCCGCGACTCGGGCAGGGTGACCACGACCGGGGCGTCGGCGACCGCGGAGACGTCCGGCAGGGACACCTCCATCGCCTGCAACTGCATGGTGTCGTCGCGGCGGCGGACCCGGCCGCGGACCACGATCACGGCGTCCTCGGCCAGCACGGTGGAGTAGGCCAGGTAGGTCTCGCCGAAGAACATGATCTCCACCGAGCCGGCCATGTCCTCCAGGGTGACCGCGGCCCACGGGTTGCCCTGCTTGGACATCTTGCGCTGCAGCGAGGTGATCAGCCCGGCGACCAGGACGGTGGACCCGTCGGGGCGGTCCTCGTCGGCCATCAGGGTGGCGATCGGGACGTCGGCGGCGGCGCTGAGCACGTGTTCCAGGCCGGACAGCGGGTGGTCGGAGACGTAGAGGCCGAGCATCTCCCGCTCGAAGGCGAGCCGCTGCTTCTTGTCCCAGTCCGGCACCTCGGGCACCTGGACGGCGAAGCTCGGGCCCTCGTCGGCGCCACCGAGGTCGGCGAACAGGTCGAACTGACCTTCGGCCTCCTTGCGCTTGACGCCGATCACCGAGTCGACGGCCTGCTCGTGCACCAGCAGCAGGGCGCGCCGGGCGTGGCCGAGGGAGTCGAAGGCGCCGGACTTGATCAGCGACTCGATGGTCCGCTTGTTGCAGACCACCGCGGGGACCTTGTCCAGGAAGTCGGTGAAGGAGGTGAAGTCACCCTTCTCCTGCCGGGCCTTGACGATCTCGGCCACCACGTTCGCGCCGACGTTGCGGACCGCGGTCAGGCCGAACCGGATGTCGGCGCCGACGGCGGTGAACAGCGCATCGGAGGAGTTGACGTCCGGCGGGAGCACCGTGATGCCCATCCGGCGGCACTCGTTCAGGTAGAGCGCCGACTTGTCCTTGTCGTCGCGCACGCTGGTGAGCAGGCCGGCCATGTACTCGGTCGGGTAGTTCGCCTTGAGGAAGGCGGTCCAGTACGCGACCACGCCGTAGCCCGCGGAGTGTGCCTTGTTGAAGGCGTATCCGGCGAACGGCACCAGGGTGTCCCACACCGCCTGGATCGCGGGGTCGGAGTAGCCCCGCTCGCGCATCCCGGCCTGGAACGGGATGAACTCCTTCTCCAGGATCTCCTTCTTCTTCTTGCCCATCGCGCGGCGGAGCAGGTCCGCCTGGCCGAGGGAGTACCCGGCGAGCACCTGGGCGGCCTTCTGCACCTGCTCCTGGTACACGATCAGGCCGTAGGTGCCGTCCAGCACGTCCGCGAGCGGCTCGGCCAGCTCGGGGTGGATCGGGGTGATCTCCTGCAGGCCGGTCTTGCGCAGGGCGTAGTTGGTGTGCGAGTTCATGCCCATCGGCCCGGGCCGGTACAGGGCGATGACCGCGGAGATGTCCTCGAAGTTGTCCGGGCGCATCTGGCGCAGCAGGGCACGCATCGGCCCACCGTCGAGCTGGAACACGCCCAGAGTGTTGCCGGAGCCGAGCAGCTGGTAGGTCGCCGGGTCGTCGAGCGGGATGTCCTCCAGCTCGATCGGGTCCTTGCCGTTGGCGACGATGTTGCGCAGCGCGTCGTCCAGGATGGTCAGGTTGCGCAGCCCGAGGAAGTCCATCTTGATCAGGCCGAGGCCCTCGGACGTCGGGTAGTCGAACTGGGTGATGATCGCGCCGTCCTGCGGGCGCTTCATGATCGGGATGATGTCCAGCAGCGGCTCGCTGGACATGATCACCCCGGCGGCGTGCACGCCCCACTGGCGCTTGAGGTTCTCCAGGCCGCGGGCGGTCTCCAGCACGCGCTGGGCCTCCGGGTCGGCCTGCACCACCTGGCGGAACTCCTCCGCCTCGGGGTAGCGCGGGTCGTCCGGGTTGTAGATGCCGGACAGGGTGATGTCCTTACCCATCACGGCCGGCGGCATCGCCTTGGTGAGCTTCTCCCCCATCGCGAACGGCAGGCCGAGCACCCGCGAGGAGTCCTTGAGTGCCTGCTTGGCCTTGATGGTGCCGTAGGTGACGATCTGGGCCACCCGGTCGTCGCCGTACTTCTCGGTGACGTACCGGATGACCTCGCCGCGCCGGCGCTCGTCGAAGTCCACGTCGACATCCGGCCAGGACACGCGCTCGGGGTTGAGGAACCGCTCGAAGATCAGGCCGTGCCGCAGCGGGTCGAGCTCGGTGATGCCCATCGCGTAGGACGCCATCGACCCGGCCGCCGACCCACGGCCCGGCCCCACCCGGATGCCCTGGTTCTTGGCCCACTCGATGAAGTCGGCGACCACCAGGAAGTACCCGGAGAAGCCGAGCTGGACGATGACGCCGGTCTCGTAGTCGGCCTGCCGGCGGACGTCATCCGGGATGCCGTCCGGGTAGCGCTTGTGCAGCCCGCGCTCGACCTCCTTGATGAACCAGGAGTTCTCGTCCTCGCCGTCCGGCACCGGGAAGCGCGGCATGTAGTTGGCGTCGGTCGGGAACTCGACCTCGCACCGCTCGGCGATCAGCAGGGTGTTGTCGCAGGCCTCGGGCAGCTCGGACCAGGTCCGGCGCATCTCCTCGGCGGTCTTGACGTAGTAGCCGTCGCCGCTGAACGCGAACCGGGAGCCGCCGTTGTCGTAGGTGGGCTCGTCCAGGGTGGAGCCGGACTGCACCGCCAGCAGCACCTCGTGCGCGTGGGCGTCGTCCTTCTTGGTGTAGTGCAGGTCGTTGGTGGCGACCAGGGGGGCGCCGATCTGCTCGGCGATGTTCAGCAGGCCCTTGATGGTCCGGCGCTCGATCTCCAGGCCGTGGTCCATCAGCTCGATGTAGAAGTTGTCCTTGCCGAAGATGTCCTGCAGTTCCCCGGCGGCCCGGAGCGCCTCGGCGTCGTGCCCCAGCCGCAGCCGGGTCTGGATCTCGCTGGACGGGCAGCCGGAGGTGGCGATCAGGCCCTCGGAGTAGCGGGAGATCAGTTCCCGGTCCATCCGCGGCCACTTGCCCATCTGCCCCTCGATCGAGGCCAGCGAGCCGAGCCGGAACAGGTTGTGCATGCCCTCGGTGCTCCGGGACAGCAGCGTCATGTGGGTGTACGCACCACGGGCCGAGACGTCGTCGGAGGCCTGGTGCGCCTCGCCCCAGCGCACCCGGTTCTGGTCGAAGCGGCTGGTGCCCGGGGTGACGTACGCCTCGACGCCGATGATCGGCTTGATGCCGCGCTTGCGGGCCTGGGCGTAGAAGTCGTAGGCGCCGAACAGGTAGCCGTGATCGGTGATCGCCATCGCGTTCTGCCCGACCCGCTGCGCCTCGTCCAGCAGCTCGCCGATCCGCGCGGCGCCGTCCAGCATCGAGTACTCGGTGTGGACGTGCAGATGAACGAAGCCACTCTCCGATGCCATGCCGACCATCCTAGGTGCCGCCTCGGACACCCCGGCACAGCCCCGCCGGGTCAGCGGTAGGCGTCCCGCAGACTGTCCAGGGCGGCGGCCAGATCGGCCGGGTACTCGCTGGTCAGCTCCAGGTACTGCCCGGTCCCCGGGTGCTCGAAGCCGAGCCGCATCGCGTGCAGCCACTGCCGGCTCAGCCCGACCTTCGCCGCCAGCACCGGGTCGGCGCCGTAGGTCAGGTCGCCGACCAGCGGGTGCCGCAGCGCGGAGAAGTGCACCCGGATCTGGTGGGTGCGGCCGGTCTCCAGGTGCACCTCGCAGAGCGAGGCGGCCGGCAGCATCTCCAGCACCTCGTAGTGGGTGACCGAGGGCTTGCCGTCCGCGACCACGGCGAACTTCCAGTCGTTGCCCGGGTGCCGGCCGATCGGGGCGTCGATGGTGCCGGTGGTCGGCTCCGGATGGCCCTGGGCGAGCGCGTGGTAGACCTTGTCCACCGTCCGCTCCTTGAACGCCCGCTTGAGCGCGGTGTAGGCGTGTTCGGACTTGGCGACCACCATCAGGCCCGAGGTGCCGACGTCCAGTCGGTGCACCACGCCCTGGCGCTCGGCGGCGCCGCTGGTGGCGATCCGGTAGCCCCGGGCGGCGAGCACCCCGACCACGGTCGGACCGGTCCAGCCCGGCGACGGGTGCGCAGCGACCCCGACCGGCTTGTTCACCACCACCAGGTCGGCGTCGTCGTGCACCACCCGCAGCTCGGGCACGTCCTCGGCGACCACCACCGGGCCCGCGGGTTCCGGGTCGGGCAGCTCGACCTCCAGCCAGCCGTCCGGGGTCAGCCGCGCCGACTTGCCGACCTCGACCCCGTCCACCCGGACCCGGCCGGCCTCGGCGAGTTCGGCGGCACGGGTGCGGGACAGGCCGAGCATCCGGGACAGCGCGGCGTCCACCCGTTCACCGGCCAGCGCGTCCGGGACCGGCAGGCTGCGCAGGTCAGCCATCGCGGCGGTCGTCCCGGGCCTGGTCGGCGGCGCTGTGGTCGGCGGTGCTGTGGTCGGTGCCGGTGTGGTCGGTGGCGCTGAGGTCGTCCGTGGTCGGCCCGTCGGTCCCGCCGTCCACAGCGTGGTCGGCATCGGCACGACCGGCAGCGTGGGCCGCCTCGCCCGAGCTCTCCCGGGTCCCGTCCAGCCGCACCCCGCGGAACGACAGGATCATCAGCAACCCGGCCGCCGCCACGATCGCGATGTCCGCGACGTTCCCGACGAACAGGTTCCCGTAGGCGATGAAGTCGATCACGTGCCCGCGCCCGACCCCGGGCTCGCGGACCAGCCGGTCGATCAGGTTGCCCAGTGCCCCACCCAGCAACAGCCCGAGCGCGATCGCCCAGCCGGTGCTGCCGAGCCGCCGGGCCACCCGCACGATCACCACGATCACCACCAGGGCGATCAGGGTGAGCAGCCAGGTGGTGCCGGTCGCCAGGCCCAGGGCGGCGCCGGGGTTGAACAGCAACTGGATGCCGAGCAGGTCGCCCAGCACCGGGTGCCGTACCCCCTCGTCCAGCGCGGCCAGCGCCCAGGCCTTGGTGACCTGGTCGACGATCAGGACGCCGACCGCCAGCGCGATCAGCCAGATCAGCCGGGGCCGGCGGGCGGACACGGGAGCCGGGGTGGGCGCGGGCAGCGGGTTCGTCGACATCGGGCAGGAGTCTACGCAGCGCGCAGCCGGCTCAGCGCCGCTCCTCGCGCTGCTTGCAGGCCACGCACAGCACGGCGCGCGGGAACGCCTGCACCCGGGCCTTGCCGATCGCCTCGTGACAGGAGTCGCAGCGGGCGAAGGTGCCGGCCGAGATCCGCTCCAGCGCGCGGCTGGTCTGGCGCAGCATGTCCCGGGTGTTGTTCACCAGGGTCAGCTCGTGCTCGCGCTCGAGGGCGGAGGAACCGCTGTCGGCCTGGTCGTCGCCCGCGCCGTCGCCGGAGTTGCGCAGCAGCTCGTTCAGTTCCTCGTCCGCACTGGCCAGCTCGGCGGTCAGGCGGTCCAGCTCGGCCAGCAGGTCGTCGGCGATGGCCTGGACCTCGGCCGGGCTCCACGACTCCTCCCCCGCGCGCACCGGGAAACGCTCGGCGGCGTCGGACAGGTCCGGGATCGTGGGGCGTGCGTCAAGGGATTCGTTCAGGGCCACGGGCGATGTCCTGTTCTCTCGAGAGTCCGCGAAGCGTATGTGCCTGACCCACGACGCACAACACACCACGCCCGGCGTCCGGACGTGGTGTGTTGTGAGGTGACGTGGGTGTCGATCAGATGTTGGTCGACGGGGTGGCGCCCTGACCCCGGGGCGGCACCCCCGATCCGCGGTTGTCCAGGTCGCCGAGCAGGTTCTCGAGGTAGCTCTTGAGCCGGGTGCGGTAGTCGCGCTCGAACACCCGCAGCTCGTCGATCTTGCGGTCGAGCATCGACCGCTCCTCCTCGAGCTGGGCCAGCGTGCGGGCCGAGGTCTCCTCCGCCTCGCGGACGATCCGCGCGGCCTGGGACTTGGCCTCGGTGACCAGGCGGTCACCCTCCTCCTGACCGGAGCGCACGTAGTCGTCGTGCAGCTTCTGGGCCAGCGCCAGCATGCCGGTGGCGGACTCCGGCTCGCTCTGCCGCTGCGGCTGGACCGGTGCGGTCGCCTGCACCGGCGCGGGGGCCGGGGTCGGCACGATCGGCGCGGGGGCCGGCTTCTCGGGCTCGGGCTCCGGCTTGGGCGCGGCCGCCGGGGCAGCCTGGGCGCCGGCGCGGCTCAGCTCGGCGATGCGACGCTCGGCGGCGGCGAGCTTGCCCTTGAGGTCGTCGTTCTCGGCCTGGGTCTCCCGCAGGGTGTTGACGACCTCGTCCAGGAAGTCGTCGACCTCGTCCTGGTCGTAGCCCTCACGGAACTTGGTTGCCTGGAACTTCTTGTTCAGGACGTCGTCTGCAGTCAGCAGTGCCATCGTCGTCACCTTCTGTCGAACTGGGTCGAGCCGGTGGTAGTCCGCCGACCACCTCGGATCACCGTATCGGACAATCACATATCCGCACGTCCCCGCCGGGACCCGACGTCGAGGCGGGGGCAATGCGTGCCGGGCACCGAGTGCCCGGTCCTTACAAACCTGCCGCCAGGAATCCCAGCATCGACAGCAGGAACCAACAACCCAGCACCAGCACCATGAACCCGAGATCGAGCCGGATCGACCCCAGCGACAGCGGCGGGATGATCCGTCGGAGCCAGCGCAGCGGCGGGTCGGTGACGGTGTAGACCGCCTCCGCGACCACCAGCGCGGCGCCTCGGGGGCGCCAGTCCCGGGCGAAGACCTGGACCCAGTCCAGGATCAGCCGGGCGAACAGCACCAGGATGAACAGCAGGACAGCAACCTGGAGCACCCCGAGAACGACGCGCACGTGTCAGCTCTGGTTGAAGAAGCTGCCGCGCGAGGTCTCGCCCGGCCGCTCGACGCCACCGGAGATCTCGACGCTGGACGGCGACAGCAGGAAGACCTTGTTGGTCACCCGCTCGATCGCGCCGTGCAGGCCGAAGATCAGACCCGCGGCGAAGTCGACCAGGCGCTTGGCGTCCGAGTCGTCCATGTCCGAGAGGTTCATGATCACGGGGGTGCCGGCGCGGAACGCCTCACCGATCTTGCGGGCGTCGTTGTACGAGCGCGGGTGAATGGTGGTGATCCGCCGGATCTCCCCCTCGCCCGCACGGGTATCGGCCACCGGGCGCGACGGAGCCGGCTGCGGGCGCAGCGGGGTCACCTCGGCCTCGTAGTCGTCCACCATCGGTGCCTCCGGCTCGTCGTACTCGTCGACGTACTGCTCGTGCTCGCCACGGTCGTCGGCAAGTCCGAGGTACAGCATGGTCTTGCGCAGCGCTCCGGCCATCGCGGTCACTCCATCCTGCGGAAACTGACATGTCCTGCACGGTCACGCTAGCAACGCGACACGCGGGCCCCGGTCACGACACGCCCGGACCGCCCGCGGCAATGCGTTCAGACCAGGGCGATCACACCGGCGGAGCGGCCGGTGGTGACCCCCGCCCGCTGGGCTCTCCGGTGCGAGAAGAAGCGGTCGTCGACCGCCGTGTCCAGCCCGGTGTCCAGCACCTCGCGCAGCCCGGCAGCCGTGAGCACGCTGCGCACCCCGGCGGGCAGGTCCAGGCCGGGGGTGCCGTCCACGGTGGTGCACGCGGTGGCCGGCAGCACCGCGGCCGCCTCGTCCCGCATGGCGGCGGGCACCTCGTAGTGCGGGCCGCGGATGCACGGGCCGATCGCCGCCCGCATCCGGGCCGGGTCGGCGCCGTGCGCGGTCAGGGCGGCCACGGCCTCCTGCACCACTCCGGCGAGCAGTCCGCGGCGGCCGGCGTGCACGGCGGCGGCGACCCGGGCGTCCGGGTCGGCGATCAGCACCGGCACGCAGTCGGCGACCAGCACCGCCGCGCCGAGGCCGGGCCGCAGCACCGCCACGGCATCGCAGTCGTCCGTCCCGGCGTCCGGACCGTCGACCAGCCGGACCACGGTGCCGTGCACCTGGTGACCCCAGCTGAGCGGGACGCCGGCCCAGTCCTGGACCCGGGCACGGTTGGCGGCGACCCGGTCCGGATCGTCGCCGACCGCCTGGCCGAGGTTGAGTTCGTCCCAGGGCGCGGGGCTCACCCCGCCGGCCCGGGTGGTGAAGCAGGCGCGGATGCCGGGGCCGAGGTCGACCCCGATCACCGCGCCGTCGCTCAGCGTCACTTGAGGAAGTCGGGCACGTCCAGCTCGTCGTCCCGGCGGCGCTGGATCTCCTCCTCGTAGATCCGCGGCGGGACCTCGAGCTGGGAGGTGCGCTCGGCGGCCTGCTCCGCGGACAGGAACGCGGGCACGCCCTCGCCCTCGGCGTCCGGGTCGACCGGCTGCGGGTGCACCGCGGCGTGCGCACCGGTGGTCGGCGGCACGGCGGGGGCCGGGGCGGGCGGGATGCTCGCGGGCTGGGCCGGTGCGCTGGCCCGGCCGACCTGACCGAGTGCCCGGTCGTCGCGCTTGGTCGGCGCCCCACCGTCGAAGCCGGCCGCGATCACGGTCACCCGGACCTCGTCGCCCAGCGCGTCGTCGATCACGGCACCGAAGATGATGTTCGCCTCCGGGTGCGCGGCCTCCTGCACCAGGCGGGCGGCCTCGTTGATCTCGAACAGGCCGAGGTCGGAGCCACCCTGGATGGACAGCAGCACGCCGTGGGCGCCGTCGATGCTGGCCTCCAGCAGCGGGGAGCTGATCGCCAGTTCGGAGGCCTGCACCGCACGATCCTCGCCGCGGGCCGATCCGATCCCCATCAGCGCGGAGCCCGCACCCTGCATCACGGACTTCACGTCGGCGAAGTCCAGGTTGATCAGGCCGGGGGTGGTGATCAGGTCGGTGATGCCCTGCACACCGGAGAGCAGCACCTGGTCGGCGGAGCGGAACGCGTCCAGCACCGAGACCGAGCGGTCGGCGATGGACAGCAGCCGGTCGTTCGGGATCACGATCAGGGTGTCGACCTCGGCCCGGAGCGCCTCGATGCCGGCGTCGGCCTGCACCGAGCGGCGACGGCCCTCGAACTGGAACGGCCGGGTGACCACACCGATGGTCAGCGCGCCGAGCGAGCGGGCGATCCGGGCGACGACCGGGGCGCCACCGGTGCCGGTGCCACCGCCCTCACCGGCGGTGACGAAGACCATGTCGGCGCCGCGCAGGACGTCCTCGATCTCCTCCGCGTGGTCCTCGGCGGCCTTCTTGCCCACCTCGGGGTCGGCGCCGGCGCCCAGACCGCGGGTCAGCTCGCGGCCCACGTCCAGCTTCACGTCGGCGTCCGACATCAGCAGGGCCTGCGCATCGGTGTTCACCGCGATGAACTCGACGCCCTTGAGCCCGACCTCGATCATGCGGTTCACGGCGTTGACGCCACCGCCGCCGATGCCGACGACCTTGATGACCGCCAGGTAGTTCTGCGGAGCTGCCACGGTGGGTGCCTCTCGTCTTCGTCTTCGCGTGTCGGACGAACCTTCACCCTCAACTAGAGGGTTAGAGTTATGTCATTTCTGTCTAGACGTGAAGGTATGTTCCACGTCCCGGGCGATCAATCTGCCACGCCGCGCGTGTCGGATCACACCGGTGTGATTCGCCCCTATCCCACGACGGGCATAGTCGGGGCGGAGACGTCGTAGCGACTGGCCCCGGCGGTCTCCGGCGCCGCCCGCAGCGCCGACAGCACCGCGGCCTTCAACGGCGAGTCCTGGTCGCTGCCCCACTCCACCGCCGCCCCGTCGCGCAGGGTGAAGTTCACCGAGTCCTGGGTGGTCGCCGACACCTCGCCGACCTGGGCCAGCAGATCCTCCGGCAGTTGCTCCAGCACACCGAGCACCGCGGAGAGCACCCGCTCCTCCCCCACCGGCACCTCGACCACCGGCAGTCCCTCCGGTGCGGCATCCGCGCGACCGACCTGGACCCCCTCCTCGTCCACCAGTGCGAAGCCCGACCCGGTCGGGGTGCCCTCCGCGGAGCGGACCACCTCCGAGTCCTCCGGCACCGCCGCCACCGGTTCGCGCGCGACCAGCGCGACGCTCAGCCCGTGCGGCCACTCCCGGGTGACCGTGACATCCCGCACACCCGGCACCTCCAGCAGCTCCGACCGCAGCGCCGAGGTGTCCAGCCGGGGCAGCGGCAAGCCGTCCCGGGCGTCCACCACCGCCTGCACCTGGTCCATCGCCACCACCGAGTCCGCGCCGGTCACCTGCACCTGGTCCGCGCGCAGCGCCAGCACCGGGGAGAAGAACAGCAGCCAGGCCAGTCCGGCCACCGCCAGCACGGCGGCGACCACGATCAGGATCCGGCGCTGGGTCAGTCGGCGGTGCGCCCGGGCCCGCTCGGCGAACCGGGCCGCCGACCCCTGGGCCACCACGCCGCCGGCGGGGGTGCGGGGCGCACCGCGTCCGGGGGCGGCGACCGTGCCGGTGGTGCGGCGCGGCGACCGGGCGGGAGCGACGGCGGCGGGGGTGGGCGCGGTGGCCGCGGGAGCTCGGGTCCCCGGGGCGGTTCCGGTGGCCGAGGACGTGGTCCCCGAGGCGGAGCCGGCCGCGGTGCGGCGGCTGCCCGGGACGGTGCGGGTCGAGCCCGAAGCCGGGGCGGTGCTCCGGGCCGCCGCGGGCGCGGTCGTCCGTGCCGCGGAGGGTGCGGTGGGGCGTCGCCGCCCGGTGGCAGTGCCATCGCCCCCGCGCCCGGTGCCGGGAACCTCGGTGCTGGCCCTGCGCCCGGTGGTCCCGGCCGCCGTCGTCGCACGCCCCCGACCCTGGCCCGGCGTTCCCCCGGTGCGCCCAGCCGCCGGGTTCACCCCGGTGCGCGCGGCGGCCACCGGGGCGGTGGCGTCCTCCGACCCGAGGAACACGTCCTGTTCCCCGTCCGGGGCGATCCGCTCGGGCGCACCACCACCGCCGGCCCGGGGCGGCGCGGGTCGCGGGGCCGCCGGGCGGCGGGGCGACGCGGCACGGCCGGGCTGCGGCGGACGGGGACGCTGCGGACTCATCCGGTCAGTCCTGCTCCGGGGTGGGCGCCTCCGCCAGCTCGGCCAGGATCACGGCGCCGAGCGCGGTGACGTCCCCGGCGCCGACGGTCAGCACCAGGTCGCCGGGCAGTGCGGCGGCGGCGACCGCCCGGGCCGCGTCCTCCCGGCCGGGCACGAAGCGCATCCGGTCCGGGTCCGGTGCCAGCGTGACGATGGTGTCGCCGGTCACCTCGGGGTCGGGGTCCTCGCGGGCAGCGTAGACGTCGGTCACCACGGCGAGGTCGGCCAGGCCCAGGGCCGCGGCGAACTCGTCGGCGAACGCCCGGGTCCGGGAGAACAGGTGCGGCTGGAACAGCACCAGCACCCGGCCGGTCCCGGCCACCGCGCGCGCGGTGCGCAGCAGGGCGGCGACCTCGGTCGGGTGGTGGGCGTAGTCGTCGACCACCCGGATGTCCCGGACCGTGCCGCGGTCCTCGAACCGGCGCCCGGTGCCCTGGAACTCGGCCAGGCCACGCACCGTGTCCACCACATCCGCACCGGCGGCCCAGGCGGCCAGGTAGGCGGCGGCGGCATCGGCGGCGTTGTGGTCGCCGGGCACCCGCAGTTCCAGCGTGGCGCCGGGCAGGCCGTCCAGGGAGGAGGTGAGCGGGGTGCGCCAGCCGCCGGGTGTCTCGACCGTGTCGCCGAGCCGCAGATCCGGCTCACCGGTCCGGCCGTAGGTCAGCACCCGCACGCCACGGCCGGCCAGCTCGTCGCCGACCCGGGCCAGCAGGCGCTGCACCCCCGGGTCGTCGGTGCAGGCGACCAGCGCCCCGCCCGGCCGGATCCGGTCGGTGAAATCGGCGAAGGCCTGCTCGAAGGCGTCGACGGTGCCGTAGTGGTCCAGGTGGTCCGGCTCGATGTTGGTGATCACCGCGACCGCGGGCCGGTAGTTCAGGAAGGAGCCGTCCGACTCGTCGGCCTCGGCGACGAAGGACTGTCCGGCGCCGGTGCGGTGTCCGGGCAGCGGGCCCACCTCGGTGCGCAGCGTGCCGCCGATCGCGTAGCTGGGGTCGAGCACCGGGTCCTGGCGGCCGACCGCGGTCAGCGCCGCCGCCACCATCGCGGAGGTGGTGGTCTTCCCGTGCGCCCCGGCGACCACCACGGCGATCCGGTCGTCCATCAGGGCGGCCAGCGCCTCGGACCGGTGCAGCACCGGCAGGCCGAGCTCGCGGGCCCGGGCCAGCTCCGGGTTGGTCGCCCGGATCGCGCTGGAGATCACCACGGTGTCCGCGCCGTCCAGATGCGCCGCCTCGTGCCCGATCAGGACGGTGATCCCGGCGGCCCGCAGACCGGCGACCGCGGGGCCCTCCTGGGCGTCGGAGCCCTGGACGGTCAGGCCGCGCTCGGCGAGCAGGCCGGCCACGGCGGACATCCCGGCCCCGCCGATCCCGATCAGGTGCACGGTGCCGAAGGTGGTGGGGTCGGCGGGGTCGATCCGGCCGGCCGGGGTCACAGGCGCAACCGGCTCGACGGCGGCGGCATCCTCATCCGCCGGCAGGTCCTCATCGGCGGCCTGCTCGGACCGGTCGGGGAGCGGCGCGGCAGCGTCCTCGTCCGGCACCGCCTCCGGGTCCGGCGCGTCCTGCTCGGCGGCGAGCCGGTCCGCGTCCTCCTGCTCGGCGGCGGCGAGCCGGTCCGCCGCCTCCTGCTCGGCCGCGGCGATCCGCTCGGCGCCCACGGCCAGCGCGTCCTCGACCAGGTCCGCCACCCGCTGGGCGGCATCCGGCACCCCGATGGTCGCGGCGGCGGCACCCATCTGCTCGCGCTGGGCCGCAGACTGCGGCTTGAGCAGCGGCACCAGGTGCTCGGCGAACCAGTCCGGGGTCAGGTCGTCGTCGGCGACCAGCAGGCCACCGCCGGCGGCCACCACCGGCTGGGCGTTCAGCTTCTGTTCGCCGTTGCCGACCGGCAGCGGGACGTACACCGCCGGGATGCCGAGCGCGGCCAGCTCGGAGACGGTGCCCGCCCCCGCCCGGCACAGCACCAGGTCGGCGATCGCCAGCGCCTGCTCCATCTCCCCCAGGTACTCCCGGACGTGATAGCGCTCGGCGCCCGGCACACCCCGGACCGCCGAGCGCACCGCGTCGCCCTTGCCCGCCCCGGTCAGGTGCAGCACCTCGGCACCGGTGGCCAGCACGGCGGCGGCCTGGGCGGCGACCGCGGTGTTGATCGACAGCGCGCCGAGCGAACCGCCGGTGACCAGCAGCACCGGCCGGGTGGGGTCGATGCCGAGTTCGGCGGCGGCCCGGCGCCGGGTGCCGACCGGGTCGGCCTCCCGGTCGGCCAGCAGCCCGAGGATCTCCGGCCGCAGCGGCAGGCCGGTGACCACGGCGCGCGGCAGCCGGGTGCCGGGGAAGGTCACCGCCACCGACTCGGCCCAGCGCGCGCCCAGCCGGTTGGCCAGCCCCGCACGCGCGTTCTGCTCGTGGATCACCACCGGGATGCCCCGGTTGCGGGCCGCCAGGTACGCCGGGGTCGCCACATACCCGCCGAAGCCGACCACCGCCTGGGCGCCCACCTCATCGATGGCGGCACCGGCGGCGTCCACCGCGCCACGCAGCCGGCGGGGCAGCCGGAACCAGTCCGGGGTGGGGCGCCGGGGCAGCGGCACCTTGGGCACCGTGAACAGCTCGATCCCCCGCTCCGGCACCAGCCGGGACTCCAGGCCCTCCTCGGTGCCGAGCGCGGCCAGTCGCAGCTCCGGGTCCCGGGCCCGCAGCTCCTCGGCCACGGACAGCAGCGGGTTGACGTGCCCGGCGGTCCCCCCGCCCGCCAGCAGCACCGCCCGGGTGACCGGGGTCGCGTCGGCGGGGTGGTCGGGTGCGGTCACGGTGTCCTCCGGACGGTCAAGCGGCTGGTGCGGGGTGCGGGAGATCGGGTCGGTGCCGGTCACCGCCGGACGCGGCCGATCACGGCCAGCGAGCGGCGCAGCACATGCGGGCGGGCGGACAGGGCCTCGGCGGCGCCGGGCTCACCCCGGGCGAAGGAGATCACCACACCCAGTGCGGCCATCGTCATGATCAGCGCCGAGCCACCGGCGGAGACCAGCGGCAGCGGCACGCCGATCACCGGCACCAGGCCGACCACCACGCCCATGTTCACCAGCGCCTGCCCGATGATCCAGGCGGCGATCGCGCCGGTGGTGATCTGGGCGACCGGGTCGGGGTGCCGAGCGATCACCCGGAACATGCCGAGTGCCAGCAGGGCGAACAACAGCAGCACCAGCAGGGTGCCGATCAGGCCGAGTTCCTCGCCGATGATCGCGAAGATGAAGTCGTTGTGCGCCTCGGGCAGGTAGGACCACTTCTCCCGGGACTGCCCGAGTCCGAGGCCGAACCAGCCGCCGGTGGCCAGGGCCTGGGTGCCGTGCAGCGTCTGGTACCCGCCCGCGGCCAGGTCGGGGTCGCCGGAGAAGAAGTCGGAGATCCGCTGCATCCGGTTCTCGCTGGTGACCGCGAGGCCGATCACCGCGACCACCGCGCCGAGCCCGGCCACCCCGAACACCCGCATCGGCACCCCGGCCACGAACAGCGCACCGGCGACCAACATCAGCATCACCAGCGCGGTGCCCAGGTCGTGGCCCATCAGCACCACCCCGATGGCGACCAGTGCCACCGGCAGCGCGGGGATGATCGAGTGCTTCCAGTCCTGCAGCAGCGCACGCTTGCGGGCCAGCACCGCGCCGAGCCAGATCGCCAGCGCGAGCTTGACCGCCTCGGAAGGCTGGGCGGTGAACCCGCCGATCAGGATCCAGTTCCGGTTACCGCCCTGCCCGATGCCGAGCGGGGTGAACACCAGCAACTGCATCACGATCGCGCCGACCAGGATGAACCAGGCGAAGCGGTGGTAGAACCGCACCGGCAGCCGGGAGGCCAGCCACATCAGCGGCAGGCCGATCAGCGCGAACTGCGCCTGGCTGAAGAACACCGCGTAGGGCGAACCGCCGTCGGCCAGCGAGTCCACCGAGGAGGAGGACAGCACCATCACCAGGCCGAGCACCAGCAGCAGCACGCTGGCGCCGGTGAGCAGGTAGTAGCTGGTGACCGCGGAGTTCCACTGGCCCAGCCGGGACCGTTTCCCGGGTGCGCCGCCCTCGCCGCCGACACCGTCGTTGCCGGGCAGTGCCCTGGTGCGCGGCGTGGCGTCAGTGGTCTGTGCCATGGCCGCCCTCCTCACCGCGCCGGTTCGAGGGCGCGCACCTCGGCCGCGAAGGCCTCTCCCCGCTCGGCGTAGGAGGAGAACTGATCCATGGATGCGCACGCCGGCGCGAGCAGGACGGTGACGGCGGGCGCCGCGGCGGTGGCCGCCAGACGGCGGGCCTCCTGCACGGCGCGGGTCATCACGGTCCCAGTCTCGCCGGGATCGATCCGGACCACGGGAACTTCCGGGGCGTGTCGGGCGAGAGCCTGCGACAGCGGCTCGGCGTCGACCCCGATCAGCACCGCCGCGGCCAGCCGGTCACCGCGGCTGCGGACCAGGTCGTCGAACCGGGCACCCTTGGCCAGCCCGCCAGCGATCCAGACCACGCTGCCGGCCGGGAAGGCGGCGAGCGAGGCGGCGGCGGCGTGGGCGTTGGTGGCCTTGGAGTCGTCGACCCAGCGCACCCCGTCCAGCTCCGCGACGGTGTCGATCCGGTGCGCGCCCGGGCGGTAGGCACGCAGACCGTCCCGCACCGCGACCGGCTCGACGCCGTGCGCCAGCGCCAGGGCGGCGGCGGCCAGCGCGTTCTGCACCGTGTGCGGGGCCAGGGCCGACCCACCGGGCGCCAGGTGTGCCAGGTCGGCGAAGGTCGCCAGCTCCGCGGCGTGGGTGCGGCGCTCGGTGGCGAAGCCGCGGTCCACCAGCACGTCCTCGACCAGGCCGACCTGGCCCAGCCCCGGGGTGGACAGGGTGAAGCCCACCGCGATCGCCCCGTCGGCCACGTCGGCCTCCCGGACCAGCTCCTCGGTCGCACGGTCGGCGGCGTTGTACACGCAGGCCCGCTGCACCCCGGTGAAGATCCGGCCCTTGTCCGCGGCATAGGCGGCCATCGAGCCGTGCCAGTCCAGGTGGTCGGCGGCGAGGTTGAGCACCGCGGCGGCCTCGGCGGCCATCGAGTGGGTGTGGTGCAGCTGGAAGCTGGACAGCTCCACCGCCAGCACGTCCAGCTCCGGGTCGGTGGCGGCCAGCACCACCGGGGTGCCGACGTTGCCGACCGCGGCGGTGCGCTCCCCGGACGCGGTCAGGATGCTGGCCAGCATCTCCACCGTGGTGGTCTTGCCGTTGGTGCCGGTGACCGCCAGCCAGGGCGCGGGTCCGCCGCCACCGGCGCGATCCACCCGCAGCTGCCAGGCCAGCTCCACCTCGCTCCACACCGGCAGCCCGGCCGCACGGGCGGCGACCAGCAGCGGGTGGTGCGGAGCGATCCCCGGCGAGACCACCACCAGCTCGACCTCGGACAGCCGCTCGGCGGCCGCGGCCAGGGTCAGCTCGGCGTCCTCGGCCCGGTCGTCGGCGGTCAGCACGGTGAGCCCGCGGCCGGTCAGGACATCCCGGGCCGCACGACCGGAGACGCCGAGCCCGGCGACCAGGACCCGGGTGGCGTCGAGGGTCAACCCGCCACCCACTCGGCGTAGAAGATCCCCACGCCCAGGGAGACGAACAACCCGGCGATCAGCCAGAACCTGATCACGATCGTGACCTCGCCCCAGCCGGACAGCTCGAAGTGATGATGCAGCGGTGCCATCTTGAACACCCGCTTGCCGGTCAGCTTGAAGAAGCCGATCTGGATCACGTCCGAGATCACGATGATGACGAACAGGCCACCGAGGATCGCCGCCAGGATCTCGGTCCGGGTGACGATCGACATCCCGGCCAGCGCACCACCCAGGGCGAGCGAGCCGGTGTCGCCCATGAAGATCTTGGCCGGGCTGGCGTTCCACCACAGGAAGCCCAGGCAGGCGCCGGTGATCGCCGCGGCCACCACCGCCATGTCCAGCGGGTCACGGGTGGCGTAGCACCGGGCAGCCATGTCGGCGCCGCAGCGCTGGTTGAACTGCCAGACGCACACGATCACGTACGCGCCGAAGACGATCAGCGAAGCACCGGTGGCCAGGCCGTCCAGCCCATCGGTCAGGTTCACCGCATTCGACCAGGCGGTGATCAGGAAGTTCGCCCAGATCACGAACAGGATGGCCCCCACCGCCACCCCGGCGAACGCCAGGTCCAGGTGGGTGTCGCGGATGAACGAGATCTGGGTGGACGCCGGGGTCCGGTCCAGCGAGTCCGGGAACTGCAGCGCCAGCACCGCGAAGGTGATGCCCACCAGCCCCTGGCCGACGATCTTCCACCGGGCGCTCAGGCCCAGGGACCGCTGCCGGGAGATCTTGATGAAGTCGTCCAGGAAGCCGACCACGCCCAGGCCGGTCATCAGGAACAGCACCAGCAGGGCGGAGGCGCTCGGCGTACCACCGCGCACCAGCACTGCGACCAGCCAGCCCAGCAGGGTCGCCGCGATGATCACGACGCCACCCATGGTGGGGGTGCCGCGCTTGGTCAGGTGTGCGGTCGGACCGTCCTGCCGGATGAACTGGCCGTACTGCTTGGCGACCAGGAACCGGATGAACAGCGGCGTGCCGAACAGCGACACCAGCATGGCGACGCCACCGGCGACCATCACGGAGATCATGCCGAGGCCTCCCCGTCGGTCAGCAGGTCGCCGAGCCGCCACAGCCCGGAGCCGTTGGAGGACTTCACCAGCACCACGTCGCCGGGGCGCAGCTCGGCCGCCAGCAACTCGGCCGCCTGGTCCACGTCGTCCACGAACAGCACTTCCTCGCCCCAGGACCCCTCACGGACCGCACCGGCGGCGATCGGCCGGGCACCGTCGCCGACCACCACGGTCAGCCCGATGTTCAGCCGGACCACCTGGAGCCCGATCGCCTCGTGCTCGACCCGGGAGTCCGGACCGAGCTCCATCATCTCGCCCAGCACCGCCACCGAGCGCCGCTCCCGCCCGGCCAGCACGGCCAGGGCCTTGAGCGCGGCGCGCATCGAGTCGGGGTTGGCGTTGTAGGAGTCGTCGATCACCGTGATGCCGTCCGGCCGGTCGACCACGTGCATCCGGTGCGGGCTGAGCGCGTCCGCGGCGTTCAGCGCGGTGACCACCTCGGTCAGGGACAGTCCGGCGGTCAGGGCGGTGGCGGCGGCGGCCAGCGCGTTGTGGGCGTGGTGCTCGCCGACCAGCCGCAGGTGCACTTCGGCCCGCTCGCCGTCGCGCAGCTCCAGGGTGAACTCCGGACGCCCGGCCCGGTCCACCCGCAGGTCCAGCGCACGCACGTCGGCCGCGTCGGTGGTGCCGAAGGTCAGCACCTCCCCCGGCGCCTTGGCGGCCATCGCGGCGACCCGGGAGTCGTCGGCGTTCAGCACCGCCACCCCGGTGGGCAGCAGGCCGGAGACGATCTCGGACTTGGCCCGGGCAACCGCCTCGATCCCGCCGAAGCCGCCCAGGTGCGCGTGGCCGACCACCAGCACCACCGCGATGTCGGGCGGCGCGATCCGGGTCAGGTAGTCCAGGTGCCCGATGCCGCTGGCGCCCATCTCCAGCACCAGGAACCGGGTGGACTCGTCGGCGCGCAGCACGGTGAGCGGCAGGCCGATCTCGTTGTTGAACGACTTCTCCGGCGCGATGGTCGGGCCGGCGGTGGCGCAGATCTGGGCCAGCAGGTCCTTGGTGGTGGTCTTGCCCACCGACCCGGTGATGCCGATCACGGTCAGCGGCGTGCCACCGGGCTCGGCGGCGGCCTCGCGCAGGGCGGCCAGCACCCCGCGGGCCAGCTCACCCAGGGCGACCTCGACGTCGTCGACGATCACCGCGGGCACGCCGGGCAGCTCGCGGGCGGCGAGCACCAGGTGGGCACCGCCGTCGGTCACCGCGCGGGCGGCGAAGTCGTGGCCGTCCACGTGCTCGCCGGGCAGGGCGACGAACAGCGACCCGGGCTGCACCTGGCGGGAGTCGGTGACCACCGGGCCGGTGACCATGGTGTGCGGCGCGACCTGGCTGAGCCGTCCGCCGGTGGCGTCGGCCACCTGCTGTGCGGTCCAGGCGATCACGCGGTCGGCTCCGCTCCGAAGTCGTGCTCGAGCAGCACGTCGCGGTCGTTGTACCGGTGGAAGACGCCGGCGATCTCCTGGGTCGGCTCGTGGCCCTTGCCGGTGATGATGATGGTGTCCTGCTCCTCGGCCAGATCGAGTGCGTCGTGGATCGCCTGACGGCGGCTAGTGGCCTCGTGCACGTCCACCAGGGTGGGCCGCTGCTCGCGCACCCCGGACAGGATGGCGGCGCGGATCGCGGCCGGGTCCTCCGACCGCGGGTTCTCGTCCGTGACCACCAGCACGTCGGCCAGCCGGGCGGCGATCTGGCCCATGATCGGGCGCTTGCCCTGGTCCCGGTCGCCGTCGGAGCCGAAGACGATGATCAGCCGGCCCGGGGTGATCGGGCGGACCGCCTCCAGGGCGAGCACCAGGGCGTCCGGGGTGTGCGCATAGTCGACCAGCGCCAGCGGGCGGCCGGGAGCGCGCTCGATCACGCGCTCCATCCGGCCCGGGATCTCGTGCGCGTGCGCCACCGCGTCGATCGCCACGTCCAGGTCCACCCCGGCCCGGTGCGCGATCACCACGGCCAGCGCGGCATTCGACACGTTGACCAGGCCGGGCAGCGGGCTGGCCGCGGTGTGCCGGGTGCCGTCCGGGCCGCGCAGCACGAAGGAGGAGCCGACCCCGTCCAGGCCGATGTCCGCCTCCACCACCGCCCAGTCCGCGGTCTCGCCCTCCGGCGCGCCGACGTGGGTGGCGACGGTGTCCACCGGGATGGTGGCCTCGCCGGCCAGCCGCCGGCCCCACTCGTCGTCCACCACGACCACGCCGTGGCGGGCGTGCTCGGGGGTGAACAGCTGGGCCTTGGCGCGGTAGTAGCCCTCCATGTCGCCGTGGAAGTCCAGGTGGTCGCGCTGCAGGTTGGTGAACCCGGCCACCGACAGCACCAGGCCGTTCACCCGGCCCAGCGCCAGCGCGTGCGAGGAGACCTCCATCACCGAGGCCGCGAGTCCGAGTTCCAGGCCCCGGGCCAGCATCGACTGCACCACCGGCGCCTCGACCGTGGTGCGCGGGCTCTCGATCGCCTGGTCGCCGATCCGCAGCTCCACGGTGCCCATCAGCACGGTGTCACCCAGGGCGCGGCGCAGGGCGGCGTCGACGAAGTAGGTGGTGGTGGTCTTGCCGTTGGTGCCGGTGACCCCGACCGTGGTCAGGTGCTCGCCCGGGTGCTGGTGCAGCGCGGCGGCCAGGTGACCGGCCAGCGCCCGCGGGTCGTCGGCGATCAGCACCGGCACCCCCAGGTCGGCGACCAGCGTGGCCCCGGCCCGGTCGGTGACCACGGCGACCGCACCGGCCTGCACCGCGTCCTCGGCGAACCGTGCGCCGTGCACCTTGGCACCGGGCACCGCCACGAAGACGTCGCCGGGCTCGGTGTCCGCACTCGACACCGTGACCCCGGAGGCCGGCAGGTCGGACGGGAGCGGCGCACCCTCGACCGGCAGCCCGAAGGCCTCGGCGAGGTCGGCGACCCGGGGGCGGTGGGGCTGCTCAGGGCGCAGCCGACCCTGCGGGGACGTCATGGACACGAATCTACCGCGCGCGGCCGGAGAGCCCGACTCGGCCTGAGTGGCCCTCACCACTCGGTCGGGAACAGCTGCGCCGGCGTGCCGGACGGGGCGACGCCCAGCTCGGTCAGGGCGTAGCCGGCGATCTGGCTGAACACCGGGCCGGCCACGGTGCCGCCCCACTCGGAGGTGCGCGGGTTGTGCAGCACCACCGACACGGCGATCGCCGGGTCGTCGGCCGGGGCCACGCCGATGAAGGAGGACGTGATGCCCTGGTTGCCGTTCTCGTCCCAGTTCTGGGCGGTGCCGGTCTTGCCCGCCACCCGGTAGCCGGGGATCGCGGCGGTCGAACCGGTGCCCTCGTCCACCGCGCTCTCCATCATGGTGAGCACGGTCTGCGCGGTCTCCGGGGAGACCACCTGGGTCTGCTCGGCGGGTTCGGCCGCGGTGTAGGTGCCGTCCTGGTCGGTCCAGCCCTTCACCAGGTGCGGCTGGATCCGCACCCCGTCGTTGGCGATGGTGGCGAAGACCTCGGTGGCCTGCAGCGCGGTCACCGACAGGCCCTGGCCGAACAGCACCGCGTACTTGGTGCGGCCGTCCCAGTCGTCGGCGGCCTTCAGGCTGCCCGCGGACTCGTTCGGCAGCTCGATGCCGGTCTTCTGGCCGAAGCCGAACTTGTGCAGGTAGTCGTAGCGGGTCTGCTGCGGGATGTTCTCCCCGATCATCACCGTGCCGGTGTTCGAGGACTGCGCCAGGATCCCGGTGGTGGTCAGCTGCATCCCGGCGTGCTCGTGCGAGTCCTTGAAGGTCTGCCCGTTCGAGGTCGTGTACTGGTAGGGCACCGTGTACTGGCTGTACGGGTCGACGATGCCGCTCTCGATCGCGGCGGCCATCGTGATCACCTTGGCGGTGGACCCGGGCTCGAAGACGTTGGACACCGACTTGGAACCGCCGAGCAGGCTCTGGTCCGCCCCCGGGTCGTTCGGGTCGACGGTGGCGGACTCGGCCAGCACCAGGATCTCCCCGGTCTTGACGTTGATCACCACGATCGAGCCGGAGTCCGCACCGGTGGCGGCCACCTGCTGCTCGATCGCCTGCTGGGCCCGGTACTGCAGATCGGTGCTGATCGTCAGCTGCAGGTCCTTGCCGTCCTGGGCCTCGGTGGTCTCCTCGTAGCCGCCCGGGATCAGCTGACCGCCCCGGCCGCGCTCGTACCGGGTGTAGCCGTTGGTGCCGCTCAGCTCCTCGTTCATCAGCTGCTCGATGCTCTGCGCGCCGACGCCGTCCCGGTTCACCCAGCCGAGCACGTTGCCCGCGGTGTTGCCGTTCGGGTACACCCGCTCGGCGACCTGGTCGGCGTTGATGCCGTTGATCCGCAGGTCGCGCACCACCTGCCACACCTCGGGCAGCACGCCCTTGGCCACGTACTTGAAGCCCGCGTCGCCCTGCAGGGTCGCGCCGAGCTCCGCCTCCGGCAGATCGAGGATCGGGGCGAGCAGCGCGGCGGCACCGGCGGCGCCGGAGTACGTGACGCCGTCCTGCACGGTCGACCAGGTCGCCAGCTGCTTCTGGTTCACGTAGATGTCGTAGCGGTCCACCGAGGTGGCCAGCACCTCGCCGTTGGTGTCGGTGATCTGGCCGCGGCTGGCGATCAGCACGGAGGTGGACAACCGGTTCTGCAGCGCCTCGGCGGCGATCGCGTCCCCGGCGATGCCCTGGACGTAGATCAGCCGCCCGGCGAACACGGTGAGCAGGCCGGCGACCAGCACCACCAGCACCGTCCGGCGCCGGGCCAGGTTCGCCAGCCGGGGGCCGACCCGGTCCCGGATCGGGGCGTGCGGGCGCTGGGTCATGCCGCTGCGGGGTGCGCGGTTGCCGTTCCGGCCGGACGGGGCGGTCACTGGCCGGCTCCCCGGACGGTGCCGTCCGACAGTCGCAGCCAGCCGGTGGACCCGGCGGGCTCCATGCCCAGGGCGGCGGCCCGCTCGGCGAGCTCCTTCGGCGACCGGTTGGTGTCCAGCTGCGCGGCCAGGTCCTGCTCGGTGCGGGCCAGCTCGGCGAGCTCGATGTCCAGCTTGTGCTGCTCGTAGGCGCCGGCCGCGAGCCGGGTGTTCAGCAGCAGCGCGGACAGCAGCGCGGCGATCAGCACCGCCATGCACAGCATCACGAACGGCACGTGGGCGCGCGCCTGCGCCGGCGGGCGGACCAGCCGCAGCCGCGGGGTGCTGCGCGGCTCCGGCCGGGCGGACGGCCGCGGGAGGGCCCGGGCGCGGACGGCCTGCTCGGCGCTCATGCGGTTCTCCTCGATGCTGCTCGCAGGTGACGGGGGGTGGGCCGGAGCCGTTCGGCGGCCCGGAGCCGGACCGACTGTGATCGGGGGTTGCGGGCGATCTCGGCCTCGTCGGCCTCCTCGGCACCGCGGGTCAGCAGCCGCAGGTACGGGGCGTGGTCCTCGGGGACCACCGGCAGCCCGGGCGGCGCACTGGTGGTGGCACCGGCGGCCAGCGTCCGCTTCACCAGCCGGTCCTCCAGCGAGTGGTAGGACTCCACCGCGATCCGGCCACCGACCAGCAGCGCCTCCACCGCGGCGGGCACCGCCCGGCCGAGCACGGCCAGCTCGTCGTTGACCTCGATCCGCAGCGCCTGGAACGTGCGCTTGGCCGGGTTGCCACCCTTCTGCCGGGCGGCCGCCGGGATGCTGGCCCGGATCAGGTCCACCAGTTCCCCGGAGCGCTCGATCCGGGCGGTCTGCCGGGTCTGCACGATCCGGCGGGCGATCCGGCCGGCGAACCGCTCCTCGCCGTACTCGCGCAGGATCCGCACCAGGTCGGCCTCGTCGTACTCCGCCAGGACGTCGGCGGCGGTGCGGCCCCGGGTCGGGTCCATCCGCATGTCCAGCGGGGCGTCCTGGGCGTAGGCGAATCCGCGCTCGGCCTCGTCCAGCTGCAGCGAGGACACCCCGAGGTCCATCAGCACGCCGTGCACCCCCGGCAGGCCGAGCTCGTCCAGCACGTCCGGGATCTCGTCGTAGACCGCGTGCACCGGGGTGAACCGGTCGCCGAACCGGGCCAGCCGGGCCGAGGCCAGGTCCAGCGCCTGCGGGTCCCGGTCGATGCCGATCACCCGGACGGTGCCGATCGCGTCCAGCACGCCCGCGGTGTGGCCGCCCATGCCCAGCGTCGCGTCGATCATCACCGCGCCGGGCTCGGCCAGCGCCGGCCCGAGCAGGTCCAGGCAGCGCTGCAGGAGGACGGGCGTGTGCCGCTGGGCGGCGTCGCTCGTGCTCATGCGCTCCTCTTCCTGCTCGTGCTCGGCCGCCGGTTCGGCGGCGGACTGTGGTGGTCTTCCGGCCCCTCCAGCCGTCCGACCAGATCCCCCACCGGACCTCTGGCGCCGGGGAAGGGGCGTCAGAAGAACGGGGAGAGATCTCATCGGGCGGGTGCGCGGGACGGTGGTGGACGGTGGGCGGTGGCTCAGAAGGCGCCCCCGGGGAAGACCTCCTCGGCGGTCTCGGCGTAACCGGCCTCCTGGGCGGCCAGGTAGGTCTCCCAGGCCTGCAGGTCCCAGACCTCGACCCGGGTCCCGGCGCCGATCACGGCCACGTCCCGGTCGAGTCCGGCGTAGGCCCGCAGCATCGGCGGGATCGAGACCCGGCCCTGCTTGTCCGGCACCTCGTCGGAGGCCCCGGACAGGAACACCCGGAGGTAGTCGCGGGCCTGCTTGCTGGTCACCGGGGCCTGCCGGAGCTTGTCGTGCATCCGCGCGAACTCGTCGAGCGGCAGCAGGAACAGGCAGCGGTCCTGGCCCCGGGTCATCACCAGGCCCTGGGCGAGCTGGGGACGGAATTTCGCGGGGAGGATCAACCGTCCTTTCTCGTCCAGGCGGGGCGTGTGGGTACCGAGGAAGGGGACGCCGGTGCCGAGCCCGGCCATCGCCTGCTCCAGTCCCATGACGTCACCTCCCCGATGCGTCGGCGGGCACCCGTCGGCACCCGATGGCCCCACGGTACTCCACTTCGCTCCACCAGATCGGTAGCGGACGGGTGAATCTGCCGGGCGGAACCAGTGTCTGTGCAGGTCAGAGGCGGTGGAGTGAAGTGGAGCGAAATCGTGCCCAGCGAGTCGGACGCGGTCGCGATTCCCCACGACCGAGGCGAATCGATCCCGGCACGCCGTTCGCTGACCTGGGAGGACACCCGCAGCCCGGTCCGTCGGCGCCTGTCCGGGGAGGGAAGTGGGGAATCCGGGACGCCCGCTCCGAGCCGGGCCGGGTTCACCTCCCCGGACCCGCTTCCGCGCCCGTACGCTCTCCCCCAGACGAGAGGGGTACTTCATGCCGCACCCGCACCCGGACAGCACCACCGACCTGCTCGACACGGCCGCGCGGATGCGCACCGCGGTGGAGGGGGTCGTGACCGGGCGTCCCGATCTGGTCCGGATGACCGTGGCGGTGCTGCTCGCCGGGGGGCACCTGCTGCTGGAGGACGTGCCCGGCGTCGGCAAGACCACCCTGGCCAAGGCGGTCGCCCGCAGCATCGACTGCACGGTCGGCCGGGTGCAGTTCACCCCCGACCTGCTGCCCGGCGACCTGACCGGCGTGACCATCTACCGGTCCGCGACCCAGGAGTTCGAGTTCCGTCCCGGCCCGCTGTTCTCCCACGTGGTGATCGGCGACGAGATCAACCGCGCGTCGCCCAAGACCCAGTCCGCGCTGCTGGAGTCGATGCAGGAGGCGCAGGTCACGGTGGACGGCCGCACCCACCCGCTCCCCCGGCCGTTCCTGGTGATCGCCACCCAGAACCCGGTGGAAATGGAGGGCACCTACCCGCTGCCCGAGGCCCAGCGCGACCGGTTCATGGCCCGGCTCACCCTCGGCTACCCGGCCCGCGACGACGAGCTCGCCATGCTGGACGTCCAGGAGACCGCCGACCCGCTGGCCGAGCTCGACCCGGTCACCGACGCCGCCCAGGTCGCCGGGATGATCGAGACCACCCGGGCGCTGCACGCCGCACCGGCGGTCAAGCAGTACGTGGTCGACCTGGTCGCCGCCACCCGCGAGGACCCGGCGCTGCGGCTCGGCGCCTCGCCGCGGGCGTCGATCCAGTTGCTCCGCGCCGCCAAGGGCCTGGCCGCCGTCGACGGCCGGGCGTTCGTGCTGCCCGACGACATCCAGGAGTTGGCGGTCCCGGTGCTCGCCCACCGGCTGATCCCCTCCGCGGAGGCCCGGCTGGCCGGCCGCGGGCCGGTCGACGTCGTGCGCGACCTGGTCGCCCGGGTCCCGGTCCCCGCCGGAGTGACCACCCCGCCCGGTGAGCGGCCGGGCCGGATGTCGGTCCGGTCCGCCGCGAGCTGATGCGCCTGCGTCCGACCGGCCGCGGCATCGGCATGGTGCTGCTCGGCCTGGGCGTGATGGCGGTGGCGGTGGCGGTGGGGTCCCCCGACCTGCTGGTGCTGGGCGCGATCCCGGTGCTCGCCACCGTCGTCGGCATCGTCCTGGTGCTGGTCGAGGGAGCCCGGGGCCGGCGCCGGGGCCTCGAGGTGCGCCGCACCGTCCGGCCCGACCCGGTGTTCACCGGCCGGTCTGCCGAGGTCGAGGTCCGGGTCACCGGGCGGAACGCCGGTGCGCTGCAACTGCGCGAGCAGGCGGCCACCGAGCTGTCCGGCGGGCGCCCGCTGCGGGCCCGGGTGGTCCGCAGCCGGGACCAGGTCCAGCTGACCTACCAGGTCACCGCCGGTCGCCGCGGCCGCTGGGCGATGGGTCCGCTGACCGTCACCCGCACCGACCCGTTCGGGGTCGCCCGGATCCGCGGACCGCTGGGCGACGAGCAGAGCCTGAGCGCCTGGCCCGCGGTGACCGAACTGCCGGTGCCCCGCACCCTGGTGGTCGCCGAACCCGAGCGTGCGGTCACCGGGGCGCACTCCCCCGGGTCGGACGACGCGGCGCTGCGCGAGTACCAGGTCGGCGACGACCTGCGCCGGGTGCACTGGCCCTCGTCGGCCCGGCGCGGCGCTCTGCTGGTCCGCACCGACGAGCACGCCGGGGTCCGGGCGGCCTCGGTGCTGTTGGACCCGGCACCCGAGGGCGACGAGCTGGAGTGGAGCATCGCGATGGCGGCCTCGGCGGCCCTCGCCCTGCGCGCCGCCGGCCACCCCACCACCCTGCTGACCGACGGGCCCCGCCCGGGCACCGGGGACCGGACCGCCCTGCTGGACGCCACGGTGGACCTGGTCGGACAACCGGACCGGGACGCCGCCGACCGCGCGCTGCTGGCCCAGATCCGCACCGTCGAGTCCACCGACTCCGGCGTCGGCCTGGTGGTCGCGGTACTCGGGCCGCAACGACCCGCCCTGCGCGCCGCGCTCGCCGGACTGAGCACCGCCCGGCCGTGCTGGGCGATCGTTCGCGGCACCGGCGAGCAGGCCACCGACACCACCCGCGATCTGCTGCGCGCCGGCTGGCACACCGTGCAGACCGAGTCCGGCTCCGACCCCACCGCCACCTGGCTGGCCCTGGGGAGCGTGGCATGACGACCACCACCACCCCGGCCCCGGCGGTCCGCTCCCGATTGCGGCCCGGCACCGGTCGCGCGCTGGTGTCCAGCCTGGTGCTGGTGCTGGCGATGCTCACCGCGCTCGGCGCGTTCTCCGAGTTGGTCACCACCGCCGGGAGTTGGCGGCTGCACGTGCTGCTCGCCCTGGTCGCCACCGCCGCCGTGGTCGCCGGGACCCGGGCGGTCACCACCTCCGCCTGGCTGCCGTCACTGACCGGGCTGGTGCTCGCCGGGTATGCCGTGCTGGTCGGGTACGGCGGCGGTGCGCTGCCGTTGATCCCGGACGGCGGCTCGCCGGGACGGTTGTGGGCGCTGTCCCAGGAGGGGATCCGGGCGATCCAGGACGGCGTGGTGCCCCTGGACGTCGGCCGCCCGGTGGAACTGCTGATCCTGGCGGCGGTGCTGCTGCTGTTCCTGGCCGCGGACCTGCTCGCCATCGGCTGCCGGATGCCCGCGCTGTCCGGCCTGGCGCTGGCCACCCTCTGGGTGCCCGCCGCCGCACTCGGGTTCCCGGGCAGCACCTGGGCCCTGGTCGGCACCGGCGCGCTGTACCTGCTGCTGATCCTGCTCGGCCGGGACACCCCGGTCGCCCTCGGCCGTCCGGGCCGGATCCGCCCGGCCACCACCGGCCTGGTCGCCACCGCCGCGGTGGTCGCCCTCGCCGTGGCCGGGGTGCCCGCCCTGACCGCGCTGCCCATCTGGTCCTGGTCCGGGCCGCCGGTGGAGGGCACCGGGGCGATGGGCGCCGTCCGGCTGGCCGACGACCTCGACCTGCGGGACAGCCTCGGCCGCCAATCCGAACAGGTGGTGCTGCGCTACCAGGTCAGCGCGGTCGGCCAGAGCGACGACGACGCGCCCCGCGCGACCGCCGGCCTGGCCGGACCGCTGCGCTCGTTCACCCTGCGGGACTTCGACGGGCGCTCCTGGTCCCGGGAACCCGAGGGCGACCTCACCTCCTGGGACCGCGACACCCTGCTGGCCTCCGATCCCGCCCTGATCGGCGCCACACCGGACCCCACGCGCGGCACCCTGATCCGGCTCGACCTGGTGGTGGGCGCGCTGCGGGAGGAACGACTGCCGGTCACCGTCTTCCCGCGCACCGTCGGCATCGGTGACCCGTGGGTGTACGACGCGGCCCGGGACGAGGTGGTCGGTGGGCGCACCGACATCAGCCAGACCTACGACATGGTGGTCGAGGTCCCCGACCTCACCGCCGACCTGCTGCGCTCGGCCACCGGCGACCTGCCCGAGGAGGTCCAGCCCTACCTGACCGTGCCGGAGACCGAGCACGAGGACGAGCTGCGTGACCTCGCCGAGGAGCTCACCGCCGACGCCGACACCGCCTTCGATCGGGCACTGGCGCTACAGACCTGGTTCCGGGACACCAGCCGGTTCCGCTACGACACCACCGTCGCCGAGAGCGAGAGCGACGACGCGGTGTGGGACTTCCTGCAGAGCCGCCGGGGCTACTGCGTGCAGTACGCCACCTCGATGACCATGCTCGCCCGGATGCTCGGCATCCCCGCCCGGCTCGGCGTCGGCTTCCTGCCGGGCAGCCTGGCCTCCGACGGCGACTACCAGGTCACCGGCTCCGACGCGCACGCCTGGCCCGAGCTGTACTTCCCCGGCATCGGCTGGGTGCGCTTCGAACCGACCCCTGCGGTGCAGACCGGGGCCCCGCCGAGCTGGAGCAACCCCTCCACCGCCGCCACCCCGGCCGCCACCGCCGCCCCGAGCGCCGCCCAGCCGAGTGCCGCCGCCTCCGCCTCCGCCAGCGCCGCGGCCACCGCCGGACCGGACACCGGCCAGGCACGGGACGAGCAGGAGGGCACCCCCGGGCTCGGACTCGGCCTGATCGTCGCCCTGGGGCTGATCATCGCCGCCGGAGTCGCCGCGGGACTGGTGCTCGGTCGCCGCTCCGCCCCGCCCCTCACCCCGGAGCGCGCCTGGACCCGGCTGCGGACCGGGCTGCGGCGGTACCGGGTGTCCTGGTCGGACGCCCACACCCCCCGCCAGGCGGCCGACCAGATCCGCGCCCAGGTCGACCGGGCCCGAGGCCGGCCACTCGGCTCCGATGCGGACCGGGCACTCACCGCGCTGGTCGCCGCCCTGGAGGCCGAGCGCTACACCGCCGCCCCGGTCCCGGTCGCCGAGGACGTGCTGCGCGGGTGGGTGGACGCGGTGCTCGCCGACGTCCGCGGCACCCGCTCCGGGTCCCGCCGCCGGGCGACCCGGGCCGCGGCCGGGGACGGCCCTGGCCCAGGTGACAGAACCTGAGGCGCCGCCCGCGCTCCCCGGACGCACGAACGCCGTGCCGATCAGGTCGGCACGGCGTTCGTCGGTTCGTGGGGTGTGGGGTCAGCGCCCGCCGTCGTGGCGGCGGTCCCAGCGCTCTTCCATCCGGTCCATGAAGCCCTTCTTCGCGGGCTTGCGCGGGGCGGGACGCGGTGCGGTGCTGCCATCGGGCCGGACCACACCGGCGGGGCCGGACTTGCGCGGTTTGGTGAAAGCGACGGCCACCGCGGCGAACATCACCACGAAGCCGAGGACGCCCAGCCAGACCAGCGAGGCGGCGGCGCCGACCACCAGGAGCAGCAGGCCGAGGACGGCCCCGATTCCGCCCAGGATGTAGCGCAGAACCGGCTTCCGACCACTCGAGGTGAGCGTGGTCGCGAGCCGGGGATCATCAGACGTGAGCTGCCGCTCCATCTGCTCCAGTACACGTTGTTCGTACTCGGAGAGAGGCATATCCAACCCCCGTGCTCCGCCGTCGGGACTCTCGTCGCCTCAGGATAGATGGCGTTCCTGGAAGTCGGTAGTCGAGCGTCAGGCCTCGTCCACCCGCGGACCGCCGCCGGTGCTGAGCCGGTACCGTCGCGGCAGGTCGCGGGCCAGGCGTTCCGGGGCCAGACGGGGCTCGCCGGCCGGTCCGGCACCATCGGTGCGCGGGTTTGCGCGTTCGCCACCAGCGGAGTCCGGACCGGGATCGGCGACCGGATCCGCGGAGCGTGAGCTGACGTGCCGGGCCGCCACCGCCCCGCCGCCGGCGTTGCGGCCGACCGCCCGGGTGCCCGCGCCGATCGCCGCCCGGCCGAAGCGCTCGCGCACCTGGTCCATCACCAGCTCGGCCTGGCGCTGGGCCTCGCCCTGACCGGTGAGGGCCTCCTCCAGCGTCGGTTGCTGCACCACCTGGTCGACGGCCAGCAGCCCCTCGGCCCGGACGCCGATCAGCCGGACCGGCAACCCGCCGAGGTCCACCGCGGCCAGCAACTCCCGGGCCACCAGGTACATCTCCCGGCCGACGTCGGTGGGCTGCGCGAGGGTCCGTGAGCGGTTGAGGGTGCGGAAGTCGGAGGTGCGCACCTTGATCGCGACCGTCCGGGCCATCAGGTGCTGGGCCCGCAGCCGCCCGGCGCACCGGTCCGCCAGGTCCAGCAGTTTGCTCTCCACCTGGCGCAGGTCGTGCACGTCGACGTCGAACGTCTCCTCCGCGCCGACGCTCTTCTCCTCCCGGCTGGGGCTGACCGGTCGCGGGTCGCGGCCCCAGGCGAGGTCGTACAGGTGCGCCCCGGCGGTCTTGCCCACCGCCTGCTGCACGGTCCGGACATCGGAGTCGGCGAGTTCGGCGACCGTCCGGATCCCCCAGCGCTCCAGGTTGGCGGCGGTCCGCTCGCCGACGCCCCAGAGCGCCCCGACCGGCAGTGCGCGCAGGAAGTCGACGGTCGCCGCCCGCGGGATCAGCAGCACCCCGTCCGGCTTGGCGTGACCGGAGGCCAGCTTGGCGACGAACTTGTTCGCCGCGATGCCGACCGAGCAGGTGATGCCGTGATCGGCACGGACCCGCTCGCGGATCATCGCGGCGATCCGGGTCGGCGGACCCAACCGCCGCCGGGCGCCCGCGACGTCCAGGAACGCCTCGTCCACGCTCACCTGCTCGACCAGCGAGGTGACGTCGTGCAGCACCGACATCACCGCGTGCGAGACCTCGTAGTACGCCCGGTGATCGGGCGGGACGACGATCGCCTGCGGGCACATCCGCTTCGCCACCGCCATCGGCATCGCCGAGTTCACGCCGAAGGCCCGCGCCTCGTAGGTGGCAGCGAGCACCACGGAGCGCTCGGACCCACCCACGATCACCGGACGACCACGCAGGTGCGGGCGACGCGCCAGCTCGACCGAGGCGAAGAAGGCGTCCATGTCCACGTGCAGGATCGAGGCGCCCTCCTCCTCGTGCCCCCAGTCGCGGCGCAGCCCTTCGGCGCGTGGTCCCCGGCTCACGACTCAGCCCGCGCGGCGCACGCCGGCCGCCGGGGCCTCGGTCTGCTCGGCCCAGGCCTCCAGCTCCGCCCGGACCACGTCCAGGAAGTCCTCGGCGTGGCAGAGCACCTGCTCGGCCCGCTCGTCGGAGACCGCGTCGAACCGCCCGGCATCCACCGCGGCGCGCAGGGCGGCACCGCCGGCGAAGTACGCGGTCCACCGGCCGAGCTCCGGGGTCACCTGGTCCAGCAATTCCCAGACGGTCCGGGTCTGGCGACGGCGGGACAGCGGCTGCCGCTCCGCCAGCACGGCGGCACCGGCGCGCAGGGCGGCGAGGTGGGCGTGGGCGAACTTCTCCCACGGCTCGGAGGAGAACTGGGCGGCGACCAGCTCGGCATCCGCCCGGGACAGCAGCTCCGCGGTCCGCCCGGACAGTCCGGGGGCCGCGGCCCGTGCCACGTGCAAGGTCCTGACCGACATCCCGCACCTCCCTCTCTCGTCCACCCAGTATCGAACACCTGTTCGAATCGGTCAACACGTACCGTGGAATCCGTGGCCCACCGCGATCGCCGACGAACGTCAGCTTCCCACCGGGCACCCACACGCCCGGCCGACCGCTGGCCGCGCGGTCCGGTGCCGATCGGCTCGGGCACCGCGGAGCTGGTGGTCGCCCCGGACGACCCGACCGCGGTGACCCTGATGGTGAACGGTGTGCCGAGCTCGCACCTGGACCTGGCCGACCCGCTGCGCCTGGACTTCGAGTACATGCAGCAGATGGCCGCCGTGCTGGACGCGATCCCGGCCGGCCCGGACCCGTTCCGCGCCGTGCACCTGGGGGCGGCCGGCTGCGCGATGGCCCGCTGGGTGGATGCGCGGCGACCGGGCGCCCGGCAGATCGCGATCGACCTGGACCCGGTGCTGGTCGAGCGGGTGCGGGACTGGTTCGACCTGCCGCGCTCCCCCGCCCTGCGCCTGCGCGCCGGGGACGCCCGCGACCAGCTCGCCACGCTGCCGACCGCCGGTGCGGATGCGGTGCTGCGGGACGTCTTCGCCGGGGACCGCACCCCGGAGCACGTGACCACGGTCGAGTTCACCGAGCAGGTGCACCGGGTGCTGCGCCCCGGCGGGGTCTACCTGGCCAACTGCGCGGACCGGCCGCCGCTCGGGCTGGCCAAGGACGAGGTGGCGACGGTGGCCGCCGTGTTCGAGCAGGTGGCGCTGGTGGCCGAGCCGGGGGTGCTGCGCGGTCGCCGCTACGGCAACCTGCTGCTGATCGGCACCGACGACCCGGAGCTGCTCACCGGACCCGGCCTGGCCCGGACGCTGCGGTCGCTGCCGGTGCCGGCCCGGCTGTTGCTGGGCGAGGAACTACGGGAGTTCGCCCGGCGCGGTGTCCCGCTGCGGGACGCGGCCCCGGTCCGTGCGGAGGGCGACTGACCGGGCGGCCCCGGCACGCACGCACCCGGACATGCAACGAGGGCCGCATCCCGGAGGATGCGGCCCTCGTCGAACGCTCAGTCGTCAGCGACGACCGCTCGCGTCAGGAGCGAGATCAGAGCGGGCGAACCTGCTCGGCCTGCGGGCCCTTCGGGCCCTGGGTGATCTCGAACTCGACGCGCTGGCCCTCTTCGAGGGAGCGGTAGCCCGAGGAGTCGATCGCGGAGTAGTGCACGAAGACGTCGGCGCCGCCGCCGTCCTGGGCGATGAAGCCATAGCCCTTCTCAGCGTTGAACCACTTGACAGCACCCTGTGCCATGTTCTTGTCCTTCTTGTCCATCCGGTGACGGCGCGTGACCCGTGTGGTCTCGCCCCGTGCCGCAATGCCAAAACCACGTCCTGCACCGGAGGACCAGCCAAGGCTGGCGGTGCCCGATCGGGTAACCCGTCCGGACGCCGGTCAAGCGTCAGTACGTCACTGCAACGTCGCCGATCCTCTCACGGGCGCTGACCGGGCGCTACGGCCTTACCCGCCCCGAACTGGCATTTCGGGCAACGGTTTGGTCACATCGGGGTCACAGAACGGCACAGTGGTCCCAGGACTGCGCTTACAACTCGATGCCCGGGTGCCGCCGCCGCACCACCCGCGCCCCGTGCAGCATCCCGGCCATGCCGACCACCCAGGGCACCGCCACACAGGCGAAGGCCACCCGGAACGCGTCCAGATCGCGGACCCCGCCGCCGACCCGGTCCAGCAGCAGCCCGATCACCAGCATCGTGACGAAGGCGCCGATGAAGCCGCCGGTGTTGACGAACCCGGTCGCGGTGCCGAGCCGGGACACCGGGTTGCTGGACCGCGCCACGTCGAAGGAGACCAGCGAGATCGGCCCGCCCACCGCGACCACCACCACGAACAGGGCCAGCACCGGCCAGGGCACCGGCACCGCGGGCACCAGCACCGCCAGCCAGACCGCCCCGATCGCCAGCAGCGTGCCCACCGCCAGCGGCATCCGCAGCCGCGGGCGCCGGCCGACCAGCGCGCCGATCACCGGCCCGGCCACCACGCCGGCCACCACGTTGAGGGTCAGCAGTGCGCTGGCCTCGCCGGCCGAGAGCCCTTCGCCCTCGACGAAGAACGCATACCCCCACAGCAGCACCACCACGTGGTTGCTGAACTGGCCGGAGAAGTGCATCCAGAACGCCAGCCGGGTGCCCGGTTCGGCCAGCACCGCCCGTAGCGCCCCCGGGTCGCGGGGTGCCGCCGAGGCCGCCCGCAGCCGGGCCAGGAAGCCCACCCGGTCGCCGGGCGGCGCGTCCGGGTCGATCTCCACCGCCGGGGGCTCGTCCCGGATCACCGCGAGCGCCAACGCGGTCGCCAGCACGCCGAGTGCGGCCACGGACAGGAAGGTGGTGCGCCAGCCCTGGGCGTGCAGCAGCGCGACCACCGGGATCGCGGACAGCACCTGGCCGAGCTGGCCGATCGACCCGGTGAGCTGGGTGAGCACCGGGACCTGGCGCGGGGCGAACCAGGCCGGAACCAGCCGCACCACCGACACGAAGGTCAGGGCGTCACCGGCGCCGACCAGCACCCGCCCGGCGAGCACCCAGCCCGCCGCCGGTGCCAGCGCCAGCACCGCCTGGCCGATCGCCATCACCAGCGCGCCGGTGGCGATCAGCACCCGGGGTCCGTACCGGTCCAGCAGCACCCCGACCGGGACCTGCAACGCCGCGTAGACCACCAGCTGGGCCACCGCCATCGACGCGATCAGCGCCGAGGACACCCCGAACAGCTCGCGGACCTCGATCGTGGCCACGCCGAAGGAGGACCGATTGAGGATGGCCACCACGTAGGCCGCCACCGCGACGCCCCAGACCAGCAGGGCGCGGCGGGGATGCGGGACGTGGCTCACGTGGGGTCATTCTGCCGTGTGCCGGACATGACCAGGCCCCGGCCCCCGGTGATCCGGGTGCCGGGGCCTGATGGCCGGGTCAGCGGTCGGTGTCCGGGCCCTGCTCGGCCAGGAAGCGCTCGAACTCCGCGCCGAGCTCGTCGGCGGTGGGGATGTCGCTGGTGTCGGCCAGCAGGTTCGGCCGGCCGATGTTCTTGCTGAACGCGTCGTACTGCTGCTCCAGCGCGTGCACGACGGCGGCGACCTCCGGCGACTCGCTCACCTGGCGCTCGACCTCGAGCATCGCCTCCTGCGCCGACTCGGTGAGCTCGGCCAGGTCGAGGTCCAGGCCGGTGGTCCGCCGCACGTGCTCCAGCGCCAGGATGCCGGCCTGCGGGAAGGAGGACTGCGCGAGGTAGTGCGGGACGTGCACCGCGAAGCCGACCGCGTCGTGGCCGGACTCCCCCAGCCGGATCTCCAGCAGGGTGCTGGCGTCGGCGGGGACCTCGACGGTGCCGAACCAGGGCATGTGGTCGGCGACCAGCTCGGGCCGGTTGGCGTGGGCGGTGACCGACAGCGGGCGGGTGTGCGGGATGCCCATCGGGATGCCGTGGATGCCGACGGTCAGCGGGACGTCGAACCGCTCGACGATCTGCCGGACGGCGGCCACGTACCGCTCCCACTGCACATCGGGCTCCATGCCGTGCAGCAGCAGGAACGGCACCCCGGCGGAGTCGCGGACCAGGTCGACCACGAGCTCGGGCTGGTCGTAGCCGGACCAGCGGTTGGCGTCGAAGGTCGCGGTCGGGCGCCGGGAGCGGTAGTCCATCAGCTGGTCGGTGTCGAAGGTGGCCAGCCGCGCGGTGTCGTAGGTGTCGACCAGGTGCTCGGCGGCCAGCCGTCCGGCACCACCGGCGTCGACGAAGCCGCGGACCGCGTGCACCAGCACCGGGCCGCTGCCGCCCGCGCTCCGCGCCTCCACCTCGGCCGCCACGGCCGGGTCGACGGCGTAGATCTCGCTCGGATCGAGCATCGGTCCTCCTGTCGAACCTGTTCGGGTACTGCGTCGTCAACGCCGGGCGCCCGCCGATCCTTCCCGCTCGGGTGTTCGCCGCCAGCGGAGCGGACCGGCGACCGGAATGGCGGGGACGGACCGGGCCCGGACACGGCATAATGGACGGCCGCTCGACGCGATCGGGCGAGGTGAGGGCGACAGACGGAGCACGGGTGAATTCCATCGACAAGCAGCTGCGTGCCGAGCAGGACGTGGTGGACGGTCTCTACCGCCGGCTCGACGAGCTGCGCCGCCAGACCCGGGACCGGTTGGCGCAGGTGCGCCGGGCCGGGCCGTCCGGGTCGCCGCAGAACCGCTCGGAGCGGGACGCCTTTGCCACGCTCTACGAGGATCGGGTCGCCCGGCTGGAGGCGGTCGAGGACCGGCTGGCCTTCGGGCGGCTGGACCTGACCGACGGCGAGCGCCGCTACATCGGCCGGATCGGCCTGAACGACGAGGAGCACGCCCCGCTGCTCACCGACTGGCGGGCCCCGGCGGCACAGGCGTTCTACCGGGCGACCGCCGCGCACCCGGACGGGGTGGTGCTGCGCCGGCACCTGGTCACCCGCGGCCGCTCGGTCACCGGCGTCGAGGACGAGCTGCTGGACCTGTCCGCCGTCGCGGAGGGCGCGGGCCTGCCCGGCGGTGAGCAGCTGTCCGGCGAGGGCGCGCTGCTGGCCGCGCTGGCCGCGCGCCGGACCGGCCGGATGGGCGACATCGTCGCGACCATCCAGGCCGAGCAGGACGCCGTCATCCGGTCGGCGCTCCAGGGCGCGCTGGTGGTCCAGGGTGGCCCCGGCACCGGCAAGACCGCGGTGGCGCTGCACCGGGCCGCCTACCTGCTGTACAACCACCGCCGGGTGCTGGAGCGCTCCGGGGTGCTGCTGGTCGGGCCGAGCCGGACCTTCCTGCGCTACATCGACCAGGTGCTGCCGTCGCTGGGCGAGACCGGCGTGGTCTCGACCACGGTGGCGGAGCTGTTCCCCGGGGTGGTCGCCACCGGCGCCGAGGACGACGCGGTGGCCGAGCTCAAGGGCCGGGCGGTCTGGCGCGAGGTGATCGAGCGCGCGGTCAAGCAGCGCCAGCGGGTGCCGGCCGAACCGGTGCGGGTCACCATCGACGGCCAGACGGTGGTGGTCAAGCCCTCCGACGTGCGCGCCGCGATCAACCACGCCCGGCGTGGGCACCGGCCGCACAACCAAGCCCGGGTCACCTTCGTGCGGGACATGCTCGGCCGGCTGGCGGAGCAGTACGTCGGCCAGCTGGCGTTCTCGGTGGCACCCGAGGACCGGTCGGAGATCCTGGAGGAGCTGCGCACCACCCGGGAGATCCGGATCGCGCTGAACCTGGCCTGGATGCCGCTGACCCCGCAGGGCCTGGTGTCCGCGCTGTTCGCCAAGCCGCAGCGGCTGGCCGACGCCGCCGCCGGGGTGTTCAGCCGGGCCGAGCGGCGGCTGCTGGAGCGCCCGGCCGACGCCCCGTGGACCCCCGCGGACGTCCCGCTGCTGGACGAGGCGGCCGAGCTGCTCGGTGAGGACGACCAGGCCGCCAAGGCCCAGGCCCGCCGGGACGCCGAACAGCGCAACCAGGAGCTCGACTACGCCCGCCAGGTGCTGGAGCAGTCCGGCAACGCGCTGGTGTCCGCCGATGTGCTGGCCGACCGGTTCGCCGCCGGTGGCCCGGTGCTGACCACCGCGGAGCGGGCCGCCGCCGACCGGGCCTGGGCCTACGGTCACGTGGTGGTCGACGAGGCGCAGGAACTGTCGGCGATGGCGTGGCGGATGATCCTGCGCCGGGTGCCGACCCGGTCGCTGACCGTGGTGGGCGACGTGGCCCAGACCTCCACCGCCGCGGGGACCCGGGACTGGGCGGAGGTCTTCGACCGGCTGCTGCCCGGCCAGTGGCGGCAGGAGACCCTGACGATCAACTACCGCACCCCGGCCACCGTGACCACCGCCGCGGAGGGAGTGGGCCGGGCCGCCGGGCTGCCGCTGACCACCACCGAAGCCGCCCGGGACGTGCCGGACGCGCTGGTCGCCGAGCGGGTCGCCGCCACCGAGCTGGTCGCGGCGACGGCGCGCCGGGCGGTGGCCGAGGCCGAGGCGGTGCGGGACGCCTCCGGGGCGGGCCGGGTCGCGGTCATCGCCACCGCCGAACTGATCGAGCCGGTCCGGGCGGCGATCGCCGGCGCCGGGCACGCGGAGCTGCTGGGCGGCACCCGGTCGGGGGCGCCGGATCTGGACGCCGCGGTCACCCCGCTCACCGCCGAACAGTCCAAGGGGCTGGAGTTCGACGCCGTGGTGCTGGTGGAGCCGTCGGCGGTGCTGGCCGAGGGCGGCCCCGGCGACCTCTACGTGGCGATGACCCGGCCGACCACGGCCCTGCGGGTGGTGCACAGCCGGGACCTGCCGGCCGGCTGGCCGTCCACCTGACGGGACCGGTTTGGCCGCAGCGCCGGACGGGCGGACCATATGCCCGTGCTGCGCGCCCTGTTGCTGGAGAATCTGCACCCCCAGGCCCGGACGATCCTGGAGGCCGCCGGATACGAGGTCACGACCCGATCCGGTGCACTCGACGAGTCCGAGCTGGCCGAGGCCCTGCAGGGGGTGCATCTGCTCGGCATCCGGTCCAAGACCCAGGTGACCGAGGCGGTGCTGGAGTCCGCCCGGGACCTGATCGCGGTCGGCGCGTACTGCATCGGCACCAACCAGATCGACCTCCCCGCGGCGGCCTCGCGCGGGGTGGCGGTGTTCAACGCGCCGTTCTCCAACACCCGCTCGGTGGTGGAGATCGCGCTGGCCGACATCATCGCGCTGACCCGCCGGCTGACCGTGCTGGACAAGTCGATGCACGACGGGGTCTGGAACAAGTCGGCGGACGGCTCGCACGAGGTGCGCGGCCGGACGCTCGGCATCGTCGGCTACGGCAACATCGGCACCCAGCTGTCGGTGCTGGCCGAGAACCTCGGCATGTCGGTGATCTTCTACGACACCCAGGAGAAGCTGGCACTGGGCAACGCCCGGCGGGCGCAGACCCTGGACGAGCTGCTGGACGTGGCCGACGTGGTCACCCTGCACGTGGACGGACGCAGCGGGAACGCCGGGATGTTCGGCGCCAAGCAGTTCGCCCGGATGAAGCCGGGGGCGATCTTCCTCAACCTGTCCCGCGGCTTCGTGGTGGACTACGCCGCGCTGCGGGACGCGGTGCTGGCCGGCCAGGTCGCGGGTGCGGCGGTGGACGTGTTCCCGGTGGAGCCCAAGCGCAAGGGCGACCCGTTCGAGTCCGAGCTGCGCGGCCTGCCGAATGTCATCCTCACCCCGCACACCGGGGGTTCCACCGAGGAGGCGCAAGAGGCGATCGGGCAGTTCGTGTCGAACAAGCTGCGCGACTACCTGAACACCGGCACCACCACGCTGTCGGTCAACCTGCCGAACCTCACCCTGGAGCCGCGCCCGGGCGTGCAGCGGCTGGCCTACCTGCACCGCAACGTGCCCGGTGTGCTGGCCGCGGTGAACCAGACCCTGGCCGAGCACGGCGCGAACATCGAGGCCCAGCTGCTGGCCACCCGCGGCGAGGTCGGCTACGTGGTGACGGACGCCGGTTCGGTGGAGCGCGAGGTGGTCGAGGCGCTGCGGGCCCGGCCGGAGAGCATCCGGCTGCGCGTGGTGTCCTGACCGCCGATCGCGGCTAGTTTGGCAGGGTGAACCGAGCCGCTGCCGACCCTCTCCCCCTGCGCCGGGCCGGGCGCACCGGACTGCAGCTCCCGGCGGTGACGCTCGGGCTGTGGCAGAACTTCGGCGAGGCGACCCCGTTCGCCGACCAGCGCGCGCTGGTGCTGGCGGCGGTCGACGCCGGCGTGGTGCACCTGGACCTGGCGAACAACTACGGGCCGCCGCCCGGGGCCGCCGAGGAGTCGGTGGGCCGGCTGCTGGCCACCGACCTGCGCGCGCACCGCGACGAACTGCTGATCGCCACCAAGGCCGGGTACCGGCAGTGGCCGGGGCCCTACGGCGAGTTCGGGTCGCGCAAGTACCTGCTCGCCTCCCTCGACCAGTCGCTGCGCCGCCTGGGCACCGACTACGTGGACGTGTTCTACAGCCACCGTTACGACCCGGACACCCCGCTGGAGGAGACACTCGGCGCGCTGAAGACCGCCGTCGACTCGGGCCGGGCGCTGTACGCCGGCATCTCGTCCTACTCCGCCGAGCGCACCGCCGAGGCGCTGGCGGTCGCGGAGCGGATCGGGCTGACCCTGAGCCTGCACCAGCCGTCGTACTCGCTGCTGAACCGGTGGATCGAGCGGCCGGGCCCGGACGGCCGCTCGCTGCTGGACGTGGCCGGCGAGGCCGGGCTCGGGGTGGTCGCCTTCTCCCCGCTGGCCCAGGGGATGCTCACCACCAAGTACCTCGACGGCGTGCCGGCCGACTCCCGCGCGGCCCGGGGCGGCCCGCTGCGTGCCGAGTACCTATCCCCGGAGAACCTGGACCACGTGCGGGCCCTGAACGACATCGCCCAGGACCTCGGCCTGACGCTGCCGCAGCTCGCGATCGCCTGGGTGCTTCGCGATCAGCGGATCTCCTCGGTGACCCTCGGCGCCCGCACCCCGCGCCAACTCCGGGAGAATCTGGCGTCGGCACAGGTCAGCGAGCTGTCGCCGGAGGACCTGGCCCGGATCGACCAGCACGCGGTGGACGCCGGGATCAACCTCTGGGGCGCCCGCTCCAGCGATCTCTGAGGGGTCCCACAGCTAAACCTACGGTTCCGTAGGTTACTGTGAGTAGGTGACCACACTTCAGCGTTTCTGGCACCGGTCCTACGCCGACGGCGTGCCCGGTGACATCGCGGTGCCCGACGAGCCGGTCGGTGCCGCCGTGGCCCGCGCGGCCGTCGCCTTCCCCGACCGGGTCGCCGTCGACTTCCAGGGCGCGACCCTGAGCTACGCGGAGCTGGACGACGCCGTCGCCCGCGGCGCCGCCGCCCTGCACGACCTGGGGGTGCGCGCCGGTGACCGGGTCGCGATCGCCCTGCCGAACTGCACCTCGCACGTGGTGGCCTTCTGGGCCGTGCTGCGACTGGGCGCCGTCGTGGTCGAGCACAACCCGACCTACTCCCCCGCCGAGCTCGCCCACCAGCTGGCCGACTCCGGCGCCACCGCCGCCCTGGTCTGGCAGAAGGCGGTGCCCGCGGTCCTGGAGCACCGGGAGCACACCCAGCTGCGCAGCGTCGTCGCCGTGGACGTCGCCGCCGACCTGCCCGCGTTCAAGCGGATCGCGCTGCGCCTGCCGGTGCGCGCCGCCCGCGAGACCCGTGCCGCCCTGTGCGGTCCGGTGCCGGCCGACATCCCGTCCTGGCACCGGCTGATCGCCCGGGCCACCCCGCTGCCCGCCGACCACCCGTGGCCGGTCGCCGACGACGTGGCGCTGCTGCAGTACACCGGCGGCACCACCGGCACCCCGAAGGGCGCAGTGCTCACCCACCGCAACCTGGTGGCGAACACCGTGCAGGGCCAGGCCTGGACCCAGCACGAGCAGGGCGCCGAGACCGTCTACGCCGTGCTGCCGTTCTTCCATGCCTTCGGCCTCACGCTCTGCCTGACCTACGCCGCGCGGATCGCCGCCACCCTGGTCGCCTTCCCCAAGTTCGACGCCGAGTCGGTGCTGGCCACCCAGCGCCGCCGCCCGGGCACCTTCCTGCCCGCGGTGCCGCCGATCCTGGACCGGCTGTCCCTGGCGGCGGAGAAGTCCGGCGCCGACCTGACCTCGTTCCGGTTCGCGTTCTCCGGCGCGATGGCGCTGCCCGCCACCACCGCCGCGCGCTGGGAGCGAGTCACCGGCGGCCTGGCGATCGAGGGCTACGGCATGACCGAGACCAGCCCGGTCGCCCTGGGCAACCCGCTGTCCGGCGCCCGGATCCCCGGCGCGCTCGGCCTGCCGTTCCCCGGCACCGACGTCCGGATCGTCGACCAGGAGGACCCGACCCGCGAGGTGGGCCTCGGCGAGTCCGGTGAGCTGCTGATCCGCGGCCCCCAGGTGTTCCAGGGCTACTGGAACCGCCCGGAGGAGACCGCCGGCCAGCTGCTGCCCGACGGCTGGCTGCGTACCGGCGACGTGGTGCGGATGTCCGAGTCCGGCTCGCTGGTCCTGGTCGACCGGATCAAGGAGATGATCGTCACCGGCGGCTTCAAGGTCTACCCGTCGCAGGTCGAGGAGCACCTGCGCACCATGCCCGGCGTGCGGGACGTGGCAGTGATCGGGATGCCCGGCGGCGACCTGGGCGAGAAGGTGGTGGCCGCCGTGGTGATGGACCACGACTGCCCGCAGATCGACCTGCAGGCGGTGCGCGACTGGTGCCAGCAGAAGCTGGCCCGCTATGCCGTGCCCCGCGACCTGGTCATCCTGCCGGACCTGCCGCGGTCGCAGATCGGCAAGGTGCTGCGCCGGGTGGTGCGGGACAACCTGATGGGCAGCGCCGCCTGAGCGAGGGCTCCCCAGAACGCAGCCGAGCCCGGCCGATCCGCATGGATCGGCCGGGCTCGTGTCATGCCGGAGTCAGACCGGCAGGCGCTCGGCCCACCAGCGCAGCACGTGGTCGAACCGGACCTTGCGGTGCTGCGGCCGCCCGGAGCGGGTCAGCTCGTGCCCCTCGCCCGGGAACAGCAGCAGCTCGGCCGGCACGCCACGCCGCTTGAGCTCGACGAACCAGCGCTGGCCCTGCTCCACCGGGCAGCGCCAGTCCTGCTCGGAGTGGATCACCAGGGTCGGGGTGACCACCTGGTGCACGTGCGCCATCGGCGACTGCGCGGCCACGGCGGCCCGGTCCTGGTCGGTCTCACCGTCGCCCAGGTACTCCAGGCCGAAGAACCAGCCGATGTCGCTGGACCCGACGAAGCTGACCGGGTCCAGGAAGCCACGCTCGACGATGGCGGCGCGGAACCGGTCGGTCCGGGTGGTCAGCCAGGCGGTCATGTAGCCGCCGTAGGAACCGCCCATCACGCCGACCCGCTCACCGTCCAGTGCCGGGTCGGTCAGGGCGTGGTCCAGCAGCGCGAGCACGTCGTCGGCGTCCACGGTGCCGAACGCCCGGTGGATGCTGCGCCCGTGCGCCCGGCCGTAGCCCGCCGAGCCGCGCGGGTTGCCGTAGACCACCGCATAGCCTGCCTCGGCCAGGGTCTGCACCTCGTCGAACAGGCCGACGGTGTACTGGGCGTAGGGCCCGCCGTGGATCATCAGGATCGTCGGGTGCGGGCCGGCGAACCGCTCCGGGTCCGGGGTGACCACCCAGCCGTGCACCGGGTAACCGTCCGGCGCGCTGCCGGTCAGCTCCCGCGGCTGGCGCAACCGCCCGGTGGCCCGCAGCGCGGCGGACCAGTCGGTCAGTGTGCGGCCGATCCCGGTGCTCAGCTCGATCGCGTGCACCTCACCACTGGTCAGCGGCCCGGCCGCCGAGGTGAGCACGACACCCCGGGCGTAGGCCGCCGACTGGGCCACCAGGCCGGTCAGCAGGTCCCGGCCGGACCCGTCCCGGCGCAGTTCGCGCAGCCGGATCGTGCCCCGGTCCAGCTCCCCGACGATCACCCCGTCCTCGGTCGGAGCCAGGCTGCCCGGGTCCAGGTCCACCGCCTCGGCGTCGGTGATCCGCACCGGCGCACCCGCGGCGCGGGGACCGTCCGGACCGTCCGCCAGCGGCAGGTGGAACAGCCCGGTCTGCGCCGCCACGAAGTCGCGCCCCTGCGGCCCCATGTCCTGGGCCAGCAGCCACAGCCCACTGCCGTCGGTCGCCTCGGCCACCGTGGACACCGCCAGGGTGCTGCCCTGGTCGGCGTCGGTCAGCGGGTGCAGCGTGTGGTCGTGATCCGCCCGGACGTCCACGGCGGACACGTCGGTGCGCAGGTCGGTGTCGGCGGTGGCGTGCCGGGCGGCGACCACCGCGACATGGGCGGAGTCGGCGAGCCAGGCGATGCCGTCCACCTCGATGCCGGCGGTGATCTGCCGCGCGGTGGGCAGGTCGCCGGTGCCGGGCTCGGTGGGCAGCTCCAGGACGAACAGTTGCGGCTTCTTGTCCAGCGTGAAGCCGGCGCCGTCGTGGCGGTACTGGAACTCGGTGATGTGCCGGGGCGGCTCGGCGGCGGGGTCGCCCTCGGGCAGGTAGCGCCCCTCCTCCGGCACCGCGGCGACGAAGGCGAGCAGCCGGCCGTCCGGGGAGATCCGCGGCGACCCGGCACCCAGCGGCGCGTCGGTCAGCTTCACCGGCTCACCACCGGTGGCCTCGACCAGGTACAACTGCGGGCGGCCCTTGGGCTCGGACCGCTGGAACACCAGCCACCGGCCGTCCGGGCTGAACCGGGGCGATGCGTCCCGGTGACCGCGGGTCAGCGGGACCGGGTCGGCGCTGCCGTCGGTGGGGATCCGCCACAGGCGACCGACGTACTCGTCGGCCGTCAGGTCGGGGGCGGTGCGGGCCACCACGGCCCAGCGTCCGTCCGGGCTGAGCGCGGGCGCACCCGGCGTGTGCAGGAGGGAGAGGTCAGCAGGAATCACGTGACCGACCGTAGTCCCACCGGCCGACAGCCGGTGGCGCCGCTCACTCCGCGGCGGCGGTCCCCTGGTCGGCGGGCTCGTCCTGCCCGGCGGCGCGACGGGCCTCGGCCTCCTCGTTCTCGGCGCGCAACGCGGTGATCGCCGCCTCGAAGTCCTCCAGCGAGTTGTACGCCTGGTAGACGCTGGCGAAGCGCAGGTAGGCGACCTCGTCCAGCTCGCGCAGCGGACCGAGGATGGCCAGCCCGATCTCGTAGGCGTCCAGTTCCGCGGAGCCGGAGGCGCGCAGGGTCTCCTCCACCCGCTGGGCGAGGACGGCCAGGTCGTCGTCGGAGACCGGGCGGCCCTGGCAGGCCTTGCGCACGCCGTTGACGATCTTCTCCCGGCTGAACGGCTCGGTGGCGCCGGAGCGCTTCACCACCGACAGGCTGGCGGTCTCGATCGTGGTGAACCGGCGGTTGCACTGCGGGCACTGCCGGCGGCGCCGGATGGACAGCCCGTCGTCGGAAGTCCGGGAGTCGACCACCCGGGAGTCCGGGTGCCGGCAGAACGGACAGTGCATGGGTGCCTCCTCCTCGCCACGGCCCACACCGTCGACCAGCGGGCGGGACCGGGTCACTGTACCGGGCGAACCGCCGTCTCCGGCGTCCGGGTGCCGAGGGTGGAGACGGCACCTGGGTGGCGGCGGTGGCAGCGCGGCGGTGGTGGTCCGGCGGCAGCGGTCCGGCGGTAGCGGTGCGGCGGTGGCGGCGCGGCGAGCGGGCGGCGGACAGACGACGAGGGTGGCCGCGCAATCGCGGCCACCCTCGTGGGGACGCCCCCGTCCCGTCTCGCCGGGGCGACTCGCCTCGCCTCAGCGGTGTAGATCACGCGCGGCGGCCACTGTGTCCAGCGCCGATTCGCGTCCCTCGTGGCGAGCCCCCCAGCCAGCCGTCGAGGTGAGACCCACAGTAGAGGGCGGCGACAGAATTACGCAAGCACCAGGTTTCGTAATCTTCCCGTGATGATCCGGGGAACCTCAGGAGTCGGCCGGCAGCATCAGCACCTGGCCCGCCATTAGCGAGCCGCCGCTCAGGTCGTTGAGTCGCTGCAACTGCAGCACCACGTCCCGCACGTCCTCGCCGGGCTGCGCCACCCCCTGCGCGATGCTCCACAGGGTGTCGCCGGACTGCACGGCGTAGGTCTGGACCTCCACCGCCTGCTGCGGCCCGTCGGCCACCGCACGACCGCCCATCACCCCGGCCACCGCCAGCAGCAGGCCGAGCACGATCACCACCGCGCGACCACGGCGGGTCAGCTGCAGCCGCGCCGGGGCGGACGCGGCGGAACCGTCCCGGACGGCGACCGAGGGGCGCTGGGCACCGGCCATGGCGGGGCGCCGGGCACCGGCCACGAACGGGCGCTGTGCACCGGCGACCGAGGGGCGCCGGGCGCCTGCGGGGCGGGGACGGCGCACGGGTGCGACCTGTCCGGCGATCCGCGGCTGCGCTGCGATGGTGCTCATGTCACCACTTCCCTCCTGTCACCCCGGCGGGGCGACCGTCCGTCCGGTCGAGTCGAACATCTGTTCGTCGAACGCTTGTACGAAGACTGCCACGGATCCCGGGGCAATGTCGAGACACGGTCGAACATGTGTTTGATCGGGCGTGTCGCGACCCCTAGGCTCGGGGCACTGGGAACACCCGATCACGAGGCACTGACATCGCCGCCGGACAGCCCGTCACCAGGGCGGACGGCAGTGGGCCGGAGCCGGGTCGGGCCGGGCGGTCGGCACAGGCGGGACGGACGGGAGAGACGCATGGCACCGAAGGTGAGCGAGGACGAGGCCGAGATCGGCCTGGGCGACGGCCTGACCCCGCGGCAGCGGCTGGTGCTGGAGACGGTCCGGGCGTCGGTGGAGAGCCGGGGTTACCCGCCGAGCATGCGGGAGATCGGCGACGCGGTCGGCCTGACCTCACCGTCCAGCGTCAAGCACCAGCTCACCGCCCTGGAGCGCAAGGGCTATCTGCGCCGCGACCCGAACCGCCCGCGCGCGATCGAGGTGGTCCAGCCGGACGACTCACGGCCGGTGGGCGCGCTGGCCGGATCGGTGGCCGCGATGATCGGCGACGAGGACTCCGCCGCCCGGGACGGGGCACCTGCCGCCGCCTACGTGCCGGTGGTCGGCCGGATCGCCGCCGGTGGGCCGATCCTGGCCGAGCAGCTGGTCGAGGACGTCTTCCCGCTCCCCCGCCAGCTGGTCGGCGAGGGCGAGCTGTTCCTGCTCAAGGTGGTCGGCGACTCGATGGTGGACGCCGCGATCTGCGACGGCGACTGGGTGGTGGTGCGCCGCCAGCCGGTGGCCGAGAACGGGGAGATCGTCGCGGCGATGCTGGACGGCGAGGCCACGGTCAAGACGCTCAAGCGCACCGACGGTCACGTCTGGCTGCTGCCGCAGAACCCCGCCTACTCCCCGATCGACGGCGACCACGCGCAGATCCTCGGCCGGGTGGTCTCGGTGCTGCGCAGCCTGTAGTCCCGCACCCGCGAAGGGCCCCGGCGACCGACGTCGCCGGGGCCCTTCGCCGTACTCAGCTGGTCAGAAGCCGAACCGCCGGGCCACCGCGCGCAGCGACTCCGCGGAGCGGCGCAGGCCGGCCAGTTCGTCGGCGCTCATCGGCACCTCCAGCCGCTCGCCCACCCCCTCGCGGCCGACCACGGTGGGCACGGACAGGCACACGTCGCTGATCCCGTGGAAGCCCTCCAACAGCGAGGACACCGGCAGGATCCGGTGCTCGTCCTTCAGGATGGCCTCGATGATCCGCGACCCGGCCAGCGCCACCGCGTAGTTGGTGGCGCCCTTGCCCTCGATGATCCGGTACGCGGACTCCACCACCTCGCGGGCGATCGACTCTCGGACCTGCGCGGTCAGCGGCACGTGCCCGTCCAGGCCGTTCCAGTCCAGGATCGGCACCCCGCCGATGGTGGCCGAGGACCACAGCGGCAGCTCGGTGTCGCCGTGCTCGCCGGCGATGTAGGCGTGCACGTTCTGCACCGCGACCCCGGTGTGCTGGGCGATCAGGTACCGCAGCCGGGAGGAGTCCAGCACGGTCCCGGAGCCGAACAGCTGGGTCGGCGGCAGGCCGGAGGTCTTCAGCGCGGCGTAGGTGACGATGTCGACCGGGTTGGTGACCATCACGTAGATCGCGTTCGGGGCGACCTCGACCACCGACGGCAGGATCTTCTTCACCAGGGAGATGGTCGCCTCGGCCAGGTCGATCCGGGTCTGCCCCGGCTTCTGCTTGGCACCGGCGGTCACCATCACCACGTCGGCGTCCGCACAGACCGCGATGTCGTCCGAGCCGACCACCTCGGCCATCGGCATGAACTGGATCCCGTGCCCCAGATCGAGCGCCTCGGCCTCGACCTTCGCCTTGTTGATGTCGTAGAGCGCCACGGAGCGGGCGGCGCCACGCATCAGGGCGGCATAGGCCATCGTCGAGCCGACCGCCCCGGCGCCGATCACGGCCAGCTTGGTGGTACGACGGGTACCGGCACTGGCACTGGTCAGGCCGAAGTCGTCGCCGTCGTCAGTCTGCTCGCTCACGGGTCCTCCTCGCGGGATCGGCGCAGGTGGAAGCCCTGCTGGTCACGAGGCTAGACGAATCGCGAGCCGATCACCCGTTGCCCGTGCCGGTCAGCCGGCGCAGCGCCCCCTCGGCCACCGCGCGGTCGGTGGTGCGCCAGAACGGCGGCAGCGACCGGGCCAGGAACTCGCCGTAGCGGGCGGTCACCAGTCGGGGATCGAGCACCGCCACCACCCCGCGGTCGCCGGTGGACCGGATCAGCCGACCGGCGCCCTGGGCGAGCAGCAGGGCCGCATGGGTCGCCGCCACCGACATGAAGCCGTTCCCACCCGAGGCCGCCACCGCCTCCGACCGGGCCGAGCGCACCGGGTCGTCCGGGCGCGGGAACGGGATCCGGTCGATGATCACCAGGCTGTTGGACCGGCCCGGCACGTCGACGCCCTGCCAGAGCGACAGGGTGCCGAACAGGCAGGTCGGCTCGTCGTCGGCGAACTGCCGGACCAGGGTGGGCAACTGGTCGTCGCCCTGCACCAGCACCGGCACGTCCAGCCGCTCGCGCATCGCCTCGGCCGCGGCGATCGCGGCCCGGCGGGAGGAGAACAACCCCAGGGTGCGGCCCCCGGCAGCGGAGATCAGCGCGGCGATCTCCTCCAGCTGCGCATCGGTGGCGGGCTCGCGGCCCGGCGGCGGCAGGCGGCGAGCGACGTAGAGGATGCCCTGCTTGGGGTAGTCGAACGGGCTGCCGACGTCGATGCCGTGCCAGGGCAGCTTCGCCGGGGTGTCGGACGCCGCGGGCTTCGCCCCGCCGCCGGTCTCCCGCCCCGCCGGTGCCGCATCCGCCAGCACCGTGGCCGAGGCGGTGGCGGTGGCGGTGGCGGCCGCACCCTCGGTGGCACCGGCCAGGCCGACCGCCCGTGCGGTGGCGTCGAACTGCCCGCCCAGGCTGAGCGTGGCCGAGGTGAAGATCGACGACCGGCCGGCCAGCAGGTTGGTCCGGATCAGCCCGTTCACCGCCAGCGGAGCGGCGTACAGCCGGGTGGCACCGTCCCCGCGCGGACCGTCCTGGCGCGAGCACCACATCACCGTGTACCGCTGGTCCTCCGGCTCGGCCGCCATCCGCTCGGCCACCTCGAACAGCGCCAGCACCGCCGACGAGGCCAGCTTCAGGCCGGTGTCCTCCGCCTCGCCCTTCTGCGGGCGCAGTTCGGTCAGCAGGCCACGGGCGGCGTCCCGGACCATCGCCACCGCCTGCCGGGTGCCCTCGGGCAGCCCGTCCGGGAACCGGCCCTCCGGCAGCCCAATCAGCACGGTGCCCAGCGCGGTGGCGGCCTGGTCCAGCTCGGTGGTGAGCACCCCACCGTGCCGGCGCGCGCTGCGACCGGCCTGTTCCACCGTGGCGACCGACAGCTCCGCGGTGGCCTGGGCGGTCACCCGGTCGGAGAGCTCGTGCGCCTCGTCCACCACCAGCACCTGGTGTTCGGGCAGCACATTCGGCGACCCCCCGGCGGCGATGCCGAGCATGGCGTGGTTGGTCACCACGACGTCGGCGGCGCGGCCGATCGCCCGGGCCCGGTCCGGGAAGCACTCCTCCAGCAGCGGGCACTTCTGACCCAGGCACTCCAGCGCGGTCACCGACACCTGCCGCCAGGCCCGGTCGCTGACCCCGGGCACCAGGTCGTCCCGGTCGCCGGTGTCGGTGTCCTGCGCCCACTCGCGCAGCCGCACCACCTGCGCACCGAGCGACTCCTTGCCGTCCTCGTCCGGTGCCGGGTGCTCCGCGGTCGCCGGCTCGTCCGCCAGCGCGAACAGGGTGCCCTGGTCGTCCTGCGGGTAGCCGCCGGCGATCTTGTGCACGCAGACGTAGTTGTGCCAGCCCTTGAGCAGGGCGATCTTGGGCGGCCGGGGCAGCTTGGGGCCCAGGGTGCGGGCGACCAGCGGCAGGTCCCGGGTCATCACCTGGCGTTGCAGCGCCAGGGTGGCGGTGGAGACCACCACCCGTTCCTCCGCGGTGACCGCGTGCCGCACGGCCGGCACCAGGTAGCCCAGCGACTTCCCGGTGCCGGTGCCGGCCTGCACCATCAGGTGCTCGCCGGCCTCCACCGCCGCGGCGACCTCCCGGGCCATCCGGCGCTGGCCCTCCCGGGGCGCACCGCCGAGCTCGGCCACCGCCAGGTCGAGCAGGTCATCGACGTCGGGGGTGGGATCAGGCACCGGGACAGGGTAGGCGACGGGGGCGACAGCCCGGGACGCGGTCAGGCGGAGCGCACGTCCACCGCGGACAGTTCCGCGGCCAGCCCGGCGTCGACCCGGCCGCGCAGCACGGTGCCGTCGGCGGTGTGCTCCTCGGCGTCGATGTCGCCGTGCTCGTGCGCCCGGTGCACCAGGTCGCCTCGGTCGTAGGGCACCACCACGTCGACGCTCACCCCGGGGCGGGGCAACTGGTCGGCGATCAGCGCCTGCAGCTCCTCGATCCCCTCACCGGTGTGCGCGGAGACCACGATCGCGCCGTGCTCGCGGGACCGCAGCCGGGCCACGGTCTCCGGCTCGGCCAGGTCGGCCTTGTTCAGCACGATGATCTCCGGGACGTCCATCGCGCCCGGAATGGTGGCGAACACCTCCCGGACCGCGGCGATCTGGCCCTCGGGGTCCGGGTGCGAGGCGTCCACCACGTGCAGCACCAGGTCGGAGTCGGCGACTTCCTCCAGGGTGGAGCGGAACGCCTCGACCAGCTGGTGCGGCAGGTTCCGCACGAAGCCCACCGTGTCGGCCAGGGTGTACACCCGGCCGTCGGCGGCCCGGGCCCGGCGCACGGTCGGGTCCAGCGTGGCGAACAGGGCGTTCTGCACCAGCACCCCGGCGTCGGTCAGCCGGTTCAGCAGCGAGGACTTGCCGGCGTTGGTGTACCCGGCGATCGCGACCGCGGGGATCGCGTTCTTGCGCCGGGAGGCCCGCTTGGTCTGGCGGGCCGGTTCCATCGCGGCGATCTCCCGGCGCAGCTTGGCCATCCGGTTGCGGATCCGGCGCCGGTCCAGCTCGATCTTGGTCTCACCGGGACCACGCGAGCCCATGCCCGCCCCGGCGCCACCGACCTGGCCACCGGCCTGCCGGGACATCGACTCACCCCAGCCGCGCAGCCGCGGCAGCAGGTACTCCAGCTGGGCCAGCTCGACCTGGGCCTTGCCCTCCCGCGACTTGGCGTGCTGGGCGAAGATGTCCAGGATCAGCGCGGTCCGGTCGATCACCTTGACCCGGACCACGTCCTCCAGGGCGCGGCGCTGCGACGGGGCCAGCTCGCCGTCGATCACGACGGTGTCGGCACCGGCGGCGGCCACCAGCTCGGCCAGTTCGGCGGCCTTGCCGGAGCCCAGGTAGGTGCTCGGGTCCGGGGTCTGGCGGCGCTGGATCAGGCCGTCCAGCACCTCCGAGCCCGCGGTCTCGGCCAGCGCCGCCAGCTCACGCAGCGACACCTCGGCGATCTCCAGCGGACCGTGGGTCCACAGCCCGACCAGGACCACCTTCTCCAGGCGGAGCTGCCGGTACTCGACCTCGGTGACGTCCTCGAGCTCGGTGGACAGTCCGGCCACCCGGCGCAGCGAGCTGCGCTCGGCCAGGTCCAGCTGGTCGCCGTCGTGCGTGGTGTGGACGGTGCCGCCCTCGTGCAGCGCGGTCCCGGCCCGCGCGAGCACCCGGGCGACCACGTCGTCCGCGACCCGCTGCGCCTCGCGCGCCTGCTGCTGGGGGTCGGCAGCCGTCGTCTCGTCGTCCATGTGGTCGCGTGCGGTCACGGGGGTCCTCTCGTCAGGGTTCATCGTCGATGCCAACACCGATCCGGTGCCGCGGATTCCAGCGTGGCACGGGGCGGGGACGGGGCGCCATCGGATTCCCGGTGGCGCACTAGGGTCGAGGCGTGTCCGATCACTACTTCACCGCCGAACCCGCCTCCCCCGACCAGCGCCGGGACCGCACGGTGCGGCTGCGCGGCGAGGAGGTCACCGTGCAGACCGCCGGTGGCGTGTTCTCCCCCGACCACCTGGACGCCGGCACCGAGGTGCTGCTGCGCGAGGTGCCGGAGCCGCCGGTGGAGGGCGACCTGCTGGACCTCGGCTGCGGCTGGGGGCCGATCACGCTGGCGATGGCGGCGGCCAGCCCGCTGGCCCGGGTGTGGGCGGTGGACGTGAACGAACGGGCGCTCGACCTCACCCGCCGCAACGCGGAGCTCGCCGGGGCGGTCCGGGTGCACGCCGTCCGGCCGGAGGACGTCCCGGAGGACGTGCGCTTCGCGGCGATCTGGTCGAACCCGCCGATCCGGGTCGGCAAGGAGGTGCTGCACGCCATGCTGCGGCAGTGGCTGCACCGCCTGCTGCCGGGCGGCGAGGCGCACCTGGTGGTCGCCAAGCACCTGGGGTCGGATTCGCTGCTGCGCTGGCTGGACACCGAGCTGGGGGCGGAGTTCAGCGCGGAGCGAGCGGCGACGGCGAAGGGGTTCCGGGTGCTGCGGGTGGTCCGGGCGGGCTGAGCCGGGGTTCCGGGCGCTGCGGGCGGGCTGAACCGGGGTCCGGGCGGTCCGAGCGGGCTGCCAGGGACGCCGCGACGGGCGGGGGCCGCTCAGCCCAGGGACGCCAACGCCGTGCGCGCCTGGGCCAGGGTGGGGACGCCCGCCAGCCGGGCGACCGGGGTGCCGTCCGGGTCCAGGAGCACCACCAGCGGCGTCGCGGTCACCGCGAACCGGGTCGCCAGCTCGGCGTGGTCGGCGACGTCCACCTCGATGTGCGCGACACCCTCGCTGGTGTCCACCACCCGCTGCAGCACCCGGCGGGCGGCCCGGCACGGCGCGCAGAAGCCGGTGGAGAACTGCAGGAAGGTGAGCCGCTCGCCCAGCGGCGCGCCGAGGTCGCCGGCGGTCAGCGGGGCGGGTCCGGTGGTCACGTCCGGAGCAACGACGGCCGGGGGTCGCGGTGTTCCCGCGGGGTCTGCTCCCGCCGGGCCCCTCGGACCCTCCTCGGCGCGCGGCCCGTGGCCGTCAGCGGCCGGTGAGCGCGGCCAGGTCGACGTCCAGGTCGGCGACCAGCACCGCCGGCCCGGCCAGCTCCACCCGCCCACCGGGCAGCGCGGTCACCCGCACCGTCCCGCCCGGCACGTCCACCAGCCACACCGCCGGGGACTGCGGCCCGGCCCAGGTGCGCACCGCGAGCGCCGCCGCGCAGGCACCGGTGCCGCAGGACCGGGTCTCCCCCACCCCGCGCTCGTGCACCCGCATCCGCAGCCGCCCGACCGGGGCGCCGTCCGCGCCGACCGTCTCGCCCAGCGGCACCACCAGCTCGACGTTGGTGCCGTGCGGCGGGACCGGCTGCACCTGCGGGGCGCGGGTCAGGTCGGCGGCGGCGAGTTCGGCCTCGTCGGCCAGGGCCAGCACGGTGTGCGGGTTGCCCAGGTCCACGCTCAGTGCCGGTCGCGGCACCGCCAGCCCGGGCACCGTGACCTCGGCGTCGGCGCCCGCGGTGGCGGCCGGCTCGCCGCCGGGCAGGTGCCACTGCCCCATGTCGACCGCGTACCAGTCGGTGCCCGGCTCGGGGCCGTCCACCCGGCGCACCCGGCGCACACCGGCCCGGGTGCCGAGCACCAGGTCACCGGCGGCCGGGTCCCACAGGCCGAGCGAGCGGGCGTAGTCGGCGACCACCCGCACCCCGTTGCCGCACATCTCCGCGATCGAGCCGTCCGCGTTGCGGTAGTCCATGAACCATTGCGCGGCAGGCTCGGTGGCCAGCAGGGCGGTGCCCTCGGGCAGGTCGGTGGCGGCGGTCAGCCGGATCACGCCGTCGCCGCCGATCCCGGCCCGGCGGTCCGCCAGCGCGCGCACCAGGTCGGCGTCCAGCGGCGGGGTGTGGCGGCCGTCCAGCAGCACGAAGTCGTTCTGGGTGCCGTGGCCCTTGGTGACGTGCAGCGGGGCGGTCATGTGCCCAGACTACGGCGCGGTGCCGGGTCCTCCGTGGCCAGGCCGAGGCTGCCCGCGTCGGCCGCGGCGACCAGGTCGAGCGCCCGGTCCAGCAGCGCCGGGTCCTGGGCGTCGAGCCAGTGCACCCGCGGGTCGCGCCCGAACCAGCCCATCTGCTTGCGGGCCAGCCGGCGGGTGCCGGCGACGATCTGTTCGCGCGCCTGCTCCTCGGTGATCTCGCCCCGGAGTGCGGCCAGCACCTCGGCGTAGCCCACCGCGCGGGAGGCGGTCCGGCCGATCCCGCCGCTGGCGAGCAGGCCGCGCACCTCGTCCACCAGCCCGGCCCGCCACATCCGGTCCACCCGCTGCTCGATCCGCCGGTCCAGCGCGGCACGGTCGTGATCCAGGCCGATCTGCACGGCGGGACGGTGGTAGTCGTGTCCGGGCAGGTTGGCGGAGTAGGGCCGCCCGGTCAGGGCGATCACCTCCAGGGCCCGGACGATCCGCCGGGTGTTGCGCGGTCCGATCGACTCGGCGGCGGCCGGGTCGGCGGCCCGCAGCTCGGTGAACAGCGCCCGGGTGCCCTCCTGCTCCGCCCGGTGTTCCAGCGCCGCCCGCAGCGCCGGGTCGGTGCCGGGGAACTCGATCCGGTCCAGCAGGGCGCGCAGGTAGAGGCCGGAGCCGCCGACCACCACCGGGCGGTGCCCGCGAGCCTCGATCGCCGCGACATCGGCCCGGGCGGCGGTCTGGTACGCGGCGACGGTGGCGTCCTGGTCCGGGTCCAGCACGTCGAGCTGGTGGTGCGGGATGCCCCGGCGGTCGGCGACCGGCAGCTTGGCGGTGCCGATGTCCATCCCGCGGTAGAACTGCAGCGCGTCGGCGTTGACCACCTCACCGGAGAGCCGTTCGGCCAGGTCCAGTGCCAGGTCGGACTTGCCGGTGGCGGTGGGGCCGACGACGGCGACGATCACGGTCATGCCGCTGCCCCGATCCGCCAGCGGGCCACCGCGTGCTGCGCCCCGCCGGGGGTGCCGGACCACAGCAGCGCGGCGTCGGCGTCCGGCAGGCCCTCGGCACCGGCATCCGGCAGGCCCTCGGCACCGGCGCCCGGCGCGTTCCCGGCACCCGCCAGCAGGGACAGCATGCAGTGCCAGGGCCGGCCGCCGGTGATGGCGAGCCGGTCGCACTCCGCCGGCGGCAGATCGCCCAGCACCGTGGCCAGGGCACGGGGCCCGGCGGCCAGGGCGGTGAGCAGGGCGACGTCGGCGGCGATCGCCTCCGGGTCGTCCGGCAGCGGCGCGTCCGGGCCGTGCCGGGCGGACAGCGACCCGACCACCAGCACCAGCTCCGGCGGCGCCGCCGGGACGACGGGCAGGACGGGGCCGGGCTCGGAGCCGGTTTCCAGGACGGTGGCGGCGCGGTCCGGGTCGTGCCCGGCCAGCGCGAGCAGGGCCAGGGCGGCGGCGGCCCCGACACCCGGGGCGGCCCCGACCGCGGGAACGAGGCCGGGCGGTGTGGCCCCGACCGCGGGAACGACGCCGGGCGGCATGGCCCCGACCGCGGGAACGACGCCGGGCGCCGTGGCCCCCGCGGGCGGAGCGGTTGGAGCAGCCATGCCCGCCGCAGACCCGGCGGGCACCCGTGCGATCCCCGCCGCCGCCAGCCCGTCGCCGAACGGCCCGGTCAGCACCCGGGTGACCCGCCCCGGGGCGATCACCAGCACCGCCCCGCGCCCCGCCTCGCGCAGCTCCGCCAGCACCGCGGCCCGCGCCCCGGCCAGCGGATCGGCCTGCGACCCGGCCGCGCCGGGGACCAGCAGGGCGGAGTCGGGCAGCAGCAGGACGGTGGGCACCCGACGACGGTACCGACTCAGCTGACGATCTCCCGCGCCAGCTCCTCCGCGCGGGCGGTCTGGCCGGAGTCGCGCAGCACTCGGACCAGCAGGCTCGCCACCTCGCCCCAGGGCTCGCGCTGGCGGACGTGGGCGAAGCCCTCCATCGCCGATTCCAAGTTCCACACCGCGTCCTCGACCCGGCCGAGCTGGTCGTACAGCCGCCCGGCCAGCCAGAAGGCGTGCGAGGCATCCGCGACCGCACCCTGACCGCCGTAGGACTCGGCGGCCGACTGGGCGGTACGGGCGGCCAGCTCCTGCTGCTCCGGCTCCCCCGATCCGGCCAGCAGGCGGGCGGCGGCGTCCTCCAGGTCGGCGGCGGCCCGGCGGCGGGTGGCCTGCTCGCGGGCGGCCAGCTGCTCGTCGCGCTGGTCGTCGCCGCCGGGTTCGGCACGCAGTGCGGCCAGCGCCCGGTCGATCTCGGCCAGGGCATCCCCGGTCGCGCCGACCAGCGCGGCGGTCGGGGCCCAGGCGACCAGCACCTGCACCAGCAGCTCGGGCGCCAGACCCCCGGCGCGCAGCCGGGCCACCGCCGAGCGGTAGCCCTCGTCCGCCCCGTCCTGGTCGTCGAACAGCTGGGCGATCCGGGCGCACTCGGCGTAGGCGAAGCCGGCGTCCACCAGGCGGCCGTCGTCGTCCGCGGCCCCGGCGGCGGCGATCCAGGCGGCGGCGGCGCGCTGGGCCTCCCCCGCCGCGAGCAGGCGGTCGGTCCAGGTGCCGACGTCCTCGCCCGGCTGCTGGGCCAGCGGGTCGGCGGGGTCGGGGCCCGGGGCGGCGACCGTGGGCACGGTCGGACCACCGGTGGGCGCCGGGGACCCGGCGAAGCCACGGGGCAGCACGTCCAGGTCGAGCGCGTGCTCCGCCGGGGTGGCCGACCAGGCCCGGCGCACCAGATCGCTCTGGTGGCTGGTGCCATTGCGGGCGTCGAACTGGGCCGCCAACCGCTCGGCCTTGGCCCGCAGCCAGTCGTCCAGCTGGGCGACGGTGGGCCGGTCGCCGAGTTCCGGGACGGCGGTGATCCGCAGCGACCGGTCCGGGTGCTCGGCGCGCAGCACATGGGTGGCGGCACCGACCAGCCGGGCGAAGGAGAGCTCGTCGTAGGGGGTGTCCGCCTTGACCAGCAGGTGCTGTTCGGCCTCCAGGGCGCGGATCGCCCGTTCGGCCTGGTGCCCGCGGGCCAGCAGCCGGATCCGCTGGCCCCGGGCGGAGGCCATGTCGCCCTGGGTCCGCTCCAGCTCGGCCACCGCCTGCCGGTGCGCCCGCACCGCGTCCGCCGGGCGGCCCAGCTCCAGGTAGGCATCCGCCAGGTCGGTCAGCATGTCGGCGGGCTCGCTCGCGCACCGCGGGCGCTGCGGCAGGGTCTCCTCGATCAGCCGCACCCCCTCGACCAGCCGCCCGGCGCCGATCATGTACGCGGCGCGGTCGCCGGGGTCGCAGGCCTCGCACTGGGAGAAGTCATCGCGCGGGGTGACCACCCACTGTGCGAACAACTGCTCGGTCTCCGGGGCGCCACGGCGGTTCGCCCAGGAGAAGCGCTCCAGCGCGACCGCGTCCATCCCGTTGCCCGCACGCGCGTACCGGCGCTCCATGTCGTCCAGGGTGCGTTCGATCTGCTCGGCCGGGACGCCCGGGAAGTCCGCCAGCCCGGAGACCATCCACTTGAACGCCCAGAACAGCGAGTGCTGGTCGTCGGCGTCGAACATCTCCGGCCGCTGGTCCCACCAGCGCAGCAGCTGGGCGAAGGGCACGTAGCCGCGCTCCGGCTCGCCACCCCACTGGTAGGCGTCGATCAGGGTGAACAGCGCGAAGGCCCGCGCCTCGTCCGGGCCCTCCGCGTCCACCAGCTTGACCTGCTCCTCGGCGGCCTGGGTGTGCGCGAGGCCGTAGGGCATCTGCCGTACCCGGCTGATCTCCCGGTTGGCCTGGTCCAGCGTGCGGGTCATCGGCGGTCCTCTCCGGCGTCGTCGTCCTCGGTGGTGGGGCGGGTGGTCCCGGCCAGCCCGGCGCGCAGCAGGGCGGCCATCGAGCCGGTCATCAGCTCGGACTCCCGGGCCCGCAGTGGTTCCCCGGCCAGCAGCAGCGCCGAGACGTACAGCGAGCGCAGTCCGGCCTCGACGACCTCACCCGGCGGGGCGGCCAGCAGGTCGCGGACCAGCGGGGCGGAGTCGTTCAGCACCAGTTGGCGGGCGGCGGCCGGCTCGGCGAAGCCCGCCAGGATGTCGCCCCACAGGTCGTCGGCCTCCGCCTGGGCCCGGCGCAGCGCGCGCTGGTGGTCGCCGTCCCGGTCGTGCAGCAGCACCGCGGGCAGGGTGGCGGGCTCGAACCGGCGCAGCACCAGCTCGCAGTCCTGGTCGGCCAGCACGGCGTTCCCGGCGGCCAGCGCGTCCAGGGTGGCCAGCTCGCGCTCCGGCGAGACCGGGCTGAGCACCTGGGCGATGTCCCCGGCGGCCAGCGGGCGCACCGTGCCGGGGCGGCGGCGGGCCAACCGGGCCAGCAGGTCGGCGTCGTAGACGTACCCGGCGTTCACCACCGCCATCTGCTGGGCGCGCGCCACCGGGGCGATCCGCTTGTACTCCTCCAGGGTGGCGGCGTAGACCACCGTCCCGTGCTGGGCGGCGACCTCGTCCAGGGTGAGCAGCCCGTCGGTGGTCTCGTAGGGCAGGATGCGCGCGGCCAGGTCGAGCATGGTGTCGTCGGTCAGGGCCAGCGACCGCACCGCCAGGTGGTGGGTGCGCACGAACTCGGCGGCCTGCCCGGAGCCGGACTCCAGGGTGTGCAGCAGCCAGTCCCGGATCGACCCGGCCAGCGCCTCCTGCGTGGCCAGCAGCACCTCGTCGGTGTACAGCTGCTCGCGGGAGGCGGTCGGCCGCAGACCGGAGGCGTCGATCACGCAGCGGACGAAGAACGCCCACTCCGGCAGCAACCCGTCCACCCGGGTGCCGAGCAGCATCCGCTTGAGGTAGACCCGGTGCGCCCCGCCACCACCGGGCGGCACCGCACTGGGCAGCACGTACGCCACCCCGGTGACGCCGGCCAGCGGCACGTCCAGGTCGATCGCGGCCAGCGGGGTGAACCCGAGCGCCCGCTCGCAGTACCGGGTCAGCTCGGCGCTGCGCCGGCCCTGGTCCGGGTGATCCACCCGCCAGGGCAGCTCCGGTTCGGAGATCCGCCGCCACAGGTGCCCGGGCCGGGGCGCCGGGTCGTCGGGACGGACCGGTCCGGCGATCGGCGCCGCATCGTCCAGCGGCACCTCCACCGCCAGGTCGACCGGCAGCAGGGAACCGAACTCCTCGGCCAGCGCGACGACGGTGCCGGTCTCCAGCCAGTGCCCGGCGTCCCGGCGCGGGCGCAGCAGCACCGTCGACCCCACCGGTAGGTCCCCCGGCTCCAGGGTCTCCAGCTGGTACGACCCGTCCGCGTGCCCGACCCACCGCACCGCGGGCGCCTGCAGGTCCCGGGCGGAGCGGGAGGTCAGCTCGATCCGGTCGGCCACCATGAACGCGGACAGCAGGCCGATCCCGAACTGCCCCAGGAACTCCTCGCGGGCCAGCCCCAGGTCGTCGTCCCGCTTGGAGGACCGGCCGACGGTGGCCAGCAGCTCCTCCGCCTCGGTGGCGGTCAACCCGACGCCGGAGTCCACCACCGCGAGCGCCCCGTCTGGCAGCGGGCGGATTCGCACCGTCGCCGGGGCGTCCGGGTCCAGGTTCCGCCGGGCGGTGATCGCATCCACGCCGTTCTGCATCAGCTCGCGCAGGTACACCCGCTCACCGGAGTACAGGTGGCGCGCCAGCAGGTCGACGACCCCGTGCAGGTCGACCTGGAACGCCCTGGTGTCGCTCATCGGATCCTTCCGGGCACGGACCGGGGCCGCGGCGGTCGCCCGCCACGGCCCCGGTCGGGTGGATTCAGTTGGCGTCGTACTCGGCCTTGGCCACGGCGGCCTCCGCCGGGTAGGCCTCGTCGAGCTGCTCGAAGAACTGCAGGGTGGTCATGATCCCGCAGGCCAGGTGCTGGTCGATCTGCTCGTCGGTGACGCCCGGCTCGTAGTCGACGGTGTGCTCGCCGTAGACGCCCAGGACGTCGTCCTCGACCCGCACGTAGACCTTCGGCCACAGCTTGGAGGCGTTCCACTCGTTGATCGCCTCGGTCACGGCGGCGAGCTGGTCCACCCCGACCTTGCGGTTCCAGCGGCCGCGGGTCTGCAGGTACTCGCCGGACTTGCCGAGCTGGAAGAAGAAGAACAGGTGGCCGTCCCAGTAGCCGCCGATGTCGCCGTCGTCGTCGACGCCGTAGTTCATCTCGCGGCTGTCCAGCACCGCCTTCATCCGGTCCTTGGTCAGCGGCGCCAGCGCGGCCGCCGGGGTCGCGTCCGGCTTGGTGAAGAAGCCCATGGTGATCCTCGTGGTTCGTGCGGTCAGGACATCGCGCGGGACGACCCTATCGAACCGGACGATTCGACCGGCCCGGCACGACTCCACCGTGCCTACCCTGCGCCCGCGACGCGCACGCAGGGTAGGCAGCGACCGGCCACCACCCAGGGCGACCGCCCCCGCCGTAGGTGGTGGGCACCCTCACCCCCGCCCGGCTCGGCCACCCCTGGTACCCGCGGGTAGGGTTCGACCATGGGTCTCTTCCGGAACCGCCGGCGGCCGACCGACACCGGCGACGCCTCGGGCGGGGCACCGACCGCCACCGTGGCGGAGGGCCGCCCGACGCCCCTGGCCCCCGAGCGGATCGTGGCCTGGCTCAAGGACAACGACTTCCACTACTTCACCGACGACGACGGCGATATCGGCGGACTGTGGAAGGGCCGGCTGTTCTTCTTCTTTCTGCTGGGCGAGAAGCAGGAGATCCTGCAGGTACGCGGCCAGTGGCACCGCGACATCGCCCTGGAGCGGCTGCAGGAGGTGCTGGACGCCTGCGAGGAGTGGAACGCCGAGCGGATCTGGCCCAAGACCTACGCCCGGGTCCGGGACAACGGCATGGTGAATGTGGTCGCCGAGACCTCCACCGACCTGGAGCACGGCGCCACCGACGAGCAGCTGGCCCAGCTGTTGCAGTGCGGCCTGAGCAGTGCGAACAGCTTCTTCGACGCGGTCGACGAGCTGTACCCCGACCCGGCGGCGGTGGCCCCGTGAGCGCCCGGCCGTCCGGCTGGCTGTCCCGGGTGCTCGGCGCACAGCCCGCCCCGGCCCGCCCGGCACAGGACCGCCCGACCACGCTGACCCAGGAGCGGGTGATCGCGGCACTGACCGCGCACGACTACCACTTCCGGATCGACGACGACGGCGACCTGACCGGCGTGTGGAACCAGAACCGGTTCTGGTTCTTCCTGCTCGGCGACGACCGGGAGGTGCTGCAGGTCCGCGGCCGCTGGCACCGGCAGCTCCCGCTGGAGGCCCGCCGCCCGGCGTCGCTGGCGCTCAACGACTGGAACCGGGACCGGATCTGGCCCAAGCTCTACCTCCGCGAGGAGCAGGGCGAGCTGGCGCTGTACTCCGAGGTGTCCACCGACCTGGAGCACGGGGTGACCGCCGAGCAGCTCGATCAGCTGATCTCCTGCGGCCTGGGCACCGGGGTGCAGGCCTTCGAGGCACTGGACGGGCTGCTGCCGCCGGCTACTTGAGCGTCGGCAGCCCGAGCAGCACGGGACCGGCCGGAGCGCCGGTGCCGCAGGAGTCCCCGCCGTGGTCGTGCTCGTCGCCGCGTGCCCAGGCATCCCCGGCCCGGGTCCGGCGCACCGCGAAGCTGCCACCGGTGAGCGCGGAGTCCGCGACCAGGTGGTGCGGTGCGGCGTGGGTGACGTCGACGGTGATCAGGTCGCCCGGTCGCGGCCGGTCGGCCTCGCCCAGACCGGCCGGCAGCGCGACGTGCACCAGCCGGTTGTCCGCGGCCCGGCCGGACAGCCGCCGGGTCTCGCCGTCCTTGCGTCCCTCGCCCTCGGCCACCAGCACCTCGACGGTGCGGCCGACCTGGCGCTGCATCTCCTCCAGCGCGATCCGGTCCTGCAGCGCGATCAACCGCTCGTAGCGCTCCTGGACCACCGCCTTGGGCAGTTGGTCGGGCAGGTCGGCGGCCGGGGTGCCGGGCCGGATCGAGTACTGGAAGGTGAAGGCGGAGGAGAACCGGCTCTCCTCGACCACCCGCAGCGTCTCGGCGAAGTCCTCCTCGGTCTCGCCCGGGAAGCCCACGATGATGTCGGTGGTGATCGCCGCCTCCGGCATCGCGGCCCGCACCCGCTCCAGGATGCCGAGGAACTTGGCCGACCGGTAGGACCGCCGCATCGCGCGCAGGATCCGGTCCGAGCCGGACTGCAACGGCATGTGCAGGCTGGACATCACCGCCGGGGTCTCGGCCATCGCGGCGATCACGTCGTCGGTGAAGGACGCCGGGTGCGGGGAGGTGAACCGCAGCCGCTCCAGCCCCGGGGTGGCACCGGCGGCGCGCAGCAGCTTGGCGAAGGCCTGCCGGTCGCCGAACTCGACGCCGTAGGAGTTCACGTTCTGGCCGAGCAGGGTGACCTCGATCGCGCCCTGATCGACCAGCGCCTGCACCTCGGCCAGCACGTCGCCCGGCCGGCGGTCGCGCTCCTTGCCCCGAAGGTGCGGCACGATGCAGAACGTGCAGGTGTTGTTGCAGCCGACGCTGATCGACACCCAGCCCGCGTAGGCCGACTCCCGCCGGGTGGGCAGCGTGGACGGGAAGACCTGCAACGACTCGGCGATCTCCACCTCGGCGGCCTTGTTGTGCCGGGCCCGCTCCAGCAGCACCGGCAGCACGTCCAGGTTGTGGGTGCCGAAGACCACGTCCACCCACGGCGCGCGCTCCACGATCCCGGTGCGGTCCTTCTGCGCCAGGCAGCCGCCGACCGCGATCTGCATGCCCGGCCGGTTCCGCTTGGTGCCCGCCAGCCGGCCCAGGTTGCCGTACAGCCGGTCCGCGGCGTTCTCCCGCACCGCGCAGGTGTTGATCACGATCACGTCGGCGTCCTCCGCGGCCGCCGCCTCCGGGGACGCGGCGACGTAACCGGCCTGCTCCAGCAGACCGGCCATGTGTTCGGAGTCGTGCACGTTCATCTGGCAGCCGAGGGTCTTGACCAGGTACGTGCGGGTCTCCTGGCCGACGGCGGATGCGGGGGGCGTCATCGTGCTCATCGCGGACCAGGGTACGTCCGCGTGGAGTAGCACTGTTACTCGACTGTGATCCAAACGAATGGCGGAGGTCACACGCGCCACCTACCGTCACGGGATGGTTCAGACCGACACGGCACCGCTGGTGGTGCTCGACGGCGTGCAGAAGCACTTCGGCGACCTACACGTGCTCCGCGACATCAACCTGACCGTCCACCGCGGCGAGGTGGTGGTCGTGATCGGCCCCTCCGGCAGCGGCAAGTCCACCCTGTGCCGGACCATCAACCGGCTGGAGACCATCGACGCCGGCACGATCAGCGTCAACGGCAAGCCCCTGCCCGCCGAGGGCAAGGACCTGGCCCGGCTGCGCGCCGACGTCGGCATGGTCTTCCAGTCCTTCAACCTGTTCGCGCACAAGACCGTGCTGGAGAACGTCACCCTCGGGCCGATCAAGGCCAAGCGGCAGTCCAGGGCCGAGGCGAAGGTCCGGGCCCAGGAGCTGCTGGACCGGGTGGGGGTCGGCAACCAGTCCGGCAAGCTGCCCGCCCAGCTGTCCGGCGGCCAGCAGCAGCGGGTGGCGATCGCCCGCGCGCTGGCGATGAAGCCGCACGTCATGCTGTTCGACGAGCCGACCTCCGCCCTCGACCCGGAGATGATCAACGAGGTCCTGGACGTGATGACCACCCTCGCCGAGGAGGGCATGACCATGATCGTGGTCACCCACGAGATGGGCTTCGCCCGCCGGGCCGCCGATCGGGTCGTCTTCATGGACGGCGGCCAGATCGTCGAAGAGGGCACCCCCGAGGAGTTCTTCACCGCACCGCGCACCGACCGAGCCCAGGACTTCCTGTCGAAGATCCTCACGCACTGACGTCAACCGGAAGGAAGCACGCCATGCACCGCATCGCTCGTACCGGAGCGGCACTCGCCGCCGTCGGACTCACCCTGGCCGCCTGTTCCTCGGGCGGCGACTCCGGCTCCGGATCGACGGAGGGTGGCAGCAACGACGCCGGCACCCTCACCGTCGGGATCAAGTTCGACCAGCCAGGATTGGGCCTGCAGGAGGGCGGGGACTACACCGGCTTCGACGTCGACGTCGCCCGCTACATCGCCGAGCAGCTCGGCTACTCCGCCGACCAGGTCGAGTTCCGCGAGGCACCGTCCGCGCAGCGGGAGAACCTGCTGTCCAACGGCCAGGTCGACCTGATCGTGGCCACCTACTCCATCACCGACGAGCGCAAGCAGACCGTCGACTTCGCCGGGCCGTACTTCGTCGCCGGGCAGGACCTGCTGGTCGCCGCGGACTCCGACATCAGCGGGCCCGAGGACCTGGACGGGTCGCTGCTGTGCTCGGTCACCGGGTCCACCCCCGCCCAGCGGATCAAGGACGAGTACGCCGGGGAGGTGCAGCTCCAGGAGTTCGACGGCTACTCCGAGTGCGTCGAGGCGCTGGCCGCCGGGACGATCGACGCGGTGACCACCGACGACATCATCCTGGCCGGGTTCGCCGCCCAGGACGCCTACGCCGGCAAGCTCAAGGTCGTCGGCAACCCGTTCTCCGACGAGCAGTACGGCGTCGGCCTGCCGAAGGACTCCGACCTGTGCCAGGAGGTCACCGACGCGATCACCTCGATGATCGACGACGGCACCTGGCAGGAGCTGCTGGACAAGAACCTGGGCGACGCGAACTACACCCCGAACGCCGACCTCAACCCGCCGACGCCCGACGCCTGCGGCTGAGGCCCGCCGATGGGTGACTACTGGGCAGAGTTCACCGAACTGTTCAGCCAGTACGACGTCATCGCCGCGTTCCGGACCACGCTGCTGCTGTCCGGACTGGCGGCGGTGGGGTCGCTGGTGCTCGGCACCGTGATCGCGGTGATGCGGGTCTCCCCCGTGCCGAGCATGCGGGCCGCCGGGGCGTTCTACGTCAACACCATCCGCAACACCCCGTTGACGCTGATCATCGTGTTCTGCAGCCTCGGGCTGTTCTACACGATGGGCATCGCGCTGGCGGACCGGCAATCCCCGACCTTCCTGGCCGACAACAACGTCCGGTTGGCGGTGCTCGGGCTGTCGGTCTACCACGCGGCCTTCGTGGCGGAGGCGCTGCGCTCCGGGGTGAACACGGTGCCCACCGGGCAGGCCGAGGCGGCGCGGGCGATCGGGCTCGGCTTCGGCCAGACCATGCGGATCGTGATCCTGCCGCAGGCATTCCGCGGGGCGGTGGCACCGCTGGGCAACGCGCTGATCGCCCTGATCAAGAACACCACGGTCGCCTCGGCGATCGGGGTGGCCGAGGCCTCGGCGCTGATGAAGACCATGATCGAGTTCCGGCCGGACGTGATCTTCGCGGTGTTCCTGCTGTTCGCGCTCGGCTTCGTGATCATCGTGCTGCCCACCGGCGTGCTGATCACCTGGGCGTCCCGACGACTGGCGGTGCAACGATGAGTGACCTGCTGTTCGACGCCCCCGGGCCGCGCGCCCGGCGGCGGATGCTGATCGCCAACATCGTCGCCGCGCTGGTGCTGCTGGCGATCGCCGCGGTCTTCATCGTGGCGCTCGCCGACAAGGAGCAGCTGACCGCCGCCAAGTGGTCGCCCTTCCTCACCGCGGACGTCTGGCAGTACTACCTGCTGCCCGGCCTGCGCGGCACCCTGGTCGCCGCCGGGATCTCCATCGTCACCTCGATGCTGTTCGGGCTGCTGTTCGGGATCGGCCGGCTGTCCCCGATCGCCCCGGTCCGGTGGATCTGCGGCACCGTGGTCGAGTTCTTCCGGGCCGTCCCGGTGCTGCTGATGATGGTCTTCGGCTGGCTGTTCCTCGGCCAGCTGCAGATCCTGCCGGTGAACCAGCTGCCCCTGGTCGCCGTGGTCGCCGGGCTCACCCTGTACAACGGCTCGGTGGTCGCGGAACTGATCCGCTCCGGGGTGCACGGGCTGCCCCGCGGCCAGCGGGAGGCCGGGCTGGCGATCGGCCTCACCGAGGGGTCGACCCTGTGGTCGGTGCTGCTCCCCCAGGCGCTGGTCGCGATGCTCCCCGCCCTGGTCAGCCAGCTGGTGGTCATCCTCAAGGACTCGGCGCTCGGCTACCTGATCACCTACGTCGAGCTGCTGCGCCAGGGCCGCCAGATCGGCACCACGTACCAGAACCTGATCCCGGCGCTGATCGTGGTCGCGCTGATCTTCATCCTGCTGAACGTCACGCTCAGTGCCCTGGCCAACCGGTTGGCCCGGAAGCTCCGCGGGCGGACGGCGGGGCCGGTCCGGTCCGGTGCGCCCGGTGGGGCGGTCGGCGCGGCGGGGGCGGTCGGGACGACGGGGACCGTGGCGGCGCAGGCCCGGGGGTGAGCGTGCGGGGGTGAGCGTGCGGGGGTGAGCCTGCGGGGGTTGAGCCTCCGGCTGCGGGTCTCAGGTCGCGGTGGCGGAGGCCCGGACCTCGCGGACCACGGTCACCTTGATCTCGCCCGGGTAGGACAGGTCGTGCTCGATGTGCCGGGCGATCTCGACCGCCAGCCGGCCCATCGCCTCGTCCGGGACCTCGCTGGGCTCGACCACCACCCGCAGCTCCCGGCCCGCGGCCATCGCCAGGGCGCGGCGCACCCCGGCATGACCGGCGACCAGCTTCTCCAGCTCGTCCAACCGCTCGATGTGCTGGTCGATGTCCTCCCGGCGAGCACCGGGCCGCGCCGCCGACACCGCATCCGCGGCCTGCACCAGCACCGCCTCCACCGTCTCCGGCGGAACCTCGTCGTGGTGGGCGGCCACCCCGTTCACCACCACCGCGGCCTCACCGTGCCGCTCCACCAGGGCGGCCCCCACCTGGGCGTGCGTGCCCGGCTGCTGACCGGTGAGCGCCTTGCCGATGTCGTGCAGGAACGCCGCCCGGCGGGTCACCTGCACATCCGCGCCCACCTCGGTGGCGAGCTGGGCGGCGACCAACGCGGTCTCCACAAGGTGCTCCAGCACGTTCTGGCCGTAGGAAGTACGCATCCGCAACCGGCCGAGGGTGCGGATCAGCGCCGGGTCGAGGCCACTGACCCCTGCCCGCTCGGCCGCGTCGTGCCCGGCCTCCTCGTCCCGCTCCGGGGCGCCGGCCAGTGCCTCGGCATAGGCGGACTCGATCCGCTGCGGGTTGATCCGGCCATCGGTCATCAGGGCGTCCAGCGCCACCTGCGCCACCTCACGGCGCTCCGCGTCGAAGCAGCTCAGCACCACCGACCCGGGCGTCTCGTCCACCAGGACGTTCACCCCGGTCAGCGCCTCGAAGGTGCGGATGTTCCGCCCCTCCTTGCCGATGATCCGGCCCTTCATCTCTTCTGAGGGCAGCGGCAGGACGGTCACCGTGCTCTGCGCGCTGGTCGGAGCCGCGGTCCGGAACAGCGCGGTGGCGATGATCCGGCGGGCCCGCGCCTCGGCGGACCGCTTGGCCTGCGCCTCCACCCGTCGCACCGAGGCCGCCGCCGACTGGGTGGCCTCGGCGGTCACCAGGCGGATCAGCTCCGCGCGCGCCTCGGACGCGGTCAGCCCGGAGGCGGCCTCCAAGCGCTCGACCGCCTCCTGCTCGGCGGCCGCGATCCGCTGCCCCGCCTCCTGCTCAGCCGCGGTCAGCAACGCGGCGGCCTGCTCCTCGGCAGCTGTGTGGCGGGCCGCCAGCTCACGTTCGGTGCTGGCGGTCCGCTCGGCCAGTTCCCGCTCCGCGACAGCGACCCGCTCCCGAGCCTCCCGGTGCGCCACCGCGGCATCCTCGGCCTCGGCGCGCACCGCCCGCTCGCGCTGGGACGCCTCCCGCTCCCGCTCGGACAGCGCACGCTCGGCGGCGTTCAGGGCCTGCTCCCGCTCGGCCACCCGCTCCTCGCGCCGCTGCGCGTCGGCCAGGGAGGACCGGGCCTCGTCCTTGATGGTCTGCACGTCCTGCTGCGCCTGGCGGCGGACCGCACCGGCCTCCCGCCGGGCGATCAGCACCAGGATCAGCGCGACCAGGCACGCCGCCAGCAATCCGACGACGATTGCCATGTCCTGCATGGAGCCTCCAGTCGCGCAGCACGGGAGACGTCATTCTCCCTCATCGCCGGAGCAGCCCGTGCCGAGGCCCACCGTCACCGGGCACACGGCGGCGGGCGGGCACCGCACGCCCGACTCCTCGCCCTGGGCCAGGACCCGGCGGCCGCCCATCCGCGCACTGGGCCCTCTGCGGTCCGTCGCGTCGAAGGCGTCGTCCGACCGTGGTGGCCCGGGGACGCCCGTCGGCGGGTCGGGTATCGGCGCGGTCAGTCGTCCGCGGTGCCGTCCTCCTCCGCGGCGAGCTCCTCCCGGACCAGGCGGGCCACCAGCCCGGGGCCGTAGCCCTTGCGGCCCAGCGCTCCGTAGGCCCGGCGCATCCGCACCTCGCGGTCCAGGCCGCGGGTGGCGCGCAACTTCTTGCGGACCAGTGCCCGGGCGGCCTGTTCCTCGTCGTCGTCGCCGACCTGGTCCAGTGCGGTCGCGGAGTCCTCCGGCGAGACGCCCTTGCGGCGCAGCTCCATGGTCAGCGCCCGGCGGGACAGGCCACGTTCGGCGTGCCGGGACCGGACCAGCATCTCGGCGTAGGCGGCGTCGTCGATCAGGCCGACCTCGGTGAACCGGTCGAGCACCCGGTCGGCGACGTCCTCCGGGACCTCGCGCCGGGCCAGCGCCTCGGCGAGCTGGTGCCGGCTGCGCGGCGCGGCGGTCAGCTGGCGCAGCACGATCGTCCGGGCGACCGCCTCCGGGTCGGCTTCGGCATCGACCGCCGCGCTGCCCGTGGTGGGCGGTTCGGTCGCCGGTGCCAACCGGTTCCGGGTCGCGCGGCGGCGCCCGGCGCGCGCGGGGGCATCGTCCGGGGCGCGCTCCAGGCCGGGTTCGGCGTCCATCGGTGCGCGGCCCGCCGTGGGCGGTTCGGTCGCCGGTGTCGGCCGGTTCCGTGCGGTCCGGCGGGTGCCCGGCGCGGGGGCCTTGCCCTCGGGCCCCGGGTGCGACTGCGACGCGGTGGTGAGCACCGCCCTGACAGCGGCCTCCGGTCCCGGGTGGTCCGAGCCCTCGACGGTGGAGCCCGAGGGCCGGTTCAGCGCCGAGGCGGGGACGAGCAGACCGGCCAGGTCGTCGAGCGACACCGGGCGATCGGCGGCGGTGGCGGAAACGGTCCGGCGCCGCGGGGCACGCGCGGGGCGTGGCTCCGTCGGGTCGGTGACGTTCTGCCGCGATCGTCGCGCCGAGGCGTCGCCCTCGGCAGCGGATGCACGGCTGTTCGCGCGCGGTCCGGAGCGGGGCGCACCATCGGCGCCCGGGGTCGTCGCCCGGTCTCGGTCGGCGGCCGCTCTCCGTGCCCGCGGACCGCCGGCCTTGCCCGCACCAGCCCTGCGGATCCCCGCGCCCGCCCACGCATCACCTGCACCGTCGCTGTCCGCCCAGGCACCGTCTGCGCCGTCGTCCTCCGCCCAGGCACCGCTCGCATCGTCGCTCCCGACCCACGCATCACCGGCACCGTCGCTCTCCGCCCAGGCACTCTCGGCGCCGTCGTCCGCGTCGGAGCCCTCGCCCCGCCCCGCACCGGCCGGGCCGCCATCAGCGGGTCCGGCCCCCCAGGGGTCGTCCATGACGGGCACCGGCGCCCAGGGATCGTCCCCCTGGGCGCCGGTGTCCGAGCCACGTGCGATCGACATCAGAAGTCGACCTTGACCTCCTCGGCCTGGTCCGCCGCAGCAGCCACACCGATGCCGAGCTTGTCCTTGATCTTGGCCTCGATCTCGGCGGCGAGCTCGGGGTTGTCGCGCAGGAAGCCGCGCGCGTTCTCCTTGCCCTGGCCGAGCTGGTCGCTCTCGTAGGTGAACCAGGACCCGGACTTGCGGACGATGCCGTGCTCGACGCCCAGGTCGATCAGGCTGCCCTCGCGGGAGATGCCGACGCCGTAGAGGATGTCGAACTCGGCCTGCTTGAACGGCGGGGCCATCTTGTTCTTGACGACCTTGACCCGGGTGCGGTTACCGACCGCGTCCGAGCCCTCCTTGAGGGTCTCGATCCGGCGGATGTCCATCCGGACCGAGGCGTAGAACTTCAGCGCCTTGCCACCGGTGGTGGTCTCCGGGGAGCCGAAGAAGACACCGATCTTCTCGCGCAGCTGGTTGATGAAGATCGCGGTGGTGCCGGAGGCGTTCAGCGCACCGGTGACCTTGCGGAGGGCCTGGGACATCAGCCGGGCCTGCAGACCCACGTGGCTGTCACCCATCTCGCCCTCGATCTCGGCCTTGGGCACCAGGGCCGCGACCGAGTCGATCACGATGATGTCGATCGCGCCGGAGCGGATCAGCATGTCCATGATCTCGAGCGCCTGCTCACCGGTGTCCGGCTGGGAGACCAGCAGCGCATCGGTGTCGACGCCGAGCTTCTTGGCGTAGTCGGGGTCCAGCGCGTGCTCGGCGTCGATGAACGCCGCGATGCCGCCCAGGCGCTGGGCGTTGGCCACCGCGTGCAGCGCGACGGTGGTCTTACCGGAGGACTCGGGGCCGTAGACCTCGATGATCCGGCCCTTCGGCAGACCGCCGATGCCGAGCGCCACGTCCAGCGCGATGGAGCCGGTCGGGATGACCTCGACCGGGGCGCGGCCTTCCTCGCCGAGGCGCATGATCGAACCCTTGCCGAACTGGCGGTCGATCTGGCTGAGGGCGGCCTCGAGGGCCTTCTCGCGGTCCTGGGGAGCGGGCATGTGTCCACCTCGTCGATTCGGGCAGCGTCTCTCGCTGCGGCCTGCGGGGGCTGGTCTCTGGGTCCTGCGACGACGGTATGCCCGACCACCGACATGTCCGGCGGGAGCGTCCACAGGTCGCAGATCGACCCCCGGTTGGGGACGATCCGACGACCCGCGCGGCCAGCCGCCTGCGTCATCAGCGATGACTGTAGCCGAACATCTGTTCGATTGGACTCTCACCCGGGAACCTGGCGTGTCGTCCCAGGTCACGGGGCGGAAATCGGCTCCGTGGCCCCGCGTGTCGGCAACGTGAGCCGCTCGCCGGGCTCCAGCACGCTGCCGCTCAGCCCTTCCCGCGCCAGCGCCGCACCGAAGGCCGGCCCACCGCGCTCCATCCACCCCGGCGGCAGCCGTCGGGACGCCGGCGCGTGCAGCGTCCCCCAGTGGATCGGCACCGCGTGCCGCGCCCCGACCAGCGCGCAGACCCGAGCGGCCTGCACCGGGTCCAGGTGCCCGCCGGACAGCCGGGGCCCCCAGCCACCCACCGGCACCAGCGCCAGGTCGATCGGCCCGCCGGCCAGGTCGGGCAGGTCGCGCATCGCCGGGAACGGGCCGGTGTCCCCGGCGAACCACACCCGCACCCCCGGGGCCGCCACCAGGAACCCGTTCGCCGCGTTCGGGCGGTGCGGCATGGGCCGGTGCCCGTGCTCCGCGGCGACCGGGCGCACCCGCACCGGTGTGCCGGGCACCTGCCACCACTCCTCCGGCCCCAGTCCGTGCGCGCCGGGCATCCCGTGGGCGGCCAGCCAGTGCGCGTTCGCCGGCGCCGACAGCACCGGGACGTCGCCGAGCAGCCGGAGCGAGCCGAGCTCGGCGTGGTCGTGGTGCAGGTGCGAGATCAGCACCGCATCGGTGCCCGCCCAGTCGTCGGGACGGGGCGGGGCGGCGCGGCGCCGGAGCAGCCCGGCGTGCGGGCGCAGCAGCGGGTCGGTGAGCAGGCGCGCGCCGGCCAGGTCGAGCACCACGGTGGCGTGGCCGAGCCAGCGCACGGTCAGGCCGGTCATCGAGTGGCCTCCGCGTCCTCGTCCACCCCGTCCCGCAGCCCCAGTTCGCGGGCCCACTGCACCAGCTGGCGGTGCACCGCGTCGGCACCGACCAGGATGCCGGCCTCCGGGTCGATCAGCTCCGGGTCCAGCGCCAACTCGCGCGGGTGCACCAGCACGGCGGAGTTCTGCGGCCCGCCGATCCCGCCGTGCGACCCGACCTGGCCCTCGAAGGCGTGCACCCACCCGTCCGCGGTGAGCTCGGACAGCAGCACCAGGTCGCCGACGTTCCCGAGCCGGCCCAGCCGCGCCAGGTCCGGTGCGGCATGCGGCCCGAATGGCGCCAGCGGATCGGTGCCCTCCACCACCCGGTCGCCCTCCAGCCAGGCGATGCCCGCCGGTCCCACCGCCGCCAGCCCCCGGGCCGCGGTGTCGACCAGGACCACGGCGATGCCGGGGGCGGCCGCCAGCCCGCCGACCAGGCCGGGCCAGCGGGCGTCGATCTCCTCCAGGGTGAGCCGGTGGTCGACCCGCGGGAACCAGACCATCCCGAGGTTGCCGGACCCGGTGACCGCGACGTCGGGCGGTGCGCTGCCGGTCCGCACCCCGGCGGGGCGGCTGCTGTCGGCCCGCCGGTCGCCGGAGCGTCCCTTGCCCTGCGGCCCGAGCACCACGGAGCGGTCCTCCCCGCGCGGCCGCACCGAGGCGAGGAAGGCGTTCAGCGGCCCCCACTCCTCGTCACCGGCGGCCTGCACCGTGTCCAGCCCGGGCTCCGCCATCAGCCGGTGCACCAGGTCGGGCAGCGTGCGCCCGGTCACCTGCTCGAAGGTCGGGCCGAGGGTCTGGCCATGGTCGGAGAGCACCACGATCCGGTAGTCCCGCGGGGCGACCTCGCACACCCGCTCCAGCGTGCCCAGCACCCGGTCCAGGCCCTCCAGCGAGCGCAGCGACTCCGGGCGGGTGGGGCCGGCGTGGTGGGCGACCTCGTCGTAGTCCACCAGGGACAGGTAGAGCACCGGCACGCCGCGCACCAGCTGTTCGGCGGTCAGCGCGGTGGCCAGGTCGCGCAGCAGCACGTTGGTCACCCCGCGCAGCAGCACGTACCAGCCGCGCCGGGGCACCCGGGGCCGCACGTCGCGCAGCCGTTGGCGGCGGCCCTGGTACAGCTCCTTGATCACCTCGCCCAGGGTCAGCGTGACGGCGCGGGCCAGCACGAACGGGCTGGCGAAGAACCGCAGGTACGGGGCACCGGGGCCGATTCCCCGCCGGGCCTGGCTCATCACCAGGAACTGCCGGGCCGCATCGCCGGAGAACATGGTGGCCACCGCTGCTCCCCCGCCGGCCAGCAGCCCGCGCCCGTCGCTGAGCCGGTGCTCGACCATCGCGGCGTCGTCCGGGTGGTTGGTGACCACCAGGCGGCCCACGTCGCGGTCCCACCAGCGGAAGGAGCAGATCCGGTCGGCGGCACCGTGCAGGATGCCCGCCTGACTGGCCGGGGTGGTGGACGGGATCCGGGCCCACCAGCGGTCCGGGCGGTGCGTGCCGGCGGTCACCCAGCGGGTCATGGTGGGCACCAGGCCGGCGTCCACCGCCTGCTCCAGCACCGGGGCGGCCACCCCGTCGAGCTGCACCACCAGCAGCCCCGCGGGCCGGGGCGCGCCGTCCTCGACCGTGCCGCCCTCGCCCGCCCGCCGGGCCCGTGACCGGGCGCGCCGCAGCACGTCGCCGACCACGTAGTCCGAGTCGGAGGCGCCCCAGATCCAGCGGCCGATCGCCATCACCACGGCGGCGACCACCAGGACGGCCACCGCGGACCAGCCGTTGCGGACCTGCACGCCGGGCACCGCCCACAGCGCCAGCCAGGCGACCAGCACCTGCGCGCTCAGCCCGGCCAGCAGTGCCCCCATCGCGCCACCGATCCGGGCCAGTACCCGCAGCGAGGGCCGCAGCACCAGGTCACCGACCGCGACGGCGGCGGCGACCACCAGCACCGATCCGGGGTTGCTCGCGCTCACGCCGTCCACCAGGGCGATCCCGGCGCCGAGGCCGATGGCGGAGATCACCAGACCGAGCAGCACGTCGCCGAGGTCGCTCAGCGTGATCGTCCACCAGCGGCGGGTCATGGCGTCCAGCCTGCCACGACGCGGGGTCCGCGGCTCCGCGACGGTCACCAGGCGCCAGGTCGTGCGCCGGATCGGCTCCGCGTCACCGCCGGGGCGGGGCCTGCCGGTGCTTGTCGGTCCCCCAGCGCTGCGCGTCCGGCACGTCGAGCTCGTCGCAGAGCGCGTGCCAGATGTCCCGTGGTTCGACGCCCTGGTCCATCGCCTGCTCGGCGGTCACGCCACCGAGCCGGGGCAGCACGAGCTCGCGCACCAGCGACCGCCCGTGCGCACTCCCGAACACCTCGTCCACCAACTGCCAGAACTCGCGATACCGCACCCGCACACCCTGCCACGGCGGGCCGACACCGGCGGTCGCTCCGGCCACCGGTCCGGCCACCCGCACGCCCGCGACGCGGATGTCGGACCCCCGCGCCACAATGGCCCGGTGACCGACGACCAGCGCCCCGCACCCGATGACGTGCTGCGACGCTTCTCCCCGGCCACCCAGGACTGGTTCCACGGCGCGTTCGAGGGGCCGACCGCCGCGCAGGCCGGGGCGTGGGACGCGGTGTCCACCGGGCGGCACGCGCTGGTGGTCGCCCCGACCGGTTCGGGCAAGACGCTGGCCGCATTCCTCTGGGCGCTGGACGGCATCCTGAGTGGCCGTGCGGCCGGCCGCCCCGAGGTCGCCGACCCCGCCACCTGGCCGCTCGGCTCCGCGGACGACGCCACCCCGCCGCCGGGTGACGACGACCCGATGCAGCGCTGCCACGTCCTGTACGTCTCCCCCTTGAAAGCGCTGGCCACCGACGTGGAGCGGAACCTGCGCTCGCCGCTGGTCGGCATCCTGCAGGCCGCCACCCGCCGCGGCCTGGAGCTGCCCGACGTGCGGGTCGGCGTCCGCACCGGTGATACGCCCCCGGCCGAGCGCCGTGCGTTCGCCACCAAGCCGCCGGACATCCTGATCACCACACCGGAGTCGCTGTTCCTGGTGCTGACCTCGGCCGCGCGGTCGGGGCTGTCCGGCGTACGGACCGTGATCATCGACGAGATCCACGCCGTGGCCGGCACCAAGCGCGGGGCACACCTGGCGGCGTCGCTGGAGCGGCTGGACGCCATGCTCGACCGGCCGGGCGGCCCGGGTCCGGCGCAGCGGGTCGGACTGTCCGCGACCGTCACCCCGGTGGACCGGGTGGCCGGTTTCCTCTCCGGCGCCCGGACCCCGGCGGACGGTGGCCGGGAGGTGGTCGTGGTGCAGCCGCCGTCCAGCAAGGTGATCGAGGTCGACGTCGTGGTGCCGGTGCCGGACCTGGCCGATCTGGCCTCCGCCCCGGACCTCGGTAGCGCGGGACCGGGTGCGGACCGGCTGGAGCCTCTGCCCGACGGCGAGCGGGACCTGACCGGGCAGGCCGCCGGCCCGGGTGGCGCGGTGAGCCGGCCCTCGATCTGGCCGCATGTCGAGGAGCGGGTGGTCGACCTGGTCGCCGCGCACCGCTCGACGCTGGTCTTCACCAACTCCCGGCGCGGCGCCGAGCGGCTGACCGCCCGGATGAACGAGATCTGGGCCGCCCGGCAGGGCGAGGACGTGCCCGATCACGGCGGGTTGCAGCCGGCACAGGCCCCGGGTCAGTCCGGTACGACGGCCGGCATCGACACCCGGGAGGCGGAGACGATCCTGGCCCGGGCGCATCACGGGTCGATGAGCCGGGCCGAGCGCACCCGCACCGAGTCGGAGCTCAAGGCGGGCCGGCTGCCCGCGGTGGTGGCGACCAGTTCGCTGGAGCTCGGGATCGACATGGGCGCGGTGGACCTGGTGGTGCAGGTCGGCGCGCCACCGTCGGCGGCCAGTGGCCTGCAGCGGATCGGGCGTGCCGGGCACCAGGTCGGCGCCGTCTCGCACGGGGTGGTCTTCCCGGCGTTCCGCGGCGACCTGGTGCCGGCGGCGGTCACCTCCGAGCGGATGCGCGCCGGGCTGATCGAGCCGGTGTCGATCCCGGCGAACCCGCTGGACGTGCTGGCCCAGCAGATCGTCGCGATGGTCGCCACCGAGGACTGGCCGGTGGCCGACCTGGCCGTGGTGCTGCGCCGGGCCGCGCCGTTCGCCACCCTGGGCGAGGGGACGCTGCGCGCGGTGCTGGACATGCTGGCCGGGCGGTACCCCTCCGAGGAGTTCGCCGAGCTGCGGCCGCGGATCGTCTGGGACCGGGCGGCGGATCTGCTCACCGCCCGGCCGCGGGCGCTGCGGCTGGCGGTGACCAGCGGCGGGACCATCCCGGACCGCGGGCTGTACGGCGTGTTCCTGGCCTCCGGCGCGCAGACCGCCGACGTCCCGGTGGATGCCGAGCGCACCGGCGGGCAGCTACGCGGTGGCAAGCGGGTCGGCGAGCTCGACGAGGAGATGGTCTACGAATCGCGGGTCGGCGACACCTTCACCCTCGGGTCGAGCACCTGGCGGATCGAGGACATCACCCCCGACCGGGTCCTGGTCACCCCGGCGCCCGGGCTGCCGGGCCGGCTGCCGTTCTGGAAGGGCGACTCCCAGGGCCGGCCCGCCACCCTGGGCCGGGCGATGGGTGCCTGGTCGCGGGAGGTCGCCGCGCTGCCCGCCGAGCAGGCACGGGAGCGGGTCGCCGCGGCAGGGCTGGACACCTGGGCCGGGGACAACCTGCTGGCCTACCTGCGCGAACAGCAGGAGTCGACCGGAGCGCTGCCCAGCGACGCCACGATCGTGGTGGAGCGGTTCCGGGACGAGCTCGGCGACTGGCGGGTGGTGGTGCACTCGCCCTACGGCGCCCGGGTGCACGCGCCGTGGGCGCTGGTGGTCGGCGCGCGGTTGCGGGAACGCTTCGGGGTGGACGCCGCCGCGATGCACGCCGACGACGGGATCGTGCTGCGGCTGCCGGACATGATCGCCTCGGGCGACTTCCTGGACGACCTCCTGGGCACCGGACCGGCCGACCCGGGCGCCGACGAGTCGCCGGTCACCACCGAGGACCTGCTGATCGAGCCGGATGAGGTCGCCACCGCGGTGCGCACCGAACTGGGCGGCTCGGCGATGTTCGGCGCCCGGTTCCGCGAGGCCGCCGCCCGGGCGCTGCTGCTGCCCCGTCGCCGACCGGACCGCCGCCAGCCGCTGTGGCAGCAGCGCCAGCGCTCGGCCCAGTTGCTCGCGGTCGCCTCGCGCTACCCGGATTTCCCGATCCTGCTGGAGGCGGTCCGCGAGTGCCTGCAGGACGACTTCGACGTGGACGCGCTGGTCGAGATCATGCGGGACGTGCAGGCCGGGCGGATCCGGGTGGTGGAGGTCACCACCAGCCGGCCGTCCCCCTTCGCCCAGTCCCTGCTGTTCGGGTACACCGCGCAGTTCCTGTACGACGGTGACGCCCCGCTGGCCGAACGCCGCGCCGCCGCCCTGACCCTGGACCCGGCGCTGCTGGAGGAACTGCTCGGCGGTGGCGGCGACGCGGCGATCGCCGACCTGCTGGACCCGGAGGCGGTGGAGCGCACCGAGGCCGAGGTCTCCGGCGTGCACCCCGACCGGCAGGCCCGCGACCTGGAAGGGCTGGCCGACGTGGTGCGCCGGCACGGCCCGCTGCCGCTGTCCGGCGTGCTGGCCCGCACCCGGGAGGACGTCCGCGACCAGGTGCCGGACTGGCTGACCGAGCTGGAGCACCGGCGACGGCTGATCCGGGTCCGGATGTCCGGCGTCGCGGAGGCCGATCAGTGGGCGGCGATCGAGGACGCCGGGCGACTGCGCGACGCGCTCGGGGTGGCGCTGCCGGTCGGGGTGCCGGAGGCGTTCACCGAGGTGCTGCCCGACCCGCTCGGCGACCTGCTGCGCCGGCACGCCCGCACGCACGGCCCGTTCACCGCCGCCCAGGCCGGGGCCCGGTTCGGGCTGGGCACCGCCGTGGTCCAGGCCGGGCTGCGCGGACTGGAACGCACCGGGGCCGTGGTGCAGGGCCGGCTCCGCCCCGACGCCCTGGGCGGCACCGGTGACGAGTACTGCGACGCCGACGTGCTGCGGACGCTGCGGCGCCGGTCGTTGGCCGCGCTGCGCTCGGAGGTGGAGCCGGTCCCGCAGCAGGCACTGGCCCGGTTCCTGCCGGCCTGGCAGCACGCGACCGGCCTGGCAGCCGGACCGGCCGGCGCCGGACTGCGCGGGGTCGACGGCGTGGCCCGTGCGGTGGAGCAGTTGGCCGGCGCCGTGCTTCCCGCCTCCGCGCTGGAACAACTGGTGCTGCCGGCCCGGGTCCGGGACTACCGGCCGGCGATGCTGGACGAGCTGACCGCCTCCGGCGAGGTGCTGTGGGCCGGTCACGGCACCCTGCCCGGCAAGGACGGGCTGGTCAGCCTGCACCTGGCCGCGACCGCCGACCTCACCCTGCCGCTGCCGCCCGAGGAACTGCCCGGCACGGTGGACACCGACCTGCACCGGGCGGTGCTCGCGGCGCTCTCCGGGGGTGGCGCGTACTTCCTCGGCGCGTTGGCCGATCGGGTGGTGGACCTGCTGGACGACGGGGCCCCGCCACCGAGCAGCAGCGCGCTCACCGACGCGGTCTGGGACCTGGTCTGGGCCGGGCTGGCGACCAACGACGGCCTGGCCCCGCTGCGCGCCCGGCTCGGTGCGGGCCGGACCGCCCACCGCACCCCCGCCGCCCCACCGCGCGCCCGGTCGATGGCCGGTGGCCGCTACGGCGGGGCGCTCGGCCTGCGCGGGGGGATGCGCCCGCCCCGGCCCGCGGTCACCGGCCCGGATGCCGGGGGCCGGTGGTCGCTGCTGCCCCGCCCGGAGACCGATCCGACCCGCCGGGCGCACGCGCTCGCCGCGCAGCTGCTGGACCGGCACGGGGTGCTGACCCGGGCAGTGGCACCGGCGGAGGGCGTGACCCGGCAGTTCGCCGGGGTGTACCGGGTGCTGTCGGCGCTCGAACAGTCCGGGCAGGTGCGGCGCGGGTACTTCACCGAACACCTGGGCGGCTCGCAGTTCGCGTTGCCCGGTGCGGTGGACGAGCTGCGCGGCGAGGCCCGCCGGATCGAGCAGTTGGCCGAGTCCGGCGACCCCGCAGACGCCGACCGCTCGGTGGTGCTGCTGGCCGCCACCGACCCGGCGAACCCCTACGGTGCCGCCCTGGCCTGGCCGCCGTCCCCCGGCTGGGCGCAGGACGCCACCGGTCACCGGCCCGGCCGCAAGTCGGGTGCCGTGGTGGTGCTGGTGGACGGCGCCCTGGTGCTCTACCTGGAGAAGGGCGGGCGCACCGTGCTCACCTTCACCGACCGGCCCGACGACCTGCGCCTGGCCACCGCGCGGCTGGCCGACGCGGTGCGGGAGGAACGACTCGGCCGGATCACCCTGGTCCGCGCCGACGGCGTGGACCTGCTGGTCGCCGCCGGATCGGAGCCGACCCCGCTGACCCGGGCACTGGCGGACGCCGGCTTCGTGCCCACCCCGCGCGGGCTGCGGCTGCGCGGGGCGCGGTGACCGCCGATGCCTGAGGGCGACATCCTGCGCCGCACCGCCACCCGGCTGGACGAGGCGCTGGCGGGCCGGGAGCTGGTCCGGGCCGACCTGCGCTGGCCGACCGCCGCCACCGTCGACCTGATCGGCCGCACCGTGCTCGGCACCGTGCCCTACGGCAAGCACCTGCTCACCCGGTTCGACGACGGCCGGACCCTGCACACCCACCTGCGGATGGACGGGTCCTGGCGGATCGCCCGCACCGGGTCACCGGGGGCGAAGGCCGGGTCACCGGCGGTGCGCGCCGTGCTGGCCAACCAGGACTGGACCGCGGTCGGTGAACTGCTCGGGATGCTCGACGTGCTGCCGACCAGCCGCGAACACACCCTGATCGGCCACCTCGGCCCGGACGTCCTGGCCGACGACTTCGAGTCCGCCGGACTGCCGGAGATCCTGCGGCGCTGGGAGCAACAGGGCAGTACGCCGGTGTGCGAGGTGCTGCTCGACCAGACCGTGCTCGCCGGGATCGGCACCATCTACATGGCGGAGTCCCAGTTCCTGGAGCACCTGTGGCCGTGGACCCCCGCCGACCGGGTGCCGGACCCGGCGCGGCTGATCCGGATCGCCCGGGCCCTGATGCAGCGCTCGGTGCTCACCCCGCTGCCGACCAGCACCGGCGACGTCACCCGCGGCCGGGGCAGCTGGGTGCACGGCCGGCGCGGGGAGCCCTGCCGCCGCTGTGGCACCCCGATCCGGCGCGGCACCGCCCGCCGGCCACCGCAGGAGCGCCCGGTGTTCTGGTGCCCACGCTGCCAGGCGGGACCGGACGGGCACTGAGGACCGAACCGCCGCAGGTCTCCGCCCCCGGACGCACCACGGGCCCGGAACGCCGTGGCGTTCCGGGCCCGTGGTGGACTTCCGGTGGGAACTCAGCCGATCGGGGCGAGCTCGGGGCGTCGCCGCCCCCAGGTGCCCTCCGGGCCGTCCCAGGTGGTGAGGTCGGCTGGCACGGTGTCGGGGATCAGCAGACCCTCGGCGACGGCGATCCGGTCGCTGACCTCACGCAGGACGAGCGACATCGGGGTGTCCAGCGCATCACAGATGCTGGCGAGCAGCTCCGAGGACGCTTCCTTCTGGCCACGCTCGACCTCGCTGAGGTAACCCAGCGACACGCGCGCGGCGGAGGACACCTCACGCAGGGTGCGACCCTGCCGCTGGCGGGCATCCCGCAGTACGTCACCGATCTCACGACGCAACACGATCATCTGGTGTCCCCCTCTCTCTCCTCGTTCATCCTGCCGCACCGCCGGGGCCGGGCGACCCGGTCGGGTCGGACGGTTCCGGAGTGCGGCTCCCTGGTGGCCCCGCTGGGGCAGGCTCCCACCGTACAGGGCACCACCGACTGCGGCAGTGTCACGACGGGTGGATGGCCGGGTGTTTATCACGATGGGCACAACGCGCCGGGGGTGCTCCGTGTTCCCCGCGGGCCGATGCTCCCGGTCCTGCCACCGCACGTTCACCCGGTGCGCACATCGGCCGGCACCGATCCCCCGCCGCCCGGCCCGGCCCACACCGATCCCCCCGCCGCCCGGCCCGGCCGCAGCCCGGCCCGCGGCGCGCGCAATCACTCCCGGGCGACGGCCAGCCCGAGGGCCAGCACCGCGTCCCGGCTGACGGCGCGGACCTCGGCCCGCTCCCCCTCGATCGCCAGCTCCTGCACCCGCTCGCCGGCCTCGGTGGACACCGCGACGAACACGGTGCCGGGTACCTGCCCGTCCTGCGGGTCGGGGCCGGCCACCCCGGTGGTGGCCAGTCCGACGTCGGCGCCCAGCCGGCGGCGGACACCGCGGGCCATCTGGGCGGCGACGTCGGGGTGCACCGGGCCGTGGGCGGCCAGCAGGCCGGCGTCGACGTCCAGCAGCTGGTGCTTGAGCTCGGTGGCGTAGGCGACCACGGCGCCGCGGAGCACCCGGGAGGCGCCGGGGACGTCGACCAGGGTCGCGGCCACCAGGCCGCCGGTCAGCGACTCGGCGACGGCGAGGGTGCGCTGCCGTCCGGCGAGGGCGTCGAGCAGGTCGGCGGCCAGCGCGGTGGACGGGTGGTCGTCGGTCATCGTTCCCCCTGGGTCGGTCCGGTCAGTCCGTGGCCGGGTCCGGCGGGGTGGTGCCGGTGGCCGCGGCGTGCCGGGTCAGCGATTGCGGGCCGGTCGCCCCGCGCCGGTGGTCGCCGGCCACCCGGATCGCGGTGCGGACGTAGTCGGCGCCGCTGATCACGGTCACCAGCACGGCGGCGATCATCAGGACCCAGGCGACCACGGTGACCGCGCCGGGTAGGTGGTTCAGCGGCAGCAGGAACAGGGTCAGTGCGGCGATCTGCAGCACGGTCTTGATCTTGCCGCCGCGCGAGGCGGGCAGCACCAGGTACTTGAGCAGGAAGAACCGCATCACGGTGATGCCGAGCTCGCGGGCCAGGATCACGGCGGGCACCCACCAGGGCAGCTCGCCCAGGACGGCCAGCAGCACCAGGGCGGCGCCGACCAGCAGTTTGTCCGCGATCGGGTCGAGCAGTTTGCCCAGGTCGGTGACCAGGTCCATCCGCCGGGCCAGGTGCCCGTCGACCTGGTCGGTGACCGCGGCCAGCAGGAACAGCCCGGTGGCGACCAGCCGCCAGGTGATCGACTCGCCGCCGTCGATGAGCAGCGCCCAGGCGAAGAACGGCACCACGACGATGCGCAGCACCGTCAACACGTTCGCGACATTGAGCACGGGAGGTCGGTGGTCCACCACCGGACCAGGGTACGTGCCGCGCGCGGGGTCCCGGTTCAGCGCAGGTCGTCCGCGTCGTCGTAGTAGTCCACGGCCTCCGGCGGCTCACCGGGCAGCTGCCCGGCGGGTGCGGCGTAGCGGTCGTCGGCGGGGGCGGGGGCGTCCTCGCCGCGGAGCATCGCCAGGGTGCCCGGCAGGTCGTCGGGCTGGACCAGCACCTCGCGCGCCTTGGAGCCCTCGGAGGGGCCGACGATCTCCCGCGACTCCAGCAGGTCCATCAGCCGGCCGGCCTTGGCGAAGCCGACCCGCAGCTTGCGCTGGAGCATGGAGGTCGACCCGAACTGGCTGGTCACCACCAGTTCGGCGGCCTGCAGCAGCAGGTCCAGGTCGTCGCCGATGTCCTCGTCCACCTGCTTCTTGGCGGCGACGACGGCGACGTCCTCGCGGTAGACCGGCTTGAGCTGCTTCTTGACGTGCTCGACGACGGCGTGGATCTCCGACTCGGCCACCCAGGCGCCCTGGGTCCGCATCGGCTTGGCGGCGCCCATCGGCAGGAACAGCGCGTCACCCTGGCCGATCAGCTTCTCCGCACCGGGCTGGTCCAGGACCACCCGGGAGTCGGTCAGCGAGGACGTGGCGAAGGCGAGCCGGGACGGCACGTTGGCCTTGATCAGACCGGTGACCACGTCCACCGAGGGCCGCTGGGTGGCCAGCACCAGGTGGATGCCGGCCGCACGGGCGAGCTGGGTGATCCGCTGGATCGAGGCCTCGACGTCCCGGGGGGCGACCATCATCAGGTCGGCGAGCTCGTCGACGATCACCAGCAGGTACGGGTAGGTCGCGATCTTGCGCTCCGACCCGGGCAGCGGCTTGACCTTCCCGGCCCGGACCGCGGCGTTGAAGTCGTCGATGTGCTTGTAGCCGAACATCGCGAGGTCGTCGTAGCGCGCCTCCATCTCCCGGACCACCCACTCCAGGGCCTCGGCGGCCTTCTTGGGGTTGGTGATGATCGGGGTGATCAGGTGCGGGATGCCCTCGTAGATCGTCAGCTCGACCCGCTTGGGGTCGACCAGCACCATCCGGACCTGGTCCGGGGTGGACCGCATCAGGATGGACACGATCATCGAGTTCACGAAGCTCGACTTACCGGCACCGGTGGCACCGGCGACCAGCATGTGCGGCATCTTGGCCAGGTTCGCGGTGACGTACCCGCCCTCGACGTCCTTGCCGACACCGATCACCATCGGGTGGTCGCTGCGCCGGGCCACGCTGGAGCGCAGCACGTCGCCGAGCGAGACCGTCTCGCGGTCGGTGTTCGGGATCTCGATGCCGATCGCGGACTTGCCGGGGATCGGCGACAGGATGCGCACGTCGGCGCTGGCCACCGCATAGGCGATGTTCTTGCTGAGCGCGGTGACCCGCTCGACCTTGACGCCCTTGCCGAGTTCGACCTCGTACCGGGTGACCGTCGGGCCACGGGTGAAGCCGGTGACCTTGGCGTCGATGCCGAACTGGTCCAGCACCCCGGTGAGCGCCTCGACCACCCGGTCGTTGGCGGCGGAGCGGACCTTGTGCGGGGCGCCCTTCGCCAGCATGTCCTCGGTGGGCAGGATGTAGACCACGTCGCCCTCGAGCATCGGCTGCTCGCCGGCCGGGACGCCGGTGGTGGGCGGGGCGGTCAGCTCCTTGGATGCCGACGGGACGGTGGCGGCGACCGTGGTGACGGCCTGGGTCGGCGCGGTGGGCGACGGCTCGTGCAGCTCGGGGTCGACGACCTCGGTGTCGTCCTCCTCCGCGGCGGCCACGGCGGCGGCCCGGGCGAAGGCCTCGTCCGCCTCGTACTCGTCCAGGATGCGGGTGTCGTCATCGTCCGGGTCGTGCTTGCGCCGGCGGCCGAACAGCCGGCGCTTCTCCTTGACCGGCTCCTCCTCGAACGCGGTGTGCCCGGCATTGATCACCAGCGGGGCGTCCTCGTCCTCGGGCTCCGGCTCCTCGCGGTGGTTCCCGGTCAGCTTGTCGTAGACCCCGCGCAGCTTGGGCACGATCTGGTTCACCGGGGTCGCGGTCACCACCAGCACGCCGAAGAACGCCAGCAGGATCAGCACCGGCACCGCGGCCCAGGCGGTGATCAGGGCGACCAGCGGCGCGCCGACCAGGTAACCGATGATGCCGCCCGCGTCCCGGACCGCCTCGAAGCCACCCGACGGCGCCGGCAGATCGGCGGAGATGTGCACCAGACCGCAGGCGGCCAGGGTGATCGCGGTCAGGCCGATGGTGATCCGGCCGTTGGCCTGGTTCTGTTCCGGGTGCCGCATCAGCCGCACCGCGATGCCGACCAGCACCACCGGCAGTGCGACGGCGACCCGGCCGAAGGTACCGGCCGCGACCACGTGCACCGCGTCGGCGGCCATCCCGTCCAGGCCCCACCACTCGCGGACGGCGACCACCACGGCGAGGGCCAGCAGGAACAGGGCCGCCCCGTCGCGGCGCAGCGCCGGGTCGAGTTCACGGGCGCCGGTGCCGACCCGGCGGGCTCCGCCGCCGACCAGGTGCGCGATGCCCATCCAGGTGCCGCGGATCATCCGCACCGGCAGTGCGGGGCGGTGTTCGGCGGGGCCGGCGGCCGAGGCACCGTTCCCCCGGCCACGGTTGGTGGAGTTCTTGGCGGCGGCACCCTTGGCGCCACCGGTCGAACGGGTGGCGGGAGTGGACGCACGCGGGGACATACCGCCCACGGTAGCCGCCGGGCCGCCCGCGACCGGGCATCTGGGGGATCGCGGGGGCGTGTCGAGACATGCCAGAGTGTGCCGATGACGACGGTGACCAGGGCACAGGCGCTCCGGTTCCGCGCCCGGGCCCAACAGCTCGGCCGTGAGCCCCGGCCGCAGCGCGCACTGACCGATGCGGCGGTGCTCGACCTGGGGGTGCAGGTGACCGGTCAGGCCGCGCACACCTGGTCGCTGGCCAACCGCGGCGTGCCCTCCCCCGCCGATCCGGCCGACTGGGAGCGCGAGCTGGCGCTGGCCTGGACGGTGCGCGGCGCCCCGCACGCCTATCGCCGCACCGAGCTGCCCGCGGTGGAGGCCGCGCTGCGCCCGTTCTCCGAGGCGGACGCCGGCAAGCGGATCTTCGACGCGAACCGGCCGCTGAAGCAGGCGGGCATCCCGGCCACCGACGCCCTGACCCGGGTGGCCGGCCTGATGCGCGACCTGGTGGTCGAGCCGCTGAGCAAGGGCGAGCTGTCCCGGGCGCTCAGCGACGCATTGCCCGAGCCCTACCTGCGCTGGTGCCGCAGCTGCGGGGCCACCCACACCTACGAGCAGCCGTTCCGGATCGCCGCGCTGCACGCCGGGCTGGAGCTGGTCCCGGACACCTCCCCGCCGGTGCTGCGCCGGGTGCCGGACTGGCCGTTGTCCACCCCGGTGCTGTCGCCGCCGCCGGTCGCCGGGCCGGAGGACCCGCACGCCCGGCTGGATCTGGTCCGGGCGTGTGTGCACCTGCTCGGCCCGACCACCCCGGAGCACGTGGCCGGGTACCTGGACGCGCCGGTGCGGGACGTGCGGGGCCGGTGGCCGGCGGATGCGGCCGAGGTGATCGTGGTGGACGAGAACCACGAGGCCTCACCCGCCTGGGTGCTGGCCGCCGACCTGGACGCGCTGGCGGCGGCCGAACCGGGGCCGGAGCCGGTGGTGAGGTTGCTCGGGCCGTTCGACCTGCTGCTGCAGGCGCGCGACCGGGAGCTGCTGGTGCCCGACCCGGACCGGCGCAAGGAGCTGTGGCCGGTGCTGGGCCGGCCGGGGGCGGTGGTGGTGGACGGGATCCCGGTCGGCACCTGGCGGCCCCAGGCCACCGCCACCACGCTCCGGGTGCTGACCGTGCCCTGGGGGCCCTGGGGCCGGTCGGTCACCGCGCGGGTGCGGGCCCAGGCCAAGGAACTGGCGGCGCACCGGGGCCGGACGTACCGGGAGGCGCCGCGTTCCTCGACCTGAGCGGCGCAGGACGTGATGCGACAGACACCGTTCTGTGCAGAACGTGTGCGCAGCCCGTGCGATAGTTGAAACATGAACGATGCACTGGTGATCGACTGGGCGCAGATGCCCACGTACAACACGATCATGTCCGTGGCCGCCGGAGCGGGTCTCCTGCTGGTCGTCGGACTCGCGCGGGCCATCCTGCGCCGCCCCACCGAGATCGCCGTCGAGGGCTGGGCCCTCGCCTTCGGCGTGCTCGGCACCCTGCTGACCACCACCGGTCTGCACATGACGCTGACCTGGCCGCTGGCCGCCGGCGGGTTCCCCTTCGACAACATCATCTTCGGTGAGCCGGCGCTGGCCTTCGGCGTGCTGCTGCTGGCCGCGGCGTTCTGGCTGTGGAAGCGCGGCCGGGAAGTGCTGGCCGGCCCCGAGCCGCTGACCGTGATCCGCCGCACCGCCGGCCCGGTGTCGGTGCTGGTGCTCGGCCTGGGCCTGGCCGCCTTCGGCATCGCCGCCGCCGGAGTGGGCTACCAGCTGTTCGCCGCCCCGCCGCAGGAGCCGATCAGCGGTGAGTTCGCCGACTACCCGATGGTCGAGGCCGTGTTCATGTCCGGCCTGTACGTGCTGGTCGGCATCGGCTCGGTGCTGTTCCCGGTCGCGCTGGCCAAGCCGCGCCGCTGGCTGCACCTGGTGATCGGCTGGGTCTGGGGCCTGGCCGGCCTGGCGTTCCTGCTGTTCGGGGCGCTGAACTACTTCACCCACATCGGGCTGATCGTCAACACCATGGGCTGACCCACCGCCCACGACGAAGCCCCCGCCGGATCCGATCCGGCGGGGGCTTCGTGGTGTCTCAGGCCTCGACGACCACCGGCAGGATCATCGGCCGGCGGCGCAGCCGGTTGGAGACCCAGCGGCCCACCACCCGGCGGATGATCTGCTGCAGCTGGTGGGTGTCCACCGCGCCGCCGCGCAGCGCCTCCTCCAGCGCGGAGGTCACCTCCGGCAGGATGGTCTGGAACACCGCGTCGTCCTCGGCGAACCCGCGGGCCTGGATCTGCGGCGGGGCCAGCACGGTGCCGTCCGACGCCGACACCACCGCGAAGATCGAGATGAAGCCCTCATCGCCCAGGATCCGGCGGTCCTTGAGCTCGGCCTCGGTGATCGAGCCGACGCTGGACCCGTCCACGTACACGTAGCCGCAGGGCACCGCGCCGACCACCGACGCCTTGCCGTCGACCAGGTCCACCACCACGCCGTCCTCGGCCAGCACCACCCGGTCGGCGGGCACCCCGGACTTCACTGCCAGGGCTCCGTTGGCCACCAGGTGCCGGACCTCGCCGTGCACCGGCATGACGTTCTTCGGCCGCAGGATGTTGTAGCAGTACAGCAGCTCACCGGCGGAGGCGTGCCCGGACACGTGCACCTTCGCGTTGCCGGAGTGCACCACGCGGGCGCCCAGCCGGGTCAGGCCGTTGATCACCCGGAACACGGCGTTCTCGTTGCCCGGGATCAGCGAGCTGGCCAGGATGACCGTGTCGCCGGGGCCGACCGAGATCTTGTGGTCGTTGTTCGCGATCCGGCTGAGCGCGGCCATCGGCTCACCCTGGGACCCGGTGCACATCAGCACCAGCTCGTCGTCGCGCACGTCGTCGATCCGCTTGGCGTCCACCAGGATGCCCGGCGGGACCTTGAGGTAGCCCAGCTCCGCGGCGATCGTCATGTTCCGCACCATCGAGCGGCCGACCAGCGCCACCTTGCGCCCGTGGGCGTGGGCGGCGTCCAGCACCTGCTGCACCCGGTGCACGTGCGAGGCGAAGGACGCCACCACGATCCGGCGGGTGGAGTCGGCGAACACCGCGTCCAGCACCGGGCCGATCTCCCGCTCCGGGCTGACGAAGCCGGGCACCTCGGCGTTGGTGGAGTCGACCATGAACAGGTCGACGCCCTTCTCCCCCAGCCGGGCGAACGCGCGCAGGTCGGTGATCCGGCCGTCCAGCGGGAGCTGGTCCATCTTGAAGTCGCCGGTGTGCAGCACGGTGCCGGCGCCGGTGGTGACCGCCACGGCTAGCGCGTCCGGGATCGAGTGGTTCACCGCCACGAACTCGCAGGAGAACGCGCCGACCTGCTCGGTCTGCCCCTCCTTGACCGCCAGGGTCAGCGGGGTGATCCGGTGCTCCTTGAGCTTCGCCTCGACGAACGCCAGGGTCAGCTGCGAGCCGATCAGCGGGATGTCCGAGCGCAGCCGCAGCAGGTAGGGCACCGCGCCGATGTGGTCCTCGTGACCGTGGGTGAGCACGATCCCGTCGACCAGGTGCATCCGGTCCTTGATGTACTCGAAGTCCGGCAGGATCAGGTCGACGCCGGGCTGGTGGTCCTCGGGGAAGAGGACGCCGCAGTCGATGATGAGCAGCCGGCCGTCGTACTCCAGCACGGCCATGTTGCGGCCGACCTCACCGAGACCACCGAGGGCGACGATCCGCAGAGCCCCCTTCGGGAGTGCGGGCGGGGGGGTCAGATCGGGGTGCGGGTGGGACATGCTTCTCCTGGTCAGTGCTGCGGGCTGAGTGCCGGTGCGTCCACGTCGATGCCCGCGGCGCGCAACCCGGTGCGCACCGCCTCGGCCTCAGCGTCGGAGGCGGCGACCAACGGCAACCGCAGGTGTCGGGACGGGATCAGGCCGAGGGCCTGGACGGCAGCCTTGGCGGCCACCGCCTGGAACCCCTGGCCGTTGAGCGCGTCGATCGCCGGTGCGATCGACAGGAAGATCTGCAGGGCGCGGGCGTGGTCCCCCGCGTCGAACGCCGCGACGATCGCGGCGAACTGCGGGCCGACCACGTGGCCGGCCACGCTGACGATGCCCGCCGCGCCGTGCGCGAGGAAGGGCAGCAGCAGGCTGTCGTCGCCGGAGTACCAGGCCAGCCCGGTGCGGGCGGCGGCGGTCGCAGCGGAGTAGACGTCGCCGGTGGCGTCCTTCACGGCGACCACCCGGTCGTGCGCGGCCAGAGCGTCCAGGGTGGACTGCGCCAGCCGGACGCCGGTGCGCCCGGGCACGTCGTAGAGCATCACCGGCAGGGCGGTGGCGTCGGCCACGGCGGTGACGTGCCGGACGATGCCCTCCTGGCTGGGCCGGGAGTAGTACGGCGAGACGACCAGCAGCCCGTCCGCACCGGCCTGGGCAGCCTGGTCGGCCATCCGCACCGCGTGCAGCGTGTCGTTGGACCCGGCGCCCGCCACGATGCTGGCCCGGTCGCCGACCGCGTCGGCCACGACCCGGATCAGCTCGGCCTTCTCCGGCGCGTGCGTGGTGGGCGACTCACCGGTGGTGCCGTTCAGCACCAGGCCGTCGTGCCCGTGGTCGACCAGGTGGGTCGCCAGGGCGGCGGCCGCGTCCAGGTCGAGCTTCCCGTCCTCGGTCATCGGGGTGACCATCGCGGTGAGCACCGCGCCGAACGGACGGGAAGGCGTGTGGGACATGGTGCTCACGGTACCGCGCCCCTCCTCCCCCCGTGGCCCGCGTCCGTCCCCCACCCGCGGCCAGCTCGTGCGAGGTGAGGTACGCCCCCAGGTACTCCGGCGGGATCTCGTCCAGCAACGCGCGCCGGTAGTCGACCACGAAGATCTT
>NZ_JAAXOX010000008.1 GCF_012396125.1 Cellulomonas denverensis | reverse complement strand
GCCGGTACTCGCCGATCGCCCCGGCACCGGCGGCGGCCAGCGCGTCGACCAGGGCCCCGGCCTGCTCCACCGGGACGAAGACCACGTGCTTGTCCAGCGCCTGCGCCGGGGCGGGCACCAGCGGGCGGGTGGTGGTCAGGCCGAGCAGCCCGGCCAGCTGGTCCGCGACCCCGCCGGTGGCCGAGTCGGCGTTGGTGTGCGCGGCGTACAGCGCACAGCCGCCGCGGATCAGCCGGTGCAGCAGCGCACCCTTGTAGTCGGTGGCGGCGACCGCGTGCACGCCGCGCAGCAGCAGCGGGTGGTGGGTGACGATCAGGTCGGCGCCCCAGTCCAGCGCCTCGTCGACCACCGCCGCCACCGGGTCGACGGCGAACAGCACCCGGCGCACCGGCTGGGCCGGGTCACCGGCGACCAGGCCCACCCGGTCCCAGGACTCGGCGGTGCGCGGTGGGTAACGGCGGTCCAGCAGCCGGGTGACCTCGGCCAGCGTCAGCGTCATGCCGCCGAATCTATCGGTCAGGGCCGGAGCATCGACTTGATCGCGCGCCGCTCGTCCATCGCGGCGTAGCCCTCGGCGACCCGGTCCAGCGGCAGCACCAGGTCGAAGACCCGCCCGGGGTCGATCGCGCCGGACCACACGTCGGGGGCCAGCTCCTCGATGTAGGCCCGCACCGGGGCCACCCCGCCGACCACCCCGATGTTCGCGCGGAACAGCGTCGCCAGCGGCAGCTCCCCGCCGCCGGTGGGCAGGCCGACCACACCGATCCGGCCGCCGGGGCGCACAGTGGCGACCGCCTGGGCGACCGACTCCTTGGTCCCGACGCACTCCAGCACCGCGTCCGGCCCGACCCCGCCCAGCAGGTCGCGGACCCGCTCGGCGCCCTCGTCACCCCGCTCGGCCACGATGTCGGTCGCCCCGAACTCGGTGGCCAGCGCCTGGCGGGCGGCGTGCCGGGACATCGCGATCACCCGCTCGGCCCCCAGTCGGCGCGCCGCGATCACCGCGCACAGCCCGACCGCCCCGTCGCCGACCACCGCCACCGTCGATCCCGGCCGCACCCCGGCGGTGAAGGCCGCGTGGTGACCGGTGCCCATCACGTCGCTGAGGGTCAGCACCGAGCCGAGCAGCTGCTCGGACGGCGTCTCCGGCATCGGCACCAGGGTGCCGTCGGCCAGTGGCACCCTGACGTACTCGCCCTGGCCGGCGTCGGTGAAGAAGCCCTCGGCATCGATGCCGCCCCAGCCGGAGGACCGCTCGCAGGAGGTGTGCACCCCGTTCCGGCAGTGCACACAGGTCCCGTCCGACACGGTGAACGGCGCCACCACGAACTGTCCGGGCCGCAGGTCGCGCACCCCGGCGCCGACCTCCTCGATCACGCCGACGAACTCGTGCCCGATCCGGCGCGGCTCCTTGGTCGGGCTCACGCCGCGGTAGCCCCACAGGTCGGAGCCGCAGACGCAGGCGGCGACCACCCGGACGATCGCGTCGGTGGGGCTGAGCAGCCGCGGGTCGGGCACCTCTTCGAGGCGGATGTCATGGGGGCCGTGGATCAGGGTCGCGCGCACAGTCGAAGCCTAGGCCGCGACGGCGTCGTCGGCCGAGCCCTGGCGTCGGTATCGCTCGTAGCGCCGAAATCGCTTGAACAGCCCAAACTGGCGGCATGTGTGGCCGCTATGCGCAGACCCGTGCCGACGACGCCCTGGAACGTGACCTGCTGGTCGACCGGATCCTCGGCGAACCCCGCGCCCCCTCCTGGAACGTCGCCCCCACCCAGGACGTCCCGGTGGTGCTGGAACGCCAGGAGGACGACGGGGTGCAGCGCCAACTGCGCAGCGTGCGCTGGGGGCTGGTGCCGTCCTGGGCGAAGGACACCTCGATCGGCTCCCGGATGATCAACGCGCGCTCGGAGACGGTGCTGGAGAAGCCCGCGTTCCGCAAGGCCGCCGCCCGCCGCCGGGCACTGGTGCCGATGGACGGCTACTACGAGTGGCAGAAGCACGAGCACGGGCCGAAGACCCCGTTCTTCCTGCACGCCGACGCCCCGCTGGCCGCCGCCGGGCTCTACGAGCTGTGGCGCGACCACACCAAGGCCGACGACGACCCGGCCCGCTGGCTGTGGTCGGTCACGATCATCACCCGGCCGGCCACCGACGCCCTGGGCCACATCCACGACCGCTGCCCGGTGCTGCTGCCCGCCGACCGCTGGGACGACTGGCTCAGCCCGGCGATCACCGCCGCGGACGAGGTCGGGGCGCTGCTGGCGCACGTGCCGGAGCCGCACCTGATCCCGCGCGAGGTGGGCCGGGCGGTCGGGAACGTGGCCAACGACGGGCCGGGGCTGATCGAACCGGTGGAGTGACCCGGGGCTACCCGGCGGCCGGGTCCCACCACGGCGAGGCCACCACCCGGCGGCCCGCGTCGTCGGCCCGCACCGCCTGGTCGTCGGCGATCGGGATCAGCCGGTGGTCGCGGCCGTAACGGTCCAGGGTGTCGGCGATCAGCTGTGGCGGGTAGGGCGGGAGTTGTCCGTCGGCGTGCGGCAGCACCGTCTCCGGGATCAGGGCGAGGCCGGTGCGATCGGTCAGTCCGGGCGCATCGCCGGGGTCGTCCATCAGCGCGGCCGGTTCGACGCTGGGGCCGGTGATCAGGGAGCCCGCGCTCAGCCCGATGTAGGGCAGGCCGGCACGCACCCGCTCGGCCAGCACCCGGTCCTGGCCGGTGCGGCGCAGGTCGTCCAGCAGCACGAAGGTGTTGCCGCCCGCGACGTACAGCACGTCCATCTCCGGCAGTCCCTCGGCGAGGTCGACGTCGACCACCGGGTGGCCGAGCGCCTCGATCCGGGCGCGCTCGGCGAGCACGAAGTCCTCCGCTGCGTAGAGCCGGGCCGCGGCGCCCAGGTAGCCGATCCGCGGGTGGGCCGGCGCCACCTCGGACAGGAACTGCGGGACGGCGCCGATGCCGAGCGAGAGCAGCAGGAGGTTCATGCCGGTCAGGCTAGGACCGCCCACCGACACGTGATCCACACGTGTGCACACGCCCGATCGGCGCAAAAGCCACGTAGGCCCGGGCAGCATCCGAACGACGAGCACTCCGCTCATGCCGCGGCTGGGAAGCCGACCGACACCACGTTCGGAGCCCGATGACCACGGACACCCTCCCCCAGCGCCCGCGCCAGGCCGCCGCCACCGGCAGCTACCAGGACCTGTCCCGGCGGATCCGGGAGGCGGGGCTGCTGCACCGCACCCGCGGCTTCTACCTCGGACTGCTGGTCGCACTGGGGCTGGCACTGGCCGGGCTGGTGGCCGGGGCGATCCTGCTCGGCGACTCGTGGTTCCAGTTGCTGATCGCCGGGGCGCTCGGGATCGTGCTGACCCAGGCAGCGTTCGTCGCGCACGAGGCCTCGCACCGGCAGGTGTTCGACTCCGGCCCGGCGAACGACCGGCTCGGCCGGATCCTGGCGAACGGGGTGGTCGGGATCAGCCACTCCTGGTGGATGACCAAGCACTCCCGGCACCACGCCAACCCGAACCGCCGCGGCAAGGACCCGGACATCGCGCCGGACACCATCGTGTTCCTGCCCGAGGACGCCGCCCGGCAGAACCGGGTGATGGCGGCGCTGACCCGGGTGCAGGGCTGGGCGTTCTTCCCGCTGCTGACCCTGGAGGGGCTGAACCTGCACGTGACGTCGATCCGGACCCTGTGGGCCGCGGAGCGCGGGCGGCAGCGGACGATCGAGCTGGCGGTGCTGGCCGTGCGGCTGACCGTGTACCCGGCGCTGGTGTTCTGGCTGCTGCCGGTCGGGATGGCCTTCGCCTTCCTCGGGGTGCAGCTGGCCGTGTTCGGCGTGTACATGGGGGCGTCCTTCGCGCCGAACCACAAGGGCATGGCGATCATCGGCGAGGACAGCAAGCTCGACTTCCTCAGCAAGCAGGTGCTGACCTCGCGCAACATCTCCGGCGGCGGGGTGATGAGCACGCTGATGGGCGGCCTGAACTACCAGATCGAGCACCACCTGTTCCCGAACATGCCCCGCCCGCACCTGGGCCGGGCCCGCCGGCTGGTCCGCGAGCACTGCGCCCGTCACGGGGTGCCGTACACCGAGACCACGCTGCTGCGGTCCTACGCGATCGTGGTCCGGTACCTGAACGAGGTCGGGCTGTCCGCCCGCGACCCGTTCGACTGCCCGATGGTGCGCCGGTTCCGGCAGGTCTGATCAGCGGCCGGTCGGCCGGGCGGCGGCGCTGCGACGACGCCGGCGACGGCGGCGCGAGGCGACCGGGGCGGCGGCGTCCAGCGCGGCGGTGGCCTGCGCCCAGGACGAGGTGGTCAGCACCGGCCGGGCGATCCGGTCGGTGACGTGGTGGAGCCCGGTGGCGTCGGTGGCCAGGGTGCCGGCGAACTCGCCGCCGAGGGTGGCGACCCACAGGTCGTCGTCGGCCTGGCGCCACTGCACCCGCAACGGCGGGACGGCGAGCACCGGGGTGGGCACGGACGGGGGCACAGCAAGGGACTGCAGAGTGATGAGAGATTCCTTCGGTCCGCGCCTTCGGCAGCAGACGGTGATGCAGGTCAGTGGCGTCGCGCGAGGCGCGTGACCGGGCTGCGACACCCGGTGGCCACCGTGGCGGGGAGACGCCCCGCACGTGGTCAGGTGGGATCAGTCTACCCGACGCGGCGGTCGGCGCCTCAGGCGATCTCCCCGACCGGCCAGCCGTGCGGGGTCGGTCCGGCGAAGTAGTCGGTCAGCGCGGCCATGAATCCGCGCCGCCGGGACCGGCTGATCGCCAGCCGGGTGCCGTCGCCCAGCAGGCAGTCGCCCTCCTGCACGCCGGCCACGTGCCGCAGGTTCACCACGTAGCAGTTGTTGCTGCGGTAGAACGGCCGGCCGGCCAGGTCGTCCTCCAGTTGCTTGAGCGTGATCGGCGCCGGGTAGGCCGCCTCCGCGGTGTGCACGGTGGTGTGCCGCCGGGCGCTCTCCGCGTAGAGGATGTCCGCGGTGGGCACCCGGGCGAACCCGCCGCGGGTGGGCAGCACCAGGAAGTCGTCCACCGGGCGGCGCCGGACCGCGGCCACGCTGCGCATCAGCTGCTGGGAGAACGCGAAGTACGGCACCGGCTTGACCAGGTAGCTCAGCGCGCCGACCTCGTAGCCGCGGATCGCGTAGTGCCCGAGCGCGGTGACGAAGACGATCACCACGTCACTGTCCAACTGCCGGATGTGCTGGGCCGCGGTGAAGCCGTCCATCCCCGGCATGTCGACGTCCAGGAACAGGATGTCGGCGTCCGGGCGGTACTGCTCCACCAACTGGGCGCCGTCCACCAGCACGTCGACGGCGAAGGTCTCACCGTGTTCGGCCTGGTAGCGCTGGATGTGCCCGGCCAGCTGCTGGGCGGCGACGGGGTCGTCGTCGACGATCCGGATGGTGATCACGGCAGCTCCCGCGGTCGGGCCCCGGGCCGGTGGGCACCGGGCGTGAGGACATGGTCAGTGTTGGGACCGGCGAGATCAAGCCCGCCTCCGTACCAGCCCCACACGTCAACTGAACCCGATCGCGCGCTGCGCCACCCGGTAGGCCAGCACCGACACCCGCCGCCCGGCCCGGCCCGGCAGGTTGCTGATCTGGCCGAGGGCGGACCACCGGACCCGGCGGTACAGCACCGGGTCGGCCGCCCGCAGCCGGGACCACAGCAGGTCCTTTTCCGCCAGGGCCTCCGGGGTGCCGGCCCGGATCAGCAGGATCGAGGACACCGCACAGATGATCTCGGTGTAGTGCCGCAGGTACCGGGCCAGCCGCGGCTCGGCCACCGGGGTGCGGGTGACGTGGTCGATCATCAGCCAGTTCACCCGCAGCTGCTGGTCCAGCCGGCGCAACATCACCGACTCCTGCACCGACTGGTCGGCCCGGCCGATGAAGTACCGGTACAGGTCGACGTCCAGGTAGTACAGCGTCCGGACCCGGTGCAGCGGGATCAGCGCATACAGGTTGTCGACGTAGAAGGTGTGCTCGGGCAGCCGCAGCCCGACCGCGCGCAGCACGGCGGTGCGGTAGGTCAGGGCGTGCATCATCAGGTACTGCCGCTTGGCGAACGGGCCGGTCCGGTCCCAGGTCAGTTGCTCGCGCACCGGCAGCGCGCCGAGGTAGCTGACCCGGGTCTTGTGCCGCTTGCCGACCTTCTCGTACACGAAGTTCGACACCAGCAGGTCCAGGTCCGGACGGGCGCGCAGGGTGTCCAGCACCGACTCCAGCGCACTGCGGTCGAACCAGTCGTCGGCGTCCAGCACCTTGAAGTGGGTGCCGGTGGCGTGCGCCAGCCCGGTGTTGATCGCGGCGCCGTGGCCACCGTTGGGGCGGCTGATCAGCTGGACCAGGCCCCGGTCCGCATAGCCGCGGGCCAGATCGGCGGTGCCGTCGGTGGAGCCGTCGTCGACGACCAGCACCTCGACCCCGGCGGTGCCGACCACCGAGTCCAGCGCCCGCGCCAGGTAGTCCTCGGCGTTGTAGGCCGGGACGACGACGGTCAGTACCGGGGTCACCGGACCGGCTCCGGCTCGGGGACCCGCTTGAAGATCACTTTGAAGATCGGGAAGAACACCCAGAACGAGATCGCGGCGTTGATGATCATCGTGACGAAGTCCGCCAAGGTCTCACCGGTGCCTCCCATCCCCCAGGTGTCGATGAACAGGTCGTAGATCGGCGCCTTGTACCAGCCCTGGGCCGCGGCGGCGAGCACCGTGATGATCACATAGGCCAGCGCGTACCAGAACGCGGCCTTGGCCATCGAGGAGTTCGACTTGAAGGTGATCGACCGCTGGGCGAAGAAGTTGATCACCTGCGCGATCAGCAGGGTGATCTGCACCGCCAGGAAGTACGCCAGCCCGCCACCACCACCGGGCAGCGGCCCGGCGGCGTAGTCGAAGACGTAGTACTGCGACCCGTCCGGGTTCGACCCGACCGGCCAGATCTGGAACGCGGTGTCGATCAGGGAGGTGTGGGAGAAGGCCCACTTGATCAGCGGCATCAGCGCCAGCTGCAGCACGGTGATGCCGTTGCTCAGCACGAAGAACACGACGAACTGCGCCACCCCCGGACGCTTCTCGGCGAAGCGGGCCCAGGCAGCACGGAGACGGGTGACCATGGATGACTCGTTTCAGCTCTCGCCACGCAGTGCGCGGGCGGTGGCGCGGTTGGCGCGCCGGTTGCGGAAGTGGGCGGCCACCAGGGACCGCATGCCGGTGAAGAAGTGCCCGTTCACCACTCGGACGATCCCGGCGACCATGTCGGTGCTGACCATCCCGTTGGTCATCTTCCCGATCGCCCGGAACGGCATGTTGAGCAGGAACAGGATGTTCAGGTCCGGGGCGCCCTTGCGCTCGGCGGCGCGGCGGCGGGAGTCCAGGATCCGGAAAGCCAGCCGGGCCAGTGGCGACCGGGCCCCGGCCATCGCGGACAGCGGGTCGTTCGGCCCGAGCGGTCCGGAGCGATCGGCGGGCGGGAGCGGGCGGCCGAGCAACGCAGCGAAGTCCTGGTCCGTGACCTGCTGGACCTGTCCGGTGCGGTAACACTCCGGCAGGTCCTCGGTCCGGGGCGGCACGGTGCCGGTGACCTCGACGGTCGCGGACAGCGGCAGGTCGTCCACATGCGACCCGGCCAGCACCTGCCAGGAGCCGGACTCCACCTGCCACGCCCCGGTCGCCACATCCCAGTGCCGGAAGGACGCCAGCTCGACCCGGACCCGGCGGGACTCCCCCGCCGCCAGCTCGACCCGGGCGAACCCGGCCAGGGTGCGGGTGGGCCGGTGCACGCCGGGATCGAGCCGGTGGACGTAGACCTGGACGACATGCGCCCCGTCCCGGTCGCCGGTGTTGGTCACGGTGACGGTGGCCGATTCCGGGGTCGCCGCCAGGTCGCTCAGCTCGAACCGGGTGTACGACAGCCCGAAGCCGAACGGGAAGGCCACCGGCACCCCGGCGGTGGTGTGGAAGCGGTAGCCGACGTACAGGCCCTCCCGGTACTCGGCGGTGCGGCCGGTGGCCGGGAAGATCGCCGCCGCCGGGGTGTCCGCGAGCGCCGGCGGCACCGTCTCGGCCAGCCGCCCGGAGGGGTTCACCGCCCCGGTCAGGACGTCGATCAGCCCGCCCGCACCGGCCTGGCCGGCCAGCGAACCGTGCAGCAGGGCCTGGCACTGGTCCAGCCACGGGGTCTCGACCACGCCGCCGCCGGCCAGCACCACCACCACCCGCGGGTTGGCCGCCGCCACCGCGGACAGCAGGGCGATCTGGGTCGCGGGCAGCTGCAGGTCGGAGCGGTCGATCCCCTCGGACTCGGTGATCTCCGGCAGGCCGAGGAACAGCAGCACCACATCGGCGTCCCGGGCGGCGCGCACGGCTTCGTCCCGGAGCGCGGCGTCGGGCACCCCGTCCCGCCGGAAGCCGCGCGCCTGGGCCACCACGTCCAGCCCGGTGCCGCCGATCAGGTCGGTGACACTGTCCAGCCGGGTCGGGTTGACCACCGAGGACCCCGCGCCCTGGTAGCGGGGGGTGAAGGCGAAGTCGCCGACCACCGCCACCCGCGCCCCGGCGGCCAGTGGCAGCAGGTCGCCGGCATTCTTGAGCAGCACGGCGCAGCGCGCGGCGGCCTCCCGGGCCAGCGCGTGCTGGGCGTCCGGGTCCGGGGCGGGTGCCGGATCCGGCCGGGCGCCGGCGACCAGCCGGAGCACCTCCTCGGCCCGGGCGTCCACCTCGGCCTCGGTGAGCCGGCCGTCCTGGACCGCCGCGACGATCTGCCGCACCGAGTCCAGCCCGGCGGCGGGCATCTCCAGCGTCCCGCCGGCCCGGACCGCGGCGACCACGTCGTTCGACCCGCCCCAGTCCGAGACCACCGCCCCGTCGAAGCCCCACTCCTGGCGCAGCACGGTGTCCAGCAGGAACGGGTCCTCGTGCGCGTACACCCCGTTGACCAGGTTGTAGGCGCTCATCAGTGCCCGCGGCCGGCCCTCACGCACCACGATCTCGAAGCCGGCCAGGTAGATCTCCCGCAGCGTGCGCTGGTCCAGCACCGAGTCCGACACCATCCGGCGTAGCTCCTGGGAGTTCGCCGCGTAGTGCTTCGGGCAGGCCGCCACCCCCTGGGACTGGATGCCCCGGACGTAGCCGGCGGCCAGTTTCCCGGACAGCAGCGGGTCCTCGGAGAAGTACTCGAAGTTGCGCCCGCCCAGCGGCGAGCGCTTGATGTTCAGCCCGGGCCCGAGCAGCACGTCGACCCCCTGCGCGGCGGCCTCGGCGCCCAGTGCGGCACCGATCCGCTCGGCCAGCTCGACGTCCCAGCTCGCGGCCACCGCGGCGGCGGTCGGGAAACAGGTGGCCGGCTCGGAGGCGTTCAACCCCAGGTGATCGGCCGATCCGACCTGCTTGCGCACCCCGTGCGGGCCGTCGGCGAGCCACAGCGACCGCACCCCGTGCCGGGGCAGGTCATGGGTCTGCCAGACCGTCTTGCCGGTCAGCAGCGCGGCCTTCTCCAGCAGGGTCAGGCTCTGAGTGGTGGACAACGTGCTCTCCTCGTCGCTGAGTGGTCCCGGGTGCCGCCCCGCCGGGCGGAGGTGGGCTCCGTCGGCCCGGCGGGGCGGGGCGATCAGTCCGCGGCGGGCTCGCCGCTGCGGACCCGGCGAACCCGGCGGACCACCATCACGACCGCGGCCAGCACCAGGACGCCGACCAGCGCGGTGATCCCGATCTGCAGGTAGACCCAGGTCGGCGGGGTGTAGGACACCGTGGCGCCCGGGGCCAGCCCGTTCATCGCGTTGGAGTTCGCGACCGTGAACAGGATGTGGTGGGTCGCGTCCCGGATGTCCGTGACCGCCTTCGCCGACGAGGTGTCCCCGAAGGACTTCGACGGCTGGAAGGTGAGCGTCAGGTCCGTGCCGGCGCTGATCCCCTGGTTCGGGTTCATGTACGGGTAGAGGTTGAAGTCCGAGATGGCGAAGCCCTCGAAGCCCCACTCCCCGCGCAGCACGTCCGTCATCAGCGCCTCGGAGCCGCCGGCCCAGGTGGCGCCGATCCGGTTGAACGAGCTCATGATCCCGGTGGAGCCGACCGTGGTCGTCTCGATCGTGCCCTGGTCGTCGGCGAGGTACGGGACCTCCATCGAGATGTTCTTGACGGCCATCTCGAACGGCTTGAGGTAGAGCTCACGGATGGTCTGCTCGGTGGCCCAGGTGGCGATGCCGTTGTTGACCCGGTTGGTCTCCTGGTCGTTCAGCGCGAAGTGCTTGAGGGTGGTGTAGACCCCCTTGGTCGCGGCGCCGTTGGCCACCGCGGTCATCATCGCGCCGGACAGGAACGGGTCCTCCGAGTAGTACTCGAAGTTGCGGCCCGCGAACGGCGAGCGGTGCAGGTTGGCCGCCGGGGCGTACCAGCCGTTGATGTCCTTGAACATCGCCTCGTTGCCGAGCATCTCCCCCATCGCCCGGCCCAGGTCGACGTCCCAGGTCTGCGCGATCAGGAACTCCGACGGGTAGGCCACGCCGTTGATCGAGGAGTTGATGAACGAGGAGAACCCGGCCGGGCCGTCCGGCTCGGTGGTCTGCGGCTTGCCGATCGAGCCGATCGCGGCGGTCTGGTAGGCGCCGTTCAGCAGCATGTCGGTCATGTCGCCGACGCTCAGCGAGTCCAGCAGCTCGTCCCACTGCGGGTCGTCCTTGGGCAGCCCGCGCAGGTCGATCAGCGACAGCTCGGTGCTGGCGCCGGTCGTGGGCATGTCGCCCTCGAACGCGTCCGCGACGGCGTCGTAGTCCCAGGCCGCGAAGCCCTCGGCCACCGCATCGCTCGCCACCAGCTGGTCGCCGGCCGGCGCGGTCGGGAAGGTACCGGCGAAGTCCGCGCGGGACATCGACAGGATCTTGCCGTCCTCCGGCTCGGTGCTGAACTGCGCCGAGACGTCGTCGAACTGGTTGGTGACCTCGGCGAGGTCGGTGGAGCGGTGGTTGTCGCCGGAGTACACCACGTCGGAGTCGACGGTGTAGGTGATCGGCTCGGTGCCCGCGGCGACGGTGTGCGAGTCGGTGCGGAGCGAGATCGCGTAGTCGCCGGCCTCGAGCACGTACGCCTGCTCGCCCAGGTAGTCGTAGGACGCCATGTCCTCGACGCCGAGCTCCAGGGTCACGGACTCGCTGGCGCCCGGCTCGATCAGGCCGGTCTTGGCGAAGGCGCCGAGCACGACCTCGGACTTCTCGATCCCGCCCGGGGTGTACGGCGCGGTGTAGTACAGCTGCACCACGTCCTTGCCGGCCACGTCACCGGTGTTGGTGACCTGGACGGTGACCGCGATGGTGCCGTCCACCGCGCCCAGCTCGGTGCCGGTGACCTGCCAGTCGAAGCCGGTGTAGCTCAGGCCGTGGCCGAAGGGGTAGACCACCGCCTGGTCGTAGTCCAGGAAGCCCTCGGCCGCCGCGGTCTCGTAGTAGCGGTAGCCGATGTAGATGCCCTCCGCATAGTTCACGAACGTCGCCTCGTCGGTGACGGTGGCGTTGGAGGTCGCGGACTCGACCGCGGACACCGGGTAGGACACCGACAGGTTCTCGTACTGGAAGTCACCGAAGTTCACGAAGGTCGGGTCCGCAGTGAAGTCGGCGGCCCAGACGTCCGCGGTCCGGCCGGAGGGGTTGATGTCCCCGGACAGGATCCGGCCCAGCGCGTTCAGCCCGGTGGCGCCCGGCGACCCGGCGAGCAGGATCGCGTCCACCCCGGCGTCGTCCTGCAGCAGGCCGAGCTCCATCGTGGTGGAGGCGTTGATCACCACCACGACGGTGTCGAAGTTGTCCTTGGCCAGCTCCACCAGGTCCTTCTCGTCCTGGTTCAGCTCCAGCTGGTGCTGGCCCTCGACGTAGTTGTCGTCCCAGCCCGCCATGTCGGTGGCCAGGTCGCCACCCTCACCGCCGGGACGGCCGAGGTAGATCACCGCGGCGTCGGCGTAGTCGGCGAAGGTGGACTGCTGGGCCTGGTACTCGGCCACCGGCAGCTCACCGATGGTGTACGACGACGCCTCCGGGTTGTCCATCTCGATGTGCCCGCGCGGGTTCTTCCCGGCGAAGGTCTCGATGGCGGTGTAGACGGCGTCGTTGACCTCGAAGCCGGCGTTCTCCAGGCCGACCCGGGCGTTCACCGCCGACGTCGTGTCGACCGAACCGGACCCGGCACCGCCGTACACCGGGTCGGCGGCGGCGCGACCCAGCATGGTCACCTTCGCCCCGGCGGCCAGCGGCAGGGCAGCGGCCTCGTTCTTGGCCAGCACGATGCCGGCGCCGGAGATCTCCTCCACCAGCGCCTCGGCGGCGGCGTCGACCTCCTCGATGCTGCCGTAGTCGGCGGTGTAGTACTCGGTGTCCCAGCCCGCCGACTCCTCGGCGTTGGTGAAGGTGTAGGTCCCGGACCCGAACTGCGAGGCGACCCAGCCGCCCGCGACGACCAGGGCGACGTTGGCCACCACGGCGACCAGGGTCACCACGGCCAGCACCGGCACCCAGATCGCCAGGTACTTCTTGTTCGACATGCGCTTCTTCACGCGGGCCTCGTTCATCAGTCGGCGACCTCGGTGATCACGCCGTCCTGGTCGATCTGCCAGGTGGTGCCGGTCTCGGCCGAGTCACCGTCGATGGTGAACTTCCCGTCCGAGATGTTCACCGTGCCCTGGATCCGGGAGGCCGCCTCGGAGAAGCTGTAGGGCACCACCAGAAGGCCGTACTTCACGGTCGGGGCGGTGACGTCGCTGGCCAGCATGATCTGGTTCCAGGAGTCGTCCTCGGCCAGGGCGTCGGCCACGGCGGTGCGGGCATTCTCCAGATCCTCGGCGATGTCGGACTCCGACGCCGCCTGGTTCTGGGACGTCCCGCCGCCGTCGCCGGAGTCGCTGCCGCAGGCGGTCAGCCCGAACGCGCCGGTGAGGGCGACCATGATGCCGAGGCCGGTGGTCAGGACCTTGTTGGTCTTCACGTCTACTTCGCTCCTTGATGAGTTGCTGGCCCCGGGCCCACCCCGCGGCCGGCCCACCCCGCGGCGGCCGGGTCGTCCGGTCCGCCGCGGGGTGGGTACTGCCGGGTCAGTCCGAGATCGGACCGGAGTAGTTCAGGCCGAAGCCGAACAGGTAGGAGTTGCCGGCCGAGTCGACGTAGGGCTCGGTGTCCTCCTGGACGTCCTCCAGCTGCTTCTCCACCGCGTCCATCGAGGCCGGGAAGGCGATCGGCAGCCGGCCCTGCGGCTCGTTCAGGCCGATCGCGGTCTCGATCAGCGCCTGGTCGCTCACCCCGAAGCCGACCAGGATCGCGTCCGACCGGGCCTCGAACTCGGCCGGGACGGTCGGGTTGTTCGCCCGCAGCACGGTGATCACCGGGATGTCCTTGCCGCTGGCCTCGACCGCCGCCACCGCACGCTCGAAGGCGTCCAGGTCGGACTCGTTCGACACCCGCGAGGTGTTGCCGTAGTAGGACCGGTTCTCCTGCGTGCCGTCGGGCAGCAGGTCACCGGAGATGGACACCTGGCGCACGTTCTCCCCGTCGGCGGTGTAGGGCCGGTACTGCAGGGACAGCGGGTACCACTCGCCGGTCTCCTCGTCGTGGCCGGAGTTGGCGAACACGGCGCCGCTGTTCGGGCTGTCCATCCCGACCAGCACCAGGTCCACGTCGGACAGGTCGGGGGCGGTGTAGCTGATCACCTGGCCGTCGGCGTCGGTCTCGGCCTCGTCGGTGACCACGGTGCCGAAGTACTCCTCGGCGATCTCCGCGGTCAGGCCCTCACCCTCGGTGTACTCCCCGGGGCCGAACAGGCCGGCCTGGCCGGTGTCGTAGTTGCGCGGGATGTAGACCGTCTTGTCCGACCAGTCGCCGGCCTCGGCGGCGGCGATGGTGCCGTCCTCGTTCTTCAGCATCACCACCGAGTCGAGCTGCGCCTGGTAGCCGGCGTCCATCTTGTCCTGGCTGGCCACGATCTCCTGCGACTCGTCCAGGTCCAGGTAGGCGTTCTCGTACAGGCCGGGCTGGAACAGCATCGCCAGGATCCGGGTGCCGGACTCGGCGAACCGGGTGTCGGCGTCCACGTCGGTGTTCCCGGCCTCGAAGTCGGCCTGCCACATGTCGTAGGCCTCGAGCACCGGCTCGACCGCGTTGTTGCCGCCGAACATGTCGACGCCGTTCTGCAGGATCTCGTAGTGGCGCTCGGCCACCGTCAGGTCGTCCGCGCCCCAGGAGGTGCCGATCATCGCCTCCGGGTCGGTGCTGCCACCGGCGGTCACGGCCCAGTCGGTGACGACCACGCCGGAGAAGTTCTGCCGCAGCAGGTCGGTCCGGTAGCTGTCGTAGGCCGAGCCCATCCGGTCGCCGCCGCCGAGCGGCTGCCCCTCACCGTCCAGCGCGATCGAGTAGGCGGTCATCACCGCGGCCGCGTCCATCGCGCCGAGGAAGACCTCGGCGTGCGCGTCGAAGTTGTCGCCCGGGTAGACGCCGTACTTGCCGGCCTCGGTGTGCGACTCACGACCACCCTCGCCCGGACCGTCACCGGCCCAGTGCTTGATCATCGCGTTCACCGACTCGTCGCCCCAGCCCTCGGCGTCCGGCGTGGCCTGGAAGCCCTCGACGTAGGCCTGGGCCATCTCGGTCGCCAGCTCGACGTTCTCCCCGAAGGTGCCGGACACCCGCAGCCAGCGCGGGTCGGTGGCCAGGTCGATCTGCGGGCTGAGCGCGGTGCCGATGCCCAGCGCCCGGTACTCCGCCGACACCGCGGTGGCGAAGGCGGTCATGGTCTCGGTGTCGAAGGTCGCCGCCAGGCCGAGATTGGACGGCCAGCGGGAGATGTCGCCGGAGGCGTTGTAGTCCCCGCCGCTCTCGGCGCCCGAGCGCGGATCGGAGCTGAAGTTCACCGGCACGTAGGGCTCGTCCTCGGTGGCCAGCGACTCGGCGAAGGCCTGCAGCTGGTTGGACCAGGTGACATTCGCCTCGACGTCGTTCGGGCCGGCGTTGAGCACATTGCGCAGCCGGGACTGCTCCATGTACTCCTTCTGGGCGTCGGTGATCCCGTCCGCGGGCGAACGCTCGTGCGAGCTGAACAGCATCAGCCCGGCGATCTGCTCGATGGACAGCTGCCCGGCCAGGTCGGCGGCACGGTCCTCGGCCGCCACCCGCCAGTCCTCCCAGACGTCCAGCTCACCGTTGCCGTTCATGTCCTTGAAGGCGTACTCCAGGCCGTCCTCGGTCTCGGTCAGTAGCTCGATGCCGCTGTCCGCGCCGTAGGACAGCACCGGGCCGTCGCCGGGGTTGGTCACCACGACGAAGTCGGTCGTGCCGTCGCTGACCTCACGGGTGGTGAAGCTGTCGGAGTTGGAGCTCTGGTCCTCGGGGTCACCGGAGGTGCAGGCCGTCAGCGCGAACAGGGCCACACCGGTGACCACTGCCACGCCCTTGGCGTAGGTCGTCGTCCTCGTCTTCATTGACCTTCCTTGTCGTCTCGCGGCGAGCTGCCCGCGGTCGTCGCGGTCGGCCCCGACGCTGGGGCGGCCGCCGGCTCCCGCGCGATCCAGCGCGCCGAACTGACCTGATGCGGCCCGGGACGTCCTGGTCCGGGTGGCCGCGTTCGTCACGCTAGGTCGGCGGCGCGGGCGTTCCGGGCGGTCTCGGATGGACCGTCGCCCAGGCCGGACAACCGGTCGGCGAGGTCACGGGACGGTCACGAACGGGCCACCCGCCCGGCCGGATTCGTGACCTGCGCGCCGGGGTCGGCAGCCCTCCCTGGCCGAGTTCGTGACTGGTGCTCCGAGGTCGGTAGCCCCGTCGACGAGGTCGATGCCGGAGTGCCGAACTCGCGCGCCGAGCGCGCCGAGCGCGCGGGGCTCAGGAGGCGATGCGGGTGGGGGCGGTGCAGGCCTCGGCCCAGAGGTCGTCCAGCGACAGGCCGAGCACGGCGGCGATCGCGGCGATGGTGGGGAAGGCGGGGGTGGCGACCCGGCCGGTCTCGATCTTGCGCAGGGTCTCCGGCGAGACCCCGGCGTCCAGAGCGACACTCAGCATCGACCGCTCACCCCGGGCCCGGCGCAGCACGGCGCCCAGACGGCGACCCCGTTCCAGGTCGTCGGCGGTGAGCGGGAGGCGGACCATGACGCCGATAGTAATACCGGGATAATCTTCCCGGGATAGGTGTTGGGCCCCCGTTGCGAGAAGGCACCCCATGATCGAGATCCTCAGCCCCAGCGAGCTCCCCCGTGCCCGGGCCACCGGCGCCCTGGTCGCGCGCATCCTGCAGACCATGAAGGCCCGCGCCACCGCCGGGACCAACCTGCTGGAGATCGACCGCTGGACCCGGGACATGATCGTCGAGGCCGGCGCGGTGTCCTGCTACGTCGACTACGCGCCCTCCTTCGGCGACGGGCCGTTCGGGCACTACATCTGCACCTCGGTGAACGACGCGGTGCTGCACGGCAAGCCGCATGACTACCGGCTGGCCGACGGCGACCTGCTCACCCTGGACCTGGCGGTGTCGCTGGACGGCATCGTGGCGGACTCGGCGATCAGCTTCGTGGTCGGCGGGCGCGGCTCGCAGGCCGACCTGGACCTGATCGACGCCACCGAGCGCGCCCTGGCCGCCGGGATCGCCGCCGCCCGGCCCGGCGCCCGGATCGGCGACCTGTCGCACGCGATCGGCCAGGTGCTCACCGCCGCGGGCTACCCGATCAACCTGGAGTTCGGCGGCCACGGGGTCGGGTCGACCATGCACCAGGACCCGCACATCTCCAACGACGGCCGCCCGGGCCGCGGCTACACCCTGCGCCCCGGCCTGCTGCTCGCACTGGAGCCGTGGATCATGGCGGACACCGACGAGCTGGTCACCGACGCGGACGGCTGGACGCTGCGCAGCGCCACCGGCGCCCGGACCGCGCACAGCGAGCACACCGTCCTGATCACCGAGGACGGCGCGGAGATCCTCACCCTGGCGCCCTGACCCCTACGCACTCGCCGCCGACCGGACCGTGCGCACCACCGGGCGGGCGACACTGGCATCCCCGACCCCGGAGTGACCGTGCCGCCCCGTGCCCGCCGTGCCGCCCTCGCCCTGCTGGCGGCGGCCCTGTGCGGGTGCGCGGCCCCGGCCACCCCGCTGCCCACCCCCACCCCGGTCACCCTGGTGTACGCCGCCAGTTCCCCGGGGGCGGAGCAGGCGGTGATCGCCTGGAACGCCGTGCACCCGGACATCCAGGTCGAGTACCGCCCGGAGGCCGACCCCGCCGATCTGGTGCAGGTCGACCTGCACGCGCTGCCCACCCTGGTCGACGACGGCACCCTGACCGACCTGACCGGGCTGATCGACTACGACCTCCCGCTGCGCTACGCCGACGGCACCTGGCAGGCGGTCACCCTCGGCGGCACCGCAACCTACGCCGTGCCCCAGGACACCCACCCGCTGGTGCTCGCCTACCGGCCCGAGGTGCTCGCCGGCCTGGGACTGCCGGTGCCGTCGACCTGGCAGGAGTACGCCGATCTCGGCCGGGACCTGCACGCCGCGGATCCCGGCCTGCTGCTCGCCGGACTGCCCGCCGACGACCCGGCCTGGTTCGCCGGTCTGACCGCCCAGGCGGGCGCCCGGTCCTGGGACGACGAACCTGCCCGCCGGGTCGCCGGGTACTGGGGCGACCTGGTCGCCGCGGGCGTGGTCGGGCCCGACCCCGGCGACCCGGCCGCCGTCACCGCGATCACCGACCGGCCACCGGCGGGCTGGGCGATCGCACCGCTGCCCCGGTGGACCCCCGGCGACCCGGTGGGCGCCAACCGGGGCGGCAGCGCCACCGCGATCACCACCGCGAGCGCCCACCGCGAACAGGCCGCCCGGTTCCTGGTCTGGATGAACGCCAACCCGGAGGGCGCCACCCTGCTGGTCGCCGAGGACGGCATCGTGCCCGCCGACCTGGACCTGCTGCCGGAGTTGATCGCGGACCGGCCCGGCGCGGAGGTGCTGACCGCGGAGGCCGCCGCCGTGCCGGAGTACCGGGCGCTGCCGACCACCGACCGGACTGACACCGCCCTGCGCGAGTTGATCACCGCCGCCCTCGACACCGGCACCGCACAGGCGTTCCTGGACGCGGTCGCCACCCTGAGCTCCCTGGAGCAGCCATGACCGCCCGCCCGTTCCTGATCGCCTTCGGCGGCACCGTGCTGGTGTTGGCGCTGGCGGTGCTGCTGCTGGTCGCCCGGTCCGGCGCGGAGCCGGCGGCGGCACCGCGGGCCACCCCGAGCCCGACCGCCACCCCGGCCCCGAGCCCCACCGCGACCCCGAGCGAGCAGACCACCGGTCCGACCGGCCTGATCACCGACGCGCCCACCTCCGCCCAGGACGCCACCATCGGCGACTGCTACCTGCTCAGCACCCGCGCGGCCACCTGGGGCATGGCGCACGTCCGGTTCGTCGACTGCGCCGCACCGCACCACGGCCAACTGGTGTCGAGTGTCCCGCTGCGCGACCCGGCGCCGATCGACCCGGACCTGGTCCCCGCCGAGGACCCGGCCGGATCGGCGGCGGCCGACTTCTCGCTGGAGGACTGCGTGCTGACGGTGTGGACCGAGTACGTGGACGTGCCCGACGCCGGCCCCGCGCTGTACGTCCCGCCGAACCTGCTGACCGACGGTGTCGCGGATCAGGTGCTGTGCGCGCTGGAGACAGCGGAGCCGCGCGCGGGGTCGCTGCTGGGTGGTTGACTCGTCGGGTGACCCACGAGACCCGTCCCGGCTGGATCCGTCGCCTCGACCAGCGGGTCGGCCGCAGGATCGCGGCGGCACCCTCCTCACCGGCGACCGACCGGGCGCTGCGGAACCTGACCGAGGCGGCCAACGGCGGCGGGCTGTGGTGGGGGGTGGCGGCCGGGCTCGCGCTCACGGGGGTGAAGGGCCGCAAGGCGGCGGTCACCGGCATGCTCTCGCTCGGCGGGGCGGCGCTGGTCGCGAACCTGATCGCCAAGCCCCTGCTGCACACCTCCCGGCCGACCGGGGTGTTCCAGCCCTCCCGGGCGTCCCGGCGACTGGCGACCACCCCGCGGTCGGCCTCCTGGCCCTCCGGGCACACCGCGAACGCCGTGGCCTTCGCCACCGCCACCACCTTGGTCTCCCCCGCCCGGGGCGCCGCGGTGGCCCCACTCGCGGGCGCGGTCGCGTTCTCCCGGCTGCACGTCGGGGCGCATTGGCTGTCCGACGTGATCGGCGGGGCGGCGATCGGGGCCGGCAGCGCGGTCGCGGTGGACACCGTGCGGCGGCGGATCGAGCAGCGGCACCGGGGTGGCAGCGAGCGGGTCGAGCTGCCCGCGCTCCCGGACGGCGACGGCCTGTACCTGATCGTCAACCCGCACTCCGGGCCCAGCGCCGGACCGGCCGCCCGGATCGAGGACCTGATCCTGCGCGAGTTCCTGGACCGGATCCCGCGCGCCCACGTGCACACCCTGGCCGACGACGACGATGCCGAGGCCCTGCTGACCGAGGCGGCGCGCTCCGGCCGGTACGCCGCGATCGGGGCCGCCGGCGGTGACGGCACGCTCGGGGTGGCCGCCGCAGTCGCCGCCGACCACGACATCCCGTTCTTCGTCGCACCGCACGGCACGTTCAACCACTTCGCCAAGGCGCTCGGCATCGACGGCGCCGCGGACGCCCTGATCGCGCTGCGCGGTGGGGGCGGCCGCGCGGTCAGCCTGGCCGAGGTCCGGGTCGGCGACACCCGGGTGCCGATGCTCAACACCTTCTCCACCGGCGTCTACCCGGAGCTGGTCGACCGGCGCGACCACGCGCTGCACCGCCTGCCCAAGCCGGTGGCCGCCCTGGCCGCCGGGGCGACCGAACTGACCCGCGCCCGGCGGACCCGGTGGACGGTCGACGGCGAGCCGGTCACCGCGCTGACCCTGTTCGTCGGGAACGGCGACTACGGCGAACCCGGTGCCCCGCTGCCCGGCCGCCGGGTGCCCGGCAGCCACACCCTGGACGGCTGGTTGTTCGGTGCCGGGACCTCCGGCGGGGAGTGGACCGTGCGGATCCCCGGGGTGGCCCGGCGGCGCGGGCTGCGCACCCTGCGGCTGGCAGGTGCGCAGCAGGTCGCGGTGGACGGCGAACTGGTGGACGTCCCGGACGGCGCGGACGTGACGCTCACGGTGCGGGACCGGCGGGTGCGGGTGTACGCGCCCTGACCGGCGCGGCGCGGGTGGCACCGGCGCTACCGTGACCGCATGCCCAGGCCGACCACCAAGACCGAGCTGATCGCCGCCACCCGGGACCGGTGGGCCGCCCTCTGGCAGACCATCGACACCATCCCGGGCGGACCCGAGGCGCTGGTCCTCGACTTCGGCGGTGACCCGAAGCTCACCGAGGCGCATTGGTCCCGCGACACCGATCTGCACGACGTGCTGGTGCACCTGCACGCCTGGCACCGCCTGGCCCTGGACTGGGTCGCCGCGAACCTGGGCGGCGACCCGCGCCCGTTCCTGCCACCGCCGTACACCTGGGCGAACTACGGCGAGCTGAACGCCGCGATCCGCACGGCCCACCGGGACAGCTCCTACCGCGAGGCGGCCGACCAGGCCCGGGCCAGCCACGCGGAGCTGCTCGCCCTCGCCGAGTCGTTCAGCGAGCAGGAGCTGTTCGAGAAGAAGCACTTCCCGTGGACCGGCAGCACGCACCTGGCCAGCTACCTGATCTCGGCCAGTCCCAGCCACAGCGACTGGGCGATCAAGAAGATCCGCCGGGCACTCCGGGGCCGCTGACCACGACCCGGTCAGTCCTGCGGGCGGCGGGCGATCGCGTCCAGCTGGAACCGCAGGCCCTCGTGCGCGAACACGGTCTGGATCGACTTGCGTGCCGGGTAGCCCGCGGTGAACCGGACCCGGAACGCCTCCTCCATCGCCGGGATCTCCCAGACGTCGGCGAACAGCGCGTCCACCTTCACCACGTCGGCCAGGCTCATGCCGATCGAGGTCAGCCGTGCCTCCAGGTTGTCCAGGGCACCGTGCACCTGCTCGGAAGTGGTGCCCTCGGTGTTGCCCACGCAGTAGGAGACGAAGACGAAGCCACCGGCCTCGACCACGCCCGCGTGCGCCCATTCCTCGATGATCTCGTGTCTGATGATGTCGCTCATGGGGGCAACGTAGCGACGGGGTCCGACACGATCCCCCTGGTGGTCGCGCGCGGATCAGGGCTCACGGAGGCCTCTGGGTGGGCCCGGCCGGGCTCGAACCGGCGACCTCCGCGGTGTAAGCGCGGCGCTCTGACCAACTGAGCTACAGGCCCCTCGTGGGGTGCGTCAGCCTACCCGGGACGCCGGGGACGCGAGGTCACCCACCGACCAGCCGGCCCACCGCCGCCAGATACAGCTGCGGGTCCCGGCCCTTCCCGGCCGGCGAGAGCGTCGTCCACCGGATCACGCCCTCGGTGTCCAGCAGCACGCTGGCCCGCCGGGCGTGGCCCTGCTCCGGGTCGAACACCCCGTACGTCTGGGCGGCAGCACCGTGCGGCCAGAAGTCGGACAGCAGCGGGAAGCCGAGACCGTCGTGGTCGGCCCAGGCCCGCAGTGAGGCCACCGGGTCGCAGGACACCGCGACCACATCGGCCGCGGCGGTCAGCTCCGGCAGCACGGTGTTCAGCCGGGACAGCTCGTCGCTGCACACCGGGGAGAACGCGAACGGCACGAACACCGCCAGCACCGGGCGTGCGGCCGGGCCACCGAGGGTGACCTGGCGACCGGTGTGCTCGGTCAGCGGCACCTGCCGGGGCGTCTCACCGGTGGTGAGCATCCCGGGCGTGTCGCTGCCGTCCATGCTCAGCGTCCGCGGCCGCGGGAACCCATCCGGGTGGCCGACCAGTCGTCCGCGATGGAGAACGTGCTGGTGGCGTGCAGGCCGGCGGTGGTGCCGGCCTCCTGGATGTCGTCGTGGCCCACGTGGCCGGACCGGCCCGGCTTCGGGGTGAACACCCAGATCAGACCGCCGTCGTCCAGGACGGTCAGCGCGTCCACCAGGGTGTCGGCGAGGTCGCCGTCGTCGTCCCGGTGCCAGATGATCACGCCGTCGACCACGTCGTCGTAGTCCTCGTCGACGAGGGCGGAGCCGGTGATCTCCTCCAGTCCGGAGCGGAGCGCCTCGTCCACGTCGTCGTCATAACCGAACTCCTGGACCACCTGTCCGGTGGTGTACCCGAGTCGGCCAGCCCCCTGAGGGGCGTCGCCCGTGCTGGTCGCCACGTCCCGCCTGTTCCTTCCGTCGGACACCACCCCGGGTGGGCGGTGCGCTCGCTCGATCACCGAACGGTAGCCCACCGGGACCCTCGCGCGCGTGGTGGCAGGGCAGGCTGGGGACCATGTGCCCGCTGCGGCGAGCTGTGGACAAACGTGACCAGGGCCACCCCCGATCGGGTCGATTGTCACGGACATCACGCCTCCGGTCCGCCGGACAGGGAGACTTTCGACCCAGAGACGGAACAGAATGGGTGCACCCGCGCCAGCCGTCCTCCTGACGACAGACCTGACATGTCCGGCGCGGGCCGAGATGCGCATCGGGGCCGACCGGCCCGCACAGCGTGGAGAGACGAGGAGCACTGGTGGCTTCCAATGACGGGCGCGGGCCGCTCATCAACGGCCTGCTGAGCCAGGTACCGGATGTCGACCCCGAGGAGACCTCGGAGTGGGTCGAGTCCATCGACGGACTCATCGACGACAAGGGCGGGCCGCGGGCGCGGTACGTGCTGCTGAACATGCTGAAGCGCGCACGTGAGCGCAACGTCAGCATCCCGCAGGAGCTCAACACCCCCTACGTGAACACCATCGGTGTGCACGACGAGCCGTACTTCCCCGGCGACGAGGTCCTGGAGCGCAAGTACCGCTCCTGGAACCGCTGGAACGCCGCGGTGATGGTGACCCGGGCACAGCGGCCCGGTGTGGCGGTCGGCGGGCACATCTCGTCCTACGCCTCGGTGTCGACGCTGTACGAGGTCGGCCTGAACCACTTCTTCCGCGGCAAGGACCACCCCGGCGGCGGCGACCAGATCTACTTCCAGGGTCACGCCTCCCCCGGCGTCTACTCCCGCGCATACCTGGAGGGCCGGCTGACCGAGCACCAGCTCGACGGCTTCCGCCAGGAGATGTCGCACCCGGGTGGCGGCCTGCCGTCCTACCCGCACCCGCGGCTGATGCCGGACTTCTGGGAGTTCCCGACCGTGTCGATGGGCCTGGGCCCGGCGTCGGCGATCTACCAGGCGTGGACCAACCGCTACCTGCACCTGCGCGGGATCAAGGACACCAGCCAGCAGGACGTCTGGGCGTTCCTCGGCGACGGCGAGATGGACGAGCCGGAGTCCCGCGGCATGCTCCAGCACGCCGCCCAGCAGGGCCTGGACAACCTGACCTTCGTGGTGAACTGCAACCTGCAGCGCCTCGACGGCCCGGTGCGCGGCAACGGCAAGATCATCCAGGAGCTCGAGGCGCAGTTCCGCGGCGCGGGCTGGAACGTGATCAAGGTGATCTGGGGCCGCGAGTGGGACGCCCTGCTCAACGCCGACAAGGACCGTGCGCTGGTCCACCTGATGGGTGAGACCCCCGACGGCGACTACCAGACCTACCGTGCGGAGAACGGCGCGTTCATCCGCGAGCACTTCTTCGGCCGCGACCCGCGCACCAAGGCGCTGGTCGAGAAGATGACCGACGACGAGATCTGGGCGATGAAGCGCGGTGGCCACGACTACCGCAAGATCTTCGCCGCGTACAAGGCCGCCCGCGAGCACACCGGCCAGCCGACCGTGATCCTGGCGCACACCGTCAAGGGCTACGGCCTGGGCTCGGGCTTCGCCGGCCGCAACGCCACGCACCAGATGAAGAAGCTCAAGGCGGACGAGCTGAAGACCCTGCGCGACTCGCTGCACATCCCGATCAGCGACGAGCAGATCGACGAGAACCCGTACCTGCCGCCGTACTACCACCCCGGCCAGGACGACCCGGCGATCCAGTACATGCAGGAGCGCCGCCGGGCCCTGGGCGGCTACGTCCCGGAGCGCCGGACCAAGCACACCCCGCTGACCCTGCCCGGTGAGAAGGCCTACGAGCTGCTCAAGAAGGGCTCCGGTCACCAGGAGGTCGCCACCACCATGGCCCTGGTCCGGCTGTTCAAGGACCTGGTCAAGGACAAGGAGTTCGGCAAGCGGCTGGTCCCGGTCATCCCGGACGAGGCGCGTACCTTCGGCCTGGACTCGATCTTCCCCAGCGCGAAGATCTTCAACACCAACGGCCAGAACTACCTGGCGGTCGACCGCGACCTGATGCTCTCCTACAAGGAGTCCGAGTCCGGCCAGATCATGCACACCGGCATCAACGAGGCCGGTTCCGCGGCCGCGTTCCAGTCGGTCGGCACGTCCTACGCCACCCACGGCGAGCCGCTGATCCCGTTCTACTTCTACTACTCGATGTTCGGGTTCCAGCGCACCGCCGACCAGTTCTGGGCGGCCGGGGACCAGATGGCCCGCGGCTTCCTGATCGGCGCCACCGCCGGCCGCACCACCCTGACCGGTGAGGGCCTGCAGCACGCCGACGGGCACTCCCCGCTGATCGCCGGGACCATGCCGCACGTCGTGCACTACGACCCGGCCTACGGCTACGAGATCCGGCACATCGTCCGGGACGGCATCCAGCGGATGTACGGCCAGGACGACCCCCGCGACCCGGATGTCATGTACTACCTCACGGTGTACAACGAGCCGATCGTCCAGCCGGCCGAGCCGGAGAACGTGGACGTCGACGGCATCCTCAAGGGCATCTACCTGCTGTCCCCGGCCGAGGGCGAGGGCGTCAAGGCCCAGATCCTCGCCTCCGGTGTGGCGGTGCCGTGGGCTCTGGAGGCCAAGCAGCTGCTCGCCGAGGACTGGGGCGTGAACGCCGCGGTCTGGTCGGTCACCAGCTGGTCCGAGCTGCGTCGCGAGGCCCTGGCCGCCGACCAGCACGCCTTCCTCAACCCCGGTGCCGAGGTGCAGGTCCCGTACCTGACCCGCAAGCTCCAGGACGCCGAGGGCCCGTTCGTCGCCACCACCGACTACGACCACCTCGTGGCCGACCAGGTGCGCGAGTGGATCCCCGGCCGGTACGCCACCCTCGGTGCGGACGGTTTCGGCTTCTCCGACACCCGCGCGGCGGCGCGTCGTCACTTCAAGATCGACGGCCCGTCCACCGTGGTCCGGGTGCTGCAGCAGCTCGCCCGCGAGGGCAAGGTCGACGCGGACGCCCCGGCCCGCGCGATCGAGCAGTACCGCCTGCACGACGTGAACGCCGGCACCTCCGGCAACGCGGGCGGCGACGCCTGACCGGCTGACCCCCGCATGGCCAGAGGCCCCGCATCCGCCCGGATGCGGGGCCTCTCGCATGCGCGGCGCAGCGTCCGCCCGGCTCGGGCCGCCCGCGGGTCACCTCCCAGGTCCGGCGCGCGCCGAGGGCGCAGTTCACGGTGGTCTGACGGCGCGCTGGCCACCCGGAGCTGCGCCCTCGGCGACCGGGCCGGCCAGGCAGCGCGCGCGTCGAATGCGAAGAACACGCCGAACGAATCGGATCGCGTTCGGCGTGTTCTTCGCACTCGTGCGGAGCGGCCCGCACGGCAGGCCCTCGGCGGGGCTCGTTTCCCAGTCGCGGGGAACGGCGCGCCGAGGGCGCTGTTCGCGGCGGTCGGGTCGCCTGTCGGGCAACCGGAGCTGCGCCCTCGGCGACCGGGCCGGCCGCGCACGCACCGCGCGGCCAGGGGCGGTCAGCTCTGGGGCTGGTCCTCGGCGCGGGCGACCAGGGCGGCCAGTTCCTCGCGCATCGCCGCGGTGCGGGCGGGGTGCGGGGCCAGATCCAGCGAGGCCAGGTGCTGCTTCGCGTCCAGCGGGCGGTCGGCCTCGACCGCGGCGAGCACCAGCTGGCGGCCGACCTCGGGGTCGTGCTCGCGGGGGTGCCAGTGGCCGGTGCCGAGGTTGAGCGCCTCGACCGGCAGCCCGGCCTCGCGCAGCAGGCGCAGACCGGCGACCAGTGCCTTGCCGGAGGGGTCGCGCTCGGCGGCGGTGGTCAGGCGGCGGAGCGTGCCCTCCAGGTCGTCGCGGACCGAGAGCCGGGCGACCTCGACCAGGGGGTACCAGGCGCGCGGGTTGCCGGACAGTTCCTCACCCAGCGCCCAGACGGCCAGGTCGGCGGCGCGCTGGCGTTCGGCCTGGGCGGCGCGCAGGGCGTCGCCGGCGTCCGGGTCGGCCGGGGCACCGTCCGGGCCGGTGTCCTCGGCGTCGGCGGTCAGCGGGTCGTCGCCGGTGCCGGTGACGGCGTGCCGGCGGACGATCTCGGCCAGGGCGGCGAACGCGCGCTCATCGTTGGGGTCGTCACCGAGGGCGGCGCGGAGGGCGTCCTCCTGGGGGACATCACCGTGTCGGCTGGAGCCGGGACGGCGGGCGCCGACCCGGCTCGTGGACGCGGGGCGGCCGAGCAGCCGGCGGAGTCGGGGCAGCAGAGCCATGACGCGACACTATCGGCATCGACGGCGGCGGGCCCCGTGAACCGGGCGAAGTCCGGGCGTTCGGTCCGCGTCCTTTGTGGATTGTCCACAACCGACCCGTATGCTCGGCCCCATGCCAGATTCCGTCCGTCCGAGCGCTGCCGGTGACGTCGAGGCGGGGGTCTCCCCCGCGCGCAACCGGACCCGTGCGGGCCGCATCGCCACCGCCCCGGACGCCTCCAACGGGGAGACGCTGCGCCGGCTGCGGGACGGTTCCGGGGTGTTGGCCGCCGCGGCGATGCGCCGGCTGGACGAGGACCTGGACTGGTACCGCGCGTTGCCGGCCGACGACCGGTCCTGGGTCGGACTGGTCGCCCAGGCCGGTATCACCGCCTTCGTCACCTGGTTCGCCGACCCGTCCAAGCCGCCGCACGGGGTGGGCGAGATCTTCGCCACCGCCCCGCCGGAGCTGACCCGGTCGATCTCGCTGCAGCACACCCTGCAGCTGGTCCGGGTGGTGGTGGACGTGGTGGAGGCGCATGCGGAGAAGCTGGCGGCACCCGGGGCGGAGCGTGACCTGCTGGAGGCCGTGCTGCGCTACTCGCGGGAGGTGGCGTTCTCGGCCGCGGAGGTCTACGCCCGGGCGGCGGAGATCCGCGGCGCGTGGGATGCCCGGCTGGAGGCGCTGGTGGTGGACGCGCTGCTGCGCGGGGACGTCGACGACTCGCTGCGGTCGCGGGTGGCCGCCCTCGGCTGGAGCGGTCGCGGGCACACCATGGTGGTGGTCGGCACCACCGGCGAACCGCTGGACGACGTGCGAACCTCAGAGCTGCGGCGGGCGACCCGGCGAGCGGCGGACGATGCGCTGGTCGGCATCCAGGGCGAGCGGCTGGTGATCTTCCTGGGCGGCACCGGTGACCTGCGGGCGGCGGCGGAGTCGCTGCTGCCACGGTTCGGGCCGGGCCCGGTGATCTTCGGGCCGATCGGCGATGATCTGGCCGACGCGGCACGCTCCGCCCGGTCGGCGCTGGCCGGGCTGGTCGCGGTGCCCGCCTGGCCGCAGGCCCCGCGGCCGGTGGCGGCGAACGACCTGCTGCCCGAGCGGGTGCTGGTCGGCGACCCGGCGGCCCGGGTGGTGCTGATCGAGCAGGCGTACCTCCCGCTGCTGGCCAGCACCGGGTCGCTGCTGGAGACCCTGGGCGCCTATGTCGGGGCGGGACGCTCGCTGGAGGCCGCCGCCCGGACGCTGTACGTGCACCCGAACACCGTGCGGTACCGCCTGCGCCGGGTCGCCGAGGTCACCGGCTGGGATCCGCTGGACCCCCGGGAGGCGTTCGTGCTGCAGACCGCGCTGGCGGTCGGCCGGTTGGACCACCGTCCGGGCTGACCGCGGCTTTGTGGGAGGCACACAATCCCCCGCCGACAGCTTGGTGCGGGTCGTGTCCCCACGGATCGGGACGGACCGGGCAGAGTGGTCGGGTGCTTGCGATCGTCTGCCCGGGACAGGGCGCCCAGACCCCCGGCATGCTCGGCCCCTGGCTGGAGCTGCCCGGCACCGCCGACCGGCTCGCCGCCCTCTCCGAGGCTGCGGGGCTGGACCTGACCGCCCACGGCACCACCTCGGACGCGGAGACGATCCGGGACACCGCGGTGGCCCAGCCGCTGATCGTGTCCACCTCCCTGCTGTCCCTGCGGGCGCTGGAGGACGAGCTCGGTGAGCCGCTGCTGCCGGACGCCACCGCCGGTCACTCGGTGGGTGAGTTCGCCGCCGCGGCGGTGGCCGGGGTGTTCGACGACGCCGGTGCGGTCGGCCTGGTCACCCAGCGCGCCCGGTTCATGGCCGAGGCCGCGGCCGCGGAGCCGACCGGGATGACCGCCGTCCTCGGTGGCGACCCGGCCGAGGTGACCGCGGCGATCGAGGCCGCCGGGCTGTGGCCGGCCAACGTCAACGGCGGTGGTCAGATCGTCGCCGCCGGGTCGCTGGACGCGATCGCCGCCTTCGCGCAGGACCCGCCGGCCCGGGCCCGGGTCATCCCGCTTCAGGTCGCCGGCGCGTTCCACACCCCGTTCATGCAGTCCGCGCTGGACGCCTTCGGTGCGGTGGCCGCGGACTGGCCGCACGCCGCACCGCGCACCCGGTTCCTCACCAACGCCGACGGGTCGGTCTACGCCGAGGACGCCGACGTGCTCGGCACCCTGGTCCGGCAGATCGCCGCCCCGGTGCGCTGGGACCTGTGCCAGGCCACCCTGGCCGAGCTGGGCGTGACCGCGCTGCTGGAGCTCGCCCCGGGTGGTGTCCTCAAGGGCCTGGCCCGGCGTAGCCTGCCGGGGGTGGAGACCCTGGCGATCACCTCGCCCGAGGACCTGCCCGCCGCCCGCGACCTGGTCGCGGCGCACCTGCACACCGATGGATCCCAGGAGAACGCGAAGTGAGCCGTCCCACCCTGACCCAGGCCACCGGGCCCGCCCACACGCGGATCCTCGGCCTGGGCGCCGCCCGCGGCGAGAACGTCGTCCCGAACGATGACCTGGTCGGCCCGATCGACTCCTCCGACGAGTGGATCCGCCAGCGCACCGGCATCGTGACCCGGACCCGGGCCGGGGCGGACACCGACGTGCTGGACCTGGCGGAGCGGGCCGGCCGGGAGGCGATCGCGAACGCGGGCCTGACCGGTGCGGACATCGACGCGGTGATCCTGTCCACCGTCACCTACTTCCACCAGACCCCGTCCGGGGCGGCGATCCTGGCCGACCGGCTGGGCGCCACCCCCGCGGCGGCCTTCGACATCTCGGCGGCCTGCGCGGGCTACTGCTACGGCATCGGCCAGGCGGACGCGCTGGTGCGGTCGGGCAATGCCCGGCACGTGCTGGTGATCGGCGCGGAGAAGATGAGCGACTTCATCGACCCGACCGACCGCAGCATCTCCTTCCTGCTCGGTGACGGCGCGGGTGCGGTCGTGGTCGGCCCCTCGGACATCCCCGGCATCGGCCCGACCGTCTGGGGCTCGGACGGCGCACAGTCGCAGGCGATCCGGCAGACCCACTCCTGGATCGACGTGCGGGACAACGGCGCCGGCTGGCCGACCCTGCGCCAGGAGGGCCCGAGCGTGTTCAAGTGGGCGGTCTGGCAGATGGCCCCGGTGGCGCAGAAGGCCCTGGACGCGGCCGGTGTCACCGCCGACCAGATCGACGCCTTCATCCCGCACCAGGCGAACATGCGGATCATCGACCAGATGATCAAGCAGCTGAAGCTGCCGGAGTCGGTCGCGGTCGCCCGTGACATCGCCGACACCGGCAACACCTCCGCCGCCTCGATCCCGCTGGCGACCGAGCGGCTGCTGCGCGAGGGCCAGGTCTCCAGCGGCGCCCTGGCGCTCCAGATCGGCTTCGGCGCCGGCCTGGTCTACGCAGCACAGGTGGTCGTGCTCCCCTGAGCAGGGGCGCGACCGCAGTACAGTTCCCACGCTTCCGCCGACCGTGCGGGGCGCACCACACACACAAGGAGAAACCGATGGCGCACACCGAGCAGGAGATCCTCGCCGGACTGGCCGAGATCGTCAGCGAGGAGACCGGCCTGCCCACCGACTCCGTCCTGCCCGAGAAGTCCTTCACCGACGACCTGGACATCGACTCGCTGTCGATGATGACCATCGTCACCCTGGCCGAGGAGAAGTTCGAGGTCCGGATCCCGGACGACGAGGTCAAGAACCTGGCCACCGTCGGCGACGCCGTGAAGTTCATCGAGGGCGCACAGGCCTGAGCCTGCCCCTCGCACCATCCGGGGTCGTGCTGTGCCCCACGACGGCACGGCGCGACCCCGGTGTGCCTTTCAGCCCCGCATCTGACACAGGAGCCACACCATGAGCACGCGAGTCGTCGTCACCGGCCTCGGCGCCACCACGCCCCTCGGCGGGGACGCCGCGAGCACCTGGCAGGCCGCCCTGGCCGGAACCTCGGGTGCGCGGACCATGGCCAACGACTGGGCCGAGAAGTACGACATCCCGGTCAACTTCGCCGCGACCATCAAGGTCGACCCGGCCGAGGTCCTCCCCCGGCCCGAGCTGAAGAAGATGGACCCCTCGGCGCAGTACGCGATGATCGCCAGCCGGGAGGCCTGGTCGGACGCCGGCACCCCGGAGGTCGACCTGGACCGGCTCGGCGTGGTGGTCTCCTCCGGCATCGGCGGGATCTGGACCACGCTGGACGGCTGGGACACGCTGCGGGAGAAGGGCGCCCGCCGGGTGCTGCCGATGACCGTGCCGATGCTGATGCCGAACTCCCCCTCCGCCTACGTGGAGCTGGAGCTGGGCGCCCGCGCCGGTGCGCACGCGATGGTCTCCGCCTGCGCGTCGGGTGCCGAGGCGATCGGCTATGCGGTGGACATGATCCGGTCCGGCCGCGCCGACGTCGTGGTGGCCGGTGGCACCGAGGCGGTCATCCACCCGATGCCGATCGCCGCCTTCGCCGCCTCCCGCACGCTGTCCACCCGCAACGACGACCCGCAGGGCGCCAGCCGGCCCTACGACGTCGACCGGGACGGCTTCGTGATCGGTGAGGGCGCCGCGGTGCTGGTGCTGGAGTCCGAGGAGCACGCGAAGGCCCGCGGCGCTCGGATCTACGCCGAGATCTCCGGCGTCGGCCTGTCCTCCGACGGGTACCACATCACCTCCCCGGAGCCGAACGGCCGCGGCCAGATCGCCGCGATGCGGATGGCGCTGAAGGATGCCGACGTCACCCCGGCGGACGTGCGGCACGTGAACGCCCACGCCACCTCCACCAAGGTCGGCGACCTGATCGAGGCCCGGTCGGTGCGCGAGACCCTGGGCTCGGCCGCGGACGGCGCGGTGTTGTCGGCGACCAAGTCGATGACCGGGCACCTGCTGGGCGGCGCGGGCGCCCTGGAGACGTTGTTCTCGGTGATGGCGATCGCCGACCGCAAGGCCCCGCCGACCATCAACGTGGTCACCCCGGACCCGGAGCTGGTGCTGGACCTGGTCCGCGACACTCCGCGCGACCTGCCGGCCGGCGACCTCGCGGTGATCAACAACAGCTTCGGCTTCGGCGGTCACAACGTGGCCCTGGTGGTCACCAACCACTGAGCCCGCTCGCCGGCGGCCCGGATCCCCCGTGGGGTCCGGGCCGTCGGCGCGTTCACCCCCGGCGGGCGAGGCGGCCGGTCCCGGCGGTCAGCAGGCTGGTGCCGAGACCATCGACGCACCGGGAGCAGCCATGACCACCTTCACCGTGTGGAAGTTCGACACCACCGACGGCGCCGAGCGTGCCGCCCGCATCCTGGTGGACGCTGAACACGAGGACCTGGTGACGGTGATCGACCACGCTGTGGTCAGCTGGCCCGAGGGTGCGGCCAAGCCGGCGGTGCACCACTCCCACGACGACGAGAAGCGGGCCACCGGCTGGGGTGCACTGTGGGGCCTGCTGCTCGGCGCGCTGTTCTTCCTGCCGGTGATCGGGGCCGCGGCGGGGGCGGCGATCGGCGTGATCAGCCGCCACCTGGCCCATGTCGGGATCGACCGGGACCAGCTGGACCGGATCCGGCAGGACGTGGTGCCGGGCACCTCCGCGCTGTTCGCGGTCACCGAGAACGCCGACCTGGACCGGCTCGGCGAGCGGTTCCACGGCCTGCACCAGACCCTGGTCAGCACCAACCTGACCGACGCCGAGCGCGCGGTGCTGACCGAGACCTTCGACTGAGCGCGCTCAGTACGGTCAGTACCCGCTGAAGGCGTCCGTCCGCACCCGGCGCACCCCGGCGGCCCGCAGCAGCGCCCGGGTGTGGTCCACCATCGCCGGCGGCCCGGACACGTACGCCACCCGCTGGTCGGCGTCGGGCACCGCCTCGGTCAGCGCCTCCAGGGTCAGCCGGTCCACGCCCAGGTGCAGGTAGCCCGCGGGCAGGTCGGCACCGGGCGTCGGTGAGGCGACCAGTACCCGGGTGCCCGCCTGCCCGAAGACCTCGGCATAGGCCAGGTCGCCGTGATCGCCGACCGCGTGCACCAGGACGGCGTCACGTCCCGGGTCCTCGGCCAGCTGGCTGGCGAACGGGGTGATCCCGATCCCGCCGGCGACCAGCAGCACCGGGCGGCGGTCGGCCGGCAGCAGGAAGTCACCGCCGACCCCGGTGGCCCGCAGCCGGGCACCGACCGGGAGTTCGACCAGGGCGCGCTTGAAGCTGCTCGGCCGTTCGGGGACGGTGAGTGCCACGGTCAGCTCCCCGGCCCGCGGTGCGCAGGAGATGCTGAACACCCGCCGGATGCCGCGCCGGTCCGGGTGGTCGTGCGGCACGGTCAACTCCACGTACTGACCGGCCCGGAACCGCACCGGCCGGTCCGCCCGGAGCCGCAGTTCGTGGGTGCGCGACCCGACCTGGCGGTGCTCCACCAGGGTGAGCCGGATCGCGCCGTGCTGGCCCCAGGCGAATCCGAACAGGTTCCCGGCGATCAGCGCCAGCTCCGGGGTGTTGACCAGCGGCCCGATGCTGAACGGCACCGCCGTCAGCGCGGCCACCAGCACCGCCTCGGTCAGCCGCTGCCAGCGCCGCGGCGGCAGGGTGAGCGGTTCGGTCAGCATCACGGTGCCCAGGAACAGCACCGGGTAGGAGGTGATCGCGGACCACAGTGCCGGTCCGAAGGCCTCGCCCTCCACGGTCAGCCGGACCGCGATCGCCAGCAGCGCCACCGCCACGAACATGCCGACCAGCGCGAACGTCCGGGTGCGGATCACGATCAGCACGGCCAGCACCAGCACCGGGGCCAGCAGCACCGGGTCGGCCACCCACCAGGTGGTGGCGTCCAGCCCGGTCAGCCCGATCACCAGGGCGCCGGCCGCGGCGGGGTTGAGCAGGTGCCGCCCCCGCCAGGCGATCAGGTACTTGCTCAGGTTGGCGATCACCGCCGCCAAGGCGAGCGCCCCGAGATAGCGCGGTTCGCTGGTCGGCCAGAACAGGAAGAACAGGATCAGGCCGGTGATCAGCGTGGATTCGGCGTGCGGCTCGGTCCGGAACAACCGGCCGGCCAGGTAGCCGGAGACCGCTGAGGACACCAGGGCGACCGCCAGGCTGAGCAGCATGTCCAGCGGCCGGAAGAACAGCGCGCCGGTGGCGGCCAGGATCACCGCGATCGCGGCGAGGGCGGACAGGCCGAGGGTGAGCAGCCGGTACATGGTGACCCGGCCGAGGCGTTCGTCCAGCCAGGCGGTGGTGCGCACGATCATGCGAACACCTCCCCGTCCAGGTCCAGCGACCAGCGCAGTCGGCGCTCGGCGTCCAGGACCACGTAGCGGATACCGAACCGGGCTGCCACCAGCTCGGGTTCGGCGAAGAACAGTGCGGTGGCGGCGATGTCGGCGGTCAGCGCGTCCGGAGCCACCGCCCAGGCGGCCAGCACCCGGTCGGTGGGACGGCCGGTGCGGGCGTCGACCACGTGGTGCAGTCCCGGGCCCCACGCCCGGCGGTTGGGCGCCGAACCGGCGATCGCACCGTCGGCCACCCGGAGCACGCCGAGCGCGCGGGTCGGGTCCGCCGGGTCCTCCAGCGCGACCCGCAGCGTGGAGCCCTGCACCCGGAGGTCTCCCCCGGCGTCCACCACGTGGCCGGTCACGCCGCGCTCGGTCAGCAGCGCGCTGATCAGGTCGACCAGGTAGCCCTTGCCCGCCGCGCCCACATCGATCAGGGCCGCGCTCGGCAGGCTGATCCGGCCATCGGCCCGGCGGACCTCGGACCAGGCCGGGGCGGGCAGCGTGGTGAGGGCACCGTCGGGTTCCCAGTGCGGGCGCAGCCGGTAGTCCGGGTCGTAGCCCAGCGTTTCGAGGGTGCGGCCGACCAGCGGGGAGACCGCGCCGCCGGTGCAGCGGTCGGCGGTGTCGTAGGCGGCCAGCAGGGGTGCGGCGTCCGGGGGCAGCTCGTAGGTCCCCGCGCCGGCCTCGGCGACCAGGCGGACCCAGGAGTCCCGGCGGAACCGCGACCAGTCCAGGTCGAAGCGCGCGATCCGGTCGTGCACCGCGGCCAGGTCGTCGGCGTCCAGCGCCCGGTCGGTGTCCAGCACCCAGTGGGTGCCGATGGCCTGGAAGCGGGTGCTAGGCGGCGGCATCGGCACGGATCTGGTCGAGGGCGGCGTTGAAGCCGTCGCCGGTCAGCGAGGAGCCGGAGACCTTGTCCACGCTGAGACCGGCCAGCTCCTGACCGACCACCTGATCGGAGATCGCTTCGGCGAAGTCCTCCTGGAACCGGGCGGCGTTCCCACTGGTGGCCTCCGGGGTGACCGTGACTGCGGTGACGGTGCCGTCGGCGACGGTGACCTCGACCCCGATCGTCTCCTGGCCGCCCGGCGAGGAGTAGGAGCCCTCGGCGGTGTAGGTGCCGTCGGTGTAGTCGCCGGAGCCGGTGCTACCGGAGCCGGTGCTGCCGGAGTCCGTGCTGCCGGAGTCCGTGCTCCCGGTGTCGGATCCGGTGTCGGTGCCGGAGTCCACCGCGTCCGCATTGCTGCAGGCGGCGAGGGCCACGGCGACGGACAGGCCGGACAACACGGCGAACGTGTGGCGACGGGTGGTGCGGTTCATGGTCGGGTCCTCCCTGGCGGGGCCGCGGAACGGCCAGACTGATTGAATCCGATCGAATCCAACGGTCTCGACGCTAAGGGCGAATCCTGCGGATTGCCTGGGAGTGAGCGCTGTTTGGGCGGTGACGGGCGACTTGCTCGGGTGTGCGTTTTCCGTAGAGCGCTAGCCCACCCGGTGCAGCCAGCGGACCGGCGCGCCGGCCCCGGCGTAGCGGAACGGCTCCAGCTCGTCGTCCCAGGCCTGCCCGAGCGCGAGGTCCAGTTCCTCGCGCAGCGACCGGCCGTCCGCCGACTCCAGGGCGGCCCGGATCCGGTTCTCCGGAACCACCACGTTGCCGTGCACGTCGGTCTGGGCGTGGAAGATGCCGAGCTCGGGGGTGTGGCTCCACCGGGCGCCGTCGCTGCCGTGGCTGGCGTCCTCGGTCACCTCGTAGCGCAGGTGGGTCCAACCGCGCAGCGCCGAGGCCAGCCGGGCACCAGTCCCCTGCACGCCCTGCCAGGACAGTTCGGCCCGGAACATGCCGGGCGCGGCGGGCTGATCGGTCCACTCCAGGGACACGCGCACGCCGAGGACATTGCCCGCCGCCCACTCCAGGTGGGGGCAGAGCGCACGGGGTGCGGAGTGCACGAAAAGAACACCGCGGGTGATCGCACCAGCCATGTCATCCCTCCCAGACGGTTTCGAGGTTCGTCTTCCCCAACGACCTCGCACCGGCGCCCGGGCGACACACGGTCTCGCGGCGTGCAGACCCGATCATGCCGTACACCGGGCGGCGCGCACCACCCGGCGAGCCGATCGGCCTAGAACTGCTCGCGGATCGCCCGCATGGCCTTCTTGCGCACCGAACGCTCCAGGCGGTCGATGTACAGGTAGCCGTCCAGGTGATCCACCTCGTGCTGCAGGCAGCGGGCCATCAGCTCGACGCCCTCGACGACCACCTTCTTGCCGTCCAGGTCGGTGCCCTCCACCCGGGCGTACCAGGCGCGCTTGGTCGGGAACCACAGCTCCGGCACCGACAGGCAGCCCTCGTCGCCGTCCTGGTACTCGTCCTCGCTGAGCTCGACGATCACCGGGTTGAGCACGTAGCCGAGCTCGTCGTCGATGTTCCAGGAGAAGGCGCGCAGGCTGACGCCGATCTGGTTGGCGGCGAGCCCGGCGCGACCGTCGGTGTCCACCGTCTCCAGCAGATCCTCGACCAGTCCGCGGACCCGGTCGTCGACCGTCGTCACCGGTTCGCACGGGGTGCGGAGCACCGGGTCGCCGACCACGCGGATCTCTCTCATCGCCATGCGGGGATTCTTTCATGCCCGCGGGCGCGCGGTGGGACAGGGCCGGCGGGTAGGGGTCGAGTCGGGGTCCGGCGGGTACGACGGCTCGGGTGCGGGACTGGCAACCCGGGCGGGCCGCGTGGCGGAGGTCACCCGGGGCCGGGGCGACAGCGGGCGCGGCGTCGGCGTAGCGTTTGTACTGACCGGTCAGTTCGACGGAACGGGGTAGCGGTGACGGACAGCGAGCAGGAGCAGGGCATGGCGCAGCACGGGCGACACGGCGCGGCACCGGCGGACGGGCACGACGGGGCGGACGCAGCGCGCGCCGAGGACACCTCGGCCGCCGGGCACCCGGCCACGACGACACCTGGGGACGCAGCCGTCGACCTCGACCCGGTCCCGCATCGCCCCGCGGGCGCCGACGACGCTCCGGTGCCCGCCGACTCCCGGGACGGGATTCTCGATCCGGGCACCGCCCTGGTCACCGATGACGACCCGGCCTCCCCGATCGACCCGGCCCCCACCGCCGTCGGCCGGGTGACGCCGTCCGCGCCCGCCGCCGAGGCCCCGCACGCCGAGGCCGCACGCCCGCTCCCCCGGGCCGGCGTCGCCGTGGCCGAGCCGGCGGCCGACCCTGCACCGGCCGAGCCGGTCGCACCCCCGGCGGTGCTGGCCCGCGACCTACAGCTGCACGGCTCGCGCGGCCCGGTGTACGGGCCGGTGGACCTGGAGATCGCCACCGGCACCCTGACCCTGGTGCAGGGGCCGCAGGGCGCCGGTCGGTCGAGCCTGCTGCTGACCATCGCCGGGCGGATGACCCCGGACCGTGGCGGCCGGCTGACCGTGCTGGGCGAACCGCTGCCCCGGCGCCGGAACGCGGTGCAGAAGCGCTCCGCGGTGGCCGGCTTCGACGGGATCGACGACCTGGACGAGTCGGTGACCGTCGGCGACCTGGCCCGGGAGCGGCTGCGCTGGCTGTCGCCCTGGTACCGGCACACCGGGCGGGTATCTCAGCAGCAGTTCGCCGAGCTGGCCGCGCCGGTGTTCGGCGAGCGCCCGCTGCCCCGGGTGGGCTCGGTGGTCTGGGACCTGGACGAGGTGGACCGGATGCTGCTGCGGATCGCCCTGGCGATGGCCCAGGACCCCGAGCTGCTGGTGGTCGACGACGTGGACCAGGTGCACGACACCGAGCGCCGCCGCACGGTCTGGGCCCGGCTGGAGGCACTGGCCGCCGAGGGGCTGACCGTGGTCGCCGCCATCGCCTCGCTGGACGAGGCCGCCCGGGTGCCGTGGAGCACCCCGCCGTCGCTGGTCACCCTGGCCACCGGCCCGCACGCCATTCCCGCCTGATCACCACCCGGAGCTGAGATGTTCTCCTTCCTGACCGGCACCGAGCTGCGCCGTTTCCGCCGCGGGGTGCTGCCCAAGCTGGCGATCGTCGCGATGATCTGCATCCCGCTGCTGTACGGGGCGCTGTACCTGTGGGCCTACTGGGACCCGACCGGCAACCTCGACCGGCTGCCGGTGGCCCTGGTCAATGCGGACACCGGCGCCACCGACGAGGACGGCGAGCGCCTGACCGCCGGGGACGACGTGGTCGAGGAGCTGCTGGACTCCGGTGCGCTGGACTGGCGGCAGACCGACGCGGCCGACGCGGAGGCCGGGGTCAAGGACGGCAGCTACTACTTCGCGGTGACCATCCCGGAGCAGTTCAGCACCGACATCGCCTCGGCCGGCGGTGACGACCCGGTCCCCGCACAACTCCAGGTGACCTACAACGACGCGAACAGCTACCTGGCGTCCACCCTCGGCCGCAGCGCGATGACCCAGATCCGGGCGGCGGTGTCGTCGACGATCGGCGCGCAGGCGGTGGATCAGGTGCTGGTCGGGCTCGGTTCGGCGCGGGACGGCTTCGCCCAGGCCTCCGACGGGGCGCTCACCCTGAACGCGGCGTCGGGCCAGCTCTCGGACGCGGCACACCAGGTGGCCGACGGCGCCGGGTCGGCGGCAGAGGGTGCGGCGACCCTGGCGACCGGGGCCGGCACCCTGGCGGACGGCACCACCCAGCTCGCGGACGCGACCGGCCGGCTCGCGGACGGTTCGGCCCAGCTGTCCTCCGGGATCGGCTCCGCCGCGGCCGGGGCGGACTCCCTGGCGACCGCCTCCGACCAGCTGGCCACCGGCGCCCAGGCGGCGGTGGACGGCTCCGGCGACCTGGCGAGCGGGGCGCAGCAAGTCAGCGACGGCGTGGACCAGCTCGCGGGGGCACTCGGCCCGGTCGCGGCGGCACTGCCCGGCGTCAGCACCGAGCTGAACGACCTGGGCACCCAGCTACTCACCCTGGCGGCCCGGATCGAGGCGCAGGGCGACACCGCCACCGCCGGCCAGCTGCGGGCCGCGGTCGCCGACCTGCAGGAGAAGACCGCCCCGCTGACCGGCACCACGCTGGACCCCACCGCACTGACCGCCCTGGTCGACGGCGCCCACCAGGTCCGGGACGGCTCCGCCGAGCTGTCCACCAAGCTGGGCGACCTGTCCACCGGCGCCGGCCAGCTCGCCGACGGTGCGCACGAGCTCGCCGACGGCACCGGACAGGCCGCCACCGCCGCGGCCACGCTGGCCACCGGGGCGGGCACGCTGGACACCAAGGTCGGCGAGCTGGACTCCGGCGCGCAGCAGCTCGCCACCGGGGCGGCCACCCTGGCGGACGGCACCGGCACGCTGGCCGACGGGTCGACGCAGCTGGCGGACGGATCCGACCAGCTGATCGACGGTTCGCAGCAGCTGGCCGACAAGCTCGGCGACGGGGCGGCCGCGCTGCCCGACGACGACGAGGACACCCGGTCGCAGCGGGCGGAGACCCTCGCCACCCCGGTCCGGGCCAACGACACCGACATCGCCAGTTCGGCATCGATGGGCGAGGGCTTCGCGCCGTTCTTCATCCCGCTGGCCCTGTTCGTCGGCGGGCTGATCACCTGGCTGCTGCTGCGGCCGCTGCCGAACCGTGCGCTGGCCACGCCGGTGGCGGGCTGGCGGATCGCCCTGTCCGGCTACCTCCCGGCGCTGCTGATCGGGGTGGCGCAGGTGGCGGTGCTGCTGGCGGTGGTGCACCTGGGGCTGGGCCTGAGCTGGTCGACGGCGGCGGGCACCTTCACGTTCACCGTCCTGGTGGCCGCGGCCTTCCTGGCGGTGCAGCAGATGCTGACCGCGGTGCTCGGGTCGGCGGCGGGCAAGGTGGCGATCATCGCGCTGCTGATGATCCAGCTCACCTCGGCCTCCGGCACGTACCCGGTGGAGACCACCCCGGAGATCTTCCGGGCGATGCATCCCTACCTGCCGATGACCTATGCGATCACCGGGCTGCGCGAGCTGCTGACCGGCGGCACCGAGGGCCGGCTGTGGTGGTCGGTGCTGATGCTGGCGGCGTTCACGATCGGATCGCTGGCGGTCACTGCGTGGCGGGCCGGCCGGATGCGCACCTGGACGCTCAGCCGCCTGCACCCGGCGCTGACCATCTGACACGCTGTGACCATGAGTGACACCGAGGCCACCCTGACCACCCGGGAGGCGATCCAGCGGGCGGCGATCGCGCTGATCGCGGACCGGGGGTTCACCGCGACCTCGGTGGACGACATCGCCGCCGCGGCCGGGGTGGCGAAGGGGTCGGTGTTCTACAACTTCGGGTCCAAGACCGCCCTGTTCGAGTCCCTGATCGATGACGGGGTGGAACGGCTGACGGTCGCCCTGCGCACCGCCCGGGACGGCCTGACCGGGCGGCGCGCGATCGGCGCCCTGGTGCACGAGCTGCTGGAGCAGATCCACACCCATCCGGACTTCGCCAAGCTGATGACCGCCGAGGTGTTCCGGACCGGCCGGGAGTGGGAGGACTCGATCCGGCAGGTCCGGGACCGGTCGTTCGCGGTGTTCGCGGAGGTGGTGGCCGAGAGCTGGCCGCAACGCGACCCCTCGCTCACCGCCGCGACCCTGTTCGGCGCGACCCTGGTCGCGGGGCTGGAGTGGCTGGCCTTCCAGCCCGAGCGGTCGATCGTGGAGGTCCGCCGCGCGGTGCTGTCGGCGATCCTCGACCCGCTCTGACCCCGGAGACGAGGACGGCCCCGTCGCCCGGGTGGGCGGCGGGGCCGTGTGGTCTCGGTGCGGGTCAGATCCGCGCGGCGGCGACCTGGTGCGGAACCGTGTTGAGCAGCTCCATCACCTCGGACTCCAGGAACCGGCGGTGGCCGCCCAGGGTCCGCACGGCGGACAGCTTGCCGGCCTGCGCCCAGCGGGTGACGGTCTTCGGGTCCACCCGGAACATCACCGCGACCTCACCCGGGGTGAGCAGCGCGGAGGCCTGCGGACGGGTCTCGAGGGGGAAGGAGGGGATGGTCATGACTGCTCCTAGTCGGTTCGGTAGCCCGGCTGACCTTCGAGGGTCCCGTGGCTTTGCGTCCCCACCTCGCGGCGGGTTTGCCGTTGTCGCTCAACGATGAGAACGCTAACCCGAAATCGGACAGAACGGCAAGTACCGCCCGAGTGCGGACAGACATGCAGGTAGAACCCACGGGAAGCGATTGCCCGGCGGTCAGCGTGTCGCGTGATCTAGGTCACATCCGGCGGGGTCGACTGGGTGGCGGCACCCAGAGGATCGAAGCGATAGCCCATCCCCGGCTCGGTCAGCAGGAACCGCGGCGCGGACGGATCCGGCTCCAGTTTCTTGCGCAGCTGGGACAGGTACAGCCGCAGATAGCCGGTGTCGGTGACGTGCTCCGAACCCCAGATCTCGGACAGCAGGGTCTGCCGGGTGACCAGCCGGCCGGCGTTGCGGACCAGGATCTCCAGCACCCGCCACTCGGTCGGGGTCAGCCGCACCGGCACCCCGGCCCGGGACACCGTCGTGGCGGACAGGTCGATCACGGTCTCGCCGATCCGGATCAGCGGGTCCGCGTCCCGGGTCGGCACCGCCGACTCGGCACGCCGGCTCAGCGCCCGGATCCGGGCCAGCAGCTCGTCGATCTGGAACGGCTTGGTCACGTAGTCGTCGGCCCCGGCGTCCAGCGCCTCGACCTTGTCCGCCGAGCCGGTCCGGCCGGAGACCACCAGGATCGGCGCCGAGGTCCAACCGCGCAGCCCCGCGATCACCTCCACCCCGTCCAGGTTCGGCATCCCGAGGTCGATCAGGTACAGGTCCGGCTTGTGCTCGATCGCCCGGTTCACCGCCTGCACGCCGTCGGTGGCCACGATCACCTCGTAGCCGCGGGCCCGCAGGGTGATCCGCAGTGCGCGCAGGATCTGCGGGTCGTCGTCCGCGATCAGGATCTTCACCGGCGCTCCTCCGACTCGGCCGACACCGGCAGCGAGACCACCATCGTCAGGCCGCCGCCCGGGGTGTCCTCCGGGGCGAGCGTGCCACCCATCCCCTCGGTGAAGCCACGCGACAGCGCCAGGCCCAGCCCCAGCCCGGTCAGATTGTCGGTGTCGCCCAGCCGCTGGAACGGCACGAACAGCTCGTCCTGCCGCTCCGGCGCCACCCCGGGACCGTGGTCGATCACCCGGATCTCCACCCGGTCACCGAAGCTGCTGGTGCTCACCCGCACCCGGCGGTCCGGGCTGACCTGCACCGCGTTGGCCAGCGTGTTCACCAGCACCCGCCGGAGCAGGGCCGGATCGGCGGCGACCAGCGGCAGCGCCGGGTCCAGGTCGAGTTCCACGTCGTCCGGCCCGAGGCCCAACTCGTCCAGCGCGGGCAGGATCACCTCGTCCACGTCGGTGGGCAGCAGGGTCACGCCCAGCACGCCCGCCTGCAGCCGGGTCACGTCCAGCAGATCGGTGACCAGTGCGGTCAGGGTGCCGAGCGACTCGTCGGCGGTGGCCAGCAGCTCGTCGCGGTCCTCCGGGGAGAAGTCGACATCCGGCTGGCGCAGCGACCCGATCGCGGTGGTGGCGGCGGTCAGCGGGCGGCGCAGGTCGTGGCTCACCGCGGACAGCAGCGCCGATCGGACCTGGTCGGTCTCCACCAGCGGACCGACCTCCTCCGCGGTGGCGCGCAGCCGCTGCTGCTCCAGAGCGGCGGCGATCTGGGACACCACCACCGCCAGCAACCGACTGCCGGAGGCGTCCAGATCCGGGCCGATCCGCTCCAGCACGGTGTGGTCGTCCACCGGGGTGCTGCCGCCGGGCGGTGCGTCCTCCGGCCAGTCGCCGTCGCCGGCCAGCACGGTGCCGTCGGTGCTGCGCAGCCGGACCGCGGTCAGCCCGAAGGACTCCCGGGCCCGGGCCAGCAGTGCGGCCACCGCGTCCTGCCCGCGCAGCACTCCCCCGGCCACCGTGCTGAGCAGCTCAGACTCCGCCGACGCGCGCTCGGCGGCCCGGGTGCGGCGTGCCGCCTGGTCGACGACGTAGGACACCAGCACCGCGTTCAGGATGTAGAGCAGCAGCGCGATCGCGTGCTTCGGTTCGCCGATCGTGATCGTGTGCAGCGGGTCGATGAAGAAGAAGTCGAGGGTCAGCCCGGACAGCACCGCAGCGAACAGCGCCGGCCACAGGCCGCCGACCAGCGCGACCACCACCACCAGCAGCTGATAGGCCAGCACGTCGCCGACCAGGGTGTCCTCGGTGCGGGTGGCCCGCAGCACCGCGGTCAGCGCCGGGCCGCAGACCAGGGCCAACACCAGTCCGAGCAGCCGCCGCCGCATGGTCAGCGCCCCACCCAGTGGCGGCAGCACCCGGCGCCGGCCGCCGGCCTCCTCGTGATTGACGATGTGCACGTCGATCGGCCCGGCGGCCCGGATCACGGTCGCCCCGATCCCCGGCCCGGTCAGCAACGCCGACAACCGGCTGCGGCGGCTGATCCCGATCACCAGCTGGGTGGCGTTCGCCGCCCGGGCGAAGCCGACCAGCGACTCCGGCACGTCCTCGCCCACCACCTGGTGGAAGGTGCCGCCCAGTTCCTCGGTGAGCGCCGCCTGGGCCGCGAGCGCCCCCGGATCGGTGTCGCGCAGCCCGCTCTGCCCGGTGACATGCACCGCCACCAGCTCGCCCCCGGCGCTGCGGGCGGCGATCCGGGCGCCCCGGCGCAGCACGGTCTCCCCCTCCGGGCCGCCGGTCAGCGCGACCACCACCCGCTCCCGGGCCTCCCAGGGCGCATCGATCGCGTGATCGGCCCGGTAGCTGCGCAGCGCGGAGTCCACCTCGTCGGCAAGCCAGAGCAGGGCCAGCTCGCGCAGCGCGGTCAGGTTGCCGAGCCGGAAGTAGTTGGACAGCGCGGCATCCACCCGCTCGGCCGGGTAGACCTGCCCCTCGGCCAGCCGGTCCCGCAGCGACTGCGGGGCGAGGTCGACCAGCTCGATCTGGTCCGCGGCGCGCAGCCGGGCGTCCGGCACCGTCTCGCGCTGCGGCACTCCGGTGATGGTGCGGACCACGTCGTTCAGCGACTCGATGTGCTGGATGTTGACCGTGGTCAGCACCGTGATCCCGGCGTCCAGCAGCTCCTGGACGTCCTGCCAGCGCTTGGCGTTCCGGGACCCGGGCGCGTTGGTGTGGGCGAACTCGTCGACCAGGGCGACCTGCGGGGCCCGGGCCAGCACGGCGTCCAGGTCCATCTCGTCCAGCTGCACACCCCGGTGCTCCACCCGGCGCCGGGGCACCACCTCCAGCCCGGCCACCAGGGCGGCGGTGGCGGCGCGGCCGTGGGTCTCCACGACCGCGACCACTACGTCCACACCGTCGGCGACCATATCCCGCCCGGCCTCGAGCATGGCGTAGGTCTTCCCCACGCCGGGCGCGGCGCCCAGCAGGACCCGGAGCCGGCCGCGTCTCACTGCTGATCGAGTGCGAGGTTGAGGGTCAGCACGTTCACGGTCGGCTCTCCCAGGTAGCCCAGTTGCCTGCCCGCGATCGTAGCCTCGACCAGCGCCGCGACCTCCTCCCGCGGCAGTCCGCGGGCCTCGGCCACCCGATCGACCTGGGACCGGGCGTTCTCCGGGCTGATGTCCGGGTCCAGCCCGGAGCCGGAGGCGGTCAGCGCATCGGGTGCGGTGGCCCCGGCCGCCCGGCGCTCGGCCACCGCCGCCGCCAGGTCGGGGTTCTCCGGCCCCAGGTTGCTGCCGCCGGAGGCCGCCACGTCGTAGCCGTCACCGGCGGCTGAGGGCCGGGACTGGAAGTAGCGCGGGTCGTCGTCGAAGGACTGGCCGATCAGCCGGGAACCGACCACCGTCCCGTCCGCGCCGGTGACCAGCGATCCGTGTGCGGCATCGGGCAGCAGGGCGCCCACCCCGGTGATCAGCGCCGGGTAGCCGATGCCGAGGGCGACAGTGGCGACCAGCAGCGCCCGGGTGGCGACCCGCAGCTGCGGCCAGAAGTGACGAGGATTCATCGCCGGACTCCAGTTCAGAAACCGGGCAGCAGGCTGACGACCAGGTCGATCAGCTTGATGCCGAGGAAGGGGGCGACCACACCGCCGAGTCCGTAGACCAGCAGGTTGCGGCCGAGGATCTTGGTCGCGGGCAGCGGGCGGTACCGCACCCCGCGCAGGGCCAGCGGGATCAGGGCCACGATGATCAGCGCGTTGAAGATGATCGCGGACATGATCGCCGAGGCCGGGCTGGACAGGCCCATGATGTTCAGCACCGCCAGACCCGGGAACACCCCGGCGAACAGGGCCGGGATGATCGCGAAGTACTTGGCCACGTCGTTGGCGATCGAGAACGTGGTCAGTGCCCCGCGGGTGATCAGCAACTGCTTGCCGATCCGGACGATGTCGATCAGCTTGGTCGGGTCCGAGTCCAGGTCGACCATGTTCCCGGCCTCCTTGGCGGCCGAGGTGCCGGTGTTCATCGCCACCCCGACATCCGCCTGCGCCAGCGCCGGGGCGTCGTTCGTCCCGTCGCCGGTCATCGCGACCAGGTTGCCGCCGGCCTGTTCGCGGCGGATCAGCTCCAGCTTGTCCTCCGGGGTGGCCTCGGCCAGGAAGTCGTCCACTCCGGCCTCGGCGGCGATCGCCCGGGCGGTGAGCGGGTTGTCACCGGTGATCATCACCGTGCGGATGCCCATCGCCCGCAGCTCGGCGAAGCGCTCGGTCAGGCCGGGCTTGACCACGTCCTTCAGGTGCACCACCCCGAGCGGCCGGTCGTCGACCGCCACCACCAGCGGGGTGCCGCCCTGCTGGGCGATCTCCTCGACGATCACGTCCAGTGCCGGGTCGCTGACCATCACCGAGCCGGCACCCTTGCGGATCACCGTGCCGTCCGGCAGGTCGACCCCGCTCATCCGGGTCTGGGCGGTGAACGGCACGATCAGCCCGCGGGCCCGCGGGCTGATCCCCTGGCCGGCCGCCAGCGTCACGATGCTGGCACCCTCCGGCGTCGGGTCGCCCAGCGAGGACAGCGCGGCCGCCTCGGCCAGCTCGTGCTCGCTCACCCCGGCCAGCGGGCGGAACGCCACCGCCTGCCGGTTGCCGTAGGTGATCGTGCCGGTCTTGTCCAGCAGCAGCGTGGTCACGTCGCCGGCCGCCTCCACCGCCCGGCCGGACATCGCCAGCACGTTGCGCTGCACCAGCCGGTCCATCCCGGCGATGCCGATCGCGGACAGCAGTGCGCCGATCGTGGTCGGGATCAGGCAGACCAGCAGCGCCACCAGCACCGGCACGCTCACCGCCGCCCCGGAGAACCTGGCGATCGGGCCCAGGGTCAGGGCGACGATCACGAAGACCACCGACAGGCTGGCCAGCAGGATGTTCAGCGCGATCTCGTTCGGGGTCTTCTGCCGGGCGGCGCCCTCCACCAGCGCGATCATCCGGTCCACGAAGGTCTGGCCGGGGGTGGAGGTGATCCGCACCACGATCCGGTCCGACAGCACCCGGATGCCGCCGGTCACCGCACTGCGGTCGCCGCCGGACTCGCGCACCACCGGCGCGGACTCGCCGGTGATCGCCGACTCGTCCACCGAGGCGATGCCCGCCACGATGTCGCCGTCGCCGGGGATCAGCTCCCCCGCGCTCACCACCACCAGGTCGCCGATCACCAGTTCCGCCGAGGACCGCTCGGTCCACGTCGTCGCGTCGACATCCGCGACCACGTGCGCCACGGTGCTGGTCCGGGTCTGGCGCAGGCTCTCCGCCTGAGCCTTGCCGCGGCCCTCGGCCACCGACTCGGCCAGGTTGGCGAACAGCACGGTCAACCACAGCCAGACCGCGATCGCCGCGGTGAAGCCGACCGGCACCGGCGAACCACCGGAGTCCTCCGGCCCACCGAGGAACGGCTCGGCGATCGCCAGCAGCGTGGTCAGCGCCGCACCGGCCTCGACCACGAACATCACCGGGTTGTGCCACATCACCCGGGGGTCCAGCTTGCGCAGCGCCTCCCGGTACTGCGCCCGTCCCGGCGGCGTGCGCAGGATCGACGGGGTGGCCGGAGGGGTCATCAGGGCAGTCATCACAGGCCTTCCGCCAGTGGGCCCAGTGCGAGCACCGGGAAGTAGGTCAGGGCGGTCACGATCACCGTGACGCCCGCGAGCAGGCCGACGAACTGCGGCCGGTGGGTGGGCAGCGTGCCCGCGGTCTCCGGTACGGCGTCCTGCGCCGCCAGCGACCCGGCCAGCGCCAGGACGAACACGATCGGCAGCAACCGGCCGAGCAGCATCGCCACCCCGAGTGCGGTGTTCATCCACGGGGTGTTCGCGGTCAGCCCCGCGAAGGCCGACCCGTTGTTGTTCGCCGCGGAGGTGAAGGCGTACAGGATCTCGCTGAAGCCGTGCACGCCCGGGTTCGCGGTCAGGTCCCGGATGTCCGGGATGCTCACCGTCGCGGCGGTGCCGGCCAGCACCAGGGTCGGCGTGACCAGGATGTACAGCGCCGCGAGCTTGATCTCCCGCGGCCCGATCTTCTTGCCCAGGTACTCCGGCGTCCGGCCGACCATCAGGCCGCCGATGAACACCGCGATCACCGCCAGGACCAGCATCCCGTACAGCCCGGAGCCGACTCCGCCCGGCGCGACCTCGCCCAGCATCATGTTCAGCATCGGCAGCATCCCGCCCAGGGCGCTGAAGCTGTCGTGCATCCCGTTCACCGCGCCGGTGGACGTCAGGGTGCTGGTCGAGCCGAACAGCGTGGTCCCCGCGATCCCGAACCGCTGCTCCTTGCCCTCCATCGACCCGTTCGCGGTCTCCAGCACGGTCAGGACGGTCAGCGACACCAGGAACAGCCCGGCCATCGTGCCGAGAATGGCATATCCCTGCTTGTTGTTCCCGACCATTCGCCCGAATGTCCGGGGCAGACTGAACGGGATCAGCAACATCAGGATCACCTCGACCAGATTCGTCCAGGCCGAGGGATTCTCGAACGGGTGCGCCGAGTTCGCATTGAAGAACCCGCCACCATTCGTGCCGAGCAGTTTGATCGCCTCCTGCGAGGCCACCGGTCCACCGGGGATCGACTGGGCGCCGCCGGTCAGGGTGGTCACCTCGGTGAACCCGTGCCAGTTCTGGATCACCCCGCTCGCCAGCAGCACCACCGCCGCCAGCACACTGATCGGCACCAGGATCCGGGTCAGCCCCCGGGTGAGGTCCACCCAGAAGTTGCCAATCGTCGCCGACCGCCGCCGCGCGAAGCCCCGGACCAGTGCGATCGCCACCGCCATGCCCACCGCGGCCGACACGAAGTTCTGCACCGCCAGGCCCAGCGCCTGCACCGCGTACCCGAGCGTCGCCTCCGGCGAGTACGACTGCCAGTTCGTGTTCGCCACGAACGAGATCGCCGTGTTGAAACTCAGGTGCGCCCCCGGGTCCGGCAACCCCAGATCGAAGGGCAGCCAGCTCTGCACCCGCTGCAACAGGTACACCAGCAGCACGCTCACCAGCGAGAACGCCAGCACCCCGCGCAGGTACCCGCGCCAGGTCTGCTCCTGCCCCGGGTCCACGCCCAGCAGCCGGTACAGCCCGCGCTCCACCCGCCAGTCCCGGGCCGAGGAGTACACGTGCGCCATCCAGTCGCCCACCGGCCGGTACGCCGCCGCCAGGATCACGACCACCGTCGCCGCCTGTGCGATCGCCGCCGCGGCCATCAGAACCGCTCCGGCTTCACCAGCGCCCACACCAGGTAGGCCACCGCGGCCACCCCCAGCACGGCCGCGACCACATCCAGCACGATCACAGCTTCTCGACCCCCACCGCGACCAGCCCCACCAGGGCGAAGAGGGCCAGAACGCCCAGCACGAAGACCAGGTCGAGCACGAGGACTCCCGTTGATTCCGTCGACCGGGGGCAGCCGCCACCCGGGTGCCGATCAGCGGCACGACTCGATGGAAGGCCCGCCGCACCGGTGCGCGCGAGCGTCCTCACGGATTCCGAACGGGTCCGGTCCGGGTCCTCACGGCCCGCTCACGACGGGCCCGGCCACCGAGCAAGGTGGGCCGCCACGGTCTCCCCCTGCCCGGCCGCGGCGGCCCACCCCTCCGGCCCGGACGGTGCGGCGGTGACGGTCCCCCGACCCGGGCCGGCGGGCACCCGGAATACCCCCATGGGTGCCACGGATAAATTACGCCGGAATAGCACCGGAGGTAAGGGGCGGGGTGAGACTGGCGAATTGAATGGTTCGGGCATTTGGGGTGAAGTGGTCGATGTGGGCGATGCGCGCGGTGGTCGGTGGCATCGGCCAGGCGCACCCGTCGGCGGCGGACCGCACCCGACTCCGCCACCTCAGCGCGCCGGCACTACTCAAACCCGGTACACGCGATCACCACACCAAACGACGTGAGAAACACGATGATGGCAGCCATGAACGTCCTTCGCGGAAGGACATACTTGTACGGGTTGACGTACTCCAGGACGCCCTCGATCCACTTGCTCGCCGGAGTGAACCAGATGGCCAGAGCCGCCGCGGCGAGTATGGGGACAGCACCCACCGCGATAGAGATCGCATTCATCCTATTCGTTCCCACCCCGCGTGCGTCGCGACATTTCGCCCCCTGCGACGGCGGGTGGCCCTGCTGCCGGACCCGCCTGCTGGGTCGCTGTGGTAGTGGTCGGTACGGCGCCTGAGCGGCCGGTGGGAGGTCTCGGCGGTCAGGCTGAGTGCCCGCTGTGCGGGATGTGGGGGTGTGGCGGTGCGCGGTGAGTGGTCCGGTCAGTGCCGGGCGATCAGGTGGCGCGGCGCCAGTTCCTCCTGCAGCACCAGGGCTGCTGCGCCCACCGCGGCGGCGTCCGCGACCTGGCCGGAGAGCATCACCCGCACCTGGTGCCGGGCCGCCGGGAAGAACTCCTGGGCGATCCGGTCCTGGACGGCTCGCAGGTAGATCGCCCCCGCCGTGGTGAAGGACGGACCGGCCAGCACCAGGGAGTCCAGGTCGAGCAGGTTCGCCACGGTGATCGCGGCGTCGGCCAGGTAGTCGGCGGACTCCTCGATCAGCTCGTGGCACAGCGGGTCGCCATGCACGGCGGCGGCGGTGACCGCGGTGAAGTCGAGGAACGGGTCCTGGTCGGCGCTGAGCCGGACGGTGGAGGTCCGGCCGTCGGCCAGGGCGGCCCGGACCCGGGCGGCGACCGCGCGCGGGCCGGCCAGGTCCTCGACGGTGCCGGCGTCCGGGCCGCGCAACCGCATCCGTCCCAGCGGGCCGGTGTTGGAGCTGGCGCCGCGGTAGACCGAGCCGCCGACCACGATCCCGGCGCCGATGCTCGCGCCCATGTACAGCGTGCAGTGCGCCAGCGACCCGGCGATCCGGCCGCTCCAGAACTCGCCGACCGCGGCGGCGGTGGCGTCGTTGTCCAGCAGGACCGGCAGGCCGGTGGCGCCGGCGAGGGCGTCGCGCAGTCCGAAGCCCTGCCAGCGTTCCAGGCTCCGGGAGACCAGGATCGCGCCGCGTTCCAGGTCGAGGGCGCCGGGGGCGACCACCCCGATCCCGACCACGGCGGCGGGCTCGACCCCGGCGGCGCGCAGCAGCACGTCGAGTTCGGTGGCGATGTCCGCGACCACCTCGGCGGGGTCGCGGTCGCGCGCACCACGCAGCCGCGCGCGGGCCACCACCTGCCCGGCGGCGTCGGCGACCACCAGCACGATCCAGTCGGCGCCGAGCTGCACCCCGATGCCGCACCGGGCCCGCGGGTTGAGGCTGAGCAGCACCCGGGGTTTGCCGCCGGTGTAGGTGCGCTGGTCGGTCTCCACCAGCAGTCCGTCGTCGATCAGGGCCCGGACGGCGTGCGAGATCGCGGCCTGGGTCAGACCGGTCAGCTCGGCGAGCTCGACCCGGCTGATCGGCGCACGGGTGCGGACCAGGTCCAGCACCCGGCCGCGGGAGGGCGACGTGCTCCGTGCCGCGCGCCGGCCCGACCCTTCGGACATGCCGACCAGTATGGGGGGTGCGCTGTCCCCCACGGGCCGGGCGCGCCATACTCACGGGCATGACGAGCGATGGTGACCGTCTGCGGTTCGGCCTGGTGCTGACCGACGGTCCGGGGGACGGCCCGTTGACACCCTTCTACCGTGACCTGCTGGCGGGGGTGGAGGAACACCTCGATCCGCGGGGCGCGTCGATGCTGCTGGTCACCGCCGAGGACCGGGCGGCCGAGCTGGCGTTGTACCGGCGCTGGGCGCAGTTGCGCCTGGTGGACGCGGTGGTGGTGACCGACCTGATCGACGGCGACGACCGGGCGCAGGTGTGCGCCGGCGCCGGGCTGCCGGTGGTGCTGCTCGGCGGCGACCCGGCCTGGGGCCTGCCGGTGGTGGACGACTACGACAACGGTGCGGCCATGCGGGTGGCGGTGCAGCATCTGGTCGGGCTCGGGCACCGGCGGATCGGGCGGGTCGGCGGGCCGGAGCGGTTCCTGCACAGCCGGGCACGCAGCAGCGCCTTCCGGCGGGCGCTGGACGAGCCCGGGCTGACCGGGGTGCTGGCCGAGGGCGACTACGGGGCGGCCAGCGGGGCGGCGGCGACCCGCTCCCTGCTCGGCGACCCGGTGCCCCCGACCGCGATCGTCTACGACAACGACGTGATGGCGGTGGCCGGGCTGGCGGTCGCCGCGGAACTGGGGCTGCGGGTGCCGGACGACCTCTCGCTGCTGGCCTGGGACGACTCCGACCAGTGCCGCCTGGCCCGCCCGGCATTGTCGGTGGTCAGCCGGGACGTGCACGACCTGGGGGCGGCCACCGCGGCGGCACTGCTGGACACCGCCGCGGGCCGTGCCACCCGGCCGGGCCGTGCCGCCCAGGTCCGGGTGGTCGCCCGCGAGTCGACCGGGCCGGCACCGGTCCCGGCCGGGGTCTAGCCGGCCGGCACCGCCTCGGCGTCGAGCACCAGCGCCTGCACCGGCCACAGGCACGGCACCTGCACCCCCACCTCGGTCAGCACCCGGCCGGGCAGGGTGACTTCCCCCGCCGCGATCCAGGGCGGGGTGCCCGGGGCCCAGCGCGCGGTGCCGACCTCGTCCCGGACCCGCAGCCGGTAGTGGCGCTCCGGGTCCAGGCCGGGCAGCCGGATCGGTTCCGGCCGGGCGTCCGCCAGGGTGGCGACGGTGGCGAGCACGTAGACCGCCCGCTCGGGCAGCACCGCCCCGGTCAGCCGCCAGGCCGGGTCGCGCAGGTCGCCCTGCACCGCCTCGCCGTGGTGGATCACGCCCCGCAGTTCCCGGTACAGCGCCCCGAACCGGCGCAACACCTCGACCTCCTCTGGCGGGCACGCCGTGAGGTGCCACTCGAAGCCCGCCGAGCCGATCAGGGCGGTCGCCAGCCGGTAGGACAGGCCGACGGTACGGCCCGAGGAGTGGGCGGTGGTCGGGCCGACGTGGCTGCCGACCAGCTCGGGCGGCAGCAGCAGGCCGGTCCAGCGCTGGATGTCCTGGCGCTCGACCGCGTCGTTGGAGTCCGACGCCCACACCCGGTCGGTCACCTCCAGCACGCCGAGGTCGCTGCGGGCGCCGCCGGAGGAGCAGGACTCGATCTCCAGCCCCGGGTGCGCGGCCTTCAGCTCGGCCATCAGGCGCAGCACCGCGACGGTCTGGGCGTGCACGCCGGGGCGGCCGCCGTGCCGGGCGTCCACCAGGTCACGGTTGTGATCCCACTTGAGGAACGCGATCCCCAGGTCCTCGACCAGCGCCGACAGCCGGCCGAGCAGGTACTCGTAGGCCTCCGGCCGGGCGACATCCAGCACCCACTGCGAGCGCCAGGACAACCCGTCCGGCCCGGGCACCGCCGCGGGGTCGTGCAGCAGCCAGTCCGGGTGGGCGCGCGCCAGGTCCGAGTCCAGATTGACCATCTCCGGTTCGACCCAGAGCCCGAACTCCATCCCGCGGGCGCGCACATGCTCCGCCAGCGGGGCCAGTCCCTGCGGCCAGACCGTGCGATCGACGCTCCAGTCGCCCAGTCCGCGGGTGTCGTCCCGGCGAGCCGGGAACCAGCCGTCGTCCAGGACGAAGCGCTCGACGCCGATCTCCGCCGCCCGGTCGGCCAGCCGCAGCACGGTGGCCGGGTCGTGGTCGAAGTACACGGCCTCCCAGGTGTTCAGCACCAGCGGCCGTTCCCGGCGCGGGTGCTGCGGCCGGTGACGCAGATGCCGGTGGAAGCGGGCGGTGATGCCGTCCAGCCCGCGGTCGGACCAGGCGAACCAGGCGGTCGGGGCGGTGTACGCCTGACCGGGTCCGAGCACGAGCTCCCCCGGGCGCAGCAGTTCCCCCGCGCCGAGCAGGGTCGGGAACTCCGGCGACCGGTCGGTGCGGTAGCCGGTGTCCGCCGGCCAGCCCAGGTGCACCGCCCAGACCTCGCCGTCGCGGTTCCGGGGGCGGTCGGTGCTCAGGGCGTACAACCAGGGCTGGTCGTGTCCGGGGCGGCCACGGCGGGACTGGCGCAGCACCGCCCCGGGCGGCAGTTCCCCGGTCACCGGCGCCTTCTCCCGGGTCCACCGGCCGGTGAAGCTGGTCAGCAGGTGCGCGCGGGACGGCACCGGCAGCGTGGCCTCCAGCCAGGACACCTCGACCGGGGCCGGGGCATCCTCGGCCACGGTGAGCCGGTGCCGCAGGCCGAGCAGACCACCCGGGCTGAACGCCAGGTCCAGATCCAGGTGCAGGCCGTTCGCGGTGTCGACGGCCCGGACGGTGGCGCGGTCCGGGCCAGCGGTGATCGACTCCACCCGCCACACCGGGGTGAGCAGCACCCCGTCGCGGACCAGCTGACTGCCGGGACGGCCGGACCAGCCGTCGGTCTCCTGCGGCAGGAGGTTCGCCTGCCAGGCGGCGTCCAGGGTGGCCGGGGCGGACTGCCGGCCGACGGCGTCACGCCAGGCCAGCAGGTCGGCGCCGGACAGCTCGCCCGGGTCGGTGCCCCAGTGCAGGACGGCGGGCAGGCCGGTGGGCTGCGGGTCGAGCAGGAGGGCCACCCCGTCGCGGCGGAGCAGGACCGGGGCGTCGGCGGGGCGGGGCGTGGGCGTGGCGGTCACGTGGGGCTCCAGGGCGGGGGTGGCGGGTCGGGGTCGGGCCTGATCGGGTCGGCGTGGCGGGCCGGTGGTGGTCGGGCCCGGCGGCGGGCGAGCGGCGTGTGGGGCTGGGCGGGGTGATCGGTGGTCGCCGGGGGGTCCGTGGCCGGGCCGGTCCGCGGGGCCACCCCCCGCTGTCATGCTGGCACCACTCCCTCCCCCCACACAGCCCCCACCTGCACGGCTGGGGACGTCGGCGCCCCCACGGCCGCTGTGGACGGCTCACTGCCCCGCGATCCCCGCAGCACGACCAGCGCACCGCCGATGGCCGCGACCGACTCCGGGTCCGCGGAGACCCGGAGCTGGACCGGGCGCAGCAGCCGGGCGAGGGCGCCGCGTTCCACCACCGGGCGGGCTGCGGCCAGCACGACCGGGCCGGCCACGGCGAACCCCGGCCCGGCCAGCACGACGGTGTCCAGGTCGAACAGGTTCATCAGGGTGACGGCGGCCGCGCCCAGATGGGCGGCGGCGCGGTCCAACACGTGCCGCACCGGGGCGTCGCCATCCCGGGCGGCCCGGGCCAGGGCGTCGAAGTCGTCCAGCAGCCGATCGCCGTCGCCGGTCAGGCCGAGCCGGTCGCGGACCCCGGGCAGCAGGGCGGCCTCGCGGACCACGGCGGCGGGGCCGGCGAGTTGTTCGGTGCAACCGGTGTTGCCGCAGCCGCACACCCCGGACCAGGTGGGGTCGAGCGGGATGTGCCCGACCTCGACCACGTTGGCGGTGTCGTCGCCGTAGACGTCGCCACCGAGGATGACGCCGCCGCCGATGCCGCTGGCCAGGTAGAGCACCCCGAAGGTGTCGGTCCCGGCGTCGCCCGCCCACTGTTCGCCGACAGCGGCGGCGGTGGCGTCGTTCTCCAGCAGCACGGGCAGGCCGAGCAGGGCGGACAGCGTGGCGGTGAGCGGGAAGTCCTGCCAGGCGGGGGTGGGCTGGGCGGTGCGGATCACGCCGCGGATCCGGTCCTGGGGCCCGTGGGTGACCAGCCCGAGGCCGAGCACCCGGCCACGCGGGACGGCGGCCTCGGCCAGCAGCAGCTCCACCTCGGCGGCGAGGGCGGCCAGGGTGGCGGCGGGTTCGCCACGGCCGACGCCGGGCAGCACGGTGCCGGCCAGCCTGCGGCCGAGGAAGTCGGTGACCACGACGGTGGTCCGGCAGCGGTCCAGCTGCACGCCGACCGCGTACCGGGCGTCGGCGACCAGTTCCAGCAGCCGCCGGGGTGAGCCGCCGTTGGAGCGGGCGCGGCCGACCTCGTGCACCAGTCCGTCGCCGATCAGGTCACGGACGGCATGGGTGATGGTCGCGGGGGTCAGGCCGGTGCGGTCGGCCAGTTCCACCCGGCTGAGCGTGCCCGCGGTGCGCAGCAGGTCGAGCACGCGGGCCCGGGTCGTCGGTGACATGGGCAGTATCTTGACGTACTAAATTTAGTGGGGCAAGAATCTCCCCGACCCCGCCGATGACGGCGGGGGCGATGTCGGAGCCGACATGCACCCGCGGTCGGCCGGGGAGAGGACCAACGATGTTCCTGAGCTCGCGCAGCACGCACGGCCCGCGCCGGGCCGTGATCAGCACCGCCGCCCTGACGGTCGCCGCACTCGCCCTGTCCGCCTGCGGCGGGGGTGGCGGAGGCGGCGGCGGTTCCACCGGTGGCGGCGACGGATCGATCACGATCTTCAACGGCGCCACCGGCACCATCACCGAGAACTTCAACCCGTTCTCCACCACCGCGCTGCAGCCGACGCTGGGCGTGATCTTCGAGCCGCTGTACTACTACAACCTGGCCGCCGACGTGGACCCCGAGCCGCTGCTGGCCACCGACTTCTCCTGGAACGACGACGGCACCGAGCTGACCATCACCACCCGCGACGACGTGACCTGGTCGGACGGGGAGCCGTTCACCGCCGAGGACGTCGCCTTCACCTTCAACCTGATCCACGAGACCCCGGCGCTGAACACCGGCGGCATCGCGGCCACCGCGGAGGCCACCGACGAGCACACCGCGGTGCTGACCTTCCCGGAGACCTCGTTCATGCAGGAGCCCCAGGTGCTCGGCAACCAGGCGATCGTGCCGGAGCACATCTGGAAGGACGTCGCAGACCCGACCACCGAGGTGAACTCCGACCCGGTCGGCACCGGCGCGTTCACGGTGGACTCGTTCTCCGCGCAGTCCTACGTGCTGGCCTCGAACCCGGACTACTGGGGCGGCGAGCCGGCCATCCACCAGGTGCGCTACATCTCGCTGGAGAACGCCGACTCGGCCAGTGCCTCCCTGGTCGCCGGGGACGTGGACTGGATGAGCGCCTTCCTGCCCGGGCTGGAGGACATCATCAAGGGCAACGAGGACATCTCCTACGTGAACACCCCCGCGCTGACCACCGTGATGGTCGCCTGCGCGAACGCCGACCTGGGCTGCACCGGCCCGCAGACCGACCCCGCGGTGCGCCAGGCGATCTACCACGCACTCAACCGCGACCAGCTGAACAACCTGGCCGGCGGCGGCTTCGCCGGGGTGGCCTCCCCCACCATGCTGCTGCCCGAGCGCGACCAGAAGTGGATCGCCGACCCGGACCAGGTCGAGATCCCGCAGGCCGCGGACACCGCCACCGCCGAGCAGATCCTGGACGACGCCGGCTGGGTCGCCGGGTCGGACGGCATCCGCACCAAGGACGGCGAGCGGCTGTCGCTGACCATCCAGACCGTCACCGGCTGGTCGGACTACATCTCGCTGAACGACGCGATGACCCAGCAGCTGGCCGAGGTCGGCATCGAGCTCAAGCCGACCCAGGTGTCCTGGAACGAGTGGAGCGCGGCGCAGACCGGCGGCAACTTCCAGCTCAGCCTGGACTCGATCGGCCTGGGCGCGTCCAGCAACCCGTACTTCACCTACAACAAGTTCTACGCCACCGACTCCACGGTGCCGGTCGGCGAGTCCGCCTCGGCCGGCAACGCCTCCCGGTTCTCCGACCCCACGGTGGACGCCGCCCTGGAGACCGCCCGCTCTACCTCGGACGAGGCGGTGCAGCAGGAGGCCTACGCCCAGATCCAGGAGGTCATCACCGAGCAGTTCCCGTACATCCCGATCTACGTCAACTCGATGCTGACCGAGTTCAACACCTCGCGTGCCACCGGCTGGCCCACCGACGAGGACACCTACGCGATGCCGGCGTCCTGGAAGTCCTGGGACAACGGCCAGGTGCTCAAGACCATCGAGCCGGTCGGCTGACAGGTGCGCTACTTCCTGCAGAAACTCGGCTTCTACGCCGTGGCGCTGTGGGCGGCGCTGACGATCAACTTCGTCATCCCGCGGCTGATGCCCGGCGATCCGGTGGACATCATGCTGTCGAAGCTGGCGACGAAGGGCCCCGTCAGCCCGGCCACCCGGGAGGCGGTGGAGGCGCTGCTCGGCACCGACTCCTCCGCCTCCTGGTGGCAGCAGTACGTCGACTACCTGCACGCCCTGGTCACCGGTGACCTGGGCACCTCGGTGGCCTACTTCCCGGCGGGGGTGGGCGAGATCATCGGCCAGACCCTGCCGTGGACGGTGGGCCTGATCGGGCTGTCGACGGTGCTGTCGTTCGTGATCGGGGTCGGGCTGGGCACCTTCGCGGGCTGGAAGCGCGGCTCGTGGCTGGACAACCTGATCCCGTTCACCACCATGCTGCAGTCGGTGCCGTACTTCTGGCTGGCACTGCTGCTGCTGTTCCTGTTCGGCAGCATCTGGCAGGTCTTCCCGCTGAACGGCGGCTACGACGTGTGGACCTATGCCGGACCGGAGCTGAGCTGGGGCTTCCTCGGTTCGGTGGTGCAACACGGCACGCTGCCGGCGCTGACCATCGTGATCAGCTCGATCGGCGGCTGGATGCTCGGGATGCGCAACATGATGGTGTCCACGCTGTCCGAGGACTACATCGTCACCGCCGAGGCCAAGGGCCTGCGACCGCGCCGGATCCGGATGGCCTACGCCGCCCGCAACGCGGTGCTGCCCTCGGTGTCCGGCTTCGCGATCTCGCTCGGCTTCGTCGTCGCCGGGTCGATCGTCACCGAGGCGGTGTTCAGCTACCCCGGGGTCGGCTCGGCGCTGCTGATGGCGGTCAACAGCAACGACTACGCGCTGATGCAGGGCGTGTTCCTGGTGATCACGCTCTCCGTGCTCGGCGCCAACCTGATCGTCGACCTGCTCTACGGCCTCATCGACCCGCGCACCCGTGCGCGCACCTGAGGAGGGTTCCATGGCCACCATCACGCAGGAAGCGGCCCCGGCGACCGTCGCGGCGCCGGTCCCCCGCCGGTTCACCCTCCGGGTCACCCCGAAGCTGATCACCGGGCTGGTCCTGGCCGGCGCGATCGTGCTGTTCGGCGTCGTCGGCCCGTTCCTGGTCGGCAACCCGTCCACGGTCCGGGACATCGGGCTGACCGGCCCGTCCGGCGAGCACCTGCTCGGCACCACCCAGACCGGGCAGGACGTCTTCGCCCAGCTCGCCTACGCCACCCGCGGTTCGCTGACCATCGGCCTGGTGGTCGGCGTGCTGACCCTGGTGCTGAGCGCGTTCTTCGGCATCGTCGGCACCTTCGCCGGCGGCGGCTGGGACGAGGGGTTCAGCCTGTTCAGCAACGTCATGCTGGTGATCCCCGGCCTGCCGCTGGTGATCGTGATCAGCTCCTACGTGCCGGACAAGAGCGTCTGGCTGATCGCGGTGGTGCTGGCGATCACCAGCTGGGCCGGGTCGGCGCGGGTGCTGCGCGGCTACACGCTCAGCCTGCGCAACCGGGACTACGTGCTGGCCGCCCGGGTCGCCGGGGAGAAGCGCTGGCGGATCCTGGCGGTGGAGATCCTGCCGAACCTGATCCCGCTGCTGGCCTCCCAGGTGGTGCTGGCGATCATCGCGGCGATCCTGGGCGAGGCCGGGCTGTCCTTCCTCGGACTGGGCGCCACCGGCTCGTTCACCTGGGGAACCATGCTGTTCTACGCCCAGAACGGCCTGGCCCTGCGACTGGGCGCCTGGTGGTGGTTCGTGCCGCCGGGCCTGCTGCTGGCCGTGTTCGGCGCGGCGCTGTCGCTGATCAACTTCTCGATCGACGAGATCATCAACCCCAAGCTGCGCGCGCAGACCCGCGCGGTGCGCAAGAAGTGGCGGATGTCCGCGGCGCAGCTGGCCCAGGCCGAGGAGGCCACGGTATGAGCGCGCACCCGGTCCTCTCGATCGAGGACGTCAGCGTCGACTACCTGGTCGACCCCCCGGTCCATGCGGTCAAGCACGTCAGCCTCGACCTGTACCGCGGGGAGATCCTCGGCCTGGCCGGCGAGTCCGGCTGCGGGAAGTCGACCCTGGCCTACGCGATCACCCGGCTGCTCAAGCCACCGGCGGTGATCGACGACGGACGGGTGGTGTTCCACTCCCGGGAGGGCTACGCCATCGACCTGTCCACCCTGGACGGCGAGGACCTGCGCGCCTTCCGCTGGGACAAGGTGGCGATGGTCTTCCAGGGCGCGATGAACTCGCTCAACCCGGTGCTGCGGATCCAGGCGCAGCTGGAGGACGTGCTCACCACCCACCGCCCGCAGCTGTCCAAGGCCGAACGGCGGCGGCGCTGCGCCGAGCTGCTGGAGAGCGTCGGGGTGGACGCCGACCGGCTGCGCGCCTACCCGCACGAACTGTCCGGCGGGATGCGGCAGCGGGTGATGATCGCGATGGCGCTGGCCCTGGAACCGCAGGTGCTGATCATGGACGAGCCGACCACCGCCCTGGACGTGGTGGTGCAGCGCGAGATCCTGCGTGAGATCACCCGGCTGCGCGCCGAACTGGGCTTCGCGGTGGTCTTCATCACCCACGACCTGCCGCTGTTGCTGGAGATCAGCGACCGGATCGCGGTGATGCGGGCCGGCGAGGTGGTCGAACTGGCCGACGCGGTCACCCTCTACACCGCCCCCCAGCACGACTACACCCGCACCCTGCTGGGCTCCTTCCCCAGCCTGACCGGCGAGCGCGGCGACTTCCTGCGCACCGGGACCACCGACGAGGAGGCGATCGCATGACCACCCTGGAACTGCGCGACGTGGTCAAGGAGTACCGGCTGGGCCGGCGGACGCTGCGGGCGGTGGACCGGGTCAGCCTGACCCTGGAACCGGGCCGCACCATCGCCCTGGTCGGCCAGTCCGGCTCCGGCAAGTCGACGATCGCCAAGCTGCTGATGCAGCTGGAACGCCCGACCTCCGGCCAGATCCTGGTGGACGGCAGGCCGGTCGCCCGGCGCGGCAAGGGCCTGCGGGACTATCGCAGCGAGGTGCAGATGGTCTTCCAGGACCCGTTCGCCTCGCTCAACCCGTACCACTCGATCGGCCACCACCTGGCCCGGCCGGTGGCGCTGCACCACCCCGAGTTCTCCGCGGCGCAGGTCCGGGACCGGGTCACCGACCTGCTGCGGCGGGTGCGGCTGGACCCGGAGTTCGCCCGGCGGCGCCCGCACGAGCTGTCCGGGGGTCAGCGGCAGCGGGTGGCGATCGCCCGGGCACTGGCCCCCGAACCGGGCATCCTGGTCGCCGACGAGCCGGTGTCCATGCTGGACGTGTCGATCCGGCTGGGCGTGCTCAACCTGCTGTCCCGGCTGCAGCGCGAGGAGAACCTCGGCGTCCTGTACATCACCCACGACCTGGCCACCGCGCGGCACTTCTCGGACGAGATCGTCGTGCTGTACCGCGGCGAGGTGGTCGAGCGTGGCCCCGCCGACGACGTGATCCTGCACCCGCAGCACGAGTACACCCGGCTGCTCGCCCAGGCCGCCCCCGATCCCGAGCGCCGCCTGGCCGAACTCACCGGCTGACCACACTCACGCCACCACCAGCCGCAGCTGAGCACCCGAGCACCACCCGAGAGGATCTCCTGATGGACCGCACTTCCTTGGCCGACGGCTGGACGATCACCCCCACCGGCGGGCCGGTGCCCGGCGCGATCACCGCGGCCGGTCCGCTGCCGGCCGCCGTGCCAGGCAGCGTGCACACCGACCTGCTCGCCGCCGGACTGATCCCCGACCCGTTCCTGGACGCACACGAGGCCGACCTGCGGTGGTTCCACCACACCGACTGGCGCTACACCCGCGAGCTGGCCCTGGACCCGCCGGCGCCGGACGAGCGGGTGGACCTGGCCTTCGACGGCATCGACACCGTAGGCACCGTGTCCTACGCCGGGACCGAGCTGCTGCACACCGCCAACATGCACCGCTCCTACCGGGTGGACGTCCGGGCGCTGGCCGACGGTGCGGCCCACCCGCTGACCGTGGACCTGCGCTCGGCCACCGCCTATGCCGAGGAGCTGCGGGACCGGCTGGGCGACCGGCCGTCGGCGTACCACCCGGTGCCGTTCAACTTCGTGCGGAAGATGGCGTGCTCCTTCGGCTGGGACTGGGGCCCGGACCTGCGCACCGCCGGGCTCTGGCGCGAGGTGCGGGTGGAGCGCTGGCGGGTGGCCCGGCTGGCCGAGGTGCGGCCACTGGTCACGGTCGGCGACGACGGCACCGGCCTGGTCGAGCTGCACGTCACCGTCGAGCGCTCCGGGCTGGCGGACGCCGCGCCACTGCCGGTCACCGCCGAGGTGTGCGGGGTGCGGGCCGAGGGCACGATCACCGGCGAGCACACCGTGCTGCACCTGGCGGTCCCGGATGCCGACCTGTGGTGGCCCGCCGGCCACGGCGAGCACCCGCTGCACGAGCTGACCGTGCGGCTCGGCGACGACCTGGACCGGTGGAGCCGCCGGATCGGGTTCCGCACCGTGCGGCTCGACCTCAGCGACGACGAGCACGGCACCTCCTTCGTGTTGGAGATCAACGGCCGGCCGATCGCGGTCCGGGGGGCGAACTGGATCCCGGACGACCACTTCCTGACCCGGATCACCCGCGAGCGCCTGGACCGCCGGCTGGACCAGGCCCTGGGTGCCCGGCTGAACCTGCTGCGGATCTGGGGCGGCGGGATCTACGAGTCGGAGGACTTCTACACCGCCTGCGACGAGCGCGGGCTGCTGGTGTGGCAGGACTTCCTGCTGGCCTGCGCCGCCTACCCGGAGGAGCAGCCGATCGCCGCCGAGATCGAGGCCGAGGCCCGGGAGAATGTCGCCCGGCTCACCCCGCACCCGTCGCTGGTGATCTGGAACGGTGGCAACGAGAACCTGTGGGGGCATCAGGACTGGGGCTGGCAGCGGTACCTCGGCGACGCGACCTGGGGCGAGCGGTACGCGGTCGACCTGTTCCGCTCGGTGGTCGCCGAGCTGGACCCGACCCGGCCGTACACCGACAACAGCCCGTTCACCCCCGGCCACCCGGAGCTGCACCCCAACGACCCGGACCACGGCAGCCACCACCAGTGGGAGGTGTGGAACCGGGTCGACTACCGGGCCTACCGGGCGGAGATCCCGCGGTTCTGCTCCGAGTTCGGCTTCCAGGGCCCGCCCACCTGGCGCACCCTGACCGACTGGGTGCACACCGGCGACTCCCCGAAGACCGACCCGGTGTTCCTGATCCACCAGAAGGCCGACGACGGCAACGGCAAGCTCGATCGCGGTCTGGCCGGGCACCTGGGGGTGCCGGTGGACTTCGAGGACTGGCACTGGGCGACCCAGCTCAACCAGGCCCGGGCGGTCGAGCACGCGGTGACGCACTACCGGGGCTGGTGGCCGCGCACCGCCGGCTGGATCGTCTGGCAGCTGAACGACTGCTGGCCGGTCACCTCCTGGGCGGCGGTCGACTCCGAGGAGCGCCGCAAGCCGCTCTGGTACGCGCTGCGCAACGCCGGGGCCGACCGGCTGGTCACGGTGCTGGACTCCGACGTCGTGCTGGTCAACGACACCGACCAGGCGTGGTCCGGGCAGCTGATCCTGCGGCGGCAGCGGCACGACGGCACCGTGCTGGGACAGGACGCGCTGCCGGTCGAGGTGCCGCCCCGCGCGGTCGCCCGGTACCCCCTGACCCCGGAGGCGGCCACCCCCGCCGACCTGGCCGCGGAGGTCCTGGTCGCCGAGCTCGGCACCGCCCGGCACCTGCACGTGTTCGCCGAGGACATCGACTCCGCGCTGGACCCCGACCCGGTCACCGCCACCGCGGTCGCCGTGCCCGGTGGCTACCGGGTCGAGGTCACCGCGCACTCCACCGCCCGGGACGTCACCCTGCTGTCGGACCGGCTGGCGCCCGACGCCGTGGTGGACGAGGCGTTGATCGACCTGGCCGCGGGCGACACCGCCGTCTTCCTGGTCACCACCGGCGCCGTCCTGGACCCGGCGGATCTGACCCGCTCCCCCGTGCTGCGCACCGCCAACCAACTGCGCACCGTCGCGACCACCACCGCCCCGCCGCTGGTCGCCGAGGGTCCGGCCATCCCGGGCGGACTGGTGCACACTGCATCCGTCCCGATCAGCGACGATGCCGAGGCCCACGCATGACCCAGGTCGACCTGCCCTTGTCCGCCCTGCACGACTACCGCCCGGACATCCCGGCGCCCGAAGACTTCGACGAGTTCTGGGCGCGCACCCTCACCGAGGCCCGCAGGCACCCGATGGCCCCGCGACTGCACCGGCTGGACGGGCCGCTGCGCCTGGTCGACGTCGACGACGTGACCTTCCCCGGCTTCGACGGGGACCCGGTGCGCGCCTGGCTGGTCCGCCCGGCCGGTGCCACCGGGCCGCTGCCCGTGATCGTCGAGTTCAACGGCTATGGTGGCGGCCGCGGGCTCCCGCACGAGCGACTGGCCTGGCCCACCGCCGGCTACGCCCACCTGTTCGTGGACACCCGCGGCCAGGGCTCCACCTGGGGCAGCGGCGGCGACACCCCCGATCCGCACGGCTCCGGCCCGGCCGGGAACGGCTTCCTGACCCGCGGCATCCTCGATCCGCACCAGCACTACTACCGGCGGCTGATCACCGACTGCGTCCGGGCGGTCGATGCCGTGCGCACCCTGGACGGCATCGACCCCGACCGGGTGGTGGTCACCGGCGGTTCCCAGGGCGGTGGCCTCACGATCGCGGTCGCCGGCCTGGTCGACGGGCTCGCCGCCGCCATGCCGGACGTGCCGTTCCTCTGCCACATCCCGCGCGGGGTCGAGGTCTCCGACACCGACCCCTACGGCGAGGTCACCCGCTACCTCGCGGTGCACCGCGACCAGGCCGAGCAGGTGTTCCGCACCCTGTCCTACCTGGACGGGCTGCACCACGCGGCCCGGGCGAACGCCCCCTCGCTGTTCTCGGTCGCCCTGCAGGACACGGTCTGCCCGCCGTCCACCGTGTTCGCCACCCACCACGCCTGGGCCGGGCCGTCCACGATCGAGGTGTATCCGTACAACCAGCACGAGGGCGGCGGCGGGCACCACTGGCAGCGGCAGGCGGCCTGGCTGGCCGGCCTGCTGGCCTGAGCGGTCCGGGTCGGCCCGGCGCGGTCCGGGGCGGATGGAGGTGGGCACCGGCGACACCGACCCGCCACCGTCCCGGCCACCCCGGGCGCGTCCGCTAGCCTGACCGGGCATCACGGGCCAGTAGCTCAGCCGGTCAGAGCAGCGGACTCATAATCCGTCGGTCGTGGGTTCAAGCCCCACCTGGCCTACCCGTTCACCTCGACGTAGGTCACGGTCGGGCTCCGGCCGATGCTTGCGCCCTCGCCGGCCCGGTTGAGCCCCAGGCGGCGATCCGACGGTCCCGACGGCCGCCGGCGGCCACCGATCCGCCCGGCACCCGGACCGGATGGAAGCGTCTACCGTGATCACGTGTCCCTCTTCACCCGCCGCCCCACCCTGCCCGACACCCTGCGCCGCAGCCTCGACCTGCCCGCCACGGACCGGGTCCTCGCCGCCGCCGAACTCGCCGACGACGCGGGCTGGCTGGTGGCGACCCGCCGCGCCCTGCACGTCCTGCCCGCCACCGGCGACCGCCTCACCCGGAACTGGTCCGAGGTCGACCGCGGCAGCTTCGACCCGGAGGGCCCGGCGATCACGGTGTATTGGGTGACCGGCGACGAGCAGCGGTACGCCCTGGCCGCGCCGACCCCGGTGCGGTTCGCCCAGACCTTCCGCGAGCGGGTGCAGTCCTCGGTCGTGCACGTGCAGAACGTGCAGGTCCCCGGTGCCGGGACGGTCCGGGTGGCGCTGCGACGCGACCCCGACGGTGCGTTGCTGACCCAGGTCATCGGCTCGTCGCAGGTCGATCTGGCCGATCCCGGCACCGCCGCCCTGGTGGACGCGACCGAGCGGGAGGTGCGGGCGGCCGCGGGCCTGCGCGACTGAGCGGGCCCGATGCGGGAGCACTGCTCCGGGGCTGCTACAGTTTTGCCCGCACGATCCCTCGTAGCTCAATTGGCAGAGCATCCGACTGTTAATCGGACGGTTACTGGTTCGAGTCCAGTCGAGGGAGCAACCGAACCCCGCCGGGCAGTCCCTGGCGGGGTTTCGTGCGTCCGGGCCCCGGCTACCATCGTCCGACGATGACCCCCTCCCCCGTCCCGGTCGAGCCCGGCCGCCCCGCCCGGGAACTGGTGGACCGTCACCGTGCCGCCGCGGCCCAGGCCCTCGCGGTGCTGGATCACCTGGACGCCGCGACGCTGCGGATCGCCTCGATCGTCGAGTCCGACCGCGACCGGCGGGTCCGCGACGAGCTCGGCGTGGTGCCGGTGGACCAGCTCGGGGCGATGACCGACCGCAATCTGCGGCTGCGGACCCTGGTGGCGGCGGGGTACACCACGGCGGCGGACCTGCTCGGGGTGCCGGCCGAGACCCTGGACCGGGTGCCCGGGGTCGGGGTGCAGACCGCCCGGAGCGTGGTCGCGGCGGTCGATCAGCTCGCGACGGTGGTGCGCTCGGGGCTGCCGGTGCGGTTGGAGCTGGATCGTTCCGGTCGCCCGGACACTGCCGCCACCGCCGAGCTGCTGCGACTGCTCGACCGGCTGCTGCGGCTGGCGCCGGTGGTCGAACCGCATCGGCGCGAGCTGACCGACTATGTGTCCGCGGTGGCCGACTATGCCCCGTCGGCCCGCATCGCGGGCAACCGGCTGCGGTTCGCGCTCGCCCGGCGGGCCACCAAGGATCGTGCCCTGCGGGCCCTGACGGCGCTGCAGGAGTGGGACGTCCCGCCGGTCGCCGAGTTGGCCGCCGCCTGCGCCGTCCCGGACACCGAGGGCGCGCCGCTGTGGACCGCGTTCGAGCATCGATCTGCCGAGTTCTACACCGCCCTGGGCCGGATCGTGCCGCTGGCCCAGGACGTGCTGGCGGCGCGCGGGATGCTCACCGCCGAACTCGCCGAGTCGGTCGCCGCGTATCCGCTGGACCAGTCCGGGCTGCGGGTGTCCCTGCGCGGATACCAGGAGTTCGGCGCCCGGTTCGCGCTGCACCAGGGCCGGGTGCTGCTCGGCGACGAGATGGGCCTGGGCAAGACCGTCCAGGCGCTGGCGGCGATGGCTCACCTGGCGGCGGCCGGCGACCGGCACTTCCTGGTGGTGTGCCCGGCCGGGGTGCTGGTCAACTGGCTGCGCGAGACCCGGAGCAGGACCACCCTGACCGCGCACCGGCTGCACGGCCCCGACCGGATGGCGGCGACCGCGCGCTGGCGCAGCGACGGCGGCGTCGGGGTCACCACCTATGAGGCGCTCGCCCACCTGGACCCGGCCGGGATGCCGGTGGCGATGCTGGTGGTCGACGAGGCGCACTACGTGAAGAACCCGGCCGCCCAGCGGTCGAAGCTGGTCGCCGCCTGGACGGACGCGGTGTGGCGGGTGCTGTTCCTGACCGGCACCCCGATGGACAACCGGATCGAGGACTTCGTCGCGCTGGTCCGATTGCTCGACCCGGCGCTGGCGGACTCCTTCCCGCGGCACCTGGGGCTGGTCGGCGCCGACCGGTTCCGCAGCACGGTGTCGCCGGTGTACTTGCGCCGCAACCAGGCGGACGTCCTGGTCGAACTGCCGGAGCTGCTGGCGGTGGACGAGTGGGTGGACCTGACGCCGGCCGGCGAACGGATCTACCGCGAGGCGGTGGCGAGCGGGAACTTCATGGCGATGCGGCGCGCGGCCTGGGCGACCCCCACGCCCGAGGAGTCGGCGAAGCTGCTCCGATTGCAGGAGATCGTGGCCGAGGCGGGCGCCGAAGGACTGCGCACCGTGGTGTTCTCCTACTTCCGGGACGTGCTCGACGCGGCCGCCTCGGCCCTGGTCCGGCCGGGCGGCCCGCCGGTCCTCGGGCCGCTGACCGGGTCGATGACCACCGACCAGCGCCAGGAAGTGATCGACGCCTTCACCGCCGGACCCCGGGACGGCGTGCTGATCGCGCAGATCACCGTCGGCGGCGTGGGGCTGAACCTCCAGGCCGCCGCGGTCGCCGTGCTGTGTGAGCCCCAGCTGACCCCGGCCGCGGAGGCCCAGGCGATCGCGCGGCTGCACCGGATGGGCCAGGTGCGTGCGGTGGTCGCGCACCGCCTGCTCGCCGAGGACGGGGTGGATGAACGGATCGTCGAACTGCTGGCCCGCAAGCGGCAGACCTTCGACGCCTACGTCCGGGACTCGGCGCTCGCTGCCTCGGCGGCGGCCGCGGTGGACGTGACCGAGGCGCGGCTGGCCCGCGAGGTGGTCGAGCTGGAGCAGGCACGTCTGGGCTACGGCCCGATCTGGGACGACCTGGCCGAGTAGCGGTCCTCAGCTGTCCACAGCCCGGGCCGGGGCCCGGTCGTCCCCAACCCCACCACCGCGCCCACCCACGACGGCCGTCCCGGTGGCTGACTCGTCCTCGCCGGATCACCGACTTCCCGACAGAGGACGAGCAGCCCATGCGAGCACGACGCACACGAACGCCCCGAGCCCTGATCACCCTGCTGATCGCCGTCCTCGCCTGCGCGGGACTGGCCTGGACGCTGCCCGCCGCGGTGCCACCGGCCGCTGCGGCCCGCGGCACGGTCGGCGAGGGCATCTCGGTGCCGATCCCGGGCTACGGCGAGACCTGGCTCGGTGCCTTCGAGACCCCGACCGGTGCCGACGGCCAGCTGTCCTGGTGCATCCAGATGTGGGTCTCGCCCGGGATCGGCGCACCGCCGCTGACCACCACGGTGCACGACGACCCGGTGCTGGCCTGGCTGATCGAGACCTACGCGGACCCGGCGAACCAGCTCGACCAGGCGGCCATTGCCTACCTGGTGCACCAGCGGGCCGAGGTGCCCGGGGTGGTCGCGGACGGCGACGTGGAGCAGGCCAAGCGCTTGCTCACCGATGCCACCCCCGCGCAGGTCCGGGACCGCGCCGCCGCGATGCTGACGGTCGCCGCGTCCCAGGCCGGGCCGTACCAGGACCCCGCCCCCGGCGTGCAGAGCTCCGACCTGCGGTTCGGGACGATCACCGGCCTGGGCGTCCGCAGCGCCGCCGGCGACTGGGTGTCCGGGCTGGACGCCACGGTCGAGCTCCTGCACCGGACGCCGGACGGCAGCCTGGTCCGCTCCGACCGCGCGGTCATCGACCTGAACCGCAACCGGCGGGCCGATCCCGGCGAGTCCGCGGTGTGGACCGGGACCACCGACGGAGCGTTGCAGCTGGAGTACGTGGCCACCGGGATCGGCGACGTGGTGATCCGGGCGCGGTTCTCCGGCCTGCGCACCACCCGGCTCGCGTACTACGGGATGGACGCCGGTCGCCAGGACAACCTGTCGCTGTCCCCCACCCTGTCCGGCGAGGCCACCGAGCGCACCGGGAGCACGGAGGTCCCGGTGGCGCATGGCTTCCGGGTGACCGGGACCTCGCAGGTGGAGCAGAAGGTCGCGGACCCGGGCACCGCCCTGTGCGACACCCTGGATCTCCGGTTGCCGGCCGGCCACACCTGGTTGCCGGTGGACGGCTCCGCGGTGACCGTGCCGCTGGTGGCGACCCTGTGGTCGGTCGGCGACCGGCCGGTGGACCCGGGCGCGGATCCCCCGGAGGGCGCGACGCCGATCGCCGAGGTCCGCCTGTCCGCGAACGGCCCGGGCAGCTACCGGGCCTGCGCCGACCCGGGCGCCGCGGCGTCCGGCATCCACACCTGGCAGTGGCGCACCGACCGCGGCGCCATGTCACCCGAGCACCGGGAGCTGCTGCTCGACGACTGGCAGGACCGGATCGGCATCCCGGACGAGACCAGCTCGGTGCGGCACGAGCCCGAGGTGGTGACCAGCCTGAGCATCCGGGCCACCGCCGGCGGGCTGCGCCTGGTCGACGACCTGTGGGCCGCCGGCTATCCGACCGACCACGGCGACTTCACCGGGGACGCGGGTTTCGGCGGCGACCGCCGGGACGAGCTGACCGAGTTCTGGTTCTTCCCGGCCGGGACACCGGTCACCGACGAGGCACTGGTCGACGGGACCGCGGAGCTGATCGGCACCGTCACCCGGGATGCGGTCAACGGCTACCAGAGCCTGTCCGGCCCGCATCTGGCCTGGCCCACCACCGGGTCCGATGCCGACGGCGACGGGGTGCCCGACCCGAGGCCCGGCACCGTGGCCGCGCGCACGCTGTTCGACGGGGACGACCGCACCGGACCGGTCAGCACCTCGGTGACCGACCCGACCGAGCAGTTCACCGTCCACCCCGCCGCGCCCGAGCCGCTCGCGATCGGCACCGTGATCCAGACCGACCAGGAGCCGGCGCCCGGCACGGAGCTGGTGCTGCACGACATCACCGAGGTCACCGGCACCGTCCCCGCCGACGGGATGACCGTCACCAACGAGCTGTACCGATGGCCCGGCGACGACCCGGTCTGCTCGCCGGAGAGCCTGGTGGCCGCGGGCGACCCGGTCACCGTCACCGAGCCCGGCCGCTACCGGTCCCAGGACGTCCCGGTCACCGCCGAACCCGGCATGTCCTATGGCTACGTCGAGACCGCGCGGAACCCGGCCGGCCAGGTCCTGCACCGCGGCGCCTGTGGCGAACCGAGTGAGACCGTCCAGATCCCCGGGTTGCCCACCGTCATCACCCTCGCCCGGGCGGACTCCGACCGGCCCGTCGTCGGCGACGAGCTGTGGGACACCCTGACCTGGACCGGCCACGTCCCCGACGGCAGCACCGCCAGCGCCGAGCTGTTCCACGCCCCGGAGGGCCAGGAGCTGACCTGCACCCCCGACACCCTGGTGTGGACCTCCCCGGCGATCGAGCTGGACCGCAGCCCCGGCACCGCGGACACCGCCCGGTACCGGACCGAGCGTCCCGGCACCTACGGCTTCGTGGAGACCACCCGCGGCCCGGACGGCACGGTGCTGTCCACGGGCATCTGCGGGGAGCCGGCCGAGACGATCACCGTCGGGGCGCCGCCCACGGTCTTCGAGCTCGCGACCACCGGCACCGGGCTGCGGGTCACGCTCGCTGCGTCGGGCGGGATGCTGCTGGCCGGGATCGCGGCGGTGCTCCTGCGCAGGCGGCGGGGATCCGCCGGGCCGCGGCGACCGGCCTGAGCAACCGAACGGTCTGAGCGGGCGACCGGGGCCCGGTGGTGGAGTCGGCACCAGCCGCCACCGCCGGGCCCGCTCGCGCGGTGGCGGGTGGGCGTGCCGCGCACCGCGGCGGTTGACGTGTCCCCCGGGCCCGCACGGCCCACCGCGACGCGCCTCAGGCACTCTCCCGCAGCGCACGACGCTGGTTCTCCGCGGCCAGCAACTGCTGGAACAGCTCCCGCTGCGCATCCGGGCCGGCGTCCGGGTCAAGCCGCTGCAACCGGCCGCGCAGGTCGGCGATGTGCCGGGTCAGTGCCAGCTCGACCAGCGCCATCACCAGGCCGCGGGCGTAGCCGGGCAGCTTGTCCGGCCGGTCCTCGGGAATCGGCTCCACCGCGAGCCGGGTGATCAGGGAGTGCACCGGCGCGGCGGCCTGTTCCCGGACCGCCTCCACCCAGGCGCCCGCCCCGTGCCCACCGGCGAGCACCTTCGCCTGAGCCGCTCCCCCGGCAGCCCGGACCGCGGTGTGCACGGCCCGGTAGGCCGGGGCGCCGAAGGTCTCGGCATCCAGCTGGTCGAACTCCACCGGCACCAGCTCCGGCAGCTGGAGGACGACCTCCAGCGCCCGGCGCTCGGTGGTGGCCACCGGGTCACGGGGATCGGGCATCGGCATCTGGGCCACGCCGACCGTGGCTGCCTCGACGGCCCGGCCGCGGTCCCCCGGGCCGGAGTCGGGACCGTACCCCCCGGGCCGCGAGCCCTGGCCGCCGGGCCGCGAACCCGGACCGCCCGCGCCGCCAGGCCCGGAGCCCTGTTGGCCGGGCCGGCCGCCCGGTCCTCCCCCGGCCTGGGTGGAGCGCGCCGCGGACCGGACCGCCTGCTGCACGGTCCGCAGGTCCATCCCCAGCCACCCGGCCAGCTCCCGGGTGTACCCCTCGCGCAGGTCGGGCCGCGGGATGCCGGCGACGGTGGGCGCGGCCTCGCGCAGCGCACCGGCCCGGCCCTCGACGGTGCTGAGGTCGTAGTCGGCGAGCTGGCGGCGCAGCACGAACCGGAACAGCGGCGGCGGCGAGTCGACCAGCGCGCGCACGGCATCCGGGCCCTTGCGCTGGCGCAGGTCGCAGGGGTCCATCCCCTCGTCGGCGACAGCGACATAGGCGGGCACGCCGAGCACGCCCTGCTGTTCGTGCGCCTTCATGGCGGCCTTCTGCCCGGCCTCGTCCCCGTCGAAGGTGAAGACCACCGCGCCCTTGTCGCCCACGTCCCCCATCAGGCGGCGCACGATCCGGGCGTGTTCGGCGCCGAAGGCCGTGCCGCAGGTGGCGATCGCGGTGCCGACCCCGGACAGGTGCATCGCCATCACGTCGGTGTAGCCCTCGACCACGACGACCTTCTTGGTCCGGGCGATCTCCCGCTTGGCCAGGTCGATGCCGTAGAGCACGTGCGACTTCTTGTACAGCGCGGTCTCGGGGGTGTTGAGGTACTTGGGCCCCTGGTCCTCGTCGTAGAGCCGGCGGGCGCCGAAGCCGACGGTGTCGCCGGTGACCTCGCGGATCGGCCAGACCAGCCGGCCGCGGAACCGGTCGTAGATGCCGCGGTTGCCCTGGCTCATCAGGCCGGAGGCGACCAGCTCCTTGTCGGTGAAGCCGCGGCCGCGCAGGTGGCGCAGCAGTCCGTCCCAGCCCTGCGGCGCGTACCCGATGCCGAACTGGTCGGCGGCGGACCGGTCGAAGCCGCGGCCGGCCAGGAAGTCGCGGGCGGCGGCCGCACCGGGGGTGAGCAGCTGCTCGGTGTAGAACTCGGCGGCCACCCGATGTGCCTCCAGCAGCCGCTGCCGGGTGCCGGGCTCCAGGCCGGGACGCGGTCCGCCGCCCTCCTCGTAGCGCAGCTGGACGCCGACCCGTCCGGCCAGGTACTCGACGGCCTCGGCGAACGGCAGCCCGTCGACCTTCTGCACGAAGTCGATCACGTCGCCGCCCTCGCCACAGCCGAAGCAGTGGTAGAGCCCGACCTGGGGCCGGACGTGGAAGGAGGGGGTGCGCTCGTCGTGGAACGGGCACAGGCCCTTCATCGAGCCGACGCCCGCGGTCTTCAGCGCGACCTGTTCACCGACGATGTCCTCGATCCGGGCACGCTCGCGGACCGCCTCCACGTCCTCCCGCCGGATCCGTCCTGCCACGCTCCGATCCTAGGTCCTCCCACCGGCCGGTCAGACGACGGCGGCCGCCGTCCGCCACGCTGGGGACGACGGCCGCCGGGAGCAGGTCAGGCCTGCATGTCCAGCACGATCCGGCCGTCGATCCGGCCCTGCTCCATCTCGGTGAGGACGTCGTTGATCTCGGCTAGCGGACGCACCGTGTAGGTCGGGCTGATCTTGCCCCGGGCGAAGAAGTCGACCGCCTCCGCCATGTCCTTGCGGGTGCCGACGATCGACCCGCGCACGGTCAGCCCGAACAGCACGGTGGTGAAGATGTCCAGGCCGAACTTCTCCGGCGGCAGGCCGACCAGGGCGACCGTGCCACCGCGGCGCAGTGCCCCGACCGCCTGCGGGAAGGCGTGCGCGTTGACCGCGGTCACCAGTGCGCCGTGCACGCCGCCGCCGGTCAGGCGCTGGAGTTCGGCGGCCGGGTCGTCGACGGTCCGGGCATTCACGGTCACCTCGGCGCCGTGCCGGCGAGCCAGGGCGAGCTTGTCGTCATCGACGTCGATCGCGGCGACCCGGCGGCCCATGGCCACGGCGTACTGCACGGCGATGTGCCCCAGCCCGCCGATGCCGGAGATCAGCACCCACTCACCCGGCTTGGTGTCGGTGCGCTTGAGTCCCTTGTAGACGGTGACCCCGGCGCACAGGATCGGGGCGAGCGCGGCCAGGTCCACCCCGTCAGGGATCAGCGGGGCGTACCGGGCGTCGACCAGCATGTACTGGCCGAAGGACCCGTCGACCGAGTAACCGCCGTTCTGCTGCTGTGGACACAGCGTCTCCCAGCCGGTCTCGCAGTAGTCGCACTCGCCGCAGGCGCTCCACAGCCAGGCGTTGCCGACCAGATCGCCGACCGCGACCCGGGTCACCTGGTCGCCGACCGCGACGACCTCGCCCACGCCCTCGTGGCCGGGGATGAACGGTGGGGCCGGCCGGACCGGCCAGTCGCCGTGGGCGGCGTGCAGGTCGGTGTGGCACACGCCGGTGTAGCGGACCTTGACCAGGGCCTCCTGCGGGCCGGGGGTGGGCACCGGGATCTGGTCGATGCTGAGCGGCTGCGTGAACTCGTGGACAACCGCGGCCTTCATCGTGCTCATGGTGTTCCTCCGAAGCAGTACGGGTGGCGCTGCTTCCGCGCCGCCGCCCAGTTCATCCCGTTTGTCCCGATCAGCGGGGCGATTCGCGACGATTGGGGTACTGGATCGGCGGAACTGAGGGTTGCCCTAGGCCGGCTGAGGGTGCGCGGTCAGTAGCGCGGCGGCGGGGCCAGCCGGGCATGCCAGGCGGCCGCGGACACGTCGGTCAGCGAGGCGACCTGGTCGATCACCACCCGCAACCGGGCCCCGTCGTCGGCGGCGGCACGCCAGTCGGCGGCGAACGGCGGTTCCAGGCTGACCGGGGCACGGTCGGTGAGCACGTGCACCAGGTCGGCGAGGATCTCGCGCTGGCGCTGGTAGAGCGGTTCGAGCTCGCGCGGGGCCATCACATAGGTCACCGCCAGGCCTTTCAGCACCAGGATCTCGGCGGTGGTCGCGGCCGGGACGATCAGGTCGGCGGCGTACCGGGTCAGCGGGCCGGGGCCGTAGACCTCCCGGGTGGCGAGCTGCGCGGCCCGGGCGAACCGGCCGATCAGCTGGCTGGTGGTGTTCTTCAGCGCGGCCAGCGCGGCGCGGGAACCGTCGAACCCGGGTCGCCACAGCTCGGCGTGCACCAGGCGCTCCATCGCTGCCTCGAGCCCCGCAGCGTCGATGGCGTCGCCGTACCAGGTCTGGATCGACTCGACGATCCGGCCGCGCTCCTCCGGCTGGGACAGCACGCCCAGGTCGAAGCGGCCGCCGACCACCGCGTCCTCGACGTCGTGCACCGAGTAGGAGATGTCGTCGGCCAGGTCCATCACCTGGGCCTCCAGGCACTTACGGCCGACCGGGGCGTCGGCGCGCAGCCAGTCGAACACCGGCTGGTCGTCCGCATAGACGCCGAACTTGTGGGTGGGGCGGCCACTGGTCGGGCTGACCGGCCCCTGCCCGGCGGCCCACGGGTACTTCACCGAGGCGTCCAGGCTGGCCCGGGTCAGGTTGAGCCCGGCGCTGCGGCCGTCGTCGGTGATCACCTTCGGCTCCAGGCGGGTGAGCAGCCGCAGGGTCTGGGCGTTGCCCTCGAATCCGCCGATGTCGCGGGACAGGTGGGCCAGTGCGCGCTCACCGTTGTGGCCGAACGGCGGGTGCCCGAGGTCGTGGGCCAGGCAGGCGGTGTCGACCACGTCGGGGTCGCAGCCGAGCGTCTTGCCGATCTCCCGGCCGACCTGCGCCACCTCCAGGGTGTGGGTCAGCCGGGTGCGGATGAAGTCGTCCGAGCTGGGGCCGAGCACCTGGGTCTTGGCGCCCAGCCGGCGCAGCGCCGAGGAGTGCACCAGGCGACCGCGGTCCCGCTCGAACGGTGTGCGGGTACGCGACTTGGGGGCCTCCGGGACCCACCGCTCCCGATCGGCCTCGGCGTAGCCGTCGGGAAGGTCGCTGCTGCTCACGCCCACCAGCCTAATCAACTGCGCGAACGCCCCCGCCGAGGTGTCGGAACCTGAGCCGATCCGGGCTCTGGAACGGCCCCGGTCAGTGCAGGCGCCAGACCTGGAACGTCGGCCCGTCGCCGGACAGCCGCAGACCGTGGGCCTCGCCGCCGCCGTACAGGTTCTCCGCACAGCCGAGCCCGGCGGGCAGTGTCGCCCCGGCCCAGGGCGCGCGGGCCGCGAGCACCAGGATCCGGTCGTCCGCGGTCTCGCGCAGGTAGCCGATCGCATCGTCCTCGGCCAGCACCCAGCGCAGGCCGCCCTCGCGCAGCGCCCGGTTCTCGGCCCGCAGCGCGATCAGCCGCCGGTAGAGCGCGAAGGTCTCGGCGTCCCAGTCCGGTCCACCGCCCGCCGCGATCTGGTCCCAGGGCATGGTGACCCGGCCGTGTTCGCCGGTGGTGCCGACCGCGCCGCCCTCGTCCCCGGCGAACAGCACCGGCGTCCCGGGGTAGGTGAACAGCAGCCCGGCGGCCACCTCGACCCGCTCGCGGCTGCCGACCACGGTCCGGATCCGGGGGGTGTCGTGCGAGCCGAGCAGGTTCCACTGCCGGGTGGTCACCGACCAGGGCACCGCCGCGCCGAACTCGCGCATGGTGGCGACCACCGCGGGGCCGGGCCGGTGCGGGATCGGGCTGGGCAGTTCCAGGAACGGCAGCCCGGAGTCGCCGGCCAGCCAGGTCCAGACCGGGCGGGTGAAGGCGGAGTAGTTCATCGTGCCGTGCCAGCCACCGGCGACCAGATCGGCGCCGGCGTCGTGGAAGTGCTCGGCGATCAGCACCCCGTCCGGCCGGACCGACTCGATGGTGGCGCGCAGGTGCCGGGAGACCTCGTGGGTGAGGTCGTCGGCACCCTGGCGCCCGGTCATGTTCGCCACGTCGATCCGCCAGCCGTCCAGCGCGATCGGGTCGGTCAGGTACCGGGTGACCACGGCGTCCATCCGCTCGGTGAGCGCCGGGGCGTTGTGGTTCAGCTTGGGCAGCGAGGCGTGCCCGAGCCAGCCGACGTAGCCGGGGTGCTCGTCGGTCCAGTAGTAGAACGACTTCTCGGTGGACGCCGGGTCGGTGCGCGCCCGGTCGAACCAGTCGTGCGCCACCCCGGTGTGGTTGGTGGTGAGGTCCCCGACGATCCGCATCCCGCGGGCGTGCACCGCGGTGGACAGCGAGGCCATCGCCTCGTCCCCGCCGAGCAGCGGGTCGATCGCGTCGAAGGTCGCGGCGTCGTAGCGGTGGTTGGACCGGCCGGGGAAGGACGGGGTCAGGTACAGCGTGTTCACGCCGAGTCGTTCCAGGTGGTCCAGGTGCTCTTCGATCCCGCCGAGATCGCCGCCGTAGAACTGCGAGCCGGTGCCCGGGCCCTCGGCGACCGGCTCGTCGCCCCAGGCCGCGGGCTGCGCCCAGTCCGGCCGGTCGTGCCCATCCGCCGCGGCGGAGCGGGCGAACCGGTCCGGGAACACCTGGTAGACCACCGCGTCCCGCGCCCAGGCCGGTCCCGGCTCGACGGTGGTGAGCCGGAAGTCGGCGGCGTCGGGCACGTCGCGGGCGATCAGGCCCTCGCCGTTCAGCCAGGCCTGGCCGCCGTCGTACTGCGGGCCGACCAGCAGGAACCGGTAGTGCGTGACCGGGTTGGCCATCGGGACGCCGGCGGTGAACCAGTGCTCACCGCCGGCGCTCCCGTCCGGAGTCGCCGGGTAGACCCGCGGCTCGCCGTTCTCGACCACCCGCAGCCACACCGCGTCCGGCGCCTGCCCGGGCACCCGGAGCCGGACCGGCACCACCTCGCCGAGCCGCGGGGTGCGGACCGGCACGTAGAGCTCGGACCCGTCGTGGTGCGGTTCGAGCACGGGTCAGCCCTTCACCGAGCCGGCGGTCAGGCCACCGACGATGTACTTCTGCAGGAACAGGAACAGCACCAGCACCGGCAGCGCGGCGATCACCGCACCGGCAGCGAACACACCCCAGTTCGCGGCGAGCTGGTCGGAGACCATCGAGTACAGCCCGATGGCGACCGTCCAGGACCGTTCGGCCGGCAGCACAATCCGGGCCACGATGAACTCGCCGAAGGTGCTGATGAAGGCGAGCAGGGTCACCACGGCCAGGATCGGGGCGACCAGCCGCAGGATGATCGTCCAGTAGATCTGGGCGTGGGTGGCGCCATCGATCTTGGCCGCCTCGTCCAGCTCGCGCGGGATGGTGTTGAAGAACCCGTACATCAGGAAGGTGTTCGAACCGAGCGCCCCGCCCAGGTACACCGCGATCAGCGCCAGCTTGCTGTTCAGGCCGAGCACCGGGAACACCTGACCCAGGCCGAGCAGAAGCAGGAAGATCGCCACGAAGGCCAGCATCTGCGGGAACATCTGGATGATCAGCAGCCCGGTCAGCGACGAGCGGCGGCCCTTGAACCGGAACCGGCTGAACGCGTACGCGGCGGCCGCGCCGAGCAGCATCGCCCCAACCGAAGAGCAGATCGAGATGATCAGCGAGTTACCCAGCCAGGTCCAGAACAGCGTGCTGCCGTTCAGGGTGCTGTAGTTCGACCCGGAGACCGAGGAGAACAGCTCGTTGGACCCGGTCAGCGTGCCGCCGGAGGACAGCGAGGCGGACACCAGGTAGACCAGCGGGAAGGCGGCGTAGATCACGAAGATCACGCCGATCAGGTGCCGCCAGCCGAGCTCGCGGGCCCACCGGCGGAAGGACAGCTTCGGCTCGCTGTGAGCAGCGGTGAGCGTGGACATCAGTTGATCTCCTCGAGCTGGCGGGTCTTACGGAACGCGAGGGCCGAGATCCCGCCGACGATCACGAAGATCATGATCGACAGCGCACTGGCCAGGCCGTAGTTCTTGGCGGCGTTCCCGTCCACCCCGGCGACGGAATAGACCATCGAGATCAGGATGTCGGTATGGCCGAGCGGCACCGAGGCGTCCGCGAACCGTGGACCGCCCTGGGTCAGCATGTAGATCAGCGTGAAGTTGTTGAAGTTGAAGGCGAAGCTGCTGATCAGCAGCGGGGTGGTCGACACCAGCAGCAGCGGCATGGTCACCGACCGGAACGCCCGCCACGGGCTGGCGCCGTCGATCTTGGCGGCCTCCATCACGTCCCCGGGCAGCGACTGCAGCGCACCGGTGCAGATCAGGAACATGTACGGGAAGCCGAGCCAGAGATTGACCCCGAGCACCGAGAGTTTGGCCAGCCATGGATCGGTCAGCCAGCCGACATTGGCCCCGCCGAGGATCACCTCGTTGATGAAGCCGAACCGCCGGTTCAGCATGCCCGACCACAACAGTGCCCCGAGGAAGCCGGGGATCGCGTAGGGCAGGATCAGCAGCGTCCGGTAGATCTTGCGGCCGCGCAGCCGGGTGTCGTTGAACACCACGGCGAGGAACAGGCCGAGCAGGAAGGTCGTGGCGACCGAGCCGATCGCGAAGGCGAAGGTCCAGACCAGGATCTTCCAGAACGGGCCGGCGTACCGGCTGTCGGTGAAGGCGGTGGTGAAGTTCTCCCCGCCGACGAACACCCGCCAGCCGACCGGCAGCTTGCTGCCGTCCTCGGCCTCGAACTGACCGCGGTCGTTCGGGGTGTAGACCGTGCCGGTGGTGGTGTCGGTCATCGTGTCGGCGGCTTCGTCGTAGTGCAGCGTCGACTCGGCGACGTAGCCGGTGCGGGCGTCCTGGGTGCGGATCGATCCGTCGTTCGGATCGTCGGAGACCGGCACCCGCAGGCTGGTCACCTCGCCCTGGCGCTCCAGCACGGTGTTGCGGTCCAGCACGTCGAAGCCGGGGATCGCGGTGATCTGGCCGGACTCGACGGTGGCGTCGACCTCCTCCAGCGGGTCCTCGGCGGTGCCGACCCGGACGTCGCCGTCGGAGTCCTGCACCGCGAAGCCGAGCTCGTCGCCGCGGCCGACCACGGTGAGCTGGTAGGTGTTGGTGCCCTCCACCCGGCGCTCGTTCTGGACCAGCAGCGCCTCGATGGCCTGGCCCTTGGTGGAGTTGTGCCCGTCGCCGTAGTTGGTGAACGCGACGTAGCCGGTGTAGGCCATCACGTACACCTGGTAGACCAGCAGGAACACCAGGCCGGGCAGGATGTACTTCAGCGGCAGCGTGCGCTTGGAGAAGTAGACCCAGTTGGCGATCAGCAGCAGCACCACCATCGAGGTGAGGATGCCCCAGGCCTCCTGGTTCCACGCGGCCAGGACGCCGTAGACGCCGAACGCATCGATCAGGGCGATCAGCACCAGCTTCGCGATGAAGCCGGGGCGGAAGTCACGGGCGTGCGAGTCGCCGGAGTCGCGGCGGCGGCGCTTGCGGGGAGCGGTCGGCGGCGGGGTCTGGCCGGCGGACTGCTCGACCACGCTGGCCGATTCGGGGGTGGGCATCGGTGCCTCCGGGCGGGGTGTTTCACGACTGGGGGTGGAGCGGTCGCGGCCGGCGCGGAGGGGGTCCTCCACGCCGGCCGCGGGCGGTGCGGGCGGGTCAGCCGCCGATGGCACCCTCGATGTCCGAGATCATCTTCTGCCAGGCCGGCACGGGCTCCTGGGAGCCGGTGATGATCGCGGCCTCGGTGACGCCCCAGAAGGTCCAGACGGAGGCCATCTCCGGGATGGACGGCATCGGCGCGGCGGTGGTGCCGACCTCACGGAAGCCGGCGGTGACCGGGTCCTCGGAGGCGACGTCGGCCGCGGCGATCAGCGCCGGGGGACGGTGGCCGGCCTCGTACAGCGCGAGCTGCGCGTCCTCGGTCGACATGTAGTTCAGCAGGAAGTCGTTGGCGAGCAGGGCGTTGTCGCTCTGCGCGGAGACGTAGAAGCCCTGCACACCGGCGAAGGGCTGGGCCTCCTGGCCACCGGCGGACGGGATGGCGCTGACGGCCAGGTCCAGGTCGGAGAACGAGTCCAGCATCCAGGGGCCACCGATGATGAACGGCGACTCACCGTTCTTGAAGGCCTCCAGCGCGATGTCGTAGGTGATCGCGGTGTCGATGGTGCCGGCGGCACCCTGCTCGGCCAGCCAGGTGGCGAAGGCCTCGCCGTTCGCCCCACCCATCGCCAGGGTCGAGTTGTAGGAGCCGTCGTCGTTCTGCTCGAACACCGGGGCGCCGAAGGAGGTCTGCAGCGGGTAGTAGGTGTACGGGTCACCCTCCTCGCCGGTCTGGATCAGCACCGGGTAGGTCGTGCCCGCGGCCTCACCTGCGGCGATCATCTCGTCCCAGGTGGTCGGCGCGTCGGCGGCCAGCGCGGTGTTGCGGATCAGCGCGATGTTCTCCACCGCGTAGGGCAGGCCGTAGACCTGGCCGTCCTGGGTGAAGGCCTCGACCGAGACCTCCTCGAAGTCGTCGGCGAGGTCGCCGAGCTCGATCGGGGCGACCACACCGTTGGTGGTCAGTTCACCGAGCCAGTCGTGGGCGCCGACGGTGATGTCCGGGCCCTCGCCGGTCGGCACCTGGGCGATGAAGTCGGTGCGGATGTCGTCGTAGTTCTTCAGCACGGTCTCCACCTGGGTGCCGGTCTCGGCGGTGAAGTCCTGGGCGGCGGCCTCGACGGCGTCCTGGCGGGTCTCGTCGACCCAGATGGTCAGCGTGCCGCCGTCGCCCGCGGCGGCAGTGGTGGAGTCGTCCGACGAGGCGTTGTCGTCGCCGGACGAGCAAGCGGTCAGGGTGAGTGCGAGGCCGGCCATGACGGCTACGGCGGGGATGCTCCGTCGCATCGTGAGTCTCCCAAGTGTTGACGGGGGTCCAGCGGTGGACGAATCCCGCCCGCGCTGGCTCGGTGAAACGACCGTAACGTCGTTGCAGCAAGTCTTGCAAGCGGTTACGGTAACTTTCAGGCATCGGTTGCAAGGCGTTGCAAGAACCGCCTCAACCGGGTGACCCGGCCCGAACGGACCACGGACAATGACGACGAGGAGGTCCCATGTCTTCTACGCTCCCCGGCGTGCGTACCCGGCTGACCGACCTCGCTGAACAGGCCGGTGTGTCCACGGCCACCGTCTCCCGGGTGCTGAACGGCAAGCCCGGCGTCTCGGCCCAGGCCCGCCAGGCGGTGATCACCGCGATGGACCTGCTCGGCTACGAACGCCCGGACAAGCTGCGGCCCCGCTCCACCGGCCTGGTCGGCCTGGTGGTGCCCGAGCTGTCCAACCCGGTGTTCCCCGCCTACGCCCAGGTGATCGAGTCGGTGCTGACCCAGCGCGGGTACACCCCGCTGCTGTGCGCCCAGCAGCCCGGCGGCACCACCGAGGATCAGTACGTCGAGATCCTGCTCGACCACGACGTCGCCGGGATCATCTTCCTGTCCGGCCTGCACGCCGACACCCACCAGCCGATCGACCGCTACCAGTCGCTGCGCGGCCGGGGCCTGCCGATCGTGCTGGTGAACGGCTCCGCCCCCGGCATCGACGCCCCGACCGTGGCCGCCGACGACTCGGTGGCGATCGACCTGGCGATGCGGCACCTGCTGTCGCTCGGCCACCGGCGGATCGGCCTGGCGATCGGGCCGGAGCGGTTCGTGCCGGCCCAGCGCAAGCGGCGCGCCTTCGCGGTCGCCCTGCGCGAACGCCTGGGCATCACCGACGACACCGACCACGTGGTCTCGACCCTGTTCACCGTCGAGGGTGGCGCCACCGCCGCACACGAGCTGATCGACCAGGGCCACACCGCGATCATCTGCGGATCGGACCTGATGGCCCTCGGCGTGATCCGGGCCGCCCGCCAGCGTGGGCTGCGGGTGCCGGAGGACCTGTCGGTGGTCGGCTTCGACGACTCGGTGCTGATCGGGTTCACCGACCCGCCGCTGACCACCGTGCGCCAGCCGGTGCAGGCGATGGGCCGGGCCGCGGTGGCGGCGCTGATGAGCGAGATCGCCGGCACCCCGACTTCCCGCAACGAGCTCCTGTTCCACCCCGAGTTGATCGTCCGCGGATCGACCGGCTCGGCTCCCCTGTAGACCGTCAGCGCACGCGCTGAAGCCGCACGTCTTGGAAGGCAGTTCCCCCTGTGACCATGCTCGACACCCGCACGCTCGACGTGCACGCACCCGGCCCCGACCACGGTGAGTGGTGGCGCGACGCGGTGATCTACCAGATCTACCCGCGGTCCTTCGCCGACGCGAACGGCGACGGCATCGGCGACCTGCCCGGCATCACCGCCCGGCTGGACCACCTGGCGGCGCTCGGGGTGGACGCGGTGTGGCTGTCCCCGTTCTACCGCTCCCCGCAGGCCGACGCCGGCTACGACGTGGCGGACTACCGCGATGTCGACCCGCTGTTCGGCACCCTGGCCGACTTCGACGCGCTGCTGGCCCGGGCGCACGAGCTGGGCCTGAAGGTCGTCGTCGACATGGTGCCCAACCACAGCTCGGACGAGCATGTGTGGTTCCAGCAGGCGCTGCGCACCGAGCCCGGTTCCCCGGAGCGCGCCCGCTACCTGTTCCGCGAGGGCAAGGGCACCGACGGCGAGCAGCCGCCGAACAACTGGCAGTCGATCTTCGGCGGCCCGGCCTGGACCCGGCTGTCCCCGGACGCCCACGGGGTGTCCGACCGGCAGTGGTACCTGCACATGTTCGACTCCAAGCAGCCCGACCTGGACTGGACCAACCCGGAGGTGCGCGCCGAGTTCGAGTCGGTGCTGCGGTTCTGGCTGGACCGGGGCGTGGACGGCTTCCGGATCGACGTGGCGCACGGCATGGTCAAGGCCGACGGGCTGCCCGACTGGGACGGCCACGTCTCGATGATCGAGGGCACCGACGACGCCGACGCCAGTGGCGGCGGCGGCAACCAGGGCCCGATGTTCGACCAGGACGGCGTGCACGAGATCTACCGTGCCTGGCGCCGGATCCTGGACGAGTACGACGGCGACCGGATGCTGGTCGCCGAGGCCTGGGTGGACCCGCTATCCCGGCTGGCCCGCTACGTCCGTCCGGACGAGATGCACCAGGCGTTCAACTTCGCCTTCCTGGCCACCGGCTGGGACGCCCCGGCCCTGCGCGAGATCATCACCGCCTCCTACCGGGTGAACGACTCGGTGGGCGCACCGACCACCTGGGTGCTGTCCAACCACGACGTGGTCCGGCACCCGTCCCGGCTCGGCCTGCCGAACCCGGGCGAGCGCCCGAACGGCATCGGCCACGGCGACACCCAGCCGGACGAGGAACTGGGCCTGCGCCGTGGCCGGGCCGCCACCCTGCTGCTGCTCGGCCTGCCCGGCTCGGCCTACCTGTACCAGGGCGAGGAGCTGGGCCTGCCCGAGCACACCGCGCTGGACGACGACCTGCGCCAGGACCCGGCGTTCTTCCGGACCGAGGGCGCCGAGCGCGGCCGCGACGGTTGCCGGGTGCCGCTGCCGTGGGAGGCCGACGCCCCGGCGATGGGCTACTCCCCCACCGGCAAGACCTGGCTGCCCCAGCCCGAGGAGTGGAAGGCCTACGCCGCGGACGTCCAGACCGGCCAGGAGGGCTCGACGCTGGAGCTGTACCGCGCGATCCTGCGCCTGCGCCGGGAGCGCGACCTGGGCCTGGGCGGGATGACCTGGGCCGAGGAGTACGCCGACCACGACCAGGTGATCGCCTTCCGCAACCGCGACGTGCTGGTGGTCGCCAACCTGGGCTCCACCCCGGTGCCGCTGCCGGAGAATGCCCGGGTGCTGCTGGCCTCCGGGCTGCCCGGCGACCCGGTGCCCGGTGCCGAGTTGGCCGGCGACACCACCGTGTGGCTGCAGGCCTGACCGCAATGACTCCCTGGGGCGGGGCCGGTGACGTGATCGTCGCCGGCCCCGCGTCGTGGAACACCCTGGTCCGGGTGGCGCAGTTGCCCTCCGGTGGGTCGCAGACGATCTTCGCCTCCGGTCACCGGGCCGGACTGGGCGGCACCTCGGCGGGCAAGGCGGTCACCCTGGCCGCGCTCGGGGTGCCGGTCCGGCTGCACACGGTGCTCGGCCGGGACCAGGCCGCCGATCGGATCCGGGCCGCCCTGCCCGGGATCGACCTCACCACCTGGCCCGCGGTGGACGGGCGCAGTGAACAGCACCTCAACCTGATGTCCGACGACGGCGGCCGGCTGTCGGTCTACCTGGAGCTGCCCGAACCGGCCCCGGGCGCCGGGCCGACCCCGGAGCAGATCGCCGCGGCCGGGGCGCTGGTCGCCGACCTCGCCGCCTGGACCGCCCCGCTGCTGCCGGTCGCCCGGGCCGCCGGCACGCTGCTGGTCTGCGACGTGCACGACGACGACGGGCAGGCCGCGTTCCAGCGCAGCTGGGCGGACACCGCCGACCTGCTGCTGGCCAGCGCCGACCGGCTGGCCGACCCCGCCGGCTACCTGCGGGACCGGGTGGCTCGGGGCTGCACGCTCGCGGTGTGCACCCGGGGCGCCGCCGGGGCGCTCGCCTGCGACGCCGACGGACTGTGGGAGGTCGGGGCCGCGCCCGCCGACCCGGTGGACAGCAACGGTGCCGGCGACGCGTTCCTGGCCGGACTGCTCGCCGCCCTCCGGGACGGGACCGACACCGCCACCGCCCTGGCCCGGGGCGCCGCGGCGGGGGCGGCGGCGGTGTCCGGCCCGGACCTGGGCGCACCCGGGGTGACATCCGCCGGGATCGCCGATGCAGCACGGGCGGTGGCGGTCCGCCGGGTCTGAGCGGGCGGTCACTCAGGTACGCCACTCACCCGCCGCACAGGACCGGAGTTCCGCGCCTAGGGGTGCGGCCCGGCTGTCTAGCGTGCTCGGGTCCGCGCTCCCGCCCACGAAAGCGACCCGCCGTGCTCGTGAACCGCCTGCTCGCCGTGACCCTGAGCCTGGCCGCCGTCGCCCTCGGGATCTCGGCCTGCGACGCGGCCGACGAGGCCGCAGCGGCCGGCGACGACCCGGCGGCGGCCGCCGCGCTGATGGATCAGATGACCACGACGGACACCTGGACCGCCACCATCAACGAGAGCCTGTTCACCTGCGCGTGAGCTGAATCAGCCGCCGGAGATGGACAGTTCGGCCTCGTGCAGCTGGCGCCGGAAGTCGTCGGACAGTTCGCGGGAGTCCAGCCACCCCTCGGGCAGCACCGGCCGCTTGGGCGAGCCCGCCCGGCCGCGCTGGCCCTCGGCCGCCTCACCCGGGTAGGGCTGGTCCAGGTCGAGGGCGCCGAGCAGGTCGTCCAGCTCCGCCATCGTCGAGACCATCGCCAGCGCCTGGCGCTGCGCGCCGCCGACCGGGTACCCCTTGAAGTACCAGGCCATGTGCTTGCGCAGCTCGCGCATCGCCTTCAGCTCCTCGCCGAAGTGCTCGACCATCAGCTCCCCGTGTCGCCGGATGGTCAACGCCACCTCGCGCAGCCCCGGGCGGATCCGGACGTCCGAGCCGTTGAACGCGGCCTGCAGGTCGGCGAACAGCCAGGGGCGGCCCTGGCAGCCGCGGCCGACCACCACCCCGTCGCAGCCGGTCTGCCGGACCATCTCCAGCGCGTCCTCCGCGGACCAGATGTCGCCATTGCCGAGCACCGGGATGTCGGTGACCGCCTCCTTGAGCCGGGCGATCGCCTCCCAGTCCGCCTGGCCGGAGTAGTGCTGGGCGGCGGTCCGGCCGTGCAGGGCCACCGCGGCGACCCCGAGGTCCTGGGCGACCAGCCCGGCCTCCAGGTAGGTCAGGTGGTCGTCGTCGATGCCCTTGCGCATCTTCACCGTCACCGGCACGCCGTAGGGGCGGGCGGCGGCGACCGCGGCGGTGAGGATGCCGCGGAACAGCTCGCTCTTCCAGGGCAGCACCGCGCCACCGCCGCGCCGGGTGACCTTCGGGGCCGGACAGCCGAAGTTCAGGTCGATGTGGTCGGCCCGGTCCTCCGAGGCGATCAGGTGCACCGCGGCGCCGACCGTCGCGGGGTCGACGCCGTAGACCTGCACCGACCGGGGGCGCTCGCTCGGGTCGTGCTCGATGATCCGCATCGACTCCGGGGTGCGCTCGACCAGGGCCCGGCTGGTGACCATCTCGGCCACGTACAGCCCGGAGCCCGCCTCCCGGCACAGCCGCCGGAACGCCGCGTTGGTCACCCCGGCCATCGGGGCCAGCTCCACCGGGGTGTCGATGGTCAGCGGGCCGATCCGCAGCGGGGGCAGCACGGGGGTGGTGGTCGGTGCGCTCACCGTTCCATTGTCGCTCCCCCGCGCACCGTCCGCGTCATCCGGGACTTCGGCCGCCCGGGACGGCACAATCGGCGGCGTGTCTCCCGCCCGCCGCGCCCGGCTGATCGTCGCCGCCGTCCTGGTGCCGCTGGTGCTGGCCGCCGGGATCGGCATCCTGCTCACCTGGCCGGACGGCAGCACCCGCTCCGGTGGCCGCACGCTCAGCGAGGTCGAGGTGGAGTACCCCTCCGCCCGGGTCACCGCGGTGCAGGAACGTAGCTGCCAGGGCACCAGCGAGGACCGGCTGGCGGACGGCACCATCCCGGAGACCGTGACCTGCCTGCGGGTGACCGCCGAGGTGACCAGCGGGGCGCGGGCCGGTGAGTCGGTGGAGCTCTGGGCGCCGCCCGCGGCCACCGACGGCGATCTCACCCCGGGCACCCGGATCGTGCTGGAGCACTACCCGGGCACCGACACCGGGCAGGAGGTGTGGGCCTGGCGGGACTACGAGCGCGGGCTGCCGCTGGTCACGATCGCACTGGCCTTCGCCCTGGTGGTGGTGCTGGTCGCCCGGGCCCGTGGCGCACGGGCGCTGCTCGGGTTGGTGCTGTCCTTCGCGACCATCGGGTTCTACGTCCTCCCGGCGCTGCGGGCGGACCGGCCCGCGATGCTGGTCGCGCTGTGCGCCGCCACGGTGATCATGACCGCGGTGCTGTACCTTGCGCACGGGATGTCGCTGCGCACCTCCACCGCCCTGCTGGGCACGCTGGCCGGTCTGGCGCTCACAGCCGGACTGGGCACGGCCGCCGCCCAGTGGGCCCGGCTGAACAACGCCAGCAGCGAGGACACCTACCGGCTGGCGCAGCTGCTCGGCGACTCGGGCGCGACCTCGCTGCGCGGGATCTTCCTGTGCGGACTGGTGCTGGCCGGGCTCGGGGTGCTGAACGACGTGACGATCACCCAGGCGTCGGCGGTGTGGGAGCTGCGCACCGCGGCGCCCGGGGCGAGCTGGCCGGAGCTGTTCCGCGGCGGGATGCGGATCGGCCGGGACCACATCGCCTCGACGGTGTACACCATCGCCTTCGCCTACTCCGGCGCCGCACTGCCGGTGCTGCTGTTGCTCCAGCTCTACGACCTGCCGCTGTGGAGCACGCTGACCAGCGGCGAGTTCGCCGAGGAGATCGTGCGGACCTGCGTGTCGTCGATCGGGCTGGTGCTGGCGGTGCCGCTGACCACCCTGATCGCGGCGGTGGTGGCGGCGGTGCCGGGGGCGGCCGGCGCGGGGCGGCACCGGGACCGGGCGCACGGGCATACGCACGCGGTGGAGCCCGCGCGACCCGCTGCGCCCTGATCGCCCGTCACTCGTCGGCGGCGACCGGGCCGGGCACCAGCAGGGCGGCCACCGCGGTGGTCAGCGGGATCGCCAGCACCAGGCCGATCGAGCCGACCAGCGTCCGGACCACCTCCTCGGCGATCTCCCCGCTGGTCAGGCTGTCCAGCAGCGTCCGGTCCGACATCGCCACCAGCATCACCAGCGGCAGCGCGGCGCCCAGGTAGGCGAAGGCCACCGTGTACACCGTGGACGCGATGTGGTCCCGGCCGACCCGCATCCCGCCGCGGAACAGCTCCCAGCGGCCCGCGGCCGGCGACAGTGCCCGCATCTCCCAGACCGCCGACGCCTGGGTGATCGTCACGTCGTTCAGCACCCCGAGCCCGGCCAGCACGATGCCGCACAGCAGGACGCCGCGCAGACCGGCCTCCGGGGCGAGCTGGCGCAGGTCGAGCGCGTTCTCCCCACTGAGTCCGTTCAGGTGCGCGGCGCCGGTGGCCCAGGTGGCGAGCAGGCCGGTCGCCAGCAGACCGCCCAGGGTGCCGAGCAGGGCGGTGGAGGTACGCAGCGACACCCCGTGCGCCAGGTACAGCAGCACGAACATCAGCGCCGCCGACGTCACCAGCGCCACCCCGAGCGCCGACCGCCCCTCGGCCAGCGCGGGCACGGTGAACCAGAGCACCCCGACCACCGACACCGCCAGCCCGGCCAGCGCACCCAGACCACGCCATCGGGCGACCACCAGCACCAGCAGGCCGAGAACGAGCGCCATCGCCAGCATCGGCGGCCCGCGGACCAGGTCGACGAAGATCGCGGTCGGCGTACCACCGGTCAGGTCCGGGTCGAGCACCAGCACGCGGATCTGGTCGCCGGGCGCCAGCACGTCCAGGTACTCCGCGCCGAGTTGCACGGTGACCGGCTCACCGGCGGCGTCCTCGGCGGTGATCGTCGACTCGGCCGCCTCGGGGTCGACGGCGGTGACCGTCATCTGCTGGTAGCTCGCCCCGTCCGGCGCGGTCTGCAGCACCGGCAGCTCACCGCGCGGCCACAGCACGACCAGGCCGATCACGGTGACCACCAGCGCCACCAGCAGCAGCCCGTACACCAGCGCCCGGGCCCGGACCCCGACGGCCACCGGCAGCGCGGCGCCGGCGTGTGAGTGCCCGGTCACCGCGGGCTCCGGAGACGGCGACGGCCCGGCCCCCGGGGATTCCTCCCGGGGACCGGACCGCCAGAACCGTGCCAGGGGTCAGGCCCCGATCAGCCGGGCCGCCAGGTAGGACACCACCTGGTCCAGCGGGACCCGCTCCTGCGTCATGTCGTCGCGGTGCCGGATCGTGACCGCCTTGTCCTCCAGGCTGTCGAAGTCCACCGTGATGCAGAACGGGGTGCCGATCTCGTCCTGGCGGCGGTAGCGCCGGCCGATCGCGCCCGCGTCGTCGAAGTCGACGTTCCAGTTCTTGCGCAGCTCGGCGGCCAGCTCACGGGCCACCGGGGACAGCTGCTCGTTGCGGGACAGCGGCAGCACCGCGGCCTTGACCGGCGCCAGGCGGGGGTCGAGCCGCAGCACGACGCGCTTGTCCACGCCGCCCTTGGCATTCGGCGCCTCGTCCTCGTGGTAGGCCTCGATCAGGAAGGCCATCAGCGACCGGGTCAGGCCGGCGGCCGGCTCGATGACGTAGGGCACCCAGCGCTCGTTCTTGGTCTGGTCGAAGTAGGACAGGTCCTGACCGGAGTGCTCGGTGTGCGTGCTCAGGTCGAAGTCGGTCCGGTTGGCGATGCCCTCCAGCTCGCCCCACTCCGAGCCGCTGAAGCCGAACCGGTACTCGATGTCCACCGTGCGCTTGGAGTAGTGCGACAGCTTCTCCGCCGGGTGCTCGTAGTGCCGCAGGTTCTCCCGGGACAGGCCGAGGTCGACGTACCAGTCGGTGCGGGCGTCGATCCAGTACTGGTGCCACTGCTCGTCGGTGCCCGGCTCGACGAAGAACTCCATCTCCATCTGCTCGAACTCACGGGTCCGGAAGATGAAGTTGCCGGGGGTGATCTCGTTGCGGAAGGACTTGCCGATCTGGCCGATGCCGAACGGCGGCTTCTTGCGCGCGGTGGTCAGCACATTGGCGAAGTTCACGAAGATGCCCTGCGCGGTCTCCGGGCGCAGGTAGTGCAGCCCCGACTCGTCCTCGACCGGGCCGAGGTAGGTCTTGAGCATCATGTTGAAGTCGCGCGGCTCGGTCCACTGGCCGCGGGTGCCGCAGTTCGGGCAGGCGATCTCGGCCAGGCCACCCTCGGGGGCGCGGCCCTTCTTCTCCTCGAACTCCTCGATCATCTGGTCCTCGCGGAACCGCTTGTGGCAGGACAGGCACTCGGTCAGCGGGTCGGTGAAGACGCCGACGTGACCGGAGGCCACCCACACCTGGCGGGGCAGGATCACCGCGGAGTCCAGGCCGACCACGTCGTCGCGGCCCTGCACGACGGTCCGCCACCACTGCCGCTTGATGTTCTCCTTCAGCTCCACACCCAGCGGCCCGTAGTCCCAGGCCGAGCGGGATCCGCCGTAGATCTCCCCGCTCTGGAACACGAAGCCCCGGCGCTTGGCGAGGGAGATGACGGAATCGAGACGGGACGGTGCTGCCACGGTTGCTGCGCTCCTGGAGGGCCGAGGACCCCGCGTCTGGCTGACCCGGGGAAGTTCCCGCTCAGGCTACCCGGCACCGCCACCCCGCGTTTTGACACCGATTCTCAACTAGATGAGAATCGATGTCATGAGAACCCCCCGTCGTAGCCTGCTGCTCACCGCGGGCCTCGCCGTCACCGGCCTGGCCCTGTCCGCCTGCTCCTCGGGCGACGGCGGCGGTGGCAGTGGCGACTCCGGCGACGGGGTGGCGGTGCTGGCGTCGTTCTACCCGCTGCAGTACATCGCCGAGCAGGTCGGCGGCGAGCATGTGACGGTGTCCTCCCTGACCCCGCCCGGCGCGGAGCCGCACGACCTGGAGCTGTCGCCGTCCCAGGTCGACCAGCTCGGCCGCGCCGACCTGGTGGTGTACCTCTCCGACTTCCAGGCCTCCGTCGACGAGGCGGTGGCCGCCAACCCGCCGTCGCACGTGATCGACGCCGCCGACGACGTGACGCTGCACGCCGCCGAGCACACCGAGGACGAGGACGAGGACGGTCACGACCACGGCAGCGAGGACCCGCACTTCTGGCTGAACCCCACCCTGCTGCCGCAGGTCGCCGACGACGTGGCCGCCGCGCTCGGGGAGATCGACCCCGACCACGCCGACGACTTCACCGCCAACGCCGCGGCCTTCGCCGAGTCGATGGCCGACCTGGACCAGCGCTACACCGAGGGCCTGGCCACCTGCGCCGAGCGCACCATCGTCACCACCCACGAGGCCTTCGGCTACCTGGCCGAGCAGTACGACCTGGAGCAGGTCGGCATCTCCGGCGTCGACCCGGAGGCCGAGCCCTCCCCCGCCCGGCTGCGCGAGATCTCCCAGCTCGTGCAGGACCAGGGCGTGAGCACGATCTTCTTCGAGACCCTGGCCAGCCCCAAGGTCGCCGAGACCCTGGCCGACGAGCTCGGCGTCACCACCGCGGTGCTGGACCCGTTGGAGGGTCTCAACGACGACACGCAGGACTACCTGTCGATCGCGGATGCGAACCTCGAGGCGCTGCGCACGGCATTGTCGTGCTCGTGAACTGTGAATCCGCGGACGCCGTGCGCGCCCCCGCCGTCCGGGTCCAGGGCCTCGACGTCCACCTGGGCGGCCAGCAGATCCTGTTCGGCGTCGACCTGACCGTCGGCGCCGGGGAGGTGGTCGCCCTGCTCGGCGCGAACGGCTCCGGCAAGTCGACCCTGGTGCGCTCCGTGCTCGGCATCACCCCGCACACCGCTGGCCGGGTCGACCTGCTCGGCCGGCCGCTCGGACCGTCGGTGCCCTGGGCCCGGGTCGGCTACGTGCCGCAGCGACTACCCGCCGGTGGCGGCGTGCCCGCGACCGCCCTGGAGGTCGTCACCTCCGGGCTGGTGTACGGCCGCCGGCTGCGCCCCCCGCGCGGTGCGCACCGGCTCGCCCTGGCCGCCCTGGACGAGGTCGGGATGTCCGCCCTGGCCAAGCGCTCAGTGCTGGAGATGTCCGGCGGCCAGCAGCAGCGGGTGCTGATCGCCCGGGCGATGGTCCGCGACCCCGAGCTCCTGGTGCTGGACGAGCCCACCTCCGGCATCGACCTGCCCACCCAGCAGACCTTCGTGGACACCGTGCACCGACTGCACGACGCCGGCACCTCGGTGCTGGTGATCCTGCACGAGATCGGCTCCTTCACCACCCTGATCGACCGGGCGGTGGTGCTGCGGCACGGCCGGGTGGTGCACGACGGCCCTCCGCCCACCCCGCGCGGCGAGCACGCCGAACCCGGTCACGACCACACCCACCCGCATGCCGACCCGCTCCCGGAGTCCGGCACCGGCCTGTCCATGGAGGTGCTGCCGTGAGCTGGATCGGCACGCTGGGCGACATGCTCAGCTCCCCGCTGATGCAGCGGGCCCTGATCGCCGCCGTCCTGGTCGGCGCCGCCGCACCGGTGGTCGGCACCTTCCTGGTCCAGCGCCGGTTGGCCCTGATGGGCGACGGGATCGGCCACGTCGCCCTGACCGGGGTCGCGATGGGCTGGCTGGTCGGCTCCTGGGCCGCACTCAGCCCGGCCGACACCCTGGCCATCCCCGGCGCGGTGGTCGCCGCCGTGATCGGCTCGGTGATCATCGAGTGGGTGCGCGCCCGGGGCCGCACCTCCGGTGACCTGGCGCTCGCGCTGCTGTTCTACGGCGGCATCGCCGGTGGTGTGCTGCTGATCAAGGTGGCCGGTGGTACCAACGCCAACCTGATGAGCTACCTGTTCGGCTCGATCGCCACCGTCACCACCCAGGACCTGTGGTGGACGGTCGCCCTGGCCGCCGGGGTGCTGCTGGTCGGGCTCGGCCTGCGGCAGGCGCTGTTCGCGGTCAGCCACGACGAGGAGTTCGCCCGGGGCTCCGGCCTGCCGGTGACCGCGCTCAACATGGTGGTCGCGGTGATGTCCGCACTGACCGTGACGGTGGCGATGCGGGTGGTCGGCCTGCTGCTGGTCTCCGCGCTGATGATCGTGCCGGTGGCGGTGGCCCAGCTGTTCGCCGGGTCGTTCACCCGCACCATGGCGGTGGCGAGCGCGATCGGCGTCGCGGTCAGCGTGGTCGGGCTGTCCATCACCTACTGGGAGGACTACCCGCCCGGGGCGACGATCGTGCTGCTGGCGATCGCGCTCTACGCCGGGACCGCCGTGCTGCGACCGCTGTTCGCCCGCCGCCGCGCCGCCGCCCTCGCCCGCGACCCGCACCCTGAGCTGCCGGACGACGTGGACCTCGCGCACAGCCACTGAGCGCGCGGCCGCACCACCTGCTCACTGCCCGTCAACGCCTGCTACCTGCTCGAGGTTGCACGAATGCACGCTTCCGGGGACGGGAGGCGTGCATTCGTGCAATCTCGGCGGGACGGGGTCACACGCGCAGGCCCCCCGGCAGCCGACCGCGCGGCGATCTGGCCAGGCTGCCCTTACGTAGACTGCTGCCATGACCGATGTCGCGGCCACGTACGGGATGGCCGGCTGGCCGTTCTGGGCGGTGATCGGCGCGCTGTTCGTGATCGTGATGGGCCGCTCGCACCTGTTCTACTGGCTCGGACGCGGGGTGTTCTCCGGCGCCGGGCGACTGGCGGAACGGGTGGACGGCCCGACCGCCGAGGGCCGGTTCCACACGCTGCGCGGCCATGCCCAGCGGGCGATGACCACCCCAACCGCGCGCCGCGGGCTGGCGATGGTGCACCGCTGGGGGCCGCTGGCCGTCACGTTCGCTTACGTGACCGTGGGGGTGCAGACCGCGATCTTCGTCGGCTCGGGGTTGCTCCGGATGCCCTACCCGCGGTTCTTCCTGGCGTCGGTGCCGGGTGCGGTCGCCTGGGCCTTCATCTGGGGCACGGTGGGGCTGGGTGCCGTGTGGGCGGCGGCGCGGCTGGCCCTGGCGTCCCCGTGGGCGCTGGCCGCGGTGATCGTCGCGCTGATCGCCGCGGCCGCCACGGTGGTGGTGCTACGCCGCCGCCGCCGCTCGGCTCAGGCGCCTTCCTCGGCGGCCAGGCAGAACTGATTGCCCTCGGGGTCGGCCAGCACCGTCCAGGTGAAGTCGGCCCCCATCTCCTTGAGGTCCCGGGTGGCGACCAGGGTGGCGCCCGCGGCGATCATCTCCGCGGCGGCGGCCTCCCGGTCCGGGACGGTTATGTCCAGATGCAGCCTGTTCTTGCCCGGCGTCGGGTCCGGCACCCGCTGGAAGCCGAGGGTGGTGCCACCGGGCGCCTCGACCGTGAGGAACCACCCCTCACCACCGCTCTGGTCGCTGGCCTCGGTGCCCAGCCGGGCCGCCCACCACTGGGCGAGGGCGGTGGCATCGGCGGCGTCGAATGTGATCATGCCCACAGAGATAGTCATGGCGGCACGGTAGCGCCGGCCGCCGACACCTAGAGGCGCCCGACCCGAACGCCTCGTTCGCGACCGGGATGTCGTCGGGGCGTGTCATCTCCCCTAGGTAGCTGCAGTCCGTCAGCGGTACACCTCGCGCCGGTGAGCGACCCGCAGCACCAGCACGACCAGCTCTCCGTCGTGAACCTCGTAGACGATGCGATAGTCGCCGGCCCGTACCCGCAGCTCGCCCTCGCCTCCCACCAACTGCTTGGCACCCGGCGGCCGGGGATCGTCCGCCAGCACCACGACGGTGCGCAGGATGCGCGCCCTGACCATGGGGTCGCTCTTCGCCAGCTGCTTGCGGGCGCGGGCGGTGAAGGTGACCTGGTAGCGAGTCGGCCGACTCCGTCCCGTCACGAGCGGAGGTCGTCGTGGGTCAGGCCGAGATCGGCCATGACCTCCGCCAGAGTGAACCGGGGGGCCGGGTCGCGGCGGGCCTCCCGCGCGGCGGCGACATCCTCGGCATCTTCGAGCGCCGCCAGCGCACGCTCGAAGAAGTCCTCCGACACCAGTACCGCCCGCCGCCGACCACGGTTCGTGATCGCGACCGGCTCGCGCTGCGCAGCGTCGAGGTACTCGCCCAGATGGCTCCGGAACTCCGCTGTCGTGGTCGACCGACCCATCGGCTCCGCACTCATGTACCAAATGTACATCACGAACAACCCGGGCGGCAGAGTCTCAGCCGGCGACCCCGGGGGTGTCCACCGCCCCGCCGTAGCGACGGTCGCGGCGGGCGTAGGTCTCGGCCGCGCGCCACAGTGCCCGGCGGTCGACCTCGGGCCACGGCTCGGGGGTGAAAACCATCTCCGCGTAGGCGGACTGCCAGATCAGGAAGTTGGAGGTGCGCTGCTCACCGCCGGTGCGCCAGAGCATGTCCACGTCGGGCATGTCCGGCTCGTCCAGGTAGCGCGCGACGGTCTTCTCGGTGATCCGGCCCGCCGTGAGCCGGCCGGCGGCCACGTCCTGGGCGATCGCGCGGGTGGCGTCGGCGATCTCGGCCCGGCCGCCGTAGTTGACGCACATGGTGAGCGTGCAGGTGGTGTTGCCGGCGGTCATCCGCTCGGCCTCCTCCAGCTCGTTGATCACCGAGCGCCACAGCCGCGGCCGGCGACCGGCCCAGCGGACCCGGACCCCCCAGGAGTGCATGATGTCCCGGCGGCGGCGGATCACGTCCCGGTTGAAGCCCATCAGGAACCGGACCTCCTCCGGCGACCGGGACCAGTTCTCGGTGGAGAAGGCGTAGGCGGACACATGGCCGATGCCCAGGTCGATCGCCCCGGCCACCACGTCCAGCAGCGCGGCCTCCCCCGCCTTGTGCCCCTCGGTGCGCGGCAGTCCCCGGGCGTTCGCCCACCGGCCGTTGCCGTCCATCACGATCGCGACGTGCCGCGGCACCAGATCGGCGGGGATCGCGGGCGGGCGGGCGCCGCTCGGGTGCGGCGGCGGGGTGAGCGGGGCCATCAGATCCTCTCGACCAGGGGCAGGGAACGCAGCTGGCGCTCCAGGTGGAACTGGGAGTACGCGGAGACCAGCCCGTTGCCCTCCCGGCGGTGCCGTTCCGCCGAGGCCTCCGCGGTGGCCCAGTCGCCGGTCATCAGCGCGGCGAGCAGGGCCAGCGTCTCCGGGGCGGGGGCGGTGGACCCGGGCGGCCGGCAGGAGGAGCAGACCGCGCCGCCCTGGGCTACCGCGAAGGCGTGGTGCGGGCCGGGACGACCGCAGCGGGCGCAGTCGGTGAAGCTCGGCGCCCAGCCCGCGATCGCCAGGGCCCGCAGCAGGTAGGAGTCCAGGATCAGGCCCGGGGCGTGCTCGCGGCCGGCCAGCGACCGCACCGCGCCGACCAGCAGCCAGTACTGCGGCAGCGCGGGTTCGTGTTCGGCCTCGACCAGGCGCTCGGCGGTCTCCAGCATCACGGTGCCGACGGTGTACAGCGCGTAGTCCTCGCACACCGGCCGCCCGTAGGCACCCAGCGTCTCGACCTGGGTGACCACGTCCAGGTTCCGGCCGGTGCTCAGCTGCAGGTCGACGTGCATGAACGGTTCCAGCCGGGAGCCGATCCGCGAGGTGGTACGCCGGACTCCCTTGGCGACGGCACGGACCTTGCCGTTGCCGCGGGTCAGCAGCGTGACGATCCGGTCCGCCTCGCCCAGCTTGTGGGTGCGCAGCACGATCGCCTCATCGCGGTAGAGGCTCACCGGTCCATTGTCCGCCATGGCGCCCACACCCGGCGCGCCAGCACGCCGGATGCCCGCAGAACGCTCACACGGCCAGCCCGGCGACGGTGACCCGGTCCCGGCCCAGGCGCTTGGCGGCCAGCACCGCGGTGCTCGCCTCGGTGAGCACCTCCGCCGACTCCGCCGCGACCGCCACCCCCACCGACACCGTGACCCGCAGGCCCGGTGCCAGCACCGACCAGTCGTGCTCGCGGACCAGCCGCACCAGATCGGCGGCGCGCCGGTCCAGTTCGGTGACGTCGGCGTCCCGGCCGGGCAGCACCACGACGAACTCGTCGCCGCCGTACCGGGCCACCAGCTCCCCCGGCCCGGCCACCGTGGAGATCAGCCGGCCCAGCTCCACCAACGCGGCGTCCCCGGTCACGTGCGAGAACTGCTCGTTCACCAGCTTGAAGTCGTCGACGTCGATGAAGATCGCGCTCACCCGCCCGGTGCTCTCCAGCCGGTGCTGCAGTGCCCGCCGGTTGCCGACGCCGGTCAGCGGGTCGAGCCGGGTCAGCCGGGTCGCCCGGTCCCGTTCGGCCAGCAGCTCGTGCAGCCGGATCCGGGTGCGCACCGCCTCGAACCGGTCGGCCTGCTGGCCCGCCCACCGGGCGACCGCCCGGCGGAACATGCTCCGGGCGTGGCCGAGCGCGGGGTGGGGCCCGAACCGCTCGGTGGCCACCCGGACCAGCGCCTCGTCGGCCACCACCGTCCACAGGTCGTGCCCGTGCTCGACCGCGACCTGCCGCAGGTCCTCCAGATCCTCGGTGGCCTCGGCGAACCGCCCGGCGGTGCAGGCCAGCATCCCGGAGACGAAGGTGACCACCTGCCACTCCACCGTCCCGCGCCGGGGCCAGCACCGGCGGCGCAGGTGGTCGATCAGCAGCCCGGCCGCGCGGATGTCGCGCAGCCCGTAGGCCGCCAGCGCATCGAACGCGCCGGCCGCGCAGACCAGCTCCCGGTCGCCCGCCGCCACCCGGCGCAGGAGCTGGGCCCGCGAGGCCAGCCGGCACTGCACCTCGCCGACCCGCGGATCGCCGATCAGTGCCAGGTGCAGCGCCCACTCCGCGAGCGCCCGGGCGCTGTCCAGCACCACCACCGGCTGCAGTGCGGGCTCGACCACCCGCCACAGCCCGGACAGCATGCGGTCGGCCTGCTCGTAGAGCTCGACGGTGCGCAGGGCGTTGGCCAGCATCACGGCCGCCGACACCTGGTTGTAGACCCGGCCGTCGGCGGAGTCGGTGAGCACCCACACCTCAGCGAGCACGTCGATCGCCTCGTGTTCGGCGCCGGTGCCGCGCAGGGCGACCGCTCGGGCGCCGAGTGCCTTGGCCCGCCAGTACGGGCGGGCGTCACCGCGGGTGGCGGCGACCAGCTCGTCGATCGCGGCCAGGGCCTCCCAGTGCCGGTGCTCGGCGATCAGCGCCCGGCCGAGCACGAACTGGGCATAGCGCCAGGTGTCCTCGTCCCCGGACCGGGAGGCGAGAGCGGACACGATCCGGGCCTGTCGTTCGGCGGCGTCGGGCCGCCCGTGCTGGAGCGCTGCGAACGCCCGTTCGGCCAGTGGGTGCAGCGGGCCGAACTCGGGTACCACGGCGAGCTCTGTGCTCATGGCCCCCTCCCCCGTCGCCCCGGCGATGTGACTTCGAGGATCGGTCACCGCGGGGTTCACCGTGCGGGTGGAGCCGGCAGTTCACCCGGACGCCGGGTGGATTCCACCCGCTGCCCACCGGGGCCGGGGTGGTAGCACCCGGGCCGGGCCCGTCGTGACGGACCCGGCCCGGAGGGAACGGCGGTTCAGCGCAGTGCGCGGTTCACCGCGGAGATGATCGCCTTGAGCGACGCGGTGCTGATCGACGGGTCGATCCCGGCACCCCAGAGCGTCTGGTCACCCACCGCGCACTCGACGTAGGCGGCCGCGGTCGCGTCACCACCGGCGGACAGGGCGTGCTCGGCGTAGTCCAGCACCTGCACCCGGACGCCCACCTCCTTCAGCGCCTCGACGAAGGCCGCAATCGGGCCGTTGCCGGCGGCGTGGATCGTGCGCGGGACGCCGTTGTCGACCAGGTCCACGGTGAGATCGGCCCGGCCGTCCTCGGTGGTGGTGATGCTGGTGCCGCGCAGGGCGAACCGGCCCCACGGCGCCAGGTCGGATCCCGGCTCCACCGGCAGGTACTCGTCGGTGAAGATCCGCCACAGCGCGTCGGCGGTGACCTCGGCCCCGCTGGCGTCGGTGTGCTGCTGCACCACCTGGGAGAACTCGATCTGCAGCCGGCGCGGCAGGTCCAGGTCCTTCTCGGACTTCATCAGGTAGCTGATGCCGCCCTTCCCGGACTGCGAGTTGACCCGGATGATCGCCTCGTAGCTGCGGCCGACGTCCTTGGGGTCGATCGGCAGGTAGGGCACCGCCCAGACGATGTCGTCGATGTCCTTGCCCTCGGCGGTGGCGCGGACCGCCATCGCGTCCAGGCCCTTCTTGATCGCGTCCTGGTGCGAGCCGGAGAACGCGGTGAACACCAGGTCGCCGCCGTAGGGGTGCCGCTCGGGCACCGCCATCTGGTTGCAGTGCTCGACGGTGCGCCGGATGTGGTCGATGTCGCTGAAGTCGATCTGCGGGTCGATGCCCTGGCTGAACAGGTTCATCCCCAGCGTCACCAGGCAGACGTTGCCGGTGCGCTCGCCGTTGCCGAACAGGCAGCCCTCGATCCGGTCCGCGCCGGCCAGGTAGCCCAGCTCGGCCGCGGCCACCGCGGTGCCGCGGTCGTTGTGCGGGTGCAGGGACAGCACCACGTGCTCGCGGTAGTGCAGGTGGCGGCTCATCCACTCGATCGAGTCGGCATAGACGTTCGGGGTGGCCATCTCCACCGTGGCCGGCAGGTTGATGATCACCGGGCGCTCGGCGGTGGGCTGGAAGACCTCCATCACCGCGTTGCAGATCCGGACCGCGAACTCCAGCTCGGTGCCGGTGTACGACTCCGGGCTGTACTCGTAGAACACCTCGGTGTCCGGGATCGTCTCCTCGTACTTCTTGCACAGGTGCGCACCCTGGACGGCGATGTCGACGATGCCGTCCTCGTCACTGCGGAACACCACCTCGCGCTGCAGCACGGAGGTCGAGTTGTACAGGTGCACGATCGCCCGCTTCGCCCCGGCGATCGCCTCGTAGGTGCGCTCGATCAGGTGCTCACGGGCCTGGGTCAGCACCTGGATCACCACGTCGTCCGGGATGCGATCCTCCTCGATCAGCATCCGGACGAAGTCGAAGTCGGTCTGCGAGGCGGAGGGGAACCCCACCTCGATCTCCTTGTAGCCCATCTGGACCAGGAGTTCGAACATCGCCAGCTTGCGGGCGGCGTTCATCGGCTCGATCAGCGCCTGGTTGCCGTCGCGCAGGTCCACCGCGCACCAGCGCGGGGCGGTGGTGATCTGCTGGGTCGGCCAGGTGCGGTCGGGCAGGTCGACCCGGATCTGGTCGGCGAACGGGCGGTACTTGTGTACCGGCATGCCGGACGGTCGCTGGGCGGTCGCTTCGCTGTAGTTGCTCATCTGTCGGTCCCTCGTGGGTCGCTGCGGGTGAGCCGGGCATGCCGAACGCCGCGACGAGGGACCCGGCTTAGTGGACCCCGCCGCGGCGGCGAAGGAGGAGGCTGCCGCTCATGAGCACCCGGCCACCATACTCCGGCCGGGTGGTGGTGCCAGCCCTGTCCGTCATCCGGGCACGCTCAGACCGACGGTCAGCGACAGGTCGCCGAAGAACACCACCGACCCCGGGGCCACCCGCACCCGCTGGTCCGGCAGGCAGACGATCCGCTGGCCGTCCGGCAGCGTCACCATCGTGCCGTTGGTCGATCCCCGGTCCATCACCCAGGCCCCGGCGACGTCCGCGCCGATCACCAGGTGGGTCTTGGACACCGACATCGACGGGTCCGGCACCGCCACCGCCCGCAGGCCGACCAGCGGGGCCGGGTTGCGGCCGATCAGCACCGGGCCGGGCTCCAGGTCGAGGACGGCGCCGTCCGGGAGACGGGCCGCCCAGGTCGCGGTGGGCGGCTGGGCGGGCGCGGCGGGGCGGGCGGAGGCGGGGGCGGCGGAGGTGGGGGCGGCAGAGGCGGCCGGCCCGGAGGCGGCCGGCCCGGAAGCCGGCGGCTCGGACCAGAACGAGTCCATCGGCGGCACGTCCCCGGCGCCGTCCGGGCGGATCGGGTCGCTCACCTGCGGGATCTGGGTGGTGTCGTGCATGGCCCCGCCCGCCGGGTCGGGTGCCGCGCCGCCGGGTGCCCGGTCGGCGGGGTGCATGAACGCGGCGTGGTCGGCCGGGACGGTGAGCGCGTCCGGGTCGCGGCGCGAGGCGGCGGGCTCGGCGAACCCGGCGGCGGGCAGCCGGTCGCCGAGGCGCAGGGCTCGGGTGTCGGTCGCCCCGGGTGGTGGGGAGACGGGCAGCGGGTCCGCTCCGGTCGGCGGCGTGGGCCCCGCGGCGGGCTCGGGCCGGTGGGGCACCGAGCCGGTGCCGGGCTGTGCGGTGAACCCGGGCCCGGGCGCCGTGCCCGCCTGCCCGGTCGAGGGCTGCGGGATGGCGGGGGTCCGCGGCACCTGGCCGGTCGCCGGCGGTGTGGAGCCGGCGGGCAGCGGGGGCAGCACCAGGCCGGGCTGCTGGATCGGCTGCCCGGAGGCGACCATGCCGGCCCAGCGGGTCTGCTCCGGCGGCGTGCCGGCCGCGGGCGGTGCGGTGCGTGCCGGGTCGGGCTGCGGGGCGGTGCCGGCGGGTGCCGGGCCGTGCTGCGGGGCGGCGCCGGCGGGCGGGGCTGCGGTGGGGCGGTCCTGCCAGCCGTCCAGCCGGGTGGCGGCGGGGGTGCCCCGGACGTCGACCACCACCGCCTCGGCGACCCGGTCGTGCCAGCCGCGTCGCCTGCCGGTCGGGTCCCAGAACACCGACGCGTACACCACCCACTGGCCGAGGCCGCACACCAGCACGCCGAGCGCGACGATCAGCGCGCGGACCAGCGCCCGGACCAGACCGATCGGGCGGCCGGTGAGCGCGTCCACCACCCGCAGGCCGAGCAACCGGCGACCGACCGTCCAGCCCCGGGTGCCGTGCAGCACCCACTGGGTCACGCCCCAGGCGACCAGCAGCACGGCGCCGGTCACGGTGGGCAGCACGGACAGCGCGACGGCGGCGCCGGTGCGTTGCGCGTCGAGGACCGAGGTCAAGGCGCTGAGCCAGATCGGTAGCGCGCACAGGGCGGTGCCGGCGCCGTCGATCAGGGCGGCCAGGACGCGCCGGCCCACGGGGGCGGGTGGGGCGCCGATCACGGCTGCGGTGCTCATCGCTGCTGTCTCCTCGTCCTGATCACCCGGCGCTGACGGCGTGCGGCGGCGCGGGTCCGTAGCGACCGGGTGGTGAATCGTCCCCGCCATCGTGCCCGACGCGGGGTGGCGGCCCGCATCCGGGCCAGGGTCTCGTCGACGGCGGCCCAGAATCCGCGGGCCTCGCCGAGGGTGGGTTCGCCCGGTCCGAAGACCGCCGCGTCCGCCCGGTCGGCGAGCGCGCGGAGCTCCACCGGCAGGCCGGTGCGGCGGTCCCGGCGGCGGGTCGGTGTGGCCGCCGCGCCTGCCACCTCGATGAAGGCATCGCCCAGCGCGGTGGCGGTCTCGCGGCGGGTGGCGACCGGGTCGGTGGGCAGGCGCAGGTCGGTGGCCAGGTCCAGCACCTCCTGCCAGCCGCCGACCACCTGCCGGACCGGCTGCGGGTCGTTCCGCCGGCGGGAGCGCCGCCGGGCCTTCAGCGCGAGGACGACCAGGAACGGCGCCGCGAGCAGCAGCAGCGCCCCGGAGCCCGCCGCCACGCCCAGCAGCACCCGCTGCCAGAGTGCGAGCGGACCACCGTCTCCGGGATCGTCGGTCTGCGGGTCCTCGGCGTCGTCGTCCGGCGGGTCGACCGGATCGGCGGGCGGGGGCGGCGGCTGGGCGACCTGCGGGTCCGGTTCGGACGGACTGGTCTGGTCGTCCTCCTGCGGCGTCTGGGTCTCGGGCGGGGTGGGGTCGAAGGTGATCCAGCCGTAGCCGGCGAACTGGATCTCCACCCAGGCGTGGATGTCCGCGCCGGTGACCGTGACCGGCTCGTCGGCGTCCCGGGCGGCGATGCTGCCGTCCTCGGCCTGTCCGGGCACGAAGCCCATCACCACCCGGGAGGGCAGCCCCATCGCCCTGGCCATCAGCGCCATCGCCGCGGCGTACTGCTCGTCGTCGCCGACCATCAGGTCACCGGCCAGCAAGCTGGTCAGCCGGTCGGCGCCGTGTCCGGACAGCGAGGGGTAGTCCCCGGCGGCGGTCAGTCCGTGCGAGAAGTACCCGCCCTCGGACAGCGCGCGCTCCATCGCCCGGGCCACCTCCAGCGGGCTCCCGGCGTCGCGGGCGGCGTCTGCGGCGGTCGTCGCGACGGCGTCCGGCACACCGGAGGCCTCGGGCAGGTCGGTCTCGGCCGCCGGGGCGGCACCGATCTGGTCGTCCTCCGGCTCCGCGGGAATGACGGTGTCGATCGTGTACCGGGTGCCCGCGGTCAGCCCGCCGGTGACCACCGCCGATCCGGTGGCGTCGTTGTAGCGCAGTCCGGACTGGGCGGTCGCGTCGTCGAAGCTGATCGACTCCGCCTGCCCGACCGTGGGCAGCCACACCCCGGTCAGCCCGTCGACCTCGATCTCGACCTCGGCCCGCTGCCCGGCAGTCCGGGACCCGTCGGCATCGACGGTGCTGCCCACCCGGCGGAACTGCCCGGAGGAGCGCGAGCTGCCGTCACCGGCCACGTTCCAGACCACCCCGTCGAAGCGGTCGAAGGTGGCCAGCCGGATCCGGGCCCCCTGCGGCAGCCCGGTGACGGTGAACAGGTCGAGGGTGTCGTCCTCCTTGACGAAGGACCGGAACGCCGACAGCGGGCTCGGGTAGTCGTAGGGGTCGAAGGGCGGGATCAGCCGCTCGCGCAGCACGAACCGGTCGCCGCTCGCCTGCACCGCCGCTCCCCCGCCGAGGCCCGCCCCGAGCGCCAGCACCAGCAGCAGCGCCAGCACCGCCGGGCGCCGCAGCCGGAACCGGCCGGACCGCCAGGACGCCCACAGCAGCAGGACCACGCCGAGTGCGGCGCCCACCAGCACCGGTGAGACCGTCTCCCGGGTCCCGAGCAGCACCGCCGCACCGAGCACCAGCGGCGCCGGGACCGCGGCCAACGGCGCCCAGCGGTCGCCGGCCAGCGCCAGCCGCACCCCGGCCAGCGTGCCGATCAGCGCCAGCAGGTACGGCGGCACCAGCAGCCAGCCGGTGTCCCCCAGCGGCGGCTGCAGGGTGAGCACGTCCTTCCAGCCCAGGGCCGCGCCCCGGACCACCTGGGCCAGCGACGCGGGTGTCGGCAGCACCGACGCGATCGCCGACTCCGGGGTGGCGAACGGTCCGCCCACCACCGCGGCCACCGCCAGGGTCACCGCCGTGCCGACCAGGGCGTTCCAGCGCCAGCGCACCATCGCCAGCGCGAGCAGCACGCCGACCACCACCCCACCGGCCACCGGGCGCAGCAGGACGGCGCCACCGTAGACCGGCAGCAGCGGGGTCAGGGCGGCGAGCACCGCCAGGGCGGGCACGCTCACGTCCAGCAGGACGCGGCCGGGACCCCGGTTCGCGGTCATGAGCGCGCCGCCAGACGCAGCGCGCGGGGCAGGTCGTCGAGCTCGCCGAGCTGGATCAGGCTCAGCCCGCGCTGGGTGCGCACCTGCAACGGCAGGCCGGGACGGCAGCCGATCGCCAGGGTGCGGGTGCCCTCCGGCACGTGCCGGGCCGCCGACCGCAGCGCCGCGTCGTCCGGCTCGGAGCCGGTGACCAGGAAGGCCAGGGTCACGTCGGGCACGTCGCGGGCGATCCGGCGCCCGAGCACGGCGGTACCGGTGCCGTCGACGGTGGTGGCCAGGCCGGAGCAGTCGTCCAGGAACGGGCGGCGGGTGGTGGTCCGCACCCGGGCCGCCCCGGCCAGTGCCGCCAGCGGGTGCTCCTCGGCCATCACCTGCACGCCGATCGAAGCGAGCACGCTGACCGCCAGCTCCAGGTCGTCCTCCTCGCGCTGGTAGTCCCGCGGGTCGGTGGACAGGGCGACGGCGGTCTGGGTGCGGCGGGTGTCCTCGTACTGCTTGACGGTGAGCACCCCGCGCCGGGCGGTGGTGCGCCAGTGGATCGAGCGCCGGTCGTCGCCGACCACGTAGTCCCGCAGCGCGTGGAACGCCAGGTCGGCATCGGACAGGTCGCGGGTGGACCCGCCCTCCAGGTCGCGCAGCAGACCGGCGTCGGCCCGGCTCAGCAGCACGATCCGCGGGTGCACGAACAGGTCCTCGGCACCGGTCGCCACCGCGTGCCGCACCGCCAGGCCGAGCGGGTCGGACCGCACCGCGCGCACCGGCCCGACCGTGACCACCGCGCGCCGGTGGGTCGGCACCGCGAACAGGTCCTCGTGCACCTGTCCGGCACCGAGCGCCGGGACCTCCAGCTCGGCGCGGCCGGCACCGACCTGCAGCTCCAGCCCGATCGGCCGGGTCCGGCGCTGCGGGGCGGTCACGACCACGCCGCCGAACGCCCGCTCGCCCACCCGGACCCGGCGGTCGGCCAGGTCCAGGCGAACCCGGTGCGGCAGCCGGCCCAGGGTGGTCGCCAGCGCCACCAGCACCGCGGCCACCGCCACGCCACCGGCGGCGGTCAGCTCCGCCCAGCCGAGCCACAGCCCCACGACCAGCAGCGGCAGGCCGAGCGCCAGTGCGCCCCAGCCCACCGCCGACAGTCGGGTGCGCGAACGTCCGGTCATCGACCCGTCGCCTCAGGCCCGCGCGACCGGCGGCGGCGTGCTGTCCAGCGCACGGCGCACCACGTCGATCGCGGTGGCGCCCAGGAAGTCCGCCTCCGGGTCCATCACCAGGCGGTGGGCCAGCACCGGCACCGCCAGATCCTTCACGTCGTCCGGCACCACATAGGCCCGGCCCGCCGCGGCCGCCGCCACCCGGGCGCAGCGCACCAGGGCCAGGCCGCCACGCACGCTGGCGCCCAGCGAGGTCTGAGGGTCGTCGCGGGTGCCCTCCAACAGGCGGGCGACGTAGTCCAGCACCGCGCCGTCGACGTGCACCCCCTGGGCCAGCTCGGCCATCCGCACCACGTCGTCGGTGCCGATCACCGGGGCCAGCGCCACCGTGCGGTCCCGCTGGCCGGACAGGATCTCCACCGTGGCGGTGCGGTCGGGGTAGCCGAGGGAGGTGCGGATCAGGAACCGGTCCAGCTGCGCCTCGGGCAACCGGTAGGTGCCGGCCTGCTCCACCGGGTTCTGGGTGGCGATCACGATGAATGGGCGGCCCACCGGGTGGGTGTCCCGGTCGACGGTGACGTGACCCTCCTCCATCACCTCCAGCAGCGCGGACTGGGTCTTGGGCGAGGCCCGGTTGATCTCGTCCGCCAGCAGCACCGAGGTGAAGACCGGGCCCTGGTGGAAGACGAACTGCCGGCTGCCCTGGTCCCAGATCGTCACGCCGGTGACGTCGCTGGGCAGCAGGTCCGGGGTGAACTGGATTCGCTGGTGATCGCCCCGCACCGACGCGGCGATCGCCTTCGCCAGGGAGGTCTTGCCGGTGCCGGGGGCGTCCTCCAGCAGCACGTGGCCCTCGGCGATCATCGCGGTGAGCACCAGCCGCACCGGGGCGTCGGCGCCGAGCACGGCGCGGGAGACGTTGCGGGTGAGCGCGGCGAAGGCCTGGGCGAACCAGGTCGACTCGTCGGGGGTCATCGCGGGTGTGCTCCTGTGGGCTGGGGTGACGGGGGACGAAGCGCGGGCGGGATCACGGGCCGCTCCAGCTCAGGCCTTCGAGCGTGGCGGTGGCCTGCGGCCCGTCACCGGTGGCGTTGGCCGGGGTGACCTTGAGGGTGAGCGTGACCGGGCTCGGCGGCGAGCTGTCGACCGGCAGGGTGTAGGTCGTCGAGGTGGCGGTGATCGCACTGGATCGCATCACGTACGAGCCCCACCCGGTGAGCTCCACGTCGTAGGCGACGCCGCTGCCACCGGTGTCGGCGGGCGCGGTCCAGCTGACCTGGATCGCCGTGGGCCGGGCGCCGTCGGAGGGCCGGACCGGGGAGATGGTCAGCCCGGTCGCGGCGGCCGGGAGCGTGGTGATGGTGCCGGGATCGATCCGCACCGAGGCGGCCGGGCCGCTGCCCCGGGCGTTGCGGGCGGTGACGGTGACGGTCGGGGCGCTGGCCGAGCCCAGGCCGCTGATCCGGGCGGTCCAGCGGTCGGTCCCCGGCTCCCGCTGCACCGACTCGACCTTGCCCTGGTCGGTGCCGACGTCATAGCCGGTGACCGGGTCACCGTTGGACGGGGCCGCAGTCCAGCCCACGTCGACCCAGCCTGCTCCGGCGGCGGTCCCGGTGGACGCCTGGGCGAAGGCCAGGTTCCCCGGCGCACCGGGCACGTCGTAGGCCTGCCCGGAGGTGGTGACCGACTCGGAGCGGCCGACCCGGTTCGTTGCCCAGAGGGTGAAGGTGTAGCGCTTGTCGTTCGGCACCGAGATGGTCCATTCGGTGGTGCCCTCGGCCAGGGTCTCCGTGCGGCTCTGCCCGTCCCCCTCGATCCGCAGCCGGTAGGTCAGCTCGGCGCCGTTGTTGTACGAGGGCGACCAGGAGACCGACAACGATCCGGACGCACCCGACCTCACCCCGGTGAACCCGGGCGTGGTCGGCACCCCCGCCGGGGTCGCCGCCCCGGACGACGGGCTCCACCCGCTCGGCTGCGGCGCCCGGTTGTGGGCGCGCACCTGCACCGTGTACGCCGTCCCGTTGTCCAGTCCGGTCCAGGTCGCCGACGGCCCGGACACGGTCTGGGTGCCGGAGCCACCGCGGGGCGCGGGCGAGATGGTCGCGGTGTAGCTGGTCACCGGCGATCCGGCGGAGGCGGGCACGTCCCAGGTGGCGGTGACCGTCTGGTCGCCGGCGGTGAGCACCGGCGCGCCGGGGGCGTCCGGCACCGCGTCCGGGCGTGCCACCGCGGAGGCCGGGCTCGGGTCGGACCAGCCGACCGCGTTCTGGGCGGCCACGGTGAAGGTGTACTCGACGTCGTTGGTCAGGCCGTCGATGGTGCAGGTGGTCGAGGCACAGGGGCGCTGCTGCCCGCCGGGGCTGACGGTGACCCGGTAGCCGGTGATCGGTTCGCCGCGGGCGTCCGGGGCGTCCCAGCTCAGCACGACGGTGGAGTCCCGGATCTCGCCCACCCGGGGGGCCTTCGGGGTGGCGGGCTTGCCGCGGACCCGCAGCGAGACGGTGGCGGCGACCTCGCGGGAGGAGTCGCCGGTGGCGTCCCGCACCCGGACCTGCACCACCATCTGGCCGGTGAGGTCGGCATTCGGCCGGATGGTCAGGGTGCTGCCGGAGACGGTGGCGGTGCCGGTGCCGGCGGTCTGCACGGTGGCGCCGACCACGGTGAGCGGCTGGTCGGGGAACGGGTTGTAGGCCCCGTCCAGGACGTTGATCACGGTGTCCTGGCCCTGCACGCCGTCGTTGAGCGTGCGGTCCGGCACACTGGCCAGCCGGCGGGTGCTGGCGATCGCCCGGACCTCGACCTGGACGTCCATCACCCCGGCCCGGCCGTAGCTGAGCTGGAGCTGGACGGTGCCGGCGGTGCCCTTGGCGGTGCCGGTGTCGGCGGAGACCAGCAGCCGGCTGCCGTCCAGGGCGGCGGTGAACCCGGCCGGGGCGCCGGAGGTCAGGCGGAACCGGTAGGACTGGTCACCGTCGGAGCCCTCGACCCCGCGGGTGAAGTTGCGCAGGTCCACCGACACCGGCGCCTCTCCGGGGGCGACCTCGATCCGGCTGGGTGCGAAGGTCGGCGGGTAGTCGTCCTCGGTGAACACGGTGATCGGCAGGGTGAGGGTCCGGGTGCGGGCATTCGCGTCGTCCGGGCCGGTGGCGTCGGTCACCGGCACCGTGATCGAGGCCGGCCCGGCGTACCCGTCCTCGGAGGTGAACCGCAGCGTGCCGCTGTCGACCACCAGCTCCGCGCCGTTGGACCGGGTGGCGGTCACGGCGGACCGGTCGGCGATCTGGGCGGTCCGGCCGGGCGCGACCTGGACCTGCGCACCGAGCGAGATGGTCAGGGTGTCGCCGCTGGCCACCCGCAGCTCGTCGGCCCGGGGCCGCAACTGTGGCGGGAAGAAGCCGAGGGCGGGCACCGTGATGAAGGCGTAGGCGGTGGCGGTGCCGCTCTCGTCGGCGGTGTTGCTCAGCTTGTACGGCAGGGTCTGCGCGGTGTCGGTCAGCGTGATCCGGACCGTGCCGTCCTCCCGGACGGTGGCGACGTCCTGGGCGCTGGTCGGCACCGAGACCGCCAGGTCGGAGATCGGGCCGCTCGGGTTCTGGGCGACCTCCAGCACGTTCACGTCCACCGAGGTCTTGTCGATGGTGTCCGCCGGTGGCACCACCACGTCCCGGGCGACCGGGGGCAGCACCGGGGCGTTCGGGTCCACCCGGACGGTCAGCGCGGCGCCGGCCCGGGCACCGAGCTGGTTGGCGGCGGTGTAGCCGATGGCGTAGATGCCCTGTTCGGCGGGCGCGTCCACCACGATCCGGCGGCCGTCCACGGTGGCGGTGACGCCCTCGGGCACCTCCAGTCCAGGGTCCAGGGTCAGGTCGCCGCCGGCCAGGTCCGCGTCGTTGTCCAGCACCCGCACCTCGACCCGCTGGCCGGGGCGGACGGTGACCTCGTCGTCGCGGGCCACCACTCGGTTGCTGTCCTCGGGCCGCTCGGCGATCCCGACCCGGACGGTGCCCACCGCACGCTGGCCGGTCCAATCCTCGACCGCGTAGGTGAACTCATCGGTGCCGGACTCCCCGGGCAGCGCCTCGTACTCCAGCCAGTCGGCGCCGACGTCGGTGACCCGGCCCTTGGTGCCGGCGGTGTCCACCCCGAGCAGGCTGACCCCGTCCCCGTCGACGTCGATGCCGATCAGCGGGATCGAGATCCGGACCGTGTCCCCGGTGAACGCCCGGGCGGTGACGTCCCGCGGGCGCGGCGGGGCCTTGGTCTCCGGGTCCGACTCGTGCACCCGGACCGTGACGGTGGCGGCGGTGCGGTTCCCGGCCGAGTCCTGGACCACGAAGGTCGCCCGGACCGTCATCGGGGTGGCCGGTGCCTGGTACCGCAGCACGCTGCCGGAGACGAACATCAGCCCCTGGCCGTCGCCCAGCGGCTCGGCGAACTCGCTGACCAGGGAGATGGTGTCGCCGTCCGGGTCGTAGGCGTCCTCCAGCACCGGGATGGTGACCACGCCGCCGGTGCGCACCTCGACCACGGCGTTCGGCACCACCGGCGGCTGGGAGGTGCTGGCGGGCGGCACCGGTTGCACCACGATCTCCCCGACCGCGGAGGCACTGCCGTTGGTGACGACGTACTCCAGCACCACCGGTTCGGTCAGCGCGCCGACCGCGGCGACCTCGATCAGCTCGTGACCGCGCACCGCGACCTTGAGCTCCTCCGGCGCACTGACCGACTGCAGCACCAGCACCCCACCGGCCGGATCGGTGTCGTTGGCCAGCGGGGCGACGGTGACCTCGCCGCCGGTGGGCAGCCAGGCGCGGTCCAGCACCGCGGTCGGCGGCTCGGGCACCTCGGGCGGGTCCTTGACGTCGATCCGGGCCAGGCCGATCGCCTGCTGCGGGGCCGCGGTGATGGTGAAGGACACGTAGTAGGTGCCGGCCCGGGCAGCGGAGAAGTCGATGGTGCCGCGGTCCAGATCCGGGGTGATCGTGGTGCCCTGCACCTGGTCCACCCCGGCCAGCCGGGGCTTCTCCGCGCCGACGGTGCGCACCGCGGCCAGCGGGTCCAGCTGGACGCTGCGGTCGACGTAGGTCTCGGCGTGCACCGGGTCGAGCTGCAGGTCCAGCGATCCCGGGGCGCGCACGTCGACGTCGACGGTGCCCTCGGTGGTGGTGGTGCCGTCGGTGACCTGCAGGTGCACGGTGGTCCGGCCCAGGTCCTCGCCGTCGGCGACGTAGGTCAGCGTGCCGTCCTGCCGGAACCGGGCGGTGCCCTTCTCCGCGGTGGCGCCGACCAGGGTGAGCACATCGCCGTCCGGGTCGGAGAAGTCGGCCAGCACCGGGTAGGTCGCGGTGGTGCCCTGTTCCAGCAGGATGCTGCCGGTCCGGTCCTGCACCGGCGGGTCGTTCTGGCCGTCCCGGACGGTCAGGGTGACCGTGGCGGTGGACGGCGAGCTGGTGCCGCGGCCGTCGCTGATCGAGTAGCTGAACGTGACGCTGCCGGTGGCCTCGGGGGTGACCCGGACCTGCAGCGCGCGGCCGCCGTAGACCGGTTCCAGGGTGCCGAAGGACTCCGGCACCGGGTCGAACTCGGTGATCGCCAGGATGCCGCAGTCCGAGGAGGTGTCGTTGTCGATCACCGAGAGCACGGTGGTCCGCCCGGCCCGGACGCCGAAGTCGTCGTCGACCGCGGTGGGGGTGGCGCTGTTGGTGGAGCACTCGGCGACCAACTCGTGGGTGGTGCGTTGACCCTCGGCCTCCTGGCTCTCGTCCCGGGTCTCCTCCTCGGGGATCACCTGGGACCAGTCCGGCTCGCGCAGCTCGGTGTCCTGCAGCGGCAGCCACAACCGGCCGTTGGTGGTCTCGTTCAGCGCCACGACCTGCCGGTTCACCCGGAACACCAGGGTCGCCGAGGTGGTCATGCCCGCCAGGGTGAGCAGTTCGTCCGGCCAGCCGTCGCACAGCATCAGGTAGTTGTCCGCCGCGGACGGCCAGGCGGCGTGCGCGCACTCCCCGACCCGGACCGGGGCCGCCGGGGTGCCGCCACCGCCGCCGGCCTCGTGTTCGGCCACGACCGTGCCGTTCGCCGCGGATGCCTCGACCAGCGCACCGGCACCGGCCACCAGCACGGTGTCCGCCTGCGGTCCGGGCTGCTGCAACACCGGCGAACTCAGGCCCAGCGTGCTGGCACCGCCGGTGGTGCGCAGGGTGTCCCCGTCCAGGCCGACCACGGTGTCGCCGACCGCGGTCACGGTGTCCACCGCGCCGCCCAGCCCGGGCTGCTCGCTGCTGGTCGCGGCGCCCCCGGCCACCGGGGTCACCCGGGTCACCGCACCGGTGTCGGCGGACACCAGGAAGGCGTCCCCGGAGCTGCCCACCACCACCCGGGCGTCGCCGTCCACGGTGGCGTCGGCCGGGTCCGCCGAGGTCTGCAGCAGCGGCAGGTCGGCCAGGGTGCGCACCCACAGCTGCCCCTCGGCGTCCAGCACCGCCACCGTCCCGGCCTGCATCGCGATCTGCGATCCGGCGGGCACCGGCACCTCGGCGGCGGCGGACACGCTCGCGGGGTCGACCACGGTCAGGCTGCCCGGCTCGACCAGCAGGACGTCCGAGCCCTCCTGCCGCACGTCGAAGTCGCCACTCTTGGCCACCAGCCCGGCGTTCAGCTCCTCGACCTGGGCGTTGTACCGGCCGAGCTGCAGCGTGCTGGTCGCGGTCAGCCAGACCGCGCCGTCGTTCAGTTCGACCTGGGCCAGCGGGAAGCCGGGATTGACCACCGCCAGGGTCGCCAGCACCGCGGGCACGGTGACCACCGCCGCGGTGGAGGCGGTGCGCCGGCGGTCCCAGGGCCACTTCACGGCGTACACCCCTGCGCCGGGGTGGTGGAGGCGCGCCGGTCGGCCCGGACCACGGAAACCTCGATGCAGACCTGGCCGGCGGGGTCGTCCAGGCCGGCCAGATCCTCCGGCTCCAGCACGACCCGGGTGCCGTCCACCGGCCGGAGCTGGGTCTGCCCGGTGCTGGTCAGCAGGCCCCACAGGTAGCTGTCGCCGTCCTCGGGGTCGGGATTGCGCCAGGTGAAGACCACGCTGCCGTCGGGCCGGTGGCTGCCGGTCAGCGCCACCGGGGCGGGCACCGTGGCGCTCACGGTCTGGGCCGGGCGGGCCAGCGGGTCGTCGTCCCGGTTCGCACCCCGGTCCGGGTCGCGGGTCACCAGCAGCACCACGACCACCGCCGCCAGCACGACCACCGCGGAGATCGCGGCGGCGATCACCCGGCCGGGCCGGCGGCGCCGGGGCTCGGGGTCGACCTGCACCCGGAGGTCGACCTGCTCGCCGGGGGCGGCGAGCGGCGTCGGGGCGACCGGGTGCACCGGCCGCATCCGGGTGGCCTGGTCGGCCGGGTCGATCTGGCGCACGGAGCGCAGCCGGGTGGCGTCCGGGTCCGGCGCCGACCACACGGCGTCGCCGGGGGCCGGATCCTCGCCCAGGTCGAGCGGGGTGAGCGGCAGGCCCAGGTCGGCCTCCACCGCGCGCAGGTCCATCGCCAGGTCCACCGCGGCGGCGTACCGGCGGGCGGGTTCGACCGCCATCGCCCGGGCCAGCACGGTGCGCAGCCGCGGCGGCACGTCCTCGCGGGTCAGCGGGGTCGGCACGCCACGCTCGATCCGGCCGACCAACTCGGCGGGGTCGTTCTGGCCGCCGGGGCGTTCGAAGGGCGACCGGCCGGCCAGCGCGGAGAACAGCGTCGCGGCGAGCGAATAGATGTCCGCCCGGGGGCCGGAGCTCGGCACCGCGGCCAGCAGCTCGGGCGCGGCCCACGGGATCGACATCCCGACCGCGGGTGCGGGGTCGTCCACCTCGGCCGCGATGCCGAAGTCGCTGAGCACCGGACGACCGAGCTCGTTCGCCAGGATGTTGGACGGCTTGATGTCCCGGTGCACGATGCCGGCCCGGTGCATGGTCTCCACCGCGCAGGCCAGCCGCACACCCGTCTGCAGCACCTCGGCGATGCCGATCCGCTCCGAGCGGTAGCGCCGGCCCAAGTTCGGCCGCGGGCAGTGCTCCATCACCAGGAACTCGCGGCCGTCGGCGGTGATCCCGGCCTGGTAGACCGTGACGATCGACGGGTGGTGCGACACCCGGGCGGTGAGGTCGGCCTCGCGCTCGAAGGCCGACCGCTCGGCCGCCCCGACCGAGGGCAGCAGGACCTTGACCGCCACCGATCGCCGGGGCAGTTGCTGGGTGTACACGTACACGTCGGCGGCACCGCCACCGCCGAGCACGCTCTGGAAGGTGTAGCCCGGAAGTCGCGGTGCCGGCGCGGCTTCGCGTGGACTCATGCAGGCGGCTCCACGGTGAAGGTCACCCCGTCGCCCAGGTCCACGACCTCCCCGGCGCCCACCGCCACCGCCTCGCCGACCGCGATCTTGCGCGGTGCCACGCCCCCGGCGGCCACCGTGATCCCGTTGGTGGAGTACAGGTCGGTGACCAGCACCTTGCCGTTCTCCACCCGCAGCTCGGCGTGGGTGCGGGAGATGTCCTGGGTCGGGCTGGGCACCGCCACCAACCGGGTGCGCACCCCCTCGGTCGCCCGGGCAGCCTGCGGGGCACGGCCGATCAACAGCACGCCGTCGACCGGGACCACCACGCCGGTGGACAGCGCCACCCGCGGGTAGGCGTCCGGCGCCGGGGCCGGCGGGTCCAGCGGGACCACGCTCTGCGGGCCGGTGTCGGCGTCCTCGGTGGACACCGGGGCCGTGGCCGGGGTCTCGCCGGCCGGGGCTGACCACTGCCCGGACTCGGAGATCGCCCAGGACGGCAGGTTCTGCCGGATGCTGGCCAGTTCCCCGCTGAGGATCGTCATCCCGTCGTGGTCGTCCTCGGACGCCGGGCCGGGCAGCACCGGGGCGGGGGCGGTGGCCGCCGGGGCCGCCTGCACCGGGTGCGGGGCCGCCGGGGTCACCGGAGCCGCCGGGGTCACGGGCGCTGCCGGGGTCACCGGAGCCGCCGGGGTCACGGGGCCCACCGGCGTGGTCGGCGCGGCGTGCGGGTCCAGCGCGGAGCGCCGCGGTGCGGCGGTCGGCCGGGCGGGCGCGGGCACGGCCATCGCGGGCACCGGCTGGACCGCCGGCAGCACCTCGGTGGCCGCGGCGGACGTCCCGTCCTCGGTCTGCGCGGCCGGCTCGGGCACCGACGGCGACGGGTCGGCGGCGACCGCGGCCTCCAGCTCCGACCACACGTCACCGGCCGGGTCCGGGCGCAACGCCTCGAACTCCGGCACCGTCGCCACGACCTGGGCACGGCGCCGCATCCCGCGGGACACCGGGCCGGACTCGGCGGGCCGGGCGGCCGGGCGGGCGGTGCCGTCCAGCACGATCCGCGCGGCCCGGACCACACCCTCGGTCAGCGGCAGCAGATCCCCGGAGGTGCGCTCACCCGGTGCGCGCAGCACCACCTGGTCCGCCGCGGGCGCGCTGTCCTCGGTCCACAGCACCACCTGCGGGGCGGTGCGCCGGTCCTGGTCGCCGGCCCGGGTGGCGATGATCTCGGCGTCGCCGCGCAGGGCGTAGTGCAGGCCCTCGGCGGCGATCTGCACCGCGGCGAACGGCCGCACGCCACTGATCCCGTCCGCGAGCAGCGACTCCAGCGGGCGACCGAGACCGTCCCGCTCGCGCAGGGTGTCCCACACCGTCCGCACCACCGACAGCGGCGTGCGCGGGTGCAGCAGCACCGCCATGTCGCCGGCGACGACCCCGTACCACTCGCCAGGGGTGTACTCGGGCATGGTCACTGGTCCTCCACCTTGTTACGCGGGCGCGGGATCGTCGCGCCGTCGACACTGTCGTCCCACTCTCCATCGGCCGGTATCCCGGCCAACGCGAGCCATCCGGGCGCATTCTCCGGCCCGGCGTGGGCATCCACCACCACCACGGTGGTGTTGTCCCGTCCCCCCGCTTGTACCGCCAGCCGCACCAGCGCCGCCGCGGTCTCCGCCGCGTCGGCCCCGTCGGCCAGCACCACCGCCACCTGCTCGGCGGACAACTCGTTGCTCAACCCGTCCGAGCACAGCAGCACCCGGTCGCCGGGTCGGGCCGGCAGCAGCCAGTAGTCCGGCTCGGGATCGTTGCCGGTGCCCAGCGCCCGGGTCAGCACGTGCCGCTCCGGGTGCTGCTCGGCGTCCTGCGGGTCCAGCCGGCCGGCGTCGATCAGCTCCTGCACCACCGAGTGGTCCACGCTGAGCTGCCGCAGCTGCCGGTCGTCGGCGGACCAGCGGTAGACCCGGGAGTCGCCGACGTTGAACACCAGCCAGTGCGCCACGCCGTCCTGCTCGGCCAGCGCCACTCCGGCGACCGTCGTGCCGCCCTCCCTGCGCTCGAAGGCGTCCCGGATCCGTGCGGCGGCCCGCTGGAAGCACCGCTGCAGGTCGGCGGGTTCGACGCTGGTCAGCCCCGCGGTCTGGGCGAACTCCTCGACGGCGAGCCGGCTGGCGACGTCGCCGGCCTCGTGCCCGCCCATGCCGTCGGCCACCAGGAAGACCGGCGGGTGCGCGAGCAGCGAGTCCTCGTTCAGCGCGCGCACCCGCCCACGGTCGGTGGCCGAGCCCCAGGTCGTCCGCATCACTTCCCCGTCCCCGGCCCTCGGCCGGTCAGATCCCCAATTGGTACACGCCCCAGTACGCCAGCACCACGAGCAGGACGGTGCAGGCGACGCTGGTCCCCCACAGCGCCACGTGTCCGAGCACACCATGCCCCAGCGGCCGGCCGATCCGGCGCAGCGTGCGCATCCGGTCGACCACCAGGACGGCGGCGATCACCGCGCCCAACCCGAGCAGCCGCACCCCCAGCCAGCCACCCTGCACCACCCAGCCGTTGCGTTCGTAGTCCAGTGCGAGTTTCGCCACCGCGAGTAGGTACCAGACCAGGCCCGCCACGGTGGCGACCGAGAGAGCCGACAGCAGCGTCAGCCGCCGGGTGAGCGTCGCGTCCCGGCCCTCGTGCGGCGGATGACCGCGCCAGTGCCGCCAGCCGATGGTCGCCCACCGGACCGCGGGCAGCAGGATCGCCGCCCCCACCGCGCCGATGATCAGGCCGAGCAGCACGTCGCCGTCACCCAGCCAGCGCGGCTGCGGCACCGGCTGGGCCAGGTACAGCTGTTCGGGCTGGTCCCCGGCGATCCGGGGCAGGGCACCGGCGGTGTCCGGCAGGCCGAGCACCCAGCCGGACAGGTCGGTCAGGAAGTCGGCGGAGACCACGCCGTCCACCCGGATGCCGTGGTCCGCCCCGCCGTAGTACCGCAGCGTGTAGTCGCTGTTCCCGGCGAGCGCGATGTCCCGGATCAGCTGCTCGGGACCCTGGATGATCGGCATCGACTGGTCGGCGGTGCCGTAGGCCATCAGCACCGGCTGGGTCAGCTGGCGCTGGTACTGCGCCACGTCGAAGTCCACGTACTCGAACCCGCCGCCGGGCAGCTGCATCCCCACCGCGCGCGGGATCGCCCGGAACACCTGGTCCGGTACCCCGGTGTTGCGCAGGTACTGGTCCACCGCGAACGCGGCCTGCTGCCGGGGCGGCACCACCGGCGCGGACACCAGCACCAGGAAGGCCACCTCGGACCGCTCCGCCGCCATCACCGGGGCGATCCAGCCGCCCTCGCTCTCGGCGTAGATCCCCACCCGGTCGGCATCGACCCCGGGCAGCTCGCGCAGCACGTCGAAGGACGCCAGATAGTCGGTGGCCATCTCCACGTAGTCCCGGTGCCGCATGGAGTAGGTGTCCAGCCGCTTGTCCGGCACCATCGTCGCCACCCCGGCCGCGGCCAGCGCATAGGCCTGGTCGACGAAGGCCTCCTCGAACTTCCCGGTGCCCGCACCGTGCACGAACAGCACCGCCGGCACCGGCTCGGGCGCGTCCACCGGGGTGAGGATCCGGGCCTGGACCACCGCCCCGTCGAGCTGGACCTCCACCACCCGGGTGTCGACGTCGTACTCCCCGGCCTCCGGCGCCCCGGTGATCGCGGTGGACGTCGCCTGCACGGTGAGCGGGTCGGTCACCGGCAGTGGACGCCACTCCGGGCCCATCAGCGCACCGAGCACGGCGAGCAGGATCGCGCCGGCCAGCACCCCGCCGACCAACCGGTAGAACGCGTCGCGGCGCGGCGAACGGGGGCGGTGTGCCCCGGCGTCGCGCTCGGCGTCCCGGGCCAGCCGCCGCCGGTGCCGGGCGGAGCTCTCCCCCGGGCGCGGGTCGGTGTCCGGTGCCGCCATCAGAAACCGAGTCGGCCGAGCTGCTTCGGGTCGCACTGCCAGTCCTTGGCCACCTTCACGTGCAGATCCAGGTACACCCGGGTGCCGAGCAGCGCCTCGATCCCGCGCCGGGCGTCGGTGCCGACCTGCCGCAGCCGCGACCCGGCCCGGCCGATCACGATCGCCTTCTGCGAGTCCCGCTCGACGTAGAGGTTCACCCGGACGTCCACCATCGGTGTCTCGCCCGGGCCGGCCTCCCGCGGCACGATCTCCTCGACCTGGACCGCCAGCGAGTGCGGCAGCTCGTCCCGCACGCCCTCCAGCGCGGCCTCCCGGACCAGCTCGGCGACCATCACCGCCTCCGGCTCATCGGTCAGCTCGCCCTCCGGGTACAGCGGCGGGCCCTCCGGCAGGTAGCCGGTCAGCAGCTCCTCCAGCTCGGCGACCTGGTAGCCGTCCCGGGCGGACACCGGGATGATCTCCGCCCAGTCGCCCAGCTCGGAGATCGCCAGCAGGTGCTCGGCCAGGCGCTGCTTGCTCACCAGGTCGGCCTTGGTGGCGATCGCGATCACCGGGGTGCCCCGCCGGCCACGGCTCAGCTCGGCCAGCTGGTCGGCGATGAACCGGTCGCCCGGACCGACCTTCTGGTCCGCGGGCAGGCAGAACCCGATCACGTCCACCTCGGTCAGGGTGTCCTTGACCAGCTCGTTCAGCCGCTCACCGAGCAGGGTCCGCGGCCGGTGCAGCCCCGGGGTGTCGACCAGCACCAGCTGGGCGTCCTCCCGGTGCACGATGCCGCGGATGGTGTGCCGGGTGGTCTGCGGCCGGCCGGAGGTGATCGCCACCTTCTGCCCGACCAGGGCATTGGTCAGGGTGGACTTGCCGGCATTCGGCCGTCCGACCAGGCAGGCGAAGCCGGATCGATGGGTCACCTCAGGGCCTTTCCTCAGTGTGGTTCACCGGCGCGGGGTCCGCGGCGGCCTCGTCGTCGGGCTGGTCGTCCGGGACCCGGCTGACCAGGACCCGGGCCACCCGCTTGCGACGGCCCTCGGTGCCCTGCGCCACCAGGCGCAGGCCGTGGATCTCCCCGGCGGAGCCCGGGATCGGCACCTTCCCCAGTGCCTTGGCCAGCAGCCCGCCCGCGGTGTCGACCTCGTCGTCCTCGACCTCGATGCCGAACAGCTCGCCCAGCTCGTCCCGGCCCAGCCGGGCGGGCACCAGGAAGGTGCCGCCGCCCAGGTCCTCCACGGTCGGGGCGGAGGGGTCGTGCTCGTCGGTCAGCTCGCCGACGATCTCCTCCAGCGCGTCCTCGATGGTGACCAGCCCGGCGATCCCGCCGTACTCGTCCACCACCATCGCGATGTGCGAGGCACCGGCCTGCAGCTCGCGCAGCAGTTCGTCCACCGGCTTGGACTCCGGCACGAACACCGCCGGGCGGACCACCGACACCGCCGGGGCGTCCACCGAGGCCGGGTCCTCCTCCATCCGCCGGACCAGGTCCTTGAGGTAGATCACCCCGCGCAGGTCGTCCACCTGCTCGCCGATCACCGGCACCCGGGAGAAGCCGGAGCGCAGCAGCAGGGACAGCACCTTGCGCAGCGGGGTCTGCTCGCCGGTGGTGACCATGTCCGTGCGCGGGACCATCACCTCACGGGTCAGCGTCTCGCCCAGGCCGAGCACGGAGCGCAGCATCTCGCGCTCGTCGTCGTCGATCGACTCCCGGCCGTCGCGTTCGACCATCTCGCGCAGCTCGCGCTCGTCCAGGTTCCCGGCGGGCTCGGTGATCCGCAGCAGCGGCCCGACCACCCGGCGCACCCCGGACAGCAGCCGGGAGGTCGCCTTCAGCACCGGCACCGCGCGGCGCTGGCCCACCGAGCGCGGGCTGAGCCGGGCCAGCACGATCGTGAGGAAGGCGCAGGCGACCACGGCGATCACCAGTTCCAGCGACCAGGTCAGCGTGCTGGCGGCGATCGCCAGGGTGATGCAGACCGCGGCGACCATCTCGCACAGCAGCCGCAGCGTCCCCGCCGAGGACGCCACCCGCGCCCGGTCCTCGCACAGCGCCTCGATCCGGGAGGCCGCCGGGTGCCGGGCGGCGGCCAGCTCGGCGATCTGCCCCCGGGACACCCGCAGGATCGCGGCCTCCCCGGCGGACAGCAACGCCGCCACCAGCAACGCCAGCACCGCGAGCGCGACCAGCAGCCCGATCGGGACCTCGTGCATCGCCGCCGTCACCGGCCGGCGAGGAAGGTCAGCAGCAGATGTCGCTGCAGCGCGAACATCTCCTTCTCCTCCTCGGGCTCGGCGTGGTCGTACCCGAGCAGGTGCAGGATGCCGTGCGTGGTCAGCAGCAGCATCTCCTCCACCGTGGAGTGACCGGCGGTGCGGGCCTGCTCGGCGGCGACGTCCGGGCACAGCACCACGTCACCCAGCAGCCCGGGCGGGGTCGGCTCGTCCGCGCGGCCGGGGCGCAGCTCGTCCATCGGGAAGGACAGCACATCGGTGGGCCCGGGCTCGTCCATCCACTTGATGTGCAGATCCGTCATCACCTGGGTGTCGACGAACATGATCGACAGGTCGGTCTGCGGGTGCACGTGCATCTGGTCCAGCACGAACCGGGCCAGCGCGGCGAACTCCGCCTCGTCGACCTCGTGGCCGGACTCGTTGTTGACCTCGATGCTCATCGCACGGCCCCCAGGAGGGCGCGGCGGGCGGTGCGGTCGGATGCGTTCACTTGGTGTGGTCCCAGCGTGCGTAGGCGTCGATGATGTCGCCGACCAGCCGGTGCCGGACGACGTCGGAGGAGGACATCCGGCAGAACGCGACGTCGTCGACATCCGCCAGGATCGATTCCACCACCCGCAGGCCGGACTGCGTGCCCGAGGGCAGGTCCACCTGGGTCACGTCGCCGGTGACGACGACCTTGGACCCGAAGCCGAGCCGGGTGAGGAACATCTTCATCTGCTCGGCCGAGGTGTTCTGCGCCTCGTCCAGGATGATGAAGGAGTCGTTGAGCGTGCGCCCGCGCATGTAGGCCAGCGGGGCGACCTCGATCGTGCCGGCCTCCATCAGCCGCGGGATCGAGTCCGGGTCGACCATGTCGTGCAGCGCGTCGTAGAGCGGGCGCAGGTACGGGTCGATCTTCTCCGACAGCCCACCGGGCAGGAACCCGAGCCGCTCGCCGGCCTCCACCGCGGGGCGGGTCAGCACGATCCGGTTCACCTCCCGGGCCTGCAGCGCCTGCACCGCCTTGGCCATCGCCAGGTAGGTCTTGCCGGTGCCGGCCGGGCCGATGCCGAAGGTGATGGTGTTCCGGTCGATCGCGTCGACGTAGGTCTTCTGGCCGGTGGTCTTCGGCCGGATGGTCCGACCGCGGCCGGACAGGATGTTGAGGGTCAGCACGTCCGCCGGGCGGGTCTCGGTCCCGGCGGTGAGCATCGCCACCGAGCGGGTCACCACATCCGGGGTGAGCGGGGTGCCGGCCGCGGCCATCTCGACCAGCTCGTCCAGCAGCCGGGAGGCCAGCGCGACGTCGCCGCTCGGTCCGGCCAGCCGGATCTCGTTGCCCCGCACGTGCAGGTCGACGGTGCGGAAGCCCTGTTCGACCGCACGCAGCACCTGGTCCTGGAGCCCGAGGAGCTCGACCATGGACACCTGCGCGGGGACGGTGATCCGGTGCTCGACCCGTGCGGCGGACGGGGAGGGGGACCGTTGCGGTTCCGGTGTGGATTCGGCCATGTGCTCGGCTTGCGCCGTCGCGCTCCTTCGGTGGTGGGGACGATCGAGCCCGAGTTTACCGGCAGGGCGTGACAACCCGCCTCGCAATAGCCCCCGAAGGTCCCTGGCCCGAACACGCTCCCACCCGGTAAGACTGCCAGGAGAGGCGGCGACGAGGCCGCCTCGCTTGGGAGGACGACCATGACCTATGTCCAGGACTTCTCCGCCGGGGGTAAGGACCAGAAGGACCTGCTGGGCGGCAAAGGGGCCAACCTCGCGGAGATGACCCGGCTCGGACTGCCGGTGCCACCGGGGTTCACCATCACCACCGAGGCCTGCCGGGAGTACATGCGCACCGGCCGGCTGCCGGACTCGCTGCGGGTGGAGGTGACGATGGCGGTCCGCCGGATGGAGGACGCCATCGGCCGCGGGCTCGGCGACGTGCACGATCCGCTGCTGGTCTCGGTCCGCTCCGGGGCGAAGTTCTCCATGCCCGGGATGATGGAGACCGTGCTGAACGTCGGCCTGAACGACGCCTCGGTACGCGGGCTGGCCGAGTTCTCCGGCGACGAGCGGTTCGCCTGGGACTCCTACCGCCGGCTGATCCAGATGTTCGGCAAGACGGTCCTGGACATCGACGGCGACCTGTTCGCCGACGCCCTGGACGCCGCGAAGGCCGCCCGTGGGGTGACCGCGGACGTCGACCTGGACGCCGACGCGCTGCGCGAGCTGGTCGCCACCTTCCAGCAGATCGTGCGCGAACACGCCGGGCGGGAGTTCCCGCAGCACCCGCGCGAGCAGCTGGACCTGGCGATCGTGGCGGTGCTGAAGTCCTGGAACACCGAGCGGGCCCGGCTGTACCGCCGCCGCGAGCGCATCCCGGACGACCTGGGCACCGCGGTGAACGTGTGTGCGATGGTCTTCGGCAACCTCGGCGACACCTCGGGCACCGGGGTGGCCTTCACCCGCGACCCCGCGACCGGCCGCACCGGGGACTACGGCGACTACCTGGTCAACGCCCAGGGCGAGGACGTGGTCGCCGGGATCCGCAACACCCTGTCCCTGGCCGACATGGAGCGGATCGACCCGCGCTCGCACGCCGAGCTGCGCCAGGCGATGCGCAGCCTGGAGACGCACTACCGCGACCTGTGCGACGTGGAGTTCACCGTCGAGCGCGGCAAGCTCTGGATGCTGCAGACCCGGGTCGGCAAGCGCACCGCACCGGCCGCGTTCCAGATCGCCACCCAGCTGGTGGACGAGCACCTGATCACCATGGACGAGGCGATGTCCCGGGTCACCGGCGCGCAGCTGTCCCAGCTGATGTTCCCGAGCTTCGACCCCACCGCCGAGCGCACCCTGCTGACCAAGGCGATGGCCGCCTCCCCCGGTGCCGCGGTCGGGGCGGCGGTCTTCGACCCGGCGACCGCCGAGCAGCGTGCCGCCACCGGCGAGCCGGTGATCCTGGTCCGGCGGGAGACCAACCCGGACGACCTGGGCGGCATGATCGCCGCGGCCGGGGTGCTCACCGCCCGGGGCGGGAAGACCTCGCACGCCGCGGTGGTCGCCCGGGGCATGGGCCGCACCTGCGTGGTCGGCGCCGAGGACCTGGAGGTCGACTCCGCCGGCCGCCGGATGACCGTGCGGGGCAACGGGCCCAGCGCGGGTGCGGTGATCGACGAAGGCACCGTGATCAGCATCGACGGCGCCTCCGGGGAGGTCTTCCTCGGGGCGGTGCCGGTGCAGCCCTCGCCGGTGAGCACCTACCTGGAGGAGGGTCTGGAGGCCGCACTGGACCGGGCCGGCGACGACCGGCAGACCGCGGACCTGGTCACCGCGGTGCACCGGATCCTGGCGCATGCCGACGAGCGCCGCCGGCTGCGGGTGCATGCGAATGCCGACACCGCCGAGGACGCCCGCCGGGCCCGGTCGCTCGGGGCGCAGGGCATCGGGCTGTGCCGCACCGAGCACATGTTCCTCGGCGAGCGCCGGGTGCTGATCGAGCGGGTGGTGCTGGCCGACGACGACGCCACCCGGCAGGAGGCACTGGACGCGCTGCTGCCGCTGCAACGCGCCGACTTCACCGCCCTGCTGACCGAGATGGACGGCCTGCCGACCACCATCCGGCTGCTGGACCCGCCGCTGCACGAGTTCCTGCCCGACCTGACCGAACTGTCGGTCCGGGTGGCGCTGGCCGAGGCCGCCGGCACCCCGGACCCGGAGGACGTCACGCTGCTGGCGGCGGTACGCCGGATGCACGAGGCGAACCCGATGCTCGGGCTCCGTGGCGTGCGGCTAGGCCTGGCGGTGCCCGGGCTGTTCGCCCTGCAGATCCGGGCGATCTGCGAGGCCACCGCCGACCGGCTGGCCGCCGGCGGGACCCCGCACGCGGAGATCATGGTCCCGCTGGTCGGCTCGGTGATGGAGCTGCACCTGATCCGGGAGGAGGCCGAGCGGATCATGGCCGAGGTCGGCGCCGCCCGCGGGGTCACGCTGGACCTGCCGGTCGGCGCGATGATCGAACTGCCCCGGGCCGCCCTGACCGCGGACCGGATCGCCGCCGAGGCGCAGTTCTTCTCCTTCGGCACCAACGACCTGACCCAGACCACCTGGGGCTTCTCCCGCGACGACGTGGAGGGGTCGTTCTTCCCGGAGTACATCGCCAACGGCGTGCTGACCATCTCCCCGTTCGAGACGATCGACGCCAAGGGGGTCGGACGGCTGGTGCAGATCGCGGTCGAGGAGGGCCGGGCCACGCGCCCGGACATCACGGTCGGGGTGTGCGGCGAACACGGCGGCGACCCGGAGTCGATCCGGTTCTTCGACGCGGTCGGCCTGGACTACGTGTCCTGCTCGCCGTTCCGGGTGCCGGTCGCCCGCCTGGAGGCCGGCCGGGCGGTGGTGCTCGGCGACGACCACGACGGGACCCGCTGACGGCGGGGCGCCGGGGCGGGCCGGGCGACGGCTCGACCCCGGCGCCCGGCCCGCGGGCCGGTGGCTCGGAACACCGGGAGCGGGCTCAGTCCCAGCGCCCCAGCCCCGCGGCCAGCAGGCTCAACGCCACGGTCCCGGCGGTCGAGGTGCGCAGCACGTGCGGGCCGAGCCGCACCGTCCGGGCACCGGCGGCGACCAGCGCGGCGGTCTCCTGGTCGGAGATGCCACCCTCCGGCCCGACCACCACCAGCACCTCGGCCTCGGTCCCCTCCGCGGGCAGCTCGGCCCGGGCGGCGGACAACGGGAGCATCGCCTCCTCGTGCAGCACCAGCACCGCACCACCGGCGGCCACCACCTGCTCGGTGCGCGCGACCAGCGCCTTGCGGTCCACCGCCTGCTCGACCTGCGGCACCCACGCCCGGCGGGACTGCTTGGCCGCGGCGCGCACGGTGGCCAGCCAGCGGGCCCGGGACTTGGCGGCCCGGTCGCCGCGCCAGATCACGATCGACCGCTCGGCCTGCCAGGGGATCACCGTGTCGACGCCGACCTCGGTCGCCGCCTCGATCGCCATCTCGTCCCGGTCGCCCTTGGCCAGCGCCTGCACCAGCACCAGGTGCGGCCAGGTCGTCGGTTCCTCGACCCGGCGCCGCACCCGCAGCTGCACGCCCTCGGGCCCGACCGACTCGATGTCGCCGACCAGCCGGACCCCGGCGCCGTCCACCACGTCGATCTGCTCGCCCACCGCCCGGCGCTGCACCACCCCGGCATGCCGGCCCTCGGCGCCGTGCAGCAGGAACAGGTCGCCGTGGTCGTAGCCGGTGAGCAGGCCCGGGTCGGTCACGAAGACCGGCGCGGTCATCAGCGACCCGCGAGCTTGTCGCGCAGCTTGGCGAACACCCCACTGCTGGCCGCCTGCAACCGGGCCTCCGGCCGCTCCTCACCCCGCAGGGTGGACAGCTGGCGCAGCAGGGCGGCCTGCTCCTCGTCCAACCCGGTCGGCACCTGGACGTCGACGTGCACGTGCAGGTCGCCGCGGCCGCCGGCGTGCAGGTGACCGACACCCAGGTTCTTCAGGGTGACCACCTGCTGCGGCTGGGTGCCGGGGCGCAGGTCGACCTCCTTCGGGCCGTCCAGGGTCTCCAGGGTGAGCACCGTGCCCAGTGCGGCGGCGGTCATCGGCACCTGCAGCGTGCAGTGCAGGTCGTCGCCCTCGCGCAGGAAGGTCTCGTGCCGGCGCTCACGCACCTCCAGGTAGATGTCACCGGCCGGGCCGCCGGCGGGGCCGACCTCGCCCTGGGCGGTGAGCTTGATCCGGGTGCCGGTGTCCACGCCCGCGGGGACGTCGACCTCCAGCGTGCGGCGGGAGCGGACCCGGCCCTCCCCCGCGCACTCGGTGCAGGGCTCGGGGATCACGGTGCCGAAGCCGTGGCAGGCCGCACAGGGCTGGGTGGTCATGACCTGGCCGAGGAACGACCGCGCCACCCGCTGCACCGTGCCCTGGCCGCCGCAGACCTCACAGGTGCGCGGCGAGGTGCCCGGACGGCAGCAGGTCCCCGCACAGGTCGGGCAGACCACCGCGGTGTCGATCGGCACCTGGCGATGGGTACCGAAGGTGGCCTCCGCCAGGTCGATGTCCAGCCGGATCAGCGCGTCCTGGCCACGACGGGCCCGCGGGATCGGCCCGCGCTGCCCACCGCCTGCCGCCGCGCCGAAGAAGGTCTCGAAGATGTCCTGGAAGCCGAAGCCACCGCCCTGGCCGGCGCCGCCGCCGGGCGCGGTCGGGTCCTGGCCCAGGTCGTACATCTGGCGCTTGTCCGGGTTGGACAGCACCTCGTAGGCCCGCTGGACGTCCTTGAACCGTTCCTCCGAGGCGGCGTCGGAGCCCGCCACGTCCGGGTGCAGCTCGCGGGCCAGACGGCGGTAGGCCTTCTTGATCTGCTCCGGGGAGGCGTCCCGCGGGACGCCCAGGACCTGGTAGTAATCGTTCACTGGGGGTGTTTTCCTCGATCAGGGATGGTCGGGCTCGGGTGGCGTCCCCGGCTCACTGGGCCAGGATGCGCGACAGGTAGCGGGCGACGGCACGCACGGAGGCGATCGTGCCGGGATAGTCCATCCGGAGCGGGCCCAGGGAGGCCAGCCGGGCGACCGCGGTGCCGCCGCCGTCCGGATCGGTGCCGTAGCCGGAACTGACCAGGCTGGCCTCGACCAGACCCTCGTGCCGGGTCTCCCGGCCGATCCGCACCGACACCTCCTCGTCCTCGGCAGCGTCGCTCAACAGGCGCAGCAGCACGACCTGCTCCTCCAGCGCCTCCAGCACCGGGCTCAGGCTGCGGGCCACGTCGGTGTTGCCGCGGACCAGGTTGGCGGTGCCGGCCACCACCACCCGCTCCTCGCTCTCCCCCGCCAGGGTGTCCTCGATCACCCCGACGACGGCGCGCAGCAGGGCGTTCGCCTCCGGCTCCACCTCGTCCGCGACCCCGGCCAGGGCGGCGTCCAGCTCGGACAGCCGGCGACCGGTGGCGGCGACGTTCAGCAGCATCCGCAGCCGGGCCACGGTCGCCAGGTCCAGCTGGTCGGCCAGCTCCAGCGTGCGCTGCTCGACCCGGCCGTGCTCGGTGATGATCACCACCAGCAGGTGCCGGTCGGACACCGGCACCAGCTCCACGTGCCGCAGCGCGGTGCGGCGCAGAGAGGGGTACTGCACCACGGCCACCTGGTGGGTGAGCTGGGCGAGCAGGCGCACCGCCCGGTCCACCACGTCGTCCAGGTCGACCGCGTCCTGCATGAAGGTCTCGATCGCCCGGCGCTCCGGGGAGGACAGCGGCTTGATGGTCGCCAGCCGGTCCACGAACAGCCGGTAACCCTTGTCGGTGGGCACCCGGCCGGCCGAGGTGTGCGGCTGGACGATCAGCCCGGCCTCCTCCAGCGCCGCCATGTCGTTGCGGATCGTGGCCGGGGAGACCCCCAGCGCGTGCCGCTCGACCAGCGCGCGCGAGCCGACCGGCTCCTTGGTGGAGACGTAGTCCTCGACGATCGCGCGCAGCACGTCCAGCCGGCGATCCTCCGCCATGGTCCACCTCCTGATCGGGCCGTCGGGTAGCACTCTCGGATACCGAGTGCCAATCCTACGCCCCGGCTCCCGAGCGTTCCTGGTCCCGGCGGCGGGCCACCAGGTCGACCACCCCCACCACCAGTGCCACGGCCACCAGCGCCACCGTGATCATCAGCGCCCGGCCCGCCGCCTGGCCGCCACCGATCCCGGCGGACAGCCCCGAGTAGAAGGTGGACAGCGCCACCGCAACCCCGAGCGCCGATCCGATCCGCTGGCCGACCTGCAGCATCGACCCGGCGACCCCGGCCCGCTCCACCGGCACGTTCGCAAGCGTCAGGGTCTGGTTCGGCGAGATCACCAGCCCGGAACCCACCCCGGCGACCATCTGGGTCGCGGCCACTGCCCAGGCCACCGCGGGCGGGTCGACCACCCGGATCACCAGGTCGGTCCCGGCCAGGCCTGCCAGCACCAGCACCAGCCCGATCACCACCAGCCGGCGGCCGTGCCGCGCGACCAGCTTCCCGGACCGCTGGGCCGCGATCGCCGACCCGATCGCGAACGGCATCCCGACCAGCCCGGCCTGCAACGGCGTGTACCCGGCGACCTGCTGCAAGTAGATCGTCACCACCAGGAACACCGAGGTGAACCCGGCGAAGTACGCCATCCCCAGCAGCGCGCCGTTGCGGAACGCCGGATCGCCGATCACCCGCGGGTCCAGCACCGCCGCTCCGGTCCGGCGCTGGTATCGCCGCTCCCAGAGCACCGTGGCCACCGCGATCACCAGTCCGACCGCCAACCACCACCACCGGGCCGGGTCGTCCCCCTTGCCGGTGGTGGTGACGAACGGCAGCATCACCGCGGTCGCCGCCAGTGCGATCAGCACCAGCCCGGGTACGTCCAACCGGGGCCGGCCGCTCGCCCCGACCGCCCCACCGGCACCGCGCGGCCGGGCCGCCGTCCGCGGCAGCCAGCGCATCGCCAGCGGCAGCACCACCGCCACCACCGGCACGTTGACGAAGAACACCCACCGCCAGCCGGTCTCCGCGCCGAACGCCTGGATGATCAACCCGCCAAGCAGCGGACCGATCGCGGTGGACACCCCGATCGTCGCGCCGAAGTAGCCGAAGGCCCGCCCCCGCTCGTACCCGGAGAACAGCTGCTGGATCGTGCCGACCACCTGCGGGTTCAGCATCCCGGCGCTGGCGCCCTGCAACAGCCGCAGCACCGCCAGCACCTCGTCCGAGGGGGCGAACCCGGCACCCAGGCTGGTCAACGCGAAGCCCACCAGGCCGATCAGGAACAGCCGTCGCCGGCCCCGCGCATCGCCGAGCCGTCCGGCCGGCACCAGCACCAGCCCGAAGGCCAGGGTGTACCCGGCCACGATCAGCTGCAGCTGGCTGGCCGAGGCCTGCAGGCTCTTCTCGATCGACGGCAGCGCGACGTTGACGATCGAGACGTCGAGCATGGTGATGAACCCGATCGCCAGGCACACCCCCAGGGCTCGCCAGCGGTTCGGATCAGGGACGGGGGCGGCGGGGGATGTCACCGACGTGTCTTACCACGGCACCGTGACTTCCACACCTACGCTGCCGGACGTGAACGACCGTTACGGCCCCGACGTCCTGTCCTCCGGCTCCCGCTCCGCGCACCGGCGGCCGGCGTCCCTCCCGGTCCCGGCCGAGCGCGGACTCGTGGTCGAGGAGGTCACCACCGGCTGGGTCGGGGCGATCACCCGGGTGGAGAAGTCCGGCGGCGAACACGTCGTGGTCCTGGAGGACCGCCGCGGCCGGACCCGCACCTTCCGGCTGGGCCCCGGGTTCTGGATCGACGGCAAGCCGGTGGAGCTGGTGCCCCACCGCCCGACCGCCCCCACCGGTCCGAAGCGGACCGCCTCCGGCTCGCTGGCGGCCCCGGACCAGCGCGCCCGGGTGGCCCGCGGATCGCGGATCTGGGTCGAGGGCAAACACGACGCCGAGCTGGTCGAGAAGGTCTGGGGCGACGACCTGCGCGCCGAGGGCGTCGTGGTCGAGCTGTTGCAGGGGGTGGACAACCTGGCCGAGGCGCTGCGCGACTTCGCCCCCACCGCCGAGCGCAAGGTCGGCGTGCTGGTCGACCACCTGGTGCCCGGGTCCAAGGAACAGCGGATCGCCGACCAGGCGCTGCGCACCGTCCGGCCCGGCACCGTCCTGGTGCTCGGCCACCCCTATGTGGACGTCTGGCAGGCGGTGCGCCCGCAGCGGATCGGCCTGGACCGCTGGCCGGTGATCGAGCGCGGCACCGAGTGGAAGCGCGGCATCCTGCGCGAGCTCGGCTGGCCCGCCGACGAGCAGGCCGACGTGGCACGGGCCTGGCAGCGGATCCTGGGCAGCGTGCGCAGCTATGCCGACCTGGAGCCGTCCCTGCTGGGCCGGGTCGAGGAGCTGATCGACTTCGTCACCGCGTGACCGACGTCGTCACCGCCTGAACGACCGAGCGCCGCCGCCCCGGGTGGGACGACGGCGCTCGGACCGGGGACGACGGCTCAGGCCGCGACACCCTCGCCATGCAGGCGGCGGAACACGAAGCCGGTGAGCAGCATCGCCAGCGGCGTGGTGACCAGCGCACCGATGCCGCACAGCGCGCCACCGACCGCCGAGGCGACCAGCACCACCAGGTACAGCAGGGCGGCGGGGCCGAAGTTGCGGGCCGCCAGCTGGAAGCTCGCCTTGATCGCGTCGATCGCGCCCAGGCCCTTGTCGATCACGTAGAACAGCGTGAACTGCGCGAAGAACGCGAAGACGATCCCGCCGATGTACAGCAGCAGCGAACCGACCGCGTTGCCGATCCCGACCAGCAGGGCGGCGAGCAGGACCGTGCCGAAGTGCTCGAACTTGAAGAACGTGCCGAAGGTGGTCCGCCCGGTCCGCATCACCTCGGTGACCGCCCGGATCAGCCCGGCCTGGACGAAGACCGCGAACAGCATCACCAGGGCCACGAACAGCAGCGTGCTGATCAGCGACACCCCGGCCGCGCCCGCGCCGTAGCTGCTGTACGGGTCGGAGGCGGCACTGGCCGCACCGATCGTGATGGCGAAGAAGATGATGCCCAGCACCACCAGACCGGCGCCGTACACCGCCAGGCCACCGATCAGCGGACCAGCGTTCTGGGTGAACTTGTTCCAGGACCAGGTGAAGCCCTCGCTGATCGCGGCGGTCGGCGACGGCTGCCCGTAACCGGCCGGGGCGCCGTAGGGCTGCTGGCCGGGGTAGGGCTGGCCGGGCGGCGGCTGCTGGCCGTAGGGCTGCTGGCCGTAGGGCTGACCCGCCGGAGCGCCGTAGGGCTGCTGGCCGTAGGGCTGGCCGGCGGGGGGCTGCTGACCGTAGGGCTCACCGGCCGGAGCACCGTAGGGCTGGCCCGCCGGAGGCTGCTGACCGTAGGGCTGGCCGGCCGGGGCGCCGTAGGGCTGGCCCGCCGGGGGCTGCTGACCGTAGGGCTCACCGGCCGGGGCGCCGTAGGGCGGGGCGGCGGGCGGCTGCTGGCCGGGGGCGCCGTAGCCGGGCGCGGCGGGCGGCTGCTGGCCGTCCGGCTCCCCGGCGGGCTGCTGCCCCCAGGGCTCACCGGTCGGCTGCCCTGCGGGGGGCTGCTGGCCGGTGGAGTTCGGGTCGTCGTCCCGCGGCGGGGTCGCGCCGGTAGGGTCGGTCATGGCAGGCCTCCTCGTTCCGGACGCGGATCGCCCGGGCTGCGCCAGCGAACCGAACTCTGACAAACCGTGTCAAGCGATCGGTGAGTGGGGCGCGTCGGCTAGGGGTCGCCCGAGATCGTTCCCGCCACCGCACCGTCGTCCGCCCACCACCCCCCACGGAGTACTCATGACCCAGCCTCCACCGCCCGGACAGCCCTGGGGCGGACCGCCCGCCGGTGGTCCTCCCCCCGGCGCGCCACTCACGCCGCAGGACGAGCGCACCTGGGCGATACTCAGCCACGTCGGCATGATCCTGTTCAGCTTCGTCGCGCCGCTGATCATCTGGCTGGTCTTCCGCGGCCGCGGCCCCTACCTGGAGGACCAGGCCGAGGAGGCGCTGAACTTCTCGCTCACCGTGTTGATCGCCTACGTCGGCGCGGGCATCCTGACCGCGATCACCTTCGGCCTGCTCAGCCCGCTGTTCGCCCTGATCGGCATCGGCTCTCTGGTGCTCGGCATCCTGGCCGCCGTCGCCGCGAACCAGTACGCCTGGTATCGCTACCCGGTGTGCATCCGGTTCGTGAAGTGATCGGCCGGTCGTCGCGCCGCGGGTCCGGCGCGACGACCGGGGTCGGGGTTCACCCCCGCCGGGTGACCTCGCGGTAGAGGCAGCCCTGCACGATCGCGGCGATCGGTGCCGCGACCAGGATGCCGACCACGGCCGTCGATCCGACCATCAGGATCCCGCCCGCAGCCAGGACGAACAGCAGGCTGCCGCCCAGGTGGGCGCGGACCAGCCGGGCACTCTCCGACACCGCGTCGGACAGGCTCAGCCCGCGGTCCATCACCAGCGGCAGCACGAACATGGTCAGCACCGCGATCACCACGCCGGGCAGGTAGCACAGCAGCATGCCGACCCCGGTGGCCAGCCCGACCACCACGGCGGCCCAGGCAGGACGACCCAGGCCCCGGAGGCTGAAGAACCGCCTCACGGTGACCGGCCGGCCCGCCGTCACCTCCAGGCCCAGCCGGGTGCTCCAGAGCTGCACCAGCAGCGTCCACACCATGATCGCCGCATAGACCACCGCGAACGCGCCGACGATCCAGAACGGCGGATGGTCCGGGACCGGACCCGATCACACCGGAGAGCGTCGTGCCATGTCAACGAGTCTTATCCGGCCGTTCCGCCCGGGTCACCCGAGCCGCTGCGTCGCCGGTGAACTGCCGGCTCAGTCCGTGAGGTCGCGGACCACCGCGTCGGCCAGCAACCGCCCGCGCCGGGTCAGCACCACCCGCTGCTGGTCCACCCCGCGGCCCAGCGCCGCCATCGGATCGACCAGCCCATCGGCGACCAGCGCCGCCACCCGGGTCCGCGCCGCCGGGGACAGCGCCGACAACGGCAGCCCTTCCCGCAGTCGCACGCCCAGCATCACCCGCTCCAACTGCGCGCTGTCCGGTGCGATCAGCTCGCGTCCGGCCGCGGGGCTCGACCCGTCGGCCAGTCGGTCGGCGTAGGCGCGTGGGTGCTTGACGTTCCACCACCGCACGCCGCCCAGGTGGCTGTGCGCCCCGGGCCCGATCCCCCACCAGTCGTCGCCGCGCCAGTAGGCCAGGTTGTGCCGGCAGGCGTCCTGCGGCGTCCGGGCCCAGTTGCTCACCTCGTACCAGGTCAGCCCGGCCGCGGTGAACAGGTCGTCGGCCAGCTCGTACTTGGCGGCCTGGTCGTCCTCCTCCGGCAACGGCAGGTCACCACGCCGCACCTGCACCGCCATCCGGGTGCCCGGCTCGATCACCAGCGCATAGGCCGAGATGTGGTCCACCCCGGTCGCCAGCGCCGACTCCACACTGGCCCGCCAGTCGTCCAGGCTCTCCCCCGGCGTGCCGTAGATCAGGTCGAGGGACACCGCCAGACCGGCCTCCCGCGCCCAGCGGACCACATCCGGGATCCGTCGCGGGTCGTGGGTGCGGTCCAGGGTGGCCAGCACCCGCGGCACCGCCGACTGCATCCCGAACGACACCCGGGTGAAGCCCGCCGCCGCCAGCTCGGCCAGCGACTGCGGCGTCACCGAGTCCGGGTTGGCCTCGGTGGTGACCTCCGCGTCCGCCGCCAGTCCCCAGGCGTCCCGCACCCCGGTCAGCATCCGGGCCAGATCCCGCGCGGGCAGCACCGTCGGGGTGCCGCCACCGACGAACACGGTCCGCACCGGGCGCTCCGGCAGCCCCGCGTCCGCGACGACCCGCCGGGCCAGCGCCAGTTCGGTCAGCGCGGTGTCCGCATAGGACGACTGGCTCGCACCGCCGCCGAGCTCGGTCGCGGTGTAGGTGTTGAAGTCGCAGTAGCCGCAGCGCACCGTGCAGAACGGCACGTGCAGGTACACCCCGAAGCCGCGGTCGCCGGCACCCTCCCGGACCGTCTCCGGCAGGCGGCCGTCCCGGGGTGCCGGATCGCCCTCGGGCAGTGCAGGGGCCATCAGCGCCTCGCCGTCACTTCTTCTTGGCGTCCTTCGCGTCCTTGGCCGGAGCGGCGTCGGAGGACAGTGCGGCGATGAAGGCCTCCTGCGGGACGTCGACCCGGCCGATCGTCTTCATCCGCTTCTTGCCCTCCTTCTGCTTCTCCAGCAGCTTGCGCTTCCGGGTGATGTCACCGCCGTAGCACTTGGCCAGCACGTCCTTACGCATCGCCCGGATCGTCTCGCGGGCGATGATCCGGGAGCCGATCGCGGCCTGGATCGGCACCTCGAACTGCTGGCGCGGGATCAGGTCCTTCAGCTTCCCGGCCATCATCACCCCGTAGGCGTAGGCCTTGTCCTTGTGCACGATTGCGCTGAAGGCGTCGACCTGCTCGCCCTGCAGCAGGATGTCCACCTTCACCAGGTCCGCGACCTGGTCGCCGATCGGCTCGTAGTCCAGCGAGGCGTAGCCGCGGGTCTTCGACTTCAACTGGTCGAAGAAGTCGAAGACGATCTCCGCCAGCGGCAGCGTGTAACGCATCTCGACCCGGTCCTCGGACAGGTAGTCCATCCCCTGCATGTCCCCGCGCCGCGACTGGCACAGCTCCATGATCGCGCCGACGAACTCGGTCGGCGCCAGGATGGTCGCCTTCACCACCGGCTCGCGGACCTCGCGGATCTTGCCGCCCGGGAACTCGCTCGGGTTGGTGACCAGCACCTCCGTGCGGTCCTCCATGGTCACCTCGTAGACCACGTTCGGCGCGGTCGAGATCAGGTCCAGCCCGAACTCCCGCTCCAGGCGCTCCCGGATGATCTCCAGGTGCAGCAGGCCGAGGAAGCCGACTCGGAACCCGAAGCCCAGCGCCACCGACGTCTCCGGCTCGTAGTTCAGCGCCGCGTCGTTCAGCTTCAGCTTGTCCAGGGCGTCCCGCAGCGCCGGGTAGTCCGACCCGTCGATCGGGTACAGCCCGGAGAACACCATCGGCTTGGGGTCGGAGTAGCCACCCAGCGGCTCGGCGGCCGGCCGGTGCTGGTTGGTGACCGTGTCGCCGACCTTCGACTGGCGGACGTCCTTCACCCCGGTGATCAGGTAGCCCACCTCGCCGACGCCCAGCCCCTTGGTCGGCACCGGCTCCGGGGAGATCACGCCGATCTCCAGCAACTCGTGCGAGGCCTTGGTCGACATCATCGTGATCCGCTCGCGCGGGCTCAGCTCCCCGTCGACCACCCGCACATAGGTGACCACGCCGCGGTAGGTGTCGTACACCGAGTCGAAGATCATCGCCCGGGCCTCGGAGTCGGCGTTCCCGACCGGCGCCGGCACCAGCTCGACGATCCGGTCCAGCAGCGCCTCGACACCCTCACCGGTCTTGCCGGACACCTTCAGGCAGTCCGCCGGGTCGCCACCGATCAGGTTGGCGAGCTCCTCGGCGTACTTCTCCGGCTGGGCGGCCGGCAGGTCGATCTTGTTCAGCACCGGGATGATCTGGAGGTTGTTCTCCAGCGCCAGGTACAGGTTGGCCAGCGTCTGCGCCTCGATGCCCTGCGCCGCGTCGACCAGCAGCACCGCGCCCTCGCAGGCCGCCAGCGACCGGGACACCTCGTAGGTGAAGTCGACGTGCCCCGGGGTGTCGATCATGTTCAGCGCGTACGGCGTGTCCTCCACTGCCCACGGCATCCGCACCGCCTGGGACTTGATCGTGATGCCGCGCTCGCGCTCGATGTCCATCCGGTCCAGGTACTGCGCACGCATCGCCCGCGCCTCGACCACCCCGGTGAGCTGGAGCATCCGGTCGGCGAGCGTGGACTTGCCGTGGTCGATGTGCGCGATGATGCAGAAGTTGCGCAGCAGCTCCGGCGAGGTCGCGGCGGGCGCGATGCGCTGGGACTGGGCAGGCGTCGGAATCGGGGACACGGTCACTCTCGGCTTCACGGGATGTGGACTGACACCATGGTCCCATGTCCGGCCGCGCAGACCACACCCCGCTCGCCCCGGACGCCTGGCTGCCCGCCCTGCGCACCGCCCAGACCGCCTTCGCCGACCTGCTCGCCGACGCCGACCCCGGCGCCGTCGTCCCGGCCTGCGCCCCGTGGACCGTTGCCGACCTCGCCCGCCACCTGGCGAACATCCACCGCTGGGCCGCCGGCATGGCCGCCTGGATCGACGGCCTGGACGAGGACGACACGGCCGGTCCCCACGACCCGGCCGCCCTGCGCGACTTCTACCGCGACTGCGCCACCCTGCTGCGCAGCACCCTGGATCACCTCGGGCCCGATGCCCCCGCGTACACCCTGAACGGCCCCGGCCCCGCAGCGTTCTGGCACCGCCGCCAGCTGCACGAGACCCTGGTCCACGTCGCCGACCTCGCCGCCGCCACCGGCCGCCCGCACCCGGTCACCGATCCGGTGCTCTGGGCGGACTGCGTCGACGAGGTGATCACCGTCATGGCGCCCCGCCAGCTCCGCCTGGCCCGGATCACCGCCGCCGCCCACCCGGTCGCCGTGCACGCCACCGACACCGGCCACCACTGGGTGCTCGACCTCACCGACCCCGGCGCCCGCGCCGTCCCGGCCACCGGTCGGGCCCCCAGCGTCCGCAAGCCCTCGCACGACGGCGAGGCCTCCGGCGCCCGCGAACTCTCCAACGCCGACGAGGCCTCCAGCGCAGACGAACCCTCCAGCGCCCGTGTGCCCAACCCGGTCGCCGCCCTGGTCGGACCGGCCGACCGCCTGGCGCTGCTGCTCTGGCGGCGCACCACCCCGGACGACCCGGGCCTCACCTTGACCGGCGACCGCGACGCCGCCCTCGCCGCACTGGACCGCGCCCTCGTCCCCTGATCGGCGTCCGGGCACCGGCTAGGGACCACGCCGGTCCACCTGGTAGTCTTGTCAGTCGCGTGTCCGCCCGGGTCGGCGGGCACTAGTTCGATTCCTCTCCGCGGGTGTCCCCACGCCCCAGTCCCGGAGTCGGACGCGCCCTCTACGACCTGTCCAACCGCTTCGGCGAACACCAGAGGAAGTCCACAACGTGGCCAACATCAAGTCCCAGATCAAGCGGATCCGTACCAACGAGAAGGCCCGGCTGCGCAACAAGGCCGTGAAGTCCGAGCTCAAGACGTACATCCGCCGCGTGCGCGAGGCCGTCGCCGGTGGCGACAAGGACGCTGCCGCGACCGCCCTGAACGCCGCCTCGAAGAAGCTCGACAAGGCCGTGTCGAAGGGCGTCATCCACGCCAACCAGGCCGCCAACAAGAAGTCGGCGCTGGCCAAGTCGGTGCACGCGCTCTGACGCGAACCCCGTCACGCCGAGAGGGGCGCCATCCCAGCCGGGATGGCGCCCCTCTCGTCTGCCCGGACACGTCCGGCTGATCGCGTGGGCCCCGGACACGGTTCGGGGGCGTCATCCCCCCTGCAGGATGACGCCCCCGAGTCCGGAGGATCGGCCGGTCAGCCGATCGACTGTGCCCACAACTCGCGGACCGGCGTGGGCACGTTCGCCGGGTAGCCCGCTTCCCGCAGCGCACGGTCGTACGCCACCGCTGCCCGGGCGACCTCACCGCTGCCGTAGAAGCGGTCGCCCAGATCACGCCACACCGCCGCCGACTGCCGGGATGCGGTCATCATGCTGAGCATCTCGGCCGCCCAGCTGTAGGCGCGGGCGGAGGCGTCCTTGTCGCCGAGGGCGTAGAGCGCGTCGCCCAGAGCGACCTGCGCGGACGCGTTCTCCAACCGGGTCTGGCCCGCCAGACGCTCCAGCCCGGCGCGTGCGTGCGCGACCGCCTCGTGCGGATCACCGAGCAGCAGATGAGCCCGCGACCGCTCGATGTCGATCTGCGCCATGTCCACCTCGGACCCGAGGAGCTTCAACTCCGGCTCGGCGAGATCAAGCTGCTCGAGTGCGGCCTCGGGCTCGGCCGGTTCGCACCGCAGCAGCAGGAAGGCGAAGTTGGACCGCAGTCGAGGCAGGTCACGACTGATCTCACCGTCGTTGAGCAGAGCCAGCGCCCGCTCGGTGTAGCGCTTGGCCAGGGCGAAGTCCCCCCGCTGCTCCGCGACGACGGCTGCGTTCCAGTACACCGAGCCACGGCCGCGCGGCGTACCGAGCCGGTCCGCTTCCCGGATCAGCTCGGCGGCCCGCTGGGTGGCATAGAGCAGGTCACCCCGGGCCAGGTTGGCCCAGAGCAGCGTGGAGCCGAGACGCAGGTGCTCGTCGGTGCCGGCCAGACCGGCAGCCTCAAGATCGAGCATCGTCGCCTCACCGACCTCGGTCGCGCGGCCGAGGTCACCGCTCTCGATGTAGTCAGCGACCAGCGCGGTCGCCGTGGTCGCGAGGTCGAGTGCCTCACCACGGGCGCGCAGGTCCTTGAGCAGCGGTTCCAGGATCGCGATCGACTGCTCGAGATCGCCGAGCTTCTCGTATGCACTCGACAGGGTGAGCTGGGCCTTGATCTGCACCGGTCGGGTGACCGACGTCAGGTCGAGTTCGACCAGGCGATCCCGCGCCGCCGCGAACTCCCCGGATACCAGGTCGAGCTGGGCGTAATCCAACGCCAACCGGGCCTGGGCCTCCGCGGGACCTTCGTCGCCGAACTTGAGATACTCCACCGTCAGGCCGAGCCGATCCGCGAGGATCGACAGCGCACTGTCCGTCGGGTCCCGGCGACCGGACTCGATCAGCGAGACATAGCTCGGCGAGAGCTTGTCACCCGCGAGTGCCGTCTGGGACAGCGAGGCAGCAACCCGCGCCTGGCGGACGCGGTCACCAATAGTCGTCATGCGAGTCAGGGTAACTGTTACAGACGACGGCAGCGAGAGCCTCACCCATTCAGGCCCGCGTGTGTGCGACGTCATACCCACCCGCGGCAGTCCTGTCACTGCACCACGCGGCAGCACAACCCCATCGGAACGATCGGACCCGCAGTGGCTGCGCTGGCACCGCCGACGGACAGCGTGACGGCGACGACGGCAGTGGCGATGATCTTGAGCGAGCGGCGCATGGGGGCGTCCTTTACGTGAGTGCTGACCTGATGTCACGAGAAGCATGACAACGCCGAGCGAGACACGCCAAACGCGTGGACAATCCTGGGCGATTCCCCCCTTAACGGGTGAAAGGTGGAGTCCGGGCGTCACGCGCCCGGTCGCAACACCGCTGGTCGGCTCACCCTCCCGAGGTCAACCGAGGGGCCGACTGTGTGTCACGTCATCCGTTCACTGCCCCGTCAGGCCCGCACGGATCGATCCCGGGACCGAGCACCGCGTCCACCCCGCTGCGCACGTCGCCGACGGTCAGCCCGAGGGCGTCGGCCGAGCGGGCCAGCCGGGCCAGGTGCCGGTCCAG
>NZ_JAAXOX010000007.1 GCF_012396125.1 Cellulomonas denverensis | reverse complement strand
CTCGCACGTGGGCGGCCAGGGGGTCTGGTGGCCGGTAGCGGCGCCGCCCGACGTCCAGGACGGCCCCGGTCTGGGGGTCGGTGACCAGCCGCCGCCAGGTCGCCCCGGCAGCGAACGCGGCCTGGCGGGCTTGGTCGGCGTCCACTGGTCCGATGCCGTGCAGGTCGCCGGGGCGTTCGTCCAGCCCGAGCAGGGTGGTCAACGCGACGGTGACGTGCACGGTGGTCGCACCGTGCGGGCGGGTACAGGTACCCGTGCTGGCCGGTCGGTGGGTGGGCCCACCCGCGTCCTGGGTGCCGGTGCCCGCATCGGAACCCGTGCCCATGGCCACCACCGCACCAGTACCGCTCCCGGGCGCGCTGGCGTCCTCGGTGCCGCTCACCACGCGCCCGCCGGGGCCCGCGGCCACGTCGGCGTCCGTGGTGTGGGGGTCGCCGGTGTCGCGGGTGCCGACCAGGGCATGCGCGCAACCTGGCGGGTTGTCGGTGCCGTGGGTGCCGGTCATGCCGAAGGCGTCGCTTCGGGTGGGGCAATAGTCCGCGGAGCTCGCACGCGTGCTGCTCGTACCCGTGGCCGGGTTCCTGCTCTCGACCGTGTGCGCGCTGTCGGGTCCGGGCCGGGTCGCCCGGCCGACCGGGTTGTCGAGGTCGGCGGTCCAGGGTGGTGGTCCCAGGACCAGGTCACGCAGCCCGTCGGCGCGTAGTTGGTCCAGGGTGCGGGGGTCGCCTGCGGTGCGGGCGGTGCGGGCCGCGGTGTCCAGCAGCCCATCGACCCGCGCGGCGTCCACGGCGGGTAGCACCCACCACATCCCGGCCATCCCGTCGGCGAGCAGCATCGGGTGAGTGACGCGGCGGGTGCGGCGGGCACGGCGGTGTTCGTCGGCCGCGTAGGCCCCACCGACCTCGACCAACACCCGGTCCACGTCCCGGCGTAGTTGGGTCACCGTGCGCCGCCCGGCCTCGGGCAGCACGCGTTCTTGGACTTCGATCATGACTTCGGCGTCCATGCCGTGCAGCCGGTCGACCAGGACCCGGGCCCGGCGGGCATCGACCTGCCCGCCCGCCAGCGCCTCACCCACCGGGTGCAGGATCCCTTCGAACGCCACCCCCGAGGCCACCAGCGCCGCGCTGGTCTGTCTGGATTCGGCCAACCGCATCGCGAGCTCGTCGGCGGCCAGGCACCCGTCCTGCATCCGGGTGCTGGGTGACCCGGTCGGGCGCATCGAGTCCCGGTGAGCGAGGGTCGCGGCCCACGCGGCGGCCTTGGCGTCCGCCCAGGCGGCCATGCGGCGGGCGGCGGCGACCATCTCGACCGCTTCGTCGTCGGTCAACGAGTCCGCCGGGACGGTGTCGAGCAGGGTCGCCAGCGACGGGCCGGGGGCCACGGTGGCGAGTTTGCGCGCCCACGCGGTCACACCATCGCCACGCTCCGGGGCGTCCTGGGGTGGGGTGGGTGGGGCGAGTAGCAGGTCCCATACGGCTTGATCGGGCTCGGCGGCCACCATCGCGGACCCGGGCAACCCGACCACGCCGGACGTGGTGTCCGGGTCGTGTTCGCGCAGGTCAGGTCCCATGTCACGACACTAGACCCCACCACTGACACTCCCCCGCCAACCCGCGAACCCTCGAACCGGCGGGCCGGAGGGCCGACCTTGCGGCCTGCCTGGTCTGCGCCCGTGCCGAGTTCCCGTCCATAGCCCCGGTCCCGAGGAGCAATTGGGGGTGCGTCAGGGCCGGTCCAGGCGACCGCCAGCCACCTCGATCGCAGTCCCGCCGCCTTCCCATCGGCCCGCCGCGGCCAGCTCACTGCGGCCGACCTGCCGCGGTCACCTCACCGCAGCCGACCTGCCGCGGCCGGCTCACTGCGGCTGGCCCGCCGCGGTCTGCACGCCCCGACCTGCGCGCCGCGGTCGGCTCGCCCCGGTCGGCGCACACTACGGTCAGCACCCCGCTCACTCCACCCGGGTCGCCACCCGGCGCGCGGACCTCAGGCGCTCAGCCCTTCGACCCCCGCACCGCGAACGCCGCCACCGCCGCCGAGACCAGGCAGCCGACCAGCAGGTAGGTCGCCACCGGCCACCACTGGTCGTCGGCCCAGGCCAGCATGGCGGTGGCCAGGAACGGGGTGAACCCGCCGGCGATCGCGGAGGCCACCTGGTAGCCGACCCCGGCGCCGGTGTTCTGGTGCTCGGCGCCGAACATCTGAGTGATCAGCGGCTGCTGCACCGACACCGCCATGTCGTGGGCGATGTTGATCAGGACGATCGCGACCACGACGACCAGCAGGAAGCTGCCGGACTCCATCGCGAAGAAGAACGGGAACGCGCCCGCGGCACCGATCAGTGCGCCGATCACATAGATCCGCCGCCAGCCGAACCGGTCGGACAGGTACGCGAAGGTCGGGATCGAGATCAGGCCGAGCGCGCCGACGATCAGTGCCACGTCCACCATCTGCTCGCGTGGCATCCCCAGGTGGGACACGCCGTAGGCGACCGCGAAGGTGGTGACGATGTACATGGTCAGCAGCTCGACCAGCCGCAGGCCGATGATCTCCAGGAACGCCTTGGGCGACTGCCGGATCGCGACCAGCACCGAACCGCGCCGGGCCTGGCCGGTCGCCGGGTCCTTGGGCTTCTCGATCACGCCGGACCGGATCCACAGCCCGACCGCGATCAGCGGCAGCGAGAACCAGAACGGCACCCGCCAGCCCCAGCTCTCGAAGTGGTCGCCGGTCAGCGAGCTCATCCCGCTGACCGCGCCGGAGGCGGCGACCAGGCCGACCGCGTAGCCGAGCTGGACGCCGCAGGAGTAGAACGCGCGCCGCCCGGACGGGGCGTGGCGGACGGCGAGCAGGGCTGCCCCGCCCCACTCACCGCCCACCGCGAAGCCCTGCACCGAGCGCAGCACGGTCAGCAGGATCGGCGACCACCACCCGACCTGGGCGAAGGTGGGCAGGCAGCCGACCAGGCCGGTGCAGATCCCCATCAGGGTCATGGTGACGATCAGCACCTGCTTCTGCCCGACCCGGTCCCCCATCCGCCCGAAGACCAGTCCGCCCAGCGGCCGGAACAGGAACCCGATGCCGAGCGTCGCGAAGGACGCCAGCAGGTTCATGGTCGGCGTGTCGAAGGCGTAGAACTGCGTGTTGAACACGGTCGCCGCGGTCAGGCCGAAGATCAGGAAGTCGTACCACTCGATCACGGCTCCGACGAAGGAGCTGGTGGCGGCACGGCGGGCCTGCCGCGGGGTGACATCGGCGGGCAGACCTTCCACGACTTCGGCGGGCATCGCGGGACTCCTCGGGCGGCAGGGGGTGGGGGCGAGCGGAACGGGTCAGGCGGTGGCGGACCGCGCGGCCTTCTCCGCGTCGGCGGCTGCCACGGTACGGACGAACACCTTGCGGTGCCGGGCCAGCACGAACAGGCCGAGCACCACGGAGGCCAGGCAGACCCCGAGGCCGACCCAGGTCACGTTGGTGTAGCCACCGGCCTTGTCGGCGGCCGAGTCGACCAGCCACCCGGACACGTAGGGCAGGACGAAGGCGGCCAGACCGGAGGCGAGTCCGATCATCGAGGTGACCACGCCCTTGCGGACCGGGAAGAACTCGGCGAGCACCACGACGGTGAGCTGGAACAGGCCACCGGCGGCGAAGTAACCGATCACGAACGCGAGCACCGGGTACAGGGTGGAGTTCGGGATCAGCACCATCAGCAGGTAGGCGACGGCGGAGGCGACCGGGTTGACCACCAGGAAGGTGACCGGCCGGAACTTGCGGGCCACCAGCGAGGCGGTGATGAACACCCCGGCGAAGGAGCCGATCGAGTACCAGGAGATCAGCCCGCGGCCGGCGTCCTCGCTCATGTCGGCCATGTACTGGCCGATGGCGGGCAGCGAGTTCTGGGCGAGCCAGAACATGGCGGTGGCAGTGAAGCCGAACAGCACCAGGGCGACGCCCTCCATGCCGATCCGGGCGCCGGTGGCCCCCTCCTCGGTGGCGGCGTTGGCGTCGATCGCGGCCTTCTGTTCGGCGGCGAGCGCCTTGTAGTCCGGGAAGGGCACCTTGAGCATGATCAGGAAGATCACTGCGAGCAGGATCGCGCCGGCGATGAACAGGATCTTCCAGTTGGCGTTGGCGTTGGCCATCGCGTTGATGATCAGCGGCAGGGCGAACTGGCCGGCGGCGATCGCGGCCTTGACCAGCATGTTGGCCGAGCCCGCGGTGCGCGGGAACGCCTCCATCAGGGTCGGGTAGGTCCCGGTGTCCATCACGGCGTTGGCCAGGCCGAACCAGATCGCGAGCGCGAAGCCCACCTGCCAGGTCGGGCTGACCACGACGCCGAGCATGAACACGATGTACATCGCCAGCGAGCTCAACACCATGAACCGGCGGCCGATGCGGTCGGAGAGGAACCCGGCGAAGGACGGGCCGATGATCTTGCCGATCCCGATACCGGACAGCGCCATCAGGACGTTGCCCTCGGTGCAGTTCCACTGCTCCTGCAGGTGCGAGGAGTTCTGGGACAGGATGATCACGGCCATGCCGTAGAGGAAGAAGTACAGGTACACCGACCCCGCGGTCGGTGCGTAGCGGTTCTTCATGGCGAACCTTTCCAGGGGAGCAGACGGGGGGCTGGGGTCACCTCACGCGCGCAGCGCTCCTCTGAGCCGCAGGTACTCACCCGGTAGTACATGGTGCTCCTTGTGACGATCTTCACGAAGGGACCGAAGTCCCGAGTTTCCGGCGGCCGAATACCCCGGTGATTCCGCGCTTCACCCGGGCGGAATCCGGGGAGTCGGGACGATGGTCCCTCGCCGCTGACCAGCAGCGCTGACAGTCTGCTTCTGAGTTTGTACGAACCAGTGAGTACGACAGCGACGTCGCTCCCGTCCGCGGTCGTGCACCCCGATCAGGAGGCAGGTACCCCCGTGCTCGACCACAAGCCGGAGACCGACGAGGAGTTCCAGAGCTACCTCGCCGAGATCCGCGAACTCGCCCAGGGCCCCTTCGATGAGATGCAGAACGAGATCGAGAAGACCAACGTCTTCCCGCCCGAGTTCTTCGAGCTGTCCCGCAAGCACAACCTGTACCGGTTCTATCTGCCCGAGCAGTACGGCGGCTGGGGCCTGAGCACCAAGCAGATCTTCCAGGTCCAGGAGGAGTTCTCCCGCGGCCCGGGCGGCATGCGGATGCACCTGCACCACGCGGCCGGCCTGAACTGGCGGATCATGGACGACTTCGGCCAGGAGGAGCTCAAGACCTGGGCGATGCCCCGGTTCGCGGACAAGACGCTCTACATCAACTTCGCGCTGACCGAGGCCGAGGCCGGCTCCGGCGCCGACATCAAGACCTCCGCGGTCCGCGACGGCGACGACTGGGTGATCAACGGGGAGAAGACCCTGATCTCCCACACCGACTGCTCGGACGGCACCTACCTGATCACGCTCACCGACCCGGCCGCCGACAAGGACCACCGGCTGACCGCGTTCTTCGTCCCGGTGGACACCCCCGGGTACGAGATCGTCGAGATGGAGCACATGATGGGCTGCCGCGGTGCCGGTCACGCCGGCCTGCGGTTCACCGACTGCCGGGTGCCGGACAAGTACCGGCTCGGCGAGGTCGGCGAGGGCTACCACGTCGCGATGTTCTCGCTCGGGCTGTCCCGGGCCCACATCGCCGACTCCAACCTCGGCATGGCCCAGCGGATGCTGGAGATCTCGATCGCCCGGGCCAAGGACCGGGTCACCTTCGGCAAGGTGCTGGCCTCCCGCCAGGAGATCCAGCACATGATCGCCGAGTCCGGCACGCACATCTACGCGCTGCGCCAGATGGTGCACGACACCGCCGACCGCTACGACCGGGGCGAGGAGGCGGACACCTTCGCCGCGATGTGCAAGCTGTTCTCGATCCGGACCGTGAAGCTGGTCTCGGACAACATGCTCGAGATCCTCGGCGGCATCGGCTACTTCGAGAACTGCGAGTACGGCCCGGTGGAGCGGCTGTACCGCGACTGCCGCGCCATGTGGCTGGAGGAGGGCCCGCCCACCGTGCAGCGGATCACCGCGGCGCGCGGGCTGATCGCCAACGGCGGCGACACCTTCTGATCCCCCGCCGGTCCGGGCCATCGGCTCGGTCCGGACCGGCGGTTCCACCCCCACGATCGGAGCATCGAGATGCAGCCGTTGGCCGGCCTCCGGGTCATCGACATGACCGCCTTCCTTGCCGCACCCACCACCCAGCGCATCCTCGGCGAGTGGGGCGCGGACGTGATCAAGGTCGAACCGCCCCGCGGCGACCCCGGTCGCACCCAGGGCACCGTCTTCGGCACGCCGTGCACCGACGACGAGAACCCCGGCTTCGACATGTCCAACATGAACAAGCGCTTCGTCACCGTCGACCTGCGCACCGAGGGCGGCCGGGAGGTGATGGACCGGCTGCTGGCGGACGCCGACGTCTTCGTCACCAGCACCCGGGTGAAGTCGCTGGTCAAGCTGGGTTACGACTTCGACACCCTGCACCGGCGGTTCCCGCGGCTGGTGATGGCGCAGGTGCTCGGCTTCGGCGCCGAGGGCCCGTTGAAGGACGCGGCGGGCTTCGACATGACCACCTACATGTCCCGCGGCGGGGTGCTGGCCACCACGGCCAACCGGGGGTCCTCCCCGATGCTGCCGCCCTCCGGCTTCGGCGACTTCCAGGTCTCCTTCGTGCTGGCCGCCGGGATCCTGGCCGCGGTGCACCAGCGCGACCGCACCGGCCAGGGCGACTACGTCACCGCCTCGCTGCTGCACTCCGGCGTCTTCATGCTGAACCAGGCGATGATCGCCGCCCAGTACGGCAACGCCTACCCCAAGGATCGCCGCGAGGTGATCAACCCGTTCAACAACACCTACTACGGCTCGGACGGCGGCCTGATGGCGCTGTGCGCACCGGAGTACGACCGGGACTTCGACCTGGTGATGCGCCTGGTCGGCCGCGAGGACGTGGCCGGCGACCCGGTGCTGGGCGTGTGCACCGCGGTGAACGAAGCCGGGCGCAACGCCGAGGTGGTCGACCTGCTGGACGCCGCCTTCGCCACCCGGCCCGCCGCGGAGTGGCTGGAGCTGTTCGGCGACCACGACGTGCCGCTGGCCAAGTGCCAGCTGCCCACCGACCTGTACGAGGACCCGCAGGCGCAGGCCAACGACGTGCTGCGCACCGTCACCTACCCCAACGGCGCCGAGCGGCTGCTGCCCACCAACCCGGTGCGGTTCGCCGGGCAGGGCGAGCCGGAGCTGCGGCTGTCCCGTCCGCAGGGCGCCGACACCGACGCCGTCCTGGCCGAACTCGGCTACTCCCCCGACCGGATCGCGGCGCTGCGGTCCGAGGGCGCCGTCGACGGCCCCACCACCCCGACCCCCGAGGAGCACTGACCGTGGCACTGATCTACACCGAGGAGCAGTCCGAACTCATCGCGATGGTGCGCGAGTTCGTCACCAAGGAGATCCAGCCGAAGATCGCCGACTGCGACCGCGCCGGCGAGTGCCCGGCCGACTTCTACGACTCGGCCTTCGAGATGGGCCTGCACATGCTGGAGATCCCGGAGGAGTTCGGCGGTGGCGGCCTGGACTTCGAGACCACCGCGATGGTGTTCGAGGAGCTCGGCAAGGTGGACGCGGGCTACGCGATCACCCTGGTGTCCACCTTCGTGGCGCTGCGCAACGTGATCCTGGCCGGCACTCCGGAGCAGGCGAAGCTGTTCGCCGACCTGGTCGCCCCCGGTGGGCTGGGCGCCTTCGTGCTCTCCGAGCCGGGTGCGGGCTCCGACGCTGCCGCGATCCGGACCACCGCGGTGCGCGACGGCGACGAGTGGGTGCTGAACGGCACCAAGACCTGGATCACCAACGGCGGCATCTCGAAGGTGTACGCGGTGCTGGCCAAGACCGACCCCGACGCCGGTCACCGCGGCATCTCCTGCTTCATCGTCGAGACCGACCGGCCCGGGGTGTCCTGGGGCCACCACGAGGACAAGTGCGGGCTGCGCACCTCCAACACCTGTGACGTGGTCTTCGACGAGGTGCGGGTGCCGGCGGACCACCTGGTCGGCGAACCGGGCGGCGGCTTCAAGATCTGCATGACCGGGCTGAACCTGTCCCGGGCGTTCATGGCCACCATCTGCGTCGGCATGATGCAGCGCGCCCTGGACGAGGCGGTGCGCTACGCCTCGGAGCGGCGGCAGTTCGGCGAGCCGATCATCCACTTCCAGCTGGTGCAGAAGCTGCTGGCCGACATGGCCGCCCAGACCGAGGCCGCCCGCTGCCTGGTGAACAACACCATGCGGCTGATGGACGCCGGTCTGCCGGTGGCCAAGGAGGGCGCGATCACCAAGATGCTGGTCACCGACATGCTGCAGGACGTGGCCTCCAAGGCGGTCCAGGTGTTCGGCGGCAACGGCTACACCAAGGAGTACCCGGTGGAGAAGATCTTCCGGGACGCCAAGGTCTTCCAGATCATGGAGGGCACCAACGAGATCCAGGCCCTGGTGATCGGCAAGGCCCTCGAGCGCGAGTACGCGGTCTGATGGACGAGGACGTCTTCGACGCGATCATCGTCGGCGGCGGGTTCGCCGGCCTGGCCGCCGCGTACCGGCTCGCCACCGCCGGGCGTTCGGTGCTGGTGATCGAGCGCGGGCCGACCTGCGGGTCCAAGAACCTGACCGGCGGGCGGATCTACTCCTACGCGCTGCGCGAGCTGCTCGGCGACCGGTGGCAGGAGGCGCCGGTGCAGCGCGAGGTCAAGCGCGAGCTGCTGGCGATGCTGACCGAGACCGACGCGGTCACGGTCGAGTCCACCCTGACCAGCTCGGCGCAGGAGTCGTACACCGTGCTGGCCACCCCGCTGCTGGAGTGGCTGGCCGCCCAGGCGGAGGAGGCCGGGGCGATGCTGATCACCGGCACCACCGTCGAGTCGCTGATCGTGCGGGACGGCCGGGTGTGCGGGGTCCGGGCCGGGGAGGACGAGCTCGAGGCCCACGTGGTGATCGACTGCGAGGGGATCAACCCGCTGCTGCTGGAACGCGCCGGGCTGATCCGCCGGCTCGACCCGCACGCGGTCGCGGTGGGCGCCAAGTTCGTCTACCGGTTCGGCTCCTCGGCCGAGGTGGACCGGATCTTCGGCGTCCGGCCCGGTGAGGGTGCGGCACTGCTCGGGATGGGCGCGGTGACGCACGGGGTGTTCGGCGGGGTGTTCTGCTACAGCAACACCGACTCGGTCTCGCTCGGGCTGGTGCTGGACTCGGCGGGCTGGAAGGCCTCCGGGCGGCCGATCGTCGAGACCGCGCAGGCGCTGCGGGAGCACCCGGCGCTGGCCCGGTACGTCGAGGGCGGCGAGCTGGTCGAGTACGGCGCGCACCTGGTCTACGAGGGCGGCTACGACACGCTGCCCGCGTTCTCCGGCGACGGGTGGCTGGTCTGCGGCGACGCGGCCGGGCTGTGCCTGAACCGGGGCTTCACGATCCGCGGGATGGACTACGCCGTGATGAGCGGGATCGCCGCCGCGGACACCCTGATCGAGGCCGGTGACGGTGCGCCCACCCGCGAGGCACTGGCCGGCTACGGCACCCGGCTGGAGCAGGGCCTGCTGCGCGACTTCCGGGCCACCCGCGGCGCGCACGACTGGATGAACGCCACCACCGACCTGTTCACCGTCTACCCGCAGCTCGCCGTCGACACGATGGCCGCGCTCTACCACCAGGGCCCCGAGCCGCTCACCCCGGTCGGCAGCACCCTGTGGCGCGCCGCCCGGCAGCTGAAGAAGCCGGTGCGGACCGCCCGCACCCTGCTGAAGGGAGTCCGGACACTGTGAGCACCGGCATCGACGCACTGCTGGCCAGCACCACCTTCGCCACCGACGAGCACCACCCGCACATCGTGATCGACCCGGTCGCCTGCCGGACCTGTCCCTCGGACCGGGCCTGCGCCACCAGCTGCCCCGCCCAGCGCTACGTCTGGGACGAGGCGGCCCAGGTGATGACCTTCGACCACGTGGGCTGTCTGGAGTGCGGCAACTGCCGCCTGGTCTGCGAGCGCCTGTTCACCGGCGCCGAGGGCTACTCCTGGAACTACCCGGCCAACGGCGCCGGGGTGGACTTCCGGCAGGGCTGATGACCTCGCTGGACGACCGCTGGCGGGCCGCTGTCGCCCAGCACCCGGACCACCCGGCGGTGGTGGACTCCCGGGGCACCCGGCTGACCTACGCCGAGGCCGACGACCGGGCCGCCCGGATCGCCACCTGGCTGCACGCCCGCGGGGTGCGGGCCGGGGACGTGGTCTCCGTCCAGCTGCCGAACTGGGCCGAGTTCACCTGTGTCAACGCGGCCTGCCTGCGGATCGGCGCGGTGGTGAACCCGGTGCTGACCGCCTACCGGGAGGCCGAGCTGCGCTGGGTGCTGGCCACCTGCCGCAGCAGGGCGCTGATCGTGCCCACCCGGTTCCGGTGTACGTCCTACCAGGGGGTCGCGCTGCGGCTGGCCGCCGAGCAGGACCACCCGGTGGCGGTCGCCGTGGTCGAGCACGAGGGCGAGCGGGCGCAGGGCGCGCCGACGCTGGACGAGCTGGCGGACATCGACCCGCTGGCCGACCCGTGGCGCACCCCCGGGCGCGGCGACGACATCGCCACCGTGCTGTTCACCTCCGGCAGCGAGGCCCGGCCCAAGGGCGCCCTGCTCTCGCACCGCAACGTGCTCTCCGGCGAGCTGGCCTTCGCCGCGGCCCTGGAACTCGGCCACGACGACCGGGTGTTCATGCCCGCCCCGCTGGGCCACGCCACCGGGTACCTGCACGGGCTGACCCTGCCGTACCTGATCGGCGGCACCAGCCTGCTGCTGGACGTGCCCTCCGGCCCGGACAGCCTGGCGATGATCCGGGCCGAGCGCGCCACCTGCGGGATGGCCGCCGCCAGCGTGGTGACCTGCCTGCTGGACGCCTGCGAGCTGGACCCCAGCACGGACGGGATGCCGGACAGCCTGCGCTTCCTGGGCTGCGGCGGGTCGCCGGTCCCCCGTGCTCTGGCCCGGCGTGCACTGGACCACGGCGTCCGGCTGCTCAGCGTCTACGGCTCCACCGAGAGCGCCCCGCACACCCTGACCACCCCGCGCGACGACCTGGAACGGGTGCTGACCACCGACGGCCGCCCGGTCGAGGGGGTGGAGATCCGGATCGTCGACCCGCAGACCCACCAGACGCTGCCGGTGGGCGAGGTCGGCGAGGAGGCCTCCCGCGGCCCGCAGGTGTTCCGCGGCTACCTGGGCGAACCGGAGCTGACCGCCGCCGTCCTGGACCAGGACGGCTGGTACTACTCCGGCGACCTGGGCCGGCTGGACGAGGACGGCTTTCTGCGGATCGTCGGCCGGCGCAAGGACGTGATCATCCGCGGCGGGGAGAACATCTCCGCCGCCGAGATCGAACAGGTGCTGCGCGAGCTGCCCGGGGTGCGGGAGGCCGCCGTGGTGGCGATGCCGGACCGGCGGCTGGGCGAGTGCGTCTGCGCCTTCCTGGTCTGTGATCCGGGCGTCGCCGCCCCGGACCTGGCCGGGCTGCGGCGCGAGTTCCTGTGCCGCGGCCTGGCGAAGTACAAGATCCCCGCCCGGGTGGAGGTGGTCGGCGCCCTGCCGCTGTCACCCGCGGGCAAGGTCCGCAAGGACGTGCTGCGTGCACGTGCCGCGGCCCTGGTGGACCCCTGCGCGCCGCCGGTCGCGGCGCGCTGACCCGAGGAAGGAAGTCGGAGATGAACATCGCAGTCCTGGTCAAGCAGGTCCCGGAGGACCCGGCCGCGGACCCGGCCACCGCGGCCCGGATCACCGACCCGGTGGGCCGGAACGCCGTGGAGGCCGCGGTGCAGCTCACCGAGGCCGCCGGTGGCACGGTCACCGTGATCACGCTCGGCCCGGCCGCCGCGACCAGCACGCTCAAGGAGTGCATCAGCGTCGGCGCGCACGCCGGGATCCGGGTGGACGACGAGGGGCTGTCCGCTGCGGACGGCCTGACCATCGCCCGGCTGCTGGCCGCCGCGGTCCGGCGTATGGACGGGGTGGATCTGGTGCTGGCCGGCGCACGTTCCTACGACGGCGGGACCCCGGTGGTCCCGGCGATGGTCGCCGAGCTGCTCGGCCTGCCCGCCGTCACCGCGGTCACCGCCCTGGACGCCGAGGACGGCGCCCTGCTGTGCACCCGGGTGGTCGACGACGGCCAGGAGCGGGTCCGGCTGCCGCTGCCCGGCCTGGTCACCGTGGACGAGCACGTCAACACCCCGCGGTACCCGTCGGTGAAGAGCAAGCTCGCCGCGAACAAGGCGCGCTTCGACGTGATCGGGCTCGCCGACCTCGGCGTGACGCCTGCGCCGCACACCGTGGTGGTCGACGTCACCGAGCCCCCGGTCCGCGAGCCCGGCACCGTGATCGCCGGGGACACCGCCCAGGACACCGCCGAGAAGCTGGTCGCCGCGCTGGTCGGCGCTGGCGTGCTGTGAGGAGACAGACGATGAGCAACGCACTGTGGGTCCTGGTCGAGACCCGGGACGCCGTCCCCACCGACGCCGCCCTGGCCCTGATCGCCGAGGCCGGCCGGACCGGCACTCCGGTCGAGGCGGTCCTGGTCGCCGCCGAGCCGGGCACCGTCGCCGAGCGCGCCGGTGCGGCCGGAGCGAGCACCGTGCACCACGTGCCCGCGGACGGCCGGGACCCGGAGCTGGTCGCCGCCGCCCTGGCCGCGCTGGTGGCCGAGGACGCCCCGGTGGCCGTGCTGGCCCCGGCGAACACGGTCGGCGCCGAGGCGCTGGGCCGGCTGGCCGCGATCCTGGACACCGGGGTGATCACCGAGGTCACCGCGGTACAGGTCGCCGACGGGGTGGTCACCGGAACGAAGAGCGGCTACGGCGGCACCCGGCTGGTGCACTGCCAGGTGAACGGCGGCCTACCGCTGCTGACCGTGCGCACCGGGGGCCTGCCCGCGCCCGCCGAGGACGGCCCGGCCGCCACGGTCACCGCGCACCCGGCACCGGAGCGCCCGGCCCGCACCACCCTGGTGGAGTTCCTGCCCACCGCCGGGGACGCCGCCGCGCTGGAGGACGCCCGGATCGTGGTCTCCGGTGGCCGGGCGATGGGCGGCCCGGAGGGCTTCGACGTGCTGCGGGAACTGGCCACCGCCCTGGGGCCGACCGCCGCGGTCGCCTCCTCCCGCCCGCCGGCGGACTCCGGCTGGGTGCCGGTGGAGCTGGAGGTCGGCATCTCGGGCAAGAAGGTCGCCCCGGACCTGTACCTGGCCTGTGGCATCTCCGGCGCCAGCCAGCACCTGGCCGGGATGTCCGGGTCGCGCACGGTGGTGGCGATCAACAAGGACCCGCAGGCGCCGATCTTCACCGTGGCGGACTTCGGGGTGGTCGGGGACCTGTTCGAGCTGGTCCCGGCGATCACCGCGGCGGTACGCGCCCGGTCCTGATCGCAGAGGAGGGCCCCCACCCCGGACCGGGGTGGGGGCCCTCGCTCATGCCGGCAGAACGCCGCGCTCGGTCAGGGTGAGCAGCACGTCCCGGCCGCCGCGGGTGGCGTCGATGATCTTGCCGCCGCCGGCCGAGTCGCCGATGTCCAGCACATCCACCCCGGTGCCGGCGAACGCCGCCGCCAGGCCCGGATAGCTGCCCCGGTCCCCGCGCATGCCCAGGCAGATGTAGGTGGCGTCGCCGGTCAGCCGCCGGGGGGTGCCCTCCGGGTCGGTCACGTCCACCCAGCCGTCGCCGACCTCGGTCAGCGTGGTGCCGGTCAGCACCTCGACCCCGTGCCGGTCCAGCATCTCGTGCATCTGCAGCGCGGTGATCACGTCCAGGTCGCCGGCCACCCGGTCCAGCCGTTCGACCAGCGTGACCCGGGCGCCCACGGCGACGCAGGCCTCCACCACGTCCAGGCCCACCGCGCCGCCACCGATCACCACCACCGGCCGCCCCGCCAGCCGGTCCAGCTCGTCCACCCCGGCGGTGGCGCCCAGGATCGAGAACACCTGCGTGCCGGGCACATCCACCCGCTCGCGCAGCCCGGGGACCGGCGGGAGCACCGGCTGGGAACCGGTGGCGTTCACCACCACGTCCGGCTGCAGCGACCGGACCAGGTCCACTGTGGCGGGGGTGTTGGTGCGGATCTCCACCCGGCTCCGGGCCGCGCGGCGCACCAGGTGGTTGAGGAAGGCAGCGATCCGGCGCTTGGCGGGCAGCCGCACCGCCTCACCGACCATCCCGCCGACCACGTCCCGGGCCTCGAGCAGGATCACCTGGCAGCCGACCTCGGCCGCGGTGCACGCGGCCTCCAGGCCACCGACCCCGCCGCCGACCACGACCACCCGGGTCGGCCGGTCCACCCGGCGGCGCAGGTAGTCCTCGTGCCCGATGATGTCCGGGTTCACCGTGCACCGGATCGGCCGGTCCAGCCGGATCCGGTTGTCCGCGCAGCCGATGTTGCAGGAGATGCAGTCCAGGATCCGGTCCGCGCAGCCGGTGGCGACCTTGCGCACCCACCACGGGTCGGCGATCAGCCCGCGGCCGAGGGCGACCAGGTCGCTGTCCCCGTCCGCGATGATCCGCTCGGCGACCCGCGGGTCGCGGATGTTGCCGGACACGATGGTCGGCGTGCCGAACTCCTCCCGGAACCGGCGGGCCATCCCGGACCGCCAGCCGTCCGGCAGGTCCATCCGGTCGATCTGGTACTGCAGGTTGCCGGACAGTGCGGCGGAGACATCGATCAGGTCCACCGCGTCGGCCAGGAATCGCATCAGCTCCACCGAGTCGTCCAGGGTGTTGCCCCCGGCGACCAGCTCGTCCGCGCTGATCCGGATCGCGACCGGGAACCGCGGGCCGACCGCCGCCCGGATCGCGTCCAGCACCTCGCGCACCAGCCGGGCCCGGTTGGCCGGGCTGCCGCCGTACTCGTCGGTGCGCCGGTTGTACAGCGGGGACAGGAACTGGCAGAGCAGATAGGAGTGCCCGGCGTGCACCTCCACCGCGTCGAAGCCGGCCTTCTTGGCGCGCAGCGCGGCGGCGGCGTACTGACCGGGCACCTCGGCGATCTGCTCGGCGGTCATCGGGGTCGGCGCGAGTCCACCGGGCTTGGACGGCACCGCGGAGGAGGACAGCGCGGGCGTGCCGGTGCGGGCCGGGTTGGCGGAGGCACCGGCGTGGTTGAGCTGCACCGCGGCCTTGGCGCCGTAGCGGTGGATCCGCTCGGTCAGTTCGTACAGCCGGGGCAGATAGCGGTCGTGGTCGATCCGCAGCTGGGTGGTGCCATTCGACCCGGCCGGGAAGGCGACGCAGATGTTCTCCACGATGATCAGGCCGGTGCCGCCCCGGGCGCGCTGCTCGTAGTAGTCGAGCTGGGTGTCGGAGACGGTGCCGTCCGGCAGGGCGAAGTTGGAGCCCATCGGCGGCATGACCACCCGGTTGCGCAGGGTCATCGTGCCCACGGTCAGCGGTGACAGCAGGTGCGGGACGTGCGGGGCCGGCTCGCGGTCCGGCAGCGGCACGGCGAGCGGTGCGGGCAGCAGCCCGGCCGCGGCGAGGTCGACGGGGGAAGAGGGCGCGACGGTCACAGGGGGTCCTCCCGGTGCGGACGGCGGTGCTAAGTACCGATCTGGTTAGTTAGTAAGATCGCGCGTCCCGCAGGCAGGTCGATGGGTCCGAGGTCCCGCGCGGTGACGTCCGTGCAGGTCAGAGTCTTGTGATTGCCGTCACGAGCGCACCAGGCGCAACACGGTGTCCTCGACCAGCTCGCGCACGTGCCGCCGGGTCTCCTCGCCGAGCATGTCCCGGCCGAACAGTTCCCGGAAGGTCGCCCGGTTCGCGGTGCGGAAGAACGCCAGCGCGCTGATCACCTGGTGCACGTCCAGGGCGGAGGGCGCATCCGGCCCGTCCCGGAACACCCCCTCGGCCCGGCCGCGGGCCAGGATGTCGTCCAGGATCAGCAGGGCGCCCTGGTTGACCTCGCGGTCCTCGTCGTCCAGGTGCCGGATCGCCTCGCCGCCGTGCAGGTTCTCGAACAGCACCAGCCGGACGAAGGACTCGTGGGTGGCGTCGTAGCACAGGGTGGAGCGCACCAGCTCGCGCAGCGCCTGCTCCGGCGGCATCTCGTTCAGCCCGAGCCCCTGCTCCTGCGCCCGGGTGCCGCGGTAGGACTCCGCCAGCGCCGCCCGGTACAGGCCCTCCTTGGAGCCGAAGTAGTAGTAGATCATCCGCTTGGTGGTGTGGATCCGCTCCGCGATCGCGTCCACCCGGGCCCCGAGCAGCCCCTTGGCGGAGAACTCCTCGATCGCCGCGCCGAGGATCTCCTGCCGGGTCCGGTCCGCGTCGCGGGTCCTCGGTGCCGACGGCTCTGCTGCCACCATGCTCATCTCTCCCTCCGGCCGATGACGGCCCCGAGCATCATGACAGGACCATCGACCCGGTTCGGGCAGCTTCGGCTCGCAACAATGAACTACCGAGTACGTCCAATACGACGAGGGAGTCCCGATGCCCGACGGAACGATCCGCGCCATCACCGGCCACACCGAGCTGCTCGGCCTGATCGCCTACCCGATCCGGCACAGCATGTCCCCGCGGATGCACAACCTGGCGCTGGCCGAGCTGGACCTCGACTACGCCTACCTGGCCTTCGAGGTGGACACCGACCAGCTCGCCGACGCGGTCACCGGGCTGCGCGCCCTGCGGGTGCGGGGCTGGAACGTCTCGATGCCGAACAAGATGGCAATCCTGCCGCTGCTGGACGACCTGTCCCCCGCCGCCCGGATGGTCGGCGCGGTGAACACCGTGGTGAACGACGACGGCCACCTGACCGGCCATGTCACCGACGGGATCGGCTACATGACCGCGCTGCGCGAGGCCGGCATCGACCCGGCCGGCCGGCGGATCACCATGATCGGCGCCGGCGGCGCGGGCACGGCCATCGCGATCCAGGCCGCCCTGGACGGCGTGGAGCGGATCGACATCTTCAACCGCCGGGACGCGGTCTGGCCGGTGGCCGAGCACACGGTGCAGACCATCGCCGAGCAGACCTCCGCCACCGCCGTGCTGCACGACCTGGACGACATCGAGGACTTCCGGGCCTGCGTCGCCGCCTCCAGCGTGCTGGCCAACGCCACCAACGTCGGCATGGGCACGCTCAAGGACCTGTCCCCGCTGCCCGACCCCGAGGTGCTGCGGCCCGACCTGTTCGTCTCGGACGTGGTCTACTCCCCGGCCCGTACCCTGTTCCTCGCACAGGCCGAGGCGGCCGGGTGCCGGACCATGAACGGCCTGGGCATGATGCTGCACCAGGGCGCCGCGGCCTTCGAGCTGTGGACCGGCACCCCGATGCCGCTGAACCAGATCCGCGCCGAGCTGTTCGGCGAACCGCAGGAGGACTGATGACCGACCTCGACGCCCGCCGCCCGGTCACCGTCCGCGGGGTCACCCTCGGCACCGGCACCCCCGCGGTGATCGTGCCGCTGACCGCCCGCACCCCCGCCGAACTGGTCGCCCAGGCCGCCCCGGTGGTCGCCGCCCGGCCCGACCTGGTCGAGTGGCGGGTGGACCACCTGCTGGCCGGCGGCTCCGACCTGGCGGCCGTGGTCGAGGCCGGCCGGGCCCTGGTCGCCGCGCTGGACGGGTTGCCGCTGCTGGCCACCATCCGCACCGGGGCCGAGGGCGGCGAGCTGCCGATGCCCGGCGAGGAGTACCTGGTGGTCTACCGGGCACTGCTGGAGGCCGGGATCGCCGACCTGGTGGACGTGGAACTCCGGCACGCCACCGCGGCGCGGGTGATCGCCGCCGCCCACGACGCCGGTGTCCCGGTGGTCGCCTCGAACCACGACTTCGACGGCACCCCGGACCGGGAGGAGATCGAGCGGCGGTTGCTGGCGATGGCCGAGCAGGGCGCCGACGTGCTCAAGATCGCCGTCATGCCGCGGTCGCCGGAGGACGTGCTGACCCTGCTGTCCGCCACCCTCGCGGTCCGCCGCCGGGTCGACCAGCCGCTGATCACGATGGCGATGGCCGGCACCGGCGTGGTGTCCCGGCTCGCCGGTGGCGTCTTCGGCTCCGCGGCGACCTTCGGCACCGTGGGAGCGGCCTCCGCCCCCGGCCAGGTCGAGGTGGACGCGCTGCGCCGGACCCTGGCGCTGGTGCACCAGGACTGAGCTGCACACACACGACGGCCCGGCACCCGCGAGGGGTGCCGGGCCGTGGCGGGTCAGCTCACTCCCACTCGATGGTGCCCGGCGGCTTGCTGGTCACGTCCAGCACCACCCGGTTCACCTCCGGCACCTCGTTGGTGATCCGGGTGGAGATCACCGAGAGCACGTCGTAGGGCAGCCGGGACCAGTCCGCGGTCATCGCGTCCTCGCTGGACACCGGGCGCAGCACGATCGGGTGGCCGTAGGTGCGGCCGTCGCCCTGCACCCCCACCGAGCGCACGTCCGCCAGCAGCACCACCGGGCACTGCCAGATCTCCCGGTCCAGCCCGGCCTTGGTCAGCTCCTCGCGGGCGATCAGGTCGGCGGCGCGCAGCACGTCCAGGCGCTCCTGGGTGACCTCGCCGATGATCCGGATGCCCAGGCCCGGGCCGGGGAACGGCTGGCGCCAGACGATGGTCTCCGGCACGCCGAGCTCCAGGCCGACCGCCCGGACCTCGTCCTTGAACAGCGCGCGCAGCGGCTCGACCAGCTCGAACTGCAGGTCGTCCGGCAGACCGCCCACGTTGTGGTGGCTCTTGATGTTGGCCGCGCCCTCGCCGCCGCCGGACTCGACCACGTCCGGGTAGAGGGTGCCCTGCACCAGGAACTTCACCTGGTCACCGTGCGCACCGGCCTCGGCGACGATCTCCCGGGCGGCGTCCTCGAACACCCGGATGAACTCGCGGCCGATGATCTTGCGCTTGGTCTCCGGGTCGGTGTGCCCGGCCAGCGCGGTCAGGAACCGCTCCCGGGCGTCCACGACCTTGAGGTTCACGCCGGTGGAGGCGACGAAGTCGGTCTCGACCTGCTCGGCCTCGCCGGAGCGCAGCAGCCCGTGGTCGACGAACACGCAGGTCAGCTGGTCGCCGATCGCCTTCTGCACCAGCGCCGCGGCCACCGAGGAGTCCACCCCGCCGGACAGGCCGCAGATCACCTTGGCGTCGCCGACCTGCTCGCGGATCCGCGCCACCTGGTCGGCGATCACGTTGCCCGGGTTCCAGTCCGGGGTCAGCCCCGCGCCCTGGTACAGGAAGTGCTCCAGGGTGCGCTGGCCCAGCGGCGAGTGCTTGACCTCCGGGTGCCACTGCACGCCGAACAGCCGCCGGCCCCGATCCTCGAAGGCCGCGACCGGCGACCCGGAGGAGGTCGCCAGCACCTCGAAGCCCTCCGGCGCCGCGTGCACCGCGTCGCCGTGGCTCATCCACACCGTCTGCTCGGCCGGGCTGTCCGCCAGCACCGTGCCGCCGGCCACCACCTCCACCGCGGTGCCGCCGTACTCGCGCTGACCGGTCTGGGCGACCTCGCCGCCGAGGGCCTTGGCCATCGCCTGGAAGCCGTAGCAGATGCCCAGCACCGGCACCCCGGCCTCGAACAGCGCCGGGTCGACGAAGGGCGCACCGTCGGCGTACACCGAGGACGGCCCGCCGGACAGGATGATCGCCGCCGGCTCCTTGGCCAGCATCTGCTCCACCGTGGCGGTGTGCGGGACGATCTCGGAGTAGACATTCGCCTCGCGGACGCGGCGGGCGATCAACTGGGCGTACTGCGCACCGAAGTCGACCACCAGCACCGGGCGGTCGGCCGAGGCGGCCTGAGGGGTGGAGTCGGTCACCCGTCCAGGGTAGTGGCCGCGGAGGACTGCGCCTCCACCCGCCGGATCCTGGCCAGCGCGTCCGCGTGCACCCGGCGCTCCAGCACGAAGGACATCACCGGCACCACACCGGCCAGCGCCATCGTGATCAGCCGGCCGGCGGTCCAGCGCATCGCGGACCAGAGCTGGGCGACGGTGACCAGGTAGAGCACGTAGATCCAGCCGTGCACGATCGCGACCCAGGTGCCCAGCACCGGCTCCGGGTGCCCGGCGGCGTCCAGGCCACCGGCGTGGAAGACGTACTTGAGCAGCATCTCCAGGCAGAGCACCAGCAGCATGGTCCCGGTGATCCACGCCATCACGCGGTAGCGGGTCAGCCGGGCGCGGGCGACGGCGACGGCACGGGCGGCAGGGTCGGCGGGGACTGCAGGGTCTGCGGGGCCCTGGGCAGCCGCCGGGGTCTGCGACATGGTGGTCCTCTCGATGCGGATGATGGCTGGCGCCGATTCTCCCCCACCGGCGCGATCCACGGATCGAAATCACGTTCCTGTGTGTCGGTTCTCACCCGTAGCGTTCTCGATCGTGCGTCCCCTTCCTGAGCCCGAACCCGGGCACCCGCCGCTCACCGGACCGTGGGCCTACCTGCGATGGCTGAGCCGCCGCCAGCTCGGCGTGCTGCTCGGCGCCACCGTGATGGCGATCATCGGCAACGTCGCCGCCGCCATGCAGCCGCTGGCCCTGGGCATCGTCGTCGACGACGGTCTCACCCACGGGCTGAGCTCCGGCCTGTGGAGCGGATGCCTGCTGCTGTTCGCCCTGGGGATGACCCAGGTCGGCACGAACGTGTGGGGCCACCGGCTGGACGTGGAGAACTGGCTGCGCGCCGCCCTCGGCTCCTCGCAGCAGATCGGCCACCACGTCACCCGGACCGGCGACGCGGTCACCGAGACGCTGCCCACCGGCGAGGTGGTCGCCACGGTGGCCTCCGACGCGCTGCGGATGGGCGAGGTCTTCCACATCCTGCCGCGGCTGATCGGCGGGATCGTCGCCTACCTCACCCTCGGCGTCGTGCTGCTGACCATCTCCACCCCGCTGGGGCTGCTGGTGCTGCTCGGGCTGCCGGTGGTGGTGGCGGTGCTCTCCCTGCTGGTCCCGCCGTTGCAACGCCGCCAGGCCGCCCAGCGTGAGGCGACCGGCCGGCTGACCACCCTGGGCGCCGACACCGTCTCCGGGCTGCGGATCCTGCGCGGCATCGGCGGCGAGGAGGTGTTCAGCGCGCGCTACCGCGAGCAGTCGCAGAAGGTGCGCGGCACCGGGGTCGCCGTGGCGCAGACCCAGTCGTTCCTGGACGCGCTGCAGACCCTGCTGCCCGGGCTGTTCCTGGCCGTGGTGGTCTGGTCGGGCGCCCGGCTGGCGATCGCCGGGGAGATCACCCCCGGCCAGCTGGTGTCGTTCTACGGCTTCGCGGCCTTCCTGACCCAGCCGCTGTGGACCGCCAGCGAGGCGATCCGGGTGATCACCCGCGCGCTGGTCGGTGCCCGCAAGATCCTGAACGTGCTGCGGGTGCCGGTGGCCGGCCACGACGACCCGGCCGTGCTCGCGCCCTCCCCCGCGGGCGACCAGGAGCTGGTCGACCAGCGCTCCGGCCTGGTGGTCCGCCCCGGGCGGCTGCTGGCCGTGGTCGGCGCCGACCCGGACGACACCGCGCGGATCGCACTGCGGCTGGGCCGGCACGCCCCCGCCCGGTCCGCCGGCGACGACCCCGCCCTGTCCGAGGTGACGTGGGGCCGCACCATGCTGCGCGAACTCGGGCTGACCGAGGTCCGCGGCCGGATCGTGGTCGCCGAGTCCACCCCGCACCTGTTCACCGGCACCCTGATCGACGAGCTGGACGTGCGCGGCGGCGCCGGGCGCGAGGACCTGCTCACCGCGCTGCGGGTAGCCGACGCCGGGGACGTGCTCGACTCGGTGCCCGGCGGGCTGGACGGCGAGGTGGAGGAGAAGGGCCGGTCGCTGTCCGGCGGTCAGCGCCAGCGGGTCGCCCTGGCCCGGGCGCTGCTCACCGACGCCGAGGTGCTGATCCTGATCGAGCCGACCAGCGCGGTGGACGCACACACCGAGGCCCGGATAGCCCAGCGCCTGGCCGAGCACCGGCGCGGGCGCACCACCGTGATCGTCTCCGCCAGCCCGCTGGTGCTGGACGCGGTGGACGAGGTCGCCCTGATCGAGGACGGCCGGGTCACCGCCACCGGCCCGCACCGCACCCTGATGTCCGGCCACGCCGCCTACCGCCGCGTGGTCTCCCGTTCCGACGACGACGAGTCCACCGAGGAGGTGACCCGCCATGCGACTGCCGGTCGCTGACGGCCCCACGCTGCGCCGCCACACCGCCGAGCTGCTGCGCCGCCACCGCCGTTCGCTGTCCTGGGTGGTCACGCTGCACGTGCTGGCGGCCACCGCCGGGCTGGCCGGTCCGTGGCTGCTCGGCCGGCTGGTGGACGCGGTGCAGGCCGGCACCACCACCGCCACCGCCGATCGCACGATCCTGGTGCTGGTGATCGCGGTGCTCGCCCAGACCGTGCTGATCCGCTACGCCCAGCGCGCGGCGATGGTGCTCGGCGAGACGGTGTTCGCCGATCTGCGCGAGCAGTTCATCGCCACCGTCACCCGGCTGCCGCTGTCCACCGTGGAGCGGGCCGGCACCGGTGACCTGGTCGCTCGCACCACCACCGACATCGACCGGGTGCAGTACACCGTGCGGTTCGGCGTGCCCCGGGTGCTGGTCACCACCGCGACCACCCTGCTGACCGTGGTCGCCGCGATCCTGACCAGCCCGCTGGTGGCGCTCGGGCTGTTCACCGGTGCGCCGCTGCTGATCGGGATCTCCCGGTGGTACCTGCGCCGGGCCACCAAGGCCTACCTGCGCGAGTCCGCCGCCTACGCCACCATCAACGGCACGCTCACCGAGTCGGTGGAGGGCGCCCGCACCGTCGACGCGCTCAGCCTGGGTGCCCGGCGGCGCCGGCGGCTGGACGCCGACCTGCGCGAGGCCTTCCAGGCCGAGTCGGCCACCCTCAATCTGCGCTCGGTGCTGTTCCCCGGGGTCGACACCTCGTTCGTCCTGCCGGTCGTGACCGTGCTGATCTGGGGCGCTTTCCTGATCTCCACCGGCCACGCCACCGTGGGAGCGGTCACCACCGTCGCGCTGTACGCGATCCAGGTGATCAACCCGATCGGCGAGCTGATCTTCTGGCTGGACGAGATCCAGGTCGGCGCGACCTCGCTGGCCCGGATCATCGGGGTGGCCGACGTCCGGCCGGACCGCGAGGAGGGCACCGACCGGCCCGACGACGAGCACGTCCGGGCCCAGGCCGTGCGCTACGCCTACCGCCCGGGCCACGACGTGCTGCACGGCGTCGACCTGGACCTGACCGACGGCGAACGCCTGGCCGTGGTCGGACCGTCCGGCGCCGGCAAGTCCACCCTCGGCCGGATGCTGGCCGGCATCCACCCGCCCACCGGCGGCAGCGTCACCGTCGGCGACGTGCCGCTGGTCGACCTGCCGCTGGACGAGCTGCGCGGGCACGTCGCCCTGGTCACCCAGGAGCACCACGTGTTCGTCGGCCCGCTGGCGGACAACCTGCGGCTGGCCGACCCGGAGGCGGACGACGCCGCCCTGGAACGCGCGCTGCGGGCGGTGGACGCCTGGGACTGGGTGCAGGCACTGCCCGAGGGTCTGGCCACCGGCGTCGGCTCCGGCGGGGTGGCGCTGACCCCGGCGCAGGCACAGCAGATCGCGCTGGCCCGGCTGGTGCTGCTCGACCCGCACACCCTGGTGCTGGACGAGGCGACCTCGCTGATCGACCCGCGGGCCGCCCGGCACCTGGAACGCTCGCTGTCCTCCGTGCTGGCCGGCCGCACCGTGGTGGCGATCGCCCACCGCCTGCACACCGCGCACGACGCGGACCGGGTGGCCGTGGTCGACGGCGGCCGGATCACCGAGATCGGCCCGCACGACGACCTGGTCGCCGCGGGCGGCGACTACGCAGCGCTCTGGGAGTCCTGGCAGCGCGAGTGACCGGCCGGCTCACGGGTTGACCGTGCAGGTGTTCGTTCCGCTGGTACCACTGGTGTAGTGCAGCGTCCAGGTGCCGGTGCGGGTCGCGGTCCAGCCACCGGTGGGCGCCGGGGGCGTCACGACCAGGGTCCAGGTGCCGTCGAACTGGGTGGTCTCGAACAGGTTCGACGTGGTGATGCCCCACTCGGCGGGCGATCCGTCGGTGTCGGGGGTGCCGACCCGGAACGTCGAGGCCCAGGACGTGAAACCGCTGGGGCTGGGTGAGACGGTCAGCGTCGCGACCGAGCTGGACCCCGCCGGCGCGGTCCAGCTCAGCCGGTGCCCCGACCCCCAGGCCGGATTCGGACAGGCGACATCCGTGACCACCCAGGTGGTGAAGGTGCCGCTGGTGACCGTGGCCTGGTCCTGCCAGTACCCGTTCGCGGGCGCCCCGGTGACCACCCCGGTGGCGGCGAGGAACCCGGCCACCACCCCGGCCAGCAGCCCGGCCAGCAGCCCGGCGAGCACGGGACGGCCACGGTGGCGGGGCGGTCGGCGGTTCACGGCGTCACCTGCGTGGCGACGACGGACAGCGCCACCGACCCGGTGGTGCCCTGGGCCGAGGCCGGCGCGGAGGCGTCGACGGTCACGGCCACGCAGACGCTGAGCATGCCGCCGGGCTCGATGACGGCCGGGGTGGCGCTCCCGCCGGTGCACCCCGAGCCCGAGACCGTCCCGCCGTAGGCCACGGTGGACACCAGGTACGGCGCGAGCGTGCCCTGCGCGCTCGGGGTGACCGTCACCTGGAACGGCGTGCTGCCGGTGTTGCCGACCGTGACCGCCGCGGAGTCGCCCATCGTCGGCCGGGCGTCGGTCAGCGTCAGCGCCGTGCCGAGCGCGACCGTCCCGCCCTGACCGGCCAGCGTGCCGTTCACGGTCATGTCGAGGCTGCCGGAGGTGAGCGCCGGTGGCGCGGGGGCGGTGCCGGTCGCGGTCCAGTACGCCCAGGCACCGCCGATCCCGAGGATCAGGCCGGCCACCACGCCCACGGCGGTGAGGGCGGCCCGGCGGCCGCGGCGCGGCGGCTGCCCGGCCGGGGCGGTCACGGTGCACCCCGTCGATGCCGGCGCGCGACCAGGAACCAGGCGCCGGTGAGCACCAGCACCCCGGCGGCGACCAGGACCCGGAGCGCGTCGGCGCCGGTGGCACCCAGCAGCCCGCCGTAGCGGACCGCCGCGCCCGCGCCGACGGCACCGTCCCCGGCCGCGACGTCCCCGACCACCGGCGCACCCGCGGGGGCCGGCACCGCACCGCCGCCCGCACCACCCACCGGCGTGCCGGGGCTCGGCGTGGGGTCGACGTCCCGGCCCGGGATGACGCTCGCGAGCACCACGCGCACCGCGAGCGGCACCGCCCGCCCCTCGCTCTCGTTGCCCGAGACCGGGTCGAACTGCACCCCGATGTCGATCCGCAGCACCGCCCCCACGGCGAAGCCGGTCGTCCGGGAGGTCGCGCCCACGGTCCAGGCGCCGCCGTCGTACCGGGTGCGCACCCGCAGGTCCTCGGCGAACTCCGCGTCCTCCGGCCCCACCAGCACCTGGGCGAAGCCACGGGCCGGTTCCCCGGACTGGTTGCGGACGTACAGCGTGGTGACCTCGTCGTCGCCGGGCACCCACACCATCGCGGGATCGAACAGGTCGGTGGTCAGGTCGGGCGACCAGGTCACGCCGTCCCGGCTGAGTCCGACCTCCTCGCCCGGATTCGCGGCGCTCGCCGAGGGCGCGAGCAGCAGCACCACCGCGAGCGCGGCGAGGACCGAGGCGCCGGCGCGGGCCCTCACGTCGCCACCCCCGGGGCCGGCATCGGGCGTCCGCGCTCGCGCCGGGCCTGCACCACCTGCCAGGCGCCGTAGCCGAGCAGCACCGCCGCGAGCACCGTCGCGACCGCCTGCCGCTCGGACCCGGTCAGCAGCGCGGAGACCCGGCCGAGGTACGGCACGGCGTACCAGCGCTCGCCGCGCACCTGCACCGCCCGCACCGGCCGCAGGTCGGCGACGGTGTTCGCATCCCCGCGGGTGGTGAACACGCGCTCGCCGCCGACCCGGGTGCCGATCGCCTCCACCCGGTGCGTGACGACCTGTTCTTCCCCCGACCGGAGCTGGTAGGTGATCACGTCGCCGACCGCCACGTCCTCGGCGGCGACCGGCCGCACCACCACCAATGACCCGCTCGGCATCCCCGGCGCCATCGAGTCGGTCAGCACGACATACGGCGTCGCACCGGCGATCCGCGGCACCAGGACGCCCGCGAGCAGCGCCAGCCCGGCCACGCCGACCAGCATCGTCGACCCGGCCAGCCGGACGAACCGCAGCACCCCCCGCATCCGACCGGTGGGCCCGCCGATCACGGCCCCGCGACGCAGGCCGGGGTCGCCGACGGGCCGCAGTGGGCCTGCTGCACCGTGACCGTGAGGTCGTCGAGCGTGGCGGTGCTGACCTGCGTCGTGTTGTCCGCCGCCGTGCCGTAGGGGAAGTCGACGGTCACCACGGCCGACAGGTCCTCCGCCGTGCCCGGGTCCAGCGCCACCGGCTGGTCCAGGGTGCCGGCGGGGTCGACGGCGAGGGTCGTCCCGGCCAGGGTGACCTCGGACACCGAGGTCGTGAGCGCGGCCGGCAGCGCGCCCGCCCCGGTGAAGGCACTGTCGCTGACCACCACGGCGGCAACCCCGACGTGGTCGCCGGTGCCGGTCACCTCGAAGGTGCAGGTGGTCTCGACCGTGTCGCCGGGAACGATCTCGGTGACCGCCCCGCCGCCCTCGGCCGCCGTGTAGGCCCAGGCCGCACAGGTGCCCGGATCGACGGTCAGTGAGCCGGAGGACAGATCGGTGCCGGCGGCGGTGCCGTCATCCGTCCAGTACGCCAGGGTGCCCGCGCCGCCGAGCAGGAGCACCGCGGCGCCCCCGATCGCGACAGCCGCCTTCGTCATGCGTTCCATCGTCAGTCTCCCGGTCCGTGGACGGGTGGTGCCATGGGTCGCGCGCGTTCTTCGCCAGTGTGCGCGTCGATGTGTCCGATGTCATGCGGTGCGGGGAGGCGGTGTCCGGGCCGGATCAGCGCGGGGCGTGCCAGACGGCGGTGTAGCGCCAGGGATCAGGGGGCGGGCTCCGGTGCGGCCGGGTCGTCCTCCGCGGCGAGCTCGGCGAACGGGTCGGTGCCGGAAGACCGCAGCATCTCGTCCCGGACCAGCCGGATCCACAGGAACACCGCGAAGCCGCCGAACACCCACCACTGCGCGGCGTAGCCCAGGTTCTGGATGTTCAGCCCGGTGCCGGAGCGGGTCGGCGGGCCGAGCAGCTCCAGGCCGGGGTCTTGCGCGGGATCGGACTCGGACAGCACGGCGTAGCCGGTCCAGATCGGCCCGCCCCAGACGCCGAGCAGTTCGGCGGAGGAGATCGAGTCGGTGGTCCCGGCGGGCAGGGCGTCCGGCGCCTGGCCGGAGTCCTCGGAGGCCTGCAGGTACCCGGTGACCGTGACCTCGCCCTCGGGCACGGCCAGCACCGGCGAGTCGGGGTCGTCGACCCAGCCGCGGACCACCGGCAGCACGGCGCCGGAGTCGGTGCGCAGCGGGGTGAGCACCAGCCAGCCGGTCTCGCCGTGCAGCACCCGGTCGGCGACCAGCAGCTGCCCGTCGGCCTCGTACTGCCCGGTGGCGATCACCCGGCGGCCGACCAGTGCGCCGTCGAAGCTGCTCTGCGGGGCGAGCACGTCGTCGATCGGCACCGGCGGGGCGGCCTCGGTCTCCTCCAGGGCGGCCTGCTGGGCGGCGGCGCCGCGGATCTCGGCGCGGTCGAGCTGCCAGATCCCGAGCCGGGCACAGACCGCGGCGGCGGCCAGGAACAGGATCAGCAGGCCGATCATCCGCGGCGTGCGGGCGACCTGCCAGAGCGTGCGCCGGGGCGCGGCGGCCGGGTCGCGCGGCGGCGCGGCGGGGCGGTCGTCGGTTCGCGGCTGGGGCACCACCTCACGGTACCCGCCGCGCCGGGAAGTGCGATCAGCGTCCGGCGACCCCGCAGGTCACACGCTCGTTCACCCGGTCGGGTGCAGGCCCAGGTCAGATGCGGTTTGATGGCGATGGATCGCCCTCAGGCGGTTGGGGCCGGCCTGGGTCGGACGTCCCGGCTCGTGGCGCAACTCGCCACGAAGCTGAAGATGCCCGGCACGAGGGTCCCGCCGGGCCCGCACGATCAGTGCATCGCACCACACACGGGGAGAGAGCATGAGCACGACGACGCCGCAGCTCGCCACCTGGCGGACCGGCTCCGGCCAGCCCGTCTCGGACGAGACGCTCCGACGCATCGACGCCTGGTGGCGCACGGCGAACTACCTGTCGGTCGGCCAGATCTATCTGCTGGCGAACCCGCTGCTGCGGGAACCGCTGACCAAGGATCACGTCAAGCCGCGGCTGCTGGGCCACTGGGGCACCACGCCGGGCCTGAACTTCCTGTACGCCCACCTGAACCGGGTGATCGCCGAGCGCGAGCAGTCCACGCTGTACCTGACCGGTCCGGGTCACGGCGGTCCGGGCCTGGTGGCGTCGGCCTATCTGGACGGCACCTACTCCGAGGTCTACTCCGACATCACCCACGACACCGAGGGCGTGCGCCGGCTGTTCCGGCAGTTCTCCTTCCCGGGCGGCATCCCGAGCCACGTGGCCCCCGAGACGCCGGGGTCGATCCACGAGGGCGGTGAGCTGGGCTACGCGCTGTCGCACGCCTACGGCGCCGCCTTCGACAACCCGGACCTGCTGGTCGCCGCGGTGGTCGGTGACGGCGAGGCGGAGACCGGCCCGCTGGCCACCTCCTGGCACTCGAACAAGTTCATCGACCCGGCCAAGGACGGTGTCGTGCTGCCGATCCTGCACCTGAACGGGTACAAGATCGCCAACCCGACCGTGCTGGCGCGCATCCCCGAGGACGAGCTGCTCGACCTGATGCGCGGCTACGGCCACAACCCGCATCTGTTCGTCGGCGGCTTCGACGGCGAGGACCACCTCGAGGTGCACACCCGGTTCGCCAAGCTCCTGGACGAGGTGCTGGACGAGATCGCGGAGATCAAGGCGCGGGCGGCGGCGGGCGACGAGTCCCGTCCGGCCTGGCCGATGATCATCTTCAAGACCCCGAAGGGCTGGACCTGCCCGCCGGTGATCGACGGCAAGCAGGTCGAGGCGTCCTGGCGCTCGCACCAGGTGCCGCTGGCCTCGGCCCGGGACACCGACGAGCACCTGCACGTGCTGGAGGGCTGGCTGCAGTCCTACCGGCCGGAGGAGCTGTTCGACGAGAACGGCGCCGTCAAGGAGGAGATCACCGCCCTGGCGCCCCCCGGACAGCTGCGGATGAGCGACAACCCGCACGCCAACGGCGGTCTGCTGCTCAAGGACCTGCGGCTGCCGGACTTCCGGGACTTCGCGGTCGACGTGCCGGTGCCGGGCGGGTCGATCTCCGAGGCGACCCGGGTGCTGGGCCAGTACCTGACCGAGGTGATCCGCCGGAACCCGGACAACTTCCGGATCTTCGGCCCGGACGAGACCGCGTCCAACCGGCTGCAGGCGGTGTTCGACGTCACCGACAAGCAGTGGAACGCGGAGTACCTGCCCACCGACATCGACGATCACCTGGCGCGGTTCGGCCGGGTGGTGGAGATGCTGTCCGAGCACCAGTGCCAGGGCTGGCTGGAGGGCTACCTGCTCACCGGGCGGCACGGGCTGATCACCTCCTACGAGGCGTTCATCCACATCGTCGACTCGATGTTCAACCAGCACGCCAAGTGGCTGAAGGTCACCAACCACATCCCGTGGCGCCGGCCGATCGCCAGCCTGAACTACCTGCTGTCCAGCCACGTCTGGCGCCAGGACCACAACGGCTTCAGCCACCAGGACCCCGGCTTCATCGACCACGTGGTGAACAAGAAAGCCGAGATCGTCCGGGTGTACCTGCCGCCGGACGCGAACACCCTGCTGTCCACCTACCACCACTGCCTGAAGTCCCGGCAGTACGTGAACGTGGTGGTCTCCGGCAAGCAGCCGGCGCCGAACTTCCTCACGATGGACGAGGCGGTGGCGCACTGCACCCGGGGCCTGGGCATCTGGGATTGGGCGGGCACCGAGGTGGACGGCGAGGACCCGGACGTGGTGCTCGGCTGCGCCGGTGACGTCCCGACGCTGGAGGTGCTGGCCGCGGCCGACATCCTGCGCCGGGAGCTGCCGGGGCTGAAGGTCCGCGTGGTCAACGTGGTGGACCTGATGCGGTTGCAGGACGAGCGGGAGCACCCGCACGGCCTGTCCGACCGGGAGTTCAACACCCTGTTCACCACGGACAAGCCGATCGTGTTCGCCTACCACGGCTACCCGTGGCTGATCCACCGCCTGACCTACCGCCGCAAGGGGCACAAGAACCTGCACGTGCGCGGGTACAAGGAGGAGGGCACCACGACCACGCCCTTCGACATGGTGATGCTGAACGACCTGGACCGGTTCCACCTGGTGATCGACGTGATCGACCAGGTGCCGTCGCTCGGGTCGAAGTACGCCGGGCTGCGCCAGCAGATGGTGGACGCCCGGCTGCGGGCCCGGGAGTACACCCGGGCGCACGGCGAGGACCTGCCGGAGGTGCGCAACTGGGTCTGGCCGGATGCCGGCGAGACCGGCACCGAGGTCGGTGGCCCGCAGCAGAACACCGCGGACACCGGCGGTGACAACGAGTGATCCCGAGGCGATGGCCCGCACCACCCGGTGCGGGCCATCGCCCGTTTTCCGGGACCAAGGTCACACGGTGCCGCCCCTCGGAGGGGTGACTGTGCCGGGGAGGTGACCACCGCCACCACTCAGGGCATCGCGGCGGGCACCGGCAGTCCGGCAGAATTCATCCCATCATCTATCCAACCGGGGCGACCCCCGGATCGGCGAAGAGGAAGAAGCCCCACCCGTGGCCCGCAGCATCTACGTGACGTCCCCGGAGGGTGACACCGGCAAGTCGACGGTCGCCCTCGGCCTGGTCGACCTGCTCACCCGCACCGTGCAGAGGGTCGGGGTGTTCCGGCCGATCGCGCGTTCGACCGGCAACTCCGACTACGTGCTGGAACTGCTGCTGGCCCACGACGGGGTCGACCTCAGCTACGACGACTGCATCGGCACCACCTACGAGCAGGTGCACGCCGACCCGGAGGCCGCGCTGGCCACCATCGTGCAGCGCTACCACGCGGTCGCCCGGCAGTGCGACGTGGTCGTGATCGTCGGCTCGGACTACACCGACATCGCCGGCCCGGCCGAGCTGGCGTTCAACGGCCGGATCGCCGCGAACCTGGGCGCACCGGTGCTGCTGTGCGTCAAGGGCCAGGGCCGCACCCCGGAGGAGGTCCGCCAGGTCGCCGCCGCCTCGCTGACCGAGCTGGAGGCCGCGCACGCCCAGGTGGTGGCCGTGGTCGCCAACCGCTGCGACCCGGAGGCGGTCGACGCGGTGCGCGCCGGGCTGTCCGACCTGACCCGGGCCTGGGCGCTGCCGGAGGACCCGTTCCTGGTCGCCCCGACCGTGCGTCAGCTGATGGACTCGGTGGAGGGCACCCTGGTCAGCGGTGACCCGGAGCTGCTGTCCCGGGAGTCCACCGAGGTGCTGGTCGGCGCGATGTCGATGGAGCACCTGCTGGAGCGGATCTCGGACGGGGTCGTGGTGATCACCCCCGGCGACCGGGCCGACATCCTGCTGGGCCTGCTGACCGCGCACCGGGCGGACGGTTTCCCCTCGCTGTCCGGCATCATCCTCAACGGCGGGTTCGCCCCGGCGCCGATCGTCGAGCGGCTCATCGCGGGCATGGGCTCCAAGCTGCCGATCATCCGCACCGAGGCGGGCACCTTCCGGTCGGCCAACGCCGCGGCGAGCACCCGCGGCCGGCTGTCGGCGGATTCCCAGCGCAAGGTGGACACCGCGCTGGCGCTGTTCGAGAAGTACACCGACGCGGAGGAGGCGCTGGCCGCGCTGGAGGTCGGGTCCCCCGAGGTCGTCACCCCGCTGATGTTCGAGTACGAGCTGCTGGACCGGGCCCGCTCGGACCGCAAGCACATCGTGCTGCCGGAGGGCAACGACGACCGGATCCTGCGCGCCGCCTCCACCCTGCTGCAGCGCGAGGTCGCCGACCTGACCATCCTGGGCGACGAGACCGCGATCCGGACCCGCGCCACCGAGCTGGGCCTGAACCTGGCCGACGCGACCGTGCTGAACCCGAAGTCCGGCGAGCTGCTGGAGCGGTTCGCCGCCGAGTACACCGAGATGCGCAAGCACAAGGGCATGACCGTCGAGCGGGCCCGGGAGATCGTGTCCTCGGTCAGCTACTTCGGCACGATGATGGTCCAGCTCGGCCTGGCCGACGGCATGGTCTCCGGTGCCGCGCACACCACCGCGCACACCATCAAGCCGTCCTTCGAGATCATCAAGACCGTGCCCGGCGTCTCCGTGGTGTCCAGCGTGTTCCTGATGTGCCTGGAGGACCGGGTGCTGGTCTACGGCGACTGCGCGGTCAACCCCGACCCGACCGCCGAGCAGCTGGCCGACATCGCAATCAGCTCCGCGCAGACCGCGGCCCAGTTCGGCATCGAGCCCCGGATCGCCATGCTGTCCTACTCCACCGGCGAGTCCGGCTCCGGCGCGGACGTGGACAAGGTCCGGGCCGCCACCGAGCTGGTCCGCGAGCGCCGCCCCGACCTCAACGTCGAGGGCCCGATCCAGTACGACGCCGCCGTGGACGCCTCGGTGGCCCAGACCAAGCTGCCGGACTCCGCGGTGGCCGGCCGGGCGACCGTCTTCATCTTCCCGGACCTGAACACCGGGAACAACACCTACAAGGCCGTGCAGCGTTCCGCCGGCGCCGTGGCCGTCGGCCCGGTGCTGCAGGGCCTGCGCAAGCCGGTCAACGACCTGTCCCGGGGCGCCCTGGTGCAGGACATCGTCAACACGGTCGCCATCACGGCGATCCAGGCCCAGGCGCTGGGCTCGACCTCGGAAGGCACGAAGTGAACAACGTCCTCGTCATCAACTCCGGTTCCTCGTCGATCAAGTACCAGCTGGTCGACGTCCAGTCCGGGGACGCCCTGGCCTCCGGCATCGTCGAGCGGATCGGCCTGGAGGTCGGCAAGCTCAAGCACGAGGGCCCGGACGGCAAGACCGAGCTGGAGCAGCCGATCCCGGACCACGAGGTCGGCATGCGCCTGGTGCTGGACACCTTCGCCCAGCACGGCCCGGCGATCGACGAGGCCGAGCTGGCCGCGGTCGGGCACCGGATCGTGCAGGGTGGTGACGTCTTCGACGGACCGGCGCTGGTCACCGACGAGGTGCTGGCCCAGATCGAGGAGCTGTCCCCGCTGGCGCCGCTGCACAACCCGGCCAACGCCGCCGGGGTCCGCGCCGCCCGGGCCGCGTTCCCGGACACCCCGCACGTGGCGGTCTTCGACACCGCCTTCCACCGCACCATGCCGCCGGCGGCGTACACCTACGCCATCGACCGCCAGATCGCGGCCGACTACAAGATCCGCCGCTACGGCGCGCACGGCACCTCGCACCTGTTCGTCTCCCGCGAGGTGGCCGGCTGGCTGGGCCGGGACCTGGCGTCGACCAACACCATCGTGCTGCACCTGGGCAACGGGGCCTCGGCCTCCGCGGTGCAGGGCGGCCGGTGCATCGACACCTCGATGGGCCTGACCCCGCTGGAGGGCCTGGTGATGGGCACCCGCTCCGGGGACATCGACCCGGCGGTGCTGTTCCACCTGGCGCGCCAGGGCGGCTACACCATCGACCAGCTGGACGAGCTGCTGAACCGCAAGTCCGGGATGCTGGGCCTGTCCGGCTACACCGACATGCGCGACGTGCACGACGCGGCGGCCGCCGGTGACGAGAACGTCCGGACCGCGCTGGACGTGTACTACCACCGGATCAAGGGCTACGTCGGCAACTACTACGCCCAGCTTGGCCGGGTGGACGTGATCGCCTTCACCGCCGGCATCGGGGAGAACGACGACATCGTCCGCGCCGGCGCCCTGCGGGGCCTGGAGGGCCTGGGCATCCAGCTCGACCTGGCCCGCAACGAGGGCCGGAAGAAGGAGCCCACGATCATCTCCACCGACGACTCGCCGGTGACCGTGGTGGTGTACCCGACCAACGAGGAGCTGGAGATCGCCCGCCAGGCGGTCGCCACGATCTGAGCCGTCCGCCGGAGCCCGTCGCACCCGGTGCGGCGGGCTCCGTCGTGTCCGGGGCCGTTCGGGTGAGGATGCGGGCGCGGAAGCGCTTGCGATGTCCGCTTCGCCGAGGTTTTCCGGCGCGTCAGGGTCGCTTCACCCTTTTGATGCCTGCGGGTCGCCCGGAGCCGGGCCGATAATCCGAGCATGACGACTGTCCGGGCGGTGCGCGATGCCGACCCGTTGGACTGGCGACACGAGTTGGCGCAGGTGGACGCGCTCTGCGACTCGGCGCCGGCCCTGTGCGTGGCGCTGGTCCCCGGCCTGCTGGAGCGCGCGCGGGCCGACGGCCTGGTCGCGGTGGAGATCGAGCTGGAGTACCTGTCCGGCTGGGCCCGGCACCTGCTGTCCGACGATGCGCTGGCCCTCGGGGCGATGGAGCGCGCGCTGGAACTGGCGACCGGGCTGCAGGACCGGGTCTGGGAGGGCCGGGTGCTGCAGGGGCTGGCCGCGGTCTACAACGGCTTCGGCGACAACCTGTCCGCCCTGGAGCTGCTGGAACGCTCGCTGGCGATCCGGCGCGAACTCGGCGACCTGGAAGGGCTCGCCGCCGCGCTGAACAACCTGGCGGACACCTACATCTCGATGGGCCGGTTCCCGGAGAAGGCCTACGAGCTGCTGACCGAGGCGATGACGATCTGGCCGCGGGTGGACCGCCCGGACGGCACCTGCGCCACCCTGTCCGGCCTGGCCAAGCTGACCACCGACGATGCCGAGACGCTGTCGGTCACCGACCCGGCCAGCTCCCGGATGCTGGCCGAGCGGGCGGTGCACTACGCCGAACAGGGCGTGACGGTCGGGCTGACCGCGGTCGGCGTCGGTGCCTCGGCCGGCAACGCCCGGTTGGTCGCCGAGGCCCAGGTCCGGCTGGCCCGGGCGCAGATGGCCCACGGCGACCTGGCCTCCGCGCGTGAGGTGCTGGACCGGTGCGCGCTCGCCCTGCCCCAGGTCTCCGCCCGGTACCTGACCATCCGGTACCACGCCGCGCTCGGCCGGCTGCACCGGCTGCTCGGCGACCTGTCCGCCGCGAAGGTCACGCTGACCTCCGCCCTGGTGCTGTCCGAGGGCTCGCGCCCGATGGAGCGCGCCGATGTGCTGCACGAGCTGGTGGCGGTGTACGAGGACGCCGGTGACCTGGCGCAGGCGCTGGACACCCACCGGCAGTACCACGAGGCGGTGATGGAGCAGCGCGACCAGGCCGCCGAGCGCCGCGGCATCCTGGTGAACGCCCAGCTCGACGTGGACCGGGTGCGCCAGGCGCACGACCAGACCCGCCAGCACGCCGCCGAGCTGGCCGCGCTGAACCGGTCGCTGGCCCACGACGCCGCCCACGACCCGCTGACCGGCCTGCTGAACCGGCGCGGGCTGGACGCGGTGCTGCACGGCCGGCACGGCGAACCGGATCTGGCCTATGTGGTGGCCGACCTCGACCTGTTCAAGTCGGTGAACGACCAGCACTCGCACCCGGTCGGCGACGAGGTGCTGCGCCGGGTCGGCCAGATCATGACCGCCTGCCTGCGCCTGGGCGACGTGGTGGCCCGGGTCGGCGGCGAGGAGTTCGTGCTGGTGCTGCGGCAGTGCCCGCCGGCCGACGCGCTGGCCGCCTGCGAGCGGATCCGGATCATGGTGGCCGCCCACCCGTGGGAGGACCTGTCCGCCGGCCTGCGGGTGACGATGAGCATGGGTGGGGTGACCGCCGGCCCGGACGACGACCCGGCGACCCTGGCCGCCCGGGCCGATGCCGCCCTCTACGAGGCCAAGCGCCGGGGCCGCAACCAGGTGGCGTTCATCCCGCCGCCGGAGGCCGCGGTCCCCGCCCCGGCCGGACACCACTGAGCAGCCGCAGCCCGGACAGCAGCAGCGGGGCCCAGTGCTCCGGCGGCCCGGACAGCAGCCGCCCGGGACCCAGGCCGGCGTGCACCCCGCGCTGCACCGCCACCGTGCGGCTGCGGGTCAGCGCGAGCAGCCCTTCGGCCCCGTGCCGGGCGCCCCAGCCGGAGTCCGCCCGGCCGCCCTGGGGCGCCGCCCAGGAGCCCCAGGACGCCTGGTAACCCTCGTTCGCGTCCACCGACCCGACCCGCAGCCGGTCCGCCACCGCCCGGCCGCGGCGCACCGACCCGGACCAGACCGCCGCGTGCAGGCCGTACCGGGTGTCGTTCATCGCGGCGACCGCCTCGTCGTCGGAGCGCACCTCGCCGAGGGCGACCACCGGCCCGAAGGTCTCCTCGGCGAACATCCGGGCGTGCGGGCCGACGTCGGTGAGCACGGTCGGTTCGTAGACGTACGGCCCGATCTCCGGGCGCTGCGCCCCGCCGGTGAGCAGCCGGGCCCCGCCGGACAGCGCGTCCTCGACGTGTTCGACCACCCGGGCCAGTTGCTCCGGCCCGGTCAGCGAGCCCAGGTCGTAGCCGTAGTCCAGCCCGGTGCCGAGCCGCAGCGCCCGCACCCGGCGCCGGAACGCGGTGCTGAACGCCGCCGCGACGTCCCGGTGCACGTACAGCCGTTCCACCGACATGCACAGCTGCCCGGTGCCGCCGAAGCAGGCCCGCACCGCCCCCTCGGCGGCCAGGTCCGGGTCGGCGTCACCGGCCACGTAGAGCGCGTTCTTGCCGCCGAGCTCCAGGGTGCTGGGCACCAGCTCACCGCCGGCCCGGGCGGCGACCAGCCGGCCGGTGGCGGTGGACCCGGTGAACAGCAGGTGGTCGGCGTGGTCGATCAACCGGTCCCCCACCGTGGGTCCGTCGCCGAGCACCACCTGCACCAGATCGTCCGGGAACCCGGCGTCGGCCAGCAGCTCGGCCGCCCACAGCGCGGTCAGCGGGGTCTGCGGGTCCGGTCGCAGCAGCACCGCGTTCCCGGCGGCCAGGGCCGGCAGCACGTCGCCGAGGGTCAGGCTCAGCGGGTAGTTCCACGGTGCGACCACCGCCACCACCCCGGCCGGGTCGCGGGCCACCCGGACGCTGGTCAGCGGACCGAGCAGCCCGGGCCGGCGCTGCTCGGCCAGCACCCGCCCGGCGTGACCGGCCAGGAACCGGGCGCCCAGCACCACGTCGGCGACCTCCTCCAGCGCCGCGGCCCGTGCCTTGCCGTTCTCCAGCTGGATCAGGTCCAGCACATCCGACTGCCGGGCCAGCACCAGCTGGGCGGTCCGGCGCAGCAGGGCGGCCCGCTCCCGGTGCCCGGTGACCGCCCAGCGCCGCTGCGCCGCCCGGGCGGTCCGGGCAGCAGCGGCCAGGTCCTCCGGGGTGCTCTGCGGCAGGGTGGCCAGCGGCGCACCGGTCCACGGTGCGTGATGGGTGGCGTGCGGGCCGGTCGCCCGGGCCCGGCGTACCAGGTCGGCCACCAGCTCCGGTTCCAGGACCAGGGTGGCCAGCGGGTCGGTCTCGGGGTCGCGCAGCGCTTCCGGCACCATGCCGGTCAGGCTACGCGGCGGTCCGGGGCGGGGCAGCCCCGTGCTCAGCCCAGCTCGCTGACCTCCGGCTTCACCGCGGCGCGCACCGCGGACCGGCCGGAGACCGAGTCGGCGGCGGACAGGGCCAGTTCGGCCAGTGCCCGGCACTCGGCCAGGGTGTGCCGGCGCAGGGCGAATCGCACCGCGGGCAGCGCGGCGGGTGACATGGACAGGCTGGTGACGCCCAGCCCGGTCAGCACCAGCGCCATCAGCGGGTCGGCGGCGGACTCCCCGCACACCCCGACCGGCTTGCCGGTCTGCTCCCCGCCGCGGGCGGTGGCGGCGACCAGCTCCAGCACCGCGGGCTGCCAGGGATCGAGCAGGTCGGTCAGCTCACCGCGCAGCCGGTCGGTGGCCATCGTGTACTGCGCCAGGTCGTTGGTGCCCAGCGAGACGAAGTCCACCTCGTCCAGCACCGCCCGGGCCCGCAGCGCGGCCGACGGCACCTCCACCATCACCCCGGTCCGGCGCAGCCCCGCCCCGTGCGCCGCGGCGGCGAACGCCCGGGCCTCCGCCGCGGTGGCCACCATCGGCGCCATCACCCACGGGGTGGTCCCGGTCTCGGCCCCGGCGGCGGCCAGCGCGGTCAGCTGGTCGTGCAGCAGCTCCGGCACCGTGCGCACCAGGCGGTAACCGCGCACTCCGAGCGCCGGGTTCTCCTCCGGTGCCGGGTTGGCGAAGGCCAGCGGCTTGTCGGCCCCGGCGTCCAGGGTCCGCACCACCACCTTGCGCTCGCCCAGCGCCCGGAACACCCGGGCATAGGTGTCGGTCTGCTCCTGGACGCTCGGCGCCTGTGCCCGGCCGAGGAACAGCACCTCGGTGCGGAACAGCCCGACGCCCTCGGCGGCGGAGTCGGTCAGCCGCTCGGCGTCCTCGACCGTGCCGATGTTGGCCAGCAGCTGGACGGCGTGACCGTCGGCGGTCGCCCCGGGTGCGGTGTCCTCGGCCAGCGCCCGCTCCCGGTCGGCCTTGGCGGCCAGCTCCGCGCGCACCTGCGCGTCGGGCTCGATCACCACGCTGCCGGTGGCCGCGTCCACCCCGACCACGGTGCCCTCGGCGACCGCGGTGATCCCGGCCACCCGGACCACGCAGGGCACGCCGTTCTGCCCGGCGATGATCGCGGTGTGCCCGGTGGGGCCGCCCTCCTCGGTGAGCAGGGCCAGCACCCGGTCCAGGTCGAGGGCCGCGGTGTCCGCCGGGGCCAGGTCGCGGGCCACCACCACCGCGGGCACGGTCAGCTCCGGCACCCCCGGCGCGGGCAGTCCGGCCAGGCGGGCCACCACCCGGTCCCGGACGCTGCGCAGGTCGGTGACCCGTTCGGCCAGATACCCGCCGGCCTGCTCGAACAGGGTGGCGAAGCCGTCCACGGCGGCATCCACCGCGGCGACCGCGGGCTCACCACCGCGCACCCGGTCCAGCACCTGCTGGCGCAGCGCGGGATCGTCGGCCATCTGCGCGGTGGCGGACAGCACCTCGGCGACGGTGCCGGTGGCGCGGGCGGCCTGGGCGTTCAGGGCGGCGGCCACCGCGGCGAACGCCTCCCCCACCGCCTCGGGCAGGTCCTCGGTGGGCACCGGGGACCCGTCGCGCACGACCGGAGCGTCCGGCGCCACCTGCGGGGCGGGTTCGACCCGCACCACCGGCCCGACCGCGATCCCCCGCCCGACCCCGACGCCGTGCAGCACCCCATGACCGGACATCGGCAGCTCCCTCGCTCCGTGCGCCCGCTCGGCCGGGCGTGACTGGCGCCCACGCTAGTGCGGCAGGGGCCCGCCGACCAGGAGTCGGCCGGCGGTCAGCGGGGCTGGTACGGGGAGACCACCAGCTCCACCCGCTGGAACTCCTTGAGGTCGGAGTACCCGGTGGTCGCCATCGCCCGGCGCAGGGCACCGATCAGGTTCAGCGTGCCGTCGGCGGTCTTGCCCGGGCCGAACAGCACCTCCTGCAGGGTGCCGACCTGGCCGACCTGCACCCGCTCGCCGCGCGGCAGGTGCGGGTGGTGCGCCTCGGAGCCCCAGTGCCAGCCACGGCCGGGGGCATCGGTCGCCCGGGCCAGCGCGGCGCCGAGCATCACGGCGTCCGCCCCGCAGGCCACCGCCCGGACCAGGTCGCCGGAGCGGCCCACCCCGCCGTCGGCGATCACGTGCACGTACCGGCCGCCGGACTCGTCCAGGTAGTCCCGGCGGGCCGCGGCGACATCCGCCAGCGCGGTGGCCATCGGGGCGTGGATGCCCAGCGTGGTGCGGGTGGTGTGCGCCGCCCCGCCGCCGAAGCCGACCAGCACCCCGGCCGCCCCGGTGCGCATCAGGTGTAGCGCCGCGGTGTAGGTCGAGGCGCCACCGACGATCACCGGTACGTCCAGCTCGTAGATGAAGCGCTTGAGGTTCAGCGGCTCGGCCCGGCCGGAGACGTGCTCGGCCGACACCGTGGTGCCGCGGATCACGAACAGGTCGACCCCGGCGTCGACGACCACCTTCCAGAACTCCTGGGTGCGCTGCGGGGACAGCGCCCCGGCGACGGTCACCCCGGCCTCACGGATCTGGCCGAGCCGGAGCCGGATCAGCTCCGGGTCGATCGGCGCGGCGTAGATCTCCTGCATCCGGGCGGTGGCACCGTCCGCGTCCAGCCCGGTGATCTCGGCCAGCAGCGGCTCGGGGTCCTCGTAGCGGGTCCACAGACCCTCCAGGTCGAGCACCCCGAGCCCGCCGGCCCGGCCCAGCGCCACCGCGGTGGCGGGGCTCATCACGGAGTCCATCGGCGCGGCGAGCACCGGCAGGTCGAAGTGGTAGGCGTCGATCTGCCAGCCGACCGAGACCTCCTCCGGGTCACGGGTGCGCCGGGAGGGCACCACCGCGATGTCGTCGAAGGAGTACGCGCGGCGGGCGCGCTTGCCGCGGCCGATCTCGATCTCGTTGCTCACCGGGTCAGGCTACCGGTGCCCCCGCCCCGGTTTCAGCCCGCGGCGGCCTCGACCACCGCGGCGCTGAACGCGGGCAGGTCGCCCGGGTTGCGGGAGGTGATCAGGCTGGTGGTGCCGACCTCGCTGGTGACCACCTCCTGGTCGACCCAGGTGGCGCCCGCGTTGCGCAGGTCGGTGGCCAGGCTCGGGTAGGAGGTGAGGGTGACCCCGTCCACCACGCCGGCCTCGATCAGCGTCCACGGCCCGTGGCAGATCGCCGCCACCGGGATGCCGGCCGCCAGCACGTCCTTGACCAGCGCCACCGACGCCGACTGGGTGCGCAGGGTGTCGGCGTTCACCGTGCCGCCCGGGATCACCAGGGCGGCCAGCTCGCCGACCTGCACCTGGTCCACCGTGCGGTCCACCGGGTAGTCGCCGCCCGGGTCCAGGTCGTTGTTCACCGCGCTCACCGTGCCGGGCTTGGCCGACACCAGCACCGGGGTGCCCCCGGCGTCCTGCACCGCCTGCCACGGGGTGGTCAGCTCCGGCTCCTCGACACCGTGCTCGCTGGTCAGGAACGCGACGGTCTTACCGCTCAGGTCAGGCATGGGTCCTCCTTGATGGGTGGTTCCCTCCCACCCTGCGACGGCACGGCCGATCGCGCATCCGCGACCTGCCGGGGCCGCCTCCCCGGCGGTGTCGGCGGCCGGTGCGATGCTGGCCGCAGCACGTGAGGGGATGACGACATGACCGACATGACCGGCCAGACCGGATGGACGCGGGGCCCGTTGCTGGGCTTCGACACCGAGACCACCGGCATCGACGTCACCCACGACCGGATCGTCACCGCCGCCCTGGTCCGCCGGGACGCCGCCGGCACCCACGTGCGGACCTGGCTGATCGACCCCGGGGTGCCGATCCCGGCGGCGGCCAGCGCGATCCACGGCATCAGCACCGAGCACGCCCGCGAGCACGGCGTCCCCCCGGCCGGCGCCCTGGACGAGATCGCCGCCACCATCGCCCAGGCGATGCGGGACGGGGTGCCGGTGGTGGCCTACAACGCCTCCTTCGACCTGTGCCTGCTGGAGGCGGAGCTGGAGCGGCACGGCCTGGCGACGGTGAGCGAGCGGCTGGGCGGCGCCCTGGTGCCGGTGATCGACCCCCTGGTGCTGGACCGGGCCGAGGACCGGTACCGGCGGGGCAAGCGCAAGCTGGTCGACCTGTGCGGGGTGTACCAGGTGGTCGACACCGGGCAGCTGCACACCGCGGATGTGGACGTGGTCGCCACCCTGGACGTGCTGGACCGGATCGTGGACCGGTTCCCGCACCTGGGCGAGCTGCCGTTGAGCGAGCTGCACGACTACCAGGTGACCGCCCACCGCGCCTGGGCCGAGGCGTTCAACGCCTGGCGGGCGGAGAAAGGCCTGACCGGAGAGGGCGCGGGCACGGTGTGGCCGGTGCCGAGCCCGCGGGCACCGGCGGCCCTCCCCCCGGCGGCCCCGCAGCACCACCCGGCGCCGGTCGGACGCCCGGTGCAGGACACGCTGATCGCCTGAAACTCATATCTGAGATCCCGCTGACCTGCGAAATCCCCCACAGACACCCGATCTTCACATCCTGTGGGTCGCCGATATCTCATCCGTGAGTTACGGTCGCCGGGTGACTGAGACCACCGCACCCGCCACCGGCGCCATCCCCGCCGTGCGCACCCTGCCTGAGCAGCTGGCCCACGTCGGCTCGCTCGTCCGCTCCGCCCGTCGCCACCGCGGTCTGACCCAGACCCAGCTGGCGGAGCTTCTCGGCACCAGCCAGTCCGCCGTGCACCGGATCGAGCAGGGCACCCAGAACCTCAGCCTGGACATGCTCACCCGGATCGGCGCCGCCCTGGACTCCCCGATCGTCACGGTCGGCGGCCCGCAGCGCACCCACCTGCGGGTGACCGGCGGGCAGAAGCTGTCCGGCCGGATCGACGTCAACACCTCCAAGAACGGCGCGGTCGCCCTGCTGTGCGCCAGCCTGCTGAACCGCGGCACCACCACCCTGCGCAACGTCGCCCGGATCGTCGAGGTCGACCGGATCGTGGAGGTGCTGCGCTCGATCGGCGTGCGGGCCACCTGGTCCGGCGACGGCCGCGACCTGGAGATCGTGGTCCCCCGCGACCTGGACCTGGAAGCGATCGACGTGGACGCTGCCGTGCGCACCCGCTCGATCATCATGTTCTTCGGCCCGCTGCTGTCCCAGTTCGACGACTTCCAGCTGCCCTACGCCGGCGGCTGCGACCTGGGCTCGCGCACCGTCGAGCCGCACATGATCGCGCTGCGGCCGTTCGGGCTCACCGTGACCGCCACCAACAGCCGGTACCACGCCAAGGTCGCCGACCCGGGCAGCACCGACCTGCAGATCGTGCTCACCGAGCGCGGCGACACCGTCACCGAGAACGCGCTGATGGCCGCCGCCCGCCGGGACGGCCTGACCATCATCCGCAACGCCAGCCCGAACTACATGGTCCAGGACCTGTGCTTCTACCTGGAGCTGCTCGGCGTCCGGATCGAGGGCATCGGCACCACCACGCTGCGGGTGCACGGCAAGGCCGAGATCGACGCCGACGTGGAGTACGCGGTCTCCGAGGACCCGGTGGAGGCGATGAGCCTGCTGACCGCCGGGATCGTCACCGGCTCGGAGATCACGGTCGGCCGGGTGCCGATCGAGTTCATGGAGATCGAGCTGGCCACCCTGTCCGAGATGGGCCTGCGCTACGAGCTGTCCGCCGAGTACACCGCGCACAACGGCCGGACCCGGCTGGTGGACCTGACCGTCTTCCCCAGCGAGCTGCGCGCCCCGCTGGACAAGATCCACCCGATGCCGTTCCCGGGCCTGAACATCGACAACCTGCCGTTCTTCGTGGCGATCGCCGCCTGCGCGGAGGGCACCACTCTGGTGCACGACTGGGTGTACGAGGGCCGGGCGATCCACCTGACCGACCTGACCCGGCTCGGCGCCGACGTGCGGCTGCTGGACGCGCACCGGCTGCAGATCAGCGGCCCGACCCGGTGGTCCGGCGCCGAGGTGTCCTGCCCGCCGGCCCTGCGCCCGGCGGTGGTGATCCTGCTCGGCATGCTGGCCGCCAAGGGCACCAGCGTGCTGCGCGACGTCGACATCATCGCCCGCGGCTACGAGCAGCTGCAGGAGCGGCTGGTCGAGCTCGGCGCGCAGATCGAGACCTTCCGGGACTGACCCACCCACGACGAAGGGGCCCCTCCGAGCGGAGGGGCCCCTTCGTCGTTCCGGGTGGGTCAGCGGGCGCTGTAGTTCGGCGCCTCGGCGACCATCTGCACGTCGTGCGGGTGCGACTCCTTCAGCCCGGCCGGGGTGATCCGGACGAACTTGCCGCGGTCCTGCAGCTCGGGGACGCTGCGCGCGCCGACGTAGAACATCGACTGGTGCAGGCCACCGACCAGCTGGTGCGCCACCGCGGCGAGCGGGCCACGGTAGGGCACCTGGCCCTCGATGCCCTCGGTGATGATCTCGTCGTCGGACAGGTCGCCCTGGAAGTAGCGGTCCTTGGAGTAGGACCGGCGGTCGCCACGGGACTGCATGGCGCCCAGCGAGGCCATCCCCCGGTAGCGCTTGAACTGCTTGCCGTTGACGAACACCAGGTCGCCCGGGGACTCGTCGCAGCCGGCGATCAGGCCGCCGATCATCACCGAGTCCGCCCCGGCCACCAGCGCCTTGGCGATGTCACCGGAGTACTGCAGGCCACCGTCGGCGATCACCGGCACCCCGGCCGGCTTGGCGGCCAGCGCGGCCTGGTACACCGCGGTCACCTGCGGCACACCGACCCCGGCAACCACCCGGGTGGTGCAGATCGAGCCGGGGCCGACCCCGACCTTCACCGCGTCCACCCCGGCGTCGACCAGCGCCTGAGCGCCCTCGCGGGTGGCGATGTTGCCGCCGATCACCTGCACGTGCCGGGTGGCCGGGTCGGACTTGATCCGGCGCACCATGTCCAGCATCAGCCGGGCGTGACCGTTGGCGGTGTCCACCACCAGCACGTCCACCCCGGCCTCGACCAGTGCGGTCACCCGGTCCCAGGCGTCGCCGAAGAACCCGACCGCCGCACCCACGGCCAGCCGGCCGGAGGTGTCCTTGGTGGCCAGCGGGTACTGCTCGGACTTCACGAAGTCCTTGACGGTGATCAGCCCGCGCAGCCGGCCGGCGTCGTCCACCAGCGGCAGCTTCTCCACCTTGTGCTTGGCCAGCAGCGCGGCGGCGTCCTCCCGGGCGATGCCGACCGGGCCGGTGATCAGCGGCTGGCTGGTCATCGACTCGCGGACCGTGCGGGTGGCGAACTCCTCGCCCGGCACGAAGCGCAGGTCGCGGTTGGTGATGATGCCGAGCAGGGTGTTGTCGGCGTCCACCACCGGCAGACCGGAGACCCGGTACTTGCCGCACAGGTCGTCCAGCTCGGCGAGGGTGGCGTCCGGGCCGACGGTCACCGGGTCGGAGACCATGCCGGACTCCGAGCGCTTGACCAGCTCCACCTGGTGGGCCTGGTCGGCGATGGACAGGTTGCGGTGCAGGATGCCGATGCCGCCCTGCCGGGCGATGGCGATCGCCATCCGGGACTCGGTGACGGTGTCCATGGCGGCGGACACCAGCGGGATGCGCAGCTCGATCTCGCGGGTCAGACGGGTGGTGGTGTCGACCTCGCTCGGGATGACGTCGGTCTCGCCGGGGAGCAGCAGCACGTCGTCATAGGTGAGACCGATGAAGCCGAAGGGGTCGTGAGCGGGTGTGGATCCGGGGGTGCCCAGGTCGGTCATTCCCCGATGATAGGCCCCGCGCGCAGCGCCCCCGAACCGTCAGTGGATCAGCCCGCGGCGCAGTCCGATCGCCACCGCCTGGGCCCGGTCGGAGGCCCCGAGCTTGCGGAACAGCCGCCGCGCGTGGGTCTTGATCGTGTCCTCGGACAGGTACAGCTCCTGGCCGATCTGGGCGTTCGAGCGGCCGTTACTCATCCCGACCAGCACCTCGATCTCCCGCTTGGTCAGCTGGACCTCACCGACGCCGCCGTGGGTCTGGGCCGGCAGATCGGGGGTGAGCACCGCGGTGGCGGCCGCGGTCGCCGCCGCCGCCAGGCCGTCCTGGCCGCTCACGCCGTCGGCACCGCGGGGGTCGGGCGTTCCCGGTCCGGCGAGGATGTGCGCCGCCACCGCCGCGAGCTCGGCCCGGCCGACGTCCGGCGACAGGTATCCGCGGGCACCCAGGGCGATCGCCCGGTCCAGCGCGATCTCGTCACCGGGGACGGCCAGCATCACCACGGTGGCCGGTGCCGGGATGGCCCGCAGCCGGCGGATCGCCTCGATCGGCCCGGGCGAGGGCAGGTGTGCGTCCAGCAGCACGATCGTCGGCGGTACCCGCCGGGCCAGGGCGACCAGTTCGTCGACCGAACCCGCTGCTCGCACCGGTGCCAGGGCGGGTACGCCGAGCGCCGTCAGGACGATGCGTTCCCGCACCGTCGTGGATCCGTGGCACACCACGACGCCCGCCATCGACCTCCGCCTTCCGCCGACCAGACTGTCCGGTCGATGGTTTCTGTATCGGCCAGATCTTCCCGGACGTTAGTGGCCCGGGCTGCCCGGCGCTCACCGGACGCCGCCGGCCGCCCCCTCCGCGACCGCCACGACCTCGTGCAGGACACCCGCGAACGACCGTACTCGCTGCACCCGATGGCTGAGCGGCACCAGTCCGGCGGCGGCGTCCGGGACCATCACGAACTGCAACAGCTCCGGGTGCTGGGCGGACAGCGCCTCGATCACCGACAGGTCCGGGTCCTCGCGCTCGGACATCACCACCGCGGCGGACGGGCTGGTCATGGTCACGATCTCGCCCAACCGGGTCCGGCCGGCCGGTCCGGCCACCACGCGGGCGTCCAGGCCGTGATCGGCCAGCGCGGCGGCGAGCACGTGCAGTTCCAGCGGCCGTGACTCCCCGGGCGGGGCGAACAGCAGCACGACCCGGCGGCGGGACGGGTGGCGCGGCACCCGGCTGAACCGGTCGCGCAGGGCGGCCAGGGCGGCGGCGACGATCACCTCGTCCGGTTCGTCCCCGGGCCGGGCCAGCACGGTGCGGGCGGCGACCCCGGCCCGGGCCGGCACGATCAGGTCGGACCACCAGCGGGCCAGGTCCTCGCCCGGGGTGAGCAGCGCGCGCATCGCGGCCGAGTCGCCGCGCAGCGCCGCGTCCACCACCTCGGTCGGGGTGGCGGCCACCGGCTCCTGCTCCGGCAGCGGCACCGGACCGTCGCCGGGTTCCACCGCCGGGGACGGATCGGGCACCACGGCCAGGTGACGGCCGGTGGCCCCGCTGCGGGCCAGCCGGGCGGCCTCCGCCGGGGCGACGCCGCCCAGGGTCAGCGAGCGCATCGCGGTCAACCGTTCCAGATCGGCGGCGGTGTACCGGCGGTGCGCGCCGGCGGTGTGCTCGGAGGGGCCGAGTCCGTACCGGCGGTCCCAGGTGCGCAAGGTGGCGGCGGCCACGCCCAGTCGTCGTGCGACCGCCGCCGGGGTCAGGGTTGCGCCCTCGGGCAGGGCGTCCGGCTCATCGCCGTTCTGCATCAGTTCGTCAGTCCTCGTCCGCGCCAGGGGGTAGCGCACCTGTTCCCGATTGTGCCGGTGGGCTGACGCGGTTTCCAACCGGAGAGCGGAAATCGCTTCACGAACCGCGTCATGATCTTGGGACGTAGGTCCCTGGGCACCCAGGCTTGAACAACTTCCGACTCGGTTGTAGTGTTCCCATCAGCACGCACCGGACAGGTCCTGAAACGGCGCCGACCGGATCGTGACCCCCGCACCACCACCGTTCAGGAGTAGTCGATGGCTGAGATCTCCCGCCTCCCGGGCCCCGTGATGGAGCTCTGGGAGTGGCAGTACCAGGGCGCCTGCCGGGACGCCGACGAGAACCTCTTCTTCCACCCCGAGGGTGAGCGCGGCGCCGCCCGCCGGCGCCGGGCCGAGGCAGCCAAGGCGATCTGCGCGACCTGCCCGGTGCTGAACGAGTGCCGCGAGCAGTCGCTGGCCGTCCGGGAGCCCTACGGCGTGTGGGGCGGCCTGAGCGAGGACGAGCGGGCTGCCGTCCTGGCCGAGCGCGCCGGACGCAGCGCGGTGGTGTAACACCCCACGAACTCGATGGCGGCGGTCCGCGGTGCGATACCGCGACAGTCCGCCGTCGTCACCCGACGAGGGCCCCGACGGTGCGAGACCGTCAGGGCCCTCGTCGCATGTCCGGGCAGCTCCGGACAGCGAAAAGGCCCCCACCGGCGAACCGGTGGGGGCCTGCTCAGCCGAGCGTCACTTGGTGACGATGGCCAGGATGTCGCGGGCGGAGAGGATCAGGTACTCCTCGCCGTCGTACTTCACCTCGGTGCCGCCGTACTTGCTGTAGATGACCTTGTCACCCACGGCGACGTCGAGCGGCACGCGGTTGCCCTTGTCGTCGATGCGACCCGGACCGACCGCCAGGACCTCGCCCTCCTGGGGCTTCTCCTTGGCGCTGTCCGGGATGACCAGACCGGACGCAGTGGTCTGCTCCGCCTCGAGCGTCTTGACGACGATCCGGTCCTCGAGCGGCTTGATGGAGACCGACACGGCGGACCTCCCCTTCTCGCTTGTGAGTTGCCAGTACAAGAAACCGAACGACCGGCCGTCGTCGCGGGTGCCGGCAGTCGTACGGGCTGGCACCCTCCGATGGAGAGTGCCAGCTGTCACTGTAGAAAGCCGTTAGCACTCGGTCAAGGCGAGTGCCAGTGAGCCGGGCGTGCGAGGATCGCCGGATGGACTCGGTCGGACCCGGACTCGCCAAGCTGCTCAGCCCCGAGGGCTGGGCCCTGCTGTCCGCGTTGCCGCCCTACGACCCCGACCGGGCGATGGCCCTGTCCGAGCGGCTGCGGCGGGACGGCCTGGACCCCGAGCTGGTTGCCGCCGCCCTCACCCAGTCCCGGCTGCGCGCCAAGGGCCGGGAGAAGCTCGGTGAGTTCGCGGACGGGATGCTGTTCACCCCCACCGGACTGGAGCAGGCCACCCGGCTGGTGGTGGCCGCCCGGCACGCCCGCCGGTACCGCGACGCCGGGGTGACCCGGGTGGCCGACCTCACCTGCGGGCTGGGCGCCGATGCGATGACCCTGGCCGCGGTGGGGCTGCCGGTGCTGGCGGTCGAGGCGGACGAGACCACCGCCGCCCTGGCCACGGTGAACCTGCGGCACTTCCCGGAGGCCGTGGTCCGGCACGGGGACGGGCTGGCGGTGGACTTCGCCGCCGAGGGGGTGGACGGGGTGTACGCCGACCCGGCCCGGCGCACCGGCTCCGGCGCCCGGCGGCACGACCCGGCCGCCTACAGCCCGCCGCTGGACCGGGTGCTGGCCCTGCGCGACCGGGTGCCCGCGCTCGGCATGAAGCTCGGCCCCGGGGTGCCGCACTCGGCGCTGCCCGAGGACGCCGAGGCCCAGTGGGTGTCGGTGGACGGCGACGTGGTCGAACTCGGCCTGTGGTGCGGCCCGCTCGCCCCCGCCGGTCCGGGCCGCTCCGCCCTGCTGCTCGGGTCGGACGGTGGCGCCGCCGAGCTGCGCGGCACCGGCGCGGTCGCGCACCCCGGGCCGGTCGGCGGCTACCTGTACGAGCCGGACGGTGCGGTGATCCGGGCCGGACTGGTCGCCGAGGTCGCCGCCGAGGTGCACGGACGCCTGGTCGACCCCACCATCGCCTATGTGACCTCCGACGTGCTGCACCCGACCGCCTTCGCCACCGGCTACCGGGTCCTGGACTCGATGCCCTTCGGCCTCAAGCGGCTGAAGGCCTACCTGCGCGAACGCGGGGTCGGCATCGTCACGATCAAGAAGCGCGGCACCGCGGTGGTGCCCGAGCAGCTGCGCCGCCAGCTCGACCTGCGCGGCGATGCCGAGACCACCCTGGTGCTCACCCGGGTCGCCGGGCAGCAGCGGGTGCTGGTCGTGGAGCCGGTGGGCTGATGACCACCCCGGCGCGGCTGGACTTCGCCCGCTCCGAGCGGTCGACCGTCGGGATCGAGTGGGAGCTGGCCCTGGTGGACGCCGACTCCGGCGACCTGCGGCAGGTGGCCCGCACCGTGCTGGACGCGGTCGGCGACGACGACCCGGCGATCAAGCAGGAGCTGCTGCTCAACACGGTCGAGGTGGTCTCCGGCGTGTGCCGGACCGTGGGCGAGGCCGGGGCGGACCTGTCCCGGGCGATCGACCGGGTCCGGGCGCTCACCGATCCGCTCCGGGTCGAGCTGATGAGCGCCGGGACCCACCCGTTCGCCCGGTGGGCGCAGCAGAAGGTCACCGACAAGGAGCGCTACGCCACCCTGATCGACCGCACCCAGTGGTGGGGCCGGCAGATGCTGATCTACGGCGTGCACGTGCACGTCGGCATCGAGGACCGGGACAAGGTGCTGCCGATCTCCCGCGCCCTGCTCACCACCTTCGCCCACCTGCAGTCGCTGTCCGCCTCCAGCCCGTTCTGGGGCGGCAAGGACACCGGCTACGCCTCCAACCGGGCGCTGATGTTCCAGCAGCTGCCCACCGCCGGGCTGCCGTTCCAGTTCGAGCGCTGGGAGCAGCTGGAGGCGTACGTCGGGGACATGCTGCACACCGGGGTGATCGACGCCTTCGACGAGGTGCGCTGGGACGTGCGGCCCTCGCCCCGGTTCGGCACCATCGAGGCCCGGATCTGCGACGGGGCGCCCACCCTGCTGGAGGTCACCGCGCTGGCCGCCCTGACCCACTGCCTGGTCGAGCACTTCTCCACCATGCTGGATCGCGGCGAGCCGCTGCCCACCGTGCCGCCGTGGTTCGCGCAGGAGAACAAGTGGCGCTCGGCGCGCTACGGCATGGACGCGATCATCATCACCGACGCCGCCGGGAACGAGGAGCTGGTCACCGATGCGGTGGCCCGGCTGTTGACCGAGCTGGCCCCAGTGGCCGAGCGGCTGGGCTGCGCCCAGGAGCTGGACTCGGTGCGGGTCATCCTGCGCAAGGGCGCCTCGTACCAGCGCCAGCGCGCGGTGGCCCGGCGGCACGGCGGGGAGCTGGACGCGGTGGTGGCCTCGCTGGTGGCGGAGATGCGGGCGGGGCGTCCGCTGTAGTCGCTAGTTGGCAATACCCGATAGCTGGCGATACCATGTTCAGGTGACCCGCGACAGCCAACTCCTCAAGGGCGTGCTGCCCATGCTGGTGCTCGCCGCCCTGAGCGAGCAGGAGGCCTACGGCTACCAGCTGGTCGACCGGCTGCGCGACGCCGGGCTGACCGAGCTGACCACCGGCACCGTCTACCCGGTGCTCAACCGGCTGGAACGCGAGGGCCGGATCAGCTCCCGGCTGGTCCCCTCGCCCAACGGCCCGGCCCGCAAGTACTACCGCCCCACCGGCGACGGCACCGCGGAGCTGTGGGCCGCCGCCGAGTCCTGGTCGGCACTCGACCGCACCGTCCGCGAGCTGCTGATCGCCGCCCGCGACCCGAAGGAGCCCGCATGACCACCCTGCGCGACCGACTGCGCCGCGACCTGGTGCTGATCCGCTTCTCCTGGGCGATCCAGGACCACCCCCAGGCGAGCGCCCTGACCCGCGAGGTCCGGCGCGAACTGGCTGCCACCGCCGCGGAGGTCGGCCTCGGCCGGGCGCTGGACGACCTGGGCAACCCGCGCGTCCTGGCCGACGGCTACCTGGAGGCGCTGGACCGCCCGATCCCGCGCTGGACCGCGGGCACGGTCTGGGGCGCGATCGCGCTGGCCTTCGCGCTGTACACCGGGCTGGCCTACGGCTTCGGCACGCTGGACGCGCTGGCCGACCTGGCCGGCGACGGCACGCTCAGCGCCCGGCGCGTGGTGCTGGGCGCCACCTTCGACTACACCGCGGGGCCGGCGGAACTGTCCACCACCTGGTCGCTGAGCTGGGGCTGGTTCGCCCTGCACGTCCTGGTGTTCGCGTTGCCCTTCGCCCTCGGCGCCCGGATCTGGCGGCTGCGGTTCAGGCGGTGACGATCTCCAGCGGCATCGCCGAGTCCACTCCGATGTCCAGCGCCGACGGGGCGATCCCGCGCCGGACGATCGCCGCCCCGAGCGCCGCGATCATCGCGCCGTTGTCGGTGCAGTAGCGGATCGGCGGGATGCGCAGGTCGATCCCGGCCTCGGCGCACCGCTCGGCGGCCAGCTCCCGCAGCTGGGAGTTGGCGCTGAACCCGCCGCCGATCACCAGGGTGTCGACCCCGTGCCGGCGGCAGGCCGCGATGGTCTTGGCGGTCAGCACGTCCGCGACCGCGGCGGCGAAGCTGGCCGAGACATCCGCCAGCGGGATCTCCTCCCCGGCGTCCCGGCGGGCCTCGACCCAGCGGGCGACCGCGGTCTTGAGCCCGGAGAACGAGAAGTCGTAGGCGTGCTTCTCCTGGTCCTTGGCGGCGGTCAGCCCGCGCGGGAACCGGATCGCCTCCGGGTTGCCCTCCCGGGCCAGCCGGTCGATGTGCGGCCCACCGGGGTAGGGCAGTCCGAGCAGGCGGCCGACCTTGTCGAAGGCCTCGCCGGCGGCGTCGTCCAGGGTGGAGCCCAGCTCGTGCACCCCGGTCACCACGTCGTCGATCAGCAGCAGCGAGGAGTGCCCGCCGGAGACCACCAGCGCCATCACCCGGTCCGGGAACAGGCCGTCAACCAGCTCGTCCACCGCGGCATGGCCGATCACGTGGTTCACGCCGTACAGCGGCTTGCCCAGCCCGAAGGCCAGCGCCTTGGCGGCTGCGGCACCGACGGTCAGCGACCCGACCAGGCCGGGGCCCGCGGTGACGGCCACGGCGTCGATGTCGCCCAGCGTGACCCCGGCGGTGTCCAGCGAGCGCTGGATGGTCGGCAGCATGGCCTCCAGGTGGGCGCGGGAGGCGATCTCCGGGATGATCCCGCCGAACCGGGCGTGCTCGTCCATCGAGGAGGCGACGGTGTCGACCAGGAGCTCACTGCGGTCGGGGTGGGCGCGCACCAGGGCCACGCCGGTCTCATCGCAGGAGGTCTCGATCCCCAGGACCAGGGGTGCATCGGGCATGGGCACAAGGATAGGCCGGTCGGCGCGGACGGCCCGTCCGGGTGTGATGGTGCTCACGGCAACAATCTGGAATGCCGCACATCTGCCGTCCGGTTCAGCAGGACATGACCACTGACACCGCCACCTCCTCCGCGCTCGTGCCGGACGAGGTCACCGACCTGCTGTTCCGCACCGCCCGCACGGTGAACACCTTCGCCGAGGACGAGGTCACCGACGAGCAGATCCGCGCCGTCTGGGACGTCGTCCGCTGGGGCCCGACCGCGATGAACTCGCTGCCGCTGCGCCTGCTGCTGGTGCGCACCCCGGCCGGCCGCGAGCGCCTGGTCTCGCACATGGCGGACGGCAACAAGGCCAAGACCCAGCGCGCCCCGCTGTCGATCGTGGTGGCCGCCGACGTCGACTTCCACGAGCAGATGCCGCGCCTGGCCCCGCACATCCCCGGTGTCCGGGACAACCTGCACCCGAACCAGGCCGCCCGCACCGCGATGGCCCGCGACAACGCCTTCCTGCAGCTGGGCTACCTGATCGTCGGCCTGCGCGCCGCGGGCCTGCAGGTCGGTCCGATGACCGGCTTCGACGCGGCCGGGGTGGATGCCGAGTTCTTCACCGGCACCGGCTGGCGGGCGCTGGCAGTGCTGAACGTCGGCCACGCGCCGGCCGACGTCGACGGCTTCGGGATGCCGGCCAGCTGGCCGCGGCAGACCCGGCTCGACTTCGAGGACGTGGCGCAGGCGGTCTGAGCCCGCGTCCCCGACGACCCGGTCACACCTGCGGGGTGGCCGGGTCGTCCGCTGTCCGCAGGTTCTTGCGCATCGTCCAGGCGTCCACGTTCTCCGGCTGGTAGTACCGCTTGCGCAGCGCCAGCCGCCGGAACCCCGCCCGGCGGTACAGCTCCAGGGCCGGCGCGTTGTCCACCCGCACCTCCAGCAGCACCGAGTCCGCGTCCAGCTCCCGGGCCCGGGCCACCAGCGCCTCCAGCAGCATCCGGCCGATCCCGCGGCGCTGGGCGTCCGGGCGGGTGCCCAGCGTCATCACCTGCACGTCGTCGCCGTCGAACCACAGCCCCGCGTAGCCGACCAGCTCGCCACCGGACTCCGCACCCACGTACCAGCGGCCCGGCCCGGCGATCTCCTCCGCCATCGAGGCACGCGACCACGCCCCGGGCCCGAACAGCGCCTGCTCCATCGCGTCCAGCGCGTCCAGGTCATCCGCGGTCAGCGGCCGCAGCACCACCGTCATGCCGAGGCCCGCTTGGCGGCCGGCGGCGGCACCGCGTCCGGGCGGCGCAGGTACAGCGGCTCGGTCGGCAGCTGCACGGCGGCCTCCGGCAGCGGCAGATCCGGGGACGCGGCCACCGCCTCGGCCAGCCGGGCCAGCGCCACCCGGCCCAGCTCCGCCGGGTCCAGGTCGCCGACCTGCGCACCGGCGGGCAGCAGCTCCGGGTACAGCGCGGTGCCCGGTCCGACCACCAGCACCCCGTCCAGGCCGCGCTCGGCCAGCACCGCCGGGGCGTCCACCCCGGGACCGTCGACCAGCTCCACCGACCGCTGGGCACCGGCGCCGACCACCGCGCGGTAGCGGGCCCAGTAGACCTCCTTGCGGCGGGCGTCGGTCACCACCAGCACCTCACCGGCCTGCGCGGCCTCCGGCAGGTCCAGCGCAGCCCCGGCCAGGGCGTCCAGCGAGGACACCCCGTACACCGGGACGTCCAGCGCGAGTCCGAGCGTGCGGGCGGTGACCAGGCCGACCCGCAGACCGGTGAACGGCGCGGGCCCGGTCCCGGCCACGATCGCGGTCAGCTCGGTGCGGTCCACGCCGGACTCGGCCAGCACCCGCTCGATCAGCGGGGTCAGCAGCTCGGCGTGCCGGCGCGGTTCGCCGGAGGACCGGGTGGCCAGGGTGGCGCCGTCGTCGGCCAGCACGGCGGCGGAGGCGGCGGACGAGGTGTCCAGGGCAAGCAGCGGCACGGGTGTCTCCTCAGACCGTGGGGGTGGTGGGCAGCGGGACGTCGCGCCAGCGTTCGCCCACCGGGGTGAGGGTCACGCGCCGGGTCCCGGCGGAGGCGTCCTCGGCCAGCGGGTCGCCGCCGTGCGGGCGGTGCAGCGCGATCTCCAGCCGGTCCTGGGCGAGCTGCTCGACCAGGCCCTCGCCCCACTCCACCACGGTCACCGACTCCTCCAGCGAGGCGTCCAGGTCCAGCGCGTCCACCTCGTCCAGCGAACCGAGCCGGTAGGCGTCCACGTGCACCAGGGCCGGGCCGTCCACCAGCGACGGGTGCACCCGGGCGATGATGAACGTCGGCGAGGCGACCGCGCCCCGCACGCCCAGCCCGGTGCCGATCCCCTGGGTCAGCGTGGTCTTGCCCGCCCCCAGGTCACCGGTCAGCACCACCAGGTCACCGGCCCGCAGCAGCCCGGCCAGTGCCTCGCCGTAGGCCCGGGTGCTGCCGGCGTCCGGCAGCTCCACCTCGATCGTCATGCCTCGCCCTTCACGCCCTCGTCGCTGTCCACGTACACCCGGGGGACCCTCGCCCCGAGCCGGGTCACGATCTCATAGCTGATCGTCCCCGCCGCGCGGGCCCAGTCCTCCGCCGACGGACCGCCCGGCCCGAACAGCGTCACCCGGTCGCCGGCCACCTCGGCCGCCCCGGGCCCGAGGTCCACCATGAACTGGTCCATGCAGACCCGCCCGGCGATCGCCAGCTCCCGGCCACCGACCGCGACCGGCGCACCCGGCGCACCGTCCACCCCGGAGGCATGCCGCGGGATCCCGTCGCCGTAGCCGAGCGGCACCACCCCGACCGTGGTGTCCACCGGGGTCACGTAGTGGTGGGAGTAGGACATCCCGTGCCCGGCGGGCAACTGCTTCACCGTCGCGAACTCGGCCTCCAGCGTCATCGCCGGCACCAGCCCGAAGTCCGCCGGCCCGCCGACCTGCGGCACCGGACTCAGCCCGTACAGCGCCAGCCCGGCCCGGACCAGGTCCAGGTGCAGCTCCGGGGCGGTCAGCGCGGCGGCGGAGGCGGCCAGGTGCCGCAGCTCCGGCTCGATCCCGCGCGACCGGGCCGCCTCGACCGCCTGGTGCAGCACCCCGAGCTGGTGGTCCAGCGTCGGGTGGCCCGGCGTGTCGGCGAACGCCAGGTGGCTGAACACCCCGACCACCCGGATCAGCCCCTCGGCCTGGTGGCGGGCCGCGGCGTCCAGCACCGGGCCCAGCTCCGCCGGGGTCACGCCGTTGCGGCCCAGCCCGGTGTCCACCTTCAGGTGCACCCGCGCGGTCCGCCCGGTCGCCCGCGCCGCCGCGACCACCTCGTCCAGCGCCCAGCCGGCCGCGACCCCGAGGTCGATGTCCGCGGCCACCGCCAGGTCCAGCGGGGCCCCCGGTGCGTACAGCCAGGTCAGCACCCGGGCATCGATCCCGGCCTCGCGCAGCGCCAGCGCCTCGGCGAGCTGCGCGGTGCCCAGCCAGCTCGCGCCGCCCTGCACCGCGGCCCGCGCCACCGGCACCAGCCCGTGACCGTAGGCGTCGGCCTTCACCACCGCCATCACCGCCGCCCCGTCGGCGATCCGGACCAGCGTGCGCGCATTGGCGCGGATGGCGCCCAGGTCGACGACGGCGCGTGCGGGGTACAGGCTCACCGGGACAGTTTCGCACCGCGCGGCCGGTGACCGGGCACCGAGTGGCTCACGCCACCCGCACCCGCCGGTCCGCCCGGGCCGCGGTGGCCGCCACCAGCTCCGCGTTCCGCTGGTCCGGACCCCGGGTCCACTCGTGCGCCGCCACCGGGGACTTCCCGGTCGCCACGTGCCGTCGTTCCAGCCGGTCCAGCCGCACCCGCTCGTCCAGCTCGACGAACCAGCACTCGTCCAGCAGCCCGTGCACCGGCCCGAAGCCGTGGTCGTCCAGCAGCAGGTAGTTGCCCTCGGTGATCACCACCGGCACCTCCGGCGGGACCGGGATCGCCCCGGCCACCGCGTTGTGCAGATCCCGGCGGTACTCCGGGGCGTACACCGTCTCCTCCGCCGCCCGCAGCCGGCGCAGCAGTGCCACGTACCCCGCTGTGTCGAAGGTGTCCGGCGCCCCCTTGCGCGCCGCCCGGCCCAGCCGCTCCAGCTCCGACTGCGCCAGGTGGAAGCCGTCCATCGGCACCACCACGCACTGCCCGGGGAACGCCGTCAGCAGTGCGGCGGACAGGGTGGACTTCCCGGCGCCCGGCGCACCCGCCAGGCCGAGCAGGTGCCGCCCGCCGGTGTCGATCCAGGACCGCACCCGGTCCAGCAGCGTGGCGTCCAGCACGGTCGGCTCAGGCATCCTCGTCCTCCTCGGTCAGCAGTCCGGCGACGGTCGCCGCGATCGCCTCCGCCACCGCCCCCGCGGTCACCGGGCCGCCCGGATTCGCCCGGTCCGCGGCCCGGCCGTGCACCAGCGCCGCCACCGCCGCGAGCGCCGCCGCACTGGACGGGTCGGCGACCACCTCCTCCGCCCGCCCGGCCAGCAGCGCCCCCAACAGCCCGGACAGCACGTCGCCCGCACCGGCGGTGGCCAGCCAGCCCGGGGCGTCGGCCTGGGCGTAACACACCCCCTGCGGTCCGGCGATCACCGTGGTCGAGCCCTTGAGCAGGACGGTGCCACCGGTCAGCTCCTGCGCCCGGCGGGCCCAGCGCACCGGTTCGCTCTCCACCGCCGCCCGGTCCACATGCGCCCCGCGACCGGACAGCAGGGTGGCCAGTTCCCCGGCGTGCGGCGTCAGCACACACCAGGGCGCCACCCGGTCCGGCAGCAGCGCCAGCACCCCGGCGTCCAGCACCGCGGGCTCCCCCGCCGCGAGCGCCCTGGCCAGCGCCGCCCGGACCCGGTCCGCCTGGTCCCGGTCGGCCGGATCGACCCCGGGGCCCAGCAGCCAGGCCTGCACCCGGCCCGGGCCGTGCACCACCTCCGGCCGGGCCGCCAGCACCGCGTCCACCACCCGGTCCGGTCCCTGGTACCGGATCATCCCGACCCCCGCCCGGGCGGCCGCCTGCACGGTCAGCACCGCGGCACCCGGGTAGGTGGCGGTCCCCGCGACCACACCCAGCACCCCGCGGGTGTACTTGTGATCCCCCGGCCCCGGCACCGGCCACAACGCCGCCACATCCGCCGGTTCCAGCCGGATCACCGCCGCGGCCCCGGCGTCCAGCCCGAGCCCGAGCTCCACCGGTCGCACCGTGCCCGCCAGGCCGCTGGCCGGCGGCAGCAGCAGCCCGGCCTTCACCCCACCGAACGTCACGGTCAGGTCCGCGGGCAGCACGGTCCCGTCGGTCGGCAGCGCACCGTCGTCCACCCCGATCCCGCTCGGCACGTCCACCGCCACCACCAGCGGACCGTCCCCGCCGTCGGCGAGCGTCTGCGCCAGCACGGTGGTCAGCACCCCGGCGACCCCGCGCGGCGCGCCCCGGCCCCCGATGCCGAGCAGGCCGTCCAGCAGCACGTCGGCGGTGGCGGCCTCGGCGGCGGCGTCGCCGGCCCACAGGCGGGGCAGGGGGGCGGGGTGGGCATCGTGCCGGCCTGCGCCCCGGGCGGCGGTGTCCGGGTCGAGGTCTGCGCCCTCGGTGGCGGCGTCCGTGTCCAGGGCCGCATCCCTCGCCCCGCCGGGCGCACCCCCGGCCCCGCGGTCCGCGCCCGTCGCCGCCGGGTCCGGGTCCAGGTCCAGCCCGTCCACGACCAGCACCGCCCGGCCGCCCGCGCGTGTCAGGGCCGCCAGCCCCTCGGCATGTGGCCGGTCCGTGGTGCACAGCGCGAGCACCCGCACGCCGCGCGTGGCCAGCAGCGCCCCGGCGTGCAGCGTGTCGCCGCCATTGTTCCCCGACCCGACCAGCAGCACCGCCGTCGACCCGGCCACCGCCCCCCGGCGGCCGGCCAGCTCGCCCGCCACCACCCCGGCGAGCGCGAACGCGGCGTGCTGCATCAGCGGCCGGCCCGCGGCGAGCAGCGGCTGTTCGGCGGCGCGGATCTGGGCGGCGGTGTACCCGTGGATCATGTGCCCATCCTGTCCGACCGGCGGCCCGGTTGCCCGGCCGTTCGGCGTGATCGGTCCGTGCGGACACTACTCAGGTCCTCCGTGCCGGCCCGGGCGGCGCTAGGTTCAGCTCATGCGCTTCGGACTCTTCATCCCCCAGGGTTGGCGGCAGGACCTCACCGGCATCGCGCCGGCCGAGCACTGGTCCGTCATGAACGGCCTCGCCCAGCACGCCGACACAGGCGACGTCTGGGACTCGATCTGGGTCTACGACCACTTCCACGCGGTGCCCGAGCCCAACGGTGAGGCCACCCATGAGGCGTGGAGCCTGATGAACGCCTACGCGGCCACCACCAGCCGGGTCAAGCTCGGCCAGATGTGTACCTGCATGGCCTACCGCAACCCGGCGTACCTGGCGAAGGTCGCCACCACTGCCGACGTGATCAGCGGCGGCCGGGTGCAGATGGGCATCGGCGCCGGCTGGTACGAGCACGAGTGGCGGGCCTACGGCTACGGCTTCCCGACCGCGGGTGCCCGGCTGGCCGCCCTGGACGAGGGCGTCCAGATCATGAAGCAGATGTGGACCAACGGCGTGGCGACCCTGGACGGCACGCACTACCAGGTGGACGGCGCCCAGCTGTCGCCGCTGCCGCTGCAGGTGGACGGGCCGCCGCTGTGGATCGCCGGCGGCGGAGAGAAGAAGACCCTCCGGATCGCCGCCGAGCACGCGCAGTACACCAACTTCGACGGCAGCCCGGCCGGCTTCGCACACAAGTCGCAGGTACTGCAGGAGCACTGCACCGCGATCGGCCGCAACTACGACGAGATCACCCGCTCGGCCAACTACAACGTGGTGATCGGCGCCACCAAGTCCGAGGTCGACGACAAGATCGCCTGGATCGAGGAGCACTACTCCCTGACCATCCCGGAGAAGGCGGCCGCCGAGGCGGAAGGGTTCCGCAACGGTCCGCTGGTCGGCACCCCGGAGCAGATCGCCGAGAAGCTGACCGAGCTGCGCGCCCTGGGCATGACCTACGCGATCTGCTACTTCGCGGACGCCGCCTACGACCGCAGCAGCATCGAGCTGTTCGAGCGCGAGGTCGCCCCGGCCCTGCGCTGAGCACAGCACCCGACCGCCCCGCGCCCCGGCACCCGGGTCGCGGGGCGGTCCCGTGTCAGCAGGCGGTCAGCGGCGGTTCTTGGCCGCCATCACCTCGCGCACACCGCGGGCGTGCGCACGACCGTCCCGGCGCTCGGCCGAGCGGTCCTTGCTCTCCCGGCGGCGGGCCTGCGAGGCGATCTCCCGCTCCAGGCGCCGGTAGCTGTCCAGCCGGGCCGGGTCCAGCGACCCGTCGTCCACCGCGGCCAGCACCGCACAGCCCGGCTCGCTGTGGTGCGCGCAGTCCGCGAACCGGCACTCCTCCGCCAGCTCGGCGATGTCCGCGAACGCCCGGTCCAGCCCGTCCTCCGCGCCGGTCATCCCGACCGTCCGCAGCCCCGGGGTGTCCACCAGCCAGCCGATCCCCGGCAGCGCGATCAGCGTCCCTGCCGTGGTGGTGTGCCGCCCCCGGCCGTCACCGCGGACCTCGCCGGTCTCGACCAGCTGTTCGCCGGCCAGCGCGTTCACCAGGCTGGACTTACCCGCCCCCGACGGCCCGACCAGCGCGAACGTCCGCCCGCGCACCAGCTCGCGCACCTCGTCGATGCCCTGCCCGGTCACCGTCGACACCTCGACCACCTCGGCGCCCACCGCCACCGACCGCACCGGATCGCCGGCGCCCGGCTCGGCCAGATCGGCCTTGGTCAGCACCACCGCCGGCGGCGCCCCACCGGCCCAGGCCAACGTGAGCAGACGTTCCACCCGGCGGGGGTTCGCGGTGGGCCGCAACGGCTCGACCACGCCGATCAGGTCGACATTGGCCGCCAGCAGCTGCTCGCCGGAGTCCCGGCCCGCACTCGCCCGGGCCAGCACCGTCCGCCGCTCCAGCACATCCCCGCGGCCGTCGTTGGCCACTGCGACCCAGTCCCCGACCGCCGCGCCGTCCACCCGCACCCGCCGGTCGCCGGTCGCCGTGACCACCTCGACCGATCCGCGGTCCACCCGGACCACCCGCCCGGGCACCCGGCCGGCGTCGCCCGCGCCGGAGTCCGCCCAGGCGGCCTCCCACCCGTCGTCCCAGCCCCATGCCCGCATCGTCCTGACCCTTCCCGGTTCCTGATTCCGGGATCCACGGTCCTCCCCGCGCCCGGCCCCGCGCCACCGATTTCTCCGGCCGCCCGCCCGAGCGCCCGCCCAGCGCCCGGCCCCCACCTGCCCAGCCGCGCCCGCCCCGGCGCGCGCCCCCACCTGACCGCGCCGCGCCCTCCGCGCACGACCGCCTCCCCGCGCACAGCCCTTCCCCGCGCACGACCCCTCCCGCGCACAGCGCACAGCGCGCCGAGAGTGCACGAATGCAGGCTTCCGGGCCTGGGAGGCGTGCATTCGTGCACTCTCGGCGGGGCGCGACCCGGAGCGGTCAGTTGTGCACGGAGTGCGCGGGGTGGCGGTCGTCCCCAGGGAGGGGTGGGGTGGTGGCGTCGGGGGTGCGGGGTGGTCGACGCTGCGGGGGTGCCTGTCTCAGCCCGGTCGCTGCCGCCGGATCTCGCCGCCCGCCCGTTCACGCTTGCCGAGGCGCGGCTGGCCGGGGTGTCGCGTTCCCGGCTCGCCCGGGTCCCGGCGCCCTGGCACGGCGCGCGCAGCCCTCGCCCGGCGACCGACGTGGTGGGCCGGTGCCTCGACCTGCTCCCCGTGCTCCCGGCCGGCAGCGTGTTCAGCCATGCCACTGCCTGGCAGCTGTGGGATGCCGATCCACCGCGCGGTCTGCCCAGCCCGGACGCGCTGCACGTGCTGGTCCCGGGCCTGTTCATGCCACCGCGCCGGGCCGGTGTGGCCGGGCACCGCACCGGCGCGCCGCCGGCCACGGTGATCCTGTACCGGCTGCCGGTCGTCACCGCGGAGACCGCGTGGACGCAGTTCGGTGCCCGACTGGACGTCGCGGAGCTGGTCGTCGCCGGGGACGCCCTGCTGCGGCGACAGCACCCGATCAGCACGCTCGCCCGGCTGCACCAGACCGTCGACCAGCTCGCCCCGGGCACCCGGGGGTCGCGACGGCTGCGGGAAGGACTGTCGCTGCTGCGGCCCGGCACCGACTCGTGCATGGAGAGCCGCCTGCGTCTGCTGCTGCGCGCGGCGGGTCTGCCCGACCCGGAGGTGAACCGATGCGTGCTGGACCGCCTCGGGAACCCGGTCGCCCGGCCGGACCTCTCCTATCCCGAGGCTCGGCTCGCGATCGAGTACGACGGGGACGTGCACCGCACCGACCGGACGACCTGGCGCCGGGACATCACCCGCCGCCGCGACCTCGAGACCCTCGGCTGGCGCGTCATCACCTGCACCGCCGACGATCTCCAGCTCCCCCGCTCAGCTCTGCACGCAATCCACACCGCCCTCGCCGAGAGTGCACGAATGCACGCCTCCTGACCGCTGAGACCTGCATTCGTGCACTCTCGGCGACAGAGGCGCGAGGGGCGCATGCGGGCGGGCAGCCCGCGGCGCGGGGTCAGTCGCGCTCGGCGACGCACATCGCGCTGGCGATGCCGGCATCGTGCGACAGGGACAGGTGGAACCGGTCCACGCCCAGCTCGGCGGCGCGGGCGGCCACGGTGCCGGTGATCTCGACCACCGGCTGCCGGCCGACCACCCGGCGGACGGTCGCATCCTGCCAGCGCATGCCGGCCGGGGCACCGAGCGCCTTGGCGATCGCCTCCTTGGCGGCGAACCGGGCGGCCAGCGAGGCGTCGGGCAGATCGCGCTCGTCCGGGGTGAACAGCTTGGTCCGCAGCGCGGGCACCCGCTCCACGGTCGCGATGAACCGGGCCACGTCCACCACGTCGATGCCGACCCCGACGATCATCGGGCCTACTCGACCGTGACCGACTTGGCCAGGTTGCGCGGCTGGTCGACGTCCAGCCCGCGGGCGGTGGCCAGCTCGCAGGCGAAGATCTGCAGCGGCACCACGGCCAGCAGCGGCGCGAGCAGGGTCGGCGACTGCGGGACGTAGAACACCTCGTCGGCGAACGCCCGGACCGCGTCGTCGCCCTCCTCGGCGATCACCAGGGTGCGGGCGCCACGGGCCCGGATCTCCTGGATGTTGGAGACCACCTTGGAGTGCAGCGAGTCGCGCCCACGCGGGGACGGCACGATGACGAACACCGGCTGCCCGGGCTCGATCAGCGCGATCGGGCCGTGCTTGAGCTCGCCGGCGGCGAAGCCCTCGGCGTGGATGTAGGCCAGCTCCTTGAGCTTGAGCGCGCCCTCCATCGCCACCGGGAAGCCGACGTGCCGGCCGAGGAACAGCACCGAGGAGGTGTCGGCCATCCAGCGGGCGATCTCGCGCACCCGGTCGGAGCGGTCCAGCACCTGCTGGATCTTGCCGGGCATCTCGCGCAGGTCGGCCAGGATCTCGCCGATCTCGTCGGAGAACTTGTTGCCGCGCAGCTGCGCCAGGTACAGGCCGAGCAGGTACGCGGCGGTGATCTGGGCCAGGAACGCCTTGGTGGAGGCGACGGCGACCTCGGGCCCGGCGTGGGTGTAGAGCACGGCGTCGGACTCGCGCGGGATGGTCGACCCGTGGGTGTTGCAGATCGCCAGCACCTTGGCGCCCTGCTCCCGGGCGTGCCGGATCGCCATCAGGGTGTCCATGGTCTCGCCGGACTGGGAGATGGCAACCACCAGGGTGCGGGCGTTGACGATCGGGTCGCGGTAGCGGAACTCGTGCGCCAGCTCGACCTCGACCGGGATCCGGCACCAGTGCTCGATGGCGTACTTGGCCACGTGTCCGGCGTAGGCGGCGGTGCCGCAGGCGATCACGATGATCTTGTCCACCGAGCGCAGCACGGACTCGTCGATCCGCAGGTCGTCCAGGATCAGCTTCCCGGCGATGTCGGTCCGGCCGAGCAGGGTGTCGGCGACCGCCTGGGGCTGGTCGGCGATCTCCTTGTCCATGAAGGAGCGGAAGCCGCCCTTCTCCGCGGCGGCCGCGTCCCAGTCCACGGTGTACTCCCGGCCCTCGGCCGCGTTCCCGTCGAAGTCGGTCACGACCACGGCGTCCGGGGTGATGGTGACGACCTGGTCCTGCGCCAGCTCCAGTGCCCGGTCGGTGCGGGCGATGAACGCGGCGACGTCCGAGCCCATGAAGTTCGCGCCGTCGCCGAGCCCGACCACCAGCGGGCTGTCGTGCCGGGCGCCGACCACGGTGTCCGGGTGGTCGGCGTGCACCGCGAGCAGGGTGAAGGTGCCGTGCAGCCGGCGCACCACGGTCCGCATCGCCTCGGCCAGGTCGCCGACCTCGTCGTAGGCCGCGGCCAGCAGGTGGGCGACCACCTCGGTGTCGGTCTCGGACAGCAGCTGGGCGCCCTCGGCGAGCAGCGCCTCCTTCAGCGGGGCGAAGTTCTCGATGATGCCGTTGTGGATCACCGCGACCTTGCCGGCCACGTGCGGGTGCGCGTTGACGTCGGTGGGACCGCCGTGGGTGGCCCACCGGGTGTGCCCGATCGCGGCGGTGGCCGGCGGCAGCGGGTGAGCGTCGAGCTCCTCGACCAGGTTCGCCAGCTTGCCGGCCTTCTTGGCGGTGGCCAGGCCGTCGGCGGTGACCAGGGCGACCCCCGCGGAGTCGTACCCGCGGTACTCCAGCCGGCGCAGGCCCTCGAGCGCGACCTCCAGCGGCTGGCCATCCGGCCGATGCGCCCCGACGTACCCGACGATTCCACACATGGCCGCGAGTCTAGACGTTGGGGGTGGTCCCGCTGGACGCGCTGTGGCCCGCGCCACCCTCGCCGATCAGGCAGAATCGTCCGGTGCGATCCGACGCTGCCGTCAGCTCCTCCCCGTTCGTCGACCTGGACCGGGAGGCCTGGGTCAGGTTGTCGGCCTCGACCCCCTTGCCGCTGGGTGACGACGACGTCACGCGGCTGCGCGGACTCGGCGACCCGATCGACCTGGCCGAGGTGGACGCGATCTACCGGCCGCTGTCCCGGCTGCTGGACCTGTACATCACCGCCACCCGGCGGCTGCACGCGGCGTCGTCGACCTTCCTGCGCGAGGACACCCCCCGCACCCCGTACGTGATCGGTGTCGCCGGGTCGGTGGCGGTCGGCAAGTCGACCACCGCGCGGCTGCTGCGCGAGCTGATCGCCCGCTGGCCGGCCACCCCGAACGTGTCGCTGATGACCACCGACGGTTTCCTGTACCCGAATGCCGAGCTGCAGCGCCGCGGGTTGATGGAACGCAAGGGCTTCCCGGAGTCCTACGACCGGCGCAAGCTGCTGCAGTTCGTCGCGCAGGTGAAGGCCGGGCACGCGGAGGTCCGGGCGCCGGTGTACGACCACCTGACCTACGACATCGTGCCGGGCGCCGAGGTGGTCGTCCGCCGCCCGGACGTGCTGATCGTGGAGGGCCTGAACGTGTTGCAGCCGGCCCGTCCGGCCGCGCCGGGCAGCACCAGCAACCTGGCGGTCAGCGACTTCTTCGATTTCTCGATCTACGTGGACGCCAAGACCGAGGACGCCCGGCAGTGGTACGTCGACCGGTTCCTGTCGCTGCGCTCGACCGCGTTCAGCCGGCCGGAGTCGTACTTCCACCGGTACGCCAGCCTGAGCGACGCGGAGGCGGTGGCCAAGGCGGAGAGCATCTGGGACGCGATCAACGCGCCCAACCTGGTGCAGAACATCCTGCCGACCCGGAGCCGGGCCACCCTGGTGCTGACCAAGGGCCGCGACCATGCGGTGCGCCGGGTCCGGCTGCGCAAGCTGTAGGGCTCAGCTGCCGTCGCTGCGTGGCACGGCCAGCCGGACCGGGTAGGCCTCGACGTCCACCGCGTCCAACCGGTCCAGCTCCGCCCGTACCCGGGAGGGCAGCCGGCCGCAGACCGACCCGGGCACCGCGGCCCGGACGGCATCGCCCATCGAGTCGACCAGCCACAGCTCGGTCTGCTGCACCTCCGGGGCGCACCCGGTCCCGGGCGCGGCGGTCCGGTCGCCGGACAGTGCCTCGACCAGGGGTTCCAGATCACCCTCGCGGCGGGTGGCGGTGACCGCCTCCCACTGGCCGTCCTCGTCGGTCAGCAGCTCACCGGTGCTGCACTCGACCACCAGCACCGGCGCGAAGCCCTCCGGCACCGGACCGGCCGCCGGGGCGTCGGCGTGCACGGAGCCGGAGCCGCGGTCGCCGGGGTCGAAGCCGAGATCGGCCAACACCTGCGGGGCGAGGCAGTCGGGGCCGGTGATCGCCCGGGCGGTGGACGGGACCGCACTGGGCACCGCGGTGACGGTCGGCGTGGCCTGGACGGCACAGCCCGCGGCGAGCACGGCCGAGGCCGCCACCACCACTGCCGCCCACACCCGTCGCACGTCGATCGCCCTCCGCCGTCACCTGTTCGCCACGGCCCGGCGGGACGTGACGGGGCGACAGCGCTGTGGCCCCGGACGAGGGTAGGCAGCCGTTCGGGTGAACCGGCCCGGCGATGCCGGATCGTGACGCGGCACCCGGTGATCGTTGTCCGGCCGTGACCGGGCGGGTGAGCCAGGTCACCGGCGTGCCGGGGTCAGCGCAGGGGTGCGCAGCCCTCCTCGGGCGGCAGTGCACCGGCGGCGACCACCGGCGGTCCCGGGATCGGCGCGATGGCCGGGGCCGGGGCCGACGAGGGCGGGGTGTGCCCGATCCGGGTGAACCGGCGCAGCACCCAGTCGATCGCCAGACCGACCACGGTGCCGACCACGACGCCCGCCACCACGGCGATCAGCGGGTGGTCCGCCAGCCAGACCCCGGCACCCACGCCGATCAAGGTGCCGTAGACCGCCCAGGTCACGCCGGCCAGCGCGGTCAGGCCCATGAACCGCCGCCGCGGGTAGCCGAGCGCACCGGCGGTCATGTTGACCGCGACCCGGCCGATCGGGATGTACCGGGCCGCCAGGATGAACGACGAGCCGCGGTGCGCCAGGGCGTGCTCCGCCCAGGCCAGCGTCTTGGCCCCGCGCTCGCTGCGGAAGAACCGGAGCCGGTGCACATCCACCTTGGAGCCGATGACGTAGGCGATCTGGTCACCGCTCCAGGCGCCGACCGCCGCCGCGAGGCCGATCAGCAGCAGGTGGGGTTCACCGTGGGCGACCGAGAGCGAGGCGAGGGCGATCACCACCGACTCCGACGGGATCGGCGGGAAGAAGCCGTCGATCATGGCGAACAAGGCCAGCGCGGGATAGGCCCACGGCGACCCGGCCATCGCGGGGATCCACCCCTCGATCGCCGCGATCCAGTCCTGGAGCACCTGTCCTTCGCCTCCCGAGTCGTCGTCCCGCTACCGCTTGGAACGGTAGGTGGCGGGGCGGCTGGGTCGGCATGGGGGAAAGCCCCCACATCTCCCCGGTGTTCCCCCTATCGTGCCTCGGGGTTCCGACACCGGCATCGGTCGGGCGAAGGACATCCCACGACCGTGCTCTCCCCCTCGGGGATGACGCTCAGAAGCCGAGGACCCGGGCGGCTTCCTCGGGTCGCGGCTGACTCGCCCAGTGACCGCCGTACTCCTCGACGGTGGACAGCGACCGGGTCAGCGCCCGGTCCAGGTAGAGCACGCCGTTCAGGTGATCGGTCTCGTGCTGGACGATCCGGGCCGGCCAGCCCTGCAGTACCTCGTCCACCGCCGCGCCGTGCTCGTCGGTGCAGACCAGCCGCAGCCGGCGCAGCCGGGGCACCACGGCCTGGTAGCCCTCGACGCTCAGACAGCCCTCGTAGAACGCGACCGGCTCCGGCTCCTCGCCGGGCACCAGGTCGTAGCGCGGGTTCACCAGCACCCGGAACGGCAGCTCGGGCCGCTCGCGGATCTGCTCCACCTCCGGATCGCCGCCGCCGGGGTCGGCGACCACGGCCAGCGCGATCGGCAACCCGATCTGCGGCGCGGCCAGCCCCACCCCGGGTGCGGCGTGCATGGTGCGGCGCATCACCGCGACCAGCTCGGCCAGGGTGGCGGCGTCGAGCTGACCGGTCAGCGGCACCGCGCGCATCCGCAGCGCCGGGTGACCGGCCTGGACGATCGGCACGATCCCGCTCGGGTCCGCGGCGGCGGTGGCGAGCACGGCGGCGACCTGCTCACGGACCAGCTCGTCCGGCCAGGTGGCCTGCCGGGCGTGCTCGGCGCCGGGGGCGGCGGGCCAGCCGGTCACAGCGCCAGCCGGTCCTTGACCACGTCGGCCAGCCCACCGGCGACCCGGTCGGCGTCGTCCTGGGTGGCGGCCTCGACCATCACCCGGACCAGCGGCTCGGTGCCGGAGGGGCGCAGCAGCACCCGGCCGGTCTGGCCCAGCTCGGTCTCCGCGGCGGCGACGGCGGCCAGCAGCGGCTCGTCGGAGTCGGCGCGGTCCTTGGCGACCCCGGGCACGTTGATCAGGGTCTGCGGCAGCCGGCGCACCACCCCGGCCAGCTCGGACAGCTTCTGGCCGGTCTCGGCGACCCGGGCCGCCAGGTGCAGGGCGGTCAGCGTGCCGTCGCCGGTGGTGGCGTGGTCGGCCATGATCACGTGGCCGGACTGCTCACCACCCAGGGAGTAGGCGTGCGCCCGCATCTCCTCCAGCACGTACCGGTCGCCGACCGCGGTCTCGACGGTGCGCACCCCGGCTGCCTGCATCGCGAGCCGCAGGCCGAGGTTGCTCATCACGGTGACCACCAGGGTGTCCTGCGCCAGGGCGCCCCGCTCGCGCAGCGCCAGGGCCAGCACGCCCATGATCTGGTCGCCGTCGACCAGCACGCCGCTGTGGTCCACCGCCAGGCAGCGGTCGGCGTCCCCGTCGAAGGCCACGCCCAGGTCGGCGCCGGAGGCGACCACGGCCGCCTGCAGCTGCTCGGGGTGGGTCGACCCGCAGGCCTCGTTGATGTTGCGGCCGTCCGGGGAGGCGTTGATCACGACCACGTCGGCGCCGGCCTCGCGCAGCGCCGCGGGACCGACCTCGGAGGCGGCGCCGTTCGCGCAGTCCACCGCGATCCGCAGCCCGCTGAGCGAGGTGCCGCCGATGGTCTTCACCAGGTGCTCGATGTACTGCTCCCCGGCCTGGCCGGTGTCGGTGCGGATCCGGCCGACGTCGGCGCCGACCGGTCGCTTCCAGTCCTCGCGCAGCCGGGCCTCGATCGCCAGCTCCAGGTCGTCGTCCAGCTTGAGACCGCCGCGGGCCAGGAACTTGATCCCGTTGTCCGGCATCGGGTTGTGCGAGGCGGACAGCACGACGCCCAGGTCGACGTCCAGCGCGCCGGTCAGGTGCGCGACCGCGGGGGTGGGCAGCACGCCCACGTTGATCACGTCGACACCGGCGGAGGCCAGTCCGGCGGCCACCGCGGCGGACAGGAACTCGCCGGAGGCGCGGGGGTCGCGGCCGACGACGGCGCGCGGCCGGTGACCGGCGAACTCGCCCCGGGTGCCGAGCACGTGCGCGGCGGCCACCGACAGGTCGAGTGCCACCTCCGCCGTGACGTCCCGGTTGGCCAGGCCACGCACCCCGTCGGTGCCGAACAGTCGTCCCATCGCGGACCCTTCCTTCCACACGCCGTCGTTGACGCGGTTCGATCCTGCCGCAGACCTGGCGGCACCGAAACGGCCGATGGCCCCGAGGGTCGGACCCTCGGGGCCATCGGCCGCGTGCGCTGGGATCAGCGCTTGGAGTACTGCGGGGCCTTGCGGGCCTTCTTGAGACCGGCCTTCTTGCGCTCCACGACGCGGGCGTCGCGGGTCAGGAAACCGGCCTTCTTCAGCGCCGGGCGGTTGCTCTCGGCGTCGATCTCGTTCAGCGCCCGGGAGATGCCCAGACGCAGCGCACCGGCCTGGCCGGAGACGCCGCCACCCGAGATGCGGGCGATGACGTCGAAGCGGCCCTCGACCTCCACCAGCTTCAGCGGGGAGTTGACGAGCTGCTGGTGCACCTTGTTCGGGAAGTACTCCTCGAGCGTGCGCCCGTTGATCTTCCACTGGCCGGTGCCGGGCACCAGGCGCACGCGGGCGATCGCCTCCTTGCGGCGGCCCAGGGCCTGGCCCGGAGCCGTCAGGCTCTGGCCACGACCGGCGGGAGCGGCGGTCTCGGAGGTGTAGCTGCTGGGGGTCTCGCCCTCAAGGTCAAAGTCGACCGTGGTCTCGGCCACTGGTATTCCTCGCGTCCTGTGTTCTGGCGTCGCGGGCGTCAGCCCTGCGCGACCTGGGTGATCTCGAAGGGCTGGGGCTGCTGGGCGGCGTGCGGGTGCTCGGCGCCTGCGTAGACCTTCAGCTTCGACAGCTGCTGGCGAGCGAGCGAGCTCTTCGGGAGCATGCCCCGGACAGCCTTCTCGATCGCGCGCTCCGGGTGCTTCTCGAGCAGCTCGGAGTACGGGGTCGCCCGCAGACCACCCGGGTAACCGGAGTGGCGGTAGGCGAGCTTGGTCTCACGCTTGTTGCCGGTCAGGGCGACCTTCTCCGCGTTGATGACGATGACGAAGTCACCGCCGTCCACGTGGGGGGCGAAAGTCGCCTTGTGCTTGCCGCGCAGCAGAGTCGCCACGTGGGTGGCCAGGCGGCCCAGGACAACATCGGTCGCGTCGATGACATACCAGTTCCGCTGGACGTCGCCGGGCTTCGGGGTGTACGTGCGCACGGTCGTAGCCTTCGTCTCTTCTATCTGACTGTGTCCACGGCAGCCCGTAGAAGCCGGGTCCAGCCGATGAATGTGTTGCCGCACGTCAGTGCCGGGAGCGGGCGAGTGGGATCGCACCGGTGCTCGACGGGTGAACGCACAACGACTCACCAGGGTAGCCGCCCCGCCCTGGGACGGTCAAAGTCACCTGGCTCTCACCACCCGGCCCTGGTCCCAGACCGGCTCCGGGGTCTCCACCACGGCGCCGTCCTCGCCGAACACCAGGAACCGGTCGAAGCCCCGGGCGAACCACCGGTCGTGGGTCACCGCGACCACGGTGCCCTCGAAGGCGGCCAGCCCGGCCTCCAGCGCCTCGGCCGAGTGCAGGTCCAGGTTGTCGGTCGGCTCGTCCAGCAGCAGCAGGGTCGCTCCGCCGAGTTCGAGCAGCAGGATGTGGAACCGCGCCTGCTGCCCACCGGACAGCGTGCCGTACCGCTGCTCGGCCGACCCGACCAGCTCATAGCGGTCCAGCGCGCGGCTGGCCGGCTCGCGGCCCATCCCCTTCCGGCGGCCGTCACCGGCGTGCAGGATCTCCAGCAGCGTCCGGTCGGCGAACTCGGCGTCCTGGGCGTGCTGGCGGTTCTGCGCGAAGAACCCCGGCAGCACCCGTGAGCCGAGCCGGGCCAGGCCGGTGTGCCGCACCGGTTCGATCGGCAGCGCATCCACCGGTCGCTGCTCCGGTTCCGGGTCGGTGCCACCGGCGGCCAGCAGCCGCAGGAAGTGCGACTTGCCCGAGCCGTTCGACCCGAGCACCGCCACCCGCTCGCCGAACCAGATCTCCAGATCGAAGGGCTGCATCAGCCCGGTCAATTCCAGGCGTTCCGCGATCACGGCGCGCTTGGCGGTGCGGCCGCCCTGCAACCGGACCCGCACGTGCTGCTCGGCGGCCAACTGCTCCGGCGGCCCGGCCTCCTCGAACCTGCGCAGCCGGGTCTGAGCGGACTGGTAGCGGCTGGCCATGTCGGAGTTGTAGGCGGCCTTCTGCTTGTACATCTGCACCAGCGCCTTGAGCTGGGCGCGCTCCTCCTCCCAGCGGCGGAGCAGTTCCTCCTGGCGGGCCATCCGGTCCGCGCGGGCCTGGGCGTAGCCGCCGAAGCCACCCCCGTGGATCCAGATCCCGGCGCCGGCCGGCCGCGGTTCCAGGGTGGCGATCGCGGTCGGCACCCGGCTGAGCAGCTCGCGGTCGTGGCTGACCAGCAGGACGGTCTTGTCCGAGTCGATCAGGCGCCGTTCCAGCCAGCGCTTGGTCGGCACGTCCAGGGCGTTGTCCGGCTCGTCCAGCAGCAGCACCTCTTGCGGGCCGCGCAGCAGCGCCTCCAGCACCAGCCGCTTCTGCTCCCCGCCGGACAGCGTGCGGACCCCGCGGTGCTGGGCCCGCTCGAACGGGATGGACAGCACTGCGTCGGTGACCCGGTCCCAGTCGGCCTCGACCTCGTAGCCGCCGACGTCCGCCCAGTCGGCGAGCGCCTGGGCGTAACGCATCTGGGCCGGCTCGTCGTCGGACTCCATCATCGCCAGCTCGGCCGCGGACAGTTCCCGCGCCGCCGCGCCCACCGCGCCCGGGGTGAGCTCGGCCAGCAGGTCGCGCACCGAACGGTCGTCGGCGATCCGGCCCACGTCCTGGCGCATCACGCCCAGCCCGCCGGAGCCGGTGACCGTGCCGCCGTGCGGGGTCAGCTCGCCGGTGATGATCCGCAGCAGGGTGGACTTGCCGGCGCCGTTCGGCCCGATCAGCGCGATCCGGCTGCCCTCACCGACGCGCAGGTGCACCTCGTTCAGCAGCGGCCGGCCGTCGGGCAGCACGTACCCGACTCCGTTGACATCGAGGTGGCCCATGCCGGTCAGGATGCCCCCGGACCCCCGCGGTGAGCCAGGTCATTTGCCCTCCGCTGGCGACCGGACCCGGGCGGTGCGACCGTGGTCCCATGACCGAGGACACCCCTGCCACCAGCACCGATCCCGCCACCGGCGCCGAGGGCGACGCGAACCAGCTGCCCGAGGAGGACACGCTGGTCGAGCGCGGCGTGGCCGACCTGCTCGACGAGGGCTACTCCCCGCCGGAGCGGCCGCGCCCCGCGGTCAGCCACTGGGGCGAGACCCCCTGGGAGGAGTCCCGGGGCGAGACCCTGGACCAGCGGGTGGCCGAGGAGGAGCCCGAGATCTGGGACGCCGACCCGCCGGTGGATCCGGCCCGCCAGCCCGACCGGGCCGGGCGCCTGGCCGAGGACGACGATGCGGTCGAGGCCGGTGGCAACGACCAGTTCGCCGTGGATGCCGGGGTGGACGGTGGTGCCGCCTCCGCCGAGGAGGCCGCGGTGCACGTCATCGACGAGGACCAGGAGTTCTGACCCCCTGACCCGGCCGCCGCTGTTCCGCCCCGATCAGTCGCCGGGGCGGGGCAGCGGCGGCCGTTCCACGTCATCGGCGGACCGGGGTGCCCGGGTCCGCACCGCCCGGGCGGCCAGCTCCGCGTCCGGCGGGTAGAGCACCTCCTCCAGCGTGAGGCCGTGCGGCGGGGCGACCGCGGAGCCCGGGTCCCGGCGGCCACCGACCAGCAGCTCGGCCGGCCAGTCGATCCCCCGCCGGTGCTCCCCCACCGCCAGGCTGGCCCCGACCAGGGCCCGCACCATCGAGTGGCAGAACGCGTCCGCCCGCACGGTGGCGACCACCAGGCCGGCATCCGGCCCGCCGGAGGCCCGGGTCCAGCTCAGCTCGTCCAGGGTGCGGATGGTGGTGGCACCCTCCCGCGGCTTGCAGAACGCGGCGAAGTCGTGCCGGCCGAGCACCCGCTGCGCGCCGGTGTGCATCGCCGCGACGTCGAGCGGGCGGCGGTGCCAGACCACGTGTGCCCGGCGCAGCGGGTCGCGCAGCTCCGGGTCGTCGCAGATCCGGTACACGTACCGCCGGGCCAGCGCGGAGAACCGGGCGTCGAAGCCGTCGGCGGCGACCTGCGCCCGGCGGATCACCACATCCGGCGGCAGCACCCCGGTCAGCCGGGTGCGCAGCGCGGTGGCCGGGTCGCGGTCGGAGCGCCCGGGCAGCTCGGCCCAGACCTCGGCGGGGATGTCCACGTGCAGCACCTGGCCGCGGGCGTGCACCCCGGCATCGGTCCGGCCGGCCACGGTCACCCGGGGGGCGGCATGCCCGCGGTGCTCCGAGCGCAGCACCAGTGCCAGACCGTCCTCCACCGCCCCCTGCACGGTGCGCAGCCCGGGCTGGCGGGCCCACCCGGCGAAGTCGGTGCCGTCGTAGGCCAGATCGATCCGGACACGCACGGGGGTGGCGGGGGGCAGCTCGGGCACCCGATGAGCCTACGACCCTCCCGCTGCTCTACCGTTGACCGGTGCCCACCGCCTCGCCCAGTCCGTACACCCTGGCCGTCGACTGCGGCGGTGGCGGGATCAAGGCCTCCGTGCTGGACGCCTCCGGCACGCTGCACGCCCCGGCGGTCCGGGTGCCGACGCCCTACCCGCTCCCGCCGGAGCGCCTGGTGGACACCATCGCCGACATCGCCGGGCAACTGCCGCCCGCCGACCGGGTCACGGTCGGCATGCCCGGGATGATCCGGCACGGCGTGGTGGTCGCCACCCCGCACTACGTGACCCGCTCCGGGCCGCACACCCGGGTCGAGCCGGAGCTGGTGGACGCCTGGGCCGGTTGCGACATCCGGGCGGCGTTCGAGCGGCGGCTGGGCGTCCCGGCACTGGTGCTGAACGACGCCGAGGTGCACGGCGCCGGGGTGGTCTCCGGCTCGGGCGTCGAGCTGGTGCTGACCCTGGGCACCGGTCTCGGCTCGGCACTGTTCGACGGCGGCCGGCTGGCCCCGCACCTGGAGTGGTCGCACGCCCCGATCCACCGCGGCACCACCTACGACGAGTACATCGGCCAGATCCAGCGCGCCCGGCTCGGCGACGCGATGTGGTCCCGCCGGGTGCGCCGGATGATCGACGGCCTGCGACCGGTGTTCCGCTGGGACCGGCTCTACCTGGGCGGCGGCAACTCCCGGGCGATCACCGCGACCAGCCTGGCCCGGCTCGGCGACGACGTGGTGATCGTGCCCAACCAGGCCGGGATCACCGGTGGGGTGCGGGCCTGGGCGCTGAGCACCGACTGACCTCGGCCAGCACGTCCAGCAGAACCCGGGTGAAGGCGACCGGGGCGCTCAGGCTGACCAGGTGGGTGGCCCGCGGCACGATCACCAGCCGGCCGTCCCGGCAGGCCGCCAGGAACCGGCGCTCCTCGCCGCGGAAGTGGTCGTAGCGGCCGTTCACCAGCCACACCGGCGCGGTGACCCGGCTCAGGTCGCCCACCGGGTCCGCGGCCCGCATCGCGCGCAGCACGTCGTCCATCACGTCCAGCGCGAAGCCGCCCGCCGCGACGTCCTGTGCCGCCTGCCGCGACAGCACCGCATCCACCGAGCGCTGGTTCAGCCCGGCCCCGCCGTCCGGCAGCCGGGCGATCCCCCGGGCCAGCACCGCCCAGCCGTCCACCAGCAGCCGCAGCGGCCGGGTGCAGCAGCTCGCCGCGACCAGCCCGGCCACCTGCTCCGGATGCCGCGCCGCGTGCGCGATCGCCACGTACCCGCCGAGCGACAACCCGACCACCAGCGCCCGGCCGCCCAGGGCGTCCACCCCGTCCGCCACCGCCCTGACCGCGCCGTCCAGGGTGAACCGCTCGCCGCGCCGCTCGCCGTGGCCGGGCAGGTCCACCGCCAGGGTCCGGCAGCCGAACCGCTCCAGCGCCTGCTGCTGGTGCCGCCACATGGTCCGGGAGGTCCGCAGACCGTGGACGAAGAGCACCGGCACCATGCCCCGACGCTACCGCCGCGGACACGACAAGGCCCGGCCCACCCCGTGGCGGGGGCGGACCGGGCCTCGTGCGTAGCAGCCGGACTCAGGCCTTGTCGGCCTCGTCCGTGGTCTCCTCGGCGGTCTCCTCGGCCGGAGCCTCGGTCGCCTCGGTCGCGTCCTCGGCCGGAGCCTCGGTGGTCTCCTCGACCGGAGCCTCCTCGGTCTTCGGCGCGGCCTTCTCGGCAGCCTTGGCGGCCTCGCGGACCACGGCCTGCTTCGGCGAGACCGGCTCGAGCACGAGCTCGATCACGGCCATCGGCGCGTTGTCACCCTTGCGGGGGCCGATCTTGGTGATCCGGGTGTAGCCGCCCTGACGCTCCGCCATCGCCGGGGCGATCTCGGTGAACAGGGTGTGCACCACGGACTTGTCGCGCACGACGGTCAGCACCCGGCGACGGGCATGCAGGTCACCGCGCTTGGCGAAGGTGATCAGGCGCTCGGCCAGCGGACGAAGGCGCTTCGCCTTGGTCTCGGTGGTGGTGATCCGCTTGTGCTCGAACAGCGCAGTGGCCAGGTTGGCCAGGATCAGCCGCTCGTGCGCCGGACCGCCACCGAGCCGGGGACCCTTGGTGGGCGTAGGCATGTCGTTACTCCTTGGTTCCAATGATGGGCTGGCCGGCATCCGTCGCCGGCCTCCCCGGCGTCAGTACTGCTCGTCCTCGGCGAAGTCGCCCTCGTCACCGTCGTAGTACGCGGCGGCGGTCGGGTCGAAGTCGAGCGGGCTGTCCTTGAGGGACAGGTTCAGCTCGGCCAGCTTCTCCTTGACCTCGGTGATCGACTTCGCACCGAAGTTGCGGATGTCGAGCAGGTCGGCCTCGGAACGCGCCACGAGCTCGCCCACCGTGTGGATGCCCTCGCGCTTGAGGCAGTTGTAGGACCGGATGGTCAGCTGCAGGTCCTCGATCGGCAGCGCCAGGTCGGCGGCCAGGGCCTGGTCGGTCGGCGACGGGCCGATCTCGATGCCCTCGGCCTCGACGTTCAGCTCCCGGGCCAGACCGAACAGCTCGACCAGGGTCTTGCCGGCCGACGCCAGGGCGTCCCGCGGCGAGATGGCGGCCTTGGTCTCGACGTCGACGATCAGCTTGTCGAAGTCGGTGCGCTGCTCGACACGGGTGGCCTCGACCTTGTAGGTGACCTTGAGCACCGGCGAGTAGATCGAGTCGACCGGGATCCGGCCGATCTCGGCTTCCATCGCCTTGTTCTGGTTGGCCGACACATAGCCACGGCCGCGCTCGACGGTCAGCTCGATCTCGAGCTTGCCCTTCTCGTTCAGCGTCGCCAGGTGCAGGTCGGGGTTGTGCACCTCGACACCGGCCGGCGGCACGATGTCGGCGGCGGTCACGTCACCGGTGCCCTGCTTGCGCAGGTACATCACGACCGGCTCGTCGTTCTCCGAGGAGACGACCAGGTTCTTGATGTTGAGGATGATCTCGGTGACATCCTCCTTGACCCCCGGGACGGTGCTGAACTCGTGCAGCACACCGTCGATCCGGATGCTGGTCACGGCGGCGCCGGGGATGGACGACAGCAGCGTCCGGCGCAGGGAGTTGCCCAGCGTGTAGCCGAAGCCGGGCTCGAGCGGCTCGATGGAGAACCGGGACCGGTTCTCCGAGATGACCTCTTCGGTCAGGGTGGGGCGCTGTGCGATGAGCACTTCGGTGTTCCTCTCAGCGTGCGTCCGCCATATGACGCAGCGCAGGTACGCAAAGGGCCGCGCGGGTCTCGGTCCACCCGGGCGACCAGCCACAGGCGTCCCGGCCTCGCGAACGAGACCGGGACACCGGTGGCGACGGGATCAGACGCGGCGACGCTTCGGGGGGCGGCAGCCGTTGTGCGCCTGCGGCGTCACGTCCTGGATCGAGCCCACCTCGAGACCAGCGGCGGTCAGGGAGCGGATCGCGGTCTCACGACCGGAGCCCGGGCCCTTGACGAAGACGTCGACCTTCTTCATGCCGTGCTCCTGCGCCTTGCGAGCAGCGGCCTCGGCCGCCATGCCGGCGGCGTAGGGGGTCGACTTGCGGGAGCCCTTGAAGCCGACGTCGCCGCCGGAGGCCCAGGAGATCACCGCACCGCTCGGGTCGGTGATCGAGACGATCGTGTTGTTGAAGGTGCTCTTGATGTGGGCCTGGCCCACGGAGATGTTCTTCTTCTCCTTGCGGCGCGGCTTGCGCACACCGGTACGGGTCTTGGGAGGCATTCGCTCGTTCTCTCTGCTGCGGGTCTACGGGTCGCGTGCTGCTGCCGGCCCTGCGGTGCTGGATCAGCACGCGGGCCGCCGGCGGCTTACTTGCGGCCGGCCTTCTTCTTGCCGGCGACGGTGCGCTTCGGGCCCTTGCGGGTACGAGCGTTGGTCTTGGTGCGCTGACCACGCACCGGGAGGCCGCGACGGTGACGCAGACCCTCGTAGCAGCCGATCTCGACCTTGCGGCGGATGTCGGCGGCAACCTCACGGCGGAGGTCACCCTCGAGCTTGTAGTTGCCCTCCAGGTAGTCGCGCAGTGCGACCAGCTGGGCGTCGTCCAGGTCCTTCACGCGGACGTCCGGGCTGATCCCGGTCGCCTCGAGCGTGGCCTTGGCGCGGGTGCGACCCACGCCGTAGATGTAGGTGAGCGCGATCTCCAGCCGCTTCTCGCGGGGGAGGTCGACGCCGATAAGACGTGCCATGTGCCTGACGGCTCCTGTACTTCGTCCGGAGGTCTTCCCCATCGTCCTCCCGCTCGGCTGCGGGCCCCGGCCTCCGGACCGGGGGTTCACCGACCACCCGGGGGGTGGTGCGGTGCGGCGATGCGCTGACGGTGACCGCTCGTGGGTCACCTGGGGTCAATCGGACCTGGGTCCGGGCTGAATCAGCCCTGACGCTGCTTGTGGCGCAGGTTCTCGCAGATCACCTGGACACGACCGTGCCGGCGGATCACCTTGCACTTGTCGCAGATCTTCTTGACGCTGGGCTTGACCTTCATGGCCTGTTCCTCCGCCGCCGGAGCCCGACTTCCCAGCCGGGCCAGCGGCGATGCTCGATCGGTCGGTTTACTTGTAGCGGTAGACGATGCGCCCGCGGGACAGGTCGTACGGGCTGAGCTCGACCACCACCCGGTCCTCGGGGAGGATCCGGATGTAGTGCTGGCGCATCTTGCCCGAGATGTGGGCGAGAACCTTGTGACCGTTCGTCAGCTCGACGCGGAACATCGCGTTCGGCAGAGCCTCGACCACGCTGCCCTCGATCTCGATGACACCGTCCTTCTTCGCCATGTCCTCCGCTAACTGTTGTGCTTCACTTCCGACCCGCACCCCTGCCGGTGTCCCGGCTGGATCGAGATGCGGTGCGTGTGCCCGGTCCCCCACCGTGCCGAGCTCGCGCGCGGGCACTGCCGGATGAACGGCGAACCCACGGACGAGCGTGCGACAGCGCGAGGGCGCACACCCAACGGATGAGCATACGCCATCGGCCACCGTCGGGGAAATGCGAACGGTTCAGTCCAGCGCCGCCACCGGGATGCCCCGGGCGGTCAGTTCCGCGGCTCCCCCGTCCACCGCGGTCAGCACCCACAGGCCGTCCTCGAACAGTGCCACGGTGTGCTCCCAGTGCGCGGCCCGGGACCCGTCCGCGGTGATCACGGTCCAGTCGTCGGCCAGCGTCTCGGTCGCGATGGTGCCCGCCGTGATCATCGGCTCGATCGCCAGGCACATTCCGGCCTTGAGCTTCGGCAGTCGGTCGCGGACCCGGTAGTTGAGCACGTCCGGCGGCAGGTGCATCTGGGTGCCGATGCCGTGCCCGACGTACTCCTCGATGATGCCGTAGGAGCCGCCGCTGGCGTCCACCGCGCCCTCCACCGCCTCCCCGACCACGTTCAGCCGGTCGGCGAGCCCGTCGCCGGACCACAGGGCGGCGATCGCGTCCCACATCGCCCGCTCGGTCACGTCCACCAGCGCCTGGTAAGCCGGGTCGGCCGGGTCCAGCACCACGGAGAACGCCGAGTCGCCGTGCCAGCCCTCGACGATCGCGCCGCAGTCGATCGAGACCAGGTCACCGGGCTGCAGCACCCGGTCCCCCGGGATGCCGTGCACCACCTCGTCGTTGACCGAGGCGCAGATGGTGGCCGGGTAGTCGTAGTAGCCCAGGAAGGACGGGGTGGCACCGGCGGCGGCGATCACCCCGGCGGCGGCCGCGTCCAGATCGGCGGTGGTCGCACCCGGCACCGCCGCGGCACGGGCGGCGGCCAGTGCGTCGGCCACCACCAGCCCGGCCCGCCGCATCAGGCGGATCTGGTCCGGGGTCTTGAGCTCGATCTTCTCGCGGCCGATGAAGGACATCAGCCCAGCCGGGCCGAGATCGCGGCCAGCAGCCGCTCGGTGACCTCGTCGACCTCGCCCAGGCCGTCGACCTGCACCAGCAGGCCCCGGGCGGCGTACAGCCCGGAGATCGGCGCGGTCTCGGCGGCGTAGACGTCCAGCCGGCGGCGGATGACGTCCTCGGTGTCGTCCTCGCGGCCCTCGATCTCGGCACGCTTGAGCAGCCGCGGCACCACGACCTCGGGGTCGACGGTGAGCTCGACGGCCAGGTCCAGCGCGGTGCCCGCGTCGGTCAGGGTGGCGTCCAGCGCGGCCACCTGCGCGGTGTTGCGCGGGTAACCGTCCAGCAGGAAGCCCTCGGCGGCGTCGGACTCGGCCAGCCGGTCGCGGACCATCGAGTCGGTGATCTCGTCCGGGACCAGCTCGCCGCGGGAGGTGTACTCCTGCGCTGCCCGGCCCAGGTCCGTGCCGCCCTTGATGTTGGCGCGGAAGATGTCGCCGGTGGAGATCGCCGGGATCCCCAGGCGCTCGGCCAGCCGGGCAGCCTGGGTGCCCTTCCCGGCACCGGGGGCGCCGAGCAGGATCAGACGGGGCGAACTCATCGCAGGAACCCTTCGTAGTGACGCTGCTGGAGCTGGGACTCGATCTGCTTGACGGTCTCCAGGCCGACCCCGACCACGATCAGGATCGACGAGCCGCCGAACGGGATCGAGGTCCCGACGCCGAGCACGATGAACGCGATGGTCGGGATCAGGGCGACCAGGGCCAGGTAGATCGAACCCGGCGCGGTGATCCGGGTGATCACGTAGTCGAGGTACTCGGCGGTCGGCTTGCCGGCCCGGATGCCGGGGATGAAGCCGCCGTACTTCTTCATGTTGTCCGCGACCTCGTCCGGGTTGAACGTGATGGCGGTGTAGAAGTAGCAGAAGAACACGATCAGCAGCACGTACAGGCCGATGTGCAGCGGGGCGCCCTGGTTGGCCAGGTTGTTCGCCACCCACTGCTTCCAGCCCGCGGTCTGGTCGCCGAAGCCGGCCAGCAGCGCCGGCACCTGCAGCAGCGAGGACGCGAAGATCACCGGGATCACACCGGCCATGTTGATCTTGATCGGGATGTAGGTGCTCGACCCGCCGTAGGTCCGGCGCCCGACCATCCGCTTGGCGTACTGCACCGGCACCCGGCGCTGGGACTGCTCGACGAACACGACCAGGCCGATCACCAGGATGATGATCAGCAGCACGATCGCGAAGGCGCCCAGGCCGCCGGAGCCACCGGCGATCGACCACATGGCGCTCGGGAACTGCGCCGCGATCGAGGTGAAGATCAGCAGGGACATGCCGTTGCCGACACCGCGCTCGGTGATCAGCTCGCCCAGCCACATGATCAGGCCGGTACCGGCGGTCATGGTGAGGATCATCAGCGCGGTGGTCTGGATCGACCCGTCCGGGATCACCTCCACCGAGCAGCCGGTGAACAGGCCGCCGTTGCGCGCGGTGATGATCACGGTGGTGGACTGCAGCACCGCCAGGCCGATGGTGAGGTACCGGGTGTACTGGGTCAGCTTCGCGGTGCCGGACTGGCCCTCCTTGTGCAGGGCCTCGAACCGCGGGATCACCACGCGCAGCAGCTGGACGATGATGCTGGCGGTGATGTACGGCATGATCCCGAGCGCGAACACCGACAGCTGGAGCAGGGCCCCACCGCTGAACAGGTTCACGATCCCCAGGACGCCGCTGTCCGACCCGGACTGCTCGATGCAGACCTGGACGTTGGAGTACGAGACGCCAGGGGTGGGCAGGAATGAGCCGATCCGGAACACGACCATGATCGCGATCGTGAACAGCAGCTTGCGCCGCAGGTCCGGGGTCCTGAAGGCCCGCACGAATGCGCTGAGCACCTGTCCTCCTGCTTCCGCCGACGGGCGGGATGTCGTCCGGCGGAGCCGGTCCGGGCCGGCGTGCTGCCGGGGGTCTGCCTGCTGGTCGATCCGTTCCGGGCATGGCTCGGCTCAGATGTCTCTGAGGAACCTTAACGGACAACCCGCGGGACACGGGTATCCGGTGCCCCACCAGGTGACCGGGGGTGGTCGGCCGGGGAGCCGGGGGCGACCGACCGTGGAGACGGCAACGGGGCCGGTGGGAGGAATCCCACCGGCCCCGTCGTCCGACTCAGTCCTGCTGCGCGATGCTGCCGCCGGCGGCCAGGATCTTGTCCTTGGCCGAACCGGACAGCGCGTCCACCGCGACCGAGAGCTTCACGGTGAGCTCACCGGCACCGAGCACCTTGACCGGCTGGCCCTTGCGGACCGCACCCTTGGCCACCAGGTCCTCGACGGTGACCTCGCCACCCTCGGGGTACAGCGACGCGAGCTTCTCCAGGTTCACGACCTGGTACTCGACCCGGAACGGGTTCTTGAAGCCGCGGAGCTTGGGCAGCCGCATGTGCAGCGGCATCTGCCCACCCTCGAAGCGCTCCGGCACCTGGTACCGGGCCTTGGTGCCCTTGGTACCGCGGCCGGCCGTCTTACCCTTCGACGCCTCACCACGACCCACGCGGGTCTTGGCGGTCTTGGCGCCGGGGGCCGGGCGGAGGTGGTGGACCTTGAGCGTGCCGCCGGCACCCTCAGTGGTCTTCTCCTCCTTGGCGGCCTTGGTGGCAGCGGGCTTCTTGGCGGCGGCCTTCGGCTTGTCCGCGGCCGCAGCCTCGGTCTTCGCCTTGGCGGCCGGCTTCTTGGCGGCGGGCTTCTCGGCCGCAGCCTCGGAGGCCGCAGCCTTCGCCTTGGTCGCCTTCGGAGCCTTGGCCGGCGCCTCCTCCGGAGCCGTGGACTCAGTGGCCTTCTTCTCGTCAGCCATCGTCACTCCACCTCCTCGACCGCGACCAGGTGCGTCACCGTGTTGACCATGCCGCGGATCTCGGGACGGTCCTCCTTGACGACGACGTCGCCGATCCGCTTGAGGCCCAGGGTGCGCAGCGTGTCGCGCTGGTTCTGCTTACCGCCGATGGCGGACTTGGTCTGGGTCACCTTCAGGCGGGCCATCACGCACCCACCTTCTCTGCCTTGTCCGGGCGACCGGCGGCCTGGGACCGCAGGAGGGCCGCCGGGGCGACCTCCTCGAGGGTCTTGCCGCGGCGCGCGGCCACGGCGGCCGGCTCCTCCAGGCCCTTCAGCGCCGCCACCGTGGCGTGCACGATGTTGATGGCGTTGGAGGAACCCAGGGACTTGGACAGGATGTCGTGCACGCCGGCGCACTCCAGCACCGCACGCACCGGACCACCGGCGATCACACCGGTACCCGGGGAGGCGGGACGCAGGAAGACGACACCGGCAGCGGCCTCACCCTGGATCGGGTGGGTGATGGTGCCCTGGATGCGGGGGACGCGGAAGAAGTTCTTCTTCGCCTCCTCGACACCCTTGGCGATCGCCGCGGGCACCTCCTTGGCCTTGCCGTAGCCGACACCCACGGTGCCGTCGCCGTCGCCCACGACCACCAGGGCGGTGAAGCTGAAGCGACGACCACCCTTGACGACCTTGGCGACACGGTTGATCGAGACGACGCGCTCCAGGAACGCGCTCTTCTCCTGGGCGTCCCCGCGGCGGTTGTCGCGGCGGCCACCATCGCGGCGGTCGCCACCACCCTGCGGTGCGCCCGTGTTGCTGCGCTGAGGAGCAGCCATCAGTGGTTCCTCACCTTCGATGCGGGAATGGTCGTGGTCACAGGGCCAGCCCACCCTCGCGGGCGGCGTCGGCGACCGCGGCCACCCGGCCGTGGTACTTGTTACCGCCGCGGTCGAAGACCACCGCGTCGATGCCGGCGGCCTTGGCGCGCTCGGCGATCAGCTCGCCGACCCGCTTGGCCTTGGCGCTCTTGTCGCCGTCGGCGGCGCGCAGGTCCGCCTCCAGCGACGAGGCCGACACCAGGGTGCGGCCCACGCCGTCGTCGACGATCTGGGCGACGATGTTCCGGTTGGACCGGGTCACGACCAGGCGCGGACGCGCGGCGGTGCCCGCGATCTTCTTGCGCAGACGCAGGTGGCGGCGCTTACGGGCGATGGACTTGCCCTTGCCCTTGACGATGATCGCCATGGCTTACTTACCAGCCTTTCCGACCTTGCGGCGGACGTTCTCGCCCGCGTAGCGCACACCCTTGCCCTTGTAGGGCTCGGGCTTGCGGATCTTCCGGATGTTGGCGGCGACCTCGCCCACCTGCTGCTTGTCGATGCCGGCGACCGAGAACTTGGTCGGGGACTCGACGGCGAAGGTGATGCCCTCGGGGGCGCTGACGACCACCGGGTGGCTGAAGCCCAGGGCGAACTCGAGGTCCGAGCCCTTGGCGGTCACGCGGTAACCGGTGCCCACGATCTCGAGCTTCTTCTCGTAGCCGGCGGTGACACCGGTGACGAGGTTCGAGATCAGGGTGCGGGTCAGGCCGTGCAGCGAGCGGGAGAGGCGCTCGTCGTCGGGACGGGTGACCACCAGGGCACCGTCCTCGTCGCGAGCGACCTGGATCGGGGAGGCGACGGTGTGGGTCAGGGTGCCCTTGGGGCCCTTGACCGTCACCACGGCGCCATCAATGTTGACGTCCACACCGGTCGGGACCGGGACGGGGAGTCTGCCGATTCGAGACATTGCTTGACTTCCTTTCCGTCTCGGACTTACCAGACGTAGGCGAGGACTTCCCCACCCACGCCCTTCTTGGCGGCCTGCTTGTCGGTGAGGAGACCGGAGGACGTGGACAGGATCGCCACGCCCAGGCCGCCGAGCACCTTGGGCAGGTTGGTGGACTTCGTGTACACCCGCAGACCGGGCTTGGACACGCGCTTGATACCGACGAGCGCACGCTCGCGGTTCGGGCCGTACTTGAGGGAGACCACGAGGTTCTTGCCCACGCGGGCGTCCTCGACGGTCCAGCCGGAGATGTAACCCTCCGCCTGGAGGATCTCCGCGATGTGCGACTTCAGCTTCGAGTACGGAATCGTGACCTCGTCGTGGTGCGCCGAGTTCGCGTTCCGCAGACGGGTCAGGAAGTCTGCGATCGGGTCGGTCATCGTCATGGGGGCGTTTGCCCTTCCTCGCCGTGGTATCCGCGGCGGGCCGGCCTAGGTGGCCGGGCCCGTCCGCGGACCTGCGACGTCGTTGGTTACCAGCTGCTCTTGGTCACACCGGGGAGCTGGCCGGCGTGGGCCATCTCCCGCAGGCAGATCCGGCACAGCCCGAACTTGCGGTACACGGAGTGCGGACGACCGCACCGCTGGCACCGGGTGTAGGCCCGCACGGCGAACTTCTGCTTGCCCGCGGCCTTGTTCTTCAGGGCGGTCTTCGCCATGTCAGTCCTCCTTGAAGGGGAAGCCCAGGTGCTTCAGCAGCGCCCGGCCCTCCTCGTCGGTGGTCGCGGTGGTGACGACCGTGATGTCCATACCGCGGACACGGTCGATCTTGTCCTGGTCGATCTCGTGGAACATCGACTGCTCCGTGAGACCGAAGGTGTAGTTGCCGTGCCCGTCGAACTGCTTGGCGGACAGCCCGCGGAAGTCGCGGATCCGGGGCAGTGCGGTGGACAGCAGGCGGTCCAGGAACTCCCAGGCCCGGTCGCCGCGCAGCGTCACGTGGGCGCCGATCGGCATGCCCTCACGCAGCTTGAACTGCGCGATGGACTTGCGGGCCTTGGTCACCTGCGGCTTCTGACCGGTGATCTGCTGGAGGTCGCGGATCGCGCCCTCGATCAGCTTCGAGTCCTTCGCCGCGTCGCCCACGCCCATGTTCACGACGACCTTCACCAGGCGCGCGACCTGGTTGATGTTCTCGTGATCGAACTCGGAGCGGAGCGTCGAGCGGATCTCCTCGTTGTACCGGGTCTTCAGACGCGGCGTCGGGTAGGTGGTCTCGGCGGTCATCAGATGTCCTTACCGGAGCGCTTGGCGACGCGGACCCGCGCAGTGCGGGTGCGGCCGTCACGCTCGACCTGCTCGGTGCGGTAGCCGACCCGGGTACCACGCTTGGTCTCGGGGTCGACCAGCATCACGTTGCTGATGTGGATGGGCGCCTCGACCGTCTCGATGCCGCCGGTGCGGGAGCCGCGCTGCGACTGACCGACCTTGACGTGCTTCGTGACGCGGTGGATGCCCTCGACGATCACACGGTCGCGGTCCGTCAGCACCTCGAGCACACGGCCCTGCTTGCCACGGTCCTTGCGCGAACCCGAGATGACGACCACCAGGTCGCCCTTCTTGATCTTCGCCATGATCAGATCACCTCCGGAGCCAGCGAGATGATCTTCATGAACTTCTTGTCGCGCAGCTCGCGACCCACGGGGCCGAAGATGCGGGTACCGCGCGGCTCGCCGTCGTTCTTGAGGATCACCGCAGCGTTCTCGTCGAACTTGATGTACGAGCCGTCCACGCGCCGGCGCTCCTTGCGGGTGCGCACGACGACCGCCTTGACGACGTCGCCCTTCTTGACGTTGCCGCCCGGGATCGCGTCCTTGACGGTGGCGACGATGACGTCACCGATACCGGCGTAGCGACGGCCGGACCCACCGAGAACGCGGATGCACAGAATCTCCTTGGCACCCGTGTTGTCGGCGACCCGAAGTCGCGACTCCTGCTGAATCATTGACTAACTCCTGTCGTCTGCCGGTTCTCACGCCGCGAGGTGCGAGCCTGGCCGAACGGATAAGGGGGGAGAAGAGGGAAGGCCTACTTCGCCTTCTCGAGGATCTCCACCAGACGCCACCGCTTGGTGGCGGACAGCGGGCGGGTCTCCATGATCACGACCAGGTCGCCGACGCCGGCCTGCGAGGCCTCGTCGTGGACCTTGACCTTGCTCGTCCGCCGGATGACCTTGCCGTAGAGCGGGTGCTTGACCCGGTCCTCGACTTCGACCACGACGGTCTTGTCCATCTTGTCGCTGACCACGTAGCCGCGCCGCGTCTTGCGGTACGGCCGCGCCTGCACGGCAGTGGTCTCGTTGGTGTTCTCGCTCATCGAGTCCTCACTCGCTCGCACTCGGCGCAGTCCGGATACCGAGCTCGCGCTCGCGCAGGATCGTGTAGATCCGCGCGATGTCGCGACGCACGGCCTTGAGGCGCCCGTGGCTCTCGAGCTGGCCGGTGGCCGACTGGAACCGCAGGTTGAACAGCTCCTCCTTGGCCTTCTTCAGCTCGGCCACGAGGCGCTCGTCGTCAAAGGTGTCCAGCTCGCTGGGAGCCAGGTCCTTGGTGCCGATAGCCATCAGTTACCACCCTCGCGAACCACGAAACGGGTCTTCATCGGGAGCTTGTGCTGCGCGCGGCGCATGGCCTCGCGAGCCAGCGGCTCCGGGACACCGGCGAGCTCGAACATCACTCGGCCGGGCTTGACGTTGGCGACCCACCACTCCGGGGAACCCTTACCGGAACCCATGCGGGTCTCGGCGGGCTTCTTGGTGAGCGGACGGTCCGGGTAGATGTTGATCCAGACCTTTCCACCACGCTTGATGTGGCGGGTCATGGCGATACGCGCAGCCTCGATCTGCCGGTTGGTGACGTAGGCGGGCTCGAGAGCCTGGATGCCGAAGTCGCCGAAGGCGATCGTGGTGCCACCCGTGGCGGCGCCGGAGCGCTTGGGGTGGTGCTGCTTGCGGTGCTTCAGCCGACGCGGGATCAGCACGGCTCAGGCCTCCGTTCCGGTCTCAGGAGCGGCGGTCTCGGCCGGAGCGGCAGCCTCGGCGGCCCGGGGGGCCTCCGCACGCTCGTTCCGGCGGCCACCGCCACGCGGGCCACGGTCGCCGCCGCGGTCCCCACGCTCGCCACGGCCACGGCCCTGGGAACGCGGTGCCTGCGACGCCTGCTCACGAGCGAACTCGCGCTCGGTCATGTCGCCCTTGTAGACCCAGACCTTCACGCCGATCCGGCCGAAGGTGGTGCGGGCCTCGTAGAAGCCGTAGTCGATGTTCGCGCGCAGGGTGTGCAGCGGCACGCGCCCCTCGCGGTAGAACTCGGTACGGCTCATCTCCGCACCGCCGAGGCGGCCGGAGACCTGCACCCGGATGCCCTTGGCGCCGGCACGCTGCGCGGACTGGATGCCCTTGCGCATGGCACGGCGGAAGGACACACGGGAGGCGAGCTGCTCGGCGATGCCCTGGGCAACCAGCTGAGCCTCGATCTCGGCGTTCTTCACCTCGAGGATGTTCAGCTGCACCTGCTTGCCGGTGAGCTTCTCCAGCTCGCCGCGGATGCGGTCCGCCTCGGCGCCACGGCGACCGATGACGATGCCCGGACGCGCGGTGTGGATGTCGACGCGAACCCGGTCACGGGTGCGCTCGATCTCCACCTTGGCGATGCCGGCACGCTCCAGGCCGGTGCTCATCAGCTTCCGGATCTGGACGTCCTCACGGACGTAGTCGCGGTACCGCTGACCCGGCTTGGTCGAGTCGGCGAACCACCGAGAGCGGTGGTCGGTCGTGATGCCCAGGCGGTACCCGAGCGGGTTGACCTTCTGTCCCACTGTCAGGCCCTTCCCTTCGTGGTCTCACGCTCAGCGACCACCACGGTGATGTGGCTGGTCCGCTTGAGGATCTGGCTCGCGCGGCCCTGCGCCCGGGGGCGGAACCGCTTGAGGGTCGGACCCTCGTCGACGAACGCCTCTGCGACGTACAGCGCACCCTCGTCGAATCGCTCCCCGTCCCGCTTCGCGAGCTCGCGGGCGTTGGCGATCGCGGACTCGACGACCTTGAGGACCGTCTCACCCGCGGCCTGCGGTGCGAACTTCAGCACCTGCACGGCCTCGCCGGCCTGCTTGCCACGGATGAGGTCCACGACGCGCCGGGCCTTCTGGGGCGTGACGCGGACGAACCGCGCCTTCGCCTTGGCTTCCATTGCTGTCCTGCCTTCTTGTCTCAGCCGTCCAGGCTGTCGCGACACTGACCCGGGGGTCAGCGGCGACGGCCCTTCCGGTCGTCCTTCTCGTGGCCGCGGAACGTCCGCGTCGGGGCGAACTCGCCGAGCTTGTGCCCGACCATCGCCTCCGTCACGAACACCGGCGTGTGCTTACGACCGTCGTGCACCGCGAACGTGTGGCCCAGGAAGTCCGGCGTGATGACCGAACGGCGGGACCAGGTCTTGATGACGTTCTTGGAGCCGGCCGCATTCTGCGCGTCGACCTTCTTCTGCAGGTGCCCGTCGACGAAGGGCCCCTTCTTCAAGCTGCGAGGCATGTCTCCCGGCTCCTATCAGCGCTTCTTGCCGGTACGGCGGCGACGGACGATGAGCTTGTCGCTCGGCTTGTTCGGCCGGCGGGTACGGCCCTCGGGCTGACCCCACGGGCTGACCGGGTGGCGACCACCGGAGGTCTTGCCCTCACCACCACCGTGCGGGTGGTCGATCGGGTTCATCGCCACACCACGGACGGTCGGGCGCTTGCCCTTCCACCGCATGCGGCCGGCCTTGCCCCAGTTGATGTTCGACTGCTCGGCGTTGCCCACCTCGCCGACCGTGGCGCGGCAGCGCAGGTCGACGTTGCGGATCTCGCCGGAGGGCATGCGCAGCTGCGCGTAGGGCCCGTCCTTGGCCACCAGCTGCACCGAGACACCGGCCGAGCGGGCGATCTTCGCGCCGCCACCGGGCTTGAGCTCGATGGCGTGGATGACCGTACCGGTCGGGATGTTGCGCAGCGGCAGGTTGTTGCCGGGCTTGATGTCGGCGCCGGCACCGGCCTCGACGATGTCACCCTGAGACAGCTTGTTCGGGGCGATGATGTAGCGCTTCTCGCCGTCTGCGTAGTGCAGCAGGGCGATGCGAGCGGTGCGGTTGGGGTCGTACTCGATGTGAGCGACCTTGGCCGGCACGCCGTCCTTGTCGTGGCGACGGAAGTCGATCACGCGGTAGGCGCGCTTGTGGCCACCGCCGTGGTGCCGCACGGTGACGCGGCCGGTCGAGTTGCGACCACCCGTCTTGTGCAGCGGGCGGACCAGCGACTTCTCCGGCTCCGAGCGCGTGATCTCGACGAAGTCGGCGACGGACGAACCGCGGCGGCCCGGCGTCGTCGGCTTGTACTTACGGATTCCCATGGGGATCTGTCCTCGTTCTGCTCTTGAGCCCGGTCAGCCGACCGGTCCGCCGAAGATGTCGATCGTGCCCTCGCGGAGGGTGACGATGGCGCGCTTGGTGTCCTTACGACGACCGATGCCGAACTTGGTCCGGCGCGCCTTGCCCTTCCGGTTGGCGGTGTTCACCGAAGAAACCTTCACGCCGAAGATCTGCTCCACGGCGATCTTGATCTCGGTCTTGTTCGCGCGGGGGTCCACGATGAACGTGTACTTGCCCTCGTCGATCAGGCCGTAGCTCTTCTCGGAGACGACCGGCGCGATCAGGATGTCGCGCGGGTCCTTGGCGACCGTGGTCACTTGGTGTCCTCCTCGACCTCAGCGGACGACGCCACGGCCGTGGCCGACTTGCCCTTGGCGGGGCCGGCCAGGAACGTGTCGAGCGCACCCTGGGTGAACACGACGTCGTCGGAGACGAGCACGTCGTAGGTGTTGAGCTGGTCGGCGACGAGCAGGTGGACCCGCTCGACGTTGCGCAGCGACTTCCAGGCCAGCTCGTCCTGACGCTCGACCACGACCAGCACGTGCTTGCGGTCGGACAGCTGCCCGAGCACCGCCAGCGCGGCCTTGGTGGACGGCGCCTGGTCGACACCGAAGCCGGTGACGACGTGGACGCGGCCCGCACGGGCCCGGTCGGACAGAGCACCGCGGAGCGCCGCGGCCTTCATCTTCTTGGGGGTCCGCTGCGAGTAGTCGCGCGGCTGCGGACCGTGGACGGTCCCACCACCGGCGAACTGCGGCGCACGGGTCGAACCCTGACGGGCGCGGCCGGTGCCCTTCTGCTTGTACGGCTTCTTGCCGCCACCCCGGACCTCACCACGGGTCTTGGTGTCGTGGGTGCCCTGGCGCGCCGCGGCGAGCTGGGCGACGACGACCTGGTGGATCAGCGGGATGTTGGTCTGCGCGTCGAAGACCTCGGCCGGAAGGTCGGCGGTGCCGGCCTTCTTGCCCGCGGCGTCGAGCACGTCGACAGTCTGGGTGGTCATGAAGCTCATGCCCCCTTCACAGCGGTACGCACGACGACGACCCCGCGCTTGGGACCGGGAACTGCGCCCTTGAGCAGCAGCAGGCCCTTCTCGGCGTCGACCGCGTGGACGGTCAGGTTCTGAGTGGTCTGCTGGACGTGGCCCATGCGGCCGGCCATGCGCAGACCCTTGAAGACGCGCGACGGGGTGGAGGCGCCACCGATCGAACCGGGCTTGCGGTGGTTGCGGTGCGCACCGTGCGAGGCGCTCACACCGGCGAACCCGTGCCGCTTCATGACACCGGCGGTGCCCTTGCCCTTGGTGGTGCCGATCACGTCGACCAGCTGCCCGGCCTCGAAGACCTCGGCGGTGATCTCCTGGCCGAGTGTGAACTCGGCCGCGTTCGTCGTGCGGATCTCGGCCACGTGGCGACGGGGGGTGACCCCGGCCTTCTCGAAGTGGCCCTTGAGCGGCTTGGTCACCTTGCGCGGGTCGATCTGGCCGAAGGCCAGCTGCACCGCGGCGTAACCGTCAGTCTCAGCGGAGCGCACCTGGGTGACGACGTTCGTGCCGACCTGCACGACGGTGACCGGAACGAGACGCCCCTCGGCGTCCCACACCTGAGTCATGCCGAGCTTGGTCCCGAGCACCGCCGTCACGGGGCGCGCGTTCTGCTGGGTAACCATGAAGATCAGTTCCTTCCCAGCGTCAGAGCTTGATCTCGATGTTCACGTCCGCGGGCAGGTCGAGCCGCATCAGCGAGTCGACGGCCTTCGGCGTGGGATCGATGATGTCGATCAGCCGCTTGTGCGTGCGCATCTCGAAGTGCTCACGGCTGTCCTTGTACTTGTGAGGCGACCGGATGACGCAGAAGACGTTCTTCTCCGTCGGCAGCGGCACCGGGCCCACGACCGTCGCACCAGCGCGGGTCACCGTGTCGACGATCTTGCGCGCCGAACTGTCGATGACCTCGTGGTCGTAGGACTTGAGCCGGATGCGGATCTTCTGTCCCGCCATGGCGTCGTCTACTTCTCTCTCTTCGAACTGCTTCTGTCCGACCCCCGCACTCGGGCGTGTCGCATCGAGCGACATACCGTGGCGCTGGTCCCGGCGGCACACCCGAGGGCGACACACCAGGATGGGGTCGATGGTGATGTGGGGGCTCGGCACCGGGTGACCCCGGCCCGTGGTGAGCCCACAACGCGTCATATCCATCACTGCCCGCCGCGGTTCACCGGCCCGAGCGCACGCGCGCAGGCGGTCCCGTCCTCGGGCAACTTGTCCAGTGTGCCAGACGGCGCGTGATCAAGCCAATCCGGTGCTGCGTCACACTCCGCGCCGGTGCCGCACGCGCAGGACGATCCCGTCGCCGATCACCAGCACCCGGTCCGTGCGGCGGCGCCGGGTGCAGGCCAGCGTGGACGGCGGCAGCTCCGGCATCAGCCCGCCGACCCGGAAGCCGCTCTCCACCGTAGTGGGCAACCGGGACTCCCACTCGCGCCGCTCCTGCCGGTCCATCGCGGCAACCCGGGCGCCCACCCGCGCCGCGGCAGCGGCCATCGCAGGCGGCGACTCCTGCGGCCCGCACAGCACCACCAGCGGCAACCGGACCCGGTTCACCGGCACCCGCACCCCGGTCGGGATCTGCACCGCCGTCCACCCGGAACGCAGGTAGGCCCGGTAATGCCGGTCGACCCGGGCGCCCCGGCCGGCACGGTCCGCCAGCACCAGGGCCAGCACCACCGGCACCAGCAGCAGGGGCCCACCCACCAGCAGCAGGCGCACCGGATCCAGGTCCCCGGCGTCCCTCAGCCCCCAGAACAACTGCCAGAACGACACCCCGGGATTCAGTTCCCTCGATCGCCAGCAGGTCCGCAGGTTGGTCAGCAGCAGCAGGACCGCGATCGAGCCGACCAGCGGGGCGATGGCGCCGGCCGGCCCGGCGGGCACGATCACCTGCCTCGCGAACTGCTCCCGGGTGAGCTGCATGACCGCAGGCTCACATCGGCGGGCCACCACCCGGTCGCACAGTGCGCCGCCCGGGTGCGGGACTGGGTGGTGCCCCGCACCCGGGCGGCGGTGGGAGCGTCAGGCGGTGACCGGCGCCGGGGCGGGCTTCACCGCGAGGATCGCCAGCGACTCCCCGCCGACCACGATCGCCTGCGAGGACTTGCCGCGGCGGGCGCAGGCCAGCACCCGCGGCGGCAGCTCCGGCATCAGGTCCCCGACCGGGAAACCGTCCTGCACCTGCCGGGCCACCGCGGCCTCCCAGGCCCGGCGCTGCTTCTTGTCCATCGCGGCCACCCGCGCCCCGACCGAGGCGGCCGGACCGGCGAGCTCGGCCGGCGGCTGGCCCGGACCGGAGAGCACGACCACGTCGACCTGGTTGCGGCCGACCTTGACCCGGACGCCGGTGGGCAGCTGCTCGGCGACCCATCCGTCCTGCAGGTAGCGCTGGTACACCTTGTCCACCCGGCCCTCGTGGGTGAGCAGGTCGACGACCACCAGGACCAGGATCACCGGCAGCAGCACCACCGGACCCCACACCAGCGCGACCAGCACCGGGCTGGTGCTGCCGTTCTCCCCGGTGGTCACCCAGAACAGGTCCCAGAACGAGGCCCACGGGTTGGCGTCCATCGACTCCCAGGCAGACCGGGCGTTGTACAGCAGGAGCAGGAGCAGGATGCCGCCGACCACGGCGGCGATGGAGCCGGCGAGCCGGGGTACGACCGCCCGCTGCCGGAACTCGTCCAGGGTCATCTTCATGGCGCGAAGCGTGGCACAGGCCACGATCCCCGTGGACCGGCTGTACGCCAGATGGACCAGCGAAAGAGTGACACCGCGGATGCCGGTCCCCTAGCGTCGGGCGCGCCCCTCAGCCGCAGCCACCACCCCGAGGAGCGCCATGCCCGCCGATATCGCCCAACCCATCGGCCACGTACAGCACCGGCCGGACGGACCGGCCGTGCTGCTGACACCGGAGTACACCCGCGCGCTGCACGGCCTGGCCGGGTTCAGCCACGCGATCGTGCTCTGGTGGGCCGACAAGGTCGACGACCCCGAACTGCGCACCCGGACCGAGCTGGACGGCCCCTACGCCGGCGGCCCGGACACCCTGGGGGTGTTCGCCACCCGGTCGCCGGTGCGCCCGAACCCGATCGGGCTGTCGGTCCCGCGGATCCTCGGCGTGGCGGACGACCTGCTCCGGGTGGACTGGCTGGACGCCGAGGACGGCACCCCGGTGCTGGACATCAAGCCCTACTCCCCCAGCGTCGACCGCCCCGCACACCCGGTGGTACCGGACTGGGCGGCCGGCTGGCCGGGCACCATCGAGGAGTCCGCGGACTTCGACTGGTCGCACGTGCTCCGTCACGTGTAGCCCGCGACATGCGGCAACTCTCCGCACACATGCGTGTGTGCGTCTGCCGCGCGAGGATCCGCATGTGCTGGCGACGTCACCGGTCGCGGAGGGGAACGCCGGCCGTGCGGAGGAGGTCCGGTAGGGCGCCCGGGCGCCAGAGGTCTGCCCAGGTCCAGCGGACGACCCGGACACCAGTCGATCGCAGCCGGTCCTCTCGACGCTTCTCCGCCCACACACGGTCCTCGACCGATCGCCGGTCGGCGACTCCGTCCACCCGGTACTTCATCCGCCCGTCGAACTCACCGATCACCCGAGCCTGCGGCCACCAGAAGTCCACCCGGCTGCGTCGCCCCGTCCGGTCGGTGAACGGCACCTGGAGTTCTGGGGCGACCAGGCCCTCCAGATGGATCCGGGCCCGACTGACCGACTCCCCCGGTGACTCGGCCTTGGCATCCGCCAGTTCCGCGACCACCCGCGCCCGCCGCACCCCGTGCCGGCGCCCGGACTCGCAGACGGCCGCGCACAACGACTCTGCGGTGGCCAGTCCGCGTCGCAGCGCATGATCGGCCGCGGCCAACCCCACCTCCACCGACCGGGCCGCAGCGAGCGTGACCAGCGTGTCCGGGACCGTGGTCAGCCGGAGTCCGTCGACCCGGACCACCGTCGGCATCGTGGCGCTGCCGTGCCGATGCACCCCGCCGCGCACGCCGAACCCGTGGGCTGCCTGGCCGGGGGACGGCGACCCGAGGACATGCACGGTGCGCGACGGTGCGATCAGCGGCAGCCCCCAGATCACCGCGGCGGACTCGTGCGTGAACACGGGATCGTGCAGTTGTCGTCCAGCGGCCTCCACCACCCACCGGTAGCGCCGATCGGGCGAGGCAGGCTCCCAGTCGGCGGCTCGCAGGTAGGCGCCGTGCCGCAACCGGACCAGCAGCCCGGATCGCACGGCGCGCTGCAGGGCGTCGACGCCGACTCCGCCGGCGGCGGCGTGTGAGGCGAGGATCAGCCCGGTCGGCAGGGTGCGCAGCACGTCGTCCATGGCCCGCAGCGTGACCCGGCCGGCACCGTCTCGGCATCCTCCGCCACCGCACCCTGGGGACAACTGCGGGGCGCGTGCGCCTGTGGACGAGTCGGTACCCACGGGAATCCGCGGGACAGGCGTCTCTTGACGCATGTGGATCGAGATTCCGCTGGCCGCGGGTCGCGCGGGGCGGAGACGGCAGGAGGGCCCGGACACCCTCGCGGGTGTCCGGGCCCTCCCGGTCGAACTGTGCCCCTAGGGGCGCACGATCACTTGATGATCTTGGTGACCCGGCCGGAGCCCACGGTGCGGCCACCCTCACGGATGGCGAAGCCGAGGCCCTCCTCCATGGCGATGGGCTGGATCAGCTCCACCGTGATCTCCGAGTTGTCGCCCGGCATGACCATCTCGGTGCCCTCGGGCAGCGTGATGACACCGGTGACGTCGGTGGTCCGGAAGTAGAACTGCGGACGGTAGTTGGAGAAGAACGGGTTGTGACGCCCACCCTCGTCCTTGGTCAGGATGTAGACCTGGCCCTCGAAGTCGGTGTGCGGGGTGATCGAACCCGGCTTCACGACGACCTGGCCGCGCTCGACGTCCTCACGCTTGGTACCGCGGAGCAGGAGGCCACAGTTCTCGCCGGCCCACGCCTCGTCCATCTGCTTGTGGAACATCTCGATACCGGTGACCGTGGTCTTCTGCGCCGGACGGATACCGACGATCTCGACCTCAGAGTTGATCGCGAGCTTGCCGCGGTCGACCTTGCCGGTGACGACGGTGCCACGACCGGTGATGGTGAAGACGTCCTCGATCGGCATCAGGAACGGCTTGTCCATGTCACGGACCGGCTCCGGGATGGACTCGTCCACCGCGTCCAGCAGGTCCTCGACCGACTTGACCCAGGTCGGGTCGCCCTCGAGCGCCTTCAGGCCGGAGACGCGCACCACGGGGGCGTTGTCGCCGTCGAAGCCCTGCGAGGACAGCAGCTCACGGACCTCCATCTCGACGAGCTCGAGGATCTCCTCGTCGTCGACCATGTCGGACTTGTTCAGCGCCACGAGCAGGTAGGGCACGCCGACCTGACGCGCGAGCAGCACGTGCTCACGGGTCTGGGCCATCGGACCGTCGGTCGCGGCGACCACCAGGATCGCGCCGTCCATCTGGGCGGCACCGGTGATCATGTTCTTGATGTAGTCAGCGTGACCCGGAGCGTCGACGTGCGCGTAGTGGCGCTTCTCGGTCTCGTACTCGACGTGCGCGATGTTGATCGTGATACCGCGCTGCTTCTCCTCCGGCGCCTTGTCGATCTCGTCGAACGGCGTGAAGGGGTTCAGGTCCGGGTACTTGTCGTGCAGCACCTTCGAGATCGCAGCGGTCAGCGTCGTCTTGCCGTGGTCGACGTGACCGATGGTCCCGATGTTGACGTGCGGCTTGGTCCGCTCGAACTTGGCCTTGGCCACTGGGTCCTCCTCAGGACAGGTGTAGAGATTGCCGGTCGAGGCGAGGTGGGTTACCCCGCCGACGAACGGTCCTACTGGTCGGGTTGTTGATGGTGGTGACGACCGGTGGGACTACTCGCCCCGGGTCTTCTTGATGATCTCGTCGGCAACATTCCGAGGAACCTCGGCGTAGCTGTCGAACTGCATCGAGTACACGGCGCGGCCCTGGGTCTTCGACCGCAGGTCCCCGACGTACCCGAACATCTCCGAGAGCGGCACCTGGGCGCGGATCACCTTCACGCCCGTCGCGTCCTCCATGGACTGGATCATGCCGCGACGCGAGTTGATGTCGCCGATGACGTCGCCCATGTACTCCTCGGGCGTACGCACCTCGACGGCCATGATCGGCTCCAGGAGCGCGGGGTCCGCCTTGCGGGCCGCCTCCTTCAGGACCATGGAACCCGCGATCTTGAACGCCATCTCCGAGGAGTCGACGTCGTGGTAGGCACCGTCGAGCAGGGTCGCCTTGACCCCGACCAGCGGGAAGCCGGCCAGCACACCCTGCTCCATCGCCGACTGGATACCAGCGTCGACGGACGGGATGTACTCACGGGGGATACGACCACCGGTGACGGCGTTCTCGAACTGGTAGAGCTCGCCCTCCTCCGACACCAGCGGCTCGAAGGACATCTGCACCTTCGCGAACTGGCCGGAACCACCGGTCTGCTTCTTGTGCGTGTAGTCGATCTTGTCCACCTTGCGGCGGATGGTCTCGCGGTAGGCCACCTGGGGCTTACCGACGTTGGCCTCGACCTTGAACTCGCGGCGCATCCGGTCGACCAGCACGTCCAGGTGGAGCTCGCCCATGCCGCCGATGACGGTCTGGCCGGTCTCCTCGTCCAGGCGGACCCGGAAGGTCGGGTCCTCCTCGGACAGCTTCTGGATGGCGGTGGAGAGCTTCTCCTGGTCGCCCTTGGTCTTCGGCTCGATGGCCACGTCGATCACGGGCTCGGGGAAGGTCATCGACTCGAGCACGATCGGCGCGTCCTGGGCGCACAGGGTGTCACCGGTGGTGGTGTCCTTGAGGCCGATGAACGCGTAGATGTGACCGGCGCTCGCCGAGTCGACCGGGTTCTCCTTGTTGGAGTGCATCTGGAAGAGCTTCCCGATGCGCTCCTTCTTGCCCTTGGTCGCGTTGAGGACCATGTCGCCCTGCGAGACCTTGCCGGAGTACACCCGGACGTAGGTCAGGCGGCCGAAGAACGGGTGCACGGCGACCTTGAAGGCCAGCGCGGAGAACGGCTCGGAGGCGTCGGGGTGACGCTGGAGCACCTTCTCCTCGTCCTTGGGGTCGTGACCGTCCACGGCCGGCACGTCCAGCGGGGTCGGCAGGTAGTCGATCACGGCGTCGAGCATGGGCTGCACGCCCTTGTTCTTGAACGCCGAACCACACAGGACCGGGAAGGCCTCGGTGGCGATGACCAGCTTGCGGATGCCGGACTTGATCTCCTCGACCGACAGCTCCTCGCCGCCGAGGTACTTCTCGAGCAGCTCCTCGTCGGCCTCGGCGACGGACTCCAGGAGCTCGGCGCGGTACTGCTCCGCCTTCTCCTGCAGGTCGGCCGGGATCTCCTCGATCTCGTACTTCTCGCCCATCGCGGTCTCGCCGCGCCAGACCAGAGCACGCTGCTCGATCAGGTCGACCACACCGATGAAGTCGTTCTCGGAGCCGATCGGCAGCTGGATGACCAGCGGCTTGGCCTTGAGACGGTCCTTGATGGTCTGCACGGTGAAGTAGAAGTCCGCACCGAGCTTGTCCATCTTGTTGACGAAGCAGATGCGCGGGACGTCGTACTTGTCCGCCTGCCGCCACACGGTCTCCGACTGGGGCTCCACGCCCTCCTTGCCGTCGAACACCGCGACCGCACCGTCGAGGACGCGGAGCGAACGCTCCACCTCGACCGTGAAGTCCACGTGGCCCGGGGTGTCGATGATGTTGATCTGGTTGTTCTTCCAGTAACAGGTCGTCGCGGCCGACGTGATCGTGATGCCGCGCTCCTGCTCCTGCTCCATCCAGTCCATCGTCGACGCGCCGTCGTGCGTCTCACCGATCTTGTAGTTGACCCCGGTGTAGAACAGGATCCGCTCGGTGGTGGTGGTCTTGCCGGCATCGATGTGCGCCATGATGCCGATGTTGCGGACCTTGTTGAGGTCCGTCAGCACGTCCAGTGCCACAGGTTCAGCCCCTCGATTATCGAGCTCGCTCAGCCGCTGGGATTACCAGCGGTAGTGGGCGAACGCCTTGTTGGACTCGGCCATCTTGTGCATGTCCTCGCGACGCTTCACCGCGGCACCCAGGCCGTTGGAGGCGTCGAGGATCTCGTTCATCAGGCGCTCGGTCATGGTCTTCTCGCGACGGGCGCGGGAGAAGTCGGTCAGCCAGCGCAGCGCCAGAGTGGTCTGGCGGACCGGGCGGACCTCGACCGGGACCTGGTAGGTGGCGCCACCGACGCGGCGGGAGCGGACCTCCAGCGACGGCCGGACGTTGTCCAGCGCGCGCTTCAGCACGACCACCGGGTCGGACTGGGTCTTCTCGCGCACACCCTCGAGGGCGCTGTAGACGATGGCCTCCGCGACGGACTTCTTGCCGTCCAGGAGCACCTTGTTGATGAGCTGCGTGACGACCGGGGACCCGTAGACCGGGTCGACGATCAGCGGCCGACGGGGGGCCGGACCCTTACGAGGCATCGGTTCAGCCCTTCTTCGCGCCGTAGCGGCTACGCGCCTGCTTACGGTTCTTCACGCCCTGAGCGTCCAGGGCACCACGGATGATCTGGTAGCGGACACCGGGCAGGTCCTTCACGCCGCCGCCGCGCACGAGCACGATCGAGTGCTCCTGCAGGTTGTGGCCCTCGCCGGGGATGTACGCGGTGACCTCGATGCCGGTCGAGAGGCGCACACGGGCGACCTTCCGGAGGGCAGAGTTCGGCTTACGCGGGGTGGTGGTGTACACGCGGGTGCACACGCCCCGGCGCTGCGGGGAGCTCTTGAGAGCAGGCGTGCTCGACTTCTTGGTCTTCGCCTGCCGGCCCTTGCGGACCAGCTGCTGGATCGTAGGCACTACGTCTCCGTCTTGTTGATGAGTCTGGTCTGACCGGCACCCGTCACCCTGGACGGCCGGCTCGTCCCGGATCGCTGCCCGTCGTGCAGCTACCCCGGAGGTCTTGCGTCCCGCTCCGGCCCCCGCGCCCGGGCGTGTCGTCCGGGGCCCCACACCCGGGGTCGCTCCCCTGCGGGAACCACCTCGGCTGCGCGAGCGCGCGCGAGAGCCCGACGGCGCGGGCACGGTGTCCTACGTTACCCGCGCGGGACCTGAGAATCAAAGCGTTCCGAGCGTGACCGCGGGCACGGACGAGGGGCCCCCACCCCAGTGGGTGGAGGCCCCTCGTCACCGCGGGGCGGTCAGGACACCGGGATCAGCGGAAGTCGCCGAAGTCGATGTCCTCGAGCGGGATCGCCTCGCCCGAGCCGAGGCCCAGGGCGGGGAAGTCGATCTCGTCGTAGCCGAAGGACGGGTACAGCTCCGCCTTCGCCTCCTCGGTGGGCTCGACCACCACGTCGGCGTACCGGGGCAGCCCGGTGCCGGCGGGGATCAGCTTGCCGAGGATCACGTTCTCCTTCAGGCCCAGCAGCGGGTCGGAGCGGCCCGACATCGCGGCCTCGGTGAGGACGCGGGTCGTCTCCTGGAAGGACGCCGCCGACAGCCACGAGTCGGTGGCCAGCGACGCCTTCGTGATCCCCATCAGCTCCGGACGGCCGGAGGCCGGGTGGCCACCCTCCGCCACGGCCTTGCGGTTGGCGTCCTCGAACCGGCCACGCTCGGCCAGCTCGCCGGGGAGCAGGTCGGAGTCGCCGGAGTCCAGCACGGTCACGCGCCGCAGCATCTGCCGCACGATGACCTCGATGTGCTTGTCGTGGATGTCCACACCCTGGGAGCGGTAGACCTCCTGGACCTCGTCCACCAGGTGCTTCTGGGTGGCGCGGGGGCCGAGGATGCGCAGGACCTTCTTCGGGTCCACCGCACCCTGGACCAGCTGGGTGCCGACCTCGACGTGGTCGCCGTCGTTCACCAGCAGCCGGGACCGCTTGGTGATCGGGTAGGCGATCTCCTCCGAGCCGTCGTCCGGGGTCAGGATGATCTTGCGCGTGCGGTCGGCCTCGTCGATGGCGATCCGGCCGGAGAACTCCGCGATCGGGCTCTCACCCTTGGGGGTACGGGCCTCGAACAGCTCCTGCACACGCGGCAGACCCTGGGTGATGTCCTCCGCGGAGGCGACACCACCGGTGTGGAAGGTACGCATGGTCAGCTGGGTACCGGGCTCACCGATGGACTGCGCCGCGATGATGCCGACGGCCTCGCCGATGTCCACCAGCTTGCCGGTGGCCAGGGAGCGGCCGTAGCACTTGGCGCAGGTGCCGACTCGCGACTCACAGGTGAGCACGGAGCGGACCTTGATCTCGGTGACGCCGGCCGCGATCAGGCGGTCCAGCATGACGTCGCCGACGTCCTCACCGGCCCGGCCGACGATCTCGCCGTCCAGCTCCACGTCGGTGGCCAGGGTGCGGGCGTAGACCGAGGTCTCGACCTTGTCGTGACGACGGAAGCCGTCACCCACCTTGACCCCGATCGGCAGGGTCAGGCCGCGCTCGGTGCCGCAGTCCTCCTCGCGGACGATGACGTCCTGGGACACGTCCACCAGACGACGGGTCAGGTAGCCCGAGTCGGCGGTCCGCAGTGCGGTGTCCGCCAGACCCTTACGGGCACCGTGCGTCGCGATGAAGTACTCCAGGACCGACAGGCCCTCGCGGTAGTTGGACTTGATCGGGCGCGGGATGATCTCGCCCTTCGGGTTGGCCACCAGACCACGCATACCGGCGATCTGACGGACCTGCATCCAGTTACCACGGGCACCGGAACCCACCATCCGGAACACGGTGTTCCGGGCGGAGAAGTTCTCCTGCATCGCCTTGGCGACCTTGTCGGTGGCCTGGGTCCAGATCTCGATGAGCTCCTGACGGCGCTCGTCGTCGGTGATCAGACCCTTGTCGTACTGGCCCTGGACCTTGGCGGCACGGGCCTCGTGCTCGGCCAGGATCTCCGTCTTGCCGGCCGGGGCCGCCACGTCGGAGATCGCGATGGTCACGCCCGAGCGGGTGGCCCAGCGGAAGCCGGCCTCCTTCAGGGCGTCCAGCGAGGCGGCCACCTCGACCTTCGGGTACCGCTCGGCCAGGTCGTTGACGATGACCGAGAGGCGCTTCTTGTCGACGACGCCGTTCTCGTACGGGTAGTCCACCGGCAGCAGCTCGTTGAACAGTGCCCGGCCGAGCGAGGTCTCGAACAGGAAGGGCTGACCCTCGACGAAGCCCTCGGGTGCACCCTCCTCACCGAAGACCAGACCGTCCATCCGGATCTTGACCACGGCGTTCAGGTCCAGGCTGCCCTGGTCGAAGGCCATGATCGCCTCGGAGACCGAGCCGAAGGCACGACCGGCGCCCAGGGCGTCCTCCTTGTCGGAGGTCAGGTGGAACAGGCCGATGATCATGTCCTGCGAGGGCATGGTCACCGGACGGCCGTCCGACGGCTTGAGGATGTTGTTCGAGGACAGCATCAGGATGCGGGCCTCGGCCTGCGCCTCCGCGGACAGCGGCAGGTGCACGGCCATCTGGTCACCGTCGAAGTCCGCGTTGAACGCCGCGCAGACCAGCGGGTGCAGGTGGATGGCCTTGCCCTCGACCAGCTGCGGCTCGAAGGCCTGGATGCCGAGGCGGTGCAGGGTGGGCGCACGGTTCAGCAGCACCGGGTGCTCGGTGATGACCTCTTCCAGCACGTCCCACACCACCGGGCGGGCGCGCTCGACCATCCGCTTGGCCGACTTGATGTTCTGCGCGTGGTTCAGGTCGACCAGGCGCTTCATCACGAACGGCTTGAACAGCTCCAGCGCCATCTGCTTGGGCAGACCGCACTGGTGCAGCTTGAGCTGCGGGCCGACCACGATGACCGAACGGCCCGAGTAGTCCACGCGCTTGCCCAGCAGGTTCTGGCGGAACCGGCCCTGCTTGCCCTTGAGCATGTCGGAGATCGACTTCAGCGGCCGGTTGCCCGGGCCGGTGACCGGACGACCACGGCGGCCGTTGTCGAACAGCGAGTCGACGGCCTCCTGGAGCATCCGCTTCTCGTTGTTGACGATGATCTCCGGCGCGCCCAGGTCGAGCAGCCGCTTGAGGCGGTTGTTCCGGTTGATCACGCGGCGGTACAGGTCGTTCAGGTCGGAGGTCGCGAACCGGCCACCGTCCAGCTGCACCATCGGGCGCAGGTCCGGCGGGATGACCGGGACCGCGTCCAGCACCATGCCGGTGGGCGAGTTGGTGGTGGTGAGGAAGGCGTTGACGACCTTCAGGCGCTTGAGGGCACGGGTCTTGCGCTGGCCCTTGCCGGTGCGGATGGTCTCGCGCAGCGACTCGGCCTCGGCCTCCAGGTCGAAGTTCTCCAGGCGCTTCTGGATCGCCGCGGCGCCCATCGAGCCCTCGAAGTAGTTGCCGTACCGGTCCTGCAGGGCGCGGTAGAGCAGCTCGTCGCCCTCGAGGTCGGCGACCTTGAGGTTCTTGAACCGGTCCCAGATGGTGTCGAGGCGGTCGATCTCCGCGTCGGCACGCTTGCGCAGCTGGGCCATCTCGCGCTCGGCCGAGTCACGCACCTTGCGGCGCGCGTCGGCCTTGGCGCCCTCGGCCTCCAGCTCGGCCAGGTCGGCCTCGAGCTTGGCGGCGCGGGTGTTGATGTCGTTGTCGCGGCGGTCCGCGATCTCCTTGCGCTCCAGGTCGATCTCGTTCTGGAGGTTCGGGAGGTCCTCCTGGCGACCCTCCTCGTCGACCCACGTGATCATGTAGGCCGCGAAGTAGATGACCTTCTCCAGGTCCTTCGGAGCCAGGTCGAGCAGGTAGCCGAGGCGGGACGGCACACCCTTGAAGAACCAGATGTGGGTGACCGGGGCGGCCAGCTCGATGTGGCCCATCCGCTCACGGCGGACCTTCGAGCGGGTCACCTCGACGCCGCAGCGCTCACAGATGATGCCCTTGAAGCGCACGCGCTTGTACTTGCCGCAGTAGCACTCCCAGTCCCGGGTGGGACCGAAGATCTTCTCGCAGAACAGACCATCCTTCTCCGGCTTCAGGGTCCGGTAGTTGATGGTCTCGGGCTTCTTGACCTCGCCGTGCGACCAGGCACGGATGTCGTCGGCGGTGGCCAGGCCGATACGCAGCTCGTCGAAGACGTTGACGTCGAGCAAGGGGTCCTACTTCCTTCGCGTTCCGGTGGGGGTGTCCCCGACCGGAGGAATCTCAAAGTCGGTGTGTCGGCGCCCGTCGGGCCGGCCCGGGTGGGGTCCGGCCCGACGGGGCTCGGCGTCAGATCTCGTCGACGGAGCTCGCGGCGTTCGGGCGGCGGGACAGGTCGATGCCCAGCTCCTCCGCGGCCCGGTACACCTCGTCGTCGTTCTCGCGCATGTCGATCGAGACGCCGTCGCTGGACAGCACCTCGACGTTCAGGCACAGGGACTGCATCTCCTTGAGCAGCACCTTGAACGACTCCGGGATCCCCGAGTCCGGGATGTTCTCGCCCTTGACGATCGCCTCGTACACCTTCACGCGGCCGGGGATGTCGTCCGACTTGATGGTGAGCAGCTCCTGCAGGGTGTACGCAGCGCCGTACGCCTCCAGGGCCCACACCTCCATCTCACCGAAGCGCTGGCCACCGAACTGCGCCTTACCACCCAGCGGCTGCTGCGTGATCATCGAGTACGGACCGGTGGACCGGGCGTGGATCTTGTCGTCGACCAGGTGGTGCAGCTTCAGGATGTACATGTAGCCCACCGACACCGGCTCCGGGAACGGCTCGCCGGAGCGGCCGTCGAACAGCCGGGCCTTGCCGTTGGAGCCGACCATCCGCTCGCCGTCGCGGTTCGGCAGCGTGGAGCCGAGCAGACCGGTCAGGGTCTCCTCCGGCACACCGTCGAACACCGGGGTCGCCACCGGGTTGCCCGGGGTCGACGCCTTCGCGATCTCCGGCACCTGGTCGATCCACTCCAGGTCACCCTCGGCCAGCTTCACGTCCCAGCCCTGCTTGGCGATCCACCCGAGGTGGACCTCCAGCACCTGGCCGACGTTCATCCGGCCGGGGACACCCATCGGGTTCAGGATGATGTCCACCGGGGTGCCGTCCGGCAGGAATGGCATGTCCTCGACCGGCAGGATCTTGGAGATGACGCCCTTGTTGCCGTGACGGCCGGCCAGCTTGTCGCCGTCGGTGATCTTGCGGCGCTGGGCGATGTACACGCGCACCAGCTCGTTCACCCCGGCGGGCAGCTCGTCGCCGTCCTCACGGTTGAAGGTACGGACCTCGATCACGGTGCCGGACTCGCCGTGCGGCACCTTCAGCGAGGTGTCGCGGACCTCACGGGCCTTCTCACCGAAGATGGCGCGCAGCAGGCGCTCCTCCGGGGTCAGCTCGGTCTCACCCTTGGGGGTCACCTTGCCGACCAGCACGTCACCGGCCGAGACCTCGGCACCGATCCGGATGATGCCGCGCTCGTCCAGGTCGGCCAGGACGTCCTCGGAGACGTTCGGGATGTCCCGGGTGATCTCCTCCGGGCCGAGCTTGGTGTCGCGGGCGTCGACCTCGTGCTCCTCGATGTGGATCGAGGACAGCACGTCGTCCTGGACGAGGCGCTGCGACAGGATGATCGCGTCCTCGTAGTTGTGACCCTCCCAGGACATGAACGCCACCAGCAGGTTGCGGCCCAGGGCGAGCTCGCCCTCGTCGGTCGCCGGACCGTCCGCCAGCACCGAACCGACCTCGACCCGGGCGCCCTGGTCCACCAGCACGCGCTGGTTGTAGGAGGTGCCCTGGTTCGAGCGGCGGAACTTCGCCACCCGGTAGGTGCTGGTGGTCGCGTCGTCGTTGGCGACGGTGATCAGGTCGGCGGACACCTCGGTGACCACACCGGCCTTGGTCGCGACGATGACGTCACCGGCGTCGACCGCGGCACGCCACTCCATGCCGGTGCCGACCAGCGGCGCCTCGGAACGGACCAGCGGCACCGCCTGGCGCTGCATGTTCGCGCCCATCAGCGCGCGGTTGGCGTCGTCGTGCTCCAGGAACGGGATCAGCGCGGTACCGACGGACACCATCTGGCGCGGGGACACGTCGATGTAGTCGACGATGTCGGCCGGCACGTCCTCGGTGTCGCCACCCTTGACCCGGACCAGCACGGTCTCGTCGACGAACTTGCCGTTCGCGTCGATCACGGCGTTGGCCTGCGCGATGACGAAGCGGTCCTCGTCGTCGGCGGTCAGGTAGTGCACCTCGTCGGTGATCTGACCGTGCTCGACCTTGCGGTACGGGGTCTCGACGAAGCCGAACGGGTTGATCCGGGCGAAGGTCGCCAGCGAGCCGATCAGACCGATGTTCGGACCCTCAGGGGTCTCGATCGGGCACATCCGGCCGTAGTGCGACGGGTGGACGTCACGGACCTCCATGCCGGCGCGGTCACGGGACAGACCACCCGGGCCCAGCGCGGACAGACGCCGCTTGTGCGTCAGGCCGGCCAGCGGGTTGTTCTGGTCCATGAACTGCGACAGCTGCGAGGTGCCGAAGAACTCCTTGATGGAGGCCACGACCGGGCGGATGTTGATCAGGGTCTGCGGCGTGATCGCCTCGACGTCCTGGGTGGTCATCCGCTCGCGGACCACGCGCTCCATCCGGGACAGGCCGGTGCGGACCTGGTTCTGGATCAGCTCGCCCACCGCGCGGATCCGGCGGTTGCCGAAGTGGTCGATGTCGTCGGTCTCGACCCGGATCTCCACCGGCTCACCGTTGCGGGTGCCCGGCAGGGTCGCCACGTCGGCGTGCAGCGCGGCCATGTACTTGATCGCGGCGACGATGTCGTCCTTGGACAGCACCGAGTCCGCCAGCGGCACGTCGATGCCGAGCTTCTTGTTCAGCTTGTAGCGGCCGACCTTCGCCAGGTCGTAGCGCTTGGGGTTGAAGTAGAAGTTCTCGATCAGCGCGCGACCGGCCTCCACCGTGGGCGGCTCGCCCGGGCGGATCTTGCGGTACAGGTCGAGCAGCGCCTCGTCCTGGGTCTGGACGTGGTCCTTCTCCAGGGTGTCGATGACGGCCGGGAACTGCGCGAACTCCTCGCGGATCTCCGACTCGGTCATGCCGAGGGCCTTGAGCAGCACGGTGGCGTTCTGCTTGCGCTTGCGGTCGACGCGGACGCCGACGTTGTCGCGCTTGTCGATCTCGAACTCGAGCCAGGCGCCACGGCTCGGGATGACCTTGACCGAGAAGATGTCCTTGTCGGAGGTCTTGTCCGGGGTCCGCTCGAAGTAGACGCCCGGGGAGCGCACGAGCTGGGACACCACGACACGCTCGGTGCCGTTGATGATGAAGGTGCCGCGGTCGCTCATGAGCGGGAAGTCACCCATGAAGACGGTCTGCGACTTGATCTCGCCGGTGGTGTAGTTCACGAACTCCGCGGTGACGAACAGCGGCGCGGCGTAGGTGAAGTCCTTCTCCTTGCACTCCTCGGCCGTGTACTTCGGCGGCTCGAAGCGGTGCTCACGGAAGGAGAGGGACATGGTCCCGCCGAAGTCCTCGATCGGGGAGATCTCCTCGAAGATCTCCTCCAGACCGGCGGTCTCCGGGACGTCCTGGCGGCCGGCCTCGAGGGCGGCGGCGACCCGCGCCTGCCACCGCTCGTTGCCGAGGAGCCAGTCGAAGCTCTCGGTCTGCAGGCCGAGGAGGTTGGGGACCTCCAGCGGCTCGTCGATCCGGGCGAAGGAGAGACGGCGGGAAGCCGTACGGTTCGCGATGGCTTCGGAGATGGAAGTAGGGGTGCGCGAGGCAGCCAAGAGGGGTCCTTCCCAGCAGATCGAGTTCCCTGCGGCTGACCCGGCGTTCCCCGACACCCCGCCTCGATGACCCCGTGCATCGATCATGACGATGTCGGTGGTCCCGGGTTATCTGGTGTCGCGGGCACAGGCCAGCGCAAAGCGCTAGCGTAGCCGACGCCAGTCCGGAGGTCAAGAAGAGGATAGACGCGACCGACGCGGGCTGTCACCCCGGCACGCCGGATCCGGGTCGCGGGCGAGCCGTCCGGCTAGCCTCGCCGGATGGCCGACCCCACCGCCGGCATCCGGCACCTGATCGACCCCGACGACGCCTGGCCGCTGATCCAGGACTGGGCGGCACAGTCCCCCACCCCGGTCACCGTGCTGCCCGCCGACCCGGAGCGGGCGGCACACACCCTCGCGGAGTTGCGGGTCAGCACCCGGTCGCCGCTCGGCGCACTGGCGTGGCACTGCGGCGGGCTGGTCGCCGACTCCGGCTGGTTCCGGCTGCTCGGCGGCGGGACGGCAGGGCTGCCGGATCTGGTCGCCGCCGGCGTGGACCTGCCGGGTGCCGTGGTGGTCGGCTACGACGCCCTGGGCGGGACCTTCGCCGTGGACGGCGGTGGGCTCGGGGTGGCACCGGGCGAGGTCTGCTACTTCGGCCCGGACTCGCTGGCCTGGGGCGGACTGGGTGGCGGTCACGGCGCCTTCGTCCAGGCGGTGCTGACCGGGGCACTCGCCGAGCCCTTCGCGTCGCTGCGCTGGCCGGGCTGGCAGGCGGAGGTCGCGGCCCTGTCGCTCGACCAGGGTCTGTCGCTGTGGCCGCCGCCGTTCACCGCCGAGGGCCGCGACGTCGCCGCCGTGGCCCGGCGTGCGGTGCCGCTGACCGAGCTGCTGGGGTTCTACGCGCAGGCCGGCGCCCAGCTCTGACCGGGCACACGACGAGGCCCGCCCCGCGCAGTGCGGGACGGGCCTCGTACGAAGAGCTCCGGGTCAGCGGGTGACCCGGGCGCGGGTCACTTGAGGGTGACGGTGGCGCCGGCGCCCTCCAGGGCAGCCTTGGCCTTCTCCGCGGTCTCCTTGTTGACGGCCTCCAGGACCGGCTTGGGGGCACCGTCGACGAGGTCCTTGGCCTCCTTCAGACCGAGGGAGGTCAGACCGCGCACCTCCTTGATGACGGCGATCTTGCCGGAGCCGGCCGACTCGAGGATGACGTCGAACTCGTCCTTCTCCTCCTCGGCGGCGGCCTCACCGGCACCACCGGCGGGGGCGGCGACGGCCACGGCGGCCGGCGCGGCAGCGGTGACCTCGAAGACCTCCTCGAAGGCCTTCACGAAGTCGGAGAGCTCGATCAGGGTCAGGCCCTTGAACTGCTCGATGAGCTCCTCGGTGCTGAGCTTCGCCATGATGGCGGTTCCTTCCGTTCGGTTCCCGTCGGTCACGCCGACCGGCGGGAGAGTAGTGGTGATGCGCCGAAGCCCGGTGGCTCAGGCTGCGGTCTCGGACTCCTGCTTGACGCGGAGGGCCTCGACGGTGCGCACGGCCTGTGCGGCGGGGGCGGTGAACATGTACGCGGCCTGGAACATCTTGGCCTTCATGGCACCGGCCGCCTTGGCCAGCAGGACCTCACGGGACTCGAGGTCCGCGAGCTTGGTGATCTCCTCGGCGGTCAGGGCGCGTCCGTCGAGGACACCGCCCTTGATGACCAGCGCGGGGTTCGCCTTGGCGAAGTCACGCAGACCCTTGGCGGCCTCGACCGGGTCACCGGAGACGAAGGCGATGGCGGACGGGCCCTTGAGACCGTCGGCGATACCCTCGATACCGGCTTCCTTGGCCGCGATCGCGGTCAGCGTGTTCTTCACCACGGCGTAGGTTGCGTTGCCGCCGAGCGACCGCCGCAGCTGCTTGAGCTGGGCGACGGAGAGCCCGCGGTACTCGGTCAGCACGGCCGCGTTCGCGTCACGGAACTGCTCCGTGAGCTCTGCGACGGCGGCTGCCTTGTCCGGCCTCGCCATGTGGCAATCCTTCCGATGGTGGTGCCGCGGGTCACCGTCGATCCCGCACATGAGAAGAGCCCCGACGCAGGTCGGGGCTCGCACCGCGCACGCCGGGGCGTGCGACCATCGAATCCTTCACCTGCGCGGGCCTCCGCCGGAGCGGGACTTCGGGCGGTCACCGTGAACGGCGACCAGCGACCTGCGGTCTTGGGCGCGTGAAGTCTAGGCAGATCGGGGGCCCGGACTCAAATCGCCCGGCGCAGCAGCACCGCGGAGTCGTAGGTCTTGCCCGCCCAGTGCACGGTGTCGACGTGCTCGAAGCCCCAGCGGCCGTACATCCCGACCAGGCGATCGGCGCTGATCGCGGTGTCGGCGCCGATCGCGGTGACGCCCTGCTCGCGAGCCCAGGCCAGGCCCTCGGCCCACAGTGCGCGGGCCAGCCCCCGGCCCCGGTGCTCCGGGGCGACCGCGAGCTGGTTCAGCCAGGCGCGGCCGGGTTCGCGGGCGATCGGGGTCAGGGCGCGGATGCCCCGACCCGGCGGGACGGAGATGGTCAGGGTCGCCACCGGCGCCCCGGCGCACTCGACCACCCAGCACCGGCCGCCACGGGCGCGGTGCCGGGTGGTCGCCTCGTCCTGGGTCGCCGCGGTGTAGTTCAGTCCGCCGGCGGCCAGGTCGGCGTAGGCCCGGTGCAGCATCGCGGTGAGCGGGCCGGCATCGTCGTCGCGGAACAGGCGGACGGTGAGGTCGCCCGATCCGCCGAAGGTCATGTCCCCTAGCGTGTCACGCCTGCGCCGGGTAGGTGCTCGGCGAGCAGTTCGGCCAGGTGGACGCCACGCACGCCGGCCAGCTGATCGGCCTGGGTCCGGCAGGAGAAGCCGTCCGCCAGCAGGACGTCGCCGGGGGCGGCCGCGCGCAGGGCGGGCAGCAGGGCGTTCTCGGCGACCTGCACCGACACCTCGTAGTGGCCGCGCTCCATCCCGAAGTTGCCGGCCAGGCCACAGCAGCCCGCCAGGGTGGAGAAGGTGGCGCCGGCCTCGGTGAGCAGGCCGCGGTCGGCGGTGTAGGACATCACCGCGTGGTGGTGGCAGTGCGGCTGGACCACGGCGGTGACCGCGGACAGGTCCGGCAGCTGCCACCGGTCCCCCGGGCCGACCGGCGCCGGGGCGGTGAGCAGTTCGGCCAGGGTGTGCGTGGCCCGGGAGACCGCCACCGCGCGTGGGTCGTCCGGCAGCAGGTCGAGCAGGTCCGAGCGGAGCACCGCGGTGCAGGACGGCTCCAGGCCGACGATCGGGATGCCGTTCACCGCGTAGGGGCCGAGCACCTCCAGCAGATGCCGCAGCCGGTCGCGGGCGCCGTCCAGCTGGCCGGTGGAGATCCAGGTCAGGCCGCAGCAGGCGTCGTGGTCCGGGACGATCACCTCGTAGCCGGCCGCCCGGAGCACCCGGACCGCGGCGGCCGGGACGCTCGGGGCCAGGGAGTCGCTGAACGAGTCGGTCCAGAGCAGCACCGGGGGCCGGGTGGAGGTGCCCTGTCCGGAGCTGACCTCGACCCGGCCACGCCGGACCGCGGCGCGGAACGGGGTCGGGGCGAAGGAGACCATCTGCCGCCGGGTGTCCATCCCGCCGACCCGCAGCACCGCCTTGGCCAGCGGCCGGATACCCAGGGCGGCGTTCGCCAGCCGGGCCAGGCCGGGCACGCCGGTGACCAGCCGGGACCAGCGCGGCAACCAGCCCAGGACGTAGTGGTTGACCGGGCGCAGCCGGCGCCGGTAGGTACGGTGCAGCACCTCGGCCTTGTACTGCGCCATGTCCACCCCGGCCGGGCAGTCCGAGGAGCACGCCTTGCAGGACAGGCACAGGTCCAGCGCCTGGTGCACCTCCGGCGAGGACCAGCCGCGGGAGACCAGCGAACCGTTGGCCATCTCCTGCAGCACCCGGGCCCGGCCGCGGGTGGAGTCCTTCTCGTCCCGGGTGGCCAGGTAGGACGGGCACATGAAGCCGCCGGTGGCGGTGGAGTCGGCCCGGCACTTGCCCACCCCGACGCAGCGGTGCACCGCGGTGGTGAAGTCCCCGGCGTCGTGGGCGAAGGAGAATCCGGAGGCGGCCGGCAGCGGGCGGGCGTGCGGGCGGCGCAGGTCGGCATCCAGGGGGCGGGGCCGGACCAGCACCCCGGGGTTGAGCAGGTCGTCCGGGTCGAGCAGGTCCTTGAACGCCTCGAACACCCGGATCGCGCGCTCGGAGTACATCACCGGCAGCAGCTCGGAGCGGGCGCGGCCGTCCCCGTGCTCGCCGGACATCGACCCGCCGTGCGCGGCGACCAGGTGGGCGGCGTCGGTCATGAACTCGCGCAGCGGCTGCCCGCCGCGTTCCATCGGCACGTCCAGCCGCAGGTGCAGGCAGCCGTCGCCGAAGTGCCCGTAGGCCAGCCCGTCCACCCGGTGCCGGGCCATCAGGGCCTCCAGCTCGCGCAGGTAACCGCCCAGCTTCTCCGGCGGAACGGCCGAGTCCTCGAAGCCGGGCCACGCCTGGGCACCCGACGGGGTGCGGCCGCCCAGCCCGGCGCCGTCCTCCCGGATCCGCCACATCGCCGCCGCCTGCGGCCCGGGCGGGAAGATGCCCACCGCGGCGGTCCCGGCGTCGGCGGCCAGCGCACCGGCCCGGGCCATCGCCTCGTCCAGATCCGCGCCGCCGACCTCGACCATCAGCCAGCCGGCACCCTCGGGCAGCGGCGGGACGGCCGTGGCGCCCTTCACCCGGCGGACCACGTCGACCAGCCGGGCGTCCATCCCCTCGATCGCCAGCGGCCCGTGCGCCAGCAGCGCGGGCACCGCGTCGGCCGCGCTGGGCATGTCCGGGTACCCGAGCACCACCAGCACCGGGGACGCGGCGATCGGCACCAGGCGGACGGTGGCGCCGAGCAGCGTCACCACGGTGCCCTCGGTGCCGACCAGCGCCTTGGCCAGGTCGGCGCCGCGCTCGGGCAGCAGGTGTTCCAGCGAGTAGCCGGAGACCTGGCGGCCGAACCGGCCGAGCTCGGTGCGCAGCAGTTCCAGCTCGCCGCCGACCAGGGCGTCCAGGCCGGGCACCGGGTCCAGTCCCTTCCCGGCGGTGAACCGGCGGCCGCGGCCGTCCACCACGTCCAGCTCCAGCACGTTGTCCGCGGTCCGGCCGTAGGCCACCGCCCGCGGCCCGCAGGCGTTGTTGCCGATCATCCCGCCCAGGGTCGCCCGGGCCTGGGTGGACGGGTCGGGGCCGAACCGCAGTCCGTGCGAGGCGGCCTGGCGTTGCAGCGCGGCCATCACCACGCCCGGGTCGATCCGGGCCGTGCCGGCCTCCGGGTCGATGGCGTGCACCCGGTTCACGTGCCGGGACCAGTCGAGCACCAGGCCGGTGCCGACCGCATTGCCGGCCACCGAGGTGCCGCCGCCGCGGGAGGTCACCGGGACCCCGAGCCCGCGAGCGGTCTCCAGGGCCGCGAGCGCGTCGTCGACGTCCCGGGGGAAGGCCACCACCTGCGGCACCACCCGGTAGTTGGAGGCGTCGGTGCTGTACTCGGCGCGGCGGCGGGTGGAGTCGTCGACCGCTCCGCGCATCACGGTGCGCAGCGCGTGGGTCAGCTCCGTGGCGGCGGTGGTCGTGGCAGCGGACACGGCGGCCAGTGTTCCACCCCGCCGGTGCCCGTGGGTGGGACGGTCCACCTGCCGGTCGGCGGATCAGTGCGGCCGGGACTGCAGCACCGGGCAGCTCGCGCAGCCGGCCACCGGGGCACAGCCGGCGCAGCCGAGGCCGAGTGCGGTGACCGTGGTCGCCTCCCCCACCCGCACCCAGTGGTCCAGCGCCGCCGCCACCAGCTCCCGGTCCACGCCCAGCCGGAGTGCGATCGCCTCCGGCCGCAGCCCCCGGCGGGACTCGTCCAGCACCGCGTGCAGCAGGCTCATCGCGCGCTCACCAGAACGCCCGGCCGAGCTGGAACACGGCCACCGCGAGCAACCAGGCCACCGCGAGCTGGGTCAGCACCGCGCCGCCGGTCCAGCGCCCGCCGTACAGCCGCCGCTGTTCGCCGACGGTCGCCAGGCAGGGGGTGTAGGCCAGCACGAACAGCATGAACGCCAGGGCCGCCGCCGATCCGTGCCCGCCGGAGGTCCGCTCCAGGGTGGCGTGGATCTGCTCGCCCAGACCGCCGGCCTCGGCCGCGTCCTCGGGTTCGGCGACGTGGTACGACTGCGCCAGCGAGCCGACCACCACCTCCTTCGCGACGAAGCCGGTGACCAGCGCCGCGGACATCCGCCAGTCGTCGAAGCCGGCCGGGGCGAACACCGGCGCGATCGCGGTCGCCACCGCCCCGAAGGCGCTGTCCTCGACCGGCACCTCGCCGACCCGGTGCGACCCGGTCACCGGCACCGCCTGCAGCACGCTGACCACCACCAGCGTCGAGACGATCACCGTGCCGGCCTTGATCACGAACGAGCGCACCCGGGTCCAGACCGAGATCAGCAGCGCCGTCGGCCGGGGCCGCTGGTAGGCGGGCAGGGCGAGCACCAGCGGCTCACGCTCCAGGTCGCGGAACAGCACCCGGCGCAGCACCAGGCCCCCGAGCACCACCAGCGCGATCGAGGCGCAGTACAACGCGAAGATCACCGTGCCGGCGTGGTCCGGGAAGAACACCCCGGCGAACAGGATGAACACCCACAGCCGGGCCGGGCAGGCGGTGTACGGGATCAGCAGCCCGGTCATCAGCCGGCTGCGGGCGTGCGGCAGGGTGCGGGCGGCGGACAGCGCGGGCAGGTTGCAGCCGAAGCCGATCACCAGCGGCAGCATCGCCCGGCCGTCCAGTCCGATCGCCCGCATCGCCCGGTCGGCGACGAAGGCCGCCCGGGCCAGGTAGCCGGAGTCCTCCAGCAGCGCGAAGGCCAGGAACACCAGCGCCATCAGCGGGGCGAAGGACAGGACCGTGCCCACCCCGACCAGCACGCCGTCGATCACCAGCGCGTGCACCAGTGGCGGCCCGGGCAGCCAGCCGGAGACCCAGTCCGCCAGGGTGCCGTTGATCGCGGAGTCCACCGCGTCGATCAGCGGGCCGACGACCGTGGTGGTGAGCTGGAACATTGCCCACATCACGGCCAGGAACACCGGCACCCCGGCCCGCGGGTCGAGCAGCACCCGGTCCACCCGGTCGCTGCGGGTCCGGCGGGGGGTGCGGTCGGTGCCGAGCGCGCGGACGGTCGCGTCCGCCCAGTCGAAGACCTGCTCGTCGTCGGCGCCGGGGTCGAGGCCGCGCACCGGCGGCACGCCCTCGGCCAGCGCGTGCTGGACGGCGGCGCCGAGGTCGTCCAGCCCGGTGCCGGCCCGGGGGTCGGTCGCCAGCACCGGGATGCCGAGCACGGCGGACAGTGCGCCGGGGTCGACGGCCACGCCCCGGGTGCGGGCCACGTCGTTCATGGTGAGCACGGCCAACAGCGGCGCACCGGTCCGGGCGACCTGGCCGAGCAGGTAGAGCGAGCGGGACGGCGCGGTGGCGTCCACCAGCACCAGCACCAGGTCGGGCACCCCGAGGCTGCCGGTGCCGGCGACCGCGTCCGCGGTGACCTGCTCGTCCGGGGAGCGTGCGAGCAGCGAGTAGGTGCCGGGCAGGTCGAGCAGGCGCAGCCGGTCGCGGCCGTGTCGCCAGGTGCCGGTCTGCAACTCGACGGTGGTGCCCGGGGCGTTCATCACCCGCTGCCGGGCGCCGGTGAGCGCGTTGAACAGGGTGGACTTGCCGACATTCGGGCTGCCGACCAGGGCGACCAGCGGCTGCTGCGCGAGGCCGGCGCCAGCCCGCGGGGAGGGCGCGGGCTCGTGGCAGCTCACCCGGTCACCGGGCCGACCTCGACCCGGGCGCAGGTGGCCGCGTCCACCGCGAACCGCTCGGCGCCGAGGGCGACCACCCGGCCGCCGAAGGCCGCCCGCTGGGTCACCCGCAGCACGGCACCCGGTCGCAGGCCGAGCTCGGCCAGCCGCCTCCGCTGTGGGACGGGCAGGCCGACGTCGACGACCCGCCCGTCCGTCATCGGTGCGAGCTGCGCGAGGTCCATGGCCCCGACGCTAGAACTGAGGACAGCCTTTCCTCATGGGACCCAGGTCCCGGGATCGGCTCAGTCGAGTGCGGCGTCCAGGGTGATCTCGGTGCCGGTGAGCGCCTTGGACACCGGGCAGGTGGCCTTCGCGGCCTGCGCGGCCTGCAGGAAGCCCGCCTCGTCCAGGCCGTCGACCTCACCGCGCACGGTCAGGGCGATCCCGCTGATCCGGAACCCGCCGTCCGCGGAGTCCGGGCCCAGGGTGACATCGGCGCTCACGTGCAGTGCCACCGGGGTGCCGCCGGCCTCGCCGATCAGGGCGGACAGCTGCATCGCGTAGCACGAGGTGTGCGCGGCGGCGATCAGCTCCTCGGGGCTGGTGGTGCCCTGGGCGTCGTCGGCGGCGCGCTTGGGGAAGGAGACGTCGTAGGTGCCGACGCCGGAGCTGGTCAGCTCGACCTGGCCCGACCCCTCGTTCAGGGAGCCGTTCCAGGCGGTGCGGGCGGTACGGGTGGGCATGAGTGCTCCTCACGGTGGGACGGTGGCGGCCGACCGGCCGCCGCACTCACGCTAGGTCGCCCCGCCCGGGACCGCACCCGCTGGTCAGGCGGTGAACTCCCAGTGCCACGGCTCCGGCTTCGACCCGTTCGCCCGGGCCCAGGACGGCAGGTCCCAGCCGTACTCCTGCGCGTGCTCCAGCAGCCAGCCGTGCTGGGTGGTGCCGAAGCTGGACAGCTTGCCGCCCAGGTCCACCGCGGTGCCGTTGCCGTGGTTCGAGGTGCCCGGCGTGGCGCACAGCGCACCCTTGGCCGCGACGCAGGCAACCTGCGCGGCGTAGGAGCGGTAGGTGTCCGACACGATCATGTCGGTGCCGAACTCTGCGCGGTAGGCCTGGTTCAGCGCGTTCAGCGCCTCGGCGGCGTCACAGCGCAGCTGGCCGGAGGTGAAGTCCAGCCCGCACAGCGCCTCGGACGGGATCCGGCCGTTCTCGTAGGCGTCCAGCGAGGCGGCCTGGGCGGCGCGGCGCTCGGCCTCCGCCTGGGCGGCGGCGAGCGCCTCCGCCTCCTGCCGGGCGGCCTCCTCGGCGGCGACCCGGGCCGCCTCCTCGGCCGCGGCCTGGTCGGCGATCTCGGTGACCACCTGGATCTGCTGGGTCAGGGTGCGCACCCGCTCGGTGGCGTCCAGCAGCTGCGCGGCGGCCGGGTCGGAGACGGTCTCGGTCTCGTCGGCGGCCTCGGAGGCCGAACCGGACGGCTCGGGCTGTGCGGTGGTCAGCGCCTCGGTGGCCGCGGTGGAGGACTGCACCACCACCGGCACGTCCTCGGTCTCGGTGACCGGGGTGAGGTGGGTGACCGCCGGCTGGGTCTGCTGCGCGGTGGTGAGGATGATCCCCAGCTCGTTGATCGCGCGCTCCAGGGTGGCGACGCTGTCGGCGGAGACCGCGGCGGCCTCGGCGGCACTCCGGGTCTGCTGCGCCTCGGCGGCGACGGCGGAGGCCTGGCCGGCGGCGTCCCGGCGCTCGGCGAGGGCGGTCGGGGTCAGTACCGGGGTGACGGGCTCGGCCACCACCTCCGGGGACTCCTGGGCACCGCGCTCGGCGGCAGCGGTGAAGCCACCGACCCCGAAGGCCAGTCCGACCGCGACCGCACCCTTGGCGACCCGCGCGCCGACCCGAGGGCCGGCACCGGACGGGTGATCGCGGTGCCGTCGTTCGCGGCGTTCGGAGCGGGTGAGGGTGAGGTCGCCGGACTCGCGCAGGGCACGGCGGGTGAGGGGGGCGGCGGAGGGCAGGGAGGAGGGTGAGTTCAGATCCACGGTCGGCTGTTCGTTGAGCTGAGGGAGGGACGGTCCCGCCAGGCGCAGGTCGCGCCGGGTCAGGACCGCTGGGGAGGGCGTGGCCGGGCCGCACACCGGCGACTCGTCCGACCCGGTGCGCGACGAACGCCGCGTTCCGGGCAGGTTGTCGACCACGCCGACGAGGTTAGGCAGACCAGGCTCGGCATTGTGGGGACCAGGTGTCACCACGATGCGAAGGAGTGGTGTCGACGCCCGAAGTTGCGCGGCTCCGCAGCCCGTTGAGTAGCGGATGCCGTCCGCCTGGTGATCCAAATTCCACCAGAACGGTGACGAATCGCCCAGACATCTCTACTCTGACGCACAGTCAGCACCCATCGTGACTGCGATCACGGCTGGCCGCTCGATTCCGCTGGAGAACGGAGCACGATGTCCCGTCGACCCCTGCGCGCCGCCGTATCGGCCCTCGCGCTGCTCACCCTCACGGTTACCTCGGCCGCCACGAGCACGGCGGCCGGGACCGCCCCCGCCAGTCCACCGGGTGCCACCGCGGCCGGTGACCCGGTCGCGCCGGACGACCCGCTCGACCCGCTCGCCGGCAAGGTCAGCGCCGATCTGACGCAGGCCGACGGCCCGGTGACCGCCTTCGTCCAGCTCGACACCCCGTCCGGCCTGGACGTCGCCGAGTCCGGCGGCAGCTCCGCGGATGTGCAGCAGGCGACCGCGGAGGTCGAGCAGGTCGCCGAGCAGGTGGTGCCGCAGACCCAGGCCGGCGCCCGCTCCGCCACCGCCGCCCCGCAGCGGATCGCCACCCTGGCCAACCTGGTGTCCGGCACCCTGGTCACCGGCGACGCCGCACAGGTGCGCGACCTGGCCGCCGACGACCAGGTGGTGGCCGTCTACCGGGTGACCACCAAGACCGCGGACAACTCCAGCACCGACGCCTTCACCCGCGCGCTGCAGGTCTGGCAGGACACCGGGCAGACCGGCGAGGGCATCCGGATCGGCGTGATCGACACCGGCCTGGACTACACCCACGCCGACTTCGGCGGCCCGGGCACCGAGGAGGCCTACGCCCAGGCCTACGGCGAGGACGGCACCGCACCGGTGCCGGACGGGCTGTTCGACCCGGACAAGTACCTGGGCGGCTACGACTTCGCCGGGCCGCTGTACGACGCGGACCCGGAGTCCGAGCTGCCGGGCGCCACCCAGACCCCCACGCCGGACGAGAACCCGATCGACAGCGTGTACACCTCGGACAACTCCGGGCACGGCACCCACGTCGCGGGCACCGCGGCCGGCTACGGCGTGCAGGCCGACGGCACCACCTTCGACGGGGACTACGCCGGGCTGACCGACCTGTCCGACTGGCAGGTCGGACCGGGGTCGGCGCCGGAGGCCGGGATCTACGCGCTGAAGGTGTTCGGCGACATCGGCGGGTCCACCGACCTGACCGGCCTGGCGCTGGACCGGGCGGCCGACCCGGACGGCGACGGCGACTTCTCCGACCACCTGGACGTGATCAACCTGTCGCTGGGCGCCTCGGCCACGCCGTCGGACGACCCGGACAACCTGCTGATCGACCGGCTCTCCGATCTGGGCACCCTGGCGGTGCTGTCCGCGGGCAACTCGGCGGACATCACCGACGTCGGTGGTTCGCCGGGCAGCGCGGCCTCCGGGCTGACCGTGGCCAACTCGGTCGGCAGCCCGCAGACCTACGACGGGGTGGAGATCACCGCCGGTGCCACCCCCGGGGTGTACGCCGCGCAGAACTCGATCTCCTACACCGGCGGCGACGTGACCGCCCCGGTGACCTATGCCGGTGACGGGGTGGACGGCTGCGCGCCGCTCGACCCCGCGGTGGCCGGCACGATCGTCTACCTGTGGTGGGACGACGACGACGCCACCCGGGCCTGCGGTTCGGCCGCCCGGTGGAACAACGCCCAGGCCGCCGGCGCGGTCGGCGTGCTGATCGGCACCGAGAACACCGTGTTCAGCGCCGGCATCGCCGGGAACGCCACCCTGCCCGGTGCGCAGCTGACCGCCGCCTCCACCGACGCGCTGCTGCCGTCGATCCAGGCCGGCGGGGTGGTCGCGCACCTCGGCCCGTCGCTGGCGGCGACCGTCCAGGCCGACGAGGCCGGTGACGCGCTCAACCCCGGCTCGTCCCGCGGGGCGCACGGCTCGCTGGGCATCATCAAGCCCGACGTGGCCGCCCCGGGCACGCTGATCTTCTCGGCCGCCTCCGGGACCGGCGCGGCGGCGCACTCGCTGTCCGGCACCTCGATGTCCTCCCCGCACGTGGCGGGCATCGGCGCCCTGGTCCGGGCCACCCACCCGGAGTGGACCCCGGCGCAGGTGAAGGCCGCGATCATGAACACCGCCACCCACGACGTGTGGACCGGCGCGAACCAGTCCGGCACCGCCTACGGCCCGCAGCGGGTCGGTTCCGGCCGGGTGGACGCCGTGAACGCGGTCGCCGACCCGGTGCTGGCCTACGGCACCGACGACCCCGACCAGGTGTCGGTGACCTTCGGCGTGGTGGACGTCGGCGCCGAGACGGTCACCGCCAGCAAGACGGTGACCGTGCAGAACACCGGCAGCGAGGCGGTCTCCTACGACACCTCCTTCGTCGCGGCGACCACCACCGGCGGCGCCACCATCACCACCTCCCCGGCCACCGTGCAGGTGCCGGCCGGCGGGCAGGCCGAGGTCACGCTGACCCTGACCGCCGACCCGGCGACCCTGGAGCGGGAGATCGACCCGACCCAGGCCACCGCCCAGGGCGGGGTACCGCGCGAGTACGTCGCCTCGCTGTCCGGCCGGCTGGTGCTGACCGGCGGTGCGACCGGTGAGCTGCGGGTGCCGGTGCAGGCCGCGCCCCGCCTGGTCAGCGAGCTGACCGCCGGTGACGTGTCCTTCCCGGACGCCGGTGCCACCGAGGCCGCGATCACGCTGTCCGGCCGCGGGATCGACTCCGGCGGCTGGACCTCGCTGGTCGCCCCGCTGGTGCTCGGCGCCGAGAGCGACGCCCTGCCCGAGGACCCGGACTTCGTCACCTCCGACTCGGCGATCGCCTCCGGTGACCTGCGCTGGGCCGGCTGGGCCTCCACCGCACCACAACAGGCGGCGGCCGGCGGCGACCCCGCGGACGGCTACCTGGGCATCGGCATCGCGGTGCAGGGCGAGTGGGCCACCCTCGGCCAGGCGGTCCGGCCGGTGGTCGACTGGGATGTCGACCAGGACGGCAGCCCGGAGTTCCGCACCGTGGTGCAGAAGCTGTCGGCGGCCACCGACGTGACCGTGGCCGCCACCTTCGACCTGGCCACCGGCGACGTCCTGGACCTGCAGGCGGTCAACGGCTACTTCGGCGACGTGGACACCACGGTCTTCGACAACTCGGTGCTGGTCGCGCCGGTGTCGATCGCCGCCCTCGGCCTGGAGCCCGGCAACACGCCGAGCGTCCGGGTGTGGACCTCCTCCTCCTACGCCGCCGACGACTCCGGTCAGGTGGACGCGGTGGAGCCGTTCACGGTGGACCCGTTCGACCCGCCGTACTGGTTCGACTCCGGGGTGACCGACGCGCTGTGGTACCCCGCCGCGGACCAGTCCTCGGTCACCGTGCACCGGTCGGCCTCCGCCGGTGACGGCCGGCTGCTGGTGCTGCACAGCCACAACGCCGACCCGGACACCCGGGCCCAGGTGGTGGACGTGACGGTGCCCGCCCCGACCGAGACCCGGACCACCCTGGCGGTGTCGAAGCACCCGAAGGCCGGGCAGGACATCCGGCTGACCGCCACCGTCGCCCCGGCCGGCGCCACCGGCACCGTCCGGTTCCTGGAGGGCGACACCGAGCTGGCCACCGCCCCGGTGACCGAGGGCCGGGCGCAGGCCACGATCCGGCTGGGCGGCGGGAAGCACACCCTGGTCGCCGAGTTCGTGCCGGACAACGGGGCGTACGCCGGGTCGGCCAGCAGCCCGGTGACCGTCGACGTCGCCGCCGACGGCTCGACCACCACCCTCGCACTGTCGAAGTCCTCCGGCCGCTACGGCGACGAGGTCTCCGCGACGGTCACCGTCACCGGGCGGACCCTCGTCCCGGCCGGCACCGTCGAACTGCGCGAGGGCAACACGGTCCTGGCCACCGGCGAGCTGGTCGCCGGCACCGGGACCACCGCCACCGCCACCATCGCGCTGCCCCGCGACCTGACGTCCGGGTCGCACAAGATCACCGCGGTCTACACCGGCAGCGCCGACGTGGCCTCGTCCAGCTCGGCGAAGGCCACCTACCGGGTCAGCCCGGTGGTGCCGCGGGTCACCCTGGACACCGACAGCTGGACCGTCGGCAAGGACTCCACCCCGACGGTGACCGTCACGGTCTCCGGCCCGGCGGGCGCCCCGGCGGCCGGCGGCAAGGTGACCATCCTGGTCGGGCTGCGGGCACTGCCCGCGGTGGCACTCACCGACGGCACGGCCCAGGTGACCCTGCCCGCGGTGAGCCGGACCACCACGGTGACGGCGATCTACACCGGTGACGGCGGGTACACCCCGTCACTGACCATCGGGGTGCTGCGGGTGCGCTGACCCGCGGGACGATGAGCTGCGAGGCCGGGCCGGTGCGATACCGGTCCGGCCTCGCGTCGTCCGGGGCCGGCTAGTGCTGCTGGGCCAGGGCGTTCAGCACCCGGCGGACCGAGGACTCCAGCCCCCAGCGCGCGGTCAGGTCGACCAGCGCCTCCGGATCGGCCGGCTCGCGCGGCAGGTCGAAGGAGTCCCCACCGGCCCGGCGGGGCGCCAGGGTGACCGGGGCGTCGGTGGCGACCCGGACCACCCCGGGGGCGACCGCCAGGTAGTCGGCGGCCTCGGTCAGGCGGCGGCGCTGGGTGGCGGTCAGCCCCGGGTCGCCGGCATCCCGGGCGGCCAGCAGCGTGGCCAGGTCGCCGTACCGGGCCAGCAGCGCCGCCGCGGTCTTCTCCCCGATCCCGGCCACCCCCGGCAACCCGTCGCTCGGGTCGCCGCGTAGCACCGCCATGTCGGCGTAGGCGCTGCCCGACGCCACCGCGTACTTCTCGGCCAACCGGGCGGTGTCCACCTGCTCGATGTCCTTGATCCCGCGGATCGTGTACAGCACCCGCACCGGGGCGTCGTCGTCGACCAGCTGGAACAGGTCCCGGTCGCCGGTCACCACCAGCACCGGGCCGTGACCGGACTCCCGGTGGGTCAGGGTGCCGATCACGTCATCCGCCTCGAACCCCGCCGCACCGGCCCGGGCGATCCCGAGCGCGGCCAGCACCTCGGCGATCACCGGCACCTGGGGCGCCAGGGTGTCCGGGACCTCCTCCTGCTCGGTGGAGCCCTCGGCCACCCGGTGCGCCTTGTAGGACGGGATCGCCTCGACCCGGAAAGCCGGCCGCCAGTCCTCGTCCCAGCAGGCCACCAGCCGGGTCGGCCGGTGGTCGGTGACCAGCCGGGCGATCATGTCCAGCAGGCCCCGGACCGCGTTCACCGGGGTGCCGTCCGGCGCCTTCACCGAGTCCGGGACGCCGTAGTAGGCGCGGAAGTACAGGGACGCGGTGTCCAGCAGCATCAGGGGGCCGGTGGCGGTCATGGGGGAAACCTAGGCTCAGTAGGTGAACCGGGCGACCCGGCCGCGCAGGTCCTCGGACATCCGGGCCAGCTCGGCGATCGCGTCGCCCATCTGGCCCAGGGTCTGGCTGGAGGACGAGGCAGCGGACGCCACCCCGGTGATGTTGGTGGCGATCTCCCCGGAGCCGGTGGCGGCCTCGGCGACCGACCGGGACATCTCGGTGGTGGTCGCGGTCTGCTCCTCCACCGCCGAGGCGATCGTGAGCTGGTAGTCGTTGATGCTGGCGATGATGTGGCCGATCTCCCCGATCGCGGTCACGGCGGCACCGGTGTCGGCCTGGATCGCCTCGACCCGGCGCACGATGTCCTCGGTGGCCTTGGCGGTCTCCTGGGCGAGCTCCTTGACCTCACCGGCGACCACGGCGAAGCCCTTGCCGGCCTCCCCCGCGCGGGCCGCCTCGATCGTGGCGTTCAGGGCCAGCAGGTTGGTCTGCTCCGCGATGGAGGTGATCGCCTTGACCACGTTGCCGATCTCCTGGCTGGACTCGCCCAGCCGGGACACCTGGTCGTTGGTGGCGACCGCGACGTCGGTGGCCTGGCCGGCGACCTTGGCCGCCTGCGAGGCGTTCTGGGCGATCTCCCGGATGCTGGCACCCATCTGCTCGGCGCCGGCCGCGACGGTCTGCACGTTGCGCGAGACCTGCTCGGCGGCCGCGGCGACCACCCCGGCCTGGGCGGAGGTCTGGTCCGAGCCGGCGACCACCTGGGTCGAGGCGGCGGACAGTTCCTCGGCGGCGGCGGCCACGGTCTGGGCGGTCTCGACCACGCCGGAGATGGTGTCGCGCAGGTTGGTCTGGGCGACCGCGAGCGCCCGGGACATCTGCCCCAGCTCGTCGTCGGTGTCCACCCGCGGGGCCACGGTCAGGTCGCCGTCCGCCATCGCCACGATCGCGCGCTGCACCTCCTGCACCTGACGGCGGATGATCCCGGCGATCACCAGGCCGACCCCGGCAACCAGGCCGATCCCGACCACCAGCAGGGTCAGCAGCAGTCGGGTCGCCGACGACGCCTCGTGTGCGGCAGTGTCCGAAACGGTGGACAGGTAGTCCTGCGCGGACTGCTCGGCCTGCTCCAGGGCGGTGACCATGGCGTCGATCGCCGGCTGGGAGACCTCCTCGCTGAGCTGCTCGAACGCGGCTTGATCGGAGGCGAAGGCGGCGGGCACCAGCTGGTCGTCCCGGATCTGGGTCCAGGCGGCCCAGGCGTCCTTGAAGTCGCTCCAGCCCGGGACCACGGTGCTGCCGATCCCCTGCTCGAAGGCGTCCGCGGCGGCCTGCAGGTCGGCGTCGGTGGCGGCCATCCCTGCCAGGGCGGCGTCCTGCTCGTCCTGGGTGCTGGTGTCCACCGCACCGGCCTGGGCGATCAGCATCCGGGCCTTGATCTCCTCCTGATGCACCACGGCCAGCGGGGCGATCACGTTCTGGCTCACGTCGGTCACCGTGGCGGTGGAGGCGGCCAGCGAGTTCAGCCGGACCGTGGCGACCGTGCCGATCACCACCGAGACCACGCCGAGCAGGGCCAGCAGCATCAGGATCTTGGTGCGCACCCCCCGGTTGGTGAACCAGGCGGTGCCGCGCCGGGTGGGCCGGTGCCCGGTCTCCGAGGGGTGGGCGCCGCGCTGGGTCGGGATGAGCGCGGTGTGGGTGGACGTCGCTGTCGGCATGGTCGGTCCTTCGGCGTGAGTGTGCGGTCCCTGCGGCGGTCTGATCGGCCCCGTGCGGAGGGCTGTGAGGGGATGCGCCGGGTGAGAACGACCGAGGGCGGGCACCCGGTGTGGGTGCCCGCCCTCGTGTGCGGTCCGGATCAGGCGGCGGTGGCCTGGTCGACGTCCAGCACCAGCAACAGCCGGCCGTCCAGCTTGTGCGCGCCCAGGATCAGCGGGCGCAGCCCGGCGTCCAGGGTCTCCGGCGGGGCCTCGAACGAGTCCGGGCCGACCTCCATCACGTCGCCGATCTCGTCCACCAGCAGGCTGACCGGCTCACCGTCCACCTGCACCACCACCATCATCGGCTCGGCGTCCTCGTCCAGCGGCGCCAGGCCCAGCCGCGGGCGCAGGTCCACGGTGAGCACCACCTGCCCGCGCAGGTTCACCAACCCGGCCACCCCAGGCGGGGCCAGCGGCACCCGGGTCCGGGTGTGCGACCGCAGCGCCTCCTGCACCCGGGTCACATCGACCCCGTACAGGCTGCCGCCGAGGGCGAAGGTCACGTACTGGCTCATCGGGCCACTCCCACCAGGTCGTCGGCGCTGAACTGGGTCGGCAGCACGGCCGCCTCGACCCGCTCGTCGTAGAAGGCGGCATCCGCGGCCAGGATCGCCCGGCGCACGTCCAGCAGTTCGGTCACTCGGTCGCCGAGCACCGTGGAACCGACCAGGCCGGCGTCCTCGATGTCGGAGTGCCGGGCAGAGTCGTCGTCGACGATGTCCACGATCTCCCGGACCACCAGGCCGACACTGCGACCGGCCCGCGAGTACACCACCAGCAGCAGCTCGGAGGACTCCTCCTCGCCGTAGGCACCCAGGATCCGATCCAGCCGGGCCAGCGGCAGGATGGTGCCCCGGTACTGCACCACCTCCCGGCCGCCGACCCACTCGACCTGGTCCGCCCGGACATGTTCCAGCCGGGCCACCGACGCCAGTGGCATCGCCACCTGCCTGCCACCACCGATGCCGACCACCAGCACCTGCTGCAGGTCGTGCGCCTCGGCAGCGGCCGCCGCCGCATGCGCCTCCCGGGCCGCGAGCTCCAGCTCCCCGGCCAGGGCGCGCCGGGCGATCGCCTGCACATCCAGGATCAGCGCCACGTGCCCGTCGCCGAGCACCGTCGCACCGGCATAGGCACCGATCGCCTTCAGCCGGGCGGACAGCGGCTTGACCACGATCTCCTCGGTGTTCAGCACCCGGTCGACCAGCAGGCCGAACCGCTGGTGGTCCGACTGCACCACCGCGATCACCTGCGCGGCGCTGTCGGCCGGCACCTCCAGCACGCTGGACAGCGATACCAGCGGCAGCAGCTCGCCGCGCAGCCGGTACACCGGGGCCTCGTGGATGTGCTCGATGCCCGATTCCGAACGCTGCGAGTCCAGCGCCACCAGCTCCAGCAGGTTCACCTGCGGGATCGCGTACAGGTCACCGGCGCACTCCACGGTCAGCGCGGGCATGATCGCCAGGGTCAGCGGGATCCGCAGCCGCCAGGTCGTGCCCCGGCCGACTGCCGAGTCGACCTCGACCGCACCGCCGATCGCCTCGATCTTGGTCCGGACCACGTCCATCCCGACCCCGCGGCCGGACACGTTCGTCACGGCCTCCGCGGTGGAGAACCCGGGCAGGAACAGCAGCTGCAACAGGTCGGACGGGCTCATCGCGTCCACCTGCGCCTGGGTGCGCAGCCCGCGCTGGACCGCCTTCGCGCCGATCTTCTCCGGGTCGATGCCCCGGCCGTCGTCGGCGACCTCCACCACCACCTGCCCGGACGCGTGATACGCCCGCAGCGCCAGCTCACCCTTCGGCGACTTGCCCACGGCGACCCGGTCCTCGGCGGACTCGATGCCGTGGTCCACCGCGTTGCGCACCAGGTGGGTCAGCGGGTCCTTCACCGCCTCCAACAGGCTGCGGTCCAGCTCGGTGTCACCACCGGACAGGTCGAGACGCACCTCGCGATGGCAGACCGCCGCCAGGTCGCGCACGATCCGGGGCATCTTCGACCAGACGTGCTCGATCGGCTGCATCCGGGTCTTCATCACGCCCTCCTGCAGCTCCCCCGCGATCAGGTTCAGCCGCTGCGCGGAACGGGCCAGGTCGACGTCCTCGGTGCCGGAGGCCAGGCGGCTGATCTGGTTGCGGGCCAGGACCAGCTCGCCGACCTGGCGCATCAGGGCGTCCAGCAGGTCGACGTCCACCCGGATGGACGCGTCGGCGGCGCCGGTGCGCAGGGCGCCGACCTCCTCCGCGGGCGGGGTCGGGGGTGCGGCGGGGGGTGCTGCCGGGGTGGCGGCGGCCGGGGTTGCCGGGGTGGGTGCCGGTGCGGGCTGGTGCGCCGCGGGGGTGGCGGGGGCCGGGGCCGCGGGAGTGGCGAGGGCCGGAGCCGCAGGGGCCGGAGCCGCGGGGGTGGCGAGGGCCTGGGCTTCGATGGTGGCCTGGGTCGCCGGGGTGGCCGGGGTGGCCTGGGTCGCCGGGGTGGCCTGGGTCGCTGCCGGGATGCGCTCGACGGCCGGGGCCGACTGGGGCTGGATCAGGCCCGCCGGGGCGGGTGCAGGCTCGGCGACGGCCTCGGTTGCCGGTGCGCCGGCCGCCGGGGTGATGGTCGGCGAGAGGCTCCCGGCGACGGTCGGCGCCGGGACCTGCTGCTCGGGTGCCCGGTGCTCGGCGGCGGCCTCGTCGACTGGCCCGGACGGCTGCGTCGGGCCGGACTGATCGGCCGGTCCGGCCGGTTCCGCCGTGGCGGCCTGACCAGCGGGCTGGGCCGACTCGGCGGCTACCTGAGCGCTGGGCTGGGCCGACTCGGCTGCGGCCTGAGCGCTGGGCTGGGCCGGCTCGGCAGCGGCTTGACCACTGGGCTGAGCCTGCTCGGCGGCCTGGGGGTCGCGGGCCTGCACCGCCTCGATCGCGGCGATCACCGGGTCGACCTGCACCGCGCCCTCGCCACCCTCGTTCTCGATCGAGCGCAAGATGTCGCGGATCGTGTCGACCAGCCGCAGCAGCACGTCGGTGGTCGGCTGATCCATCGACCGGCGACCGTCCCGCAGCTCGACCAGCAGGTTCTCCCCCGCGTGCGCGACCCGCTCCAGGTTCGAGAACGCCAGGAACCCGCTGGTGCCCTTGATGGTGTGGATCGTCCGGAACACGCTGGCGATCAGCGCCCGGGAACCGGGGTCGCTCTCCAGGGCCACGAGGTCCTGGTCCAGCTGGTCCAGGTTCTCGTAGCTCTCCACCAGGAACTCGCGGACGATCTCGTCCATGTCCTCCACGTCTGCCTCCTCCGGCACTGCCCGTCAGGGTGCACATCGGCGGCGCGAGCAGGGTCGTGAGCCTTTCCGCGGCCGAGCGCGCACCGCGCCCGGGTGAAGCCGAGCCGCCGCAGACCGCCCGGCGCGCGACCGACCCCCTGTGCCGCCGGTGGCAGCAGGGCCGCACCGTCCTCACGGGTCGGGTCGCCCGGACCCCGACGTCGAATGCGGAGAAGTTGAGCCCGATTCCGCCCGAAACGCCTCAGGAACTCCGCACTCGACGAGGGCGCCGGGGAAGTCGGGCAGCGCGCGAGGGTCGGACGGGCACGCGCCGAGCCGGCAGCCAAGTGGACCGGCACGCGCCGAGCCGGCAGCCAGGCGGGCGGGCGCGGGACCGGGGCAGCCGTGGAATCGGAGCCGGGCGAGTCAGGCACGCTGGCGTGCGCCGGAGGCGCGGCCCGCCCTCCCGGCGCGACGCTGGTCGGCCGCGGGGACCGGGCTGCGCGGCTCGACCGCAGAGTCGGGACTGCGCGCTCAGGCGCGAGAGCCGGAGCAGTCCCGCGGAAGCCGTCGGTCAGGCACGCGGGCGGGGGCGCGGGACCGGGCGGGAGCCGCGGGAAGGCTCGGCACTGGCTGTCCGTGCCTCCGGGGCGGGCTCCTCGGCCGGAGCCGCAACCGTCGAATCACGCTGATCGGCAGCACTGCGGTCGGCCGGGACCTGCTGGTCGGCCGAGCTGCCGTCCGCCGGGCGGGGCGCGAGGAGCGTGCGCAGCGACTCGGCATCGTCGTCGTCGGCCGAGCTGGCGGCGACGTTGGCGGCGGTGACGGCCTCCAGGACCTCGGCGCGGTGCACGGCGACCGAGCGGGGGGCGTCGATCCCCAGGCGGACCCCGTCGCTGCGGACCTCGATCACGGTCACGACGATGTCGTCTCCGATCACGAGTCGCTCCCCGACCCGCCTGCTCAGCACCAGCATGCCGCCGACCCTACCCGCCCAAGTCGCCCGAATCACCGCGCCGAACCGCCGCGCGGCCGTTCACCCGCCACGATCACCCGGCCCAGCGGGCCGTCCGCGGCGTCACTGCGCCGAGAGAGCACGAATGCACGCCTCAGAGCCCGGGAGACGTGCATTCGTGCACTCTCGGTCGACGCGGGGTCCGCAGGCGGGTCCTGCGGCAGGCGCGACGGGGCGGCGCGGGGCGGGACGCTCGGGCCAACCCCGGGCGGGCGGCGCGGGACTGGACGCTCAGCCCGGCCCTGGCTGTCCGCGGGGCCGCTGCGCCGAGAGTGCACAAATGCACGCCTCAGAGCCCGGGAGGCGTGCATTCGTGCACTCTCGGCTGACGCAGGGTCCGCAGGCGGGTCCGGCGGCAGCCGCGACGGGGCGGCGCGGTGCGGGTCGCTCGGGCCAGCCCGGGGCGTGCGACGCGGCGCAGAGGCTCGGCCCGGCCTGGGCCGTCTGCGGCACCGGCCTGGCCGGGCAGCGCGGCGCGGGCTCGGCACCGGCCGGGCCAGGCGACGCGGTGCGGCGTGGGCGGTGAGCGTCGGGCTGCGGGGCAGGCGGGGCGCGCGACTCGGGCGGGGCCGAGGCGGGGCCGGTCAGCCCCAGTCGGTGCCCTCGGGGAGGTGTTCGCCGAGGGCGGCGGCCCAGGCCATCCGGGAGGCGGGCACACCGTCGATCCAGGCGACCGGGACCGGCAGGCCGAGGACGGTGCCGGGCTCGCTGGTGTCGAACAGGCCGGTGACGGCGAGGGCGTCGATCCGGCGGTGGGCGCCGACCGCACCGAGCCAGCGGGTGCAGTCGCGGGGCTTGGAGCGCGCGTCGGCCACGGCCCAGACCTGGGTGGGGTCGAGGGCGGCGATCAGCTCGGCGGCGGCGGACTCGCGGGAGCGCCCGGGCGTGGCGCCGACGGCGACCACGGTGAGGTCGGCGCCGGGATCGAGCTGGGTGCGCCAGCGGGCGGCGACGGCAGGGGTGGCGAGCCGGCGGGCGGCGGGGGCGTCCAGGTCACCGGCCCGGACGACGGCGCCGCCGGAGGTGTGCCGCAGGACCAGCAGCTCGGCGACCCGGAGGGCGTCCTCGGGCAGACCGGCGACGACCAGGACGCTGCCGGGGTCGCGGGGCAGCGGCGGAGCGGGCGGTACGGCGGCGAGCAGCCGGGACAACTGCACCGGGCCGTCGCCGACGATCGTGAGCAGGTGGGCGGGCACACCGAGGTCGGCCAGGTGGTGCCGCGTGACCGGGCCGGTGGGGGGTGCCGGATCCGGACCGGCGGAGCCCGTGGTCCAGCGGTCGCGATCGGGGGCGGACGCGGACCCCGGGTCACGCTCGAAAGCACCGGCAGTGCCCGGGTCACGCTCGGGCGAGCCGTTGGGCACCGAGGCCGGGTTGGGCCAACCGGTGGGCCCCGCGTCCAGGGCAGGCGAACCGGCGGGCCCCGAGGCCGAGTCGGGCCAACCGCTGGGCCCCGCGTCCGGGGCAGGCAATCCGTCGGACCCCGAGTCCGGGGCGGGCCAACCGCTGGGCCCCGCGTCGGCGAGGGGCGCACCGGCAACCGCCCCCGCACCCGGCGCACCGGCAACCGCCCCCGCACCCCCGGTCCGCCCCCGCGCGTCGTAGGCGCCGAGGTCCTCCCCCTCCACCACCCGGTCCTCCGGCGGCAGGCCGGACAGCGCGCGCATCTGGTCCAGCAGGTCGGCGAAGGCGGCCTCGCCGGTGGAGACCCGGGGCGCGTCGTCGGGGCCGGCCTGGCTGGGGACGGCGGCCAGGGCGGGGGCACCGTCGGCGGCGTCGGCGGCGGCCAGCAGGGCGTCCATCCCGGACAGGGCGGGGGCGCCGGTCCGGCCGGCGAGGGCGGCACGGCGGGCGCGCAGGCTGGGGGTGGTGGTGACCGGGGCGTCGGGGACGTCGATGGTCAGCTCGTAGCGCTCGCGGGCGAAGAACCCGGCCAGTCCCCCGGTGCGCACCCGTTCGGCACGGACGATCCGGGCGGCCGGCCCGAACTCGGCGCGGACCTGGGCCATGAGTTCGGCCAGGTCGGAGCCCTCAAGCAGCAATCGCGTGGGCACCGCTCACCGTCCCGACCGTCTCGATCTGGACGCCACCACCGGTGACCTCGGAGTAGGAGAGCACGGCGAGCCGCTCGGTGCCGGGGCCGCCGAGCAGCATCACCTTGTGCAGCGCCGGGCGCAGGGCGGGGGCGCAGACCAGGACGACGGTGCGCCCGCTGGCCTCGGCCTCGGCGACCGCAAGGCGCAGGCGTTCGAGCATCGCCTCCAGCCGGCTCGGGTCGGTGACGATCTGCACGCCGCTGTCGGAGGGCCGCAGCGCCTCGACCAGCTGCTGCTCCCACACCGGGTCGAGGGTGAGCACCCGCAGCACGCCGTCGGAGGCGTACTGGGCGGCCAGTGCCGGGCCGAGCGCACCACGGGCGGCCTCGATCAGGCCCTCCGGGTCGGTGGACACCTTGGCGCGCAGGGTGAGCGCCTCGTAGATCCGGCCGAGGTCGCGGATCGGCACCTCTTCGGCCAGCAGGCCCTGCAGCACCCGCTGCACCTCGCCGAGGGACAGCAGGCCGGGGATCAGTTCGTCGACGACCGAGGGGTTGACCTGCTTGACCCCCTCGGTGAGCACCCGGACGTCCTCCCGGCCGAGCAGCCTGGGGGCGTTGCGGGTGATGATCGCGCCCAGGTGGGTGATCAGCACCGAGACCCGGTCGACCACGGTGGCGCCGGACATCTCCGCGGCGTGCCGCAGTTCGGCGGGCACCCACTTGCCGGGCAGGCCGAACACCGGCTCGACCGTGGTCTGCCCGGGCAGTGCGGCCAGGTCGTCGCCCAGCGCCAGCACCTTCCCGGAGGGCGTCTCGCCCCGGCCGACCTCGACGCCGGAGATCCGCACCACGTAGGTCGAGCGCGGCAGGTCCACCGAGTCCCGGGTGCGGACCGGCGGGACGACGATGCCCAGCTCCATCGCGATCTTGCGGCGCAGCCCGCGGACCCGGTGCAGCAGGTCCTGGTCCGGGCCGTTGCCGACCAGGTCGACCAGGTCGGGGGCGAGCAGGATCTCCAGGGCGTGCACCCGCATCTGCTCGATCAGGGCCTCCGGGGTGTCCGCGCTGGCCGGGGCGGCGGTCGCGGTGAGCTGCGCCGCCTGTTCCGCCGCGGCCGCCTCCTTCTTCTGCCCGGCCTTGACCCGCTGCGCCATCACGATCAGCGAGGCGCCGACCAGCACGAACGGCAGCTTGGGCATCGACGGCAGCAGGGCCAGCGCGATCGCCCCGCAGCCGGCGATCATCAGCGCCGACTGGGACTGCATCAGCTGCTTGGACGCCGCGGTGCCCATGTCGCCCTCGGCGGTGGCCCGGGTGACCACGATGCCGGTGGACACCGACAGCAGCAGCGCGGGGATCTGGGTGACCAGGCCGTCGCCGATGGTCAGCAGGGAGAACTTCTCCAGCGACTCGTTGATGGTCAGGCCCATCTGGACCATGCCGATCACGAAGCCACCGATCAGGTTGATCAGCGTGATCACGATGCCGGCGATCGCGTCGCCCTTGACGAACTTGGACCCACCGTCCATCGCGCCGTAGAAGTCGGCCTCGGCGGCGACGTCGGCGCGGCGCTTGCGGGCGGTGTCCTCGTCGATCAGCCCGGAGTTCAGGTCGGCGTCGATCGCCATCTGCTTGCCGGGCATCGCGTCCAGGGTGAAGCGGGCGCCCACCTCGGCGACCCGGCCGGCACCGTTGGTGATCACCACGAACTGGATGACCACCAGGATCAGGAAGATCACCAGCCCGATCACCAGCGACCCGCCGACCACGAAGTGCCCGAACGCGTCGATCACCTGTCCGGCGAAGCCGTCCCGCAGCACCAGCCGGGTGGAGGCGACGTTCAGCCCGAGCCGGAACAGGGTGAACACCAGGATCAGCGAGGGGAAGACGCTGAAGTCCAGGGGTCGCTTGACGTACATCGCGGTCAGCAGGATCACCAGGGAGGCGGTGATGTTGATCGCGATCAGCACGTCCAGCAGCGCGGCGGGCAGCGGCACCACCAGCAGCAGGACGATGCCGACCACGCCCACCGGGACGGCGAGCTGGGAGATCGACCGGTTCTTCATCGCGGGTTCCTTCAGGCGGCAGTCGTGGCGGCGTCGCGGAGGGCCTTGCGGGCGGCCGCGGGAGTGGTCGGGACGTCGTCGGGGGCGACCGAGCCGCCCGGGATGACGTGTTTGCCCATCGCCGCACCGCGGCGCTTGAGCTGCATGACGAAGGCGAGCACCCGGGCCACCGCGGTGAACAGGTAGGCCGGGATCTCCTGGTCGACCTCGCAGGCGGCGTGCAACGCCCGGGCCAGCGGGATGTCCTCGATCATCGGCACGTGCGCCTCCTGGGCCCGCTCGCGGATCCGGGCGGCGACCGCGCCGGCACCCTTGGCGGTCAGCCGGGGCGCACCGGTACCGGGCTGGTAGCGCAGCGCGACGGCGACGTGGGTGGGGTTGACGATCACCACGTCGGCGTCGGCCACGGCGGCCATCATCCGGTTGCGGGACATCGCCATCTGCTTGGACCGGATCGCGCCCTTGACGTGCGGGTCGCCCTCGGTGCGCTTGTTCTCCTCCTTGAGCTCCTGCTTCGACATCCGGGTGTGCTGGCGGTTGCGGCGCATCACCACGATCACGTCGATGACGGCCAGCAGCACACCGGCGGCGATGCCGAGCCGGAGCAACTGGGTGACCCCGTCCCCGGCCACCCCGAGGATGTGCGGCAGCGGGATGGTGCCGGAGACCATCAGCTTGGGCAGCAGGCCCTGGACCACGGTGTAGAGCACCACCCCGACCACGGCGGTCTTCATCAGGGTCTTCAGGCCCTCCCACCAGGACTGCTTGCCGAACAGCCGCTTCATCCCGTTCACCGGGTTGAACTGCTGGGTCTGCGGCTTGAACTTCTTCACGTGCACGCCGCCCTGCGCGACCGCGGTGATCAGCACCGCCAGCACCACGACGGCGAACATCGGGGTCAGAGTGCCGACGATCGTGCCCATCCCGTCGAACAGCAGCTGGGTGACGGTGCCGGCGTCCGGGTCGGCGATCGCGTCGGCCACGGCGGACATCTGGTCCCGGGCCGCGTCCGCCGCACTGCCCGCCACCATCGGCAGCGTGATCGCGGCGGCGGCCAGGCCGATCCAGGCGGACAGGTCGGTGGACCGGGAGAGCTTGCCCTCCTTGTGCACCTCCTTCATCCGCTGGGCGGAGGCCTTCTCGGTCTTCTCCCCGGACTCGTTGCCGGCCACTACGACGCCACCCCCAGCAGGGAGTCGACCGCGTCGGTCGCCAGGCCGTTGATCACGCCCGGCATCGCCAGGTACACGAAGCCGGCGAAGGTGACCGTCATCAAGATCTTCAGCGGGAAGCCGAGCGCGAAGGCGTTCAGGGCCGGCGACACCCGGGTCAGCAGCCCCAGCCCGACGTCGGTGAGGAAGAGCACCGCGAGCAGCGGACCGGCGATCTGCAGCGCGGCCAGGAACATCTGCCCGATGCCGGAGGTCACCGCCGAGGCCATCTGCGCCAGGTCGAGCGAGGCGCCGAGCGGCAGCGCGTCGAAGGAGCGGGCCATCCCGGCGATCAGCACCCCGTACCCGCCGGAGGCGAACAGCAGGGCCAGCGCCGTCCACTGGTAGAGCTTGGCGAACTGCGCACCGGCGGTCATGTTCATCGGGTCGAAGGCCTGGGCGAGCTGGAACCCGCCGAACAGGTCGATCAGCCCACCGGCGGCCTGCACCGCACTGAACACCAGCGACACCAGGAAGCCCAGCGCGCCGCCGATCACCACCTGCATGACCAGCTCGCCGAGGAACTGGCCGGTGGAGACGATCTCGTGCTGCTCCAGCCGGGGCAGCACCGCCAGCGCCAGCCCGACCGACAGCATCGCCTTGATCCGGCCCGGGATGCCGCGGTGCGCGAACGGCGGGGCGATCACCAGGAAGGCGGCGAACCGCACCCCGGCGAGCATGGCGGTCTGCACGGTGGCCAGCGGCAGCGTGACGTCCATCAGCCCAGCAGCTCCGGGATCCGGCCGAACAGCTGGCTGGTGAAGCTGACCAGCTCGGCGATCATCCAGTGCCCGCAGACCAGCAGCGCCACCGCGGCACCGATCGCCTTGGGCACGAAGGAGAGCGTGACCTCCTGGATCTGGGTGACCGACTGCACCAGCGACACCGCGAAGCCGATCACCAGGGCGGTGATGAGCACCGGGGCGCACAGCTTGGCGGCGACGATCAGCGCGTCCAGGCCGATGTCCAGGACCGCGGAGGTGTCCATCAGCCACCACCCGTCGCGGCGCCGATCAGGGCGGTGACGATCAGGCCCCACCCGTCGACCAGCACGAACAGCAGCAGCTTGAACGGCAGGGACACCATCACCGGCGGCAGCATCATCATGCCCATGCTCATCAGCACCGAGGAGACGACCAGGTCGATCACCAGGAACGGGATGAAGATGACGAACCCGATGATGAACGCCGACCGCAGCTCGGACAGCATGAACGCCGGGATCAGCGTGAGCATCGGCACCGTCTCCGGCGACTCCGGGTTGGCCTGGTCGGCGGCCCGGGTGATCAGCGCCAGATCTTCCTGCCGGGTGTGCCCGAGCATGTAGTCCCGCAGCGGGGCCGACCCGGCGTCGATCGCGGATTGGAAGTCCAACGTGCCGTCCAGATAGGGCTGCACCCCGAGGTCGTTGACCTGGGAGAGCACCGGCGCCATCACGAACAGCGACAGGAACAGCGCCAGCCCGGCGATCACCTGGTTCGGCGGCACACCCTGCAGCCCGAGCGCGTTCCGGGTCAGGGACAGCACCACGAAGATCTTGGTGAACGCGGTCATCATCAGCAGCAGCGACGGCGCGATGGACAGCAGGGTGATGCCGATCAGCACCACCACCGAACTGCTCGGGGTGCCGTTGACGCCGTTGATCGCGACCGAGACCTGCCCGGTGCCCGGGTCGGTGGGGGCCACCGGTGCGGCGGGTGCCGCCGGGTCGGCCGGCGGGACCGGGGCAGCGTGCCCGGTGGCGGCGGCCAGGGTGACCAGGAACAGGGTGACCAGCAGGACCGCCGCGGTGAGCAGGGCGATCCGGGGCAGCTGGGCGCGGGCGCGCAGCAGGGTGTCGCTCACCGGCGCACCGTCCGCTCGCGCAGCGCGGAGACCGCCTGCTTCCAGGTGGAGGGCGCCAGGATCGACCCGTCCAGCGGACCGGCGTTCACCGCGGCGGGTTCGGCGGCGGGCGCCAGGTCCGTGGGGTCGATGTCGGCGACCCGGGCGCCGGCCAGGCCGGGCACCGTGGTGTGCTCGCCAGGCGAGGGCTGGGTGGGCACCGCGGTGGCGGCGTTCAGCCGGGCGGCGGTGGCCAGGGCGGAGTTCGCCGCGGCCAGGGCGGCGGCCGCCGGAGCGACCGGGGCGACTGCGGGGGTGGCGGGCGCGGCCGGCTCAGTCTCGGCCATCGCCCCGGCCAGCGCGGACTCGAAGGATTCCGTCCGGCGCCAGGAGAACAGCGGCTTGGCCGACCGGACCGGCTCGGCGGGCACCGGCTCGGCCTCGGCGGCGACCGGGTCCAGCTCGGTGAGCATGGTGATCTGCTGCTCGCCGAAGCCGACCAGCAGCCGGCGCTCGCCGATCGCGAGCACCGCGACCCCGGCGTGCCGGCCGAGCGCCTGGCGGCCGACCACCTCGATCGCGGGGCCGGTGGCGCGGCGGCCGCCCTTGCCCCACCCGGCCTTGCGCGCCACGACCCAGATCAGGCCGAGCACGCAGGCCAGGGCGAGCGCGGTCCGCGCGGCGAGCACCAGTGTGTCCATGGCTGCGGTCAGCCCTGCGTCTCGTCGCCGCGGGCGATCTCGGTGATCCGGATGCCGAACTCCTCGTCGATCACCACGACCTCGCCGCGGGCGATCAGCTTGCCGTTGACCATCACGTCCGCCGGGCTGCCCGCCGCGCGGTCCAGCTCCAGCACCGCACCCGGGGTCAGCTCCAGCACCTGGCGGACCGGCAGCTTGGTGCGGCCCAGCTCGGCGGTCAGGGTCATCTCCACGTCGTAGAGCACGGTGAGGCTGGCGCGCTGGGTCGGCACGCCGGCCGCCTGCGGGGTGGGCTCGGCGCGCAGCCGGAGCGCGAACCAGGCCTGGGCGGTGCCGTCCTCGCCGGTCAGGGCGACCAGGGCGGCGTCCGGGGCCAGGGCGGTGGACACCGGCTCGGTCCGGGCGGACTCCAGCACCCCGGCGCCCAGCTCGGCGACCGCGGCCTCCAGTGCCGGGCGCAGGGCGTCGGCCAGGTCCAGGGCGGTGCCGTCCGGGGCCCCGGCGACCAGGGCGTCGCGGACTGCTTGGTCGGCGACCAGCAGCACGTCGGCGCTGTTCGGCCCGACGAAGCTGGCGACCACGGCGATCGCGTCGGCGGCCGGGGCCTGGCCGGCCGGCGCGGGCGCGGGGGTGAGCGGGGTGGCGGCGGGCAGCAGCCGGGCGGCGGCCGCCGCGGCGGACAGCGCGACCGCGCCGGTGTCGGCGATGGTCTGGGCGTTCATCAGTGCTTCTCCTCGACGGTGACGACCATGCAGGCCAGGCGGGAACCGTTGTTGCCGGCGGCGGCCCGGGCCAGGACCACGCCGTCCACCACCACATCCAGTGGCTGCGACGACGGGTGGGACAGCGGGATGACCTCGCCGACGGCCAGGTCCACGACCTGGCGGGGCCGGACGGTCAGCGGGGCGAAGCGGACGGCCAGCTCCACCGGCACGTCCTCCACCGCGGACTCCAGATCAGCCAGCGCGGCCTCGTGCGCCCGCTGGTCCTCGTCCGACCGGCCCGAGGTGCCGTCGCCGGCGCGTACCGCGCCCAGCAGCAGCTCGGCCGGGAACATCACGGTGGCGACGTCCTCCCGCTCACCGATCCGCAGCGTGAACCCGGCGACCAGCACCGCGTCCGAGGCCGGCACCACCTGCACGAACTGCGGGTTGTACTGCACCGAGCGGACGTTCACCTCCAGCGGGGTGAGCGCGGCGAAGGCGTAGCCCAGGTCGCCCAGGGTGGCCTGCATCAGGCCGCGCACCAGGGTGAACTCGATCTCGGTGAGTTCGCGCTCCTCGGCCTCCCCGATGCCCGGGCCGCCGAGAAGGAAGTCGATCCAGGTCATCGTGGTGCTGAGCGGGAGCTGGACCACGGCGGTCTGCCGGGTCTGCTCGACCGTGCACAACATCATGGTGGTGGTGCCGGGCAGCGAGCGGACGTACTCGTCGTAGGAGGTGAGCGTGAGCTGGTCGAAGGTGACCTGGGCCATCACGCGCAGCCGGGCGGTGAGCTGATTGCCCCACTGCCGGGCGAAGGTCTCGAATGCCATCTCCAGCACCCGGGCGTGCTCGCGGGCCATCGTCATGGGCCGGCGGAAGTCGTAGGGCTCGGGGGCGTGCGTGCGCCGCCGCGAGCGTGCGGGGGTCTGCCCCGGGGTGTGGACCGTCACGCTGTCCCCCATCGGCGCACGGCAGGCCGTGTTGAGGGGTCGTCCGGAAGGTCCGAAAGGTCGTCCTGTTCCTGGCGGAAATGTCCGGGAACACGCGGACCCGTCCACGGCACCGGCCCTCCATGGGCCGTCCAGCTCCGTGGCGATGCGGCGCCCTCCATGGCGCCCCGACTGCGGTGCTACGGCATCACTGCGTCACGTAGTTGGTGTAGTTCACCTCCAGCACGTCGTCGTGGTACGCCTCGTTCAGCAGGGCGAGGAACTCGTCCTTGAGCGCGGCACGGCTGTCGGCGCCGGAGATGTCCGCCACCGACCGGCCGGAGAACAGCTCGATCGCGGTGTCCACCGCCTTGGAGGAATCCAGCTCCCCGTGGCCGTCCGCAGCGGCGTCGGCAGACAGCTGCACGGCGAAGCCCAATCGCAGGTAGTGCCCGTCGGCCAGGTTCAGGCTGATCGGCTCCACGGTGAGGATCTCCCCGGGCTCCGGCTCGGGTTCGGCGGCCGGCTCGTCGCTGCCGCCCGGCTTGAGCACCAGGAAGTAGGCCGCCGCCCCACCGATCACCAGCACCAGGGCCAGCACGATCACCAGCAGCTTGCGGGACTTCTTCGTCGGGGCCTCGGGCGCGGGCTCCTCCTTGGCGGGGGTGCCGCCGATCTTGCCGCCGCCGATCTTCTGACCGCCGCCGATCACACGCTGTTCGATGGGCATCTCACCCCTCCGTTCCGTCGGCCGCCACGGTGGGCAGCAGGGCGCGCACCGTCTCCGGCGCCGCGCTCAGGATCACGATGTCGACCCGCCGGTTGGCGGTCATGGCGTCCTCGCCCTGGCCGAGCACCAGGGGGCGGGTGTCGCCGAACCCGGTGGCCTCGCCCCGGGCGCCGGGCAGCCCGTCCACCTCCACCAGGCGGCGCAGCACCTGGGTGGCACGGTCGGCGGACAGTTCCCAGTTGGTCGGGTAGCGGCCGGACACCGGGATGGTGTTGGCGTGCCCCTCGACCGCGATCTGCTCCTTCAGCGCCACGATGGTCGGTGCGGCGTTGTCCAGCACCGCCTGGGCGGTCGGGGTCAGCTCCGCGGAGGCCGGGGCGAAGAACACGTCGTCGGCGACCAGCCCGAGCACCAGCCCGCGCTCGTCGATCCGGAACCGCACCGTGCCGTCCAGCCCCTGCTTGGCCAGGGCGGCGGTGATCTGCGCCTTGACCTCCTCCAGGTGCGCGGCCTCGGCCTGTGCGGCGGCGAGGGTGGCGGCATCGACCTGGGTGGCCGGGTCCGGGTTGGTCGCCGGGTCCGCGGCCTGCAGGCCCAGCCCCTCGTCGGCGTCCACCACCCCGGCGGTGCCGACATCCGGGGCGTCGGCCGCGGCGGAGGTGCCGTCCATCAAGCCGTCGGTGCCGTCCAGCACCGACTGGTTCACCGAGCCGTCGCCGAAGCCGGCGGCCAGCGACGCCTTGAGCTGGACGTACTTCTCCTGATCGACCTGGGAGATCGCGAACAGCACGATGAACAGCGCCATCAGCACGGTGATCATGTCCGAGTAGGACACCAGCCACCGCTCGTGGTTGACGTGCTCCTCCTCCTCGTGACCGCGGCGGCGGCCCTTGGCGGTGGTGCTCATGCGGCTTCCTTCGCGGCGGGCTGTTCCGGCAGCAGGCTGCGCAGCCGCTCGCCGACCAGCCGCGGGTTGGCGCCGGCCTGGACGGCCAGCAGCCCCTCCAGCGTCACCTCCATCTGCGCGCACTCCAGGTCGGAGAACCGCTTGATCCGGGTGCCGATCGGCAGCCAGACCACGTTCGCGGACAGGATGCCCCACAGGGTGGCGACGAAGGCCGCGGCGATCGAGTGGCCCAGGCTGGACGGGTCGGACAGGTTCTCCAGCACGTGCACCAGGGAGATCACCGTGCCGATGATGCCGATGGTCGGCGCATAGCCACCCATGTCCTGGAAGTACTTGGACCAGACCTTCTCCCGCGACCGCTTGGTGGCGATCTTGTCCTCCAGGATCAGGCGCAGGTCGTCCGGGTCGGTGCCGTCGATCGCGGCCTGCAACCCGCCGCGCAGGAACGGGTCGTCGATGTCCTTGGCCGCGTCCTCCAGCGCCAGCAGCCCCTCGCGGCGGGCCCGGTCGGCCAGCGACACCAGGGTGTCCACGGTCTGCGACGGGTCGGGCACCTTGTTCATGAACGCGCGCGGGACGGCGGCGAAGGAGGCCACCACGTCCTTGAGCGTGTGCCCGGCGATGCCCACGCCGATCGTGCCCACCCACACCAGCAGCAGCGGTGCGGGCAGGAAGATCGACATCGGGTCGGCGCCCTCCATGAACAGCGCACCGAAGATCGCCGCGAAGGCGACGACCACACCGATCAAACCTGCGGGGTCCATCAACGACTCCTGGGACGGAGGGGAACGGGATCGGCGAGCGGGGCGCGGTCGTCGTCACCGGTCTCCGGGTCGCCGTCCCGGACCAGCTCGACCGCGGGGGTGGGGTCCGCCTGGAGCTCCTGGGCTCGCGCCAGGAGCTGGGCGCGGTGCTCGTTGACCCGCGCGATCACCTCGGCCATCGACTCGCGGACGATGTACTTCGTCCCGTCGATGAGGGTGAGGATGGTGTCCGGCGCGCTGTCCACGCGCTGGAGCAGGTCGGGGTTCACCCCGAACTGTGCCCCGTTCAAGCGCGTCACGACGATCACGGCCGTATCCCATCCCTGGTGGTTCCGAAGCGGCGGGGCCCGTTGCCGGGCCTGCCGCGGTGGCCCTTCCGTGGGCCGTTCACCCGATCTGATCGGCCGCCGGAGGCGCGGTCTGAGCGCTTCCGGCGGCCGAACGGTCAGCGCTTGAGGTTCACCAGCTCCTGCAGCACCTCGTCCGAGGTGGTGATCACCCGGGAGTTCGCCTGGAACCCGCGCTGGGCGATGATCAGCGAGGTGAACTCGCTGGACAGGTCGACATTCGACATCTCCAGCGCGCCACCGGCCAGCGAGCCACGGCCACCGGCGCCGGCCACGCCGACCTGGGCGTCACCGGAGTTCACCGAGGAGCTGAACAGCGAGCCACCGGCCTTCTGCAGACCGGCCGGGTTGGTGAAGTTCGCCAGGGCGATCCGGCCGATCGCCTGCTTCAGGCCGTTGGAGAACGAGCCGGTGATCGTGCCGTCCGCGCCGAGCTGGAAGGACTGCAGGGTGCCCGCCGGACGGCCGTTCTGGGTGCCGGTGGCCACGGTGTCCACCGAGGCGTAGCCGGTGATGGTCGACAGGTCGACGGTCACCCCGCCCAGGGTGAAGGAGCCGGTGGAGGTGAGCGCGCCGTCCGCGTTGAAGGTCATCGCCTCGGTGCCGGTGGCCGGGTAGGAGGCGGTGCCGTCGGTGGCGGACATGGTCCAGCCGGTGGCGGTCTTGGTCAGGGTCAGGGTGATGTCCCGGGCGTTGCCCTGCGCGTCGTAGACCTCCAGGTCCAGCGACTTCACGGTGTTCTCCGCCGCGTCCGAGGGCAGGTTGCCGACGAAGGAACCGGTGGTGCTGGCCACCGCGCCCATCACGGTGCCGGCCGGGACCTTGAGGTCGGTGACCGGGCCGTTGGTGTCGATCACGCCGTTGACCGCCATCCAGCCCTGGACCAGTGCGCCGTCGCCCGGCAGGGTCATCTGGCCGGTGGAGTCGAAGTCGAAGGACCCGGCTCGGGTGTAGAAGGTCTCGGCGCCCTTGCGCACCACGAAGAAGCCGTCGCCCTGGATCATCATGTCGGTGCTGCGGCCGGTCAGCTGCGAGGCGCCCTGGGTGAAGGACGTGGTGATCCCGGCGACCCGGACCCCGAGGCCGACCTGTGCCGGGTTGGTGCCACCGGTGCCGGCCTCGGCGGCGCCCGCGCCGGTGACCAGCTGGCTGAGGGTGTCCTGGAACTGGGTCTGCGAGGACTTGAAACCGGTGGTGTTGACGTTGGCGATGTTGTTGCCGGTGACGTCGAGCATGGTCTGGTGCGAACGCAGACCGCTGATACCGGAGAAGAGCGAGCGGAGCATGGTGGATCCCTTCGGGGTGGGTCAGGCGTCGGTGGAGGTGTCGTCGTCGTCGGAGCCGGGCAGCTCGGACGGCCCGCCGGGGGTGGCGACGAAGGACACGGAGTTGAGGCTGATCTGCTCGTCGCCGACCAGGACGATCGGGACCGAGCCGGCGTAGGACACCCCGCTGACGGTCCCGTTCTGGGTCTTCCCGTCGGCGTCGGTCCAGGACACCTGCTTGCCGACCAGGTCGGCGGCGGACATCCGCATCTGCAGGGCGAAGGTCTCGCGGGCGGTGGCGGTCAGCTCCTCCAGCGACTCCATGGTGGACAGCTGGGTGGTCTGGGCCATCATCTGCGAGGTGTCCATCGGGCTGGACGGGTCCTGGTACTTCAGCTGGGCGACGAACAGGTTGAGGAACGCCTGCCGGTCCAGCTCGTTGGAGGCGGTCTTCTGAGTGGTGCCGGAGTTCCCGGCACCCTCGGTGATGTAGCTGACGTCAATCGACATGGGCTGCTCCTCAGACCAGCAGGTCGAGCCCGCCGGTGGCGGACCCGGGACGGACGGTGGGGACGGGGTCGGGCCGGTCGGCCGTCGCGGGGGTGACCGGGCCGGTGCCGGTCCGGGTGGACTGCGGTGACCGGCCACCGTCACCGGTGGAACCGGAGGCGCCGGACCCGGGGTCGCCGAGCTGGACGTCCGAGGACAGCCCGGACCCGGCCAGGTCCCGGCGCAGGTCGGGCAGGGCCGCGCGCAGCGAGTCGCGGGCCGCGTCGGTCGCGCCGACCAGCTCGACCCGCACCGACTCGGCGCTGATGTGCGCGATCACCTGCACGGTGCCGAAGTGCTCCGGGGTCACGGTCATGCTCAGCACGTGCCGGCCCGGACCGGCGGCCCGGAGCGCGGGCAACTGTTCGGCGAGCTTGCCCGCCAGCTGGTCGGCCAGCGGGGCGGCCGTCTCCCGGGCGGCCGTGGGCAGGGCGACCGAGCCGACCTGGACCGGGGCGGACGGCGTACTCACCGGGGTGGGGGCCGATGCCGCGGGGGCCGACGCGGCGGGGGTGGCCGGCTCGGCGGTCCGGGTCGAGGCGGAGGCGGTGGCCGGCTCGGTGGCGGGGGCGAGCGCCGGGGCGGTGGGCTGCTGCGCGGCCGCGGGCGGGAGAGCGGAGCCGGCGGTGGCCACCAGCCAGACGGCGAGGGCGGGCAGCGCCCAGCGCGGTCGCGCGCCGGTGTGGCGCGTCCGCCAGGCC
>NZ_JAAXOX010000006.1 GCF_012396125.1 Cellulomonas denverensis | reverse complement strand
CCAGATGCGACCTGGACCACACCATCGAGTTCAACGGCCCACCCCCCACACCACCCGGGCAACCACCACCCCCGCCCGGCACCACCGCCGCGACCAACCTCGGGCCCCTGTGCCGCCACGACCACACCCTGAAGTCCGGGGCCGGGTTCGTGCTGCGCCAACCCGAACCCGGAGTGTTCGAATGGCTCACCCCGACCGGACACAGGTACCGGCTACGCCCGGGCGCGGACCGGGCACCCGCACACCTGTCCACCGACCCCCGATGGCTCACCGGGCGGGCCCTGACCCAGGCCGAACTCGACGACCCACCACCCTTCTGACCCACGCCGCGCGCGAACCGCGCTGCTGCGCCCTGCACCGCGGGGGGTGCTGCACGAGCGCCACCTCGGGGTTCGACCCCGGGCACGCCCTGGCCCCGCATCCGACCGGCTCGGATACATGTGCCCAGGTCAGCGGGTATCGCGCAGATCGGCGACCCCTGGCCCAACGAGGCTGCGCTCGGGGACCGTCACGGACCGACCGGCCGATCACGCTCCGTGGGCAGATCGACCCGGGCGTCCAGCCCACCCTGGGGTCGGGAGGCGAGGGTCAGCGTGCCGCCGTGACGGGTGACGATCTCCTCCACGATGGCCAATCCGAGTCCCAGGCCGGTGCCGACGGTGGCGGTGCCGGCCGCCAGGGTGGCGCGGGGCTGGAGCCGGGACTCGGCGCCGCGGTGGAACGGCTCGCGCAGGGCGTCGACACTGCCGGGGTCCAGCACCCGTCCGTCGTTGCTGATCTCCAGGATCGTGCCGGTGGCCGCGGTCCGGCAGCGGACCGTGATCGCGCCGCCCGGCCGGTTGTGCACGATCGCGTTGTCGATCAGGTTCGCGCACACCTGGGTGAGCATCGCCTCGTTGCCGGGCACGACCGCGGGGGCCAGGTCCAGCTCGACACCGACCTGCGCCTGCTCGATCGCCGGCGCCCGCTCGCTGAGCACGACCTCGAGCAGCATCGGCAGGTCGACCGGGTCGAGGTGATCGGGCGTGACGCCGGTGGTTCGGGCCAGGGTCAGCAGGGCGTCGAGGATGCGTGCGCTGCGATCGTTGGCAGCGAGGGCGGTGCGCACATCCGGTTCCAGGTCGGCCGGGACGCGCCCCTGGGCCAGCGGGATGTCCAGCGCGGTGCGGGCGGTGGACAGCGGGGTCCGCAGTTCGTGCGAGGCGTTCGCGACGAACCGGGTCTGGGCGGCGAGGGCGGTGGTGAGCCGGTCGAGCATGGTGTTGATCGTCTCGGCGAGCACGCGGACCTCGTCCCGGGGCCCGTCGGTGGGCAGCCGGGTGTCCAGGCCGTTCGCTCCCACGGTGCGGGCGGCCGCGGTGACGACTTCCAGCCGCCGGAGGGTGCGCCGCAGCACGAACCAGATCGCGACCGAGGCGATCGTCACCAGGGCGATGGCAGCCAGGATCGACCAGACGACCACGGCCTGGGTGATCTGGATCTGGAGCAGGTAGCCGGTCTCCTCGACCGCCGCGCCGGGCGCCCGGGCGAAGTGGGTGCGAGAAGAGCGGTCGAGGACCAGCGCGAGCACGATGATCAGCGCGGCACCGAAGGCCGCCACCAGCAGAATGGTGCCCAGCGTCAGGCGTGCCCGCAGCGAGGATGCGCGGTCCCCGTTCGCGGCCGGACGAGGCAGGAACCGGGTCATGAGATCCGGTACCCGTGGCGCGGACCGGTCTCGATCAGCGGCGGGGACCCGAGTCTGTTCCGCAGCCCGTGCACGGCCATCTTGACCACCGATCGGTCGCGGTCCTGGCGTCCGTCCCAGACCACCTCGAGCAGCTCGTCGACCGAGACGTAGCCCCCGTTCGCGAGCAGCAACACCTCGAGCACCGCGAACTGGGTGGGTGTGAGCCGGACCGGCCGGCCGGCGCGCTCGACCACCCGGCGGGCGCTGTCCAGCCGGAGGTCGCCGCGCTCGAGCACCGGTTCCTCGCCGGCAGCGGCGCGCCGGCCCAACGCCCGGATCCGTGCCACCAGCTCGACGTAGGCGAAGGGTTTGGCGAGGTAGTCGTCGGCGCCCAGGTCCAGGCCGTTGACCCGGTCGTCCAGTGAGGACGCGGCGGTCAGCATCAGGATCCGGGTGGGACTGCCGGCGGCGACCAGCGCCTGGCAGACCGCATCCCCGCTGATCACCGGGAGGTCGCGGTCCAGGATCAGCACCTCCGGCTGCCCTGCGGCGACCGCGGCCAGCCCGGCGGCGCCGTCGTGGGCGACCTCGACGGTGAACCCGTCCGCGCTCAGACCCGCGGCGAGCGACTGGGCCAGGTCGACCTCGTCTTCGACCAGCAGCACGCGCATGGCGACTTCCTCTCGTCCGGACCGGTGTCCACCCAGCATGGCCCAGCACCGGTCAACGAAAGGTTTGTGGCTTCTTGACCGGTCGGAAACCGGTCCGTGAGTAGACCTGGACCACCGACCCGGCCGGGCCGGTGGGAAGAAAGGACATCCATCATGGACACGACCACATCCCGGCGTTGGACCACCGTCGGCACCGCCGTGCTCGTCGTCGCCCTGGTGGCGCTGGCCACGGTGGCCTGGCGCGCCGCGGTGCGACCGGCCCACGGGTCGGACGCCTCGGTCGCCGGCGGGGCACAGCTCAGCCAGCTCGCGAGCAACCGTTCGCCGGACGGCTTCGCCGAGTGCCTGGAGCAGGCCGGCGTCCCGGCGACCGTCTCGGACGGCGGAGGGTTGCAGGTGACCGGTCCGGGGAGCCTGTCGATGAGCCGCAACGCCGACGGCACGATGCGCAGGCTCAGCATCGGCGGCACCGACTACGCCGAGGCGTACAACACCTGTCTCGGGCAGTTCCCGGATGCGGGCGTGGACCCGGACCGGGCCCGCGCACTCGAGGAGGAACTCCGCCTGCTCGCCGATCCGGTCGGTCCGGCCGGCGACACCGCAGTGGCCGACGAGGCCGCCGGCCAGTGGGTCGGCTGTGCCCGGGAGCACGGCGTCGACTCCGCCCCCGATCCCCGCGACGGCACGGTGACGATCCCCGGCGACCTGGACGTGGACACCGCGCGCCGGGTCGCCGAGGCCTGCCCGCTGTCCGAGTTCGGCTCGTTCGGGCTCGGGATCAGCGCCGAGCAGGGCCTGCCCGCCGACGGGGTGATGGAGGCACTGACCGGCGGCAGCCTGCGGCTCCAGCGCGAGGACCACGACCCGGCGGCGCCGACCACCTGAGCCGCCGTTCAGAGCACACCCCACGACGAACCCAGGAGGCACGACCATGACCACGCCGAACGACCCCTCGCGCCCGCGGCCGGACACCCCCGTGCAGCCCGCCGGCACACGTCCCACCGGCGGCGGACGTCGCCGACCACGGCTGGGCGCCGTGGTCGCCACCCTGGCCGTGCTCGCGGTGATCGGCGGCATCGTCGCCTTCTTCGCCACCGGCGACTCCCGGCGGGCCTCCGGGTCGATCGACCGGGACGCCGCCCGCGAGCTGTGCACCCAGGGTGACATGGTGGCCTGCGACGACCTGTTGTTCGTCGCTCCGCAGGGGTCCGAGGACCAGGACTTCGCCGTGACCTGCGGCAACCGGCGCAGCGGCGCCGTGGGCGGTCTGGCCCTGTTCGGCCGTCAGTTGATGGTCGGCGGCAACTGTGAGGAGTGGGGCGCCCGGCAGTAGGCCGCAGCTCACCGGCAGCCGTCCCACTCCGGCGCGCCGAACAGTGTGCGCTCGACCCGAGCCCAGAGATCGGCCATCGACTCCGCGGGGTCGGTGAGCGCCTGGATCTCGGTGCCGTCCATCGCGCAGAACGCCGTTCGGAGCAGGTCGGCGAACGCGTGCTCGTCGCGGAACCGCTCCGGCAGTCGCCAGGGCAGCGAGGCCATCAGCGACAGCAGGCGGGCGTGGCGCACGGCGTAGTAGTCGTGCGCCGGGTGGGCGGGGTCGTGCGCCTCGACGGCGAGGCGCATGAACAGCGAGACCAGTTCCGGGCGCTGGGTGTTGTTCTCGACGATGCGGCGCAGGCACGTCGGCAGGCTGAGGGTGCCGTCGTCGTCCGGGTCGGCCAGCCCACGCAGGTGGGCGAGCATGGTGGGTTCGTCGCTGAAGTCGTCGTAGTAGGTCTCGACGATGAGCGCGAGCAGGTCGGCGCGGCTCTTCACGTGATGGTTGAGGCCGGGCAGGGTCAGGCCCACCGCGTCGGCCACGGTCTGCATGGACACGCCGTAGCTGCCGTATCGGGCGACCAGTTCGGCGCCCTTCACGGCGATCTGGCGCCGGCGGTCCTCGACGGACATGCGGTGTCGAGCACGGATCGGGCCGGCCTCGGGTGCGGTGGGAGACACGCCCCCATTGTGACGGTGCGGCCGGGTCTGGCGGCCCGCGACGGAGCTTGACCGCGCGATGAATTTACCTTATACCTTTCAGGTAACAGGTAGCGCGTCGTCGCGCCGCCGGCTCTGATCGAAGGAGATCCGACCATGACCCAGCAGGTGGCGACCCCGGTGCCATCACGGCTGCCCCGCGCGCAGACGATCCGCTACTCGGCGGCCTTCTTCGTGTTCTCGTTCTGCTGGATGTTCGCGCTGTCGATCGTGGCGGCGGTGCTGCTCCCGCAACGGCTCACCGAGATCGCGCCGGACGACAAGGTGGCCATCTCGGGGGTGCTGAACTCGGTGACCGCCCTGGTGTCGCTGGCGTCGAACCTGATCGTCGGGAACCTGTCCGACCGGACCCGGTCCGTCTTCGGCCGCCGCACGCCGTGGATCCTGTCCGGCGGCCTGCTCGGCGGCATCAGCCTGTTCGCGATCGGCGTCCTGCCGAACGTCGTGCTGATCGGTGTCGCCTACTGCCTGGCGATGGTGGGCCTGAACATGATGATCGCCCCGGTCATCGCCTCGCTGGCCGACCGGCTGCCCGAGGGCGTGCGCGGCACGATGTCGGCCTTCCTCTCGGCCGGCACCCTCGGCGGTAACGCGATCGGCACGCTCGTCGGCGCGCAGTTCATCACGATGCAGATGCCCGGCTTCGTGGTCTCCGGCGTCGTCATGGCGATCTCGGGTGTCGCGACGATCGTGCTGTGGCCCCGGGAGCGCTCGGCCAAGGAACTGCCGAAGCTGGACACGAACCTGCGCTCGGTCCTGACCTCGTTCCGCCCGCCGCGCAACGCCCCGGACTTCTGGCGCGCGTTCTTCGGCCGGTCGTTCCTGATCTTCAGCTACTACATGATCCTGAACTACCAGCTCTACATCCTGCAGGACTACATCGGGCAGTCCACCGAGGACTCCGCGGCCACCATCGCCACGATGTCGCTGGTCCTGCTGGCCGTCTCGGTGATCTCCTCGCTGGCGGCCGGGCCGATCTCGGACCGGATCGGCCGCCGCAAGATCCCCGTCGTCGCCGCGAGCGTCCTGCTCGCGATCGGTTACGCCCTGCCGTGGATCCTGCACAGCCCGTGGTCGATGGTGCTGTTCGCCGCCATCGGCGGCTTCGGCTACGGCATGTACGGCTCGGTGGACCAGGCGCTGAACGTCGACGTGCTGCCGAACGCCGAGGAGGCCGGCAAGGACCTCGGCATCCTCAACATCGCGACCACCCTCGGTCAGATGGTCGGCCCGATCGTCACGTCGATCATCGTCGGCGTCACCGGCTCCTACGGCTTCGTGTTCCCGTTCGCGATCGCGCTGGTCGTCCTCGCCTGCATCTTCATCATGCGGATCCGGTCCGTCCGGTAACCCCGTCCGCCCCGCCAGTCCTCGTCCGTGCCCGAAAGGCCCACCCCGTGACCCTGCACATCGACCCGACCGCGACGATCGCCCGGATCAACCCGGCCCTGCACGGACAGTTCATCGAGTTCCTCGGCAAGAACATCGACGAGGGCATCTGGGTCGGCCCGGACTCCGACGTCCCGAACACGGCCGGCGTGCGCCAGGGTGTACTCGATGCGCTGCGCGAGCTGGCGCCCCCGGTGCTGCGCTGGCCCGGGGGCTGCTACGCCGATACCTACCACTGGCGGGACGGCATCGGGGACCCCGGGACCCGACCGGTGACGTTCAACGAGAACTTCGGCACCTACGAGCTCGACGACCACCAGTTCGGCACCGACGAGTACCTGCGGTTGTGCGAGGCGATCGGCGCCGAGCCCTGGATCAACGTCAACATGATGACCGGCTCCGTCGCCGAGGCGCGGGACTGGATGGAGTACGTGAACCGCGCCGAGGGCACCGACCTCGCCCGGCTGCGCGCCGCGAACGGCCACCCGGCTCCCTACGGCGTGCGGTACTGGGGAATCGGCAACGAGGCCTGGGGCGGGGGCGGCACCATGACCCCGCAGAGCTATGCCGACGCCTACCGTCCCTACGCGACCGCGATGCCGCGGTTCACCACGAGCGTGTTCGAGACCCCGGCGAGCTACCCGATCGCCTGCGGCCCGGACGGCAACAAGCCGCGCGAGCGCGTGCAGTGGACCCGCGACTTCTTCCGTGCCCTGACCGCGTACCGGCAGCCGCCGATCGCCGGGTACGACCTGCACTTCTACAACTGGAACATCGACCACGAGGACGACACCCCGACCTCGTTCGACCGTGCCGGCTGGGACCGGGTGATCGCCGGCTGCCTCGAGCTCGAGGAGGTGATCCGCGAGCAGTGGGCACTGATCGAGGAGGGGCTGGCCGCCGTCCCCGAGCCCGAGTCCAGCCTGGACACCAAGCTCACCCGCGTCGACCTGATCATCGGCGAGTGGGGCAACTGGCACCGCGACGCCTTCTTCGTCCGGCCGGCCCTCCGTCAGCAGGTCACCATGCGCGACGCCATCACCACCGCGCTGACGCTGGACATCCTGCAGCGGAACGCGGACAAGGTGACGATGGCGTGCAACGCGCAGACGGTGAACGTGCTCAACTCGGTGATCCTCACCGAGGGCGACGCCACCGTCCTGACCCCGAACTACGACGTCTTCATGATGTACAAGGCCCACCGCGACGCCACGGCGCTCGTCGTGGACCCGATCGAGGCCACCAGCGGCGCGCACGCGTTCGCGTCGGTCGCCGCCGACGTGGTGCTGGTGAACCTCACCAACACCGACATGACCGAGGAGACGGCGGTCGAGCTGTCGTTCACCGTGCCCGTGCGGCTGGAGCAGGTGGACACGCTCGCCTCGGACTTCCCGACCCAGCACAACACCGCCGCCGAGCCCGACGCGGTGCGCCGGACCACCACCAGGATCGAGACGGACCTGGCGCGCGAGCACACGGTCCGCCTCCCCCCGGGCTCGGTCTCGGTGCTGCGGGCGCGCATCGCCCGCTGAGTCAGGCCGGCGGCAACCAGACCCGCAGCCGCGCCCCGCCGGTCGGGGAGTCCAGCACCCGCACGTGCCCGCCGTGCGCCTGCACCACCTCGCGCACGATCGCCAGCCCCAGCCCCGATCCCCCGGCGTCCCGGGCCCGGGACTCGTCCAGCCGGACGAAGCGCGCGAACACCCGCTCCCGGTCCGCGACCGGCACCCCGGCGCCGTCGTCGTCCACGTCGATCACCGCCCAGCCGGACCCGGTGCCGCAGCGCAGTGCCACCGTGCTCGCCGCGTGCCGGGCCGCGTTGTCGACCAGATTGCGCACCACCCGGCCCAGCAGCGACCGGTCGCCGCGCACCCGGACCGCGGTCACGCCGCTGGTGTTCACCCGCAGCCGCCCGGCCGCGCGCACCCGGCGGCCCTCGCCGAGCAGCAGATCGTCCAGGTCCACCTGCCCCGCCGCGGGCCGCAACCGCTGTTCGTCCGACCGGCTCAGCACCAGCAGGCCGTCCACCAGGTCCTGCATCCGCTCGGTCTCGGCGACGGTGCCGCGGGCCAGGTCGGCGGCGTCCACCCGGTCCGGGTAGGACAGCACCAGTTCGGCGTTCTGCCGGATCACGGTCAGCGGGGTGCGCAGCTCGTGCGAGGCGTCCGAGATGAATCGCCGCTGAGCGCGGGCGGCGTGGTCCAGCCGGTCCAGCATCGCGTTCAGGGTGCGGGACAGCCGGGCCACCTCGTCCCGGCCCGCGGTGGCCGGCAGCCGTCGATCGAGCCGGCGGTGCGAGATCGCGTCCGCCTGCTCCCGCATCCGCTCCACCGGGCGCAGGGCCCGGCCGACCAGCCACCAGGTGGTCCCGGCGACCAGGATCAGCAACCCGCCGGCCGCGGCGACCAGCGCCACACTCGCCCCGACCTCCAGCTCGCGGGCTCCGGTCAGCGCCCGGCCGACCACCACCGTGCCGCCGCGCATCTGCTCCGCCCCGGCGTCCTCGGCCATGGACGCACTGGCCAGCACGTAGGACTGTTCGGCGCCGTCTGGCTCGCGCACGGTCACCCGGTCGGTGACGAACCCGGTCAGCAGCGGCAACCCGCGGGCGGTGGCGCTGGCGCCCAGCTTGGCGCCGTCGGCGTCGATCACCTGCACCAGCTCCTCCGGGTCGTCCAGGTCGACCACGGTCAGCAGGTGACCACCCCGTTCCAGCTGATCGGCCACCGCCTGGGCGCGCGCCTCGGCCATCGCCCGGGCGCCGCCGGTCAGCGAGTCCTGCAGTGCCCACTGCCCGACCAGCACGGCGGGCACCAGCACCAGGCCGACCACCACCGCGGCGGCCAGGGTGGTGCGGGCCCGGACCGAGAGCCCGCGCCGCTCAGCCACCGCGGCCGTCCAGCAGGTACCCGGCGCCGCGCACGGTCCGGATCGCGCTCCGGCCGGCCGGCTCGTCGACCTTGGCCCGCAGCCGCCGGATGTACACCTCGACGATGTTCGGGTCCCCGTCGAAGTCCTCGTCCCAGACCCCGGCCAGGATCTCCGGTTTGGTGTGCACGGTGTCCGGCCGCCGGATCAGGTGTTCCAGCACCGCCGCCTCCCGGGCGGTCAGGCCCAGGTCCGTCTCCCCGCGGCTGGCCCGGCGCGAGGCCGGGTCGAAGCACAGGTCACCGGCGGTCAGCACCACCGGCCGCTCCGGCGCACCCCGGCGGATCAGCGCCCGCACCCGTGCCACCAGCACCGGGAACGCGAAGGGTTTGGTCAGGTAGTCGTCGGCGCCGGACTCCAGGCCTTCGACCTGGTCCTCGACCTCGCCCATCGCGGTGAGTATCAGCACCGGCACCCAGCAGCCCGCCTCGCGCAGCCGCCGACAGACCTGGTACCCGTCCAGGCCGGGCAGCATCAGGTCGAGCAGCACCGCGTCGTAGGGGTGCTCCTGCGCCAGGAAAAGTCCGTCGGTGCCGGTCGCGGCCACGTCGACGGCGAAGCCCTCGGCCTCCAGGCCGGTCCGCAACCCGGCGGCCAGCCGCTCCTCGTCCTCCACCACCAGCACCCGCATGACCGCAGGCTGTCAGGGAGGTGCCCGGCTGCCGGGGCGTTGTGTGGTGCACGGGGCCGGAATTGAGTGTCAGTTCCGTGCCGCGGCGGCCCCGGTGAGCCGTGCGACATGCAGACTGAGGTACAGCAGCTCGTCCTGGTCGACCTGCCAGGCGAAGAGGTCCGCCAGCAGCCCGCCGATCCGGACCGCCGAGGCGTACTGCCGGGGCTTGCTGGCCCGGACCGCCTCCAGCAGCGCGTCGGCGTCCCCCTCCGGCCGGCCCACGATCGGCACCGTGGGCTCGGTGTCGTGCAGCCGGGCCCGCACGAACAGGAACCGCAGGTGGGTGATGAACCGGGCCACCTCCACCGATCCCTCGTCGTAGCGGATGCCGTACTCGTCCTCGATGATCTGCAGGATCTGTTCCAGGGCGGAGGTCAGCCGGATGTACTCGCGCATGTCGTCCGAGCCGTACTGCGCATTGACGAAGTGCATCGCGATCGGCACCGCCTCGGAGGCGGGCAGCCGGACCCCGGTGCGGTGCTCGATCAGGTCCAGCGCCTCGTGGCCGTAGGCCAGTTCCGCCGGGTAGAGATAGGACAGCTCGGAGCGCAGCGGGTACTCCACCGCCGCCCCGTCCTGCACCCGGCGCAGCGCGAAGCCGATGTGGTCGGCCAGCGGGATCAGCACCCGGGCGGTGACGTACGACCCCAGCTTCTCCCGGCCGACCCGCATCACCTCCTCGGCGGCGGCGACCGCGTCGATCGAGATCTCCTCGACCATCGCGGCCAGTCGTTCCAGCGAACCGATCCCGTCCGGCACGAAGGTGCGCTGCACCGCCGCCGGATCGACCTCGTCGCCCGGCTGGGACCGGAACCCGAGGCCCGGGCCCAGCATGATCACCTCGGTGCCGTTGTCGTCGACGCCGAGCACGACACTGTTGTTCAGGACCTGCTTGACCCGCATCGGCTCTCCCGTCCTCGGTCCCCGGACGTCGTCGTCCGGTGGCGTGGCGTCATGACCGCACCGTCAGCACGGTCGATCCGGCGGTGACCGGGCCGGGGCCGGCGACCTCGACCGCACCGGCCGCGTCGGCGTTGGGCACCACGACCATCACGGTGGTCGACAGCCCGGCCGCCGCCACCGCCGCCAAGTCCACCGCCGCCAGCGGGGCGCCGGCGGCGATCTGCTGCCCGGTGTGCACCCGCTGGTCGAAGTGCGCACCGCCCAGGGTCACGGTGTCGATGCCCACGTGCACCAGCACCTCCGCGCCCCCGGCCGCCCGGATGCCGTAGGCGTGCGGCATCGCGGAGACCACCTCGCCGGAAACGGGGGCCACCACCTCGCCGGAGTCGGGGCGGACCGCGATGCCGGGGCCCAGCAGCCCGGCGGCGAACGCGGGGTCGCCACAGTCGGCGAGCGCCACGGCGGTCCCGGTCACCGGGGAGACCACCTCCACCACCGCGGCGGGTGCGTCCACGGTCTTGCGTCGGCCGAACAGGCCCATCAGTGCTCCTCGATCAGAGATTCATCGCGTACGTGTGGCCCTCGAAGACCGCATCCATGATGATCCGCGGCCGCACGCAGTCGCCGACCACCACCGTCTCCGGGGTGAGGCCGTAGAAGGATGCCGCCAGGTCGGCCCGGGGCTTCATGCCGACCGAGACGATCACGTGGTCGGCGGGCAGCAGGTGTTCGGCGCCGTCGGCGTCCGCCACCCGCACCCCCTCGGGTTCGATGCCCAGGCAGCGGCTGTTCAGCCGGAAGGACAGCGTCGGGGTGTCCTCGATCTTCTGCCGCAGCGCCTCCCGGTACAGCGAGTTGCCCTGCGGGGCGTAGACCGGGCCGATGTCCACCATCGTCACGTCCTTGCCGCGCAGCCGGGCCAGCTCCAGGCCGATCTCGGTGCCGATCGCCCCGGCGCCGACCACCACCACCCGGTCGCCGAGCTCGTCCTCGCGCAGGATCGCCTGGTTGCCGGTCAGCACGTGCGGCAGGTCCAGGCCCGGGATCGGCGGCACGACCTCGGTGGCGCCGACCGCGATCACCAGGGCGTCCGGGGCCAGCTCGGCGACCAGCTCGGGGGTGGCCTCGGTGCCGAGCCGGACGTCCACCGTGCTGGCAGCGATCCGGCGCAGCAAGTAGTCGAGGTAGGCCTTGATGTCCTGCTTGTAGTGCTCGCGCGCCACGTACTGCAGCTGCCCACCCAGGACGTCCTCCCGCTCGATCAGCACCACCTCGTGCCCGCGTTCGGCGGCGGTCAGGGCCGCGGTGATGCCGCCGGGGCCACCGCCGATCACCACGGTGCGCCGCGGCCGGGTGGTCAGCGTGAGCTCGCGCGGCACGAACTCCTCGTTCCAGAACCGCGGATTCACCGAACAGCCGACGTTCCGGCGGTTGGTGCTGATGTGGTAGCACTGCAGGCACCGGATGCAGGGCACGATCTCCTCCGCGCGGCCCTCCTGCGCCTTGCGCGGCCACTGCGGGTCGGCGATCAGCGGGCGGCCCAGCGCCACCAGGTCGACCATCCCGGCCGCGATGATCTCCTCCGCCTCGTCCGGGGTCATGATCGCCCCGACCACACTGACCGGGATGCCGACATTCGCCTTCACCTGGGCGGCCCAGGCGACATTCGGCATGTGCGGCTCGAAGTTGGTGGTCGCCAGGTGCACGTTGCCCTGGATGCCGATGTCCACCCCGGCGCTGATCTGCACGGTGTCGATGTACGGCTCGGCCAGCCGGATGAACGCCAGGGTGTCCTCGAAGGAGATCGAGTTCTCCATCCACTCCACCGCGCTGATCCGCATGTCCACCGGGAAGTCCGGCCCGACCGCGGCGCGCACCGCCTGCAGGATCCGCAGCGGGAACCGGGCCCGGTTCTCCAGCGAGCCGCCGTACTCGTCGGTGCGGAAGTTGGTCCGCGGGGACAGGAACTGCGCCGGCAGCCAGCCGTGGCCGAAGTGCAGGAAGACCATGTCGAAGCCGATGTCCCGGGCGTTGCGCACGCACCGGGCCCACAGCTCCAGCACCTCGTCCATGTCGGCCTCGGTCATGCCGCGGACCTCGACGCCGTCCTCCCGGACGAAGCTGGACGGACCCCGGGCGAAGTCCTTGACCCGGGCGTGCAGACCGCCGTGGAAGATCTCCAGCGACGCCTTGGCCCCGGCCTGGTGGGCCTTGAGCACCCGGCGGCGGGTGTCCTCCACCTCGTACTTGAAGAACGCGTCCGGCTCGTCCGGGCTGGCATAGCTGGACCGGCCCGGCTCGACGATGGCGTGGCCGGTGATCACGATGCCCGCGCCGCCGAGCGCCTTGTCCTCGAAGAAGTCGCCGGTGGGGGTGGCGACGATCCGGTTCTTGGTGGTGACCCGGTTGATCCGCAGCGGCGCGAACAGGTGCGGGTAGTCCATGGGGGCAGTGCCTTCCGTGCAGGGGGGAACGGGGCGGGTGGCCCGGTGCGGGGGCGACCGGGCCACCCGCCGGTCAGCGGGCGGGCACCGGGTCCGACTCGGCGGCGGTCACCGGCTCCTCGATCGACTCGGCGCCGCGCCGGCGGGCCTTGCGGTCCAGCCAGAGCGTCACCAGGAAGCTCACCGCGATCGAGAAGAACACCGCCACGAAGTACGGCACCGCCCGCGGCGAGGACAGGAAGGCCGGTGCACCGAGCACGCCGGAGAACGCGAAGGCGGTCACGTAGACGTCGAACAGCCCGCAGATCAGACCGCCGACGAACCCGCCGGCGATCACCGCGATGAAGTACTTCTTGCTCTTGACGATCACGCCGTAGATGCCCGGTTCGGTGATCCCGGCGATGCCGTTGACGAAGGCGGCCGACCCGGCGACGGTGCGGGTCTCCTTGTCCCGGGTGATCAGCAGCACGGCCAGCAGCACGCCGAGGATCGCGTAGTTGCCCATCCCGCCCGCGGCCAGCGCGTACTCCTTGCCCTGGTCGGCCAGGATGCTCAGCAGGATCGGGGTGATCAGCCAGTGCGCGCCGATCACGATCACGAAGACGAAGAACGCCCCGAAGATCGTGCTCAGGACCACCGGGTACTGGACCAGCCAGTCGTAGCCCGCCACCACCCCGTTGGCGACGGCGAAGCCGATCGGGCCGAACACCAGCAGCATCAGCGGGACCATCACCACCAGGGAGATCACCGGCACCAGCAGCAGCTGGGTGATCTGTGGCAGCACCTTCTTCAGCCCGCGCTCCAGGTAGGCGAACGCCCACATCCCGATCAGGATCGGCAGCACCGTGTTGGCGAAGGACTGCCCGACGAACGGGATCCCGAGGAAGTCCAGGTGCTCACCGGTGACGTTGATCGCGGTCAGGCTGGGCTCCATCAGCGCCGCACCGATCGTGGCCCCGATGTACGGGTTCGCCCCGAACTGCCGGGCCGCGGTGAACGCCAGCAGGATCGGGAAGAAGTAGAGCATCGCGTTGCCGGCCGCGGACAGGATCGCGTAGGTGTTCGAGGTGTCGGACAGCCAGTCGAACTGCAGGCACAGGGCCAGCAGGCCCTTGATGATGCCGACCGAGGCCAGCACCGGGATGTACGGGGTGAAGATCGCCGAGATGGTGCCCAGCAGCCGGTCGAACCAGGTGCCGTTCTGCACGTCCTTCCCGCGCTTGGCCAGCGCACCGCCGGCCGGAGCGGAGTCGGGGCTGTCGTCCGAGGGCACGCCGGGGATGTCCGCCACCGCGCGGTAGGCGTCCGGGACGTCGGTGCCGACGATGATCTGGAACTGGCCCTGGGACTCCATGATCCCGACGGCCTGGGGCAGCGCCTCGATCCGCTGCCGGTCGACCTTGGCCGGGTCGACGAGCCGGAACCTCAGACGGGTCGCGCAGTGGGTGACGTGCCGGATGTTCTCGGGACCACCCACCGCGTCGACGGTGACGCGGGCGAACTCGGTGTACATGGCTCTTCCTCTCGCTCCGCGACGCCGCGGACCGGGTCAGGCTCGGCCGGGGGCGGCCGAGGGCTGGGGGAACCGGCGCGCGGGGGCGAGGGAGAGTCGATGCCGCGGACAGGGGACGACCGCGGCGCGACAGCCTCGTGCGGGGGAAGGACGGGTTCAGTCCTCCTGACCAGGATCCGTGACACCGGTCCTGGTGGGGGGAGATCCAGACCCGGGGACACGGACGACCGTGCGCCGGGCCACTGATCTTGCCTCCGAGGAGTAACAACCCTGTGGCCTGAAGCGGATGCTTCGGTTCGGAAGCTTGCTCCCTGGGAGCGGGTGGGCGCAAGTCCCCTGGTCCTCCCCTGGCGCCCCGGGCGTGCCGGGGTAGCGTGAATGGCTCCCGCCACCACGGATCGGAGACGACGATGTCCGGCACCACGGTCGTGCGCACTTTCCCCGTCCCCCGCGAGCGCCTCTGGCGGGCCTGGACCGGCCCGGAGTTCGCCATCTGGTTCGGCACCGAGCAGGTCCCGGTCGCCGACCTGAAGCAGGACGTCCGGACCGGCGGCCGCTGGTCGGCGACCATGCACCTGCCGGACGGGACGGTGAAGCACTGGGTCGGCGAGTTCCTGGAGCTGGACCCGCCGGAGCGCCTGGTGCTCACCCTCACCGACGAGCCGGAGCACCCCGGCCGTGCGCTGATCACGGTGCACTTCACCGAGTCCCGCGGGGTGACGACGATGACCATGTTCCAGACCGGCAGCGGACTGTCCGAGGAGGAGTACGCGCAGGTCAACGCCGGGTACCAGAAGTTCTTCGACACCCTGGAGAAGCTGGTCACCGGCTGAATGCCCTAGGGTGTGGCCCGACACGATTCGGGCAGGGGGATGACGCATGCGCAGGTGGCTGTTCAGCGCGCGCCGCGCCGTCGATCTCCAGCGCGTCGCCAGCGCGCTGTGTCCGGGCACCGCGACCGCCTGACGGTCACCGCCGGTCCCCCTTCCCATCTGTCCGGGTGCGCCTGCCGCGCGCCCAGGAGGAACCCTCATGTCCTCGACCACCCCTCGCTCCCGCGTGCGCGCCACGCTGGGCAACTTCGGATTCCAGATCGTCGCCGCGCTGGTGCTCGGCGTCGCGCTCGGCTGGCTGGCGCTCGCCATCGGCCCGGTGGACGCCGGCACCGATGCCGAGTCGCCGAACTGGCTGACCACCACCCTGGACACCCTCGGGTCGTCCTTCGTCACCCTGCTGCGGGCGATCGTCCCGCCGCTGATCTTCGCCGCCATCGTCGCCTCGGTCGCCAACCTGCGGAACGTCGCCAACGGCGCCCGGCTGGCGGCGGCGACCCTGCTCTGGTTCGCGATCACCGCGCTGATCTCGGTGCTGATCGGCATCGGGCTCGGCCTGGTGCTCCAGCCCGGGCGGCACACCTCGCTGGACGTCGCCGACGGGTCCGAGCCCGGCCGCACCGGATCCTGGCTGGACTTCCTGGACGGGCTGATCCCGGGCAATGTGCTCGGCCTGGGCGCCAGCACCTCCATCGCCGAGGACGGCAGCGCGTCCACCTCGGTCAGCTTCAACGTGCTGCAGATCATCGTGGTGGCGATCGTGATCGGCATCGCGGTGCTCCGGGTCGGCGCGAAGGCCGATCCGTTCCTCGGCTTCGTGCGGTCCGCGCTGGCCGTGATCCAGAAGGTGCTGTGGTGGGTGATCCGGCTCGCCCCGCTGGGCACCCTCGGCCTGGTCGGCAACGCGGTCGCCTCCTACGGCTGGGACTCGCTCGCCTCGCTGGGCCGGTTCGCGATCGCGATCTACGTCGGCCTGGCGCTGGTGCTGTTCGTGGTCTACCCGGTGATCCTGCGGGCGAACGGGCTGGCGATCGGCCGCTGGTTCCGCGGTGCCTGGCCGGCGATCCAGCTGGCCTTCGTCTCCCGCTCCTCTATCGGCACCCTGCCGGTCACCCAGCGGGTCACCGAGCGCAACCTGGGCGTCCCGGCCGAGTACGCCTCCTTCGCGGTGCCGCTGGCGGCCACCACCAAGATGGACGGCTGCGCGTCGATCTACCCGGCGATCTCGGCGATCTTCGTGGCGCAGATCTTCGGCATCGACCTCTCGCTGCTGGACTACCTGCTGATCGCCTTCGTGTCGGTGGTCGGGTCGGCGGCCACCGCCGGGCTGACCGGGGCGATCGTGATGCTGACCCTCACGCTGTCCACCCTGGGGCTGCCGCTGGCCGGGGTCGGCCTGCTGCTGGCGATCGACCCGATCCTGGACATGGGCCGCACCGCGGTGAACGTCGCCGGGCAGGTGCTGGTGCCGACGGTGGTGGCCAAGCGGGAGGGCATCCTCGATCAGGAGCAGTACGCCCAGGCGGACGCCAGCGACCTGTTCACCGAGGAGCCGGAGCCGGCCGGCGTGCGCTGACCGGGTCCCGCCACGACGCCCCTGCCGGTTCGCCCGGTGGGGGCGTCCTGCTTCCCCGGCGCCTCAGGCGGTGGCGGACTTCGCGATCGCGCGGATCAGCGGCTCGTAGTGCCGGCGCACCGCGCCCTGGTAGGCGGCGGCATCCCCGGCCTCGGCGGCGCGCAGCATCTCGTGGTGGGCGTGGGCGGTCTGCTCCAGGTCGTCCGGCAGGCTGACCCCGAGCCGGGGCATCACCGCGGTGTGCACATCCCAGAACGCGCCGACCAGCGGGCCGATGATCGAGTTCTCCATCCGGCCGAGCAGCGCGGTGTGGAAGGCCCGGTCCTGGGCGGCGAAGGTCTCCCCGCGCCGGCTGGCGGCCTCCATCTCCTCCACCAGCAGCCACAGGTCCGGGTTGCTGGTGCCGGCGACCGCCTCGGCCAGCCGGTCCGCCATCGCCAGGTCGAGCGCCAGCCGGATCTCGATGATCTCGCGCAGCGCCCGCAGGTCGTCGCCGGGCAGCAGCGCCCCACGGAACACCAGGGTCTCGACCAGGGCGTCCAGCGACATCTGCCCGACGAAGGTGCCGTGCCCGTGCCGGACCTCGACGATGCCGAGGGTGGTGAGGGTCCGCACCGCCTCCCGCACGCTGGACCGGGACACCCCGAGCGAGTCGCACAGCTCGGTCTCGGTGGGCAGCGGGTCGCCGGGGTGCAGGTTGCGGGTGAGGATCAGTTCCTTGATCTGGGTCGCGGTGGCCGAACTCCGCGACGGCGCGATCCGTCCCGCCCGCTGCGGGCCCGACCTGTGCGTCCCGACGGTGCTGTCGACCATGTACGTGACCCCTGATTCCGGCGGATTCTCTGACCTCAGGCTACTACGTCAGACATCAGATGTCTGCCACTGCTGTGGTGATCATCGTGCTGCACAGCGCCCCGATCAGGGAAGACGTCGATGCCGCCCGATCGGGGGACACCGTCAGCCGCCATCGATCGCCTGGACGAACCAGCTGGTGATCGTCGCCGGGTGGGTGATCGCGGTGCCCACGCAGACGCAGAACGCCCCCCGGGCCATCACCTCGGCCGCCTGCTCCGGGCGGTGCACCCGGCCCTCGACCACCACCGGCACCGTGCAGGCCGCCACCATCTGGTCGACCAGCTCGATGTCGGGGCCCTCGGTGCGCGGGCGCTCTTCGGTGTACCCGGCCAGGGTGGTCCCCACGCAGTGCACCCCCGCCTCCTGGGCGGCCAGCGCGTCCGGCAGCGAACCGCAGTCCGCCATCACCGCCACCCCGGGATACTGCGCGCGCAGCTCGCGCACGGTCGCCGCCAGGGTCAGGCCGTCCGGCCGGGGACGCCGGGTGCCGTCCAGGGCCACCACCTGCGCACCGGCCTCGGCGACCGCCAGCGCGTGCCGCAGGGTGGGGGTGAGGAAGACCGGGTCGTCGCCGTCCTTCCACAGCCCGACCACCGGCACGTCCACCGCCGCCACCGTCGCCGCGATGTCCGCCAGGCCCTGCACCCGGATCCCCACCGCCCCGCCGCGCACCGCCGACCGGGCCACCTGCTCGGTGGTCCGCGGGTCGCGCATCGGTTCGCCGGGATAGGCCTGGCAGGAGACCACCAGGCCACCGCGCAGTCGTTCCAGGGTGTCCATGGTCAGCCCTCGCCGTTCTGCCAGGCCGCCCGCGCGGCGCCGATGATCGGTGCCGCGCCGCCCAGGGACGCCGGGCGCAGCGGCAGGTCGTGCAGTGCGTCGACCGTCTCGGCCCGCAGGGTGTCCCGCAGCGCCGACCACCAGAGGTCCCCGGCGCCGGCCAGCCCGCCACCGACCACCACCACGTCCGGGTCCAGCACGGTCACCACCGCGGCGATCGCCCGGCCGACCGCGGCGGCGCCCTGCTCGACCGCCCGCCGCGCCGCGGCATCGCCCAGCCCGGCCCGCCGCACCACCTCCCGCGTGTCCGGGGCGTCCCCGCCGAGCGCCCGGTAGTGCCGGTGGATCGCCGGTCCGGCGCCCACCGCCTCCAGGTGCCCGAACCGGCCGCAGCCGCAGCGCAGCAGCTCCGCACCGGGCACCGGCAGGTGACCGATCTCCCCGGCCAGGTGGTGCGCGCCGCGCCGGACCGTCCCGTCCAGCACCACGGCCGCCCCGACGCCGGTGCCCACCGCGACCACCAGCGCACACCGGGCACCGGCGGCCGCGCCGCACCAGGTCTCCCCCGCCGCGTAGGCGTCCACGTCGTTTTGCACCCGGACCGGCAGCACGCCGTCCGGGGTCAGGCCGGCCAGCCGGTGGTGCAGCTCCGCGCCGACCGCCGTGCCCGGCCAGTCCGGGAAGGTGTCGGTGGCCGAGACGATCACGCCGGAGTCCGCATCCACCACCCCGGCGGTGCCCACCCCCAGCGCGGCCGGCGGGCGTCCCGCGGCGGCGGCGACCCGGCGGACCGCCTCGGCCGCGGTGTCCAGCACCGCGGCCGGGCCCCGCTCCGGCCGGGTCGGCAGCGTGACCACCGGCCCGATCCCGCCGCTCGCGTCCACCGCGGCCGCCGCGGTCTTGGTGCCGCCGATATCCAGGCCGACGACCAGGTCAGGCACGGACGAGCCCGGCCTCCCGGACGATCCCGGCGATCCGCTCGGCCGCCTCGCCGTCCAGCGCCCGCACCGGCGCGGCCATCACCGGGGAGTCGATCAGGCCCTGCGCGTGCGCGGCCACCTTGAACGACCCCACCCCCGCGGCATCCCCGGACCGGCCCGCGGCCTGGAACACGATCTCGAACAGCGCCGCCAGCCGGTCCTGCTCGGCCCGGGCCTGCGCCCACTGCCCCGCCCGGGCCAGCTCCCACAGCCGCACGTACCCGGCGGCATCCACATTGCCCAGCCCGGGGACCACCCCGTCGGCGCCGAGCAGCAGCATCCCGTCCACCACCACCTCATGCCCGGTGAACAGCGCCAGCGGCGACCCGGCGGCGGCATTCGCCGCGACCAGGCGACGGAAGCCGACGTCGTCGCCGGAGGAGTCCTTCACCCCGGCGAGCACGCCCTCGGCGCCCAGCCGGACCAGCAGCTCCACCGGCAGTTTGGTCCGCACCCGCACCGGGATGTCGTAGGCGAACAGCGGCACCTCCACCGCCGCCGCGACCGCCCGGAAGTGCGCCTCGACCTCCGCCAGGTCGTTGATCGCGTACACCGGCGCGGTCGCCACCACCGCGTCCACCCCGGCGGTCACGGCGGCCCGGGCCTGCTCGATCACCCGGGCCTGGGTCAGGTCGATCGTCCCGGCCATCACCGGCACCCGGCCGGCCACCACCCGCACCACCGTGCGCAGCACCTGGCCGCGCTGCTCGTCGGTGAGGTAGGCGACCTCCCCGGTGGAGCCGAGGACGAACAGGCCGTGCACGCCGGCCTCGACCAGGTGCCCGGTCAGACGCTCCAGCGAGGCGATGTCGACCGCCCCGTCCTCGGTGAGCGGGGTCAGGATCGGCGGGACGATGCCGTGGAAGGCGGGGGTGGTCACGTGGGGCTCCAATACGAGGTGGTTCACAGCAGGGTGGGCGCGGCGGCCAGCAGGGTGCGGGTGTAGGCGTCGCGCGGGCTGGCGAAGACGTCGGCCGCCGGGCCGCTCTCCACCACCCGGCCGCCGCGCATCACGACGATCTCGTCGCTGATGTGCCGGACGGTCTGGATGTCGTGCGAGATGAAGACCATGCCGAGGCCGAGGTCGTTCTTCAGGTCCGCGAGCAGGTTGAGGATCTGGGCCCGCACCGACACGTCCAGGGCGGAGGTCGGCTCGTCCGCGACGATCACGTCCGGCTCCAGCGCCAGGGCCCGGGCGATCGCCACCCGCTGCCGCTGGCCGCCGGACAACTGCCCGGGCAGCGCGTCGATCGCCGAGGACGGCAGCCCGACCAGGCGCACCAGCTCCCGCACCCGGTCGGCCCGGGCCGCGGGGGTGCCGACCCGGTGCACGTCCAGCGGGTCGCGCAGCGCGTCACCGATCCGCATCCGGGCGTTCAGCGCGGTCGCCGGGTCCTGGAACACCACCGACACCACCCGGCCGATCCGGCGCCGGACCGCCGCGGAGGAGGACCGCACCACGTCGCCGCGGAACCGCACCTCCCCGGAGGTCGCCGCCTGCAGGCCGACCAGCACCTTCGCCATTGTCGACTTGCCGGACCCGGACTCCCCGACGATGCCGAGCGTCCGGCCCCGGTGTACCTCGACCGAGACCCCGTCCACCGCCTGCACCCGTCCGGCCCGCCGCAGCGACCCGGTCCGGGACCGGAAGGTGACGTGCACATCGCGCAGTTCGATCACCGGCACCGGCGGCGCGGCGGCCGGGCTGCCCTGGTCCAGGGTGGCGGGCATGGTCATCGTGCTCCTCCGGTGGTCGCGTAGAGGTGGTCGTCCGCACCCGGCACCGGGGTGAGCACCGGCTTGGTGTCCAGGCCCTCCAGTGGCCGGGACGAGCGCGGGGCGAACCGGTCGCCGGCCGGGAAGTCCCGCGGCGAGGGCACGGTGCCGCGGATCTGGTGCAGCCGGGCCGAGCGGCTCTCGATCGACAGCACCGCGCCGAGCAGACCCTGGGTGTACTCGTGCCGCGGGTCGGTCAGCAGCGCGCTGGTCGGCGCCTGCTCGACCACCTGGCCGGCGTACATCACCGTGATCCGGTGCGCGAGCTGCGCCACCAGCGCCAGGTCGTGGCTGACGAAGACCATCGCGAAGCCGAGCTTCTCCCGCAGCTCATCGAGTAGCGCGACCACCTGGGCCTGCACCGTGACGTCCAGCGCCGTGGTCGGCTCGTCGGCGATCACCAGGCTCGGGTCCCGGGTCAGGGCCATCGCGATCAGCACCCGCTGGCGCTGACCGCCGGACAGTTCGTGCGGGTAGCTCTTCAGGGTGCGCTCGGGGTCCAGGCCGACCAGTTCCAGCAGCTCGGTCGCGGTCCGGGTGCCGCCCCGCCGGGTCAGCTGCTTGAGCTGGGCGCGGATCAGCATCGACGGGTTCAGCGAGCTGAGCGCGTCCTGGTAGACCATCGCGATCTCGGTGCCGCGCAGCCTGGCGCGCTCCCGCTCGGACATGGTCAGCAGGTCCCGGCCGCGGTAGAGCACCTGGCCGGTGATCTCGGCCGCCGGGTCCAGCAGCCCCATGATCGCCAGCGAGGTGATCGACTTGCCGCAGCCGGACTCGCCGACCAGCGCCATGGTCTCCCCCGGCCGGACCGAGAACGACACGTCGTCCACCACGGCGACGTCACCGTGCCGGTGCGGGAACCGGATGGACAGGTTCCGCACCTCCAGCAGGGCCTGCGGGTCGCCGGTGTACACGTGCCGGTCGGTGCGGGCGGACTCCACCGCGCGCAGGGCGGCCAGCCGGTCGGCCAGCGGGACCACCGGCGCGGAGGGTTCGAGCGCCGGCTCGACGGCGGCCTCGGCCACCGCGGCGGTCGCCGGGGAGGCGGTCGCCCGCGGCGAGGCCACCATCGCGTCGGTCATCCCCTCGGACACGATGTTCAGGCACAGGACGGTCAGCATGATCGCCGCACCGGGGAAGAAGGTCGCCCACCAGTAGCCGCCCATCACCAGGTCACGGCCGGCGGCGATCACGTTGCCCCAGGACGGTGCCGGGTCGGGCACCCCGGCCTGGATGAAGGACAGCGACGCCTCGAAGACGATCGCGTCCGCGACCAGCACCGTGGTGAACACCAGCACCGGCGCGGCGCAGCTGCGGGCGACGTGCTTGGCCAGGATCCACCAGGTGCGTGCGCCCATCACCCGGGCGGCGGCGACGTAGTCCTCGCCGTACTGGTCCAGGATGTTCGCCCGCACCACCCGGGTCAGTTGCGGGGTGTAGAGGAAGGCGATCGTGAACACCAGCACCGGCAGCGACCGGCCGAACACGGACACGAACACCGCGGCCAGCGCGATGCCCGGGAAGGACATCACCACGTCCAGCACCCGCATCAGGGTCTCGGACACCGCCCGTCGCGCGGTCGCCACGATCGAGCCGAGCACCGCCGCGGCGGCCAGGGCGACCGCGGTGGCGCCCAGGCCGATCACCAGCGAGTAGCGGGCGCCGTAGACCACCCGGGCGAAGATGTCCCGGCCCTGACGGTCGGTGCCGAACCAGTTCTCCGCGCTCGGCGGCTGCACCGGCGCCCCGGTGGCCAGCGGGTCGTGCTGGGCGAGCAGCGGCGCGAACACCGCCGCCAGGATCACCAGCAGCAGGAAGCCGAGGCTGATCCGCGACCCCCAGGGCAGGGCGCGCAGGCGCAGGCCGGGGGCGGACAGTCGGGCAGTGAGCTTCCGGCGCATGTCACACCGTCCTGATTCGGGGGTTGACCAGCACGTACAGCAGGTCGACCACGATGTTGACCAGCACGAAGGCCAGGGCGACGGTGAGGGTCACGCCCTGCACCAGGTTCGGTTCGTTGTTCGTGACGCCGTTCAGGATCAGGGTGCCCATCCCCGGCAGCGCGAAGATCACCTCGATCACCACCGCACCGCCGATCAGGTAGCCGACCCGCAGGCCGAGCACGGTGATCGGGGTGATCAGGGCGTTGCGCAGCACGTTCCGGCCGACCACGACCACCCGGGGCAGTCCGGCGCCGATCGCGGTGCGCACGTAGTCCTTGTCCAGCTCCTCCACCACGGCGGTGCGCACCACCCGGGTCAGTGAGCCGATCACCGGCACCGCGAGCGAGATCGCCGGCAGCGCCATCCGGGCCAGGTAGCCGCCGGGGTCCTCGGTGAACGAGGGCAGCGGCCCCCCGGCGGGCAACAGGCCCAGGCCGAGCGTGAGGCCCTGGATCAGCAGCACCGCCAGCCAGAACGACGGCATCGCCAGCGATGCGATCGAGATCACCCGCACGGCCTTGTCCACCCACCGGTCGCGGTACAGCGCGGCGAGCACGCCGAGCAGCAGGGAGAACACCACCGCGATCACCAGTCCGAGGAAGGTGAGCTGGAGGGTGACCGGCAGCGCGTCGCCGACCGCGGTGGCCACCGGGGTGCGCCGGGCGCTGTAGGTGCCCAGGTCCAGGTGCAGCAGTCCGCCGAGGAACGAGAAGTACCGGACCAGCAGCGGGTCGTTCAGCCCGTTGGCCTCGCGGTAGCTCTCCCGGGCGTCCAGTGAGGCACCCTCGCCGAGCGCCTGGATCGCGGGATCGACCTTGGAGAACGACATCACGACGAAGACCAGCAGGGTGATGCCGAGGATCATCACGGGCAGTTGCAGCAGGCGGCGGCCGGTCAGGCGCAGCAGTGCGCTCATGTCCGGTTCCCGGCGCGCAGGTCGAGCTCAGGCATGGGGAGTCCGTTCGCAGGGGATGGTGCGGGCCGTGGCCCCGCCGTCGGCCGGCGGGGCCACGGGGTGGTCACTGCGCGATGCCGACGTCCAGGAAGGACAGCCCGGTGACCGGCAGCGGCTTGAAGCCGACCAGGGATTCGGAGTCCCAGGCGCTGGGCAGCTGGCGGTGCAGCAGCGGGTACAGCGGGACCTCGTCCGACACCAGGTCGAAGGCCTGGTCCCACAGCTCCTGTTGCTCGTCCCCGGAGGTCTGGGCGGCCTGGTCGAGCAGACCCTGCAGTTCGGTGAACTTCGGGTCGTCGGCCCAGCGGTACCGGGACTGGGACCACACGTTGTCCCCGTACCACCAGCGCATCAGCAGGTCGGGGTCGTTGCCGAACACCGACGGGTCACCGGGGGCGACCATCACCTGCAGGTCACCGGCGTCGACCTTGGTGTACTGGCCGCCGGACTGGCCGATGTCGAGGGTGGTGCTGATCCCGACCGCGTCCAGGTCCTCCTTGATCAGCGGGGCGACATCCGCCACCCAGCCGGTGTCGGTGGTCAGCAGCGTGATCGACAGGTCCGACACCCCGGCCTCGGCCAGCAGCTCCTTCGCCTTCTCCGGGTCGTAGGTGTAGACCGTCGAGGCCTCGTGGTAGTTCGGGTGGTTCTCCGGCAGGAAGCTGGTCGCGGCGGCGCCGTTGCCCAGCAGCCCGTTGTCGATGATCTTGTCCAGGTCCAGCGCGTAGAAGAACGCCTGCCGCACCCGCACGTCGTCGAACGGCGGCAGGTCGGTGTTGAACATCATGAACAGCGTGCCGAAGGACTGCACCGACTCCACGTCGACCGTCCCCTCCAGCGTCGGGACGTCGATGTACGGCACGTCCTCGATCGCCTGCACCGTGCCCGAGCTCATCGCGGTCACCCGGGCCGCGGAGTCGGACAGCAGGTTCCAGGTCATCCCGGCGGCCTGGGCCGGGCGCGGGCCGCTGTAGTCGTCGAAGCGCTCGAAGGTGATCGCGTCGTCCGGCACCGCGCTGGTCATCGTGTACGGCCCGGTGCCGACCGGCAGGGCGTTGAAGGCGTCGTAGTCGGACTCGACCAGGGACTGCTCGACGATCTTCACCACCGACAGCCGCTCGGGCACCAGGCTGAACGGGTACTTCAGCGCGATGGACACCGTGTCGTCGTCGACGGCGGTGACCGAGTCGATGAAGTCGATGAAGCCCGCGTACAGCGACTCGTTGGCCGGGTCGAGCACCCGCTGGAAGCTGTACACCACGTCCTCGGTGGTGACCGGGTTGCCGTCGTGGAACACCGCACCGTCGCGCAGGTCGACCTCGTAGTGGGTGGCGTCGACCTCGGTCGGCAGCTCGGCGCCCAGGGCGGCGTAGACCTCGCGGGTGGCGGGGTCGATCTCGGTCAGTCCCTCGAAGACGTGCCAGTTCGCGGAGACGGTGACCGCGCCGGTGGTGACCATCGGGTCGAAGCCACCGGACAGCGAGTAGGAGATGCCGGCCTCGATCACGGCATCCGGGTCCACCGCGCCGGTGGCGGCGTCCGCGCCGGTCTCCTCGGTGGACGATCCGCCGCCCGCCGAGCAGGCGGACACGGCAAGCATGAGCACGGTCGCAACCGCCAGTCCCGCGCGGAGCGGGCGACGTGCGGAGGTGCGGGGGCTGGCCTTCATTGGCTCTCCTGACCGTTAGACGTCTGATGTCTGACGTTGTGTAACGGCGACAGTAGGTGCCGGGGGCAAAGGGGTCAAGATGCCCGATCCGTCCGTGACCGGATGGTGATGTCCACCCCCGGATCGGCCCGCCCGAGGATGACACGCGGCGGGCAGCACGACGCCCGGCGGGGTCACGCGCACACCGCGCGACCCCACCGGGCGAGGACGGAACCGCTCAGGCGCGCCGGCGCCGGACCCCGATCATCGTGAGCGCGCCCAGGGCCAGCGCCCCGAGCCCGGCCAGCACCAGCCACCGCGGATCGGCGCCGGTGATCGCCAGGATCACCGCCTGGACCGGACCCGTCGGCGTCCCGGTCGTCACCCCGGGATCGCCCGGGTCGGCAGGGTCACCCGGGCGCAGCGGGAGCGAGACCAGTCCGGCGTCCACCGTCGGGTCGATGAACGCCGCGCTCACCCCGTCGGCCGCCACCGCGGCACGCACCCGGGGCTGGTCCGCGTCCAGCACCACGGTGCCGGTCCACCCGGTGGCCGGATCCGGGTTCGAGTCCAGCTCCGGCTCCGCCGACTCCGCACTGGTGAAGCGGTAGGCCCCGGCGAGGTCCGCGCCCGGCTCGAACTGCACCCGGTACCGGCCGGCGGGCAGGTCGTCCACCACCCAGTGCCCATCCGCGTCGGTGACCGCGGTCCCGGCCACCGCATCCAGGGCGACCGCGGTCCCGGCCACCGCGTCCTCGGGCACCACCCGCACCGTGACCCCGCCGACCCCGGGCTCGCCGTCGTCCTGGCGGCCGTTCCGGTCCCGGTCGATCCACACCCGGTCACCGATCGCGAACCGGCGGTCCACCGCCACCCCGGCCCGGTTCGGCTCCAGCGTCTCGTACACCGGACCGGTGGCACCGAGGCTGGTGGTGCTGACCACCATCGTGTTCCAGGCCGGTGCGTCGGTGTGCGCCGCCGCCAGGTCGTAGGCGGTGGCCGAACGGGTGCGGAAGGTGACCGTGACCAGGTCGCCGGGCTGCAGCGGCGCGGCGGTCACGTCCACGTCCACCCGGATCCCGCGGACTTGGGACAGGTCGGTCACCTGGTCGGCCGGGGTCCACACCGAGGCGGCACAGCCGTCGCCGTACGGGTCGGCCGATCGGGCCTCACCGGTGTACCGGCAGGTCTGGCCGTCCAGCAGGTAGGACACCGTGCTGGTGCCCCCGGCCGGGACGCCGGTCACCACCAGGTCGCCCAGGTACTCGGTGGCCCAGACCGATCCGCGTGCGCTGGAGCTCTGCGAGCGCGAGGTGCCGGTGTCCCCCGGTGCGGGCAGCACGTCCACCAGGGTGAGCGAGGAGGTCGGCAGGTTGCCGGTGTTGGTCACCCGCATCCGCCAGGTCTCGCTGCCGCCCGGCGCCGTCCGGACCAGGCACGGGTTGCGGTAGAAGCCGTCCGCCGAGCTGCACTCGCCCCCGGTGGTGTTGACCACGCCGGTGGGCGCCGCACCCGGGGCGACGTCCTCGGCGACGTCCTTCACCCGCAGGTAGGTGGCCATCGCGACCACGTTCACCGTGGCGGTGGCCTCCCGGGTCAGGCCCTCCGCGGTGTCCAGCACGAACCGGTTGGTCAGGGTGGTCCCGGCCGGGGTGCCGACCCGCACCGCCAGCGGCAGGGTCACCTGGATCCGCTCTCCGGGCAGCAGCCGGGTGCCCGGCGGGAAGGTCACCGTGACCGCATCCGCGGTGGCGGTGACCTCCGGGGTGGCGGACACTCCGGTCACCACCGCCGCCCCGTGCACCTCCGGGTCGTAGTCGAGCAGCGGCCCCGCCGCGTCGGCGGGCAGCACGTCGGTCAGCACCGGGTCGACCAGCGGCGCGGAGCCGGTGTTGACCGCGGTCAGGGTGAACGGGATCGCCGCCCCCGGACCGGTGGTGGTGGTCACCGGGGACTTGGTGACCTGCGCGTCCGGCACCCCGTCGGTGACGGTGTACGGCGCGGTGACCGGGTCGAGCACCACCGGGGTGGTCAGCCGCTCGGCGGTCACCGTGCCGGTCAGCACGTTGCTGACCGTGCCCGCCGGGACCTCCTCGCCGGTGCTGCGCAACGTGCTGCGCGGCGACAGGGCGAACACCGCGGTCGGCCCCTCGAATCCGCCGACCGCGCGGTTGGCGAACCACTGCCCCGGCGGCGCGGTGAAGGTGATCCGGACCCCGGTCACCGCGCCCGCCGTCACGCCGGCCGGCAGGTCGCCCGCACCGGTGGGCAGGCTCGGCATCGCGGTCGCGGTGCCCGGGCACAGCTCACTGGAGACCGCGGCCGACCAGCTGCCGTCCACCAGGTACTGCACGGCGGCGGTCCAGCCCGGACCGTCGGCCTCGACCACCCCGGACAGCGACTGCAGCGCCACCAGGTCGAACCGGTCCCAGAACTCCGGCGTGGTGTCCTCCAGCACGTACTGCGAGGGCCGGCTGACCGCCGCGTCACTGGTGCGGCGAGCGGACATCGTCAACCGCACGGTCCGGTCGGTGGCCGCGTAGCGGGTGCCGGTGTCCGGGGTGACCGACTTGCTCAGCGCCCCGGCCAGCGGCTGGCGGGCCTCCGGGTAGAACACGGTGTCCGCCCGGGCGGTGTCCGACGGGGTGTCCGGCCCGAGGTCGCCGATCAGGGTGTTGGTCGCGGTGGTCACCGGCTCGGCGTCGGCGGTGCCCAGGATCGGGCTGCCGTCCGCCCGCGAGGCCGCCCGCAGCACGGTGTCCGCCCGCACTCGCAGGATCGCCCCGTCCGGCAGGGTGCCGGTGGCCACCGCCTGGATGCTGGCCACCTCCCGCAGGTCCTCGGCGGTCAGCGCGGCGATCTGCTCGGCGGACCCGGTGTGCAGCACGGCGCCGTCCCGGTCCCGCAGTGTCACCAGCACCTCGCGGGCACCGGCCGGCGCCTGCACGGTCAGCCGGGTCAGGTCGACCAGGTCGAAGGCATTCGCCGGTGCCGCGGGGTCGGGGTCGGTCAGCCGCAGGGTGCCGACCGGGATGCCGGAGACGTTCTGCACCTGCAGGGTCAGCCGGTTGGCCGGGCGGTCGGTGGCGGCCGGGTCGTCGTTGTCGACCGGGATCAGTGCGGCGGCGTCCCGCCACGACTTGGCCGCGTCCACCCGGCGCAGGTCCACGGCGGTGCCGCCCGGCCCGGTGGTGGTGGTGTCCTGGCCCTGCGAGCTCCCGGCCAGCCCGGCGTCCTGGTTCTGGCCGGTGCTGCTCGCGGTGTTGGTGAGGGAGGTGCCCGGCGGGACCGTCTCGGTCAGCGTCATCACCAGCACGACGGCGGGGGTGAAGCTGCCGTCGATCGGCAACGAGCCACCCGCGGTCTCCGGGGTGTACACCACCCGCATCCCGTCCGCCCCGGCCGGGACCGCGAGGTCGAGGAAGCCGGTGGCGTCACCGCTGGGCCCGGCCAGCGACACCCAGGACCCGCCGACCCGGACCAGCACCTCGGCCTGCGACCCCGCGGGCACCTGCACCGAACCGATCCGGTCCAGGGCGGCGTGGTCCCAGACCGTGGCGTCCGGACCGGCCACGTCCTCGATCACCAGCCGGTCGGCCGGGACGGTGCTATCAGCGGAGATCCGGCCGGTGATCCGGGCCGCGATCTCCTGACCCGCCACCCCGGAGATCTGCTGCCCGTCCACCCGCTGGGTCAGCTCCTTGCTGGTGGTGGTGACGATCCGGCGGGGCTGGACGGTCAGCGTGGCGTCGGCGGTGCGGTCCTCCGCCGGGGTGCCGTCGGTGGCGGTGCCGGAGACGGTCAGCTGGTTGGCGAAGCCCCGGGTGGTGTCCCAGTCCTCGCCGGTCCGGACCTGCACCGGGATGCCGGCGGTGGCACCGGGCTCGATCACGCCGGTGTAGGCCACCGCGATCCCGGTGACCACGGCGCCCGCGGGCAGCTGCGGCCAGGTCACCGTCGAGCCGGTCGGCGCGGGCACGGTCACGGTCAGCGGCAGTCCGGCGCCGGTCCCGGTCAGGGTGACCTGCGCCGAGGTCGCCCCGCGCGGCCAGTCCGCGGCCGGCGAGCTGCCGGAGCCGTCCGCGCCGAAGCCGGTGACCTCCAGCAGGCCGTCCGCCAGGCTGCCGAAGGGCGCGGTGCCGCCGGTCGGATCCTGCACGGTCATCCCGGACAGCGCGGTGTTGGCCGAGTTCTGCGCGGACAGCCGCAGCACGGCCGTCTCCCCGGCGACCACCTCGGCACGCGGGGCGCCGTCGAAGGTCTTGCCCGCGGTGACCTCCACGGTGACCGGGTTGAGCTGGAGCCGGGCGGTGGCGTCGTCGGTGGCGGTGCCGTGGCCGGTGGTGACCTGCGCCGTGGCGGTGTTCGGCACCGTGGTGGTCGCGTCCCGCGGCGCGGTGCCGTTCTGGCCGGTGATCACGGTGACCGCTCCGGCGCTGCCGTCGGCGGCGAGGGTGCCCTCCGTGGTGGTGTCGCCGTGGAAGCGCAGGGTGAACGCCGTGATCGTGCTCAGGTCGATGCCGGTGGTGTCGATCGGGGTGCCGGGCGCGAACGGCCCGGCGGTGACGGTGCCGGCCGGGCCGGTCAGGTCGAGGCTCAGCCCGGTGGCGCCCTCCGGCGCGGTCCAGTCGCCGAACCCGCGCAGCTCGATCGGGGTGCCGGGGCCGAAGGCCGGGTCGGCGCCCGGGGCCGGGTCGGTGACCGTCAGCGCGGTGGCCGGCACCGGGGAGGTGTTCGCCACGCCCAGGACCAGGTGCTGGTCGGTGTCGTCCCCGGCGACCTGGTCGGTGGGGGTCCAGGTCTTGGTCAGCGCGACCTGCGGCGTCACCGGCACAGCCAGGACCAGGCTCGCGTCGTCGGCGACCGGGTCGGCGTTGGTGGCGGTGACGTCGGCGGTGTTGACCACGGTGCTGCCGTCCCAGCTCAGCCCGAGGTCGGCCGGGAGCACGGTCTGCACCAGCACCGACACGCTCTGACCGGCGGCCAGCCCGGTCAGGCCGGGCCCGGAGGCGTCGGTCTCCCGGAAGGTCACCTGCACCCGGTTGCCGGCGACGTCGGTGCGGGCGGTGCCGGTGCGCTGCCCCTGCACGCTCGGCTCACCGTCGATCACGAACGGCTCGGGCACCGCGTCGGTCAGCACCACATCGGCGCACATCGCGGTGATCGACTCGCAGGTGAGGTCGATCGACCAGGTCACCCGGTCGCCGGGCTGGGCGCTGGTGGCGGAGACCGTCTTGGACACCGACAGCGCGGCCCGCCCCTCGCCGCCCGCCCAGGCGCCGGGCGCCACCACCACCGAGGCGGCCAGTGCCAGCACCGCGACCAGCAGCACCGCCCAGCCCCGGATCGCCCGCCTGCCGAGCCCCGGCACCATCGTCGTCCTGACGTCCACCACGTCCCCATGTCCTCCCGGTCGAGGAGAGGCCCGGGCGGTCCCTCCGTGCAGGAGGACCCCGAAGGCGGGTTGTCATGACGCCGGAAGTTTGTCCGATCCCTCCGAGTCTGGGGTTTTCACCCGATCGGAGCAGTCCGTCGGATTTCGGGCATATGGTGGAGCGCCGCCGCAGGTCAGCGGCGGGCACGGCGGAGGTGGCAGGGCATGCAAGCGGGCACGGTGGAACTGGCCGACCGCGATCTGATCGAGCTGGTGCGCGGGGACGATCCCGAGGCATACGGCGAACTCTGGCGACGGCACGCGGCGGCCGGCACCGAGGCAGCCCGCCGGGTGACCCAGCTCTTCGATCCCGATGATCTGGTCCAGGAGGCCTTCGCCCGGATCCTGCACGCACTGCACCGTGGGCACGGCCCGACCGGCGCGTTCCGGCCCTACCTGTACGCCACGATCCGGAACATCGCCGCCGACTGGGCCACCCACGGCCGGGCCACCGCCCCCCTGGACGAGCTGACCGAGGCCGACCACCCCGACGTCGCGGACGACCCCCGCGAGCGCCTGACCGAGGCCGGCCTGCTCGGCCGCGCCTTCGCCGCGCTGCCGCCGGACTGGTCGGACGTGCTCTGGTACACCGAGGTCGAGGAGCTGAGCCCCGCCGACGCCGGCCGGCTGCTCGGACTCCGGCCGGCCGCGGTCTCCTCGCTGGCCTACCGCGCCCGGGAGGGCCTGCGCCGGGAGTGGTTGCAGGCCCATGTCGGCCGGCTGCCCGAGCTGCCGAGCTGCCGCTGGGTGGCCGAACGGGTCGGCGACTACCACCGCGGCGCGCTGGGCAGCCGGGCCCGCACCCGGTTCGAGGGGCACCTGGACCACTGCCCGGACTGCCCGGTGCTGGTGGCGGAGATCGGCGAGGAGGCCGCCGCCCTGATGCGCACCCGCCTGCGCGGACTGCTCGGGCTGCTGCTGCTCGGACCGGCCGCCGCGCCGGGGGCCCTGCTCGGCACCGCCGCCACCCCGGCACCCGCGGCCCGGCACCGCAGCCGCCGGCTCGCCCGCAGCACCGCCCTGGCCGGCACCGCCGCCGTGGTCGCCGCCGCCGTCGCCCTGGCCGTGGTCACACCGCGGGAGCCCGCCGACAGTGCACCCCCGGTCGCGGCCCCCGGCACCGCGGCACCCACCCCCACCGTCCGCCCGGCCCCCGAGGGCGCCGAACCGGCCGGGCCGGCCGAACCGGAGAGCCCCCCGGACGCGCCGGCCGACCCGCCGGGGGTGGCCACCGTCTCCGATCCGGTGATCGCCGAGCCGGAGGCCGACGGCCCGCTGCTCGACCCCGCACCGCTGCCGGAGCCGGCCGACCCCGTCACCCCGGTGCAGCCGGTCGACCCCGGCCCGACCCTGCCGCAGGTCGTCGTGCCGGCCGCGCCCGTGGTCACCCAGGTCGACCACGACCCGGCCTACCTCCCGGTGCTCACCGGCACCGCCCTGCCCGGCGCCGAGGTCGGCGTGCGCACCCTGGCCGGGGAACCCGTCGGGACGACCACCGCGGACGAGGACGGCCTCTGGACGGTCATCGCGCGCCTGGACTCGGCGCTGGCCGGCCAGGACCTCACCCTGGAGGCGGTGCAGACCGTCGACGGGATCAGCTCCGACCCCACCGCACCGCTCGGCCCGTTCAGCACCGAGGGCCCGATCCTGCTCGACCCGGCCGACGGCGACGTCCTGGTCCTGACCGACGTGGACGGCGATGGTGAGCAGGACGACATCTCGGTCCGGTTCGACGGGGTGTCCGGCCTGCGGGTCGAGGCCGCCGTGGACGGGGTCGCCACCGGGAACCTGCACCAGCTCACCGGCACACCGCTGACCCGGATGGTCCGCGACCTCGCCCCCGGCGAGCACACCTTCGCCGTGCGCTACGCCGACGCGGCCACCGGGCGCGCCGGTGCCTGGACCCTGGTGACCTTCACCGTGGCGGCGGACGGCCAGCTGCCGGACCCGGCGTCCGGCAGTGAGCCCGGTGGGGTGGACGACCCGCCCGGGTCGGCACCGGTGCCGGTCGACCCGCCGCCCGCGGCCTGAATCCAGACCGGGACCATGGCCCCTGGTCCGCGGCCCGGCCGGCGGGCTGCGACCGTGGCGAGCCCTGGTGACCCCGATCAGGCCTCGCGTCCCGGCCCGGCGCGCGGTGCGGGATCCCTAGGCTGGACCGCACCGGGCTCATCCGGGCTCGATCGGTCCCACGACGGGGCGCGGACCGGTCGCCGGCACCCACGCCAGGCCCTGCCCCCGGGCCGAGGAACCGACATGCAGACAGCCGCCCTCCGCTCACCGCAGTCCGTGCCGCACCGGATCGCCTCCGCCGAGGTCCAGCTCACCGGCCCGGACGGGACCCCGCTCGCCGATCGCGAGGTCACGATCGAGCAGGTCCGGCACGAGTTCTGGTTCGGCAACACCGGCTTCGACCTGATCGCCTGGGCCCAGGGCGGGGAGCCCGGGGTGTTCGGCGGGGCGGGCGCCCAGCAGGGTGCGGAGCTGGCCCGGCTGTGGCTGGACCTGTTCGATACCGCGACGCTGCCGTTCTACTGGGCCGGCTTCGAGCCGGAACCCGGCCGCACCGACACCGAGCGGCTGCTGGCCACCGCCCGCTGGTTCGCCGACCACGGGGTGCGGGTCAAGGGCCACCCGCTGGTCTGGCACACCCTGGCCCCGCACTGGCTGCTCGACCTGCCCGCAGACCGGGTGGAGCAGACCGTGCGCGACCGGATCACCCGCGAGGTGACCACCTTCGCCGGCCTGGTCGACACCTGGGACGCGATCAACGAGGTGGTGATCATGCCGGTGTTCGACAAGGAGGACAACGCGATCACCCGGCTCGCCCAGCGCCTGGGCCGGGTGGAGATGGTGCGGCTGGCCTTCGACACCGCCCGGGCGGCGAACCCGGGTGCGCGGCTGCTGCTGAACGACTTCGACCTGTCCGCCGACTACGAGCACCTGATCGAGGACTGCCTGGCCGCCGGGATCCGGATCGACGCCCTCGGCCTGCAGACCCACATGCACCAGGGCTACTGGGGGCAGGAGACCATGCTGGCGATGGTGGACCGGTTCGCCCGGTTCGGCCTGCCGCTGCACCTGACCGAGACCACCCTGGTGTCCGGGCACCTGATGCCGCCGGAGATCGTCGACCTCAACGACTACCAGGTGCCGGACTGGCCCAGCACCCCGGAGGGCGAGCAGCGCCAGGCCGAGGAGCTGGCCCAGCACTACACCAGCCTGGTCTCGCACCCGGCGGTCGAGGCGATCACCTACTGGGGGCTGTCCGACGACGGCGCCTGGCTCGGCGCACCGGCCGGGCTGGTCCGCGCCGACGGCACGCCCAAGCCCGCCTACCGCGCGCTGCACGACCTGATCCGCGGCGAGTGGTGGCTCTCACCCACCACCGTGCGCACCGACGCCGACGGCCGGGTCCGGGTGCAGGGCTTCCGCGGCGACTACCGGGTCACCTGCGGCGGCGCGACCGCCGACCTGAGCCTCGGCCGCACCCCCACCACCCAGAGAATCGAGATCACCCCATGATCGACCACGTCGAGATCCAGGTCGCGGACGTCGAGGCCTCGGCGAGGTTCTACGACGCGGTGCTGGGCGCCCTGGGGGCGGAACGCCAGGAGGACAAGCTGCCGTGCGCCCTCGCCTGGGGACGCCGGGGACCCGAGTTCTGGGTCGGCCGTCACCGGTTCGGCGAGGGCTTCCGGGAAACCCACATTGCGTTCCGCGCGCCGTCACGGGCCGCGGTGGACGACTTCCTCGCCGCCGCCCGGAGTGTCGGCGCCGAGGTCCTGCACGAGGCACGCGAGTGGCCGGAGTACATCGGCGGTCCCCTGACGGGGTACTACGCGGCCTTCGTGCGGGACCCCGACGGCAACAACATCGAGGCGAATCACCTCACGTTCAGGGAATGATGTGCCCCGCGGCCCGGGTCAGGGCGTACCACTCGGCCCGGGTCAGCGGCAGCTCCGAGCCCTGCGCCGCACCGGCCACCCGCTCCGGGTTGGTGGTGCCGAGCACGACCTGCATCTGCGCCGGGTGCCGGGTGATCCACGCGGTGGCGATCGCGATCGCCGGCACCTGGTAGCGCGCGGCGAGGGTGTCGATCACCTCGTTCAGCTCGGCGTACTCCGGGTGGCCGAGGAACGTGCCGGTGAAGAAGCCGGCCTGGAACGGCGACCACGCCTGCACGGTGATGCCGTGCAGGCGGCAGTAGTCGAGCAGCCCGCCGTCCCGGTTCACCGACTGGCCCTCGGCGGCCATGTTCGCGGCCAGGCCCTGGGCGACCAGCGGGGCGTGCGTGATCGACAGCTGGAGCTGGTTGGCCACGATCGGCTGGTTCAGCGACGCGCGCAGCAGCTCGATCTGGCCCGGCGTGTGGTTCGACACCCCGAACGCCCGGACCTTGCCCGCGGCGTGCAGCTCGTCGAAGGCGCGGGCCACCTCGTCCGGCTCGACCAGGGCGTCCGGGCGGTGCAGCAGCAGGATGTCGATGTAGTCGGTGCGCAGCGCCCGCAGCGACCCCTCCACCGACTCCATGATGTGCTCGTAGGAGAAGTCGAAGTACGGGCCCTCGCGCACGATCCCGCACTTGGTCTGGATCGTCAGCTCGGCCCGCTCGGACGGGCTGAGGTTCATCGCCTCGGCGAACCGGGACTCGCAGCGGTGCAGCGCGCCGCCGTACACATCCGCATGGTCGACGAAGGTGATCCCGGCGTCCCGGGCGATGGCCAGGAGCTCGCGGATCTCGTCGTCGGTCTTCTCCGCGATCCGCATCAGGCCGAGCACGACGTTCGGGGCCTGGATGTCACCGGGCAGGGTCAGGGTCTTCACGGGTGGTGCCTCTCGGGTGGGGGGTCAGGACGCCGACAGCAGGTCGATCTCCTGCTGGGTCAGCTCGAGTCCGGCGGCGCGGGCCGAGTCGGTGATGGTCTCCGGCCGGGACGCGCCCGGGATCGGCACCACGACGGGCGCCAGGGCCAGCTCCCAGGCCAGCGCCACCTGCTGCGGGCTGACCCCGTGGGCGGCGGCGACCTGGCCGAATGCGCCGTGCTCGTCGCCGAGCCGGCTGGACGCGGAGATGCCACCCAGCGGCGACCAGGGCAGGAAGGCGATCCCCAGCTGCGCGCAGTGCCGCAGCTCGTCCAGGCTGGACCGGAACGCCGGGGAGAACTGGTTCTGCACCGACACCAGCCGGCCGGACAGGATCTGCTGCGCCTGGTCGATCTGCTCGATGGTCGCGTTGGAGATCCCGGCCTGCTCGATCACGCCCTCGTCCAGCAGCTCGACCAGCGCCCCGATCGAGTCGGCGTAGGGCACCTGCGGGTCCGGGCGGTGGAACTGGAACAGGCCGATCGCCTCGACCCCCAGCCGCCGGGCCGACTCCCGGGCGCTGCGCTTGATGTACTCCGGGCGGCCGTCCTGGGTCCAGCTGCCGTCGCCGGGCCGCAGATGACCCGCCTTGGTCGCCACCAGCACGCCGTCGGCACCCGGGCCGTAGCTGCGCAGGGCGGCGGCGATCAGCTCCTCGTTGTGGCCGACCTCCCCCGCGAGCAGGTGATACGAGTCGGCGGTGTCGATGAACGTCACCCCCGCGTCCAGGGCGGCGTGGATCGTGGCGATCGACCGCTCCCGATCGGGCCGTCCCTCGATCGACATCGGCATCCCGCCGAGCCCGATCGCACTGACCTCACGCTGACCGATAGTGCGCTGCTGCACGTTCCACCTCACGTCCTCAGGAGATGACCTCGACCCTAGGTACCCTGGGACCCACAAGTCCAACAACTGACAGTCATGTCATTCAGAAGCGGAGTCGATAGTGGATCTGCGGCAGATGGAGTACGTCGTCGCCCTCGCCGACGAGCAGCAGTTCACCCGCGCCGCTGCCGTGTGCGGCGTCAGCCAGTCCGGGCTGTCCGCCGCGATCCGCGCCCTGGAGGACGAGCTCGGCACCAAGCTGTTCACCCGCACCACCCGCAGCGTCGACCCCACCACGGCCGGCCTCGCCCTGCTCCCGCACGCCCGCACCGCCCTGGAACAGGCCGCCGCCGGGCGGGACGCCGTCGTCCGTGCCACCCGCGAGCTGTCCGGCACCCTGCGGCTGGGCGCCGAACAGTGCCTCGGCGTGCTGGACGTCCCGCCGCTGCTCGAACGCTTCCGGCGCCGCTACCCCCTGGTCGACATCGCCTTCACCCAAGCCGGCTCCGGCGACCTGCTCACCGCCGTCCGCTCCGGCGACCTGGACCTGGCCTTCGTCGCCACCGGCGACCACCTGCCCTCCGGTCACCGGGTCGAACTCGGCCGCCGGGAGATCGTCCTGCTCTGCCCGCCCCAGCACCCGCTGGCCGGCACCGGCCAGACCACCTGGGACGCCCTGACCGGCTGCGACTTCATCGACTTCCACCCCGGCTGGGGCATCCGCTCACTCAACGACGCCGCCTGCCACGCCCACGCGGTCACCCGGCACGTGCGGTGTTCGGTCAACGACGTGCACACCCTGCTCGACCTGGTCACCCGCGACCTCGGCGTCGCGCTCGTCCCCCAGCACGTGGCGAACAAGCCGCAGGCGGCCGGGCTGAAGACCGTGCGGCTGACCGAGCCGTGGTGGTGGGTGGTGTCCGCCGCGACCGGGTCCGCGCCCGGTCACGCGGCGCTGCTGCTGGAACTGCTGGACAGCCCGGAGGTCGCGGCCTGACCCCGGTCTGACCCACATGCGGGGCGGGCCGATCGCCCGCCCCGCGCCGGATCACCCCTTGACCGCCCCCGCCATCACGCCGGAGACCAGCTGCTTCCCGGCCACCACGAACACCACCAGCAGCGGCGCCGCGACCAGGAACACCCCCGACATCACCAGCCCGGTGTCCGTGGTGAACGCGCCCTTCAGCTGCGGCACCACCAGCGGCATGGTCAGCTGCGAGCGCATCACCACCGAGGGCCAGAAGAAGCTGTTCCACGACCCGACGAAGGTGAACAGCGCCAGCGTGGCGGCGGCCGGGCGGGCGGCGGGCAGCGCGATCGACCAGAACGTGCGGAACATCGACGCCCCGTCCACCCGCGCCGCCTCGACCAGCTCGAACGGCAGTGCCTCCTGCAGGTACTGGGTCATCCAGAACACGCCGAAGGCCGTCACCAGCGTGGGCACCGCCAGCGCCGCCAGCGAGTCGATCCAGCCGAAGTCGTTCATCATGATGAACATCGGGATGGTGCCGACCTGCGCCGGGATCGCCATGGTGGCGATCACCGTCACGTAGAGAAACTGACGCCCGCGGAAGCTCAGCTTGGCGAAGGCGAACCCGGCCAGGGTGGAGAAGAACACCGTGGACGCGGTCACCGACACCGCGACCAGCACGGAGTTCGCGAAGGCCATCCAGAAGTTGAACTGCGAGGCGGTCACCACCTCCCGGAAGTTCTCCAGCAGCACCATCGTCGGGAACCAGGTCGGCAGGTCACCGACCGCCCGGGCGATCTCCTGGGTGGTCGAGGAGCCGTACATCGCCGCCGCGTAGAGCGGGAAGATCGACACCACGAACACGACGGCCAGGAACAGGTAGGACACCCAGCCGGGCCGGCGCCCACCGGTGTCGTGCTGCCGGACCTGACGGCCGCGCGCCGCCCGCTTCTGTGCGTACCGCACCGCCCCCTTGCCGGCGGTGTTCCCGATGTACCCGGTGCTCATCGACGTGCTCCTTCCTGGACGTCGGCATCGTGGACCGGCCGGTCACCCGGTGGACCGTCCCGCCCGGTGGCGTCCCGCTGCGCACGGTCCGCTGCCGCCACGGCCGCCCGGGCGCGTGCCACGGCGGCCCGGTGCTGGGCCCGGGTGACCCGGGGACCCCGTGGCCGAGAGGAGGAGATCGACCGGGTGAGCAGGAAGTTCAGCAGGGAGAACACCGCGATGATCAGGGCGAAGATCCAGCCGACCGCCGCGGCCTGGCCCAACCGGTCCTGCCAGTCGCCGAAGCCCAGCTCGTAGAGGTAGAGCACCACGGTGGTCCACTGGTTGTCCGCGCCGCCCTTGCCGCCGCCGGTCCCGCCGCCGTCGTACAGCCGGACCTCGTCGAAGATCTGCAGGCCCCCGATCGTCATGGTCAGGGTCACGAAGATCATCGTCGGCCGGATGCTCGGCAGGGTGACCGAGAAGAACTGCCGCAGCCGCCCCGCCCCGTCGACGGTGGCCGCCTCGTACAGCTCCCGGGGCACCGCCTGCATCGCCGCCAGGAAGATCAGCGCGTTGTAGCCGGTCCACCGGAACACCACCATCGCGCCGATCGCCATGTGGGACAGCAACCGGTTCTGGAAGAACGGTGAGTCGGAGCCGGTGAGCAGGCCCATCTCCTGCAGGTTCGGCACCAGCAGCCCGAACTGCCCGAACACCTGGCCGAAGATCATCGCGGTGGCCACCGGCATCACGACGAACGGCACCAGCACGCTCATCCGCCAGAACGTCCGGACCCGCAGGTTCTGGTCCAGCACCGTCGCGATCAGCAGGGCGAGGACCAGCTGCGGGATCGCGCCCCACAGGAAGATCGAGAACGTGTTCTCCAGCGAGCGCCAGAACAGTGGCTGCCGCAGCACCCAGGTGAAGTTGTCCAGCCCGACGTAGTCGCCCATCCCGGCCCGGCGGTGCCAGTCGTGCAGCGCGACGACCACGTTGAACAAGAGCGGGAACGCCCCGAACACCGCGAACAGCAGGAAGAACGGGGAGATGTACAGGTAGGGCGAGACCTTGATGTCCCACCGCGAGAACCGCCGCCCCCACCCGACGCGCCGGGCGCCGGGTGGGGTGGCCGACCTGGTCGACATGGGTGGTCGCTCAGTCCGCGGTCTCGAAGCCGAGCGCGTTGAACTCCGCGACCACCGAGTCCCAGGCCGCCTCCGCGGTGGCGCTGTCCGACTCGACCAGCCGGATGCCGTCGGTGACCAGGGTCTGGATCCCGGCGAAGTTCTCGCCCCGGTAGCCACCGGCGGCGGAGTCCCCGGCGGCCGCTGCGAGGTCGCCGTAGATCTGCCCGACCTGCTGGTCGCCGAAGAACGGGTTGGTGGCCTCGGCGATCTCGGGGGCGGACATCGCCTCCAGCTGCGAGGGGAACTGCCCGGTGGTGTTGAACCAGTCGATCGCCGCATCCGGCGAGGTCAGGTAGTCGGCCAGCTCGATCGCCCAGGCGGTGTTCTCCCCGGTGGCCGGCACCGCGAAGAACGAGCCGCCCCAGTTGCCGCCGCCGTTCGGGAACTCGCTCGCGATCCGCCAGCCGTCCACGCCGTCGGCGTTCTCCGCGATGATCCCGGTCATCCAGGCCGGGGTGACCACGGTCGCCCACTGCCGGTTCTGGAACCCGGCGCCCCAGTCGGCGTGCCCGATGGCGATGCCGGCCGAGATATCGTCCTCGGCGGCGTCGGCGAACATCGCGAACAGGTCCTTGACCTCGGTGTTCTCCGCCAGGTCGTAGGGCAGGCCGGACTCCGGGTCCTCGAAGGCGTCCGGCAGCAGGTTGATCGCCGCCTGGAACGCGTTGGTCAGCGAGTCGACGAAGTAGTTGTCGCTGGTGGCCACGTACTCGCGGCCCGCGTCCAGGAAGGTCTGCCAGGTCGCGTCCTCGCCGCCGATGAACTCGCCGAACGACGCCGGGTCGGTGGCCAGGCCGGTGCCGCTGAGCATGTCCTGGTTGAAGGCGATCGCCAACGGGCCGATGTCGGTGCCGTAGCCGGTCACCACCCCGTCGACCGAGCCCTGGGCGACCTTCCAGTCCACCCAGCGGTCCGGGATCTCCGGCAGCTCGGCCCAGTCCTCCGGGACGGCCATCATCTCGGTCCACCAGTCCAGCTCGACCAGGTGCACATCCGACAGCCCGGCACCGTTCGAGGACAGCCCGTTGCGCAGCACGGTCTGGGCCGAGGCGCCGTCCGGGAACCGGTTCACGACGACCTCGATGCCGGTCTCCTCCTCGAAGGAGTCCAGCAGCTCCTGGGGGAAGTCCATCCAGGCGGCGACGGTGAGCTTGTCCGGCTTGTTGGCCTCGTCGGCCTCCTCGGATGCCCCGCCGCCACCGCCACCGCCACAGGCGGCGAGGGTGAGGGCGGACACGGCGGCGAAGGCGACAACGCCGGCGGACTTCGCGGTGATCCTCATGGTGGGTCCTCTCGGTTTCTCCCGCGTCAGCGGGTGGTGGGGACAGGGCTGATCGAGGTGACGGCCCAGGCCGGCAACTCGAGGTCGATCGTCAGGACGCCGTCGTCGGCGACGGCGAGGGTGCGGCGGTCCAGGGCATCGGCGACCGCGGCGAGTTCGGTGACGTCGCGGCGGGACAGGTTCAGCGGCTCGCCGCGGCGGTGCCACTCCTCGGCCACGTTGCCGTGCGTCCAGTCCAGGAGCTCCACCCGGTACTCGGCACCGGGCCGCAGGCCGGACACCGTGTGCGTGATCCGGCGGGCAGGCCCCTCCTCCCGCAGCTCGCGGGTGGCGGCGTAGCTGGTCGCGCTGCCCACCGAGCGGTCGCCCATCGAGTCCGGGTAGTTGAAGAACACCCCGGCCACCCCGCCGTCGGGGGTGGCGGTGAGGATGCCGTGCTCGGTCTGCGCCAGGATCCGGTCCCCCAACCGGTTGAGCATCGCCATCGCGTGGAAGGTCGGCTTGTGCAGGCCCTGCTCGTTCACGAAGCCGAAGCCGCCGTGGAACGGCCCGATGCCGCCGCCGCCCTCCTCGAAGATGTCGGTGAACGTCCAGTAGGAGATCGAGTCCGCCAGGTCCTGGCACTGCAGGAACGCCCGGGTGATGTAGGTCGCGGCGAACAGGGTGTCGTGCATGTGGTCCCGGCTGGACGGCGAGGTCGACCACTCCGTGACGTGCACCTCGGCCGCCGGGAACGGGCTCGCGGCCAGCAGCTCGCGCAGCTGCAACAGGTCGTCCCGGGTGGCGTCCCGGTTCCGGCTGATCGGCCGGCCCACCCCCTGGGTGTCGAAGGCGAAGTCGGTCGGGTACAGGTGCGTCGACACGAAGTCCAGCGGCAGGTCGCGCTCGGCGCAGAACGCGATCAGCTCGCTGATCCAGACCGGCTTCCAGCCCAGCGCGTCCGGGTCGTCGGCCTCCGCGGTCGCGGCCTCGACCGACTTGTCGTGGTACTCCCCGTCGTAGCGGGCGTCCGGCACGAACACCGACGACGACGGCCCGCCGACCCGCAGCTCCGGGTCGATCGCCTTGAGCGCCCGGGCGGTCGCCTCGTACAGCGCGAAGTACTCCGAGCGGGTGCCGGTCCAGAAGTGTGGCACCAGGTTCGGCTCGTTCCACACCTCGAACGGCCACCGGCGCACCTCGTCCAGCCCGTACCGTCCGATCCAGTGCCGGACGGTGGCGGTGACCAGCTCGACCCAGGCGGCCATGTCGGTGGGCGGGCTGCCGTGCGCCTTCCACCAGAACAGCGTCTCGGTGTCCCGCGCCAGCTCCCGGGGCATGAACCCCAGCTCGACGAACGGCCGCGCCCCGGCGTCCAGGATCGCGTCGAACACCTTGTCCACGTAGGCGAAGGTGTGCACCGGCGTGGCCAGCGGGGTCGGCGGCCCGAATCCGCCACCGTTCGAGGCCCGGTACACGAACATGTCGTCGTGGAACACCCCGTGGAACCGCACGTGGCGCGCGCCCAGCACCTGGACGGCCTCCCGGAACTGGTCCTGCCAGTCCGCGCGCAGCGCCTCGTTCGCCCGGCCCGCGCCCAGGCACTCGCTCCACACGTGCCGCAGCGGCAGGCCGGACGGGGGGCGGCCGTCGATCAGTAGGGTTGACGGCGGTGCCTCGACAGACACGCAGACCTCCTTTGGTCGGCACGGGGCGGCATCGGCGCCGCCCACTCGGTCCGAAACGGTTTCGCAACTGGTATCGTGAGCCGACCGTAGGAGATAGGCGAGTTCCAGGGCAATGCCCGCGGCGATTCTGCCCCCGTCCGTGCCAGGACTGTTATAGAATCTCGAAACAATTTCGGGGGAGGATTGCCATGACGAGTGCACCCGGGCGGCGCGCCACCCTGTCCGACGTCGCCGCGGCCGCGGGCGTGTCCAAGGCGACCGCCTCCAAGGCGCTCAACGGGCGCGACGACGTCTCCGCGGACACCCGCGAGCGCGTCCTCGATGCGGTCACCGCCGTCGGCTACCGGCCCACCACCGACCCGCGACACCCCCGCGACCGCCGCACCCTCGCCGTCGTGTTCAGCCTGCCCGCCTCGCCCTACATCCTCGGCGTGTTCCAGGGCGCCCTGGCCGCCGCCACCGACGCCCACGCCGACCTGCTCACCCGGATGGCTCCCGACCGGCCGACCCGCACCCAGGCCGCCGGCGCCCGGGACTGGATCGCCGACCTGCGTGCCGCCGGCGTCGACGCCGTGGTCGGCCTGACCCTCTCGGTGCCCGACACCCTGATCCGCGCCGCCCAGGAGGCCGGACTGCCCTTCGTCGTCGTCGACCCGGTCGACACCCGCGACCGCCAGCTGGTCAGCATCGGCTCCAGCAACTGGGACGGCGCCCGCACCGCCACCGACCACCTGATCGGCCTCGGCCACCGCCGGATCGGCTGGATCGGCGGCCCCGAGACCTCCGACGCCGCCCGCGAACGCCTCTACGGCTACTTCGCCGCCCTCGACGCCGCCGGACTCGTCCCCGACCCCGCGCTCATCCGCTGCGACCAGTTCACCGTCGGCAACGGCACCCGGCACGCCCACGACCTGCTCACCGCGGAGCACCCGCCCACCGCGATCATGGCCGCCGACGACGAACTCGCCGTCGGCACCCTCGCCGCCGCCCACGCCCTCGGCATCCGGGTGCCCGACCAGCTCAGCATCTGCGGCTTCGACGACACCCCCCAGGCCGCCTGGACCACCCCGCCGCTGACCACCGTGCACCAGCACCTGGACGACATGGGCCGGATCGCGGTCCGGACCGCGCTGGCGATGTGCGACGGGCAGGCGCCGGCCTCACCCCGGATCGAGCTGGCGACCTCGTTGACGGTGCGCGGGAGCACGGGGGCGGCGGCGGGGTGAGGGGGCGGCCGGGCAAACCGAAAGCCCCCGCCAGGTCACCCTGGCGGGGGCTTTCGTCACGCGGGGCGATGACGGAACTCGCGCTCTCTATGCGTCCGGGTGGAGCTCTGACCTGCGATCACAGTTTCTTGCGGTAGCCGATCACACCCTCGAGTTCACGGAGTGGACGGGCGTTTCTTGAAGAACTCCGCTGCCGTGATCGAGCATCCGACAGCGTTCGTTCCAGCCGACCGCGGAGCGCGTTTATCGCCGGATCTCGGGTCAGCGCTGTGATGAACCCGAGGCGTGCCGAAGCCCTGCCTCGATCTTGGTGTCGATTGGGAGGGGCTCTGCCACCTTCACATGATGTGCGGCTCCGCCGGGCCCGTTGACGGACAGGTCCGGACCCGCCAAGCTACTCACGTGCGAATCGCGCCCGAACATGATGGTGGTCCCATCGCGCTTCGTATCGATGGCGCTGAGGTTCCGCTCGACCGGACCACGTTCACTGCACTCTTCGATTCGTCAGTTGTGTACGCCTACGCCCCTTACCGCCATGCCTTAGAGGACTCAACCATCGGCTTCAGGGACTTCATCGGGCTGGCCCGCAGGGCAGAGATTCCGTATCCGCTCTTCTTCGCGCCAACAGAGGTTGTCACCGCCCAACTTGAGGCCAAGACTCGCAAGCTTCTGGCCGGAGTGAGCAAGAGCTCGTTCTCGCTCACCTCCCGTAGCGCCGTCAGGTTGCGTGACGTTGAGCTCATCGTCAAGGACATCCTCCGCAAACAAGCGGCGATCAAGGGCCTCGATGCTTCGCTTGGACCGAATCGAGTGATCAACCGCCTTCGCCGCTCAGCTGGAAGCGTTCACGAGGATGCTGACAAGGTTCGGAGCCTGCTGGGCTTGAACCTGGTGGAGCTTCGGACTCGCACAACGAACCAGAAAGCTCTCGAGTTCCTGATCGAACGTCTTGAAGCCAACCAGATCTTCGTCTCGCGCAGTCAGCAAAGCGTCATGCCGCAACGGCTTCCCCGCGACGTCTCGTTCTCTGGACTCTGCGTACGGGACCGGAAGGTCCCGTTCATCTTCCTGACCAGCGGCGAGCACGGATCCGACCTCGAGCCCGCTGGACGCAAGATCTTCACCTTGGTCTTGCTCTCGATCTTCATCGCCCGCGGCAGGTTCGCACCGGTGAGCTATGAAGACCAGACGGGCAACGGGGTCGAGGACCGTGACTACGAGCTCGCCGAAGAAGTGCTGATGCCAGCCTCGGACTTCAGTTCGTTTGCCGTCGACGCGCTCGACGATGTCAAGGACGCCGCGCGGCGCCTGCACGTGACCCCCAGCGCGTTCGTGATGCGGGCACGACGCCTCGGTGCGATCAGCCCGGGGGAATCTCGCGACTACCTCGACGAACTTGCCGAACAGTTCGCAGCTCGAAGCAAGTCACCGGCCCGCACGCCCCTGACACACAACGCTGTCCGTTCGTACGCGGGCGCCGAGTTCACTCGACGGATGCTCAACCAGCTCGACCGCGGCACCATCACGCCTGGAGAGTTCTGCCGCGTTGTGTGCCTCAACAGGCTACGCCCGAACGATCTTCACCTCCTTCGGGCGGCAAAGTGAATGAGGACTGGTACCTGATCGACGCGAACGTCCTCACGCGCTTGACCGCCGTGCAGCGTTCAAGCGCGTTCGTGCGCGATCGGTGTCGGATCCCGGCCGATGTGATGCACGAAGTTCGCGGGCTGCCGGACCGGTCCGCGATCGCCCACCTCGAGCTCCCGCTCGACGCCCCGATACTCCTACGCCTCCGGGACGTGATGGCAACGATCGACCCGGGTGACTTCTCTCTCATTGACCTCTACCACAACAAGGGCACCGCCGACCCTGTGCTCATCGCCGCCGCACTCGCCCTCGATCACGGCGAGGGGCGGCTGTGGCCCATCCGGTGGCATGTCGTCAGCGACGACCACGCCGTTCGCGAGACTGCCTCAACTCTCGGGGTGCCGCGGCTCAGCCGCGATGAGCTTCTCAACCTGATCGGCTGTTGACGTATCGCTCCCTCACCCTGTTCGCACCGTTGGACCGAGGGGCATGTCCACCGCGGCGCCTGAGGTCCAAGTCCGGCGCGCATCTGCGTGAGCAGCCGCCCTTCCCGGTGCCCTGCACGCGTTCTACGGTCACCGGCCACACCACACCGTCATGCGAGCACGTAGGCTGACGCGGTGATCGGTGAGTGGCGGCGGGCATACGAGCAGTCGCCAATCGGACCGTCGGGCGGGGCTGCCCGATTGACGATCTCGGTGAACCACCCCGGCTCTCGTGGAGGCTCTCAACCGACGGAGGATGCTGTGCGGGTGGGTCAACCGGGTCGAAATCGACGCTGGCGACCGGCCCGGGACCGCGACCAGCGACGCCCCGAACTGGAACGGGAGAACCGGGCCCACGCTAGATATCGGGGCCGACAGAGTCGGCGATTCCGAGCGCGATACGGCGCGCCCCGGGTCTGTGGTCGCGGGGCACCAGACCGGCCCAGCGGCGACGCCGACGCTCAGTGGCCGGCAGCGACATCCTCGAATGGGTCTCGCGCACTCAGCGTGCTGGCCGAGGCAGGTCTCGCAGGCGCCGCCAGCCCCGAGGTCGCGGCCGGTGTCTCGTCTTCGTCTTCTTCGCTGGACGCGCGTTCATTAATGTGTGCTTCTGCGCGGTCACAGAGTTCAAGAACGTCCTGGCGTTCGGGGAAGGCGCTTCGGACAGCGTCGACGTAATCCCGCGGAGTTTGGTATAGCTCCTCGATGGTCATATCGCTGACGATCGACCGCACAAAGTCGTCAATGCGCTGCTCCAGGTCTGGCAGTACTTCCTCTTCCACTCGCCTACGCAGGCCCGTGCGCTCGTCTACCGTGAAGAGCCCGGCGAGGGAGGAGTCTGCCCAAGCCGGGTCCAGGTCGTCGATGCTGTACGCGACGATCCGCTCGACCGCTGCCCGGCGCACACCTTCGGGCAACGCCCCCGCTTCGTTGAGGCGGCTGAGGACAGCGGGCTCCCACATCGCGTCCACCATCATCCCGAACGACGCCATACCCGGCACCGCGTCCTTGTGAGCATCTACCCACATGCGCAGGAATTCGTCAGAGCACCGTGTACGCAGGAACCACGCGCGGGGGCCTGTCGACCCTTCCCGCGGCACGGGGACCGGTACGCGCGAGGCGATCAGCGGATACATGGCGGGTGGGACTCGGACCAGGGTCCCCCGCTGGTTCGAACCGCCGCAGTCGAGTTGAGAGACAAGCTCGTCAACGGTCATGCCCTCGAGATACACCGATAGCGTCGAGATGTCACGGGCGACGGCGGCAGCAAAGCCTTCTCTGATGGTTGGGTGATGGAAGCGCCAGACCGTGTTTCCGTCGACTCTTGTGTTCTGGGACAGGAATGTTCCCTCAATGGCCGAGAAAGCGCGGGCCGTCTCGGCGACCGTCGCGCCCAGAGCCGTCACCGCCGCAGTCAGCCGCTCGTCCGGCGCGAACGGCGCTAGCAACTCTCCGCCTGCGAGGTAGACCGCCGCGAGTGCTGCGCGCTGCGCAGGGTCAAGGCCGTTGAGAACGTCAACCAGAAATTCGTTCGGGTGCTCGAAGTACGACACCAGAGCGGCCTCGTCCTGCAGCCCGGAGCCCGGCACGAAGTCCTGCAGGGAAAGACGTCGCGCCACCTCTGGCTGGAATCGAGTTGCGGCCGCGACGGCGCGCAGATGCGGTCGCCAAGCGTCCAATATCGCGCTCGGCTGATCACCCGCCTTCAAGTGATTGTAGAGCATCTGCTCCTTTTCGGAGATGCTCAGGGCGGTGATGTCGATAACCACCTGCTGCTCCCGCAGCCGAGGAAAGGCGTACTCCTTCAACCTCGGGCGGGCTTCCCGGTAAATGTAGTCGCGGCTTGTCATTAGCACACGAGCGCCGTGGCTGACAGCGGCCATGACCTCGGGCATCCGTCGCACCCACGCATCGGTTAGGTGCGGTTCGTGGCGGATACTGCCGAACGCGTCGTCAACCCAGAACACTTGCCGGGGGTCGTCGGGGTTCCAGTGTGCAAGGAGTTCGTCGGGACCGTCGACCCGCATCACGTCGCATTGCCAGTTGTCGAGCGCAGTCATGCAGAGCATCGCGGCGATGGTCGACTTCCCGCTGGCAGGTTCGCCGAGGAGCAATACGAACCCATGTTCGGTGATTGCGTCGCTTGCGCCTCGATACGCGCCAGTAGGGACGAACGTCTCCAATTCTCGGGTCAGGCTTGTGAGGAGCGCGCGTGCCTGGCGCATCCTGCGCTCGTCCAGAATGCTCGTGAGGTCACCGAGACCGTAGACGCGCGGTACGTAGCGGCGTAGGTTCCAGTTCTTCGCGATTTGCGTGCAGATCCACGGCCCCGGAAGTATCGCCGCGACCTTGGGTCCACGTCTCCGCACTTCCTCTGCGAACCAACTCTGAGTTCGCCCGGTGACGCGTAAGTTCGTCAACACCATGTACCCGTCGCATAGCCCGCGAGCGTGCAACGCCTCGATCTTGGCGAGTTCGCCTCCAAGGTCCGAGGGCGCCAGCGTCCGTGACGGGTCGACGCTGAACTTGCACTGCACGACGACCGGCATCGCAGGGGCGGTGAAGTCTTCGAGCTCGGTGAGCACCTTGTCACCAGGCGCTGCCCAGAGGCCGTGAAAGGCGCCGTCTTGACCGGCGTCATTCGTGTCCGCAAACGCGGTGAAGACTTGCCCAAGCGTCTCCTGGAGGACGACAGCACAGAGGTCTTGGAAGGCTCGCCAGCCGAGCTTGTGGAGCTCGTAGTCAGGATCAGGCATTGAGGTCGAGGCTACCAGAGTTGAGGCCCCTAGAGGAGATGCTCGGTCGACGCGGGACCAGGCAAGTTCGGGGAGCGACGTTGGCACCGCCTTCACAACCCGAAGAAGACTCGCGACACCCTCACGCAGATCTGCATCCGACAAAATGTTGTTGGTTTCTCGGGGTGATGGATCATATTTCGGACCGCGTAGGGAGTGTCGTTGTTTCTGGCCCCAGACTGCCGTCCGGATTGACCTTCACATACGTCGTCGCCTTGGGCAGCCCGTAGCCTGCGAGCGAGGAGTCGATGCTCTTCACGGTGGGCTTTCCGGCGTAGTCCTGGAGTCGCCCCGTAGAGCGTAGTGTGGTCGATGATGAGGCTCTCTCGGTCGATGTCCGTCAGCTCTTCACGCGATACCCACCCGCTCTCGCCCGCAGGGAGTTCGACCTGGCGCGCGAGATCATGCAGGCGCATGAGCCGTACGAGCTGGTCCATAACACCGGCAACGGTGCGGGCAAGGAGCAGTACATCTGCCAGGCGCTGCGAGGTCACGCGATCTGCCCGTTGCGGCGTTCACGCTCCAGTCGCAGAACGCGGAGTCTCTGACGCTGGTGTCCCCTCCGCCGCCGCACCTGGTGGACCCGAAGGGCATCTACGTGCAGAAGTCGATCGTCGCCCCCGCGGAGGTCGACGCGAAGAACCGCCGGCGGCACCCGTACTTGTCCGAGCAGTGGTTCGACGAGTACCGCAAGCGGTCCACAGTCGCGCGGAGCTGCGCCTCGATCAAGCACCCTGCGAACGAGGACGTCGGCCGTGGCTGGGTCGAGCTGTTCGGCCTGTCGAAGGTGACGTTCATGTTCGCGGTCGGGGCGATGTTCCAGAACTTGCGTCTGGTGGTCCGGTACCTCGCGAACCACCCGGAGGCGATCGACGAGTCAGACCTGATCATGTGGGCCCGGCGGCGGCGTTAGGCCACGAGGAGCTCAACGAGGTCGGTGAGATCGAGTTGCACGACAAGCTCGTCAACCGCGACCCCGATGACGAGAGCGCCGACGACAGCAACGACGAGAGCTGAACCCGAACGAACGAAACCCCCGCCGGAGACCCGACGGGGGTTTCGTCACTCCGTGGCCCTGAGATTCGTCAGGCCCACTCACGCGGTAGCGGTGGGATTTGAACCCACGGTGGACTTTCACCCACACACGCTTTCGAGGCGTGCTCCTTAGGCCGCTCGGACACGCTACCTCGGTCGGGGAGTCTAGCCGATGACGCCCCCACCTCCGAACCGGACCCCGCGCACCGCTCAGCCGTGAGCAAACGCACCGGGCTCCGGGCGCCGGCCGGACGTACCGTGAAGCGTGATCTGGACCGCCCCCGCCACCCGCCCGCATCCCGCCGACGCGGATCAGGTGGTCCAGTTGCTGCGCGGTCGCCGGCTGGCGGTGCTGACCGGCGCGGGGGTGTCCACCGACTCGGGGATCCCGGACTACCGCGGGCCGGACTCGCCGCCGCGCACGCCGATGACCTACCAGCAGTTCGTCGGGGACGAGGCGTTCCGCCGGCACTACTGGGCGCGCAACCACGTGGGCTGGCGGTTCATGCACCGCACCGAGCCGAACGCCGGGCACCGGGCGCTGGCGGCGATGGAGGCGCACGGGATCGTGCTGGGCGTGATCACCCAGAACGTCGACCTGCTGCACGAGGAGGCCGGGTCCCGCCGGGTGATCGACCTGCACGGGCGCTACGACCGGGTGATCTGCCTGCGCTGCCGCCGGGTGGTGTCCCGCGAGCAGATGGCCGAGCGGCTGGAGGCGCTGAACCCGGGCTTCATCGAGTCGATCGGGTCGGTGGAGGACGTGGAGATCGCGCCGGACGCCGACGCGGTGATCGAGCGCACCCAGCACTTCGTGGTCGCGGACTGCTGGCAGCCGGATCCGGACGGTGGACCGGGGTTGTGCGGCGGAATGCTGAAGCCGGAGATCGTGTACTTCGGGGAGACGGTGCCCGCGCCGCGGGTGGCGGAGGCCTACGCGCTGGTGGACGAGGCGGAGGCGCTGCTGGTCGCCGGGTCGTCGCTGACCGTGCAGTCCGGGCTGCGGTTCGTGCGCCGGGCGGCCGAGGCGGGCAAGCCGATCGTGATCCTCAACCGCGGTGCGACCCGCGGCGACCCGCTGGCGACGCTGACCTGGGATGCGGGGGCGTCGGAGAGCCTGGAGCTGCTGGCCGGACGGCTCTAGCCGTCCCGCCGAGCGGCGGTCACCGCGCGGAGCACGAACGACCCCGCGGCGAGCACCGCCCCACCGACGGCGAGGAACTGGGTCACCGGGTACAGCACGGTGTTGACGGCCATCGACGCCCCGAGCCCGATGGCCGGGTACAGCCAGTCGTTCAGCACCCGGTCGGCCAGGGCGGCCCCGGCGGCGACCGCGATGCCGGTCCACAGCATGGTGGCCGGGCTCATCAGTGCCGGGGGTCGCAGGCCGGACGAGGGGTGCTCCTGGTCGCTCATGGTCGGACGGTAGCCAGCCGGACGGTGCCGGTCCCAGGCGCTCCCCCGATCGGCTCAGTCCCGCCGGTGCCCGGCGAAGAACTCGCGGAGCACCGCCGAGCACTCCTGCTCGCGCACCCCGCCGACCACCTCGACCCGGTGGTTCAGCCGGGAGTCGCGCACCACGTCCCACTGCGAGCCGCACGCCCCGGCCTTCGGGTCCCAGGCGCCCAGCACCAGCCGCGGCACCCGGGCCAGGACGGTCGCGCCGGCGCACATCACGCAGGGTTCGAGGGTGACGACCAGGGTGCAGTCGTCCAGCCGCCACCGGCCCAGGGTGGTCGCGGCGGCGCGCAGGGCGAGCACCTCGGCGTGGGCGGTCGGGTCGTGATCGGCCTCCCGGCGGTTGCGGCCGGCGCCCACCACGCCGCCGTCCGGGCCGAGCACCACCGCGCCGACCGGCACGTCACCGGTGGCCAGGCACGCGGCGGCCTCGGTCAGGGCCAGGCCCATCGCAGTGAGATCGTCGGGGCGGGCGAACACGGGGAGCTGCACTGCTCCATCGTGGCCTACGCCGGACATGGAAAGGGCGATGACGGCGCCGGCAGGGGGGTGTTCGGCACCGTCATCGCCTGCGCTCCATGGTTACTCACCGGTAGCGGCCGCGTCTGGGACGTTCGGCCCGACGCCGGAGCCGGGTCCCGGCACGGTAGGTTGGGGCCATGCGCCTGCACGTCGCCGACCACCCTCTCGTCGCCCACAAGCTGACGGTCCTGCGGAACAAGGACACCTCGTCCCCCACGTTCCGCAAGCTGGTCGACGAGCTGGTGACCCTGCTCGCCTACGAGGCGACCCGGGAGGTGCGCACCGCGCCGCTGGACATCCAGACCCCGGTCGCCCCGTTCACCGGCGTGAAGATCGCCGAGCCGCTGCCGCTGGTGGTGCCGATCCTGCGCGCCGGGCTGGGCATGCTGGACGGGATGACCCGCCTGATGCCGACCGCGGAGGTCGGCTTCCTGGGGATGCAGCGCGACGAGGAGACCCTCGACGTCGTCACCTACGCGAACCGGCTGCCCGACGACCTCACCGGCCGGCAGTGCTTCCTGATCGACCCGATGCTCGCCACCGGCGGCACCCTGGTCGCGGCGATCAACTACCTGTTCGAGCGCGGCGCCCGCGACGTCACCGCCGTCTGCCTGCTGGCCGCGCCGGAGGGCCTGAAGGTGGTCGAGGAGGCCGTCGGCGACCGGGTCGACGTCAAGATCGTGGTGGCCGCGGTCGACGACCACCTGAACGAGAAGGCGTACATCGTGCCGGGCCTCGGCGACGCCGGCGACCGCCTCTACGGCGTGGTCTGACCCGCACCGTTCATCTCACCCGCCGAGACGATCGGCGGATAGACCTTGGTGTCCGGCCCCACGGCTGACACCATCGACCTGTGGTCACCACCCCGCTCCGCATGATCGGCGCCCATCGGGCGTCCTTCGTCATGCGCGGGTATCCGGGGTCGGTACGCCGTGACGCACGGCGAACTCCGCGTTGTTGGCACTGAGCCCGACGCCCACCCGACCACCGCTCGCTCGCCCCTCCCCGTGAGGCGGCGGCACCCCTCACCCCCGGAGCCCTCGATGGCACGTCGTCACCTCCCCGTCCCCCGGAACCCCGAGCACCTGGAGCGCGCGCCCCAGCACGTGCCGACCACCGACCCCGCCGCCCGTGCCGGGTTCGTGCTGTACGTCGGGCTGAACGACGGCGACGGGCACACCGCGGAGCTGGCCGAGGTCGCCGAGGCACTGCGCGATCTGGCCCGCGACCTGCTGCCCACCGCCGAGACCTACACCGCCCTGTCGCTGGTGCCCGGCGCCGGGACCAACGACGTGCGGGACCTGCGCGACCGGCTGGGACGGCTGCGGCCGTTGGAGGGCGGCGGCGACGAGCCGGTGGCCGAGACCGCCTGACCGGCATCCCCGCCGCGCGCGACCTGGGCCCCCGGCCTACCGTGACCAGATGCGCATCGTCATCGCCGGAGGACACGGACAGATCGCCCGGCGGCTCAGCCGCCTGCTCGCCGACCGCGGGGACTCACCGGTCGCCCTGATCCGGAACCCGGACCACGTCGCCGACGTCGAGGCCGACGGTGCCGCCGCGGTCCTGATCGACCTGGAGCACACCGACGCCGCCGAGCTCGCCGCGCACCTGACCGGCGCGGACGTGGTGGTCTTCGCCGCCGGTGCGGGCCCGGGCAGTGGTGCCGCGCGCAAGGACACCGTCGACCGCGGGGCCGCCGCCCTGCTCGCCGATGCCGCGGAGCGGGCCGGGGTCGACCGCTACCTGCTGGTCTCCTCGGTGGGCGCCGGTGCCGAGCCGCCGGAGGGCACCGACGAGGTGTTCGCCGCCTACCTGCGCGCCAAGACCGCCGCCGAGGAGGACCTGCGCCGCCGCGACGCACTGGCCTGGACCATCCTGCGACCCGGCGGCCTGACCGACGACACCGGCACCGGCCATGTCCGGCTGGGCGCGGACGTCCCGCGCGGCCAGGTGACCCGGGACGACGTCGCCGCGGTGCTGGTCGCCCTGGCCGACGAGCCCCGCACCGCCGGCCTCACCGTCGAGCTGTCCGAGGGCCCGACCCCCATCGCCGCCGCGGTCGCCGCCCTCCTCGAGACCGAGGACTGACCCCGGCTCCCCTGACGAGTGCGGAGAAACTGCTGCGATACGGGCGGTTCGGGCGACAGCTTCTTCGCACTCGTCGCGGATCGCTCGTGGGACCGGGGGTCGGCAACGTCCGGGTGTGGGCAGCCAGGCACGACGACGGCCGCTGTCCGGCGAGGGGCAGCGGCCGTCGTGCGGTGAGCTGGGGGGCTCAGGCCTTCGCGTAGGTGAGGCAGTCGGCGGCGTCGTGGCCGGAGCCGACCCGGATCGAGTCGGCGCCACACTCCAGCGAGTGGTTGTGCGTGCAGTCGACGCGCTGGCAGGCGCCGACGTGGGAGATCACCCGGTCCAGGCCGCCCTTGATGTTGAGCGGGATGAACGTGGCGCACTGGGCGTCGGATCCGGCGGCACCGACCGTGATGGCGGCGGCCCCGCAGGCGTGGTCGTGGTTGTACGAGCAGCCGGCCACCGAACACTCGGTGATGGCCGGAAGATCGGCGAGTGTGCTCATGGTTCCCCCGGAGGCATAGCAGTGCGGCTGACCTTTCCGACGGTAGGACGCCGATCCCGGGCTGTATAGCAAGGTTGGCCTGGCTTACTCGGCGGGCCGGCGGTCGAGTTCGGCGCCGATCACGCCACCGACCAGCACCGCGATGCTGCACAGCCAGATCCAGAGTGCACCCGCCAGCACCAGGCCGAGCATCTGCGCGGCGGCCTGGACGACCATGGCGCTGTCCGCGTCCGCGCCGGGGGTGTCCGGCACCGCGATCCGGATGTAGAGCGTGTAGCCGCTGGACACCAGCAGCACCCCGAGCGCGCCGACGATCGCGCCGGGCAGGCAGCGCCGCCAGTGCGAGTGCACGCGCGGGGCGTACCGGTAGAGCAGGGTGAGGAAGGCGACCGTCACGGCGAACACCGCGGGCCAGCGCAGCACGTCCCAGGCGGTGTGGAACGCCTGGCCGAGGCCGAGCCGTTCGGCGAGTTCGGCGCCGCTGCCGACCAGCGGGCCGACCACCACCAGCAGCAGGACGGTGACCAGGGTGAGCAGCGCGCCGATCGTGAACGCGAAGCCGAGCAGGTACTGGGCGATCCAGTTGCGGCGGGACTCGACCCGGTAGGCGTCGTCCAGCGCCCGCACCGCCGCCCGGAACACCCGGCTGGCCAGATACAGCGTGACCACCAGCGCACCGATCGCGAACCCGCCGCGCTGCTCGTCCAGCAGCCCGTCGACCAGCGGCGCGAGCACGTCGGTGGCCAGCTGTTGGGCGAAGACCGAGGTCAGCGTGTCGACGACCTGGGTCGGCAGCTCCTCGACCTGCTGGTCGCCGAGCAGCGGGCGCAGGTAGCCGAGGCTGGCGCCCAGGGCGGTGGCGATCGGGACCAGGGAGATCAGCGCGTAGTAGGTCATCTCCGCGGCGAGCCCGGTCACCCGCACCTCGCCGGCCCGGACCACCGACCGCACCGCCAGCGATCCGACGTTCCGGCCGCGCACCCGCACCGGGTGCCGGTCCGCCCAGCCGACCGCCCGCGCGGCGAGGGTCGGGCTGCCCTCCAGCCGTGCCCGGCGCCTGGCCAGCGGCCCGCGCACCCGGCCGACCAGCCACCCGGCGGCGAGCACCAGCAGCACGCCGAGCAGCACGGTGACCGCGGCGCCGAGCACGGTACGCCCCGTCCCGGCTCCCATCCCCGCCAGACCGACCGCGGTCATCCCACCGACGGTCCAGGTCAGGATGGTGGTCGCCGCCACCGGCAGCCGGTCCCGGACCCACGCCGACCGGCGGACCAGCACCGACAGCAGCACACCGAGACTGAGGACGACGGCCGGCATGCTCCCCCTCGGTTCCGATGGCGGCCCCCATTCTGACCCAGCCCCGGCCCGGGACGCTCAGCCCGGCACCCGGACCACCAGCACCATCACCGCCAGGTTCACCAGCACACTGCCGACCAGCGACCCGGTCGGGAACGCCCGCGGGAACACGGCGACCGCCACCAGCGAGGCCACCGCCGAGGCCAGCGCGACCCCGCGCAGCCAGGACGGGCCGGCACGCAGCGCGAAGGCGGTCACCAGGAACCCGGCGGTCGGGACCCCGAACAGCAGCACCGCCACGGCCCGGGCCGCCGCGCCGCCGACCAGCCACGACCCCAGCGCGTCCGCCGGCAGACCCGGCACCCCGAGCACCGGTCCCCAGCCGAGCACGTGCCCGATCCCGTGCGCGCCGACCACGATGGCCGCGCCGATCTGCATCCAGGACATCTGCCGCTCCCCTTCCATGCGTACACCGTACGCGCAGAGCGTACAGTGTACGCTGGGAGGCGTGCCCACCCAGGACCGCCCCGAGGCTCAGCCGGATCAGCCGGGCCGCACCCGCCAGCAGGCCCCCACCCGCCAGCAGGCCCCGTCCGATCGGCCGGCCCTCACCCGGGAGGCGATCGTGACCACCGCAGCCGCGATCCTCGACCGAGCCGGCCCCGAGGCGCTGAGCATGCGGGCGGTCGCCGCCGATCTGGGCTGTGGCGTGATGTCGCTCTACCGCCACGTCGCCGACCGGGACGAGCTGCTCGACCTGGTCCTGGCCCGGCTGGTCGCCGCGATCACCCTGCCGCCACGGACCGGGCGCTGGCAGGACGACCTGGCCGGCGTCGCCCGGGCGTTCCGCGCCGCACTGGTCGCCCGCCCACAGCTGACCCCGCTGCTCACCGCACGCGCCGGACGCAACCGAGGAAGCCTGGCCCTGCTGGACGCCGCCCTCGCCGTACTGCGCGACGCCGGACTGGACCCGGATCACGCCGTGCTGGCCGGCAGCGCGCTGGGCAATCTGGTCGCCGGTGCCGCACTGCAGGAGGTCGCCGGAGCCGCCCCGGTCGACCAGGACGACGACCTGGCGCACCTGGCCTGGGCCCGCCCCGCCCTGATCGCGACCACCGCCGATGAGAGGTTCGAGTTCGGGCTCCGCCTGATCATCGACGGGATCGAGTCCCGGACGCCCTGAATGCACCGGTGAAGTCGACTTTCCGGACATCGCACGACACTCCCAAAACGCAGCCGGGCACAATGCTGACAATGTGGGAAGAAAGTCCCTGACGTGCCCGGGCGTGGCCGCCTATCGTTCCGATCCGGGTCGCTGACCAGCGCTCCGTCGGCTCCGGCACTGACCCGGAACTCCGTGCACGCAGGGGAGAAAACGCCCATGGCAACCGCGCCGCGGCCCACACCGCCCAGGTATTCGAGTCCTGTGACGAATGCGAAGCCGTCCCGGTGGAAGCTCAAGCTCGGCATCGGCGTCGCGGCCGGGCTCCTGATCTTCTTCCTGGGCGTCGGCGCCGGCGGGACCTCCCCCGACCCGAAGGACACCGCACTGATCGCGGACCTGCGCAGCCAGGTCGGCGCCCTGGAGACCGACCTGGACGACGCGACCGAGGAGATCGAGGAACTCCAGCCGTTCGCCGACCGGGGCCGCGAGGTGATCGAGGCCGAGGAGGCCGCCGCCCGGGAGGCCGAACGGGTGGCCGCCGAGCAGGCGGCGGCGGAGCAGGCAGCCGCCGAGGAGGCCGCCCGGGTCGCGGCCGAGCAGGCAGCCGCGGAGCAGGCCGCCGCGGAGCAAGCGGCCGCCGAGGAGGCAGCCCGGGCGGCGGAGCAGGCCGCTCGGGCAGCCGCACCGGCCGCACCCGCCGGTGGGTCCGGCGGGGCCTACGCCAACTGCACCGCCGCCCGCGCGGCCGGCGCCGCGCCGGTGTACCGCGGCGAGCCCGGGTACGGCTCCCACCTCGACCGGGACAACGACGGGATCGGCTGCGAGTAGGCCGGGACGGCGAAACGGGCGGCCCACCCGCAGGTGGACCGCCCGTTCGTCAGCGCGCCGGACTCAGAAGTCCCAGTCCTCGTCCTCGGTGTTCACGGCCTTGCCGATCACGTACGAGGAGCCCGACCCGGAGAAGAAGTCGTGGTTCTCGTCCGCGTTCGGGGACAGGGCGGACAGGATCGCCGGATTGACGTCGGTCTCGTCCCGGGGGAACAGCGCCTCGTAGCCCAGGTTCATCAGGGCCTTGTTGGCGTTGTAGCGCAGGAACTTCTTGACGTCCTCGGTCAGGCCCAGGGGGTCGTAGAGGTCCTGGGTGTACTCGACCTCGTTGTCGTACAGCTCGAACAGCAGCTCGAAGGTGTAGTCCTTGAGCTCCTGGCGCTGGGCTGCCGACAGCTTCTCCAGTCCCTTCTGGAACTTGTAGCCGATGTAGTACCCGTGCACGGCCTCGTCGCGGATGATCAGCCGGATCAGGTCGGCGGTGTTGGTGAGCTTGGCCCGCGACGACCAGTACATCGGGGCGTAGAACCCGCTGTAGAACAGGAAGGACTCCAGCATGGTGCTGGCGACCTTGCGCTTGAGCGGGTCGTCGCCGCGGTAGTAGTTGAGGACGATCTCCGCCTTCTTCTGCAGGGCGGGGTTCTCCTCGGACCAGCGGAACGCCTCGTCGATCTCCCGGGTGGAGATCAGGGTGGAGAAGATCGAGGAATAGGAGCGGGCGTGCACCGACTCCATGAACGCGATGTTGGTGTACACCGCCTCCTCGTGCGGGGTGATGGCGTCCGGGATCAGGCTGACGGCGCCGACGGTGCCCTGGATGGTGTCGAGCAGCGTCAGCCCGGTGAACACCCGGGTGGTCATCTGCTTCTCGACGTCGGTCAGGGTGGCCCAGGACTGGATGTCGTTGGACAGCGGCACCTTCTCCGGGAGCCAGAAGTTCCCGGTGAGCCGGTCCCAGACCTCCAGGTCCTTGTCGTCCTCGAGCCGGTTCCAGTTGATTGCCTGGACCCGGTCGATCAGCTTGAGCTTCTCGGCCATCACTGCTTCCTCATTCGTCGGTCATCCCCCGTGCTGATCATGGTGGCGCTCTGGGTCAGAGCATGCAGGACACGCAGCCCTCGACCTCGGTCCCCTCCAGCGCGAGCTGGCGCAGCCGGATGTAGTAGAGCGTCTTGATGCCCTTGCGCCAGGCGTAGATCTGGGCGCGGTTGATGTCCCGGGTGGTGGCGGTGTCCTTGAAGAACAGCGTCAGCGACAGGCCCTGGTCGACGTGCTGGGTGGCCGCCGCGTAGGTGTCGATGATCTTCTCGTAGCCGATCTCGTACGCGTCCTGGTAGTACTCCAGGTTGTCGTTGGTCATGAACGGCGCGGGGTAGTACACCCGGCCGATCTTGCCCTCCTTGCGGATCTCGACCTTGGACACGATCGGGTGGATCGAGGAGGTCGAGTTGTTGATGTACGAGATCGACCCGGTCGGCGGGACCGCCTGCAGGTTCTGGTTGTACAGCCCGTGCGCCTTGACCGACTCGGCCAGCTCGCGCCACTCGTCCTGGGTGGGGATGTGCACGTTCGCGTCGGCGAACAGCTGGCGCACCCGGTCGGTGGCCGGCTCCCACACCTGGGAGATGTACTTGTCGAAGTACTCCCCGCTGGCGTAGGTCGAGTCCTCGAAGCCGGCGAAGGACTGGCCGCGCTCGATCGCCAGCTTGTTGGAGGCCCGGATCGCGTGGAAGGCCACCGTGTAGAAGTAGATGTTGGTGAAGTCGATGCCCTCCTCCGAGCCGTAGAACACGCGCTCGCGGGCCAGGTATCCGTGCAGGTTCATCTGGCCCAGGCCGATGGCGTGACCGCCGGCGTTGGCGCGCTTGATCGACGGCACCGACTCGATGGAGGTCTGGTCGGAGACGGCGGTCAGCGCCCGAATCGCGACCTCGACGCTCTGGCCGAAGTCCGGGGAGTCCATCGACAGCGCGATGTTCATCGAGCCGAGGTTGCAGGAGATGTCCCGGCCGACGTGGCTGTAGGACAGGTCCTCGTTGAAGGTCGACGGGGTCGCGACCTGGAGGATCTCCGAGCACAGGTTCGAGTGGGTGATCTTGCCCTTGATCGGGTTCGCCTTGTTCGCGGTGTCCTCGAACAGGATGTACGGGTAGCCGGACTCGAACTGGATCTCCGCCAGGGTCTGGAAGAAGTCGCGGGCCTTGATCTTCTTCTTGCGGATCTGCCCGTTGTCGACCATGGCGTAGTACTCCTCCGACACGTTGATGTCGGCGAAGGGCTTGCCGTAGACGCGCTCGACGTCGTAGGGCGAGAACAGGTACATGTCCTCGTTCTTCTTGGCGAGCTCGAAGGTGATGTCCGGGATCACGACACCCAGCGACAGGGTCTTGATCCGGATCTTCTCGTCCGCGTTCTCCCGCTTGGTGTCGAGGAACCGCATGATGTCCGGGTGGTGCGCGTGCAGGTACACCGCACCGGCACCCTGGCGCGCGCCGAGCTGGTTGGCGTAGGAGAACGAGTCCTCGAGCAGCTTCATCACCGGGATGACACCGGAGGACTGGTTCTCGATGTGCTTGATCGGGGCGCCGTGCTCGCGGATGTTCGACAGCAGCAGGGCCACGCCGCCGCCGCGCTTGGACAGCTGCAGGGCGGAGTTGATGCCGCGGGCGATCGACTCCATGTTGTCCTCGATCCGCAGCAGGAAGCAGGACACGGGCTCGCCGCGCTGCGCCTTGCCGAGGTTGAGGAAGGTCGGGGTGGCCGGCTGGAAGCGACCGGAGATGATCTCGTCCACCAGCTGCGAGGCGAAGGTCTCGTTCCCGGCGGCCAGGGTCAGGGCGACCATGCACACCCGGTCCTCGAACCGCTCCAGGTACCGCTTCCCGTCGAAGGTCTTCAGCGTGTACGAGGTGTAGTACTTGAACGCGCCGAGGAAGGTCTGGAACCGGAACTTGTGCGCGTAGGCCTGCTTGAACAGCGCCTTGACGAACTCCGGGCTGTACTGGGCCAGGACCCCGGGCTCGTAGTACTTGTTCTCGACCAGGTAGTCCAGCTTCTCCTTCAGGTTGTGGAAGAAGACGGTGTTCTGGTTGACGTGCTGCAGGAAGTACTGCCGCGCCGCCTCCCGGTCCTTGTCGAACTGGATCTCCCCGTCCTTGCCATACAGGTTCAGCATGGCGTTGAGCGAGTGGTAGTCCTGATCCAGGGCGATGGTGCCGAGCACCCCGGTCGCGTCGGTCAGACCGTCAGTGACTGTCGCTGCCAAAATCGTCCCCATCCCTTTCGGACGCGCTGGACGTCCTCGGTCGTTCCCATGAGCTCGAAGGCATACAGGTACGGGACCTGGCACTTCGCCGCGATGATGTCTCCGGCGATGCAGTACGCACTGCCGAAGTTGGTGTTCCCCGCCGCGATCACGCCACGGATCAGGGAACGGTTCGCCTCGTCGTTGAGGAACTTCACTACCTGCCTCGGGACCGCCCCGCCCTCGTTGCCGCCGCCGTAGGTCGGGACCACCAGCACATAGGGGTCCTCGACGTGCAGGAAGGGCTCGCTCGGGCGCAGCGGGATCCGCGCGGCCTCGATGTCCAGCTTGTCCACGAACCGGCGGGTGTTCTCCGAGACGCTGGAGAAGTAGACCAGGGAGCTCATCGCTCGATCCCCCTTCGCCCCGGTGGATCGTGTACGGCTGGGAAGAGAGACCGGGCCGCCCGTGGTGGGACGGGCGACCCGGGATCTCGGGTGGTCGTCAGGCGACGACGGTGGCCGACTGCTCGGCGAGCGCCTTGATCTGGTCCGGGCGGTAGCCGGACCAGTGCTGCCCGTCGGCCACGACGACCGGGGCCTGCAGGTGGCCGAGCGACATGACGTAGTCGCGGGCGTCCGCGTCCTCGGTGATGTCCACGACCTCGTACGGCAGACCGGCCTTGTCCAGGGCGCGGTAGGTCGCGTTGCACTGGACGCACGACGGCTTGCTGTAGACGGTGATGGTCATCGCGTTCTCCCCGAATGTCTGCGGTGCTTGTTCTGTGTGCTCCGCACCCGTGGGTGTGGCCGGCACTGCTGTGGTCTCACGTGTCGCCTGCACTGGTCTTCCTCGGCGGTTCCGGCGGTCCCACCTGGTGTGTCGTGGGGTGCTGCCGGTCCCCGCGGGCCTTGTGCCGGGCGACGAGTTGGAACACTACACCTAGTGGTGGGTGGCGCCACCGACCACAAGGGTTGGTGTTACACCCATGTCGTTCCCCCGTCCCCATGTCATCCACAGGCTATCCCCGGGCACTGACACGCACTCCCTCTGAAACACCAGGCAGGGGCCGGTTCATCCACAGGGTGACGCCGGTCTGGGGACAAGCTGCGCACACCCCCCGGGTGCCGCGCACGTCACTCGAACGACGGCGTGTCGCGGCGGCCCCGGCGTGTCGCACCGCCCGAGTCGTCACCTGCCCGCAACGCACCGCGCCGCCGGCCGAAACATGTACACGCTTCTGTATACGGCCATGAGCACAGAGCCCGTCCCCCAGGCGTCCCCGGCGCCGGGCGGCCCGCCGGAACCCTCCCGGCGCGACCGCGTCTACCTCGCGCTCCGCGACGAGCTGATGAGCGGTGGCGTCTCCCCGTACGAGCGGCTGACCGAGGAGCGGCTGGCCGAGCGGCTGGGGGTCTCGCGCACCCCGGTGCGGGAGGCGCTGGCCCGGCTGCAGGCGGACGGGATCGTGATCAAGCGGGACGGCGGGCTGCACCTGTACGTGCCGAGCTTCCGTGAGCTGACCGACCTGTACGAGCTGCGGATCGCCCTGGAGCTGCGCGGGCTGACCCGGGTGCTGGAGGACCCGACCCTGCACCACGACCGGCCGCGCCTGGAGGCGGAGCTGGCGCGGTGGTACGGGTTCCGCGATCACCGGCCGGCACCGGACGCCGGGTTCGTCGGCCACGACGAGCAGTTCCACACCACGCTGCTGGACGCCTCCGGCAATCCGTCCCTGACCGAGGCGCTCGCGCAGGCGAACCGCCGGATCCGGTCGGTGCGGATGTACGACTACCTGACCGAGGACCGGATGACCGCCACCATCACCGAACACATCGCCATCGCCGACCTGGTGGTCCGCGGCCGGATCGCCCCCGCGCTGGACGCCCTGCGCGACCACGTCGGCGCCTCCCGCGAGGTGGTCATGCAGCGGGCGGCCACCGCGCTGGAGATGACCCGGCTGATGGCCGCCGAGGTCCGGCGGTGACCGCGCTGGACCGGGTGGCCCGGGCGTTCGACGCGCTGGCGGCCGCGGGGCGACCGGAGGTGTGGACCCTGGTCCGGCCGCGTGCCGAGGTGGAGGCCGACGCCCGGGCGGTGGACCGGCGGGTCGCCGGCGGTGCGACGTTGCCGCTGGCCGGGACGGTGCTGGCGGTGAAGGACAACATCGACGTCGCCGGGCTGCCGACCACCGCCGCGCACCCGGCCCGCCGGGACCCGGCCGCACGCTCGGCCACCGTGGTCGAGCTGCTGCGGGCCGCCGGGGCGGTGGTGCTGGGCAAGACCAACCTGGACCAGTTCGCCACCGGCCTGACCGGCAGCCGCAGCCCGTACGGCGCGGTGGCGAGCGCGGTCGACCCGGAGCGGGTGTCCGGCGGCTCGTCCTCCGGGTCGGCGGCGGCGGTGGCGCTGGGGATCGTGGACCTCGCCCTGGCCACCGACACCGCCGGGTCGGGCCGGGTGCCGGCCGCCTTCAACCGGATCGTCGGGATCAAGCCGACGCTCGGTCTGGTGCCCAAGGACGGGGTGGTCCCGGCCTGCGCCTCCTACGACTGCGTCACCGTGCTGGCCGGCGACCTGGCCCTGGCCCGCCGGGCGCTGGCGGTGATGATCGCCGCGAGCGCCGCCGACCCGTCCTCCCGCAGCTGGCCCGCCGACGTGCGGCTGGCCGCCCCGCCGGCCCCGGTGGTCGCCGTGCCCCGGCCCGCCGACCTGGCGGTGGTGCACCCGGCGGTCCGGGATGCCGTCGCCCGGGCGGTGCAGACCCTGGCCCGTCGCGGGGTCACGCTCCGGGAGATCGACCTGACCGCCTTCCTCGCCGCGGCCCGGCTGCTCTACGACGGCGGGCTGGTCGCCGAGCGCTACGCCGCCTACGGCCCCTACCTGGCCGACCACCCCGAGGGCGCCGACCCGACGGTGGCCCGGATCGCCGCCGCCGCGGGCACGGTGACCGCCGCGCAGTACCTGCACGACCGGGACCAGGTGGCCCGGCTGCGCTCGACCGCGCTGGCCGAGCTGGACGGCTGCGACGCCCTGGTGCTGCCCACCGCGCCGGAACACCCGACCCTGGCGGAGGTGGCGGCCGATCCGGTCGGCACCAACGCGCGGCTCGGGGTGTTCACCAACTTCGTCAACCTGTTCGACCTGTGCGGGGTGGCGGTGCCGCTGGGCCCGACCGGGCACGGCGAGGCCGGACTGTCGGTGCTGGCCCGCGCCTTCGACGACCAGGTCGCGCTGGACCTGGCGGCACTGCTGACCGAGGACGAGCGCCCGGCGGACGCCCCGGTGGCCGAGCCGGTGGTGCCGACCGGGGTGCCGGTGCTGGTGTTCGGCGCGCACCTGCGCGGCCAGCCGCTGCACCACGACCTCACCCGGCTCGGCGCCCGCTGGGTCGGCCCGGTCGGCACCGCACCGGACTACCGGATGCTGGCTCTCGCCGGCCGGCCGCTGGTCTACGCGGTGGCTCCCGGCACCGGCGGCGAGCTGGCCGGTGAGGAGTGGCTGCTCACCCCGCACGCCCTCGGGCAAATCCTGCTGTCCATCCCGGCGCCGCTCGGCCTCGGCCGGGTCCGGACCAGCGACGGCCGGGAGCTGATCGGCTTCCTCGGCCAGCCCGGCGCCGTCCCCCCGCCCGACCACCCCGGCGGGCCGATCGATGTCACCCACCTTGGCGGCTGGCGAACCGCAATCGCCGCCGGGGCCGTCCCCGCCTGAACCCCGTTCCTCCCCTCCCCCTGACAGACCCCCTGACAGAGAAGAGAACCCCCGTGCGCCTGATCCGCCCCCTGGCCGCCCTCTCGGCCGCCCTGGTCGTCACCCTGACCGCGTGCAGCCCCGACTCCGCCGGAGCCACCGACGACGCGGACGGCACCACCGTCGTCACGGTCGGCACGCTCAAGGGCCAGCCCCACCTGTACGCCCCGTTCCTCTACTCGGACCTGGCGCCGGAGGGCGTCGAGTTCGAGGTGGTCCAGTTCGACACCTCCCCCGACATCAAGAACGCCGTGGTCAGCGGGAACATCGACTTCGGGGTGGCCGGCATCCCGTCGGCGATCTCCGGCGCCGCGGCCGGCCAGGACGTGGTGGTGGTCGCCGCGGCGGCGGACGGCGGCTCCGGCATCATCGGCCGGGAGGGGCTGGACGGCATCGAGTCGCTGGCCGGGCAGACGGTCGGCTACCCGCAGGGCTCCTCGCAGGAGATCCTGCTGCGGCTGACCCTGGAGCAGGCCGGGCTGGACGCCGACAGCGACGTCGAGCTGGTGAATCTGCCGTTCTCCGACATGGCGAGCGCGCTGGACGCCGGGCGGATCGACGCCTTCGCCAGTGCCGAACTCGGGCCGTCCACCGCGTTGCAGGCCGGCGCGGTCCAGGTCGCCTCGCCCTACGACACCCCGGTCGGCCGGGTGAACATCGGGCTGTACACCACCGGGGAGCTGATCGAGCAGAACCCGGAGCTGGTGCAGCAGGTGGTGGACACGCACATCCAGGCCACCGAGCAGATGGCCGCCGACCCGCAGGCCTGGGCGGACGGCGTGGTCGAGGAGTTCGGCATCGACCAGGCGGTGGTCGAGACCGCGGTGCAGAACATCTGGCCCCGGTGGGAGATCGACCAGGAGTACACCGCCCAGGTCGCCGCGCTGATCGAGCAGATGGCCGGCCTGCAGCAGATCGACGGCGAGGTGGACGTGGACACCCTGATCGACCCGCAGTTCGTCGAGGCCACCCCGTGACCCGTCGGCACCCCGGCCTGACCACCCTGCTGCTCGCCCTGCCGGTCCCGGCGCTGATCCTGGTGCTGTGGACCCTCGGGGTGCAGCAGGCGTGGGAACTGCCGTTCGGGATCCGGATGGGCTTCCTGCCCACCCCACTGGAGGTCGGCCGCCGGCTGATCGACCTGGCCGGGGGCGGGCTGATGGACGACGCGTTCAGCGGCACGCTGCTCGCCCACCTGTGGGCCTCCACCCAGCGGGTGCTGGCCGGGTTCGGGCTGGCCGTGCTGTGCGCGGTGCCGCTCGGGGTGGTGATGGGCCGGTTCTCGCTCGCGTTCCGGCTGCTCGACCCGACGGTGAACCTGGCCCGGCCGATCCCGGTGACCGCCTGGGCGCCGCTGACCCTGCTGATCATCGGCTACGGCGACGGGTCGGCGATCTTCCTGGTGTTCCTGGCGGCGTTCTTCCCGGTGCTGCTCAACACCATCGCCGGGGTCCGGCAGGTGCCGGTGCGCCTGCTGGAGGCCGCCGCGATGCTCGGCACCCCGCCGGCGCAGGTGCTCTACAAGGTGGTGCTCCCGGCGTCGATGCGGTCGATCGCCAGCGGGCTGCGGGTGGCACTCGGCCTGGCCTGGGTGATCCTCGTGGTCGGCGAGACCGTCGGGATCAGCACCGGGCTGGGCGCCATGATCACCCAGGCCCGCGACCAGTCCCGGACCGACCTGATCGTCGCCGGGATGATCGTGATCGGGCTGTGCGGATTCGTCGCCGACCGCCTGCTGAGCGGGGCACTCATCCTCGTCACCCGTCGCCGACCCACCCTGACCTGAGAGGAGCCGTCATGCCCCGCATCGGCCCCGTCCGTCCCCGCCGGCCGGCCGACGTCACCGTCACCGGCCTCGGCAAGCAGTACCCGACCCGCACCGGCGCCCCGGTGGCCGCGATGGCCGGCGTGGATCTGACCATTCCCGCCGGGGAGTTCGTCTGCGTGGTCGGTGCGTCCGGCTGCGGCAAGAGCACGCTGCTGCGCATCCTGGCCGGGTTCGAGCCCGCGACCTCCGGCACGGTGGAGGTCGCCGGTCTGCCGGTGGACGGCCCGGACCCGGAACGCGGCGTGGTCTTCCAGGACTACGGGCTGTTCCCGTGGCTGTCGGTCCGGGAGAACATCGCCTACGGCCCGCGCCAGGCCCGGTTGCAGCGGGACGTGGTGCGCGAGCGGACCGACCGGTTCCTCACCGCGGTCGGCCTGACCCGGTTCGCCGACCGGTACCCGAGCGAGCTCTCCGGCGGGATGCAGCAGCGGGTCGCCATCGCCCGAGTGCTGGCGAACGACCCGTCTCTGCTGCTGATGGACGAGCCCTTCGGCGCCCTGGATGCGCTCACCCGGTCCTCGTTGCAGGGCGAGCTGTCCCGGATCCACCGCGAGACCGGCACCACGGTCGTGTTCATCACGCACTCGATCGAGGAGGCGGTGTTCCTGGCCGACCGGGTGGTGGTGATGGCCGGCGGCGCGGCGCACGGGGTGCCCGGGCACGTCCGCGAGCAGGTGCCGATCGACCTCGGGCCGGAGCGGGACGTCACCTCGGCGGAGTTCAACGCGCTCAAGCGCCGGATCGCCGCCCTCGTGCACGAGGAGGTCGTGCCCGCCTGAACGACGCGTGCCTGACCGCCTGACGCCGCACCGAGAGTGCACGAATGCACGCCTCCCGGATCGGGAAGCGTGCATTCGTGCACTCTCGGCGGTGAGCCGGTCAGGACGTGGCGTGACCGGTGGCCAGTGCCGGGTCGGCGGAGAGGACGACGGTCGCGCCCCCGGCCTCGACGGCCTGCAGGGTGCGCAGGGCGAGCAGGGCCGGGTGGTCGGCCATCAGCCGGGCCGCGTTGGCCATCGCCCGGGTGGCGGCCACCTCGGACCGGGCCCGCTCCAGCGCCGCCAGGCCCTCGGCCCGGGCGGAGGCCAGCGCGGCGGCCGCCCGGCGCAGCTCGGCCGGGACGATCACGTCGCGCAGGGCCACCGCGTCCAGGGCGGCACCGACCGCGGCGGCCTGGTCCTGCACCGCCAGGCGGACCCGCTCCGGCAGCCCGGCCCGGTCGGCGAGCAGCGCGTCCAGGGTGAGCGCGGCCACCTCCTCACGCAGCGCGATCTGCACCGCGGAGTAGACGAACGCGGCCGGCCCGTCCACCGCCTCGTGCCAGAGCCGCGGGTCGGCGGTCCGCACGGTGAGCACCAGGGACAGCTTCACCGACAGGCCGTCACCGGTGAGCACCTCCTGCACCGGCATCGCCATCAGCCGCGGCCGGACCGGCACCCAGACCGGCACCGTGTGACGGCGCGACCGGCGGTGACGACCGGGCCCGAGGGTCTCCTGGTGGATCCCGTCCCGGTAGATCAGCACGTTCTCCCATGCCTGCACCACGATCCGCATCGCTCGACCCTCCTCCCGTGCCGTCGCGCCGGCCGACGGTCGACCGGTCGCCACTGCCCCGGCCTGGGCTCGGAGGGCCGGTGCCCGGTCCGGCGGGCAGCGGGGGACGTCGGGCCGGAGCCCGGGTCGCAGACCGGTGACCGCCGCGGTGACCGGGCACCGGCCGACGGGAGTCGAACCCGCATTCGCCGGAGCCTTCCACAGAGGCAGGGTCATCGCCCGATGCGCAGGACCCGCGACGGCGACGCCGCCCGGCTGCCTGGAGCCGATGACGAGCAGGAACGTTAGGGGCATCCCCGCGCCGGGCGCACCCGAATTTCAGCGGCCGGTGGGCCGCCAGAGCACGATCGCCCGCTCCGGGCGCTCCGAGGCGTCGGCGGTCCGCTCGGGCATCGCGCGCCGGCGACGGCTGCGGCCGATCGCCACCACGTCGCCGGAGGGGTGCGCGGTGAAGATCCGCCGGCCGGGCTCGGCCAGCCCGCGCAGGTAGTCCACCTGGGCGGACAGCCGCTCGACCTCGGCCTCCAGGTCCAGGATCCGCTTGATCCCGGCCAGGTTGATGCCCTCCTCCTGGGAGAGCCGCTGCACCTCGCGCAGGGTGGCGATGTCGCGCAGCGAGTACCGGCGGCCGCGGCCACGGGTGCGGGCCGGGGACACCAGGCCCAGCCGGTCGTACTGCCGGAGGGTCTGCGGGTGCATCCCCGCGAGTTCGGCGGCGACCGAGATCACGTAGACCTGGGCGCTGTCCGCAGGCATCTGGTTCACCGTCCTTCGACACGTCGGGCCGCGGGGCACCGGTGGCGGTGCCCCGCGGCGGGGATCACTTCCCGGCCTGGGCGATCAGCTCGGCTCGGGGGTCGGTGCCCTCGGTGGCGGCACGGAAGGCCTCGACGGCCTCCTTCGCGGCGCCGTCCAGCCGTTGCGGCACGACCACCTGGGTGGTGACCAGCAGGTCGCCGGTGCCACTCGACGTGGTGATGCCCTTGCCCTTGACCCGCAGCGTGCGGCCCGAGGGCGTGCCGGCGGGGATCTTCATGGTCACGGTGCTGCCGTCCAGGGTGGGCACCTGGACCTTCGCGCCGAGGGCGGCCTCGTCGAAGGTCACCGGCAGGGTCACCCGCAGGTTGTTGCCGTCCAGGGTGAACACCGGGTGCGGGGCGACCTTGACCGTGACCTCCAGGTCACCGGCCGGTCCACCACCCTCGCCCGGACGCCCCTTGCCGCGCAGCCGAATCTTCTGCCCGTCCCGCACCCCCGCCGGGATCCGGGCCTTCACGGTCCGGCCCTCGACGCCCAGGGTCACGGTGGAGCCCTCCACCGCCTGGCGGAACGGCAGCGTGGTCACCGCGGACAGGTCGACGCCCCGGCGGCTGCGGGTCTGGCCGAAGCCACCGCCGCCCCCGCCGAACATGCCGCCGAGGATGTCCTCGAAGCCGGCCCCGCCCCCACCGGTGCTGAACCGGACCCGCGACCCGCCACCCGGCTGGCCGCCGGCACCGAACATGCCGCCGAACAGGTCCTCGAACCCGGCGCCGCCGGTCCCGCCACCCGGGCCACCGGCCTGGAACCGGGCGCCGCCGGCCATCGCGCGCAGCTGGTCGTACTGCTGGCGCTGCTCGGGGTCGGAGAGCACCGCATAGGCCTCGCCGACCTCCTTGAACTTCGCCTCGGCCTGCGCATCCCCGGGGTTGTGATCCGGGTGCATGGTCCGGGCGAGCTTGCGGTAGGCCTTCTTGATCGTGGCCGCGTCCGCGTCCTTGGAGACGCCGAGCACGGCGTAGAAATCCTTCTCCAACCAGTCCTGTCCGCTCATGACGCCTCCTTCCGTGTCGGGTACGGCCCGGTCGCCGGGACCGCCGCGTGCGCGACGGGCCCCGGCGACCGGGTGCGAGCGGGTGTGATCACTCCGGGTCGACCACGGCCACCCGGGCGGCGCGGATGATCCGCTCGCCCATCCGGTAACCGGGCTGCAGCACCTGCTGCACGGTCGTCTCGGTGACATCCGCGGCGTGCCCGTGCATCAGCGCCTCGTGCACGGTCGGGTCGAAGGTCTCCCCGGCGGTGCCGTAACGCTCGATGCCGAACCGGCCCAGCGTGCTCTCCAGCTTCTCCGCGATCGACGCGAACGGGCCGGTGAGGTCGCCGTGCTGGCGGGCCAGCTCGATGTCGTCCAGGACGCTGATCAGCGCCTCGGCGACCGCCGCGACCCCGGAGTCCCGGGCCGCCGCGTTGTCCGCCTTGGACCGCTTCACGAACGCCGAGTACTGCTGCTCGAGGTTGTAGTAGTCGGCGTTGCGGCGCTGGAGCTCGTCCAGCCGCTCGGCCGCCAGCTTCTCCGCCTCGACCAGGCCCTCCAGGACCACGGTCTCCTCTGCCGCACCGGCGACCGCCTCGGCCTCGGCGAGCACCTGCTCCTCGGCGCTGGGCTCGCGCACCTCGCCGGTCTCCGGGTCGATGCGGCGCTTGTCCGTGAAGCGAGGGGTCTCCTCGGGGTTCTCCTCGGTCACTTCTTGTCACCCTCGTCGTCGACGATCTCGGCGTCCACCACGTCGTCGTCCGCACCGGAGGCCGGGGCCTCGTCGGCGGCCGGCTGCTGCGCGGCGTCGGCCTGGTTCTGGGCGTACAGCGCCTCACCGATCTTCTGACTGGCGGCGACCAGGGCGGACTGCTTGGCGGTGACCTCGGCCAGGTCCTCGCCCTCCAGCGCCTTCTTCAGGTCGTCGACGGCCGTGCGGACCTCGGTCTTGACGTCGTCGGACAGCTTGTCGTCGTTGTCGGTGAGCAGCTTCTCGGTGGAGTACACCAGCTGCTCGGCGGAGTTGCGGGTCTCCGCCTCCTCACGGCGCTTCTTGTCCTCGGCGGCGTGTGCCTCGGCCTCCTTGACCATCCGGTCGATCTCGTCCTTCGGCAGGCCGGAACCACCGGAGATGGTCATCGACTGCTCCTTGCCGGTGCCACGGTCCTTGGCGGACACGTGCACGATGCCGTTCGCGTCGATGTCGAAGGTGACCTCGATCTGCGGCATGCCACGGGGGGCCGGGGCGATGCCGGTCAGCTCGAAGGTGCCCAGCGGCTTGTTGTCCCGGGCGAACTCGCGCTCACCCTGGAACACCTGGATCAGCACCGAGGGCTGGTTGTCCTCCGCGGTGGAGAAGATCTCGCTGCGCTTGGTCGGGATCGCGGTGTTGCGCTCGATCAGCTTGGTCATCACGCCACCCTTGGTCTCGATGCCCAGGGACAGCGGGGTGACGTCGATCAGGAGCACGTCCTTGCGGTCGCCCTTGATCACACCGGCCTGCAGCGCGGCACCGACGGCCACGACCTCGTCCGGGTTGACGCCCTTGTTCGGCTCCTTGCCACCGGTCAGCTCGCGCACGACCTCGGTGACGGCGGGCATCCGGGTCGAGCCACCGACCAGCACGACGTGGTCGATGTCCGACAGCTTGATGCCGGCGTCCCGGATCACCGCGTTGAACGGCGCCTTGGTCCGCTCGAGCAGGTCCTTGGTCATCTCCTGGAACTGGGCCCGGGTGAGCTTCTCGTCCAGGTGGATCGGGCCGTTCTCGCTCATCGAGAGGTACTGCAGGCTGATGTTGGTGCTGGTCGCGGACGACAGCTCCTTCTTGGCCTGCTCGGCGGCCTCACGCAGCCGCTGCAGCGCGATCTTGTCCTTGGACAGGTCGACGCCGGTCGAGTTCTTCACCTGCGAGACCAGCCACTCGACGATCCGGTTGTCCCAGTCGTCGCCGCCGAGGCGGTTGTCACCGGAGGTCGCACGCACCTCGATGGTGGAGAAGTCGTCGTCCTTGCCCACCTCGAGCAGGGACACGTCGAAGGTGCCGCCACCCAGGTCGAAGACCAGGATGAGCTCGTCCTCCTTGCCCTTCTCCAGGCCGTAGGCCAGCGCGGCGGCGGTCGGCTCGTTCACGATCCGCAGCACGTTCAGGCCGGCGATCTGGCCGGCGTCCTTGGTGGCCTGGCGCTCGGCGTCGTTGAAGTACGCCGGGACCGTGATCACCGCGTCGGTGACCGGCTCGCCCAGGTACTCCTCGGCGTCGCGCTTCAGCTTGCCCAGCACCCGGGCGCTGATCTCCTGCGGGGTGTACTTCTTGCCGTCGATCTCCTCGGTGGTCCAGTCGGTGCCCATGTGGCGCTTGACCGAGGTGATCGTCCGGTCGACGTTGGTGACCGCCTGGCGCTTGGCGACCTCGCCGACCAGCACCTCGCCGGTCTTGGAGAACGCCACCACCGACGGGGTGGTCCGGGAACCCTCGGCGTTCGCGATGACGGTGGGCTCGCCACCCTCGAGGACCGCGACCACGGAGTTGGTGGTACCGAGGTCGATGCCGACTGCACGTGCCATGTCTGATGCCTTCCTTCGTCCTGCTGTTCAGGTCTGGGTCGTCGTCACGGGGACGACTTGAGTCGTCTGCGCTCAAGTCTGCGCCGGTCGGCTGCGGCTGGCAACTCGGGGGCGGTGAACTTGAGTCTGACTGGCTCAACTCTGGAGAACGAGGGATTGTTCCCGGAGGGCCCTGCCCCAGGCAGGAAGCGGTGTCAGCGGGAGGCGTCGGAGGGTGACGGCGACACCAGCGTGGTCGCCGCCCACGACGCGAGCAGCGCGAGGCCGTCGGCCGAGGGCGTGGCGGGGGCGGCGGTGTACACGTTGAGCTGCAGACCGGGGTCGGCGGGCAGCATGAGCGCCTCGTAGTCGAGCTCGAGGACGCCGACCGCCGGATGGTGGAAGACCTTCGTGCCGGAGCGGTGATAGCGCACGTCGTGCGAGGCCCACAGCCGGCGGAAGTCCTCGCTGCGGGTGGACAGCTCACCGACGAGGTCGGTCAGGCGCTTGTCGTAGGGGTTGCGCCCGGCCTCGACCCGCAGGATCGCGACCGCGTCGTGGGCCATCCGGTCCGCCTTCGCGCCCCAGAACTCACGTGCGGCACCCGGGTCGAGGAACTGGAACCGGGCGGTGTTGACCGGCCTGCCCGGGACGTGGGTCGGTGAGTCGTACAGCGGCGCATACAGCGCCCGGCCGAGCAGATTCGCGTGCAGCACGTCCAGGCGCCCGTTGCGCACGAATGCCGGTGCGTCCAGGGCGTCGACCACCCGCTGGACCGCGGGTCGCAGCACGGCGGTGGGGGCGCGGCGGGCGCGCGAGCGGGCCGCGCCGGAGGCATTGGCGGCACGGGCCAGGTCGAGCAGGTGACCGCGCTCGGCCTCGTCGAGCTGCAGCGCCTCGGCCAACGACTCCAGGACCTCCTCGGAGACGCCGGCGAGGTTCCCGCGCTCCATCCGGGTGTAGTAGTCGATGCTGACCCCGGCGAGCATCGCGACCTCCTCCCGGCGCAACCCCGGCACGCGGCGGTTGCCGCCATAGGCGGCCAGGTTGGCGCGCTCGGGGGTGATGCGGGCACGCCGAGTGGTGAGGAACTCCCGGGTCTCGGCTCTCAGGTCCATGTTCCGACGGTACGTCCCGGCGGGTCCGACCAGGGAGGGACTGGCATGACCGGGCCCGGCGAGCGGGGTAACACCAGACCCTCCCGGCCCGCTCGATCCACTCCTAGCGTGACAGGCATGACGATGATCCCGACCCTCACCCTGAACAACGGTGTCACCATGCCGGCCCTGGGCTTCGGGGTGTTCCAGACCCCGCCCGACGAGACGGCCGCGGCGGTTCGCGCCGCCCTGGAGGTCGGCTACCGGCACATCGACACCGCTGCCGCCTACGGCAACGAGCGCGGGGTCGGGCAGGCGCTGGCGCAGTCCGGGCTGGCCCGTGACGACGTGTTCGTCGAGACGAAGGTCTGGGTGTCCGACTACGGGTACGACCAGACGCTGCATGCCTTCGACAAGTCGGCCCGCAAGCTCGGTCTCGACCAGCTCGACCTGCTGATCCTGCACCAGCCCGCGCCGGACCGGTTCGATCTGACCGTCGGCGCGTACCGGGCGTTGGAGAAGCTGCTGGCCGACGGTGCCGTCCGGGCGATCGGTGTCAGCAACTTCATGCCGCACCACCTGGACACCCTGCTCGGCCAGGTCGAGGTCGTGCCCGCGGTCAACCAGGTCGAGCTGCACCCGTACTTCACCCAACCCACCGTGCAGGCGGCGGACGCGCAGCACGGCGTGCTCACGCAGGCGTGGTCGCCGATCGGCGGGATCACGTTCTACCCCGGCTGGGGCGACGACACCCGCCGCAGCACGCTCGACGACCCGACGATCGCCGGGATCGCCGCCGCGCACGGCCGGACCGCGGCCCAGGTGATGTTGCGGTGGCACCTCCAGCAGGGCAGGTCCGCGATCCCGAAGTCGGTCACCCCGGCGCGCATCGCGGAGAACTTCGACGTGGTGTCGTTCGACCTGACGGCCGACGAGCTGGCCGCGATCGACGCCCTGGACACCGGCGTGCGCGGCGGGCCCGACCCCGACGTCCCGCGGCCGGAGTTCTTCGCTCGGGCGATCCCCGAGGCGTGAGGCCGTCCTGGGATTGATGCAGACTCGGTGATCCCGGCCGGTGTGGACCTCAGACCAGGTCCACCCGGTCCGCCTGCGGCCCACGGTCGCTCTGCCGCACCTGGTACCGCACCCGGTCGCCCTCGTACAGCGGCTCCCCGTCGCGGACCACCGACACGTGCACGAACAGGTCCGGCCCGCCGTCGTCGGGGGTGATGAAGCCGAAGCCGCGGTCGGCATCGAAGCGCGCCACGACGCCCTGGCCGCCGCGGGTGGGGCGGTCCGATCCACCCCGGCCCGACCCACCCCGGTCGGATCCGCCCCGGCCACCGCGGGCCCGGCCGCCGACCAGCCGGACGCCCTGGGCCTGCACGCCCCGGTCGCCCTCCGCGGTGCGGTAGCTGACCCGGTCGCCCTCGGCGAGCTCGGCGAGGTCGCCGGACAGCGCGCGTGCGTGCACGAAGACGTCCTGCTCGCCGGAGTCCGGGGTGATGAAGCCGAAGCCCTTGCCGGCGTCGTACCAGTTCACGGTGCCGTCGGCGCCGTCGTTCCGGGGGGCCGTTGCGGGCCCGGCGCCGATGGCGAGCGGCAGCACGTGGTCGGCCTGCGGGCCCTTCTCGCCCTCGACCACCAGGAACGCGACCGGCTGGCCGTCGGTGAGCACGCCGCCGCCGACGATGGCCGAGCTGTGCACGAAGATCTCGCCCTGGCCGTCGTCGCGGGTGAGAAAGCCGTAGCCCTTGGCCGGCTCGTACCAGTTGACGGTGCCGAGCACGCCGAGGGTGGCGTCCGCAGCGACGTCGCCGGTGACCCGGACCCGGCGGGCCTGCGGGCCGCGGTCGCCCTCGCCGACTTCGAACTCGACGGCCTGGCCCTCGCGCAGCACCGTCGTGCCGTCCTGGCCGACGATCTCCGAGGCGTGGACGAACAGGTCGTCCGTCTCGTCGGCGGGGGCGATGAAGCCGAAGCCTCGCTCGGTGTCGAACCAGCGGACGGTTCCCTGCTGCACGGTGGTGCTCCTTGGTGGTGGTGGCGGGTTGCTGGGATCCAGTGTCCCCCGGATCGCCCCGGCGATGTCGCGCTCGTCCTAGGCTCTCTGGATGGAACAGACGCCCCTGCTGGCACTGCGCACCGGCCGCATCGAGGGCTGGAAGTACACGCATCATGTGGTCGACCTGGGGACGCTGCGGCTGCCGAGCGGCCGGCTCGAGGCGTCCGACCCGTTCGTGGCACTGGGCGAGGGGATGGTGGTCCGGGTCCCGCCCGGCGAGTACCCGGTCCGGGTCACGGTCGTCGATGTGAGCGACGCCCAGGACGGCAGCCATCTCCGCGAGGCCTGGCTCAGCGTCATCCTGGCCGACGGTGAGCCCGCCACCACCCCACGGCTGACCCCGGACGGGGTGACCCCCGAACCGGGGCTGGTCTACGGGGTCGGCGTGGATGCCGGGACGGTGGCCTTCGCCGACCAGGAGGCGGTGGGGCGGTGCATGCCGCCGCCCATGACCTGGTACGACGAGGTGTACGACACCGGGCGGCCCGACTCCTGGTTCGCCCTGATGGACTCGGCCGAGCACCTCGGGCCGGGCCTCGCCAACATCACGATGCCGCACGCGACGGCCGGCGAGAACGTGGTGCTCAGCCACTCGGGGTGGGGGGACGGGTTCTTCCCCGTGGTCGGCGGCTACGACACCGACGGACGCCTGCTGTCGGTGCACATCGACCTGCTGGTCGAGGACCCCGAGGACGACCGCCCGTCAGCCTGAGCCCGGGGGGCGGCGGTCAGCAGATCCGCGGCAGCTGCTCCCCCATCGGCCGGGACACCACCCGCCCCGCGCCCAGCGGCGAGCGGGCGACCAGGATGCCGGGGTGCTGGTCGGTGACTGTCCCGATCACGGCGGCCTGCGCCCCGAGCGGGTGGGCGCGCAGTGCCGCGAGCGCCGCGTCGGCGTGCTCGCCGGGGACGATCGCGACCAGCTTGCCCTCGTTGGCCACGTGCATCGGGTCCAGGCCGAGGAAGCCGCAGGCGGCGGCGACCGCCTCGGGCACCGGGAGCGCGGACTCCTCGACCTCGATGCCGGCCCCGGCCACCTCGGCGATCTCGGACAGCGATCCGGCGACGCCGCCCCGGGTGGGGTCGCGCAGCACGTGCACGTCCGGGACGGCGGCGAGCAGGTCGGCGACCAGGCCGTGCAGGGGTGCGGTGTCGGAGGTCAGGGTGGTGCCGAACTCGATGCCCTCGCGCAGCGACATGATCGCGACGCCGTGTTCGCCGATCAGGCCGGAGACCAGCACCACGTCGCCCGGGGTGGCGCGGTCCGGGCGGATGTCGACGCCGTCCGGGACCAGGCCGACGCCGGCGGTGTTGATGAACAGCTGGTCGGCCTTGCCGCGGTCGACGACCTTGGTGTCGCCGGTGACGATCCGGACCCCGGCGGCCCGGGCGGCATCCCCGAGCGCCTGGGCGACCCGGCCCAGAGTGGCGGTCTCCAGGCCCTCCTCCAGGATGAACGCCGCGGACAGCGCGAGCGGTTGGGCGCCGGACATCGCCAGGTCGTTGACGGTGCCGTTCACCGCCAGGTCGCCGATGCAGCCACCGGGGAAGAACAGTGGCGAGACCACGTAGGAGTCGGTGGTGAAGGCCAGCCGACCGCCGCAGGGCAGGCCGAGCACCGCGGAGTCACGCATCTCGGCGTTGGTCTCGTCGCCGAGGGCCGGCAGGAACAGGTGCTCGATCAGTTCGCCGGACAGCACGCCGCCACCGCCGTGGCCGAGCACGATCCGGTCGGTGTGGCGCAGCGGCACGGGGCAGGACCAGCCCTCGACGTCGAGCGGGGCGATGGGCAGATCGGTCACGGGGTCACCTTCACGGGGAGGTCGAGGCGGCGGAACTCGTAGTAGGCGGCACACGCTCCCTCGGCGGAGACCATGGTGGCGCCGAGCGGGGTGCGGGGGGTGCACAGGGTGCCGAAGGACGGGCACTCGAAGGGTTTGATCAGGCCCTGCAGCACCTCTCCGGAGTGGCACTCCTCCGGTTCGGCGGTGTGCACGTCGTCCACGTCGAACCGGATCGAGGCGTCGAACTCGCGCCAGGCCGGGGACAGCTGCCAGCCGGAGGCCGGGATCATGCCGATCCCCCGCCACTGCCGGTCGCAGACCTCGAACACGTCGGCCAGCACGTTCTGGGCGACCGGGTTGCCGCCGGGGTCGACCGCCCGCGGGTAGGCGTTGCGCAGCGCGGGGGTGCCCGCCTCCAGCAGCGCGACGGTCTGCCGGATGCCCTCCAGCAGGTCCAGCGGCTCGAAGCCGGTGACCACGATCGGCACGCCGTACTCCTCGACCAGGGGCCCGTACTCGCTGGTGCCCATCACGGTGCACACGTGCCCGGCGGCCAGGAAGCCCTGCACGCGGGTGACCGGGGAGTCCATCACGGTGCGGATCGCCGGTGGCACCCGCACGTGCGAGGCGAGCATGGAGAAGTTGGTCAGGCCGCGCCGCCGGGCGGTGACCACGGCCATCGCATTCGCCGGGGCGGTGGTCTCGAAGCCGACCCCGAAGAACACCACCTGCTTGTCCGGGTTGTCCGCGGCGATCGCGACCGCGTCCAACGGGGAGTAGACGATCCGCACGTCGCCGCCGGCCGCCTTCACCGAGAACAGGTCCCGCCCGGTGCCGGGCACCCGGATCATGTCGCCGAAGGAGGTGAAGATGACGTCCGGCCGGGAGGCGATCTCCAGCGCCCGGTCGATCATCTCCAGCGGGGTGACGCAGACCGGGCAGCCGGGGCCGTGGATGAACTCGACCGCATCGGCGAGCAGGGTGTCGATGCCGTTGCGGATGATCGAGTGGGTCTGGCCACCGCAGACCTCCATCAGGGTCCAGCGCCGGGTGGCCAGCGCCAGGATGTCGTCGATCATCCGCTTGGCGACCACCGGGTCCTTGAACTCGTCCAGGTACTTCATCGCGATCCTCCCTCGCCCGCACCGGCCGGTGGCAGCACGATGCCGAGTTCGGCCTCCAGCATCCCGAGCTCGCGGAATGCCGCCAGCGAGGCCAGCGCGGACTCCTCGTCCAGCCGGGTCAGCGCGAAGCCGGCGTGCACGATCGTGTAGTCGCCGACCCGCAGGTCCGGCAGGTACTCCAGGCACACGTGGGTCGAGGCGCCACCGAAGTCGACATCGGCCATCAGGGCGCCGTGGTCGTCCCAGATGCGTTCGACCCGGCCGGGGATGCCGAGGCACATGGCTGTTGCTCCTTCATCGATTCCGCCGCGGCGAGCACGGCCTGTCCGAGGCTGAGACCCCCGTCGTTGCAGGGGACGAGGTGATGGCGCAGGACCCGGAAGCCGTGCGCCGCAAGCTGTGCGCCGGCCAGGCGCAGCAGCACGGTGTTGGCGAAGACGCCGCCGGTGAGCCCGACCGTGCCGACCCCGGTGCGGTCGCGCTCGGCCACCGCCCGGTCGGTGATCGCGGTGGCCAGCCACTGGTGGAAGCCGAGGGCCAGGGCGGCGCGGCCGGTGCCGGTGCGCAGGCCGGCGACCAGGGCGGTGAGCATCGCGGCCGGATCGAGCAGGGCGCGCCGGGTGTCCAGGGACAGGTCACCCGGGACGTCGGTCCAGCCACCCGCGGTCGCCACCGCAGGGTCGCCGGCCCAGGTCGCCGGGTCGGTGTCCTGGGCCGCGAGCGCACCGCCCAGCGCGCCGAGTGCCAGGTGTTCCAGCTCGATCGCCGCCTGGCCCTCGTAGCTGATCCGTTGCCGGACCCCGAGCAGGGCGGCGACCGCGTCGAACAGCCGCCCGGCCGACGTGGTGGTGGTCGCCGCCAGGCCCCGGTCCAGGGCGGTGGCCAGCAGCCGCCGGTCGGCCTGCGCGCTGCCCGCGACCGGCGGCAGGTCCTCGGCCCAGTCGATCCCGGCGCGGCGCAGGTGCGCCAGGGCGAGCCGCCACGGTTCCCGGACCGCCCGGTCGCCGCCGATCATCGTCACCGGTGCCAGGCCTGCCACCCGGGTCAGCGCGGCCTGCCCCCGGTCGAGCAGGTCGCCGCCGGTGGCCAGCCACTCCCCGCCCCAGGCGGTGCCGTCGTCGCCGTAGCCGGTGCCGTCGAAGCACACGATCAGGGCGGGTTCGGCCAGCAGGTCGTGCTCGGCGAGCAGGGCGGCGGCGTGCGCCCGGTGGTGCTGCACCTCGATCAGCGGCACGTCGGCGAACCGCTGGGCCCAGGCGCGGGTCTGGTACGCCGGGTGGGCGTCGGCGGCCCAGCGCTCGGGGCGGATCCGGTACAGCGCGAGCAGGTGGGCGGCGGTGGCGGCCAGGGTCTGCTGCGACTCCCAGCCGGCCATGTCGCCCAGGTGCTGGGAGCACACCGCCTGGTCGCCGTCCAGCACGCACACGGTGTTCTTCAGCTCGGCGCCGACCGCGAAGGTGGCGGGCAGGTCACGCTCCGGGTCCAGCTGCACCGGCAGCGGGGCGTACCCGCGCGAGCGCCGCACCGGCGAGGGCCGGCCGTCCACCACCCGGAACACCGAGTCGTCGCAGGGCGTGACGATCGGGCGGTCGTGGCCCAGCACCAGGTCCGCCAGGCCGAGCAGCAGCGGGACGTCGTCGGTGTGGCACAGCGGCTCATCGGTCAGGTTGGCACTGGTCATCACCAGCACGTCGCCGACCGGCAGCCCGGACGGTCCCGGGCTGAGCAGCAGGTGGTGCAGCGGGGTGTAGGCCAGCAGCACGCCCAGGTCGGGGGCGCCGGGGGCCACCCGGTCGGACACCGGGGCGTCCGGGCGGCGCGGGGCCAGCACGATCGGCCGGGCGGGCGCGGTGAGCAGGTCGGTGGCCGGGTCGTCCAGGTGCACCAGGCGGCGGGCGGCAGCCAGGTCGGCGGCCATCAGGGCGAAGGGCTTGTCCGGCCGGTGCTTGCGGGCGCGCAGGCGATCGACCGGCGCGGCGTCCGGGCGGCAGGCCAGGTGGTAGCCGCCGAGCCCTTTGACCGCGACCGTGCCGCCGTCGGCCAGCACCCGTTGCGCCCGGGCCAGCGCGGGTTCGTCGCCGTCGACCCGGCCGTCGGCATCCTCGGCCCACAGCCGCGGGCCACAGGCGGGGCAGGCGACCGGCTGGGCGTGGAACCGCCGGTCGGCCGGGTCGTGGTACTCGCGCTCGCAGTCCGGGCAGAGCGGGAAGCCCGCCATCGAGGTCAGCGGCCGGTCGTAGGGCAGGCCGGTCACGATGGTGAACCGGGGGCCGCAGGCGGTGCAGGTGATCAGCGGGTGCCGGTAGCGCCGGTCGCCGGGGTCGTGCAGTTCGCGTAGGCAGTCCGCGCAGACCGCGGTGTCGGCCGGGACCGTGGTGTGCCGGTCCTGGTCGTGCAGCGAGGCCAGGATGGTGAAGCCGGTCAGGTCCGGGTCCTCCGGCAGCGGGGCGGCGGTGAGGCTGCGCACCTGGGCCGCGGCCGGGGCATCGTCCCGGATCCGGCGGGCCAGCTCGTCCAGCACCGCAGCGGTCCCCTGGGCGTGCACGATCACCCCGGCCGCGGTGTTCGCCACCGTGCCGGCCACCCCGAGCTCCCGGGCCAGGCGGTACACATGCGGACGGAAACCCACCCCCTGCACCACCCCGGTGATCCACAGCCGACGACGCACCACCGCCTCAGTCCTCTCCCGGCGGCAGCAGCCCGAGCTCGGCGAAGGCGGCCAGCGACTCCGCGGCGGCCTGCGGGTCCAGCAGCTCGACGGCGAAGCCGGTGCGCACCAGCACGTGGTCCCCGACGACGGCCTCCGGGGTGTACGCCAGGCAGCACTGCTCGGTGCGGCCGGCGACCTCGATCCGGGCCATCGGCAGCGGGCCCGGGATGATCTCCGCGATCCGGGCCGGGATGGTCAGGCACATGGCACGGTCTCCACCCGCAGGCCCATCGACCCCGGCGGGGCGTCGGTGCACGGCAGGCACGGGTCGGCCTCCCGCACCGCGTCCTCCAGGTCGGTCTCCGCGGCGGCGGCGTGCCGGAGCAGGTCGGCCAGCCAGGGTTCGTTCTGGGCGGTGGGGGTCAGGATGCTGGTCGCGGTGACGATCCCGGCGGCGTCCGCGGCGTACCGGTGCACCAGCAGGCCGCGCGGGCTGTCCACCCAGCCGACCCCGACCCCGGCCGCGGGCTGCGGGTCCGGCGCGGGGAGCTGGAGCGGGCCGGTGGTGAGCTGGTCCAGATCCAGCAGGGCGGCGATCCGCTCCACGGCGTGCACGGTGATGACCGCCCGGGCGGGTCCGGCACCGGCGGTCCAGCGGTGCTGGAATCCGGCGGCGACCGGGGTGTCGAGCGGGCCGATCCGGAGCTGGGCGACCGGGCCGACCCGGTAGCCGCCGTCCCCCGGTCCGAGATCGACCAGGTAGGGCCGCGGCGCGATCGCCCCGGGGTCGGACTCGGCGACCACCCGGTCCCAGTCGGTGGGTGCGGCGCCCGCGACCAGCACCGTGCCGTCCGCGGCGACCGCGCGCAGGTGCTCGCCGAGCAGGTCCGGCCGGCCCTCGGCATCCACCAGGGCCAGGTCGGCACCGGTGAACCGGTCCGGGCCGGGGCGGTGACCGGTCAGCATCCGCTCGGTGACGGTCGACGCGGCCGCGAGCGCGGCGGGCACCGCGGCGACCAGGGCGTCCCGGGCGGCCGGGTCGACGGCGTCGGCCACCCCACCGGGGACGGCGGTCACCGGGAAGTGCCCGGGCGATCCCGCGGCGTCGGCCACCTGGCGGGCGAACCGGGCCAGCAGCGCACCGGCCCCCGGGTCGACCGTGCCCAGCCGAGGGGCGTGCGCGCCGATCGCCGCGCCGTGGTGCAGCAGCGAGCGGACCGCCCGGGCGGTGCCGGTCAGCGGGCCGGTGCCGGACAGGCACTCCAGGGCGCGGACCCCGGCCAGGTGGTGGGCGGCCGGGCAGATCCCGCACAGCCGCTCGATCAGGGCGGGCAGCCCGGCGACCGGGCGGCCGACCAGCAGTGCGTCCATCCGGGGCATCCCGCTCAGGTCGAACCGGGCGGAGCGGACCCGGCCCCGGTCGTCCCGCTGCAGCACCACCCGGGCCTCGAAGGCGTCCACGATCTCGTCCAGCACCCAGCGGCTCATCGGCGTGCCACCATGACCGGATGCACGAACTCGGGCTGCTGCGGTCGGTGGTGACCGCCGTCGAGCGGGCGGCGAGCGACGCCGGGGCCACCGTCGTGGAGGCGGTCGGCCTGCGGGTGGGCACGCTCAGCGGTGCGGTACCGGAGGCGCTGGCCGGGGCGTGGCCGATCGCCACCGCGGGCAGTGTGCTGGCCGGTGCCCGGCTGGAGGTCGAGGAGGTGCCGGCCGCGGTGTGGTGCCCGGGTTGTGCCGCCGAGCAACCGGTCGACCGGTTCTACGCGCTGACCTGCCCGGTGTGCGGCACCCCGGCCGGTGACCTGGTGCACGGCCGGGAGTTCGCGGTCGCCTGGGCGGACCTGGGCGACGCCCCCGGTCACGGCTGACCCACCGCGGCGGGCAGTTCGGCCAGCCACTCGTCCAGCACCGACACCGACGCACGTACCGCCGCCGGGACCGCCGCCCGTACCTGCGGGGTCAGGCCCAGCCCGAGCTCGACCGACGCCGGGACGATGCCCACCACCTCGATCGTGGCGGGGGTGCGGCCGAGCAGCCGGGCGGCGGACAGCACGTCCAGCAGGCCGACCTGGTGCGGGGACAGCGTGCCGGCCAGCAGCCGGGGCAGATGATCGCCGGACAACCGGACCGCCACCCCCGGCCGGGGCCCGGCGACCGCGTCCAGCAGCAGCAACCGCTCGGCCTCCTGCACCACCGGGACCAGTTCCATCCCACCGGTGCCGCCGTCGAGGTACCGGACCCGCGGGTCGGGGCGGGCGGCGGACACCGCGGCCAGCAGCTCCAGGCCGGTGCCGTCGTCGGTCATGATCGGGTTGCCGATGCCCAGCACGGTCACCGGGGCCGGCCCGGGTTCGCGCTCATCCACCGCGGTGCCGGGGCGGCGGCGACCGCCCGGCAGCACCAGCCCCGGTCCGGCGGTGAGGTCGTCCGCGGTCACTCGACCTCCGGGGCGTCCACCGGCTTCGACCCGCGGCGCAGCCACACGCCGCCGTTCATCATCGCGGACACGCCGCCGTGCCGTTCCAGCGAGTCGGCGCGCACCGCCAGGTAGACGTGCACGATCACGAACGCCCACAGCCCGAACATCACCATGGTGTGCAGCAGCCGGATCGGCGGGATGCCGAACCAGTGGATCGGGGTGCCGATCAGCTCCCAGAACGGGTTGCCCGGGTAGGCCAGCGAGTACAGCACCAGGCCGGTGCCGATCTGCAGCCCGCCGATCACGTAGAGCATGGTGTAGGTCAGCTGCTGCAACGGGTTGTGCGCCAGGTACAGCGGCGCCTCCTTGGAGATCAGCGCGTAGTGCCCGATCACCTGCCGCAGGTGCCGCAGATCCGCGCGCGACTTCAACGGCCACAGCGTCGGCCAGCGCAGGTAGCGGTCCCGGGAGGTGAAGGCCGACACGATCCGGGTCGCGCCGACCAGCACCCAGGCGAACCCGGCGGTGAAGTGGATCAGCCGGACCCAGCCCATCAGGTAACCGGTGTCCTGCCCGGCGGCCGCACTGGGCCCGAAGAACGGATCCATCATGTAGTAGCCGGTGCAGGACAGGATGAAGATCAGCGCCACGTTGATCCAGTGCTGCCAGCGCAGCGAGGCCGACCACAGGCTGATCCGGACCCAGGAGCCGTCCTCGGTGTCGTCCTCCTCGGTGTGCGGGTGCACCGCGTGCACGGCGACGAAGCCCTGCAACCGGTAGTCGCCGATCGTGCCGTCCGCGGCGATCGGGGCGGCGGCGATCACCAGCGGCCGGGACCCGCGCTGGGTGACGTGGTCGGCGTTCTTGCGCAGCAGCCCCCGGGCCTGGCGACCGGCGTGCGAGGCGGCCAGCACCGCGCTGCCCTCGCCGCGCATCACCATCACGTCCCGGGTGCTGCCGTCCGGCAGGTGCAGCCCGCGCAGCCGCAGCACCGCGTACCGGCGCTCCGGGGTGGCCGGGTCGACGTCCTCCGGATCGACCGGGGGCAGCTCGGTCGCCGGGTGGTCCATCCGGACCGCATAGCGGGCGGCGGCGACCACCGGGTCGTTGCTGTCCTCCGGTGCCGCGGCGGCCAGGGCCAGCAGCCGGCCGTGGCTCAGCCCGCCGACCGAGACGATCTCCCCGACCTGGAGCTGGGGCACCGGGGTATCGGTGGTCATGACTCCACGACCTGCAGCTCGTGGCCGTCCGGGTCGAACACGTGCACCGCGCAGGACATGCACGGGTCGAAGGAGTGGATCGTGCGCAGCGGCTCCAACGGCTGATCGGCATCCACCAGCGGGTGGTCGCCGGTGCCGGCCAGCGATTCCTCGTACGGGCCTTGCCGTCCGTCGGCATCCCGGCCACCGGCCAGCCAGGTGGTCGGCACCACCGCCTGGTACCGGGCCACCTTGCCGCCCTCGATGGTGACCCAGTGGCTGAGATTGCCCCGGGCGACCTCGACGAAGGAGTAGCCGCTCGCGCTCTGCGGCCAGCTGGACGGCGCCCACCGGCTGGGGTCGAAGACCTCGGTGTTGCCGCGGGAGATGTTGTCCATCAGGCCGGGGAAGGACACCTCGGCCAGCTTCCGGGCCGAGGTGACCGCCTCCACCGCCCGGGCCAGGGTGCGGCCAGCGGTGCTGTTCAGCTGCTCCAGCCGGATGCCCAGGGTGTCCACCGCCTGGTCGACCAGCTCGACGGTGTGCGGGTGGCCCTGGGCGTAGGCGAGCAGCACCCGGGCGACCGGCCCGACCTGCACCACGTGGCCGTCGTACCGCGGCGCCTTGGACCAGGTGTACTTCGCGTCGTCGGCCACCCACTCGTACGGCGGTTCGGGGCCGGTGTAGTCCGGGGTGGTTTCGCCCTGGTCGGGGGTCAGGCCGACGTCGTCGCCGTCCTGGTAGCTGTACCAGGCCGAGGTGACGTACTCGGTGACCTTGGCCGGGTCGAAGGGGTGCACGGTGGACAGGTCGCCGTCCAGCAGCACCCCCGGGGACACGTCCTCCACCGCACCGGTCCGGGACTCGGCCGGGTCACCGGCGAAGGTCGCCCCGGCCATCCCGACCGCCAGGTAGTTCGGCTGGGCGGCGCCGATGTCGAAGTAGTCCGGGTAGACCGACATGATCGCGGTCGCGTCCGGCAGGTAGCACGCGTTCACGAACTCGGTGGTCTCCGCGATCCAGCCGGCCACCTGGCTGAGCTGGACCTGGTTGATCGTCTCGGACTTGTCCAGGTCGATCGAGCAGGCCATCCCGCCGACCAGGAAGTTCGGGTGCGGGTTCTTGCCGCCGAACACCGTGTTGATCCGGATCATCGACCGCTGGAACTCCAGCGCGTCCAGGTAGTGCGCCACCGCCATCAGGTTCGCCTCGGGCGGCAGCCGGTAGTCCGGGTGGTCCCAGTAGCCGCCGGTGAAGATGGTCAGCTGGCCGGACTCCAGGATGCTGCGCACGGTGTCCCGGACCTGGGTCATCCGCTCGACGGTGTTGCCCTTCCAGGTCGAGCCGATCGACGCGGCGAAGGCGACCGCCGCCTCCGGGTCGGCCTCGGCGGCGGAGGGGACGTTCACCCAGTCCATCGCGTGCAGGTGGTAGAAGTGGATGACGTGGTCCTGGATCTCCTGCGAGGCCAGCACGATGTCCCGGATCTGCCGGGCGGCCTCCGGCGGGCGGGAGCCGATGGCGTTCTCCACCGCGACCACCGAGGCGATGGCGTGCACCGAGGTGCACACGCCGCAGATCCGCTGCACGAACGCCCAGGCGTCCCGGGGGTCGCGGTCCTGGACGATGGTCTCGATGCCACGGAACTGGGTGGTCTCGCTCCACGCCCGGACGATCGCCTCGCCCTCGGTCTCCAGCTCGATCCGCAGGTGGCCCTCGATGCGGGTGATCGGGTCGATGACGACGCGGGTCGACATGGGTCAGTCCGCCTTTCCGGGCTGCTCGGGTGCTGACGGGGGATCGTCGGTGCGGACGGTGGGGGTGGGCAGCCACACGTGCCCGTCGCCGAAGGCGTCCAGCGGCAGTTCCGCCTCGGACCGGCGGGCGGCCGAGCGGCGGACCGCGGTCAGCCCGGCGTGGGCGGCGACCCCGGCGACGGTGGCCCCGACCAGTCCCCAGCCGACCTTCTCCGCGGTGGCCTCGATGCCCACCCCGGTCACGTTCGGCAGCGCCTGGTAAAACGGCGTGAACTGGTCGAAGAAGTTCTTCTCGGTGCAGCCGATGCACGGGTGACCGGCGCCGATCGGCCAGGAGGTGCCCAAGTTCCACTGCAGGATCGGGCAGGCGGCGAAGGTGCTCGGGCCCTTGCAGCCGACGTCGTACAGGCACCAGCCGTTGTGGGCGCCCTCGTCGTCGAAGGTCCGGACGAACTGCCCGGCGTCGTAGTGCGCGCGCCGGGGGCAGGAGTCGTGGATCCGCTGCTCGTAGGCGAACAGCGGGCGGCCCTGGGCGTCGGTCCGGGGTGCCGAGCCGTGGGTGAGCAGGTAGGCCAGGGTCGCGGTGATCACCTCGCCGATCGGCGGGCAGCCGGCCACGTTGATCACCTGCCGGTCGGTGAGGATCTCCTCGACGCCGACCGCTCCGGTGGGGTTCGGGCGGGAGGCCTGGACCGAGCCCCAGACCGCGCAGGCGCCGACCGCCAGGATCGTGGTGGCGTTCTCCGCCGACTCGCGCAGCACCTGTTCGGCCGACTTCCCGCCGATGGTGCAGTACGCGCCGCCGGCACCCAACGGGATCGAGCCGTTCACCACCAGGATGTGCGGTTCGGCGTTGGCCTCCTCCAGCGCCAGGTCGGCGGCGTGGCCGGAGGGCGCCATCAGCAGCTCGTTGTAGTTCATCGAGAGCAGGTTCAGCACCGCCTCCTCGACGGTGGTGTCACCCGAGCGGAGCGTGCTCTCGATGCAGCCGGTGCACTCCTGCAGTTGCAGCCACACCACCACGGGCTTGGTGAGCGCGGACAGCTCGTCGGCGATCTCCTCGGCGGTGACGGCGGCGGCGGAGCCGGACCGGGCGGCCTCCAGAGTGAAGGCGGCGGCCAGCGTGCCGCAGAACGCCAGGAAGTCGCGGCGTGAGACCCCCGCCCGCTCGAGGTTCTCCCCGAGCGTCGGTGCCTGCCACTGGGACAGCTCTCCGGGCATCGATCTGGACCTTCCTCGGCACGACGGCCGGTCCTCGCATCCATCGGGTCTGCGGCCACCTGGAAGGAAGGGCGAGGACGATCAGGGTCGCCGCGCGCCGGTGCGCGGTGACTGCTTCCCGGGACGTTAGTCCTGACGAATCGGCGGATCTGTGACTTTGGTCCCAGGCGAACGCGCCTGTGGGCAGGGAACGTCGGCACGGGCAACGGTGCCGACCAGGAGAGGAGTGCCGGGTGCACGAGGTCTCCCTGTGCCGCCAGGTCGCGCGCACCGTCACCCGCGCCACCGGCACCCGGCGCGTGGTCGCCGTGCACCTGGACGTGGGCCAGGCCCGCCAGGTCGTGCCCGAGGCGATGCAGCACGCCTGGGGCTTCGTGGTCCGCGGCACCACGCTGTCCGGCGCCACGCTGCACCTGCGCACCGTGCCCGCCGTGCTGCACTGCGCGGACTGCGGCGCCCACCGCACGCTGGACCGCAGCTTCGGCTTCGCCTGCACCGACTGCCGCTCCACCCGGACCCGGTTGATCTCCGGTGAGGAGTTCGTGCTCACCGCGGTCGACGTCGACCCCTGACCCCACCCGCCCGAGAGGACCGCCCATGGGACGCTTCCACCGCCACGACGACGGCACCGAGCACAGCCACGACCACCCGCACGAGCACGACCACTCGCACGACCATGACCACCCGCACGGCCAGGCCACCGCCTTGCAGGGCCCGGAGCAGCTGGCCGAGCTGATCGGCGACCACTCCGCCTACCGCACCGGCCGCGAGCGGATCGAGATCCTGGAGGACATCTACGCCGAGAACGACCAGCTCGCCGCCGCCAACCGGGCCGCCCTGGACGCCGCCGGGGTGCACGCGATCAACCTGATGAGCTCCCCCGGGTCCGGCAAGACCGCGATCCTGGTCCGGACCCTGGCGGCGTTGCGCGGCGAACTGCGGGTCGGCGTGATCGAGGGCGACATCGAGACCCCGCTGGACGCCGAGCGGCTGTCCGGGCTGGGCGCGCAGATCTCGCTGCTGAACACCGGCGACGGCTTCGGCGGGGAGTGCCATCTGGACGCTCCGATGGTCGCGCGGGCGCTGGCCGGGCTGGACCTGTCCACCCTGGACCTGCTGCTGATCGAGAACGTCGGCAACCTGGTGTGCCCGGCCGAGTTCGAGGTCGGCGAACACCGCAAGGCGATGGTCTGGTCGATCACCGAGGGCGAGGACAAGCCGCTGAAGTACCCGGTGATGTTCCGTTCGGCCGGGGCGGTGCTGGTGAACAAGATGGACCTGGCGCCCCACCTGGACGTCGACCTGGACCTGTTCCGGCGCAACCTGGCCGCGGTGAACCCGGACGCGACGGTGATCGAGGTCTCCGCGCGCACCGGGGACGGGATGGACGCCTGGCTGGACTGGGTGCGCCGGCGCTGAGGGTCAGGCGCCGTGCCGTGCTGCGAGCGCCTGTCCGGTGAGCGAGTCCGGGCAGGCGATCAGCTCGGCCGGCGGCCCGGCGAACACGATCCGGCCGCCCTCCACCCCGGCGCCCGGGCCGAGGTCGATCACGTGATCGGCCCGGGAGATGACGTCCAGGTTGTGCTCGATCACGATCACCGTCGACCCGGCGTCCACGAACCGGTCCAGCAGGGCGATCAGCCGGTCGACGTCGGCCATGTGCAGGCCGGAGGTCGGCTCGTCCAGCACGTAGACGTCGGCCGGTGACCCGAGCTCGATCGCCAGCTTCAGCCGCTGCCGCTCACCGCCGGACAGCGTGGACAGCGGCTGGCCGAGGGTGAGGTAGCCGATGCCGACGTCGTCCAGGGCGGTGAGCATCGCGGCGATCGGCTTCTCGGTGAAGAACTCCTTCGCCTCGACCACCGGCAGTTCCAGCACGTCGGCGATCGACTTGCCGCGCAGGGTCAGGTCCAGCACCTCCTGGGTGAACCGGCGCCCGCCGCAGGTCTCGCACGGGGTCTTCACCGACTCGAAGGTGCCCAGCTCGGTGTAGATCACGCCCAGTCCGCCACAGGCCGGGCAGGCGCCCTCCGAGTTGGCGCTGAACAGGGCGGGCTTGACCCCGTTGGCCTTGGCGAACGCCTTGCGGATGTGGTCGAGCATGCCGGTGTAGGTGGCCGCGTTGGACCGGCGCGACCCGCGGGTGGTGGCCTGGTCGACGACCACGGCGTCCGGGTGCTGCTGCGGCAGGACGCCCCGGATCAGCGAGCTCTTGCCGGAGCCCGCCACCCCGGTGACCGCGACCAGCACGCCGGTGGGGATGTCGGCGTCGACGTCGCGCAGGTTGTGCCGGGTGGCATGCCGCAGCGGGATCGACCCGGTGGCCGGCCGGGGGTCGGTCTTGAGCGGCTGGTGCCGGCTGAGGTGGTCGCCGGTGAGCGTGCCGGAGGACCGCAGCCCGGCCACGTCGCCCTGGTAGACCACCCGGCCGCCCGCCCCACCGGCACCGGGGCCGACGTCGACCACCTCGTCGGCGATCGCGATCACCTCCGGCTTGTGCTCGACCACCAGCACGGTGTTCCCCTTGGCGCACAGGGCGGTCAGCAGCTCGTTCATCCGGTGCACGTCGTGCGGGTGCAGGCCGGTGGACGGCTCGTCGAAGACATAGGTCACGTCGGTCAGCGCGGAACCGAGGTGCCGGACCATCCGCACCCGCTGCGACTCGCCGCCGGACAGGCTGGTGCTCTCCCGCGCCAGGCTCAGGTAGCCCAGCCCGATCCGGACCAGGTCGTCCAGCCGGTCGGCCAACCCATCCAGCAGCGGGCGGACCGCCGGGGCGTCCAGGCCGCGGATCCAGCCCGCCAGCTCGCTGACCTGCATCGTGGTGCAGTCGTGGATCGACTTCCCGGCCAGCCGGCTGCCGCGGGCGGCGGCGTTGACCCGCGCTCCCCCGCACTCCGGGCAGGTGCCGCGGGTGGAGATCCGCTCGACCGCGGTCCGGATGTGGCCCTGCAACTGGTCGAGGTTCTTGCTCAGCGCGGACCGGCGCAGCTTGGGGATCAGGCCCTCGTAGGACATCGAGATGCCGCCGACGTCGACCTTCACCGGCTTGGACTTCTTGCCCTCCGGCTGGTCCGGGCCGTACAGCAGGAGCTTGCGCTGCTCGGCGGTGAAGTCGCGGGTCGGCACGTCCAGCGGGAACCAGCCGGTGTCGGCGAAGGCCTTCCAGTACCAGCCGCCGACCTGGTAGTTCGGGAAGTCGATGGCGCCGTCGTTCAGGCTCAGCTCGGGGTGCAGCAGGGCGTCCTCGTCGATCGCCGCCACGCTGCCCGCCCCCTCACAGGCCGGACACCAGCCGCGCGGGTCGTTGAAGGAGAAGGCGGTGGGCGTGCCGAGTGCCGGCTCCGCGGCCCGGGCCCAGATCCGGCGCAGCATCGTGTACGCGTCCGTCGCCGTGCCCACCGTGGACCGGATGTTGCCGCCCATCGGCTCCTGGTCGACCACGATCGAGGCGGTCAGCCCGGTGATCGAGTCGGCGTCGGGCTGGGCGGACTGCGGCAGGAAGTTCTGCACGAACGCGCTGTGCGTCTCGTTCAGCAGTCGCTGCGACTCCGCGGCGATGGTGTCGAAGGCCAGGGAGGACTTCCCGGAGCCGGAGACGCCGGTGAACACGGTCAGACGGCGCTTGGGGATCTCCAGGTCCACGTCCTGCAGATTGTTCTCCCGGGCACCACGGATGACGATCGATTCGGACATGGTGGGCTCCTCGGCGGGGACGTGGGGGTCGGCACGGAAGCGGCGGAAAGAGGGTCGCACAGCATACCGACACTCACCCCAGGTCCGGCCCGCCCCCGCCCAGCAGCTCGGCGACCACCGTGCGCTGCGCCCACCGTGCCCACGCCAGCCGGGTCCACCCCGCCCGCAGCACCAGCGCCTGCCACGACTCCGGGCCGAGCACCAGGTGCAGCACATCGGTGGCCTGCTCCGGGGTGGTCACCTGGGACAGCGCCGGGCCGAGCGAGTCGATCAGCGCCCGGTGCAGCTCGCGGCGCCGGTCGTCCTCGGCGGCACAGATCGAGGTCAGCTCCGGGTCGCCCTGCGCCTGGGCCCGCAGCAACTGGGTCAGCTCCGCGCCCGCGGCCAGCAGGTCCGCGCAGCCCCGCACGTGCAGGAACAGCCGCCGGTTCAGATCGGGTTCGGCCCGCGCGCCCTGCGCCCAGGCCAGCAGGCTCAACGGCCGGTGCCCGGTGCGGCGGTCCATCCCGTCCACCGCCTGGTCCAGCGCCCCCACCAGCAGCGCCGCCTTGGTCGGGAAGTGGTAGTACACCGTCTGCACCCCCACCCCCGCCCGGTCGGCCACGGCGGTCACGCTGGTGCCGTCGAACCCCCGGTCCAGGAACAGCGGGGCGGCCGCGGTGGCGATCACCCGCCGGGTCCGGGCGGCCCGGCGCGCACGGCCGTCCGGCAGCACCTCGATGGAGAGGGCGGGGTCGTGGTGGCTCACGGGGGTGATGGTAGTGCGACTACAGAAACCGTCGGCGTGTCGGCGCGAGGTCAGGGTGTCGTCGCGGGGCGATCCGGGGTTGTGGGAGTGGGACTACAGGAACTTGGGAGGGTGGGGACGGGGGCTGAAACCCGTACGAGCACGGGGCGCGGGCGGGATCGTTGTGGGAGAAGGGGGAGACCGGGGTGCGCCGGTCCGGCGTCGCTGTGCGGCGTCGAGGGCGCGGGGCCCGGGGCTAGTGTGCGGCGTCGAGTGCCCTGCGCCCGGGGCCGCTGTGCGACATCGACAGCGCTGCATCCGGGGCCTGCGCAATTGTGTAGTGCGACTACGGAAACCCCGGATCGGCGCGCTCACACACCCCTATGGAGGCGCGGCCGGCGCGCGCTGCGCCGCGTGCCGGCCGCTGGGTGCGACGGCGGCGTACGCGATGGTGAGCGCTCGGCGGCGGTGGCACCGGATGCGGGCGCGAGTAGTGGCGGTCGCCGGCGACCTCGCTCGCAGGGCCTGGCGGCGTTGCGGTCGACAGCGCGACGGAGCCCCCGGTCGCGGGGGGGCGGCCGGGGGCTCCGTGGGGCGGGTGGGTCAGCTGCCGAGGGCGTCCTCGATCAGGGGGACCAGGTTCTCCAGCGCGTAGGTCTGGGCGCCGATGGTGCCCAGGGAGTAGGCGGAGGACAGGTCGCCGTCGATGACCACCGCGCGGCCGTCGGCGACCGCGGGGATGGCCTGCCACTGCGGGTCGTCGGTGATCTCGGCGGTGTCGATGTAGATCGGGAACGCCACGATCAGGTCGGCGTCCAGCAGATCGAGCTGCTCGGCGGAGATGTCGACGCTGAAGCCGGAGGAGGACACCGGCAGGTCGGCGATGGTCGGGGACTGCACGAAGCCGAGGTTCTCCAGGAAGTCGACCCGGTCACCGCCCTCGATGTACGCACCCCAGCCCTCGGAGGTGCGGGTGGCGGCGGCGATCGTCTTGCCCGCCCAGTCCGGGTGCTCGTCGCGGGCGGCGGTGAAGGCGTCCTCGAGCTGGGTCTGCAGCTCCTCACCCTTCTCCGGCACGCCGAGCGCGGCGGAGATCAGCTCCAGTTGCTGCTGGCCGGTGGTGAGGTACGAGTCGCCGCCCTCGGGGACGCCGACGGTGGTGGCGATCTCGGACAGCCGGTCGTACCGGTCCTGGTCGCCGGAGGACTTCACGTCCAGGATCAGGTCCGGCTCCAGCGCGGCGATCGCCTCGTAGGACGGCTCCAGGGTGTCGATGATCTCCGGCGACTCGTCGTAGAGACCCTCGGCCCACGGGCCGACCCCGTCGCCACCGAAGGCCAGCCAGTCCGAGGCCCCGACCGGCTGGTAGCCCAGCGAGAGCGCGGTCTCGGCGTCGCCCCAGCCCAGCGCCACGATCCGCTCCGGCCGCGACTCGATGGTGACCTCACCGAACTTGGTGTCGACGGTGGCCGGGAAGGCGCCCTCTGCCGAGGCGGAGGCGCCGGTGCCGGCGGTACTCTCGCCGGAGTCCGCGGAGTCGTCGGTGCTCGAGCATGCGCTGAGCGCGAGGACGGCGACCGCGGCCAGACCGGCGGCGACACGCATGGACTTCATCGCAAGGCCTTTCGTGAAGGGTGCCCGTCGGTGCATGCGAACAGCGTCACAATCGGGCTGATGCGTGGAAGGGTAGCCTAACCTCATGACGAGCGGGAACCCCGGGTGACGGCCGTCGCTGCCCGGACCCTCGCGACCACGTACTCCCCGGGGCGGCGCCGCACCGCGCTGATCGTGCTGCTGATCCTGCTGGTCGCCGCGATCGCACTGAGCCTGGCCGTCGGGTCCCGGCCGGTGAACCTGGGCACGGTGTGGGGTGCGCTGACCGGCCAGGACGTGCCGGCGGCGGACCGGGCGGCCGTGGTGGGCCTGCGACTGCCGCGGACCGTGCTCGGCCTGCTGGTCGGCGCCGGACTCGCGGTGGCCGGTGGCCTGATGCAGGCGGTGACCCGCAACCCGCTCGCCGACCCGGGCATCCTCGGAGTGACCAGCGGTGCGGCCTTCGCGGTGGCGATGGGCGTGGTGCTGCTGGGCGTGACCCGGCCGAGCGGCTACGTCTGGTTCGCCTTCGCCGGGGCGCTGGCCGCGACGCTCGCGGTGTACCTGATCGGCTCGGCCGGACGGTCGAATGCCAGTCCGGTGCAGCTCACGCTCGCCGGGGTGGCGATCAGCGCGGTGCTGACCGGGATCGTGGGGGCGCTGCGGCTGGCCGACCAGGAGCGGTTCGCGGTGCTGCTGACCTGGGAGTCCGGGTCGTTCCAGGCCCGCGGCTGGTCGGTGATCGTCCCGGTGCTGCCCTTCGTGCTGATCGGCCTGTTGCTGGCCGGGCTCGTCGCCGGGGCGCTGAACACCCTCGGGCTGGGCGAGGACCTGGCGACGGCGCTGGGCGCGTCGGTGACCCGGACCCGGGTGCTGGCGATCGTCGCGATCACGCTGCTGGCCGGGGGCGCGACCGCGATGGCCGGGCCGATCACGCTGGTCGGGCTGATGGTGCCGCACATCGTGCGCTGGCTGGTCGGACCGGATCAGCGCTGGATCCTCGGGCTGTCCGCGGTGGCCGGGCCGGTGCTGGTGCTGCTCGCCGACGTCGCCGCCCGGGTGCTGCTCTGGCCGGGCGAGCTGCCGGTCGGCGTGGTGACCGCGTTCGTCGGGGCGCCGGTGCTGATCGGGCTGGTCCGGCGGCGGAAGGCGAGCGGACTGTGACCGCCCACCGCCGGCGCGCCGGAGTCGTGCTGATCGCGCTCACCGTGGCGGTGCTGGTGCTGGCGGTGGTCGCCCTCGGCCTGGGCGACTACCCACTCAGCGTGCCGGAGGTGGTGCGCGCACTGGTGAGTGACCAGGGCTTCGCCAGCACGATCGTGACCCAGTGGCGGCTGCCCCGGGTGCTGGTCGGACTGGCGTTCGGCGCGGCGCTCGGGGTCTCCGGGGCGCTGTTCCAGTCGCTGACCCGCAACCCGCTCGGCTCGCCGGACGTGATCGGCTTCTCCACCGGCTCGTACACCGGCGTCCTGATCGTCAGCACCGTGCTCGGCACCGGCACCCTCGGGGTGTCCGCCGGGGCGCTGATCGCCGGGCTGGCGACCGCCCTGGTGGTGTACCTGCTGGCTTACCGGGACGGGGTGCAGGGCTTCCGGCTGATCGTGGTCGGCATCGGCGTGACCGGGATGCTGCACGGGGTGAACGTGTGGCTGCTGCTGCGGGCCAAGACCGAGGTGGCGATGGCCGCGTCGATCTGGGGCGCCGGGTCGATCTCGCTGACCGGCTGGTCGCAGGCGGTGCCGGCGTTCGTGGTGCTGGCCGTGCTGACCCCGCTGGTCTGCCTGGTCAGCCGCCCGTTGCGGCAGCTGGAGCTCGGCGACGACGCCGCGGGGGCGCACGGGGTCCGGGTGGAACTCGCCCGGCTGGCGGTGGTGGTGCTCGGCGTGGCGCTGATCGCGACCGTCACCGCCACCGCCGGGCCGATCGCCTTCGTCGCGCTGTCCGCGCCACAGATCGCCCGCCGCCTGACCGGGTCGCCGGGCCTGCCGCTGACCGCCTCGGCGCTGACCGGTGGGTTGCTGCTGCTCGGCGCCGACCAGATCGCGCAACATGTGCTGCCCACCGCGATGCCGGTGGGCGTGGTGACCGTGGTGCTCGGCGGGATCTACCTGCTGGCCCTGATCGTGCAGGAGGCACGCCGCCGATGGTGAACGACCGAGCGGGACGACTGCGCGCCGACCGGGTGACCCTCGGCTACGACCGCAGGACCGTGTCCACCGACCTGAGCCTGGACATCCCGGACGACTCCTTCACGGTGATCGTCGGGCCGAACGCCTGCGGCAAGTCGACCCTGCTGCGCTCGCTGGCCCGGCTGCTCAAGCCCAGCACCGGCCAGGTGGTGCTGGACGGCGAATCGATCCAGCGGATGCCGACCAAGGAGGTCGCCCGCCGGGTGGGTCTGCTGCCCCAGACCGCGCTCGCCCCGGAGGGCATCACGGTCGCCGACCTGGTCGCCCGCGGCCGGTACCCGCACCAGAACCTGTTCCGGCAGCCGAGCGCGGCCGACCGGCGCGCAGTGGCCGACGCGATGACCGCGACCCGGATCGCCGACCTCGCCGAGGTGCCGGTGGACGAGCTCTCCGGCGGTCAGCGCCAGCGGGTCTGGGTGGCGATGGCGCTGGCCCAGCAGACCGGCATCCTGCTGCTGGACGAGCCGACCACGTTCCTGGACATCGCGCACCAGATCGAGCTGATGGACCTGTTCGCCCGGCTGCACCACGACGGCGCCACGCTGGTCGCCGTGCTGCACGACCTGAACCACGCCGCGCGGTACGCGACCCACCTGGTCGTGATGAAGGACGGCGCAGTGGTCGCCCAGGGCCGGCCGGCCGAGGTGGTCACCGCCGAGCTGGTCGAGCGGGTGTTCGGGCTGCCGTGCCTGGTGGTGCCCGACCCGCTGGCCGGGACGCCGATGGTGATCCCCCGTGGGGCCGCACACCCGGCGGCCGACCAGGCCTGAGCCGGGGTCAGGCACCGGTGGCGAGTAGGACGAGCAGGACCACGTTCAGCGCGACCACCAGCCCGACAACCAGGATCAGCACCCCCTGCAACCCGCGGCCGTTGACGTGCTCGCCCATCAGCCGGCGATCGGAGTTCAGCCGGACCAGCGGGATCGCGGCGAACGGGATGCCGAAGCTGAGCACCACCTGGCTGACCACCAGGGTCCAGGTCGGGTCCGCGCCGAGGCCGAGCAGCAGCAGGGCCGGCACCAGGGTGATCGCCCGGCGGACCAGCAGCGGGATCCGGCGGTGGATCAGCCCCTCCATCACCGCGGCACCGGCGTAGCAACCGACCGAGGTGGAGGCCAGGCCGGAGGCGAGCAGCCCGATCGCGAACACCAGGCCGACCCCGCCGCCGAGCGCACTGCTGATCGCGGCGTGCGCGCCCTCGATGGTGTCGGTGCCCTCGACGCCGCGCAGGTTGGCCGCGGCGACCAGCAGCAGGCCGATGTTGACCGCGCCGGCGACCACCAGGGCGGTCACCACGTCCCAGCGGGTGGCGCGCAGCAGGCGGTGCCGGGCCGGGGCGTCGGCGGTGCTGCCGAACCGGTCCCGGCTCAGCGCGGAGTGCACGTAGATCGCGTGCGGCATCACGGTCGCGCCGAGCATGGAGGCGGCCAGCACCACCGAGTCGGTGCCGGCGAACCGCGGCGCCAGCCCGGCCAGCATCTCGGACGGGTCCGGCGGTCCGACCACCAGCCCGCACAGGAAGCCGATCACGATCACCAGCAGCAGCGCGGCGACCACGGCTTCGAACCGGCGCTGCCCGTACCGGTCCTGGGTGGCGAGCAGCAGCATCGACACCACGCCGACGATCGCTCCGCCCCAGACCAGTGGCAGCCCGAACAGCAGGTGCAGCGCGATCGCCCCGCCGACCACCTCGGCCAGGTCGGTGGCGGCGGCGACCACCTCGCCCTGCGCCCAGAAGGCCAGCCGGGGGCCGCGGCGCATCCGGCGGCCGAGCACCCCGGGCAGCGACTCCCCGGTGACCACGCCGAGCTTGGCCGACTGGTACTGCACCAGCACCGCCATCGCGTTGGCCGCGACCAGCACCCAGAGCAGCAGGTAGCCGTAGCGGGCACCGGCGGTGAGGTTGGCCGCGACGTTGCCCGGGTCGACGTAGGCGATGGCGGCGACGAAGGCGGGCCCGAACAGCGCGACCAGCCGGGGCCGGCGCGCGGGGGTGTGCGCGGCCGGCGCCGTAGTGACCTCGGTGGCCACCGGCGTCCTACGTGTCACCGTACCTCCTAGTTCGGATGTCCGAACTTAGAGTAACGGCGAGCCGTGCGAGTGCAATCAGGCAGCGAGTTGCCTGCGCCACACCCCGTCCGTGCGGGTGAATCCGACCCGGTCGAGGTAGTCGTCGAGCGCCCTCCCGGCCGGGGTCACGGTCAGTTCCCGCAGCCCGGTCCCGGCCAGCGCACCACTGCGGCGGTAGACGAACTCCCCCGGCGCGAAGTCGCGGAACCGCGGTGTCACGTAATCGAGCAGCACCTCACCGACCCCGTCGCCGGAGTCCCGCAGCACCACCATCCCGACGGTCTCGTCCCCGCGCAGCACCAGGTACGCCCAGCGCGCGTCCTCGTCGGCCGTGTAGCCGGGGTAGAACCGGGCGATGTCCTCGGCGTGCACCGCCACCACGTGCCGCAGGTACGCCTCGTCCGGCCCGACCTCCACCACCCGGTAGGCGTCGGCGTCGTGACGCTCGCGCAGCAGGCGCCAGATCCAGTAGAGGTCGATCACCGCGATCACGCCGTTCATCGCGGCGAAGGGCCAGATGCCGACCCAGGCGTTGTACCCGGTCGCGATCGCGGAACCGACCAGGTTGAGCACGCGGAACCGGAGCACCCGGGCCTGCATGAGGGACACGACGACCAGGACCGATCCGGCCCATCCGATGATCTCCAGCAGCGGCATGGCGAGACGGTAGCGGGTGGGCGCAAGGGCGACCGGGCCCGATCGGGTGGTTCAGCGGGTCAGCACCGCCGAGGCGTGCGGGTCGACCCGCAGCCAGACCCGCTCGCCTGGGCCCGGCACCCGGTCCGGTCCGGGGCGGGCGGCCACCGGGGCGAGGGGGGCGCCGTCCAGCCCGGAGGCGCCCGCCCGCGGGTCCAGTTCGGCCAGCACCTCGGGCCGGCCGCGGCGGGTGCGCCGGCCGGTGACGACCGCGGCGACCAGGTCGCCGCAGCGCGCCTGGTGGTCCGCCGGCAGGTCACCGTCCTGCACCGACCAGCCGCCCTCGGCGACCACCCGGGTGCCCTCCGGCCCGGGCAGCGCGGTGCGGTAGCCGAGGAACCGGGCGACCGCGGCGTCGGCCGGGGCGGCCCAGAGCTGTTCCGGGCTGCCGGACTGGACCAGCCGGCCGGCCGACATCACCGCCACCCGGTCGGCGACGGTGGCGGCCTCGTCCTGGTCGTGGGTGACGAACAGCGCGGTGGTGCCGGTGGCGACCAGCACCGCCCGCAGGTCGTCGGCCAGGCGCTCGCGCAGATCGCGGTCCAGGGCGGACAGCGGCTCGTCCAGCAGCAGCAGCCGCGGCCGGGGCGCCAGCGACCGGGCCAGGGCGACCCGCTGCCGCTCGCCGCCGGACAGGGTGCCCACCGGCCGGTCGCCGTAGCCCGGCAGCCCGACCAGCTCCAGCAGCTCGGCGACCCGGGCGCGGGAGTCCCCGGCGCCGCGCAGCCCGTAGGCGACGTTGCCCGCGACCGTGCGGTGGCCGAACAGCTGACCGTCCTGGAACACCAGTCCGAAGCCCCGCCGGTGGGTCGGCACCCCGGCCAGGTCCTCGCCGCGCCAGGCGATCGACCCGGCGGCGACCGGTTCCAGGCCGGCGACCGCGCGCAGCAGCGACGACTTCCCGCAGCCGGAGGGGCCGAGCAGCGCCAGCACCCCGCCCGGCGCCAGCTCCAGGTCCACCCCGTCCACCGCGGTCACCGGCGGGCGGCCCGGGTAGCGGACCACCAGTCCGTGCAGGCTCAGCCCCGCATCCGTCACAGTTCACCTCCGACACCGGGCGCCCGCAGCCGTTCCGCGAGCGCCATCACCCCCGCGGTCGCCACCGCGAGCACCACACTGGCGGCCAGCGCCATCCCGTACCGGTCGGCACCGGGCAGCCCGATCAGCCGGAAGATCACCACCGGCAGCGTCGGCCGGTCCGGCCGGGCCAGGAAGCTGGTCGCCCCGAACTCCCCCAGCGACACCGCGAACGCGAAGCCGACCGCCAGGCCGAGCGAGCGGAGCACCACCGGCAGGTCGATGGTCGCCAGCACCCGCCCGGGTCCGGCGCCCAGGGTGGCCGCCGCCTCGCGCAGCCGGGGGTCGATCGCCCGCAGCACCGGCAGCACGGTCCGCACCACCAGCGGGATCGCCACCACCGCCTGGGCGATCGGCACCAGGATGCCGCTGGTGCGCAGATCGGTCGTGATCCCGAACGGGTGCGCCATCACCAGCAGGAACCCGAAGCCGACCGTCACGGCGGACACCCCGAGCGGGAGCATGAACGCCCCGTCCAGCACCGCCACCGCCCGGCGCAGCACCGGCTGTCGCGGCCGGCGGGACACCACCAGTGCGACCAGCGAGCCGACCACCACCGCCAGCACGGTCGCGTCCACCGCCACCCGCAGCGAGTTGGCCAGCGCCTGCCACACGGTGACGGTCAGCGCGGAGTCGCCGCCGGTGGTCGCCAGCGCCCGGTAGTGGTCGAGCCCCCAGCCGTCACCGACCCGGAGCGACCCGGTGACCAACGCGATCAGCGGCATCGCGAGCAGCACCAGGGTGACCGCGGTGATCGCCGTCGGCAGCGGGTGCGGACGACCGCCCGGCACCGGCGCGTCCACCAGGGCCAGCGCCCGCTCCCGGCGGCTGCGCGCCCGCCCGGCCACCGTCAGCGCGGCGACCACCACCACGATCTGCACCACGGACAGCACCGCCGCCGCCCGCAGGTCGAGGAACTGGGTGGTCTGGATCCAGATCTCGGTCTCCACGGTGCCGAACCGCAGTCCGCCGAGCACCAGCACGGTGCCGAACGCGGTGGCGCAGAACAGGAACACCAGTGAGGCGGCGGACACGATCGCCGGGGTCAGGGCCGGCAGGGTGACGGTCCGGAACGCCCGCGCCGGGGAGGCGCCCAGCGATCGGGCCGCCTGCTCCGGGCGCGGGTCGAGCCGGGACCACAGTCCACCGACCGTGCGCACCACCACGGCGTAGTTGAAGAACACCAGCGCGGCGATGATCGCGGCGAAGCTGCCGTCCAGGCCGAGGAACCCCAGCGGCCCGTTCTCCCGCAGCAACGCCCGGAACGCCACGCCCACCACCACGGTCGGCAGCACGAACGGCACCGTCACGAACGCCCGCAGCACCCCCTGGCCGCGGAACCGGCACCGGTACAGCAGGTAGGCCCCGGGCACGCCGAGCAGCACCGAGATCACCGTCCCGGCGACCCCCTGCGCCAGGGTCAGTCCGATGATCCGCCAGGTCCGCGGCCGCCCGAAGACGTCCGCGAACCCGGACAGGTCCGGCCCGCCGTCCCAGAACCCGCGCCCGACCAGCGACAGCACCGGCCAGGCGAAGAACACCGCCAGGAACGCCAGCGGCACCGCGGCCGCCACGGTCCAGGCGACCGGGGCCAGGCTGCGCCGGGGACGGCGAGCGGCGGAGGTCATCCGACGACGAGCTCCGTCCAGTCGCGGACCCACTGGTCGCGGTTCGCCGAGATCTCCGCCGGGTCGACCGTCCACGGGTCCTCCGGCAGCGGCGCCCACTGCTCCCACGCCTCGGGCAGCGCGGCGGTGCTGGACACCGGGTACATGTACATCGACCCCGGGATGTCCTCCTGCACCGCGTCGGAGAGCAGGAAGTCGATCAGCTGCTGCGCGCCCTCCGGGTTCGCGGCGCCGTGGATCACCCCGGCGTACTCGACCTGGCGGAAGCAGGTGCCGAGCATCGCCGCGGTGGTCGGTCCGGCCGCCTCGTCGGTGACGGTCTCCGGCGGGGAGGAGGCGTAGGACAGCGCGATCGGCCGGGCGCCACCGCCACCACCACCGGAGAAGTCGGAGTAGTAGGCGTCCGACCAGCTCTCGGCGACCTTGAGGCCGTTGTCCTTCAGCGCGGTCCAGTACGCCTGCCAGCCGTCCTCGCCCTTGGCGCCGATGGTGGCCAGCAGGAACGACAGTCCGGGCGAGCTGGTCGCGGCGTTGGTCACCACGGTCAGGTCGCGGTACTCCGGCGCGGTGAGGTCGTCCAGGGTGGTCGGCTCGGCCACGCCGTGGGCGGCGAACCAGGTGGTGTCGATGTTCAGGCACACGTCGCCGAAGTCGACCGCGGTCAGCGATCCGGAGTCGTCCGGGGCGTACTGGGCGGCGTCCTCGGCGGCGGGCACCTCGGAGGTGTACGGGTCGAGCACCCCGGCGTCGATCGCGCGACTGGCGAAGCTGTTGTCGATCCCGTAGACCACGTCGCCGAGCGGGCTGTCCTTGGTCAGGATCAGCTGGTTGACCAGGGCGCCGCCGTCGCCGGGGGCCACCTGCTTCACGGTCAGCCCGGACTCCTGCTCGAACTGCTCGATCAGCCCGTCGCTCAGGTGGAACGAGTCGTGGGTGACCAGGGTGACCGTGCCGGCCGACTCGCTGGCCGACGGCGTCGATCCGCCGGCGACCGAGCAGGCCGTCAGCGCGAACGCGGTCAGGACTGTCAGGGCGATCCCCGCCCCGGGGGTGGTACGCATGGTCCTCCTCGATGGGTACCGAGGGGGCGTCCGGGCACGGATGTGCCAGGACGCAGGAGAGATCTCGACTCCCTACGCCGGTGCTAACCGGATCAGGTGTGAGGGTCTGCGGTCCGTCCGCACTCTCAGCGCCGGTCGGGCCGGCCGGAGCCGACTCGGGGCGCTCCCCTGTCGTTCGCCGCCGACAGTACACCGTGCGCGACCTGCGTCGCCACCCGGGTCCGGCTAGCGTGGGACCCCGCAGCACCGTCACCGACCCAGGAGGTCCGCACCGTGTCCGACCAGGAAGAGAACGAGTCCACGCTCGCCAAGGTCACCGGCCTGATCGTGGCCGGGGCGGTCGCCTGGGCGGCGCAGAAGGCGATCGGCGCCGTCTGGCAGAAGGCGGTCGGGCACAAGCCGCCGCAGCCGGAGGACCCGGGCGACTCCCGGCTGGGCGAGGTGGTGGCCGCCGCGGCGATCACCGGCGCCGTGGTCGCGCTGGCCCGGGTGCTGGCCACCCGCGGCACCGCGAAGTTCAGCAAGCGGGTGAACGACGGGCGGCACCTGCCCGGGAAGAACTGAGCCGGCGGCTCAGCTCTCGTTCGGCACAGCTCTCAATCGGCTCAGCGCTCGTTCGGCTTGGCCTGCTCGCCCCGGTTCGCGGCCTCGGCCTGCGCGGCGGCCTCCTCGGCGGCCCGCACCGCGCGGTCCTGTGCCTCGGTGAGCTCGTCCACCACCAGCAGGTCCTCCCGGACCTTGCCGGTGCGGTAGCCCGCGCGCCCGACCAGGTGCGCGGCCACCGGCGCAGTGAGCATCTGGAACAGCGCGACCAGCACCAGCGCCCAGACCGCCGACCCGTCCCGCAGCCGCAGCGACAGGCCGAGCAGCACCAGCACCAGGCCCAGCACCTGCGGCTTGGTGCCCGCGTGCATCCGGGACAGCAGATCGGGGAAGCGCAGCACACCGACCCCGGCGGCGAACGCCAGGGCGGCACCACCGAGCAGGCAGATCGCGGAGGCCACATCCGCGATGGCGGTCCAGTTCATCAGTGCCCCTCCCCGGTGTCCTTGCCGGAGTGCTCGGCGTCCTTGGCCCGGCGGGCGCGGCGCTCGGCCTCCGCCTCCTCCTCGGCCCGGATCCGCTCGGCCTCCTCGGCGGCGATCTCCTCCCGGGTGCGCACCCGGCCCTCACCCTCCGGCTCCACCGAGGCGAACCGGGAGATCGTGACCGAGCCGATGAACCCGACCAGGGACAGCACCACCAGGATCGGCACCACATCCGCCCGGCGGTCCACCGCGGCGTAGAGCGCGATCGCGGCGACCAGCACGCTGACCACGATGTCCAGGGCGATGGTCCGGTCCAGCATGGACGGACCCTTCTCCGCCCGGATCAGCGCCATCGCGGCGGCGCCGGCCAACAGCACCGCACTGACGATCACGACGACGATCATGCGGCCACCCCCTGACGACGACGGTGCGGGTGCGGGTCCAGTCCGGCCTCACGCAGCTCGGACTCCGAGGCCAGCGCGCGCAGCACCCGCTCCTCCTGGTCCAGCACCACCTGGCGGGCGGCCTCGATCCCGCCGACCTGGTCCACGTCCAGCACGTGCAGGAACAGCTTGCCGGTCAGCCGGTGCGCCTCGACCACCAGCGACCCGGGCACCAGGGAACACAGCTCCGCGGTGATGGTCAGGTACAGGTCCGAGTGCGAGCGCAGCTGGACGCCGATCACCGCACCGTGCGGGGTGTGGCGGGGGCGCAGCGCCACCCAGGACACCTCGATCGACGCCCGGAACAGGTCCCAGATGAACCGGCTGACCAGGACGATCAGGCCCCAGGGGTGCACCCGGCCGTGGAAGTCGATCGGGGTCATCCGCAGCAGCCCGGTCACCCCGGCCGCGATGATCAGGCCGGCGATCACGTTGCCCCAGGACAGCGAGCCCCACAGCAGCACCCAGACCACGGTCAGCCAGAGAATCGTCGGCCACTGGCGCAGCAGACTCGGCTTCGGCGCACGGCTCATGGCGTCACCTCCGGGCTGGGCTCGTCGTCCTCGGCCTGCCGGGCGACCTCCGCCGAGTCACCCTCGCCGCGTTCGCCGTCCGGCAGCACCGCCTCGACGTAGGCCCCGTCGGTCAATGCCTCGGCGGCGCGCTCGGCGTAGCCGTACAGCGGCCCGGCGAACACGGTCAGCGCCAGGCCGAAGACCACCAGCGCGGCGGCCGACCCGACCATGCCGCGCGGCAGGCTGGTGTCCGGCAGCGGCGCGGGCGGGTTCTGCCAGAACGCCTTGTTCCACGCCTTGATCAGCGCGTACAGCGTGAGCAGCGAGGTGATCACGCCGCCGACCACCAGGGTGATCGCCAGCGGCGTGCCGGCCTGGGTACCGGCCTGCATCAGGCCGACCTTGCCCAGGAACCCGGACAGCGGCGGGATGCCGGCCAGGTTCATCGCCGGGATGAAGAACAGGATCGCCAGCAGCGGCGCCGCCTTGGCCAGCCCACCGAGCTCGTCCAGCGACGTACTGCCGCCCCGGCGCTCGATCAGGCCGCTGACCAGGAACAGCGTGGTCTGCACCGTGATGTGGTGCGCGACGTAGTAGATCGCCGCGGTCCAGCCGGTCATCGAGCCCAGCGCGATGCCGAAGATCATGTAGCCGATGTGGCTGACCAGCGTGAAGGACAGCAGACGTTTGATGTCGTCCTGGGCGACCGCACCCAGGATGCCGACCAGCATGGTGGCCAGCGCCGCCCACATCAGCACCGTGTCCAGCCGGCCGTCCGGGAACAGCAGGGTCTGGGTGCGGATGATCGCGTAGACGCCGACCTTGGTCAGCAACCCGGCGAACACCGCGGTGACCGGGGCCGGGGCGGTCGGGTAGGAGTCCGGCAGCCAGGCGGACAGCGGGAAGATCGCCGCCTTGATCCCGAATGCCAGCAGCAACAGGATCTGCAGCAGCAGCCGCACCCCGGAGTCGATCTCCGGCAGCCGCTCGGCCAGCTGGGCCAGGTTCACCGTGCCGGTGGCGGCGTAGATCAGCGCGATCGCGATCAGGAACAGCACCGAGGACAGCAGCGCCACGACGACGTACACGCTGCCGGCCCGGATCCGCTCGCCGGTGCCGCCCATGGTCAGCAGCACGTAGGAGGCGAACAGCAGGATCTCGAAGCCGACGTAGATGTTGAACAGGTCGCCGGACAGGAAGGCGTTCGCCACCCCGGCGGTCAGGATCAGGTACGTCGGGTGGTAGATCGACACCGGTGCGGCCTCGTCGCCGTCGGCCTCACCCTGGGCCAGCGAGTACAGCTGCACGCACAGGGTGACCGCGGCGGAGACGGTCAGCATCAGGGCGCTGAGCCGGTCGGCGACCAGGTCGATGCCCACCGGGGCCGCCCAGTTGCCGACGTCGATCACCACCGGGCCGGAGTCGGCGGCGACCAGCAGGATCGCCGCGACCACCAGCACGATGCTGAGCGCCAGCACCGAGATGATCCGCTGCAACCGGGGCCGGCGGTACAGGGCCAGCGCCAGTCCGGCACCGAACAGCGGCACCACCACCGGCAGCGGCACCAGCCAGGAGAACTCGCTCATGCGCGGTCCTCCTTGTCGGCCGGGTGCAGCGGGTCGGGGGTGGGTGGCAGGGCGTCCTCGCCGTCGTCGGTCTCGTCGCGGGTCTCGGCCGCCTGTTCGTCCAGGGTGTCGATCGTGTCCTCGGTGTCGGCGTCCTCGGTGGCACGCTCGTCCCGGGCGGCCAGCCGGGCGATCCGGCGGTCCTCGATGTCGTCCTGGACCTCGTCGTGGCGGTGCAGCTGCCAGGAGCGGTAGGCCATCGCCAGCACGAAGGCGGTGGTGGCCAGGGTGATCACGATCGCGGTCAGCACCATCGCCTGGGGTAGCGGGTCGGCCTGTTCCTCCACCGGCGCACCGCCCACGATCGGCGGGCGCCCGGCGCGGCCACCGGCGATCAGGAACAGCAGGTTCGCGGCGTTGCCCAGCAGGATCACGCCGATCAGCACCCGGGTCAGCGAGCGCTCCAGCACCAGGTACACCCCGGCGGTGACCAGCACGACGATCACGGCGACCAGCACCAGGTTCGGGCTCATGTCGATCATGCGTCACCGCCCTTCGTCGCCGGGCCGGCCGGTTTCCCGGCACCGCGGCGGGCGGCGGCACGGATCGCGGCGAACGGGTCGTTCATCTGCTCCCCTGGTTCGGCGTCCCCGCCCACCGGCAGGTCGTAGGCCTCACCGGCGGCCTCGGCCTGGCGGTCCAACTCGGCGCCCAGGCTGCGCAGGATGTCCAGCACCAGCCCGACCACCACCAGGTACACCCCGATGTCGAAGAACAGCGACGTCACCAGGTGGATGTCGCCGATCAGCGGCAGGTGCAGGTCGATGATCCAGGACTGCAGCACCGATCCCCCGGCCAGCAGGGCGACCAGCCCCACCCCGGCGGACAGGAACAGCCCGGAACCGAGCAGCAGACCCGGCTGCACCGGCGCCGCCTCGCCCAGCTCGTAGCGGCCACCGGCCAGGTAGCGCACGATCAGCGCGATCCCGGTGACCAGCCCCGCCGCGAAGCCGCCGCCGGGGTTGTTGTGCCCGGAGAACAGCAGGAACAGCGAGTACACGATCATGGTGTGGAACAGCAGCCGCACCACGACCTCGAACACCACCGAGCGTCGTTGCGGCGCCAGGGTCCGGGCCGAGCGCAGCCACTCGCGCGGCTGGTAGGCGGCGCGACGGGTGTCCGAGATCGGCAGGTTGCGCACCGCGCCCTGCGGGTCGGCCGAGCCGGTGCCGGTCCAGACCTGGCGGTGCTCCGGCGCCTCGCCCGCCCGGTAGATCGCCCCGGAGCGGCGGCGCAGGAACACCAGCGAGGCGACCCCGGTGGCGGCGACCAGCAGCACCGAGATCTCGCCCATCGTGTCCCAGGCACGGATGTCGACCAGCGTCACGTTGACGATGTTCTTGCCGCCGCCGAACTCGTAGGCCTCCGCCGCGAAGTCCACCGACACCGGGTCGTGCACCCGGGCACCGGGCACCACCAGCGCGAGGCCGCCCACGGTCAGACCGGCCGCCAGGCCGACCGCCAGCCGCACCCAGCGCGAGCTGGTCCGGGGCCGGTCGGAGAAGTACGGCGGCAGGCGGCGCATCACCAGCACGAAGACCACCAGGGTCAGCGTCTCGGTCAGCACCTGGGTCAGCGCGAGGTCGGGGGCGCCCTGGAGCAGGAATAGCGCGGCGATGCCGTAGCCGCACACGCCGAGCAGGATCACGGCCTTGAGCCGGCGCCGGGCCCGGGCCACCAGGATCGCGGCCAGCGCGATGAACAGGCCGAACACCACCTGGGCGGGCTCGTCCCAGCGCACCACGTCGTCCGGCAGCGAGGTCAGCCGCAGCATCGGGATGCCGACCCCGAGCACGAAGACCACCAGGATCGACCCCAGGTACAGCGGCAGCGAACCACGCTGGGTCTGGGCGGTGACATCCGCGGCCAGGTCGTCCAGGCGGCGCATCAGGCGGCGGTAGACCCGGTCCGCCTCGGGCACCCGCGGCATCGCGGCCTGCAGGTGCTCGACGAAGGTCCGGCGCCAGAACAGCAGCCCGCCCACGGCGAGCACCGCGATGGTCACCAGCAGCGGGAGCCCGACCCCGCCCCAGAGCGTCAGGTGGCCGGCCTCGCCCACCGGGTACTGGTCCGCGTGCGGGGCGAGCAGTTCCTCGCCGAAGTGCGGCACCAGGGCCACCGCGATGCCGAGCACCGCCAGCAGCAGGGCGGGCCAGACCAGGATCCAGGACGGGCGGCCGACCGGTGCGGGCTCCTCGAGCAGGTCGCGCGGGTCCTCGACCTCGGGCACCGGCAGGTGCGCCTCGGTGGCGGTGATCATCCGGACCTTGGCGGCGGACATCACCGGCTTGGTCGCGAAGGCGCCCCACCAGAACCGCAGTCCGTAGGCGACGGTCAACGCGGAGCCGACCGCGACCCCGGCCAGCACCACCAGGCCCAGGGTGTCGCCCTCGTGCGCGAAGGCCTCCAGCGCCGCCTCCTTCGCCACGTACCCGGCGAACGGCGGCAGGCCGATCATCGACGCGGTGGCCAGCCCACCGGCCAGCGCGGTGAACGGCAGGGCACGGCCCACCCCGGACAGCCGGCGCAGGTCACGGGTGCCGGTGGCGACGTCGACCACCCCGACCACCAGGAACAGCGCCGCCTTGAACATCGCGTGCGCGCCGAGCATCGCCAGCCCGGCCAGCGCGGTCGCCCGGGTGCCGTAGCCGACCAGCAGCACGATCAGGCCGAGCTGGCTGACCGTGCCGAAGGCCAGCACCAGCTTGAGGTCGTGCTGGCGCAGCGCCCGGTACCCGCCGAGCAGCAGGGTGCCCAGCCCGAGGATCACGATGAACCAGCGCCACACGGTCAGCTCGGAGTACGCCGGGGCGAACCGGGCGACCAGGTAGACCCCGGCCTTCACCATCGCCGCCGCGTGCAGGTAGGCACTGGTCGGGGTGGGTGCGGCCATCGCGGCCGGCAGCCAGAAGTGGGTGGGGATCAGCGCGGACTTGGTCGCGGCGCCGATCAGCAGGCAGACCACCCCGGCGGTGACCAGCGAGGAGTGCGGCGGGTCGGCCAGGATCGCGGACAGGCTGTAGGTGCCCGCCGCCTCGCCGATGAAGATGATCCCGACCAGCATCGCCAGACCGCCGGCCGTGGTGACGACGATCGCCTGCATCGCCGCCCGCCGGGAGGCCTTGCGCTCGTGGTAGTGGCCGATCAGCAGGTAGGAGAAAACCGTGGTCAGCTCCCAGAACACGAACAGCAGCAGGGTGTTGTCCGCGGTGACCAGGCCGAACATCGCCCCGGCGAAGGCGGTCAGCACGCCGCCGAACCGGCCCAGCCCGGACGCGCCCGCCTTGAAGTAGGCCGCGCAGTAGATCAGCACCACCGCGCCGACCCCACCGACCAGCAGGCTCATCAGCCAGCTCAGCGTGTCCATCCGGAACGTGAGGTCCAGGCCGATCGCCGGGATCCAGGCCACGGTCTGGGTCGGTCCCCGGCCGTCCATCACCGCACCGGTCAGGCTCAGCGCCCAGACCGCGACCGCCGCGGGGGCGAGCGCGAGCACCCAGAACGCTTTGCGGCCGAGCCACGACACCAGGGCAGGCGCGGCCAGGGCAGCGACGAGATGCAACGTGAGCAGGTGCAGCAAGCGCTCGCTCCGTCCTGTCGGTGGGCGGGTGAGGTCATGGTCGCATCGCCGGATCGGCAGCGCCCCCGTGGACCCCAGCCACGGGCACAACACAGAACGACGACTTCAGTTGTCAGATCACAGGTACGACGACGCACGGCAACGCGGGGCGTCGTCGTGGTCAAGGGATCGGCGGCACTCTATCAAGGTGGGCCTTTGGTCCGCGCTGTGCGTTCGCCCACGGCGATCACGTCCCGGTGTGCGCGCTCCCGGCCGGGCTAGCCTCATCCGGTGACCGCCCTGCGCCTGAGCTGCTTGATCCTGGTGCTCCTCGCCACCGTCGCCGGGGTGGCGGTCTTCGTCCACGGCGCGATCCGGTTGACCCGGGCGATCCGGATGGGCCGGCCCGCGCCCGGCCGCTCCGGACCGGTGCTGCGCCGGACCGGCCTGGTGCTGCGCGAGATGCTCGGACACGGCCGGTTCCAGCACACCCCGGTGGTCCGGATCGCGCACTGGACCGTGATGGTGTCCTTCCCGATCCTGTTCTTCACCCTGGTCACCGGGTACGGGCAGGTCGTCGACCCGGCCTGGACCCTGCCGGTGCTCGGTCACCTGGCGCCCTGGCAGTGGCTGACCGAGGTGATCGCCTGGCTGTCGCTGGCCGGCATCCTCGCGCTGATCGTGTTGCGGGTGCGGATCACCCCGCGCCGGGACACCCCGGAGCCGGTGGCCCGCCGGTCGCGGTTCGCCGGGTCGAACACCGGGCAGGCCGTGGTGGTCGAGGCCACCGTGCTGCTGGTGGTGCTGGCGGTGCTGCTGCTGCGCGGGCTGGAGTACCGGCTGGGCCTGGGACCGGCCTGGCAGTTCCCGACCACCGCCTGGATCGGCGACCTGTTCTCCGGGGTCGGCACCGGCACCGTCGAGACGCTGATCGTGGTGTGCGCCACGGTGAAGATCCTGGTGTCGATGGCCTGGTTCGTGGTGGTGGGCAGCCGGCCGGCGATGGGCATCGCCTGGCACCGGTTCCTGGCCGTGGTCAACCTGTACGCCCGGCGCTACGACGACGGCCGGCCGGCGCTCGGACCGCTGGAACCGGTGCGGGTCGACGGTGCGCCGCTGGACGTCGCCGCGCTGGACCAGCTGCCCGAGGACGCCCGGCTCGGTGCCCGGGCGGTGCAGGACCTGAGCTGGAAGCAACTGCTGGACGTGGCCACCTGCACCGAGTGCGGGCGCTGCCAGGACCAGTGCCCGGCCTGGGCCACCGGCAAACCGCTCACCCCCAAGGGCGTGGTGATGGCGCTGCGCGACCACGCCGCCGCGACCGCCCCCTATCTGACCGCGACCGGCTCGGCGCACGTGGACGTCGACCTGGTCGCCTCCGGCGTGATCGACACCGACGCGCTGTGGGCCTGCACCACCTGCGGCGCCTGCGTCCAGCAGTGCCCGGTGGACATCGAGCACGTCGACACCATCGTGGACATCCGGCGGTACCAGACCCTGATGGAGTCCGCCTTCCCCGCCGAGCTGGCCGGGACGTTCACCAAGCTGGAGCGGCGCGGCAACCCGTGGGGGCTGCCGGCCCGCCAGCGGCTGAACTGGGCCAAGGACCTGCCGTTCGACGTGCCGGTGATCGGCGCCGATGTCGAGTCGGCGGCCGACGTCGACTACCTGTTCTGGGTCGGCTGCGCAGGGGCGTTCGAGGAGAAGGCCGTCCGCACCACCCGCGCGGTGGCCGAACTGCTGCACACCGCCGGGGTGTCCTTCGCGGTGCTCGGCGACCAGGAGGGCTGCACCGGCGACCCGGCCCGCCGCGCCGGCAACGAGGTGCTGTTCCAGCTGCTCGCCACCGGCAACGTCGACACCCTGAACCAGGCCGGGGCGGGGGCCGTCGTGGTCACCTGCGCGCACTGCTTCAACACCCTGGCCCGGGAGTACCCGCAGCTCGGCGGCCACTACGACGTCGTGCACCACACCGAGCTGCTGAACCGGCTGGTCGCCGAGCAGCGGCTGGTCCCGGTCGAGGGCGCCGACCTGGGCCGGGTCACGTACCACGACCCCTGCTACCTGGGCCGGCACAACCAGGTCTACACCCCGCCGCGCGAACTGCTGGCCGCGATCCCCGGCGCCGAACCCGCCGAGATGCCCCGCAACCGCGAGCGCTCCTTCTGCTGTGGGGCCGGCGGTGCCCGGATGTGGATCGAGGAGTCGATCGGCACCCGGATCGGCACCACCCGCGCGCAGGAGGCCATCGACACCGGTGCCGAGGTGATCGCGACCGCCTGCCCGTTCTGCACCGTGATGCTCACCGACGGGGTCGCCGCCGCGGAGGTGAACCGCAGCGGGATCGGGGTGCCGGAGGTGGCGGATATCGCGGTGCTGCTGGCGGGGCGGGTGCGGGCGGGCTGAGCCCTTACCCGTGCAGCCCGAGTGGGTCGGCATTGCACTCATCGAACACCCGCTCCCCGGTCCGTTCGTCGACCGTGAAGGGCAGGAGCCCGCCCTGGGTGTCGTACCAGCGGCGATAGTCGTCGGCGGAGAACGACGGCGCCACCACGTCCCGGCGCACCAGGCAGGCGGCCATGATCTCCGCCTCGTCCAGGTTCTCCGGGTTCCTGGCCACCTGTTCGTACAGGTAGTCGACGCTCCCGCGGTGCTCGACATCGCAGGACTCGACCCGTTCCTGCACCAGCTCCTCGGGCACATCGGGCGACCCGGCGTCCAGCGTGAAGCCACCGTTCGCCGTCCAGGTCACGGCGTATCCCGCCTCCGCCAGGCACTGGGCGAAGGCCTCGCGGACCTGCGCGTACTCGGCATCGGAGACCACGCCGTCGGCCAGCATCTGCCGCTGCTCCCCGGTGGTGGCGGAGCGGTGCGCCGCAGCGAAGTCCTCGGCCCACGGACCCTCGAACGCGGGTCCGGCCGACCCGTCGCCGGGTGCCGGGTCGCCGCCGCAGCCGGTCGTGCCCAGGAGCAGCGCGGCCAGACACGCGGCGACCGCGCTGGCACGAACACGCATCGACATGGTCAGCCCCCTCGGCTCGGTCCGGCTGGACCATCCCTACCAGACCGGGCACGGCCCCATGCAGGACCCGGCACCCCCCGCGGTCCGGACGCGCACCCACCGAGGGCGCAGTTCCGGTTGGTCCGCTCGGCCGCAGGCCACCGCGAACTGCGCCCTCGGCAGCTCCCGCAGTTGTTGGACTGCGTCCAACAATGTGAGAGGGTCGTCCGGTGCTGCCCACCATCGAGCGCGGGATCGACGGCCCGCCCCTGGACTACCGGGAGGGCTGGACCCTCCAACGCACGCTGCACGACGACGTCGCCTCCGGGGCCCGCCCCGGCACCCTGCTGCTCTGCCAGCACGCCCCGGTGTACACCGCGGGCCGGCGCGCCCATCGCAGCGAGTTCCCGGATCCGGCGCTGACCGACACCCCGGTGGTGCCGGTGGACCGCGGCGGGCGGGTGACCTGGCACGGTCCGGGGCAGTTGATCGGCTACCCGATCGTGCGGCTGCGGATGCCGCTGGACGTGGTGGCGTACGTGCACACGCTGGAGGAGGCGCTGATCCGGGTGGCCGCCGGGTTCGGTGTGGCGGCGGGGCGGGTCGAGGGTCGCTCGGGCGTCTGGGTCCGGCGGCCCGGGGCGCCGGACGCGAAGCTGGCGGCGATCGGTGTCCGGGTGGCCCGGGAGGTGACCATGCACGGCTTCGCGCTGAACGTGGACCACCCGCTGACCCCCTACGACCTGATCGTCCCGTGCGGACTGCCCGACGCCGGGGTCACCACCCTGGCGGCCGAGACCGGGCGGCCGATCACCGTGCGCGACGTGCTGCCCGCCGTGGTCGAGGCCCTGACCGAGCTGCTGCCGTCGGTGGCCGAGCTCGCCCCCGCCACGGCCGAGGAGGTGCCGGCATGACCGCCCCCGGCGACCGCAAACTGCTCCGGCTCGAGGTGCGCAACATGGCCACCCCGATCGAGCGCAAACCCGAGTGGATCAAGACCCGCGCCCGGATGGGCCCGGAGTACCGGCAGCTCCATGGCCTGGTGACGTCAGAGGGCCTGCACACGGTGTGCCAGGAGGCCGGCTGCCCGAACATCTTCGAGTGCTGGGAGGACCGCGAGGCCACCTTCCTGATCGGCGGCGCCCAGTGCACCCGGCGCTGCGACTTCTGCCAGATCGGCACCGGGCGGCCGGCGGAGTACGACACCGACGAGCCGCGCCGGGTCGGCGAGTCGGTCGCCCGGATGGGCCTGCGCTACGCCACGGTCACCGGGGTGGCCCGGGACGACCTGCCGGACGAGGGCTCGTGGCTGTACGCCGAGACGATCCGGGAGATCCACCGGCAGGCACCGGGCACCGGGGTGGAGATCCTGGTGCCGGACTTCTCCGGTCGCGCCGAGCACCTGGACCGGGTGTTCGAGGCCGCGCCGGAGGTGTTCGCGCACAACGTGGAGACCGTGCCCCGGGTGTTCCGGCGGATCCGGCCGGCGTTCCGCTACGAACGGTCGCTGGACGTGCTGACCCAGGGCCGGGCGGCGGGGCTGATCACCAAGTCGAACCTGATCCTCGGCATGGGTGAGGAGCGGCACGAGGTCAGCACCGCGCTGCGCGACCTGCACGCGGCGGGCACCGACATCATCACGATCACCCAGTACCTGCGCCCCTCGCCCCGGCACCTGCCGGTGGCCCGGTGGGTGCACCCCGAGGAGTTCACCGAGATCGCCGCCGAGGCGGAGGAGATCGGCTTCCTCGGGGTGCTGGCCGGGCCGCTGGTGCGCTCGTCCTACCGGGCGGGCCGGCTGTGGGCGCGCTCGATGGCCGGGCACGGGCGACCGGTGCCGGACCATCTGCGGGCGCTGGCCGAGCCGGTGGCCTGAGCGATCAGTCCCCGGTCGCCTTGCGCAGCGTCACGAAGGACACCACCGCGGCGGCGACCGCGACCACGATCCCGAGCAGGGCCGAGCGCTGCATGCCCAGGTCGAAGGCGGCCCGGGCGGAGGACAGCAGGCTGTCGGCGACCCCGGCGTCGATCTCCCCGGCGACCCGGACCGCGCCGGCCAGGGTCTCGGCGGCCGCGTGCGCCTGGTCGCCGGTCACCGCAGCCGGGACGACCACCTGCGCCCGGTAGGTCGCGTTCAGCACCGAGCCGAGCACCGCGACGCCCAGCGTGGTGCCGAGCTCGTAGGCGGTCTCGGACACCGCGGAGGCGGCACCGGCCTTCTCCGCCGGGACGGAGGACACGATCTCGTCGTTGGTCAGCGTCTCGGCCAGGCCGACCCCGAGCGCCATCACCACGAAGGCCACCGCAATGGTGCCCGCGGTCGGATCGGTGCCGACCCGGCTGGCCAGCAGGTAGCCGAGGGCGGCGAGCAGGAAGGACCCGCCGATCAGGGTGGCCGGGCGGATCCGCTTGACCAGCTTCACCGCCAGCAGGCCCGCCACCACCGAGGCGACCAGCCCGGGCAACAGCACCAGGCCGGCGTCCATCGGCGACATCCCGAGCACCAGCTGCAGGAACTGGGACACCACCACCAGCAGGCCGCTGAAGCCCATGATGGACAGCAGGTTCGCCGACACCGCACCGGAGAAGCTGGCCCGGGTGAACAGGGTGACGTCCAGCATCGGGGTGGCCAGCCGGAGCTGACGACGCACGAACAGGGTGCCGGCGGTCAGGCCGATCGCCACGCCCAGTAAGGTCCGGACGGTCACCCCGCGCTCGCCGACCTCGATGATCGCGTGCACCAGCGGCAGCATGGTGACCAGCGACAGGGCGATGCTCGGCACGTCCACCCGGCCGGGGTTCGGGTCGCGGGACTCCGGCACCAGCCAGAGCGCCAGCGGGATCAGCACCAGCAGCAGCGGGGTGTTCAGCAGGAACACCGACCCCCACCAGAAGTGGGTGAGCAGGAACCCGCCGACGATCGGCCCCAGCGCGCCACCGGCGGCGAACCCGGCGGCCCAGATCGCGATCGCCAGCCGGCGCTGGGCGCGGTCGGTGAACACGTTCCGCAGCAGGGACAGCGTCGACGGCATCAGGGTGGCGCCGAAGACGCCGAGCAGTGCCCGGGCCGCGATCAGCAGCTCCGGGGTCGGCGCCCAGGCGGCCAGCAGCGACACCAGTGCGAAGCCGGTCGCGCCGATCAGCAACAGCCGCCGCCGCCCGATCCGGTCGCCCAACGACCCCATCGGCACCAGCAGCCCGGCCAGCATCAGCGGGTAGGCGTCCACGATCCACAGCAGCTGCCCGCCGGTGGCGCCCAGCGCGGTGGTGATCGCGGGCAGCGCGAAGCTGAGCACGGTGTTGTCCACCGAGATCAGCAGCACCGGCAGCATCAGCACGGCCAGGGCGGACCACTGGCGGCACGAGCTGGAACGGGTCGCCGGCGGGGCGAGGAGGGCGGACATCGGGCACGGCCTTTCCGGTTCGGAACGTCATCGCGGGATCGGGTCGCGCTCTGCCTCGGGCGTCCCGGGCGGCTCTCGACCGACGTCGACTGTACCGTCTGGACGGTACAGTCGCTAGCCCGGGCGTGGAGAGGCGCGCCACACCGGTACCGTCGTCCCCATGGCCGACCCCGCGAGCACCCGCGACCGCCTGATCGATGCCTTCGAGCAGGTGCTGATCGCCCATGGCAGCCGCGCCGCCACCCTCGATGCCGTCGCCGCGGCGGCCGGGGTGTCCAAGGGCGGACTGCTCTACCACTTCAAGAACAAGGCGGCGCTGGAGGCCGGGCAGCGCGAGCGGCTGGCCCGGCTGGGAGCGGCGGACATCGCCGCGATGCGGGAGGCGCCGAACGGGGCGGCCGACTACTACCTGGTGGAGTCGACGTCCTCCGGTGGGGCGCTGGACCGGGCGCTGATCGCGGCGGCGCGGCTGGCCGAGGACGCCGGGGAGCACGAGTCGGTGCTGGAGGACCTGCGGGCCGCCTGGTATGAGGCGTTGCTGGCCGAGCTCGGCGACCCGGCGCTGGCCCACGTGATCCAGCTGGTCGGCGATGGGATGTACTACAACGCGGTGGCCGGCACCCGGGACGAGGGCGCCCTGGAGCACGCCCGGGAGATCCTGGCCCGCCTGCGCGGCTGAGACCTCCGGGTCAGAGCGTCCCGGTGGAGGCCCAGGTGTCCACCGCCCGGGCCAGCGCGTCCCGGTTGTCCACCCCGGCCTTGCGGAAGGCGTTCAGCAGGTGGTTCTCCACCGTGCGCACGCTCAGCACCAGCGAGGCGGCGATCTCCGCGGTGTGCATCCCCTCGGAGACCATCACGGCGATCTCCCGCTCCCGGGAAGTCAGGTCCACCGACCGGGCCAGCGGGGCGAACAGCCCACGGAGGTCGCCGGCGTAGACCGCGGCCTCGGCCCAGGACCGCTCGGCCTGCCGCGACCCGCTCTCGATGTCGCCGCGGGTGCGCAGGGCCAGGGCCCGGGTCACCCCGGCGCGGGTGGCGTACAGCTCGTACCCGGCCTCGTGCAGGTGTCCGGCGCTGGTCGCCAGGGCGTCCACGTCGTCCAGGCCGACCGCGACGCAGTACTCCGCGAGGGTCTGCACCAGCGCGGAGCCGACGTCCTTGACCCGCTCGGCCAGCTCGGCGGCCCGGGCCGGTTCGGGGCGGCGCTCCAGGGCGGCCACCGCGATCGTCATCGCCGAGACGACCATCCCGGCGTCCAGCCGCTCGTCCACCAGGTCCCACAGGGCGTCGGAGGTCTCGGCGCCGGGGCCGCGCACCAGGGACGTGGCCATGTCCGGGGCCATCGCCGGGTAGGGACCGCGGGGGGCGCCGAGCGCCTCGGCCTGCTCCGCCAGGCTCTCCGCATAGCTGGCCCGGCCCCGGAAGGACGCCACCACGGCGGCCAGGGTGAGCACGCCGTTCCGGAAGTGGGTCTGCAGGGTCTGGTTGTTGGGCAGCGCCAGCACCGAGGACAGCAGGGTGTCGCACTCGTCCAGCCGGCCCGCCATCATCAGGCCGAGCCCCGCCACGTAGGCATAGGCCTGGTACGCGCCCGGATCGAGGGCCGCCCGGGCCTCCTGGGCGTAGGACAGCGCCTGGCTGACCCCCTCCTCCGGGTGCCCGTCGAAGACCAGCAGCAGGGTGGCGCTCAACCGGGCACTGAGCCGGAACCGCGGTTCGAGCGGGTCGAACCCCTCCAGCTCCGCCCGTGCCTCGGCGATCCGGCCCGCGGCCACCAGGCACTCGGCGCGGGTAGCCCGCAGCGCCTCCCTGTTCACCGGGTCCTCACCGACCTGGTCCGGGTGCAGCAGGGCGTCGTCGGGGATCCGGGAGGTGATCAGGCACAGGTGGGCCCGGGTCGCGCTGAGCAGGCCGGCGTACTCGGGGAACCGGGGCATCGCCTCGGCCACCAGCCGGTCCGCCGCCTCGAGGTCGCCGCGGCGCAACCCCAGGTCGACCGCGTGCCAGACCACCAGCAGCGCCTCCGAGCGCGGGTCGTCCGGCGCCGGGTTGGTGCCGCGCACCACGGCGTCGACCTCCTCGGCATCGGCCTGGACGCCGAGCAGCGCGATCAGCAACGGCACCGCGTGCGCGGGGGTGGGCTGGTCCGTCCAGGCGGTGCGGCGGGTCTCGGCCTCGACCTGCCACTGTTCGTCGAACCGGCGGCCGATCATGGCCGGCGCACCCTGGGCGACCGCCCGGGGCGCGGTGGGGGGCACCGCACGCCAGGTGCCCCGGTCGCCCAACAGCCGGGAGAGTTCGCCGACGGCCCGCGACCGGCGGATCGGGCTGGACTCGTTGCGCAGGAACTCGGCGACCAGCGGCGGGAACACGCCGATCACCGGCTGCCCGCCGTCCTCCAGCACCTGCAGCAGTCCGGCGTCGTCCAGCTGGGTCAGCACCTGCCAGGGGATCGCGGACCGGGCCACCTCCAGGTCCAGGCTCCCGGCCAGGGAGAGCAGGGCCAGCGCGTCCAGGTGCTGTTCCTCCAGGCCGGCCAGCAGCGGCTCGACCGCCTGGGCCATCGACGGGTCCCACAGCCCGTCCCGGACCACCCACAGCCCGTCCCGGCGGACCAGCCGGCCACTGCGGCGACCGGTGTCGACCAGGGCCGCGACCAGGCCCGGCAGGCCGCCGGACTTGGTGGCGATCCGGGCCAGCGCCGAGGGTTCGACCGTCCCGGGCAGCAGCTCGTGCACCAGGGCGTGCACCGCGTCGTAGCGCAGCGGCGGCAGCACCACCCGGGCGGACGGCGCCATCTCCCCGGTGACGAACACGGTCTGGTTCTGGATCCGCCCGTCCGGACGGCTGGACGCCAGCACCGGCACCGGCACCCGGCGGCGAACCGCGGAGACCACCCCGGCGCTGACCTGGTCCACCGACTCGACGTCGTCGATCACCAGCACCGAGGGCCGGGCGCTGATCCGGCGTTCCAGGGCGGTCACCGCCGCGGACAGCGACCCGGGGCCGGAGGGGGCGTTCGGCACCTCCACCCCGCCGACGCCCAGTGCGGCCAGCGGCCGGTCGTGCAGGGCCGGGATCCCGTTGATCGTCACGGCGGAGATCCCGTCGTCGGCGAGCAGGTCCACCACCCGGCGCAGCACCGCGCTGCGGCCGGAGGTCCGCATCCCGACCACGTTCACACTGATCCCGGAGCGGAGGTATCCCACCACGGTCCGGATCGTGTCCGCGTGCAGTGCTACCTCGTCGCCCATAGACCGAAGCTACTCACCTCACCCGGAATCAGCGACAATTTCATGGCGATTTGTCGTTCTTATCCTGTGAACGCACCCTCATCCCGAGGTGGACGAACCCCCACCCGGCACCTACAGCCGCACCCGGCGCGGATTGCTGACCGAGGAGAACCGTGCGTCCTCCTCGCGCTGAAGGCCGTCCTGCTGGTCGGTCGTCTGCTCCATCGCCCATCCCCCCGGGTTGCTCTGCTCGATCTGGGCGACCAGTCTGAGCACTGTCCGTCCCGGTCGCATCCGGAGCGGGCGAACGGCAGGCAAAACTCGATCGGCCCCACCGGCGTGGGCACGGCGTCCCACACGGATCCGTGGACCGGTTGGCAGGATCGACAGTTCCGCCCGAGCGCCCGACAGCGGCCGAACCCCATCCGGAGGTCCGATTGACCGTCGACACCAGCCCTGCGTCCCTCCCCTACGCCGAGCCCACCGACCGGGTCCTGGGCGAACTGGGAGTGACCGACGACGGCCTCAGCGCCGCCCAGGCCGCCGACCGGCTGCGGACCGCGGGGCCGAACCGGCTGCCCGCCCCGCCGCGGCCAGGGGTGATCCGCCGCCTGCTGGGCCACTTCGACGACATCCTGATCTACATCCTGCTGGCCTCCGCGGTGCTCAAGGCGATCCTCGGCGACTGGATCGACTTCACCGTGATCCTGGCGGTGGCGGTGATCAACGGCCTGGTCGGCTTCATCCAGGAGGGTCAGGCCGAGAAGGCGCTGAACGGCATCAAGACCATGCTGTCCCTGGACGCCCAGGCGCGCCGGGACGGGCAGTGGCAGGTGATCGACGCCGAGACCCTGGTGCCCGGCGACGTGATCCGGGTCCGCTCCGGCGACCGGGTGCCCGCCGACGTCCGGCTGCTGTCCGCCACCAACCTGCAGGTCGACGAGGCCGCGCTCACCGGCGAGTCGGTGCCCGCCGCCAAGGACCCGCGGGCGGTCGACGCCCGGGCCGGGATCGGCGACCGGTCCTCGATGCTCTACTCCGGCACCCTGGTCGCCACCGGCACCGGGATCGGCGTGGTGGTCAGCACCGGCGGCGACACCGAGATCGGCCGGATCCAGGCGCTGGTCGCCGGGGTCGACCACCTGGACACGCCACTGACCCGGCAGCTGGCCGCGTTCGGCCGGGCGCTGTCGATCGGCATCCTGGTGATGGCCGCGGTGATGCTGGTGATCGGCCGGGTGGTGCACGACTTCGAGCTGCCCGACCTGGTCTCGGCCGCGATCGGCTTCGCGGTGGCCGCGGTGCCGGAGGGCCTGCCCGCCCTGGTCACGGTGACCCTGGCGCTCGGGGTGCAGCAGATGGCCCGGCGCAACGCGATCACCCGCAAGCTCACCTCGGTGGAGGCGCTGGGCTCGGTCACCACGATCTGCTCGGACAAGACCGGCACCCTGACCACGAACGAGATGACCGTGCGCTCGGTGGTCACCGCCGCCGGTGAGTACGACGTGCACGGCCTGGGCTACGCCCCCGAGGGCCACCTGACCTTCGACGGCGCCACCGTCGATCCCGGCGCCCGCACCGACCTGCGCCGGCTGATCCGGGCCGCCGGGTCCTGCAACGACGCCCGGGTGGTGCAGAACGCCGAGGGGCACTGGACGGTCGTCGGCCAACCGACCGAGGGCGCGGTCGCCACCCTGACCCGCAAGGCCGGCATCGACCTGTCCGGCGTGCACCGGCTCGCGGTGCTGCCCTTCGAGTCCGCCACCAAGTACATGGCCACCCTGGACGACGACGGCGGCGACCGGGTGCTGCGGGTGACCGGCGCCCCGGACCGGCTGCTGGAGCGCTGCACCCAGCAGTTGACCGCGGACGGCGGGGTCGAGCCGATGGACCGCGCGCACTGGGAGCGGGTGATCGACGAGCTGGCCGCCCAGGGTCTGCGCACCCTGTCCGCCGCCGAGCGCCCCGCCGGCCCGGAGCAGGACGGCCTGGCGCCCGAGGACGTGGCCGACGGCCTGGTGTTCCTCGGCGTGATCGGCATCGTCGACCCGCCGCGGCCGGAGGCGGTGCAGGCGATCGCCGACTGCCACCGGGCCGGGATCCGGGTCAAGATGATCACCGGCGACCACGTCGGCACCGCCACCGCCATCGCCCGCGAGCTCGGCATCGCCGGCCCGGAGGGCGAGGTGCAGGCCCTCACCGGCGCCGAGCTGGAGGAGATGACCGGCGACCAGCTGTCCGCCCGGGTGCGCGAGGTCGACGTGTACGCCCGCACCAGCCCCGAGCACAAGCTCCGGATCGTGCGCGCCCTGCAGGGCCACGGCGAGGTGGTCGCCATGACCGGCGACGGCGTGAACGACGCCCCGGCACTGACCCGGGCCGACGTCGGCATCGCGATGGGGATCAAGGGCACCGAGGCGACCAAGGAGGCCGCCGAGATCGTCCTGGCCGACGACAACTTCGCCACCATCGAGCGGGCGGTCGAGGAAGGCCGCCGGATCTACGACAACATCCGCAAGTCGGTGGTCTTCCTGCTGCCGACCAACGGCGCCCAGTCGCTGGTGATCCTGGTGGCGGTGATCTTCGGCCTGTCGCTGCCGCTGGCGCCGGTGCAGATCCTCTGGGTCAACCTGGTCACCGCGATCACGCTGTCGCTCGCCCTGGCCTACGAGCCCGCCGAGCCCGGCGTGATGAGCCGCCCACCGCGCAAGCCCGGCGGGTCGGTGCTGTCCCGGGACTCGCTCACCGAGGTGATCACCGCGTCGCTGCTGATCGGTGGCGCCACCCTGCTGGTCTACTTCATCGAGCGCGACTCCGGCTCCAGCAACGCGGTCGCCCAGACCACCGCGGTCACCATGCTGGCGCTCGGCCAGCTGGCCTTCCTGTTCTCCTGCCGGTTCCTGAACAACTCCAGCATCACGGTGCAGGTGCTGCGCGGGAACCCGGTGGTGTGGCTGGCGACCGGGGCGCTGGTGGTGTTCCAGCTGATCTTCACCTACGTGCCGTTCATGCACAGCTGGTTCGACTCGGCCCCGATCGGAGCCCGGCAGTGGGCGTTCACCGCCGGGCTCGCGATCGTGGTCTTCCTGCTGGTGGAGGCGATGAAGGCGCTCACCCGCGCCCGCGAGCGCCGTCGTCAGTAGGTCGAGGCGACCGACCAGAACTCGTCGCCCGGCTTGTTGATCAGGCGGTAGTCGAAGAACGACCCGTCGTGGAACGACACCCGCGCCACCGGCACCCCGCCCTGAGCGGTGGTGCCGGTGTCGTGGAAGGCGGCGACCTCGGTCCGGGGCACGCTGGCCAGCAGCTCCGCCGGGGTCTGGTTCATGGTCAGGCCCAGGTCCCACACGGTCAGCGACTGCGAGCCCAGCACCAGCACGTGCGGACCCGCCTGCTGCGGCAGCCGGCGCGCCGCCGACCCCTCGTCACCGCCCACGTGCCGGGAAGTGGACACCGCGTTCTGCACCGCCGACGTCGCGGCGTTGAACAGCCGGCCCTGGGCACTCATCCCACCGCCGCCGCCACGCTCGTAGGCGCTCGGGATCACCCCGGTGTGGGTCAGCACCTCGTCCCCGGGCGGCAACTGCCCGGCCAGCTCGGTGGCGATGTCGATCTCCGGACCACTGAAGAACGACTTGTACCGCTCCCACAGACCCATCTGCACGCACGTCCTCTCGGCTGTGGCCGGTGCGTGCGCGGTCGGCTCGCCGCGCGGTGCGTCGTCGCAGCCGGCCGCCGTCCATCCTGGCCCACCGATCCGGGCAGGTCACTCCTCCGCCAGGGTCAACGCCGCCTGCACCAGCGCGAGGTGGCTGAGCGCCTGCGGCAGGTTGCCCAGGAAGTCGCCGGTGCGCGCGTCGATCATCTCCGGCCAGATCCCGACGTCGTTGGCCTGGGCCAGCAGCTCGTCCATCCACTGCCGGGCCTCCTCCCGGCGACCGACCAGGGCCATCGCCGCCACGCCCCAGAATGCGCAGGCGACGAAGCTGCCCTCCTCCTCGGGCATCCCGGTGTAGCGGTGCAGCAGCGGTCCGGTGCCGAGCTCGGCGCGCAGGGCGTCGATGGTGCGGCTCATCCGCTCGCCGGTGTCGAATCCGCTGCGGGCGTGCAGCAGGATCGAGGCGTCCAGCGCGTCCGACCCGGGGGCCATCAGGTAGGCGCCGCGCTCCTCGGACCAGCAGTGCGCGCGCACCCAGTCGGCGATCCGGTCCGACTCCGCGGCCCAGCGCGCGGCGTCCCCGGCGATCTGCCCCTGTTCGGCCAGGTGTACCGCACAGCGCAGCGCCTGCCAGCAGCCGAGCTTGGAGCTGGTGTGGTGCCGGGGGCCGGGCAGCTCCCACATCCCGGCGTCGGGGCGGTGCCAGGCGTCGGCGGCCTGGTCGGCGACCGCGGCCAGGAACCGGCCGGTCTCGGCGTCCAGCAGGTTGCCCGCGTCCACGTAGCCGCGCATCACCGCCAGCAGGTCGCCGTAGATCCCGAGCTGCAGCTGGCCGTCCGCGCGGTTGCCGGTGAGCACCGGGCCGATCCCGCGCCACCCGGGTGCCAGCGCTTCCTGCTGCCCCTCCGGCAGGTCGCCGGCCAGGGTGAAGAACACCCGCAGCCCGTGCTCGCGCAGGGTGTGCAGCACCCAGGCGGTGGCGGCGTGCACCTCCTCGCGCAGCCCGAAGCCGATCCAGGCGTCCAGGGTGTAGGCGGCGTCCCGGACCCAGGCGTAGCGGTAGTCCCAGTTCTTGCCCCCGGCGACCGACTCGGGCAGCGAGGTGGTGCCGGCCGCCGCGATCGCCCCGGTCGGTGCGTGCAGCAGCAGCTTCAGGGTCAACGCCGACCGCTGCACCGCCTTGCCCCACGGCCCGTCGTAGTGGAACTCCCGGGTCCAGGCCCGCCAGTTGTCCGCGGTGCGGTCGATGCCCCGGTCGGCGTCCTGCGGGTCGGGCAGGTAGACCGGCTCACCGGCGGTGGCGGCCAACACCAGCAGGTGGCGGCTGCCGGCGACGGCGGTGAACACCCCGGACACCTGCTGGCCGTCGGGCACCACGGTCATCTCCCCGCCGGTGCGCACCGCGACCGTCACCCCGTCGTCGTGCAGCACCAGGCCGTGCACGGTGTCCTGCACCCACGGTGAGGCGGTGCCGAAGACGGTGCCCGGCCGGACCCGCCACGCCATCGGCACCGTGCCCCGCACCCCCTCCACCCGGCGGGCCAGCTCGGCCCAGGGCAGCCGCCCGGCCACCCCGGTATTCATCGCCTCGGTGACCCGGACCTCGCCATCGTCGGTGACGAACGTGGTGACCAGCACGTTCGTGCCGACCAGGTACTCCCGTCGCAGCCGGAACGCCACGGTGGGCGCCAGCTCGATCCGGCCGCCGTCCTCGGCGTCCACCAGGGCGGCGAACACCGGCGGGGTGTCCAGGTCCGGCAGCGGCAGCCAGTCGATCCGGCCGTCCTCCGCCACCAGTGCCAGGGTCCGGCCGTCGCCCAGGGCCGCATAGCTGCGCAGCGGGGCGTAGCCGTCGACCCGGGCGGCCGGTGGCCGCAGCTGCTCCGACGCGGCGTGCCCGGACCCCTCCCGCGCGTGCCCGGCGTCGCCGTCCAGATGCCCGAGACCGTCGGTCATCGTCCTCCCACCAGGGCGGACCCTCCGCCGTCAGGTCATCGTCGGATGACCGGGCGGGACCGGCAATCGGAGCGGTCAGAGCTCCGCGGGATCCACCAGGAACCCGGCCATGTCGGCGACCTCGCCGCCGACGTCGTGCTGGACCTCGCGGGCGATCGACCGCACCACCTGCGCCGCCCGGCCGCGGGCCACCCGGTGTGCCAGCGACGGCCGCTCCGACTCCAGCTCCTCCAGCTCCGGCGGCTCCCAGGTCACCCGGTAGGCGATCACCTCACCGGTGGTCCAGCTCAGTCCCTGCAACACCAGCGGCAGGTCGCCCTCGGACTCGGCGCGGATCGACACCGCACCGTCCGCACCCAGGTCGATCAGCACCCCGAAGCCCTCGGCGGCCGGCGGGTGCTCGATCATCCAGGCGTCGAAGGCATCGGCCTCGGCGTGCAGCCGGCGGCGTTCGTCCGGGTCGGTCACGCCGATGCCGGCCTCCGGCCGGTCCACCAGCACCCGGCCGGTGTGGGTGACCGCGGCCAGGCGCTCGCCGGTCGGCGCGGGCGCGTCCAGCCGGGCCTGCGGGGCGACCCGGCACGCGGCGGCCAGCACCTCCTCCGGCTCCACCCACCGGTCCGAGACCACGGTCAGGTCGAGGGCGGCGTCCATCTCCGGCACCAGCACCACGCCGGTGTCCGTGCGCACCGCCCCGCCGAGCCGCCGGGCCACGTCGATCGCCCAGCGCAGCACCCGGCCCTCCTCCCGGACCGGCTGCTGGTCGCCGAACGCGCGGCGCAGCCCGTCCCGGTCACCGCCGATCGCCGGGGTCGCCGCCCGCTCGCGCGGCACGTCCACCGGCCAGGCGGCCACGATGTCGCCGGGCACCCCGAGCCGGGCGGCCACCGCGGGCTCCACCCCGAACGGCCCCGTGACCGTGGACAACCGGCCCAGCCGCAGCACCCCGGGGGTCGGCTGGGCCGCACTGTCCCGCCGGCGACTGGGCACCCGCGGCGGGCGCTCCCAGCGGGCCGACGCGAACCGGCTGACCGCCAGCACCTCGACCTCCTCGCTGACCACGCCGTCCGGGAGCAGCAGCAGGTGCCGCCCCGGGGCCGGAGCGTCCTGCGGCCAGCTGGTCAGCCGCGGCAGCGGGATCGCCGGGCCGTTCACGCGGTCAGACCCGGGTCCGGTGGAAGTTCTGCCAGGACCGGGAGGCGGTCGGCCCACGCTGCCCCTGGTACCGGGAGCCGGTCGCGCCGGACCCGTACGGCCGCTCGGCGGGGGAACTGAGCCGGAAGAAGCACATCTGCCCGATCTTCATCCCCGGCCAGAGCGTGATCGGCAGCGTCGCGACGTTGGACAGCTCCAGGGTCACGTGGCCGCTGAACCCCGGGTCGATGAACCCGGCGGTCGAGTGGGTCAGCAGCCCGAGCCGGCCCAGCGAGGACTTGCCCTCCAGCCGCGCGGCAATGTCGTCCGGCAGGGTCACCTGCTCGAAGGTCGAGCCGAGCACGAACTCACCCGGGTGCAGCACGAACGGCGACTCCGGGTCGACCTCCACCATCCGGGTCAGGTCGGGCTGCTCGGTCGACGGGTCGATCATCGCGTAGCGGTGGTTGTCGAACAGCCGGAAGAACCGGTCCAGCCGCACATCCACGCTGGACGGCTGCACCATCTCCGGTTCGGTCGGGTCGAGGACCACCCGCCCGGCGTCGAGCTCGGCACGGATGTCGCGATCAGAGAGCAGCACGGGACCACGGTAATGCCTGGCGACGGCGGGCAGGGATGGGCCGCCGGGCCTAGCGTGGACGTGTGGCCGTCGAGCACTGGGACGCACCGGTCGTCGCCCCGAACGCCTTCGACGAGGCGATCGGCGAGGCGCGGCGCTGGTTGACGGCCGGGCGGGACGTGGTGATCCGCGGCGAACCCGGCTCCGGGCGCAGCCGGGCTCTCGACTCCGTGGTCGCCCAGACCGAACGCCGGTCGATCCCGGTGCTGCGGCTCTGGGCCTCCGGCGATGCCCCGCTGGCTGCGCTGCGCACGCACCCCTCGGTGGTCGCCGAACGGTTGCGACCCGATCCTGGCGTCCTGGCCATCTGGCTGGCCGGGGAACTGGCCGGCCGGCGCGCGCTGCTGGTGGTGGACGATCTGGACCGGCTGGACGCGGTCAGCGCGACCGTGGTGCTGGATGCGCTGCGCCGCAGCAGGGCCCGGATGCTGGCCACCGCCGGACGCGACCTGTCCCGGGTGCACGGCTCCGCCGTGGCCGAGCTGGTCGCCGAGCGCGCGCCCGCGGAGGTGCTGCTGCGCCCGCGCGGGTTCGCCGCCATCAGCCGGCTGCTCGCCGAGGAACTGGGCGCGCCGGTGGACGTCGCCCTCGCCTCCTCACTGACCGCCCGGGCGGACGGGAACCCCAAGGTGGCGCTGGCCATCGCCGACGCCGCCCGGTTCAGCGGGGCGATCGAACTGGACGGCGACCGCTGGCGGACGGTCGGCCCGCTGGACGGCCTCCCGCTGGCCGCGGTCGCGCACGCGCTGCTCCCCCGGCTGGATGCCGAGCAGGTGGCGGCGTTGGAGGTGCTGTCCTGCGCCGGACCGGTCCGCCGCCGGGTGGCCGAGGGTGCGCTCGAACTCGACCCCGCGATCCTGGACGAGTTGCTCGCGATCGGCCGGCTGCGGGCGACCCCAGAGGTCCTGGTCGTGACCCCGCCGGCTCTGGCGGCCGCCCTGCGGGACCGGATGGACCCGCTGCGCCGCGCCGCGCTGATCCGGCAGGCCGAACGCGCCTGGAACGAGACCGGGACGGATCTGCCCAACCCCGACCCTGACCTGATCGACGACGTGACCCAGGACGAGTGGCGCTGGGCCGCGGACCTGGCCGGGCCCGCACAGGAACGCGATGCGGTCGAACAGCTCCGCCGGCGACGGCGGTGGCAGGCGGCGCCCCTCGTGCCGAACGCGAACGACTACCTGTCGGTGCTGCTCCGGCGTCGCGGGACCGCGGTCGCTGCTGCGGCGGTGTTCGCCGGCACCGAGGTCACCGGCTCCGAGTCGGCGGACGACCTGGTGACCTTCGCGCTGGACGAGCTGCGCTGGGCGGTCTGGGCCGACGAGGACTTCGGCGATGTCGCAGAGCGGTTCGCGGACCGGCCGAGCCTGCTGGCGCTGATCGACCTGCTCACCGGTGCCCGCCGCGCCGGACAGCAGGGAGAACCGGGGCCCGACCTGCCGCCTGGTGGCGTCCTGCGGAGTTGGGCCGCGGTCTCCCAGGGTGCCGGGCTGCTGGATGCCGGCCGGGCCACCGATGCACTGGAGGCCTGCGACCGGGTCGACGCCGAGCCGGCCGTGGCCGACTACCACCTCGATGGCCTGCGCGCCGAGGCGATGCTGCTCCTGAACCGGGCCGACGAGGTCGAAGAACTCTCCCGGCGCGAGCTGCGTCGCGCGCTGGTGAACCTCGACCTGCTCGGGGTCCGCGTCCATGCCTGCGCCCTGGCCGAGGCCCTCGTGGTCGGACATGACATCCCCGGCGCGGTGCAGGCGCTCGGCACCTCGCTGCGCCTAGGCCCGGGTGGTCCGCTGGACACCACCTTCTACCGCCGGACCCTAGCCCTCGGGTCGCTGCTCGCCACCCGGTCAGGGCAGTACGACGTCGCCGAGACCCTGCTCGACGCCCTCGACCACACGCCACATCGGTTCATGCAGGCGGTGCAGAGCTTCGGGGTGATCGCCCGCGCAGCACTGGCCCGGGCCACCGGCACCGGCGACGGGGACGCGCTGCTGTGGGAGGCCGGATGCCGGTACGCCGATCGCGGGCTGCGCACCGCCGCGCTGATCTGCTGGCTGAGCCGGCCCGGCGCCTACGACCCGGCGCGGCTGCAGCAGATCGAGGAGTTGATGCGCGGCACCGACCTGCCCGCCCTGGTCCCGGCCCTGGGCCTGCACCGGGCACTGGCCGCCGACGACCAGGACGCCCTGGTCGAGATCCTGCGGCATCGTCCCGCCGACTTCACCGGACTGACCGACGCCGCCCTCGCCGCGCTGGACGCCGACCATGCGCACGACCCCGCCCTCCGGCACCTGCGCGCCGCCACCGACGACCGGGGTTCGCGGTGGGAGGCGCTCAGCGCCCGCGAGCAGGAGATCGCCGCGGGGGTCAGCGCCGGGCGGACGAACCGCGAACTGGCGGATGCCTTCCATCTCAGCGTGCGCACCGTGGAGAGCCACGTCTCGCACATCCTGCGCAAGCTCGGCCTGACCAACCGGGCCGAGATCGAGCGGTACGTGGCCGCCGAGCACCACTGATCGCCACCACGTACCCGCCACCGAACCCGTGATTCGGTACCCCGATTCCGCGCGACCACGACCGCCTCCGTACCCGCGCGACCCCGACTCCGCACTCCTCCCGCTGGTGATCTGGACATGTCCCGGTCCACGACCGGACGCCCCGATCGAGACCAGCCGGGCTCTGCCCGGGGAAGGAGGAGTCCCCATGCTCACCGTCATGCCCGCCGCCGCCGCGGCGCTCGCCCTGACCATCGCGGGGCCGGTCGGGGCGCTCCCCGGCGAGACCGCGGGAGGGGCCGAGGACGGTGCAGTGCCGGCGCCGAGCACGCAGGCCGCACCGCAGGCGCCCGCTGCCACCCCGGAGGCCGGGGACGGCACGTCCGCCGCCGAGGCCACGTCCGCGCCCGCCGCGGAGCCGACACCCGCCACCGACCCTGTGTCCGCCGCCGAGCCCGCGCCCGCCACCGACCCCGCGCCCGCCGCTGACCCCCTGCCCGCCGCTGAGCCCGCTGCCGCACCCGCCACTGAGCCCGCGGCCGCCGAGCCGAGCACCGCAGCACCGGCCGCCGCTCAGCCGGCCGCCACCGATCCGGCGCCGAGCCAGGCACCTGCGGTCGATGACTCCGTCGCCGACCCTGCGGACCTGCCCACCTCCACCGGCACCGGCGACGGCACCCTGGACTACTGGTGGGACGAGGACGGCCTGCACTTCTACGACCCGATCCCGGACAAGAACGTCAACATCTGGGTCGAGACGTCCGAGGGCAAGATCCACCTGAAGATCGACAAGGACTCCGATCTGCACGGCGCGACGGTCATCCCGTGGGACGTCTTCGGCGTGCCGGAGGGCGGGTGCGTGACCCGGACGCACGTGAACCACACGGGAACACCGGTGTCGGAGCAGGGGTACTGCAGGCCGACGTCTGAGCTGATCGTCGATCCCGTCGATCCGACGGACCCTGCCGACCCGACGGACCCCACGGACCCGACCGACCCTGTTGACCCGACCGACCCTGTCGACCCGGCGGATCCGACGGACCCCACCGACCCTGCCGACCCGACGGACCCTGTCGACCCGACCGAGCCGACCGAGCCGACGGACCCCGTCGACCCGAGCGAGTTCGTCGAGCTGGGTCTGCCGACCGACCTCGACCCGACCACGGCGACCGACCCGACCGCGACGACCGACCCGACCGCCGCATCCCTGCAGAGTCCGGTCCTGGCCGCCACGACCGACTCGGCAACCGGGGTGGCTCGGCCCAGCACGCGGCACACCGCGAGCTCGACGGCCTCGGCTCCCACGGCCCTGGCCACCACCGGCTCCGGCGTCGCGATGCTCGCCCTGACCGGTGCGGGCGCGACCATGGTGGGTCTGGCGCTGCGGCGGCTGAACCGGGCGGTCCGATGAGCGCCCCGGCTCCGGCCCTCCGGGCACTCGCGGGCTGGGCCTCACCGCAGGGCGACCAGGACCCGGTCCTGGTCGCCCGGGCGACCGGGATCGTGATGGCCCTGCGGCGCTGCGACGCCGAGGAGGCGCTGGTGGTCCTCACCGACGCGGCCGAGCGCCAGGATGCGCCGCTGAACACGGTCTGCCGGCACGCCGAGGCGATGGTCGCCGGCTCGCTCGCCGACGATCCACTCGCTCCGCGGATCGAGCTCGGGCCCCGTGCGCTCTGGCCCTGATCGGACCCGCCCCTGGACGGCCCTGGTGCGAGACGCCCCCTCGTCTCGCACCAGGGCCTTCACCTACCCGGCCCCCAGGGCCCGTTGAAGCGGTTCGACCGTGCGCTACGCTGTCGATCGCGGATGCGTGGGAGCGCTCCCGCACAGCAGCCAGCACCCCACTCCGGAAGGCGCAACGATGCGGTTCGGCCACTTCGACGACGAGGCACGCGAGTACGTCATCACGACGCCGCACACCCCGTACCCCTGGATCAACTACCTGGGCTCGCAGGAGTTCTTCTCGCTGATCTCGCACACCGCGGGCGGCTACTCCTTCTACCGCGACGCGAAGATGCGCCGGCTGACCCGGTACCGCTACAACAACATCCCCACCGACGACGGCGGCCGGTACTTCTACGTCAACGACGGCGGCGACGTGTGGACCCCCGGCTGGCTGCCGGTGAAGGCCGAGCTCGACCACTTCGAGGCGCGGCACGGCCTGGGCTACTCCCGGATCACCGGCTCCCGCGGCGGGCTGACCGTGGACACCCTGTTCTTCGTCCCGGTGGACGAGAACGCGGAGATCCAGCAGGTCACGCTGACCAACGACTCCGCCGAGCCCAAGACGGTGCAGCTGTTCTCCTTCGTGGAGTTCTGCCTGTGGAACGCCCAGGACGACCAGACGAACTACCAGCGCAACCTGTCGCTGGCCGAGGTCGAGGTGGACCTGGACGGCCCGCACGGCTCGGCGATCTTCCACAAGACCGAGTACCGCGAGCGCCGCGACCACTACGCGGTGTACGCCGTGAACACCCGGGCCGCCGGCTTCGACACCGACCGGGACACCTTCGTCGGGCCGTGGAACGGTCTGGGCGAGGCCGCAGTGCCCCGCGCGGGCAAGTCGTCGGACTCGGTCGCCTCCGGCTGGTACCCGATCGGCTCGCACCAGGTCGAGGTGACCCTGGCCCCCGGTGAGTCCCGGTCGCTGACCTACGTGCTCGGCTACGTCGAGAACGACCACGACACCAAGTGGGCCCCGGGCAGCAACCAGCAGCTGGTCAACCGCGAGCGCGCCTACGACCTGCTGTCCCGCTACGCCACCACCGAGCAGACCGACGCCGCCTTCGACCGCCTGCGCAGCTACTGGGCGGACCTGCTGGGCAGCTACACGGTCAGCTCCGGCGACGAGAAGCTGGACCGGATGGTCAACATCTGGAACCAGTACCAGTGCATGGTCACCTTCAACATGTCCCGGTCGGCGTCCTACTTCGAGACCGGCATCGGCCGCGGGATGGGCTTCCGCGACTCCAACCAGGACCTGCTCGGCTTCGTGCACCTGGTCCCGGAGCGCGCCCGCGAGCGGATCATCGACATCGCTTCCACCCAGTTCCCGGACGGGTCGGCGTACCACCAGTACCAGCCGCTGACTAAGCGCGGGAACAACGACATCGGCTCCGGCTTCAACGACGACCCGCTGTGGCTGATCCTCGGCGTGGCGGCGTACGTCAAGGAGACCGGCGACTGGGCGATCCTGGACGAGCCGGTGCCCTTCGACAACGAGCCCGGCTCCGAGGTGCCGCTGTTCGAGCACCTGACCCGGTCCTTCGACTTCACGGTGAACAACCGTGGCCCGCACGGCCTGCCACTGATCGGCCGCGCCGACTGGAACGACTGCCTCAACCTGAACTGCTTCTCCACCGAGCCCGGCGAGTCCTTCCAGACCACGGAAAACCAGTCCGGCGGCGTCGCGGAGTCGGTGTTCATCGCCGCGATGTTCGCCGCGATCGGCCCGGAGTACGCCGAGCTGGCCGAGCGCCGTGGCCTGACCGAGGTCGCCGCGAAGGCCCGGGACGCGGTGGGCGAGATGCGCGCCGCGGTGCTGGCCCACGGCTGGGACGGCGAGTGGTTCCTGCGCGCCTACGACTTCTTCGGCAACCCGATCGGCACCGACGCCAAGCCGGAGGGCAAGATCTGGATCGAGCCGCAGGGCTTCGCGGTGATGGGCGGCATCGGCGTCGACCCGCAGAACCCGGCGAACCCGGAGTCCGAGGCCGTCCGCGCCCTGGCGTCGGTCAACCAGCACCTGGCCACCGACCACGGCATGGTGCTGCAGTACCCGGCGTACACCAGCTACCAGATCGAGCTGGGCGAGGTGTCGACGTACCCGCCGGGGTACAAGGAGAACGGCGGCATCTTCTGCCACAACAACCCGTGGGTGATCATCGGCGAGACCGTGGTCGGCAACGGCGCCCGGGCGTTCGACTACTACAAGCGGATCACTCCGGCCTACCGCGAGGACATCTCCGAGGTGCACCGCCTGGAGCCCTACGTCTACGCCCAGATGATCGCCGGCAAGGAGGCGGTCCGGCACGGCGAGGCCAAGAACTCCTGGCTGACCGGCACCGCCGCCTGGAACTTCGTCGCGGTGTCCCAGTACCTGCTGGGCGTCCGCCCGGACTACGACGGCCTGGTCGTCGACCCGCAGCTCGGCCCGGACGTCCCGTCGTTCACGGTCAACCGCACCATCCGCGGCGCCCGGTACGAGATCGCCGTCACCAACTCCGGCACTCCCGGTGCCCGCGCCGCGGTGACCGTCGATGGTGAGCCGATCACCGGCCGCACCGTGCCCTACGCCCCCGCCGGCAGCACCGTCCGGGTCGAGGTCACCGTCTGATCGATGAGGGCTCCGGGAGACTCAGTCCCCGGAGCCCTCATCGCGGCGGGTCCCATCCCCGGCGCGGAGCCGTTACACTGGTCACGGCCGTCCACCCGGACGGTCACGCGGATGTAGTTCAATGGTAGAACTTCAGCTTCCCAAGCTGACAGCGCGGGTTCGATTCCCGTCATCCGCTCGCTCGAAGGCCCGGACCCGGCGGTCCGGGCCTTCGTCGTACCGGGGTGGAACCGGTCCGCCGCTCGTACGATCGCCCGGTGATCCTCGTCGACCCCCCGGCCTGGCCCGCCCACGACACCCTGTGGTCGCACCTGGTCTCGGACAGCTCCCCCGCCGAGTTGCACGACTTCGCCGCCGGGCTGGGCATCGGCCGGCGGGCCTTCGACCTGGACCACTATGACATCCCGGCATCCCGGTACCAGGACGCGGTCGACGCCGGGGCGGTGCCGCTGGGCGGCGGGGAGCTGACCCGCCGGCTGATCGGGTCCGGTCTGCGGGTCCGGGGGCGAGACCGGGCGGTGCTGAAGAGACTCCGGCGGCGGTGGCTGGACGCACGGCCCGACGACTACCTGCCGGTGGACGACCTGTTGCTCCGCTGGCGGGAACCGCACCGGGCGTACCACGGGCCGGTGCACCTGGCCGAGGCGCTGACCGCGCTGGACCTGCTCGCCGCCGAGTCGACCGGCCCCGGGGACCGGCGCACCGCCGAACTCGCCCTGTGGTTCCACGACGCCATCCACCGGGGCAGCACCCCCGCCGACGAGGACGCCTCCGCGGAGCTCGCGCTCACGGTCCTGGATGACGAGCGGGTGGCCGACCTGGTCCGGATGACAGCGCACCACGATCCTGACCCCGCCGACCCGGCCGCCGCCCTGGTCAGCGACGCCGACCTGGCGATCCTGGCGGCCGAGCCCAGCCGGTATGCCGAGTACACCCGGCAGGTCCGCGCCGAGTACGCGCACGTGCCTGATCCGGACTTCCGCGCCGGGCGAGCGGCGGTCCTGGACCAGCTCCTCGCCCTGCCTTCGCTGTATGCCACCGACCGGGCCCGCGGGCAGTGGACCGCCCGCGCCGAGACCAACCTCCGCGCGGAGCTGCACGCCCTCACCGCCCGCGCCTGAACCCCCGGCTTCGATCGACCCAGCGCAGCGCCCGCGTGCTCGCGTGCTCGCGTGCTCGCGGCCACCCGAGCCGGTCCATCTGGGCCGACCGCCCCCACCCGACGACGCCCCGTCCCCAGCGCCGCCGCACGCCGGCCGCCGCACGCCGCACGCCGCACGCCGCACGCCGCACGCCGAGAGTGCACGAATGCAGGCCTCACGGCCTGGGACGCGTGCATTCGTGCACTCTCGGCGCGGAGCTGGGCACGGGCGGCGACACGGCGAGCGGGGCGCGGGCGGCGACGCGGCGAGCGGGCCCAGGCGGATGCACGGCAAGCTGGGCAGCCGACCCCGCTCAGATCAGCGGCGGCATGTCCGGCGCGAGGCGGCGCTGGAGTCCGGAACCGAGCGCCAGTCCGGCCAGCACGCCGAGGCAGATCGTCACCATCGAGACCCCGGCGGTGACGATCGTGGTGATCGTCTGGTCGGTCACCTGGTCCAGGGCGGACGTGACGCCGACCAGGCCGAGCGCACCGGGCACCAGCACCCAGAACCCGGGCAGGAAGGTCACCAGGAACGGTGGGGCGGACGGCCGGGTGGCGGCGATCATCGCCACCGGTGTCATGGCCAGCGCCCCGACGAAGGACGACACCGACGTGCCCAGCAGCAGCCCGCCGACCACCTGCCCGGCATAGGCCACCACCAGGACCAGGGCGATCCAGGGCAGCGCGCCGGGCCGGGCGTCGTTGTTCAGCACCACGCCGACCGCGTACACCAGCACCCCGAGCCACGGGGCGGCCCAGCCGAGCGGGTGACCACCGCCGGCGCCGAACTCGGTGGCCGGCACCCCGACCAGACCGGCGGCGGCGGTGATCCCCAGGCCGAGCAGCACCAGCTGCATCACACCGGAGGCCAGCCGAGCCGACCCGGCGATCATCTGGCGGGTGGCCAGGTCGATCACGCCGGTGGTCAGCAGTGCCCCGGGTAGGAAGGTGACCAGCGGGCCGATCAGGGGCGCGAGCAGCCCGACCGGCAGCCCGGTGCGCACCAGCAGGAACACCGGCACCGCGACCAGGAACGCGCACGCCCCGGTGAGCAGGCCCTGGTAGACGGCCGGCATCCGGCGGGTGAGGTGCGTGACCACGGAGACCAGCCCGCCGAGCACCGCGGCGATCAGCACGTCCAGCCAACCGCCACCCAGCACCAGCGACAGACCGGCGGCGACCACCACGTAGCCCAGTGCGCGCCGGCGACCGGTGGACGGCGGCGGCGAGTCCAGCACCGTGGCGAGCCGGTCCAGGCCGTCCTCCGGAGTGGTGTCGCCGCGCACCGCGGACTGGGCGAGGTCCAGCACGTCGGCGATCTGGTCCAGCCGCAGCGTCTGCGAGCCCGCGGTCGCCACGGCGGTCCGGACGGTGCGCCCGTCCGGCACGGACACCATCAGTGCGGTCGGGAATGTCACCACCGCGGTGCCGGGCAGGCCGTTCACCACGGCAATGCGTTCCAGGGTGCCGTTGACCTGGGCGATCGGGGAGCTGCTGTTCACCATCGCCTCGCCCAGCCGGACCAGGAACCGCACGGTCTGCTCCGGGTCGGCGGTGCCGGTCGGCTCCGACGCCTGCGGGACCGCGGCGCGGGGCAGCGTCTCGTGCGGGTCGTCCACCGTGGCGACCGCGATCACCCCGGTGACCGGCGCGGCCTCGGCCGGAGCGGTCGCCGGGACGGAGTGGGTCAGGTCGGGATGGGCCGGGTCGGGATGGGCCAGGTCGGTGTCATCGGCGCCGTCCGGGGCCGCAGCCTCTCCGGCTCCCGCGGCCACCGGGTCTCGGCCGGGATCGGACGGCGCGGCCTCGGTGTCGCCGTCCCGGTCCGTCGCGGAGGCAGGGGCCCCCTCCGCGGACGGCCCACCCGCGGTGCCCGTGCCCGAACCGGCGACCGGCGGCACGGCAGCCGGGTCCACCCCGGCGTCCACCGGCGGCACGGCAGCCGGGTCCACCCCGGCGACCACCGGCGGCACGGCAGTCGGGCCCTCCCCGGCGTCCGCCGCTGGCACGGCAGCCGCGTCCACCCCGCCACCCACCGGCGGCAGCTCCGCGGTGTCCCCGTCCGCCACCGGGCCGAGCACCACGGTGTCCGCGTCCCGGTCCACCCCGGATCGCCGACTCGCCACACCAGGCTCCGGGACGGCCCCCGCCACCGCACCGCGCCGCCCGCCCAGCGCCCCGGTCCGCCACAGCCAGACCAGCCCGGCGGCCGCCGCGACCAGCACCAGGACCGCGACCAGCACCATCCCCCAGGGCAGCCCGGAGTCGGCGGCCGCGGGGCGGGAGATCCAGCCGGGGACGGGCACCGTGCTGGTGCTGGTCGGCTCCGGGCTGGGCGAGGCGGGGGCACTCGGTTCGGTGGTGGGGGCCGGCTCGGCGGTGGGGCCCTGCGTGGGCTGAGTGGTGGAGCCGTCACCGGGTTGCCGGGTGGGCTCGGGCGCCTGGGTCGGCCCGGTGGTCGGCCCGGTGCTGGGTGCCGGAGTGCTGGTGGGGCCGGGTTCGGTGGTGGGATCGGCCGTGGCGCGGGCGGTCTCCGGCGCGTCGGGCTGCTCGACCGAGGTGGGCACCGCGACCTGGATGCCGATCGCCGTCACCGCTGCACACCGAATCCCTGCAGGCCCTCCGGCTGCTCCTCGGCCACGGTGGTGCGGTCGACGTGGGCGCCGCGCGGGCCGTGGCGCAGCCAGTCCAGCATCGCCCGGCCGGCCGGTTCGTCGCCCTCGATCACCGCCTCGACGGTGCCGTCGTCCCGGTTGGCGACCCAGCCGGACAGCCCGAGGCGCTCGGCCTCCCGGGCAGCGGACCAGCGGAAGCCGACCCCCTGGACCCGGCCCTCGACGATCACCCGCCAGCGACGCACACCCGCACCTCCCGTCCGGGCAGCGTACCGACGCGGCCTGGGGACGGCCCGGGGGCGACCGATCAGAACGGCACGCCGCAGCGCAGCGCGATGTTCGCCCAGGGTGTGGCCTCGCCGGTGCGGATCACCAGGGCGGCGTCGGCGAGCAGGTCCTTGAACCGGTCGTGCGGGATCAGGTCGGGGGCCAGGCCCCGGTCGGCGAACCATCCGCCGACCGGGGTGCCGCCCGACTCCGCGGCGGCGATCGAGCCCTCGACCACGATCTCGGCCAGCACGGCGTCCAGCACCGCGGTCAGCGACGGGACCCCGGCGACCAGGGCCAGGTCGACCACCCGGGCGTCCCGGGGCAGCGGCGTCCCGCAGTCGACGATCGCGACCAGGTGCCCGTGTCCGAGCCGGGCGATCCCGGCCGCGAGCGCCGGGTTGAGGATGCCGGACCGTTTCACCCCTGCTCCTCGACCACCGGCAACGGGTCGGTGGCGCCCGGGTAGGACGGTTGCGCCCCGGCCCGGCCGACCGCGTAGGCCCCGACCCGGGCGGCGAGGTGCGCGGCGGTGACCAGGTCGTCGCCGCGAGCGAGCCGGTGGGCCAGCGCCCCGACGAAGGCGTCGCCGGCACCGGTGGTGTCCACGGCCCGGACCCGCGGCGAGGGCACCCTGGTCAGGGCCTCCCCGGCCCGGGCGACCAGGGCACCGCGCGCCCCGACCGTGACCACCACCGAGCGCAGGCCGTGCTCCACCAGCGACTGCGCCACCCGGTCCTCGTCCGCCGGGCCGGTGATCGGGGCGGGGGTGCCGGAACCGTCCAGGGCGGCCAGCGCCGCGGCGGCCTCGTGCTCGTTCACCACCAGCGGGTCGGCCTGCCGGAGGGTGTCCGGGTCGACCTCGATCACCGGGGCCAGGTTGAACACCAGGCGCACCCCGGCCTCGCGGGCGGCCCGGGCGGCGGCCTCGGCGCCGGAGCGCGGGATCTCGCCCTGGAGCACCAGCACCCGGCCGGACCGGATCAGGTCCGCGTGCCGCTGCACCGCCTCGGCGTCCATCGACCCGTTGGCGCCGGGGATCACCACGATGGCGTTCTCCCCGTCGTCGGCCACGGTGACCAGGGCGATCCCGGTGGCGCCGGGCAGCTCGGCCAGGCCGGTCAGGTCCACCCCGGCAGCCCGCAGACCGCTGAGCGCCGCCGGGGCGAAGGTGTCCTGGCCGACCGCGCCGATGAAGGCGGTCCGAGCGCCGAGCCGGGCGGCGGCCACCGCCTGGTTGGCGCCCTTGCCCCCGGGCAGCACGTCGACCGAACGGCCGAGCAGCGTCTCACCCGGGGCGGGGTGCACCCGGACCCGGGCCAGCAGGTCGGCGTTGGTGGAGCCGACCACCACCACCTCGGGGGCGTTGTCGTCGGTGGTCACTGCAGGTAGTCCTCCACGTTGTCCACGGTCACGGTCTCCACGGCCACCGGGACCTCGGAGTCCACGGTCTCACCGTCGAGGGCCGCCGCCATCAGCTCCACCGCCTGGCGGCCGAGCTCGCGGGGCCGCTGGGCGATGGTCGCCACCAGGGTGCCGTCCTGCACGGCGGTCAGGCCGTCGTCGGTGCCGTCGAAGCCGACCACGAACACGTCCTGCCCGGCCCGGGAGCCGAGCGCCTGGATCGCACCCAGCGCCATCTCGTCGTTCTCGGCGAAGATGCCGACCACGTCCGGGTGCGCCTGCAGCAGGTTGGTCGCCACGTCCAGCGCCTCGGCCCGGTCGAAGTTGGCGGTCTGCTGCGCGACGACCTCGATGTCCGGGTACGCGGCGATCCCCTCGGTGAACCCGGCGCCCCGGTCCCGGCTGGCCGACGTGCCCGGCTGGCCCTGGAGCACGATCACCTTGCCGGACTCGCCGATCGCCTCGGCCAGCGCGTCGGCCGCCTGCCGGCCACCGGCCACGTTGTCGCTGGACACCAGGGAGGTGATCTCGGCGTCGTTGACCGCCCGGTCCACCCCGATCACCGGCAGCTCACCGGACAGTGCCGGGGCGACCGCGGCGGCTGCGGCGTCGGAGTCGACCGCGTTGATGATCAGCCCGGCGGTGCCCGCGGAGACCGCCGAGGCGATCTGGTCGGTCTGGGTGGTGGAGTCGTTCTGGGCGTCGACCACGGTGAGCGACAGGCCCAGCTCGTCCGCGGCGGCCTGCGCCCCGTCCCGGACATCGACGAAGAACGGGTTGTTCAGGGTGGACAGCGACAGGGTGACCGCGTCGCCGCCGCCGGTGCCGTCGCCGCCGGACTCGCCGCCGCGACCGCACGCCGCGGTGCCGATCAACAGACCGGCGGACAGCACGGCGGCCACGATCCGGCCTCGGGTGGAGAACGTCATCGTTCGCTCCTTCGGTAGGGGACTTGCTGAGGGATGAGGGGTGGGGCGTCAGACCCGGCGGCCACGCCGGCGCAGCACGTCGATCAGGACGGCCAGCGCGATCACCAGGCCGATCACGACCTGCTGCCAGAACGAGGACACCCCGAGCACGTTCAGGCCGTTGCGGATCACGGCCAGGATCAGGGCGCCGACCAGGGTGCCGGAGGCGCGGCCGACCCCGCCGGACAGCGAGGCGCCGCCGATCACCACCGCGGCGATCGCGTCCAGCTCGTAACCGGAGGCCGCCTGGGGCTGGGCGGAGTCGAGCCGGCCGGCGATCAGCATCCCCGCCAGGCCCGCGAACAGCCCGGACAGCGCGAAGACGGTCACCAGCACCCGCTTGACCGGGATGCCGGACAGCCGGGCGGCCTCCTCGTTGCCGCCGACGGCGTACATCGACCGCCCGATCACCGTGCGGTTCAGCACGAAGGCGGTGACGATCCCGGCCAGCGCCAGCACCAGGATCGGCACCGGCACCCCGCCCAGGTCGCTGCCCAGCCAGGACACCTCCGGCGCGGTGCGGATCGGCCGCCCGTCGGACAGCACCAGGGTCAGGCCGCGGGCCACCGACAGCATGGCCAGGGTCGCGATGAACGCGGGCAACCGGCCATAGGCGACCGCGAAGCCGGACACCGCCCCGGCGATCAGCCCGACCACCAGCCCGCCGACCAGCGACAACCAGCCGGGCAGCTGTGCGGTGCTGAAGATCCAGGCCGACACCATCCCGGACAGCGCCGCCACCGAGCCGACCGACAGGTCGATCCCGGCCGCCACGATCACGAAGGTCATCCCGAAGGCGAGCACCGCGATCGTGGAGGCCTGCACCCCGACGTTGAGCAGGTTGTCCAGGGTGAGGAAGTTCGGCGTGAGGATGAACAGCACCAGGCAGAGTGCGAGCAGGCCGATGAACGGCAGCAGCGTCGACATCAGCTGGCTGTGGGCACCGGGCAGCCGCAGCCCCCGGCGCGGTGCGGTCGCGGTGGTGCTGGGCGCGTTCATGGCTGGTTCCCTTCGGGTGCGTGCGAGGGCGCCGCGTGGCCGTCGTCATCGGCATTGCGGACCGCCAGGGCCATCACCTGGTCCTGGCCGGCGGTGGGGGGCAGCTCTCCGGCGAGCTGGCCCCCGCTCATGACGAGGACCCGGTCGGCCATGCCGAGCACCTCGGGAAGATCGCTGGACACCAGCAGCACGGCACCGCCGGCCGCGGCGACCGCGTTGATCAGTTCGTAGATCTCGACCCGGGCGCCGACGTCCACGCCGCGGGTCGGCTCGTCCAGCAGCAGCACCCGCGACCCGGCGAGCACCCAGCGGCCGAAGACGATCTTCTGCTGGTTGCCGCCGGACAGGTCCCGGGCGTCCTGGTCGATGTCGCGCATCCGGATCCGCAGCCGCTCGGCCACCTCGGCGGCGCGGCGGTGCTGCCCGGACAGGTCGGCCAGCGGGCCCCTGGCGGTGGACCGCAGGGTGGCGTAGCCCAGGTTGTCGGCGACCGAGGCGTCCAGCACCAGGCCCTGCGCCTTGCGGTCCTCCGGCACGTGCCCGATCCCGGCGGCCACCGCCCGGCCGACCGAGTGCCCGGGCAGGACCCGCCCCTCGACGGTGACCGTGCCGCTGTCGTAGGGGTCGGCCCCGGCGACCGCGCGCAGCAGTTCGGTCCGCCCGGCACCCACGAGTCCGGCCACCCCGACCACCTCGCCCGCCCGGACCTGCAGGTTCAGGTCGTGCAGCACGCCGGTCCGGTTCAGGCCGCGGACGTCCAGCACGACCTCCTCGCCCACCCGGTGCGTCCGGGGCGGGAACTGCTCGGTGATGTCCCGGCCGACCATCAGCCGGACCAGCTCGTCCTGGTCGGTGCTCGCCGGGACCTCGGCCACCAGCGACCCGTCGCGCAGCACGCTGACGCTGTCGCCGATCGCCGCGATCTCCTCCAGGTGGTGGCTGATGAACACCATCGCGACGCCGTTGGCGCGCAGTTCCTCGACCACACCGAACAGCACCTCGGTCTCCGCACCGGTCAGCGCGGCGGTCGGCTCGTCCAGGATCAGGATCCGGGCGTCCAGGCTGAGCGCCTTGGCGATCTCGACCAGCTGCTGCCGGGCGATGCCGAGCTCGCCGACCGGGGTGTCCAGCCCGACGTCGAGCCGCACCCGGTCCAGCGCGGCGCGGGCCAGCCGGCGGGTGGCCCGGCGGTCGACCAGCCCGGCGCGGGCAGGCAACCGGCCCATCATCACGTTCTCGGCCACCGACATGCCGGAGACCAGGTTCAGCTCCTGGTGGATGGTGGCGATGCCCAGGTGCTCGGCCGCCCGCACCCCGTTCAGGTGCACCGGTGTGCCGTCCACCACCACCCGGCCGGCGTCCGGCTGGTAGATCCCGGACATCATCTTGATCAGCGTCGACTTGCCCGCGCCGTTCTCGCCCAGCAGCACCTGCACCCGGCCGGGACGGACATGCACGGTGACGTCCTGCAGCACCCGCACCGGCCCGAACGACTTGGACACCCGGTCCAGGGTCAGCACCGGGGCCGGCAGCTGCTCCGCCGCGGTCACCGGGTGCCCCCGGCCGGGCCGGTCGACCCGCGCAGCACCAGGCTGCTGGTCAGCACCGCCGAGGTCACCGGCTCACCGGCGAGCAGGTCGCGGATCATGTCCACCGCCAGCGCGCCCATCCGGGACGGGTCGTGCGCGATCACGGTCAGCGGCGGGCTGACCAGGCCGAAGGACTCGATGTCGTCGTAGCCGATCACCGACAGGTCAGCCCCGATCCGCAGTCCCCGGTCCCGGCACTCCAGCAGCACGCCGAAGGTCATCAGCGAGTCGGCGGCCAGCACCGCGGTCGGCGGGTCGGGCAGGGCGAGCAGGGCCCGGGCGCCGGCGACCCCCGACGCCGACCGGAAGTCCCCCTCGAAGACCAGCCCCGGGTCGGTGTCCAGCCCGGCATCGGCCACCGCCTCCCGGTAGGCCGCCAACCGCTCCCGGCCGGTCGACGTCACCTGGGGACCGGCAACGTAGCCGATCCGGCGGTGCCCGAGCCCGGCCAGGTGCTGCACCGCCTCGACGATCCCGGTCCGGTTGTCCGAGGTCACGCTCGGCACCTCGACACCGTCGATCGTCCGGTCCACGAACACCACCGGCAGCCCGAGCGACAGCACCTCGCGCAGCGAGCCGGAGCCGTCGCCCTGCGGGGTCACGATCATCCCGTCCACCCGCTGCGAGACCAGCAGGTCCAGGCAGTGGTCCTGCTGCTCGGTGGACTCGTCGGCGTTGCAGAGCAGGGTGGCCATCTCGTGCGAGAGGGCGGTCTGCTCCACGGTGTGCGCGATCTCGGCGAAGAACGGGTTGCGCACGTCCGAGACCAGCACGCCGATGGTGTTGGTCCGGGTGCGGCGCAGCGACCGGGCCTGGGCGTTCGGCCGGAAACCGAGGTCGGCCGCGGCGCTGAGCACCTTCTGCCGGGACGCCGCCGAGGTGCTCGGGTGCTCGGACAGCACCCGGGAGACGGTCGCCACCGAGACCCCGGCCCGGGCTGCCACGTCACGGATGGTGGGGGTCTGCATCGCGCTCCTCGTCGAGCCGGGCGGCGGGGGCGACCACGCCGCGGTGCGTGTGTAACCGATTCCATGGAATCGGTTACACGACCGTAGGCGACCTCGGCGACGGCGTCAACACCCGGTGGTGACCGCGCCGATGCGCCGCCCGGGGGCTTCTCGACCGGGCGCTGTCCGATTGCGTCCACATCGGCCGCACGGGCGTGACCAGCACCGTCACCCGCCCATCCCCCGCCGTCACCCACATTGTGGACCGACCTGTGGATAACTCGTCCGCAACCGAGACGTTTCGGGCGAATTCGGGTGTCGCCCGCATCGCCAGGAGGCCACGTTGTACACAATCCCCGGGGACCGGCCGGATCCGCCATATCGTCCGATCCGGGTCGCCGTCAAGGCCGGGACGCATGGGTTCCTCCCAGCCACCCCACCGGTGCCGATCAGCTCGGAAAGTGCTCCTGACCTGCACGGAGGCCCGGCGCCACCGTCCCGGCATCCGAGCGGCGAACGGTACACCCGCTCAGCGCCCGAATGGCACGGTTTCGGCGACCCATCGTTCGCCGCTCACGGTTGTCCACACGTTGTCCACAGCGCAGCGCGCTCCGGAGGCCCGGACTCCACAGGGCTGTGGACGCAATCTGTGGACAACACACCTGACGACACGCCGAACGCGGCGCTCCCGCGCGGGACTCAGGCGCCGATGTCGTGCAGGTGGTGCACCACGTCGTGCAGGTAGTACTCCGCGAGCGTGGTCACGGTGAACACCGACCCGTTCGATCGCCGGCCGGTGCGCTGCCACTGCGCGCCCTGGACCCGGTCCAGGGCGGTGGCGAAGGCGTCGGCGGCGTCGGCCAGCTCGTCGGCGACCCGGCCGGGGTCCTGCAGGTCGTAGCGGTCCGCCCGGGCGGTGGCGTCCTGGTCCCAGTTCGGGAACTGCGGGTCGTCCTGGCCGAGCATCAGCGCCAGGCGCTCGGTGAACACCCGGTGCACGTCACGCACGTGGGCGCCGTACTCCAGCACCGACCACACCGTCGGAGCGGGGCGGACCACCGCGTCACGGCGGTTCAGGGCGGCGCGGTAGCGGGGAACCAAGTCCCGGGTGGTGGCGGCGATCTGGCCGGCGGGCACGTCGTCGGCGCCGAAGCCGCAGTCGGGGCAGCGGTCAACCAGCACCCAGGTCCAGTCCTTGCCGTCGGGTTCAGCCGGGACGTACTGGCGGATGCTCGGGTCGACTGCGCTCATGCCCGCACGCTAGGACGACTTCGCGGTCACGGTCGAGAGGGCTGAGCGGTGGACGCGCCACCCACTCAGGGCGTGATCCGCCTCGGCCGGTCAGTGCTGGGCGGTCAGTCGCCCTGGGTGCGCTGGGTCGGCACCGCGGTGTCGGACCGCGGGACCATCGAGCGCGGACCGAGCAGCTGCTCGACATCGGACCGCCGGTACCGGCGGTGACCACCCAGCGTCCGCACGGCGTCCAGCCGTCCGGCACGGGCCCATGCGGCCACCGTCTTGGCCTGGACGCCGAAGACCGCGGCGACCTCTGCCGGGGTCATGAGCTCCTCCCTCGACTTCACCGGGTTGCTCACTTCCACACCTCCTGGGGTTGGGCCCGGCCGTGGTCGGCGAGCCTTGCGATGCGGCAGCGAATCACCCGAAAACACCGAGAGAGCCCCGATCGGGCAATCTGGGGGTGCATGCACGGGGAGGACGGGCCCGAGGTGAGTAGTAGGAGCGGCTCGACTGAGGGGTACGGCGACCCGGGCCGTGAGACGCCGGGAGTCGGGGTCAGCGGTGCCGAACGGCGATCGTCCATCCGATGAGACGCTCGACTCTGAGGGTAGGGAACCCTAACTTCGTATGTGATTCTGACGGCGCGTCACTTCCTGGTCTGATGGCCGGACCGCAGCCGACCCGAGGAGTCCCGATGACCGCCACCACCCCGCGGCCCACCGCCGAGCCACTCTCGCTGCTGCTCCGGACCGGCACCCGGGACGAGCACCAGGCGGCCGAGTCGATGGCCTTCGTCGACCGGCTGCTGGCCGGCGATCTGAGTGCTGCCGCCTACACCGACCTCGCCGCCCAGCTGCTGCACGTCTACCGCGCACTGGAGGAAGCCGGCGACGCCCTGGCCACCGACCCGATCGGCGGCGCCCTGGTGTTCGAGGAACTGCGCCGGGCGCCCGCGCTGGAACACGACCTCGCCGTGCTCGCTGGCCCGGGCTGGGCCAACCGGGCGGACGTGCTGCACCCGCACCCGGCCACCGCCGCCTATGTCGCCCGGATCCGCTCCGGCGGGCTGCCCGGCTACGTCGCGCACGCCTACACCCGCTACCTCGGCGATCTGTCCGGCGGCCAGGTGATCGCCCGGATGGTGCAGCGGCACTACGGGGTGCCGGACGAGGCGCTGTCGTTCTACCGGTTCACCGGCATCGACCGGATCAAGCCGTTCAAGGACGTGTACCGCGAGCGCCTGGACGCCCTGCCGCTGACCGCCGATCAGCGGGACGCGGTGGTGGCCGAGTCGCGCGAGGCGTTCCGGGCGAATCGCGAGCTGTTCGCCGTGCTGGGCTCCGCCCACCTGGCGTAACGACGGTGCTGACACTTCGTGCGAGAATGTCAGCATGCCCAAGATCATCGGCGGGTCCCTGCACGAGCACCGGGAGCAGACGCGGCTGAAGCTGTTCGCCGCCCTCTCCGAGCTGATGACCGAGCGCGGCTTCGACGCGATCACCCTGGCGGACATCGCCGCGGCGGCCGGGATCGGCCGGACCGCGGTGTACAACCACTTCGCCGACAAGGAGGCGATGCTGCTCGGCTTCATCATGCATGAGACCGAGCAGTACGTCGTGGCGCTGGAGCAGGAGCTCGACGGCATCGAGGACCCCACCCAGAAGCTGCGCACCTACATCCGGGCCCAGTCCCGGCTCAAGCGCGACTACCACATGGTCAGCGGCGCCGATCTGCGCTCGGTGCTGTCCCGCGGCACCCAGCAGCGGGTCCGCGAGCACGTGGTGATGCTGGAGCAGGTGCTGCGCCGGATCCTCGCGGCCGGCATCGACTCCGGCGACTTCCCGCCCCAGGATCTGGCCACCACGGTCGCCCTGGTGAACGCCTGCCTGACCCGGACCCTGCCGAACCAGGAGCCCGCCCGCGGAGAGGCGATCGAGTCCACGGTGACCTTCGTGCTGCGTGCGGTCGGCGCCGACCCGGAGCCCGCGCAGGCCCCGCAGCCCGCCGACCACGACCCGGTCCCGGCGGTGGCCTGACTCACCCGCACGGGCGACGCGCGGATCCCACCCGCACCGATGGGGTGTGCGGGCACCGGCCAGCCGGGATGATGGTCCGATGACCGATGCCGTCCGCGAGCTCGCCCTGCTGGCCCACCGGCTGGCCGGGCACACCGTGCCCGAGGACGTGCACCGCTCCGCCCTCGACGCCCTGCGCACCCTGGTCGGCGAGCGGGTCACGCTGCTGCGCTTCGAGCAGGACGACCAGATCGTGCTCGCCGGGGCCCCGGTGGCGGAGCCGCCCGCGCTGGACGGCACCGCCCTGGGCGAGCTGCGCCGCACCGACGCGACCCTGCTGCTGCCCCCGGGCGGCCGCAGCCCGGGCCGGCTGGTCGCACCGATCCGGGTGAACGGCGAGCTGTGGGGGGCGTGCCTGATCCAGCAGGCCGAGCCCTTCACCCCGGACGACGCCGCCCGCGCCGAACTGGTCGGTGCCCTGGCCGGAGCGGCCATCGCGCGCACCGACCTGGCCGAACAGGTCCGGCACCTGGTCTCCGACGATGCGCTGACCGGGCTGAACACCCGCCGGGTCGCCGACGAGGCCGCCCACCGCGCCCTGGAGTCCGGCGAGGAGACCTGCATCGTGATGTGCGACGTCGACGGCCTCAAGCAGGTCAACGACGATCTGGGCCACGACGCCGGCGACGACCTGCTGCGCGCGGTGGCCGGGGTGCTGCGCCGGGCCGGTGCCGGACTGCCCGGGTCGACCGTGGCCCGGATCGGCGGCGACGAGTTCTGCCTGGTCACCCAGGGCATCCCCCGGGCCACGGTCGCCCGGGTGATGGAGTCCGCGGTCGCCGAGGCCCCGCTGCCGCACGGCGCCTCCCTGTCCTACGGTGTGGCGTCGTCCGCCCGGGGGTCGCTCGGCACCCGGACCACCACCCGCTCGCTGTTCCGGCGGGCCGACGCCGCGCAGTACCACGCCAAGCGCGCCCACCAGGCCGCCCGGTCCCGGCTGTACCGCTCGGACGACCCCGCCACCGTGCTCGGCCGGACCGTGTCCGCGGCGGTCACCGCGCTGAGCCGGTCCGGGCCCAACCGGCTCAGCCGGCTGTGCGCGCTGGCCCCGGCGGTCAGTGAGGCGATGGGCGGTTCCGCCTGGGCCGTGCACCGCGAACTGTCCGGCGCCCCGGACGGTCAGCAGTGGGCGGCGGTCGCCCGCGGCGGGTCCAGCGGCGGGCACCTGCCCGACGTGCGGCGGATCGAGCTGCGCGAGGGCGACTGGGTGATCACGGTCGAGAGCACCCTGCCCGCCCACGACCGCACCGTGGAGGCCACCCTGCACACCCTGATGTCGCTGGCGGTGCTGGGCGGCAGCTGACCGCGCTCAGCCGTGCAGCGGCAGGGTCAGCTCGCTCGCCGCACCGGCCACCACCCGCACCGGCACGCCCCACTCCTGGGAGTTGAGGTGGCAGGCCGGGAACTCGATCGACGGATCGGCATCGCAGGAGGCGGCGCGGGCGGCGATGTGCAGCACGCCCTCGGCGACCTCCGGGTTGATCCGCAGCCCCCGGGTCAGCGGGATGTCCCGGCCCTCGCCGTCCAGCAGCAGCTCCGGCGGCGAGCTGGACACGGTGAGCTGGGTGGACGGCCCGTAGCGGTCGTCGTACTTCTGCCCGGCCGCCGGGGTGAACACCACGTCCAGGGTCAGCTCGCCGGGCGCGACATCGGTCGCCGGGCGGGCCGTGCGGTGCGCGCCGGCGTCCAGGATCTCCCCGGCCAGGGTCGACGGCAGCGTGATCCGGGTCAGCCGGTGCGCGGCGGACTCCACCACCAGCACGGTCAGGTCGCCGTCGGCGGCCGGGAGCAGCACGATCCCGCTCGGCTCGGCCAGCCCGGTGGCCAGGGTGGACACCTGCCCGTCCGGCGACCAGCGGCGCACCGCCCCGTTGTAGGTGTCGGCGATCAGCACCGAGCCGTCCGGCAGCGCGGCGACCCCCAGCGGGTGCTGCAGCAGTGCCTGATCCGCCGCCCCGTCCCGGTGCCCGAAGTCGTAGAGCCCGGAGCCCACCTCGGTGTCCACCGTGATGGCCGCCCAGCGATCCGCCGGTCCGGCCACCCGGTCGGCGGCGGGTCCGGGGCCGATCCGGCGCAGCGCCGAGGTCTCCGCGTCGGCCAGCCAGATCGTACCGTCCGGGCCGAGGCTCAGGCCGGAGGGCTGAGCGAACCAGGTGTCCCCCGCCGCGCCGGCCGCGCCGTCCTCCAGCCCCTCGTTCATGCTGCCCGCCACCGGCTCGACCGCGCCGGTCACCGGGTCGAAGGCCCACAGCTGATGGTTGCCGGCCATCGCCACCAGCGCGGTGCCGGTCGCCGGCACCCAGGTCACGTCCCACGGCGAGGACAGCGGCACGGTCAGCGGATCGCGCGGCGCACCGTCCACCCGCCACAGCTCCGGGCGGCCCGGCAGCGGCGCCGGCACCGTCGGGTCGCCGACCAGGTACTGCGCGCCGGTCCCGGCCACCGTCCGCACCGCACCGTCGGACAGCCGGACCCCGCGCAGCGCGTGGTTCACGGTGTCGGCGACCAGCACGTCGTAGCCCACCTGCTCCGCGACCTCGGCGGGCAGCAGGGTCAGGCCGTTCGGCTCGCTGAACCGGGCGGCCGCCGCGTCCCCGTCCACCAGGCCGCGCTCGCCGGTACCGATCCGCCGCACCAGGGTCTCGCCGTCCGCGGCCAGCTCGGCCAGGCCGTGATGCCCGGCATCGGCGACCAGCAGGTTCCCGGACGGCAACCGCACCGCCTTCGCCGGGAACCGCAGCGTGCCCGCCACCGGCTCCGGCGGCACGTACACCCCACCACCGCGATGCAGCGTGCCCTTGGCCTCGTGCTCCGCGATCAGCTCCTCGACCAGCACCCGCAGGTTGCTCAGGTGCCCCTCGCCGGCCATCTGGGCGACGATGTAGCCCTCCGGATCGATCACCACCAGCGTCGGCCAGGCCCGCGCGGTGTACGCCGACCAGGTCACCAGCTCCGGGTCGTCCAGCACCGGGTGGTGCACCTCGTAGCGCTCGACCGCCGCCGCCAGGGCGTCCGGGTCGGCTTCGTGCGCGAACTTCGGCGAGTGCACCCCGACGATCACCAGCACGTCCCGGTGCTGCTCCTCCAGCTCGCGCAGCTCGTCCAGCACGTGCAGGCAGTTGATGCAGCAGAAGGTCCAGAAGTCGAGCAGCACGATCTTGCCGCGCAGGTCGGCGAGCGAGACCTGGGCACCGCCGGTGTTCAGCCACCCCCGTCCCACGAGCTCGGAGGCGCGGACGCGGGGCAGGCGGCTGGTCGAGGCGGTCACAGGAGAAGTGAACAGCATCGGGGGTCGCGGCCTTCCCGGGCGTCCACGATCCGCCCCCGCAGACGCCACAACACCCCGGGTGCGCAACCGCACGGTTGCGCACCCGGGGTGTTGTCATCGTCAGCCCAGTGCGTCCGGCAGCGGCGGCAGGTCGTCGCCGGTCTGACCGAGCACCTGCTCCGCCAGGAACCGCTCGACCACCTGGTACCAGACCTTCGCGTGCTGCGGGGTCAGCACCCAGTGGTTCTCGTCCGGGAAGTACAGGAACCGGTGCGGGGTGCGGCCCTGCTCGTCGGCGGGCAGCGCGGAGCGGGACAGCAGCTCGTACCAGAGCCGTAGGCCCTCCCCGATCGGCACCCGGTAGTCCTTGTCCCCGTGGATGACCAGCATCGGCGTCACGATCTTGTCCACCGACAGGTGCGGGGAGTTGGCCATCGCCATCTCCGGCGTCATCTCCCGCGCCCAGTAGAAGGCGTCGTCGGTGGTCGGGCCGAACTGGTCCAGCGCCCACAGGCTGGCGTGGGTCACGATCGCCCGGAACCGGTCGGTGTGGCCGGCCACCCAGTTGGCCATGTATCCGCCGAAGGACCCGCCCATCGCGGCGGTCCGGGTCTGGTCGATCTCCGGCCGGGCGACGGCGGCGTCGGTGAGCGCGATCAGGTCGGTGAACGGCGCCGCACCCCAGGCCCCCCAGCCGCGCTGCACGAACTCCTGCCCGTACCCGGTGGACAGCGCCGGGTCCGGCAGCAGCACCGCATAGCCCCGGGCGGCCAGGATCCACGGGTTCCAGCGCCAGGACCAGGTGTTCCACGACCCGAGCGGGCCGCCGTGGATCCACAGCAGCAGCGGCGCCGGGGTCGACGCATCGGCGCCCTCCGGCAGCACCAGCCAGGACCGCAGCGCGGACCCGTCCTGCGCGGTCGCAGTGACCTCGGTCAGCGTGCCGGGCACGGAGGGCAGCGGCGCGGGAGTGGGCAGCTCGGTCGCCGGGACCGGGTCGCCGGTGGCGAGAGCGGCGGCCAGGTCGATCCGCACCGGGTGCGCCGGGGCCAGGTACGACGAGCGCAGCGCGTACAGCGTCCGGCCGTCCGGGCTGACCTGCACGTCGGTGAACACCGCGTCGTCGGCGGTGATCCGGGTGACGGCGTCCGTAGCCAGGTCCAGGTGGAACACCGGGCCGCGGCCCAGGTGGTCGGCCTCGATCAGCAGGCCGGCACCGTCCGGGGTCCAGGTCACGTGCCCGGGCCAGCGGTCCCAGCCGGCGGCCAGGCGGCGCGGCGCGGCACCGGCCAGGTCGGTCAGCCACAGCTCCACCCGCGGCGCCTGGTGCGGGGTGGAGATCGTCTCGCGCAGGAACGCCACCCGGTGGCCGTCCGGGGCGATCGCCGGCGATCCGGCCTCGGCGGCGGGGTCGTCGACCAGCGTGCGCCGCTCGCCGGTGGCCAGGTCGACGGCGACCAGGATCTGGCGCAGCGTGCCCTTGGCCCCCGGCACCGTCCAGGAGGTCACCGCGGTGGCACCGTCCGGGGTGAGCACCGCGTCCTGGTGCCGCAGCCCCACACCGGGGTCGGCGGTGACGTCGCGCAGCGTGCCGCGCTCGCCCTCGCCGGGCTCCAGCACGAACAGGTGCGGCACCGACGGTCCCAGGTCGTGATCCCAGAACCGGACCGGGTACGCCTCGTGCAGGATCGCGGCGACCTTGGTGTCCTTGCGCAGCTGGTGGCGGCGCTGGTCGTCGGCGTCGTCGGCCGACCGCGGCAGCACCTCGGAGAGCACGGCGGTCACCGGGGCGTCATCGGCGGTCAGCACCCCGTCGATCCCGGCGTGCCGGGTCGCGATCACCCGGGCCTCGCCACCGGCGGCCGGCAGCAGCCACAGCGCGGCCGGGGCGTCGTCGTCCGCGGACTCCGGGTCCGGGCGGCCGGAGGTGAACAGCAGGTCGCCGCCGGCGGTGAAGCGCGCGGCCGACTCGCCCTTGGCGGAGCGGGTCAGGCGGTGCGCGGGGGCGGCACCGGCCGGGTCGATCTCCCACAGGGCACTGACGTGCTTGGTGCGCTTCGGGTCCAGGGTGGACACCGAGGTCACCAGGCGGGTGCCGTCCGGGGAGAGCCGCAGGCCGGACAGCCGCGGCAGGGCGATGTAGTCGTCGAGGTCGTGGAACGGAGTGGGCGGTGGGGCGGCGTCGGTCATGCGCACCGGTGTATCACGACCGGGGCTGCGGGTCCCCGTCCTGTGCGGCCGCCCGGTCCCGATCGGGGGCCACCCCGGTGCGATCCCGCTCGGCCAGCCCGGCCAGCATCGCGTTGTAGGCGTCCAGCTCCGCGTCGCCGTCCCGGTCCACCTTGCGGTCCCGGCGGCGGGCGGTGCGCTCGTCGTCCCGGGACCAGGCCAGCGCCACCCCGATCGCCAGCGCGAGGGTGGGCAGCTCGCCGATCCCCCAGGCCACGCCACCGCCGCGCTGCTGATCCTCCAGCGCACTCGGCCCCCACGGCCGGCCCAGGTTGCCGAACCAGTCCGGCACCAGCAGCACCTCACCGGTGACCAGTGCGACGCCGAAGAACGCGTGGAAGGCCATCGTGGCGAACAGCAGCAGCAGCCGTTGCGGGTAGCCGGGCCGGGTCGGGCCGGGGTCGATGCCGACCAGCGCGTTCGCGAACAGGTACCCGGCCAGGGAGAAGTGCAGCACCATCGCGTAGTGCCCGACGCCGGACTCCAGCGCCCAGCCGAAGATGCCGGTGTAGTAGAAGACGATCATCGACCCGGCGAAGTTCACCGCCGCGATCACCGGGTTGGCGAAGAACCGGCCCCACCGGCTGTGCACCAGCGCCAGCAGCCACTCCCGCGGCCCCCGTGAGGTGTCCGCACCCCGCGCCTGTCCGGGCCGGGCCGCCCCGCGGGACGGCAGTGCCCGCAGCGCCAGGGTGACCGGCGCGGAGAGCGCCAGCAGCACCGGGATCACCATCGCCAGCAGCATGTGCTGCACCATGTGCGCGCTGAACAGCACGTGGCCGTACATCGCCGGGCCGCCCGAGGTGGTCCAGAAGAACACCAGCATCCCGGTCACCCAGCTCGCCGTCCGGGCCCAGGGCCAGGCGTCGCCGCGCCGGCGCAGCCGCGCCGCCCAGCGCAGGTAGACCACGATCCCGGCGACCGCGGCGCTGGCCAGCAGCACGTCCCAGCGCCACTGGGTGACCCAGGACAGCGTGGTCGGCTCCGGCGGCAGCGCATGCCCGGTGACGATCTCGGCCGGCGTGGGGTCGGCGATCGGGTCGTCCGGCACCGGCGGGGCGGTGGAGCCCAGTGCCACCGCGACCCCGGAGACCGCCCCCATCACCGCCAGCTCGACCAGCACCAGCCGCCAGAACAGCCGGGTGACCGGCCCGTCGGTGGCGGTGAGCTTGGCGACCACGGCCCGCCGGTGCAGCAGCCCGAGCAGCCCGAGCACGCCGAACAGGGCGATCTTCACCAGCAGCAGCAGGCCGTACCGGGTGCCGAGGTCGGACCAGGTGCCGAGCCGGACCAGCGAGTTCACGATCCCGGAGACCGCGACCAGCGCGAAGCACCAGCCCGCGATCACCGAGAACCGGGCGACCGCCGGGGCCAGGTCGCGGCCGAGCCGCTGCGCCAGCGGGGCCAGCGCGGCCAGCACCCCGATCCACAGGGCGGCACCGATCAGGTGTAGGAACATCGAGGAGGTCGCCAGGTCGTGGCTGGCCGCCCCGGAGGCGTGCCCGGTCTGCGCGGTCTGCCAGAGCGCGACCAGCACCAGCACCGCGGTCCACGCCGCCCCCACCGGCGAGGTCACCAGCAGCGACAGCGCCGTGACCACCCCCGCGGCGATCACCGCGGTCAGCAGCACCCGGCCCAGTTCGAAGCCGGTGACGAACCGGCCCAGCTCCGCACCGAACGCCGGGTCGGAGGGCGACAGCCCCGCGACGTTCGCGTAGGTCAGCACCAGCTCCAGCACCGCGATCAGTGTCCAGGCCGCCGACGACGCCGCGGTCACCCCGGCCGCCGCCCGCACCAGCGTGGTGTCCTGGCGGCGCGGCAACACGGTGGCCAGCAGCACCAGCCCACCCAGGGTCAGCGACGCGGCCAGCTCGCTCAGCGTGGTGACCACCGGCAGACCCCAGCGCACCAGCGCCCCCGGGTCGCGCAGCAGCACCGGGTCCGCCGCACCACTGAACGCGACGCCGGCCACCACCGCGGCGACCCCGGCGATCGCCAGCGCGGCGATCCGGGTGGCACCCGCGGTGGTCCGGGGCCGGGCCGTGGTGGCCGCCGTCGTCATCACTTGTCCTGGTCGGCCTTCGCCTTGCGCCGCTCGTGCACCACGAAGGTCACCACGGCCGCGAGCGCCAGCACGCCGACCACGATCGCGACGATCGCCCCCGCGGCCAGCCCGGCGTCCTCGTCCTCGGCGATCGCGTCCGGTGCGGGGGTGGCGTCGATCGGCTCGGCGATCGGCGATGCGTCCTCGGTCGCCTGGGTGGTCACCTCGGGCTCCGCGGACGCGCCCGGGTCCACCCCGACCGTGGTGGCGGCCTCGGCGGTGAAGGTCAGGGTGCCGTCGATCGGGTGCCCGTCGGCGGAGGTGACCCGCCAGCTCACCGTGTACGTCCCGGCGGGCAGGTCGCCGGTCAGCGGCTGGATCACCGAGGTGTCGGCCAGCTGCACCGGGCCGTCGCCGACCGCGCGGCCGTCCGGGGCGGTCACCACCAGCTCCGAGCCCAGCTCCTGCGCCGGCTCGTTGAACACCAGGGTGATCTGCTCCGGCGCGGTGGCCACGGTCGACCCGTCGGCGGGGTCGCTGGAGACCAGCGCATTGTGCGCGGCGGCCCGGGGCGCGCCCAGCACGATCAGCACCAGGCCGAGCAGGGCCACGGCGAGCGTGGCGGCGGTGCGGGCGACGGCGGGACGGGACGGCGTGGCGACTGCGGCGCGGCTGAGGGTGCTCACCACCCCATCATCACCCGCGACGTGCCCCGCTGGGGCACCAGGTGGCTGATCTCACGTCGGGGCGACTGCCACTGTGGATAACTCCACCCGGTCCCGCGCGGCCCCTAGCGTCCTGGACATGACCTCACTGCTCGCCGACACCGACCCGTGGGACCGGCCACGGGAGCGGATGCTGCGCCTGGGCGCCGACGCGCTCTCCGACGTCGAGCTGGTCGCGCTGCTGCTCGGTTCCGGCCGCCGCGGCTCCGGGGTCCTCGACTGTGCCCAGGACCTGCTGGCCACACACGGCGGCCTGTCCGGACTCGCCGACCAGGACAGTGTCACCCTCACCGCCGTCCCCGGCGTCGGACCGGCGAAGGCGACCCGGCTGGTGGCCGCCCTCGCACTGGCCCGCCGGTTCGGCACCTCCACCGACCGGCGGCAGACCGTCCGCGGGCCCGACGACATCCGGCGGGTGGCCGCCCCGCTCCTGGCCGGGGTGCGGGACGACCGGGTCGCGGTGATCGCCGCCGACCGTGCCAGCCGGGTGCTGGGCACCACCGTGCTGGCCGACGTCCGTGCCCACGACCGGCCGGTCCCGGTGCGCCTGGTCCTCGCCGCGGCACTCCGGCACGGCGCGGTGACCTTCGCCCTGGCCCACCGCTGCACCGCCCGCCCCGACGGAGGCGGCGCGCCCGGTACCCCGAGCCCCGGTCCGTACGACCACGGCGCCCGCGGAGCGAACGCCACCACCGCGACCGGCCGGGCCGGCTCCACCACGGACCGGACGGCTGGCGCCACCCCGGACCGCCGGGTCGCCACCTCCTCGGACCGCCCGGCCGACGCCACCCCGGACCGCCGGGCCGGCACCACCGCGGACCGCCCGGCCGGCACCACCGCGGACCGCCCGGCCGGCACCACCGACCGCCCGGCCCACACCGCCGGGGCCCGCGGGGCCGGATCTCCGGATCGGAGCGCGGGCGCCGACGATCGCGAGTTCACCGCCCTGATCGCGAACGCCGCGGGACTGTGCGGTCTGCGCCTGCTCGACCACGTGGCGCTGCTCCTCGACGACGGGGGTGATGCCGCAGGATGAGACCGTGACCGAGAACCCCGTCCTGCACATCGCCGCCGCCCTGATCACCGACCCGGAGGGCCGCCACCTGCTGGTCCGCAAGCGCGGCACCACGATGTTCATGCAGGCCGGCGGCAAGCTCGAACCCGGTGAGGACCCCGACGCCGCCCTGGTCCGGGAGATCGCCGAGGAATTGGGCGTCACCGTCGACCGCACCGCCCTGCGCCCGCTGGGTGTCCGGCACGCCCCGGCCGCGAACGAGCCCGGCCATGACCTGATCGCCCACGTCTTCGCCCTGGACGGTGTCCCGGCCGCGCGGGCCACGGCGGAGATCGAGGAGGTGGTGTGGGTGGACGCTACCCAGGCCGCCGCCCTGCCCCTGGCCCCACTCACCCGCGACCTTCTCGGCCACGCCGGCTGACGGCCCGGGGCATCCCTTTTTCCGCGCCTCACCGGCACGACTCGACCCCGCCCCAACCCCACACCCCGCCCGCCGGCACGACTGCCTTGCTGCCCGACAGCGCCACTGCCCCACAGCCCTCCGGCCGACCGCCTGGCCGTCCCACCGGCGCACCGCCGCACCGCCGCACCGCCGCACCGCCGCACCGCCGCACCGCCGCACCGCCGCACCGCCACACCGCCACACCGCCGCACCGCCACACCGCCACACCGCCACACCGCCACAGTGCACAACCTGGGCGGTCCCCGGCCACACGACCCGGCCGACCGGTCACGCGACCACCGCGCGCCGACCCGGCGAGCCGCCGCGCCGCCCCACCGCCTCACTGCCGACCGCCGACCGCCGACCGCCGACTGCCGACTGCCGACCGCCGACTGCCGACTGCCGACTGCCGACTGCCGACTGCCGAGAGTGCACGAATGCACGCCTCTAGCGCCGAGTGAGCTGCATTCGTGCACTCTCGGCGCGGATGAGGCGTGCACTCCGGTCTGGCCCTGGCCGCTCGGCCCGGCCGGCCGGTCACGCGACCACCGCGCGACCCGGCGAGCCGCGGTCGAGGGCGCAGTCGGCGTTGCTCGGTCCGCCCCAGGACTCACCGGAACTCCGCCCTCGACGTCCTCGACGCCCCGGCGCGACCGACGCGGGGCTGGCCGGGGCGGCGGGGGCCCGGGCCAGTGCGCCGGTGCGGGGGTGAGCAGGACCTGCGCGCGAGCCCGGCTGGTCCGGGGGTCCTCCCCGGTCGGCGGGTGAGTGGCCTACCGTCGTGTCATGGCCCGCAGCATCGCCACCACCACGCCCGTCGACCTGCCCACGCTGCTGGACTTCGTCCGGCCCCGGCACCACCTCCTGTTGGTGACCCTCCGGCGGGACGGCCGCCCGCAGATCTCGCCGGTGTCCGGTGGGGTCGACGACCAGGGCCGGATCGTGATCTCGACCTACCCGGGCCGCGCCAAGACGGTGAACGCCGAGCGCGACCCCCGGGTGTCGGTCTGCGTGCTCTCCGACGACTTCGGCGACGCCTGGGTGCAGGTGGACGGAGACGCCGAGGTGTTGCACATGCCCGAGGCGGAGGACGCGCTGGTCGACTACTACCGGTGCATCGCCGGTGAACACCCGGACTGGGACGAGTACCGCGCCGCGATGCGGGTGCAGGGCAAGTCGCTGATCCGGATCACGCCGACCCGGTGGGGACCGATCGCCACCGGCGGGTTCCCGGCCGACGTCGCCGCCCGCCTGGACGGCTGACCCCGACCGCCGGACGGCTGCCCGGCGCGCTCAGTCCCGGTCGCTGAGGACGAGTTCCAGCGCGTGCAGCGCCTGGCGGACGATCCCGGGGTTGGTCCGCCAGTAGTACGGCAGCGCGATCAGCGCCTGGGCCAGCGCCCAGCCTCGGCCGCGCAGGCGCATGGCGTCGTCGGCGTGCACGGCGGTGAGGAAGGTCCGGCGGTCCGGGCCTGTGAACAGGTTCCAGGCGGGTTGCAGGTCGCAGGCGGGGTCGCCGACGTTGAGGCCGCCGTAGTCGATGACCGCGGAGAGCCGTCCGCCGACCACCAGCAGGTTCCCGGGCAGCAGGTCGCCGTGGACCCAGACGTCCACCCCGTCCCAGACCGGCGCGGCGAGCGACTGTTCCCAGGACCGCAGGGCGGCGGTGCCGTTGATCCGGTCACCCAGCTCGGCGATCGCCCGGCGGACGCCCTGGTCGCTCTCGGCGAGTGCGCCGCCGCGGGCTCCTGGCTGCCGGGCCGGTGCGCCGGTGGAGTCGACCGCGCGCAACGCCAGGACGAACGCGGCCAGGTCGGCGGCCGCCCGGCCGAGGTCGTGCAGAGTGCCGTTGGCGTTCTGCCCGGGCAGCCACTCGTGCACCGCCCAGCTGAATGGGTACTCCGCGTCCGGGCGGCCGAGGGCGACCGGGGTCGGGACCGCCAGGGGCAGGTGTGGGGCCAGGCGGGGCAGCCACTCGGCCTCCTTCGCGGCTTGCCCATCGGCCCAGGCGATCCGGGGCAACCGGACGACGAGGTGGTCACCGAGCCGGTAGATGTCGTGGTCGGTGCCGTAGGACGGGACCAGGGTGGCGGGCAGGCCGGCCCATTGCGGGAACTGCCGGGCCAGCAGCCGGCGCACCAGGGCGGCGTCGGTGGTGATCTCGTCGACGTGCATCCGGGGTCGGGTCATCACCGGCAGTGTCCCGGCTGCGCGCTGCGCCGGACCACCGGTTTTCCGGGCGCGCACGGCCCGCCGCCCGGGCCCAGCCGGAACGACGCCCGGCCCACCACCCGGGACCCTCCCGGAACCGCGCACGGCCCGCCACCGATCGGATGACGGGCCGTGCGGAACTCACTCCGGGCCGGTCAGCCCCAGACCAGCCCCTGCGCGGGGTCGCCCAGCACCGCCGCGACATCCGCCAGCACCCGGGAGCCGAGCTCGCCGTCCACCAGCCGGTGGTCGAAGCTCAGCGCGAGCTGGGTGACGTAGCGCGGCTTGATCTTGCCCTTGTGCACCCACGGCTGCTGCCGGATCGCCCCGAACGCGAGGATGGCCGCCTCGCCGGGGTTGAGGATCGGGGTGCCGGTGTCGATGCCGAAGACGCCGACGTTGGTGATCGTGATCGTGCCGTCGGACATGTCGGTGGGCGAGGTCTTGCCGGCCCGGGCGGTCGACGTGAGTCCGGCGATCCCCTCGGCCAGGTCGTGCAGCCCCATCCGGTGCGCGTCCTTGACGTTGGGGACCACCAGCCCGCGGGGGGTGGCGGCGGCGATGCCGAGGTTCACGTAGTGCTTGTAGACGATCTCCTGCGCGGCCTCGTCCCAGGAGGCATTGATCTCCGGGTGCCGGCGCACGGCGAGCAGCAGGGCCTTGGCGGTGATCAGCAGCGGGGTGACCCGGACGTCGGCGAACTCGCGCTCCTCGCGCAGCCGGGCGACCAGCTTCATGGTGCGAGTGACGTCGACGGTGTGGAAGACGGTGACGTGCGGCGCGGTGAACGCGCTGGCGACCATCGCCTCGGCGGTGCGCTTGCGGACCGACTTCACCGGTACCCGGGTCTGCCGCCCGTCCGCGGAGACCGTGCCGGAGGCGAGCCAGGGCTGGTCGTCACCGGGGTAGGTCGCCAGGCCGCGGGGTTCGGCCTGAGCGGTGTAGGCCAGGACGTCCTCCCGGGTGACGATGCCGCCGGGGCCGGTGGGCTGCACCGACTCCAGGTCGACGCCCAGGTCACGGGCCAGCTTGCGCACCGGCGGCTTCGCGAGCGCCCGGCCGTGGGCGGAGTGGCCGGTCGCGGACCCGGACGGCTGGGCACCCGCCGCGCCCGCACCGTTCGCCGGCGACGCGGCACCGGTGGCGGTGGCGGCACCCGTGGCGGCGGCCAGCGTGGCACCGGGCCCGGCAGTCCCGGAGGACACCGCACCGGGACCGGCAGTCACGGCACCCGGCCCCGCGGTCCCGGAGGACGCAGCTCCCGGCCCGGCCGCACCAGCACCCGCGGCGGGCGCACCCAGCGCCGGGTCGCCCTCGGCGGAGGTGAACCGTGCCCGCCGCCGGCTCGGCGCCTCGGCCGTGCCGTAGCCCACCAGCACCGCGCCACCGACCTCCTCGGCCGGGGCGGGCTCGGCGGCGGTCGCGGGCTGCTCGACCGGCGCAGCGGCGGCACCTCCGTCGCGGGAGTACGGCTCGCCGGCCCCCTGCGGGTCGGTGTCCACGACGATGATCGGCACGCCGACCTCGACCGTCTCGCCCTCGGCGACCAGCAGGTCGACCACGACGCCCGCGAACGGGCTGGGCAGGTCCACCAGGGACTTGGCGGTCTCCACCTCGACGATGGTCTGGTTGATCTCCACCGCGTCACCGACGGCGACGTGCCAGGCGGCGATCTCGGCCTCGGTCAGGCCCTCGCCGGCGTCGGGGAGGCGGAACTGCTGGTAGGACGGCACGGATTCTCCTTGGTGCGGGCGGTCGGCTCAGTGGGCGAGGACGCGGTCGACGGCGTCCAGCACCCGGTCCAGGCCGGGCAGGTACTCGTGCTCCAGCTTGGCCACCGGGTAGGGCGTGTGGAAACCACCCACCCGCAACACCGGGGCCTCCAGGTGGTAGAAGCACTCCTCGGTGATCCGGGCGGCGACCTCGGCGCCGGTGCCGTACAGGACCGGGGCCTCGTGCATGACCACGCAGCGGCCGGTGCGGCGGACCGACTCGGCGACCGTGGTCACGTCCAGCGGGGAGATCGCGCGCAGGTCGACCACCTCGATGCTGCGGCCCTCGGCGGCGGCGGACTCGGCGACCTTGAGCGCGGTGGCCACGGTCGGCCCGTGTGCGACCAGGGTGACGTCGGTGCCGGGCCGCAGGATGCGCGCGGAGTCGAGCAGGGCACCGGCCTCGGGGGCGAGCGCGTCGCCCTCGGTGTCGACCTCGCCCTTCTCCCAGTACCGGCCCTTCGGCTCGAAGAACAGCACTGGGTCGGGGCTGGCGATCGCCTGCTGGATCATCACGTGCGCGTCGGCCGGGGTGGACGGGCTGACCACCCGCAGGCCGGCGGTGTGCGCGAACAGCACCTCCGGCGACTCGCTGTGGTGCTCGACCGCGCCGATCCCGCCGCCGAACGGCACCCGGATCACGACCGGCAGGTTCAGCCGCCCGCGGGACCGGTAGTGCATCTTGGACAGCTGGGTGGTGATCTGGTCGAAGCCCGGGAAGATGAACCCGTCGAACTGGATCTCGCACACCGGGCGGTAGCCGCGCAGGGCCAGGCCGATCGCGGTGCCGATGATCCCGGACTCGGCGAGCGGGGTGTCCACCACCCGGTCGGTGCCGAAGTCCTTGGCCAGGCCGTCGGTCACCCGGAACACGCCACCGAGGGCGCCGATGTCCTCGCCCATCAGCATCACCTTCGGGTCGCGCTCCATCGCGCGGCGCAGCCCGGTGTTGATCGCCTTGGCGAAGGTGATCTTCTGCGTACTCACTCGGCACCTCCGATGAAGGACGACTCGTAACGCTCGAACCACTGGCGCTCGGCGTCGACGATGGCGTGCGGGGTGGCGTAGACGTGCTCGAACATCGTGGCGGTGCTCGGCCGGCCGAGGGACCGGGTGAACTCGCGCACCCGCTCACCCAGGGCGTCCGCCTCGGCCTCGACCTCGGCCCGGACCGCGTCGGTGAGGGCGCCGGTGCCGGTCAGGTAGGTGGTGAGCCGGTCGATCGGGTCACGCTGGCGCCAGTAGTCCTCCTCGGCGGCCGACCGGTAGCGGGTCGGGTCGTCGGAGGTGGTGTGGGCGCCCATCCGGTAGGTGAACGCCTCGATGAAGGTCGGTCCGCCGCCGGAGCGTGCCCGTTCCAGCGCCTCGGCGGTGACGGCGTAGCAGGCCAGCACGTCGTTGCCGTCGACCCGGACGCTCGGCACCCCGAAGCCCAGGCCGCGGTCGGCCAGTGGGACCCGGGTCTGGCGAACGGTGGACTCGGAGATCGCCCACTGGTTGTTCTGGCAGAACAGCACCAGCGGGGCGTTGTTCACCGCGGAGAACACCAGGGCCTCGTTCACGTCGCCCTGGCTGGTTGCCCCGTCGCCGAAGTAGGTCACCACGGCGGTGTCCCGCTCGGGGTCGCCGGTGCCGACCGCGCCGTCGCGCTGGACGCCCATCGCGTAGCCGGTGGCGTGCAGGGTGTGCGAGCCGATCACCAGCGTGTACAGGTGAAAGTTGTGCGCGGCCGGGTCCCAGCCGCCGTGGTCGACGCCGCGGAACAGCCGCAGCAGTTCGGTCAGGTCCAGGCCGCGGGTGTGGGCCACGCCGTGCTCGCGGTAGGACGGGAACACGAAGTCCTGCGGCGCCAGCGCCCGGCCGGAGCCGATCTGCGCGGCCTCCTGCCCCAGGCTCTGCACCCACAGGCCCAGTTCGCCCTGGCGCTGCAGCGAGGTGGCCTCGGTGTCGAAGCGCCGCACCAGCACCATGTCGCGCCACATGCCGAGCAGGGCCGCGGAGTCCAGGTGCGCCACCCGGGGGCTGTACTCGGGGTGTTCCAGTCGCTCACCACCGGGGGTGAGCAGCTGGACCAGGCCGTCGTCGGTCAGCGGTCCGCTGTCGTGCACGCGGTTCTCCTTCGCCTGCGTCGCCGCCCCGGGACCGGGACGTCGTTCAACCTACGCCACCGTAGGCTACGCAACCGTAGGTCCGCAGTCCTGGGGACCGTCAAGTCTGCCCGGGACCGGTTGTGCGGACTCCACAACCGCGTGACACCAGCCTGGCGGGCGGTCGCGCGGGTGCGAATCCGGGAAGCCGGTCAGTACCCGGGGGGAACCCCGAGCCGGGCTCGCAGCTCGTCGTTCTCCCGCTGGATCGGCCACCGGGAGTAGGCGAACACCAGGAACATCACCACGTTCACCACCGGGACCAGGCCGATCAGGATCCACCAGCCCGAGTAGCCGGCCTTCTGGATGATCCGGATGTAGGCGATCACGAAGATCAGCCAGATCACGATCGCGATCGTGATCCCGATCCCGCTGCCCAGCCAGGCGAGGACCTCGTTCTGTGTCGTGTCGTCCATGCCGGACAGCATCCTCGCCCGGGCCGGTCCCGGCACCCGGACGACGCACGACGGCCCGCCCCGGGCGCCCGGGACGGGCCGTCGTCGACTGCGGCTTCAGCGCTGCGGCAGCCGGACCACCTCGACGAAGAACTCGTCGATCTGCCGCACGACCTCGATGAACCGGTCGAAGTCCACCGGCTTGGTCACGTAGGCGTTCGCATGCAGGGAGTAGGAGCGGACCACGTCCTCCTCGGCCTCGGAGGTGGTCAGCACCACCACCGGGATCCGGCGCAGCGCCTCGTCGCCCTTGAGCGCCTCCAGCACCTCGCGGCCGTCCATCTTCGGCAGGTTGAGGTCCAGCAGGATCAGGTCCGGCGTGGGGGCGTTCGCGTGCTCGCCCTCCTTGCGCAGGAACTCCATCGCACTGACCCCGTCCGCGACCACGGACAGCCGGTTGGCGACCTTGTTGTGCTCGAACGCCTCCTGGGTCATGAGCACGTCGCCCGGGTCGTCCTCCACCAACAGCACGTCGATGACCTTGCCCGCCATGTTCATTCCTCCGTCCCGCCGGCTGCGACCGGCGTGTTGTCGTCGGGTGCCGCCGCGGGCAGCGTCCAGCGGATGCTGGTACCGGGCCCTTCGGAGTCGCCGAGCCAGATCCGACCGCCGTGGTATTCGACGATCTTCTTGCACAGCGCCAGCCCGATGCCGGTGCCGCCGTACACGTCCTTGGGGTGCAGTCGCTGGAAGATGACGAACACCCGCTCGGCGTACTGGGGGTCGATGCCGATGCCGTTGTCCCGGCACTCGAACTCCCACTCGTCGCCGACCCGCTCGGCGCTCAGCCGCACCACCGGGGGCCGGTCGGGGTCGTGGAACTTGATCGCGTTGCCGACCAGGTTCTGCAACAACTGGACCAGCAGCCCGCGTTCGCCGCTGACCACCGGCAGGCCGTCGGCCTCGACCACCGCCCCGGTGTCCTCCACCCGGTCGCCCAGGTTGTCCAGCGCCTCGGCCAGGGCGGCGTCCATCGGCACCTCGGTGACCTCGCCGCCGATCCGGCCGACCCGGGAGAAACCGAGCAGGTCCTGGATCAGCGCCTGCATCCGCTTGGCGCCGTCCACCGCGAAGCCGATGTACTGGTCCGCCCGCTCGTCCAGCTGGCCGCCGTACCGCTTCTGCAGCAGCTGGGTGAAGCTGGCCACCTTGCGCAGCGGCTCCTGCAGGTCGTGCGAGGCCACGTAGGCGAACTGCTCCAGGTCCCGGTTCGACCGGCGCAGCTCCTCCGCCTGTTCGGTCAGCTGCTCGTGCGCGGCGGCGACCTCGGCGCGGGAGGCCTCGATCGACTGCAGCTGGGCGACCAGGCTCAGCCGCATCTGTTCGACGTCGGCGGCCAGGTTCGCGATCTCGCCCGGACCCGTGGTCTCCACCCGGTGGTGCAGGTCGCCGGAGGACACCGCGCGGCTGTCCTCGGCCAGCGCATTCAGCGGCTCGGTGATCCACCGGCTCAGGGTCTGCCAGAGCAGCGCGGCGGCGACCACCGCGGCGAAGACCAGCACGGCCATCGTCGCCACCACCACCTGGGTCCAGGTGTCCAGCTGCTCGGCGGCCTGGCTGCGGCGGTCGGCCAGCAGGTCGAGGTAGTGCTGCACCGCGTCGCGGGTCCGGTCGAAGACCACCTGGCCGGCGGTGATCTCGTCCGGGGTCACCGCGGCGGGTCCGTTGGCGGCCACGTGCTCGATGATCGGTGCCGCGACCCGCTCGTCCCACTCCTGGGCGGCGACCAGCGCCCGGCCGGCCGCGTCCTGCATCTCCTCGGGGTACCGTCCGTCGGCGTTCTCCGCGACCTCGGCGAAGGTGTCCAGCGCCTCGTCCACCCGCTCATACGGTTCGAGGGTCACCTCCGACCCGGTCAGCGCGTAGCCCCGCACCGCGGTCTCGGCATCGACCAGACCGGTGTACGCGCTCTCCGCCGCGGTGATCGCGCTGAAGTACCGGTCGGCGACCTGGTTCTGCCGGTCGATCATCTGCCAGAGCGCCAGCACGGCCGCGGCCACGATCAGGGCGAGCACGATGCCGCCGGCGGTCAGCGCCTGGAACAGCCGGCCGCGCAGGGTGCGGGTGGTGCGGGCAGGCCGGGTGGTGACGGCAGTGCTCACGCCTCGACCACCTCGCGGCCGTCCCAGCCGACGACCACCACGGCGGTGTCGTCGACCAGCTCGCCGCCGTGCTGGGCGCGCACCTCCTGCAGCACCGACTCCACGACCTCGTCCCGGTCCGCGGCCAGCGCCTCGTCCACCACCTTCAACAGCCCCTCCTTGCCGATCCGTTCGGAGCCGCGGCCGGCGATCGTCGCCTCCAGCACCCCGTCGGTGTACATCATCAGCCGCCACCGGTCGCCGACCCGCAGCCGCTCCGGCTCCCAGACGCCGTCCACCGGGATGCCGAGCGCGCGGCCGCGGTGCCCGGTGGGCAGCAGCTGCGAGGGCCGGCCGGTGTCCGGGTCGCCGAGCAGGAACGGCACCGGGTGGCCGGCCAGGTACATGTCCACGGTCTGCCGGTCCGGGCCGATCCGCACCATCGACGCGGTGGTGAAGATCTCGCTGCGGGAGCGCTCGGAGATCAGCACCCGCTCGACCAGGGGGAACAGCTCCGCCACCGGGGCGCCGGCCAGCACCAGGGTCCGCCAGGCCGTGCGCAGCACCGCGCCGAGCGCCGCCTCGTCCGGACCGTGCCCGCAGACGTCGCCGACCAGGGCCAGCACGCTGCCGTCCGGGCACTCGACCACGTCGTAGAAGTCCCCGCCGAGCACCCCGGCCCGGCCGGCCCGGTACCCGACCCGGACCTCCAGCCGCTGGTCCGACACCGCGGGCCGGGGCAGCAGGGCACGCTCGAAGCGCACGGTCTCCTCCGCCTGCACCCGGGAGCGGTACAGCAGCAGGTCCGCGGTCTGCAGCTGGCGGCGCTGCACCGCGTACCGGATCGACCGGCTCAGCAGCTCGCCGTCGACCTCGCCTTTGACCAGGTAGTCCTGCGCGCCGGCGGCGACTGCCTGCAGCCCGGTGTCGGTGTCGGTCCGGCCGGTGAGCACCACCACCGCGGGGGCACCGGCGGACAGCAGACGGCGCAGCGCGTCCAGCCCGTGCGCGTCCGGCAGCCCGAGGTCGAGCAGCACGCAGTCGACGTCCAGCCGGTCGATCGCCTCGTTGAGCGTGCGGACATGATCGGTGTGCACCGCCAACCCGGCGTCGTCCAGGTGCTCGGCGACCAGGACCGCGTCCGCGTCGTCGTCCTCCACGAGCAGGAGCCGGATCGAGTCGCCATCGGCGGGGTCACCGAAGTCGATCGGGGGCGCGGGCCAGTCAGCGCTCTCGGTCACCGGACCACCCTTCGAGACATCCCCCTGGCTGAGCCGCGAAGGATAGGCGAATTGCGGCACTTCGGCATAACCGTCGATTCACCCGCTGGTCGCAGCCTATCCGCAGGGTGCGCGGGCTACCGCCTGAACCCGGAGGTGACCTTCAGCACCAGATCCGTCGCCTCCGGCTCGCCGACACTCACCCGCACCCCGTCACCGGCGAACGGGCGCACCAGCACCCCCGCCGCGGTCGCCTCCTGGGCGAAGCGCAGCGCGTCCTCGCCCAGCGGCAACCAGACGAAGTTCGCCTCCGAGTCCGGCACCTGCCAGCCCTGCTCCCGCAGCCCGGCCAGCAACCGCCCGCGCTCACCGACGATCCGCTGCACCCGGTCCAACAGCTCGTCCACCGCGCGCAGCGAGGCCACCGCAGCCAGCTGCGCCACGTGTGACACCCCGAACGGCGTCGACGCCGCCCGGATCCCCGCCGCCAGCCGGGCGTCCGCCACCGCGAAGCCCACCCGCAGCCCGGCCAGCCCGTACGCCTTGGAGAAGGTCCGCAGCAGCACCACGTTCCGGTGCTCGGCCAGCACGGCCAGGCCGTCCGGCGCCTGCGGGTCGCGGACGAACTCGACATAGGCCTCGTCCAGCACCACCAGCACATCCCGGGGCACCGCCGCCAGGAACGCCGCCAGCTCATCCGCGTGCACCGCCGGGCCGGTCGGGTTGTTCGGGGTGCACACCAGCACCACCCGGGTCCGCTCGGTGACCGCGGCGGCCATCGCCGGCAGGTCCAGCCGTCCGTCCGCCCGCACCGGCACCTGCACCGACTCGCCGCCGGCGAGGGTCACCGCGATCGGGTACGCCTCGAAGGACCGCCACGGGTAGACCACCTGATCGCCCGCATCGCAGAACGCCGCCAGGATGTGCCCCAGCACCGCCACCGACCCACAGCCCGCGACCACCTGCTCCGGCTGCACGCCGAGGTGCCCGGCGACCGCCTCGGTCAGCTCGGTGGCGTACATGTCCGGGTACCGGTTCACGTCGACCGCCGCATCCGCGATCGCCGCCACCACCGAGGGCAGCGGCGGGTACGGGTTCTCGTTCGACGACAGCTTGTAGGCCGCCGCACCCACCGGCACCCGTGCACCGGGGACGTAGGGCGGCAGCGTGGACAGAGCGGGCCGGAGCGGAACGTGCTTCACGCAAGACAGGATGCCACCGGCGCTGGCACCATCGGAGGCATGAGATTCGTCGTGCGCGTACTGATCAGCGGGGTCGCCCTGTGGCTGGCGGAGATCCTGCTGTCCGGGATGGAGATCGTCGGCGCCGATTCCACCGGCGGCAAGATCGGGATCATCCTCCTGGTCGCGCTGGTGTTCGGCATCGTCAACGCCATCGTCAAGCCGATCGTGCAGGTGCTGAGCATCCCGCTCTACATCCTGACGCTCGGGCTGTTCACCCTGGTGGTGAACGCCCTGATGCTGATGCTCACGGCGTGGATCACCGAGCAGACCGACTGGGGCCTGCGGATCGACAGCTTCGGCACCGCGGTGATCGGCGCGCTGATCGTGTCGGTGGTCAGCTTCGTGCTGTCGGTGCTGATCCCGGAGTCCCGCAAGGACTGACCGGCCCGCAGGTCAGCGCGGCGCGATGGTGTACGTCACCACCGGCACGCCGCCCTCCTCCTTGAGCACCACGGTGACCGCGTGCCCGGCGGAGACCATCGAGTAGGACCGCAGATCGTCCCGCTCGATCTCCCCCGTCGGCAGGAAGCCTGCATCCGCCAGCAGTTGCAGCGCGGCGTCCTGAGCCGCGGTGCTGTCCACCTGGACCGTCGCGGTGTGCGTCCGGTCGCCGACCAGCCGGGACTCCACCAGGGTTCCCTCGGCCAATGGGAAGTCCTCCGGGAAGCCCGCTGCCACCGTGACCTCATTGCGCGCCTCGACGGGGGCACCGTTGCCACCGGTGACCAGCAGGATCGCAGCGACCACCACCGCTGCTACCGCCACCAGGACCGGCACCACCAGTCGCCTCGGCCAGCGGGGAACCGCCCCTGCCAGTGGGGTCCTCGAACCACGGGTGCGCTTGTGCGTCGTCACGGGTGATCTCCTGTCAGATCGGAACGAATGACTAGTCACACACGGGCGTACGGGTGCCCGCTCGGACTGAGTGGCGGTTCGGCCATGAGTTGGGTGGTCGACCGCCCGCCCACGGCACCGCTGGGTGCAGCGGCCGGGACATGACCGGACGGGCGGGGCGCGGTGGCCCCACCCGTCCGGTCATCGGCGGCGGGGGCATCGGCCACCGTGCTGGTGACCGATGCCCCCGCCCGGCGTCACTTCACCTGCGCGCCGTGCCGGCGACGGAGGGCGATCGCCCACCACCCGGCACCGAGCAGCAGCAGCGCCCCAGCGGCCAGACCCGCGGCCTCGCCACCGGTGATCGCCAGCGCGCCCGAACCAGAACCCGAACCGGATCCGGATCCGGAGCCACCAGCGGCCACCACCTGGAGCGGAGCACTCCCCTCGGCCGCCGACTCCATCCCCTTGACGACCACGCTGTGGGCGCCGAGCGGGAAGTCGGCGGGCACCGTGATCACCTGGGTCACCGCACCAGCGGCGTCCATCGTGACCTCGCCAACCAGCACCGGGGTGGAGTTCAACCAGATCTCGCCCGGCTCGCCCTCGGCGAAGCCGGTCGCGGTGACCGTGACCTGCTCACCCGGGGCGACCACGTCCTGGGACAGAGTCACCTCGATCTGGCGGCGCACGGTGACCTTGACCCGGTCGGACACGTTGCCCGAGTCGTCGACCACCTCGACCTCGATCTCAGATCCAGGGCCCTGCGGCGGGTCGAGAGTGATCTCGAACCGGCAGTCCTCATCGGCCTTGGCAGTGCCGATCAGGTTGCCCTGGGAGTCGTAGACGTTGACCGTCGCGCCCGGCTCGGCGCAGCCCGTCACCTTGTCGCCGTCGGTCTCGTCGACCTTCGGCGGCGCCGGGGCCTCGGAGTCCACCGTCACCGACGCGGGGTCGGAGACATTCCCGGCGGCGTCGGTCGCCCGAGCGGTCACCACCAGCCCGTGGGCCAGCGGCGGCGTGAACGGGCAGCTGAACGCGCCGGTCTTCGCATCCGCGACCACCGTGCAGAGCACGGTCCCGTTCGGGTCGGTCAGCGTCACCGTCGAGGACGGCTCAGCGGTGCCCGACACCTTCGTGCCGTTGCTGGGGTTGAGCACCGGGGGCGCCGGAGCGACCCGATCCACGACCACCATCGACTGCGGGCTGATGCTGCCGGTCTCCAGGATCGCCACCGCACCCACGATGGTCCCGTCCGCCAGCGGCGGATCGAAGGGCATCACGAACGCACCGGTAACCGGGTCGGCCTTCACCGTGCCCAGCTTCTCCCCGGTCTTGACCAGGGTGAGCTCGACCATCGCGCCCGGAACCGTGGTCCCGGAGACGGTCGACCCGTTGGACGGGTTCAGCGCCGGCGCATCCGGCACCGTGGCATCCACCGTCACCGACGCGGGGTCGGAGACGTTGCCCACGGCGTCGGTGGCGACACCGGTCACCACCAGACCATCGGCCAGTGCGGGCGAGAACTCGCAGCTGAACACACCGGTCGTGGCGTCGGCGACCTTCTCGCAGAGGACCGCACCGGTCTTCTGGTCGGTCAGGGTGACCGTCGATCCCGGCTCGGCGGTGCCGGTGATCCGGGCGCCATTGGTCGGGTTCAGCACCGGAGCGTCCGGCGGCGTGGTGTCCACGATCACATCGACCGGGTCGGACTCGTTACCAGCGGGGTCCTTGACCACGACCACCGGCGGCTTCTCGCCCTCACCAGGCTCCTTCAGCGGCTCATCCGGAGTGAACGTCCAGTTCCCATCACCCTTGTCCTCCCACGAACCAGGAATCTCCTCGCCCGTGTCAGGGTCACGAATGATCGGCTTGGCACCGTCCTCCACACCCTCGACCTCGACCTTGTCACCCTGACCCGGGTGCACGATCGGAGCGTCCGGCGGCGTGGTGTCCACGATCACATCGACCGGGTCGGACTCGTTACCAGCGGGGTCCTTGACCACGACCACCGGCGGCTTCTCGCCCTCACCAGGCTCCTTCAGCGGCTCATCCGGA
>NZ_JAAXOX010000005.1 GCF_012396125.1 Cellulomonas denverensis | reverse complement strand
AGCGGGGGCGGGCGGGGCCGAACGGGGCCGAACGGGGCCGAACGGGGCCGGGCGAGGCCGGGTGGGGCCGGGCGGGGGCGAGCGAGGCCGGGTGGGGCAGGCGGGGCCAGGGGCCGGAGCGTGGGGGGCGTTGACACCGCTGCCCCCGGCGGGCCACACTCGGGGTCGGAAACGTTTCCAGCGGTGCAACGACGCACCGTTCGCCACAGCCCGCCTCACCGTCGAGGGAGCCGTCACCGTGTCCGCTCACCGCGCCACCCTGCCCGAGGTCGCCGCCCATGCCGGCGTCTCGTTGGCGTCTGCCTCCCGGGCCCTGAACGGCACCGGCGCCAGCCCCGCGATGGTGGCCCGGGTGCGGGCGGCCGCCGAGGAGCTCGGGTACACCCCGGACGGCACCGGCCGCTCGCTGCGACTGCGCCGGACGTTCCAGATCGCCTTCGCCGTCGCCGACATCGGCAACCCCGTCTACGTCGAGATGATGACCGCGATCCAGCACCAGGTCGCCGAGCGCGGGTACCGGCTGGTCGTGGCCGAGTCCGGCGACACCCCGCAGGAGACGGGCGCGCTGGTGCGCAGCTTCGCCGCGGGGCTGGTCGACGGGATCGTGATCTCCCCGCTGCGGATCGACGACGCGCTGCGCGCCACGCTCCGGGAGGCGACCGTGCCGGTCGTCGTGGTCGGGCGCCACCTCGCCGACGACGGCCTGGACTCGGTGCAGACCGACTCGGCGGCGGGCATCGTGCAGGCGGTCGAACACGTCGTGGGCCTCGGCCGGCGCCGGGTCGGGTTCCTCAACGGTCCGCTGGACACCACTCCGGGTGCCTCCCGGCAGCGCGGCTTCGACGCGGCGGTCGCCCGGGCCGACCTGCCCACCGCCGACACCGAGCTGGCCGATGACTTCACCGTCGCCGCCGGCCTGGCCGCCGCACACCGGCTGTTCGACCGGCACACCGGCGACCGGGCCCTGGATGCGGTGGTCGCCGCGAACGACCTGCTCGCCATCGGCGTCCTGGGCGCCGCCCGCGCGCGGGCCATCGCGGTGCCGGGCGACCTGGCCGTGACCGGGATGGACGACACGGACATCGGCCGGGTCTACCACCCGACGCTGACCAGCGTCTCCCTGGGCGCCGCCGAACGTGGTCGCGCGGCGGCCCGGCTCATCCTCGACCGCCTGGACGGCGGCGGCGACCGCGCACCCCGGGCCGTCTCGGTCCCGCCGGCGCTGCAGGTCCGGGAGTCGACCGCCGGCGAGGTGACCCGATGACCGCCACTGCGACGACTCCCCCGCCCGTCCGGCGACGCGGCCGCGACGACAGGTCCCGTGGGCCGCTCGGCCGAGCGCGCCGCCGCGAGGCAGCCGCCCTGGTGCTGCCGTCCCTGCTGCCGGTGCTGGTGCTGAGCGTCGCGCCGCTGGTGGTGGGCGTCGCGCTGGCGTTCACCGATGCGCGCCTGGTCCGCAACCCGGAGTACTCGTTCGTCGGGGTCGACAACTTCACCCGGCTGCTGAGCAACTCGTTCTTCTGGGACTCGTTCCGGATCGGCCTGATCTGGGCGGTCTCCGTCACGGTGCTGCAGATCGTCGCCGCGATGGGCCTGGCCCTGCTGCTGGCCGCCGACCTGCGGCTGCGCGCCCTGACCCGGGTGCTGGCGCTGATCCCGTGGGCGATGCCGCCGGTGGTCGTGGCGATCATGTGGCGGATGATCTACTCGCCGAACGCGGGGCCGCTGAACGCCGCGCTCGGGGCGGTCGGGCTGCCGGACGACATCAACTGGCTCGCGGACTTCTCCACCGCACTGCCGGCGGTGATCGTGGTCGGGGTCTGGGTCGGGATGCCGCAGACCACGGTGACCCTGCTGGCCGGACTGCAGCAGATCCCCACCGAGATGTACGAGGCGGCCGCGATCGACGGTGCGAGCACCTGGCGCCGGTTCTGGTCGGTGACGATGCCGAGCCTGCGGCCGGTGATCACCGCGATCTCCTCACTGAACTTCATCTGGAACTTCAACTCGTTCAGCCTCGTGTACGTGCTGACCGAGGGCGGGCCGGGCGGCAAGACCATGCTGCCGATGCTCTTCACCTACATCGAGGCGTTCAAGAACCGGAACATCGGCTACGCCGCAGCGATGGGCGTGGTGCTGGTGGTGGTGGTCGTCCTCCTGCTGGTCGGGTACCTGCGAACCCAGCTCCGCGACGAGAAGGAGCGCTGACATGCGTGCCGTGATCCGTCCCGCGCAGTACCTCGCGCTGGCCCTGTACATCGTCTTCCTCGCCTTCCCGCTGGTCTGGCTGATGTCGGCGTCGGTGAAGTCGTCGGGGGAACTGAACTCGCTGTCCGTGCGCCTGCTGCCCGAGCAGTGGCACTGGGACAACTTCGCCCAGGCGCTGGAGCGGCAGGGCCTGGTCCGTTCGGCGGGCAACTCCCTCGGGGTGGCGCTGGTGTCGACCGCGCTCGTGGTGCTGATCGCACTGCCCGCGGCCTACGCGCTGGCCAGGTTCCGGGGGGTGCTGCGCACGATGGGCACCGGCTGGATCCTGGTCAGCCAGGTGTTCCCGGTGATCCTGGTGGTGCTGCCGCTGTTCCTGATCCTGCGCACGATCGGGCTGACCGACAGCCTGGTCGGCCTGACCCTGGTGCACACCACCTACACGCTGCCGTTCGCGCTGTGGATGTTGCAGGGCTACGTCGCCGCGATCCCGGTGGACCTGGAGGAGGCGGCGTCGATGGACGGCGCCGGCCGGGTGCGGGCGCTGCGCGAGATCGTGCTGCCGCTGCTCATGCCGGGGGTGGTGGCGACGGCGATGTTCTCCTTCGTGTCCTCCTGGAACGAGTTCTTTTTCGCACTCGTGCTGTTGCAATCCCCCGAGAACTACACCCTGCCGATCACGCTGAAGATGTTCATCGGCGGCGAGGGCAAGGTCGCGCTCGGTCCGCTCGCCGCGGGGTCCGTCCTCGCCGCGATCCCGAGCATCGTCTTCTTCTCGATCATGCAGAAGAAGCTCACCGGCGGCCTGCTCGCCGGGGCCGTCAAGGGCTGAACCACACCATCGGAAAGGCGTACCGCCAATGCACACGCGTGGAGCTTTCATCGTCGCAAGCGTCACGGGCACCGTTCTGCTGCTGACCGCCTGCGGGGGCGGCAGCGGGGACGACGGGGCCGATGAGGGTCCGGTGACCCTCACCTTCCAGTCGCTGTCCGACCAGCCGGCCGCCATCGAGGCGACCGAGAACATCGTGGACGCCTGGAACGCCGAGAACCCGGACGTCCAGGTCGAGATCGTCCCCGCCGGCTGGGACGGGATCTACGACAAGCTGATCACCCAGTTCAACGGCGGTGCGGCGCCGGACATCATCCACTACGAGGCGGCCGGGATCGTGCCGTTCGCCGTGGACGGCTACCTCGCCGACCTGACCGACCTGATCAGCGAGGACTTCGTGTCCGACGTGCCCGAGGGCGTGATGTCGACGGTCACGGTGGACGACCAAGTGGTGGGCTACCCGACCGAGTTGCAGTCGTACATGGTGTTCGCCAACCGCACCCTGCTGGAGCAGGCCGGGGTCGAGATCCCGACCGGCGACACGATGACCTGGGACGAGCTGCAGGAGATCGCCCGCGCGACCACCTCCGGCACGACGGCCGGACTCGGCTGGGGCCTGAAGAGCCCGACCGCCGCATTCATGACCATGGGGCCGAGCTTCGGCGGCACCTACTTCGAGGGCTCCGGGGCGGACGCGACCCTGACCGTCGGCGACGGCGAGCTGGCGATCCCGGAGATCGTCTCGGAGATGACGGCCGAGGGCACCCTCGCCCCGGTGACGCTGACCCAGTCCGGCTCGGAGGTGCTCGCCTCGTTCTACGCCGGCCAGGTGGCGATGACCATCCAGGGCTCCTACCAGGCGGCGAACATCACCGCCGACGCACCCGAGGGCTTCGACTGGGTGGTCCTGCCGCCGCTGGAGGGCTCGGAGGGCGCCGGGCAGGCCGCCAACCCGCAGACGCTGTCGGTCAACATCGACTCCGAGCACGTCGAGGAGGCCGCCGACTTCCTGAACTTCTTCACCGAGCCGGAGAACCTGGCCGCCCTGAACCAGGCCGACGCCCTGATCCCGTCCTCCACCTCCGCCCGCGACCTGATGGCCGAGGAACTGGCCGGCGAGCCCGGGTGGGACGTGGTGCTGTCCTCCGGTGAGTACTTCACCGAGGCGCCGTACCTGTTCGTCGACGCCTACGCGCAGTGGAAGGACACCGTGGCCACGCCCGCGTTCCAGCGGTTCCTGGCCGGCGAGACCGACTCCGCGACCCTCGCGGACGAGCTGACCTCCGGGTGGGACGAGATCACGAGCTGATCGAGGACCGCCGGGGACATCGAGCACCGAGCACCGACGAGCAGGGAGCATCCGTGAGCTGGCTGGACGACCGAGCGGAGGCCGTGATCACCGGCGCCGCCGTGGGCGACGCGCTGGGCGGCGCCACCGAGGGCTGGACGCCCGAGCAGATCGAGCAGCGGTACGGCGGCCGGGTGCGGGGGATCGTCCCCCCGTACTACCCGGACTGGCGCACCGCCCGGCCGATCGCGCCGTACCACAAGGGCGACGGCCACGTCACCGACGACACCTTGATGACGCGCGCGCTGGTGGCGGTCTACGCGGCGCGGCGCACGCATCTGGACGCCTACGCCGTGGCCGAGGACCTGGTGCCGCGGATGATCGGGGAGCCGACCTGGGTCCCCGAGCTGGAGGCGGAGGCGCTGATCCTGCAGCGGGTGTTCCTGGCCGAGAAGTGGTTGGTGGCCCGGCTGCACTACGGGCACGTCGATCCGCGCGAGGCCGGCGTCGGCAACATCGTCAACTGCGGCGCGGCGATGTACATGGCGCCGGTCGGGGTGGTGAACGCCGGTGATCCGCGGGCGGCTTATGCCGAGGCGATCGACGTCACCGCCCCGCACCAGTCCTCCTACGGCCGGGAGGCCGCCGGGGTGTTCGCCGCTGCCGTCGCGGCGGCGCTCACCCCGGGGGCGTCGGTGGCCGACGTGCTCGCCGCCGCCCGGTCGGTCGCACACGACGGGACCGCGGCCGCGCTCGACGCCGTCACCGCCGCGGTGGCCGGCCTGCCCGTTCCGGCGTCGGACCAGGACGAACGCCGCCTGGCCCGGCTGGTCCGGGAGGCGGTCGCCCCCTACGACTCGGTCGGGCCGGAGTACCGGAACATGTCCGCCGACGCCCGGCGCCCCTCCCGGACCAAGTCCATCGAGGAACTCCCGGTGGCGCTGGGCCTGCTCGCGGCGCACGCCGGGGACTACCGGGGATCGGTGCTGGCGGCGGTGAACTACGGCCGGGACGCGGACTCGATCGCGGTGATGGCCGGGGCGCTCGCCGCCGGACTCGGTGGCACCGCCGTCGTGCCCGCCGAGTGGCTGGACGCGGTGCAGGAGGCCAGCCGGATGGACCTGCGCGCCACCGGACGGGAGCTGGCCGCGGCGGCCGCCGACGTGCTGGCGGCCGACGCCGAGCGGGCCCGCACCCGGGCGGCCGCCCTCGACGCCCTGCTGCGGGAGGCGCCGTGCGACTGACCTGGGCGCAGCCGGAGGACCTGCTGCCGCACGAACTCGTGCAGTGCGCCGACGAGGGCATGGACGTCCAGGACGTCGCCGTCCGGTGGTCCGCCGCGGGCGGGTCGCTCACGCCGGCGGTGAGCGGCGCCGGCCCGGAACCCGCCGGTCCGGAGCTGCGGGCGCTGGCCCGTGAGCTGCTCGGCGAGGTGGCCGGCCGGACCGCCGCCGCCGGGCTCACCGGCCCGGCGACCTGGCCGGAGCTGGCGACCACGCTGCCGGCCGCCGCGGAGCTGCCCGCCCCGGACGAGTCCGCGCTGCCCGACCGGGTGCTCGGGGCGTGGACCGGCCGAGCCGCCGGGTGCCTGCTCGGCAAGCCGGTGGAGAAGATCCCGCGCGCCGGCATCGAGCAGATCCTGCGCGCCACCGGACGTTGGCCACTGGACCGCTGGTTCACCGCGGTCGGCCTCCCCGAGGACGTCGCGCGGCGCTGGCCGTGGAACCGGCGCAGCGCCCCCACCTCCCTGGAGGAGAACATCGACGGCGTCCCCGAGGACGACGACCTGAACTACCCGCTGCTCGCCCTGACCCTGCTGGAGCGGCACGGCGCGCACCTGACCACCGAGGACGTCGCGCAGGCCTGGTTGGACCAGCTGCCCGCCGGCCGCACCTTCACCGCCGAGCGGGCCGCCTACCGCAATCTGCTCGACGCCCGTCCGGTACCGGAGACCGCCACCCACCTCAATCCGTTCCGCGAGTGGATCGGTGCCCTGATCCGCGCCGACGTGCCCGGCTGGGTGCACCCGGGCCGGGTGCACGACGCGGCCCGACTGGCCTGGGTCGATGCCCGGCTGAGCCACACCCGGGACGGCGTACACGGCGCGCTCTGGGCCGCGGCGGCCTGTTCGGCGGCGCTGGTCTGCGACACGGTCGACCAGGTGCTCGACGCCGCAGACACCGCGATCCCGGCGGACAGCCGGCTCGCCGAGGCGGTCCGCTTCGGGCGCCGGACCGCCGCGACCGCACCCGACCTGGCCTCCGGGCTGGACGCCCTGCACGCCCGGTACGGCCACCTGCACTGGGTGCACGTGCTGAACAACGCCGCGGTGATCGCCTGGGCACTCGGGGTCGGCGGCGGGGACCTCGGGCGCAGCATCAGCGCCGCGGTCACCGCGGGCTGGGACACCGACTCCTCGGCCGCCACCGTCGGCTCGGTGGTCGGCGGGCTGACCGGCGCCGCCGCCCTCGACCCGCGCTGGGTGACGCCGCTGGACGACCGGATCGCCACGTCGCTGCCCGGGCCGGCGGAGCACCGGATCACCGAGCTGGCCGCCCGCACGCTGCGGGTCCGCGCCGAGTTGGCCACCGACGTGATGGGGGCACACCCGCAGGACCAGAACCAGGAGACCCCGTGACGTTCGACCCGCTCGTCCCCCGCCCGATCGACCTCCCGACCCCGGTGCCGCTGGACCCGGATGCCGACCTCGCGGCACTCGACGACGCCAAGATCTTCGCCGCCCCGGACGACCCGGCACTGCTGCCCGCCTGGCGCGAGCGACTGCACGCCTGGCGCGCCGACGCCCGTCGCCGGCACGGCTACGACGACGTCGCGTACCGCCGCCCCGGCGGGCTGTGGGCGGCCGGCTGCCACACCGTCGCGCAGGTCTGGCTGTGGGACGAGCTGCTCTACGACGCCGACGCCCACCGGTTCACCCCGGAGCGGTTCCTGGCCGACGCCGAGCGGTTCGGCGGCCTGGACGCGGTGGTGCTCTGGCACGCCTACCCGGTGATCGGCATCGACGACCGGAACCAGTGGGACCACTACCGGGACGTCCCGGGGATCGGCGATCTGGTGTCGGACCTGCACGCCGCCGGGCTGCGGGTCTTCGTGGACTACAACCCGTGGGACACCGGCACCCGGCGCGGCGCCGACGACGCCACCGAGCTCGCCGCCCTGGTCGCCGACCTCGGGGCAGACGGGGTGTTCCTCGACACGCTCCGCAAGGCCGACCCGGATCTGGTCGACCGCCTGGAACGCGCCCGGCCCGGCCTGGTGCTCGAGGGCGAGTCGAAGCTGGCCACCGAGCGGATCGCCGACCACACCGCGTCCTGGGCGCAGTTCTTCGCCGACAGCCCGGTCCCCGGGGTGCTGCGCGCGCACTGGTTCGAGCGCCGGCACATGCAGCACCACGTCCGGCGCTGGCACCGGGACCACTCCGAGGAGTTGCAGTCGGCGTGGCTGAACGGGGTCGGCGTCATGGTGTGGGAGGTGGTGTTCGGGGTCTGGGTCGGGTGGAGCCGGCGCGATGCCGCCACCCTGCGCCGGATGCTGGCCGTGCAGCGGGCCGCCGGTGACCTGCTCCGCACCGGCGAATGGACGCCGCTGGCCGCCCTCGCGCCCGATGCCGCACCCGGGCTGTACGCCTCCTCGTTCGCCCTGGACGGCGTCACGCTCTGGACGGTGGTGAACCGCGCCGGCACCGACGCGCGCGGACCCGTCCTGCCCGAGCGGCCCGGACGGGTGATCGACCTGCTGACCGGCACCGAACCCGGTGCGGACGTCGTGGTGCCGGCCCGGGGGGTGGCCGCGCTGCTGCACCTGGAACCCGGGACCGCCGAGCCGGACTGGGTGGCCGGTGTGATGGCGGCCGCGCGGGCCGGGGACCTGCGGCACGATCCCGATGCCGCCTTCCAGCACCGACTCGCCCGCCGGGTCGGCGCACCGGACCCGGCGCCGGTGGCACGGTCGGAGGTTCCGGCGGACGCGGTGCTGGTCCCGGCCGGCGACTGGGTGCTGACCGTCCGGTACCGGGCCCGGGAGACCGGCATGTACCAGGGCGCGCCCTATGTGGACGAGTGGAAGCCGCTGCCGCCGCGGTTGCATGACGCGCGCACCCTGCAGCGGGACGGGCACCTGCCGCGTCCGGTCGCCGTCGCCCGGACCGAGGTCACCCGCGCCGAGTTCGCTTCCTTCGTCGCCGCCACCGGCTACCGGCCTGCGGTCGGGCACCGGTTCCTCGCCGGGTCGCAGGCCGACGATGCGCCCGTGACGCAGGTCGACCTGGCCGACGCCCGTGCGTACTGCGCCTGGCGGGGCGGGCGGCTGCCCACCGAGGACGAGTGGCAGCTCGCCGGCCAGACCGGTGGGCTGCACCGGGGCCGTCCGGTGGTGTGGAACTGGACCGAGAGCGAGCACACCGACGGCCGGACCCGGTTCGTGATGCTCAAGGGCGGCGCCGACCACCGATCCGAGGGTTCGGAGTGGTACGTCGACGGCGGGCCGCAGCCGCCCGAGGTCAGCCTGAAGTTCCTGCTGCCCGGCCTCGGAGTCGCCCGCAGCACCAGCATCGGCTTCCGGTGCGCGTGGGATCTGGAGGTCGCGCCGTGACCGTCTCCCGCGACCCGGCCACCGGCCCGCTGTCCGGCCTGCGGGTGATCGACGCCTCGACGCTGTTCGCCGGACCGATGGCCGCCATGCACCTCGGCGACCTCGGCGCCGACGTGATCAAGGTCGAGCACCCCGACCGCCCGGACCCCTCCCGCGGGCACGGCGCCGCGAAGGACGGGGTGAACCTGTGGTGGAAGACCCTCGGCCGCAACAAGCGCGCGGTCACCGCGAACCTGTCCGCCCCGGGCGGGCGCCAGGTGCTGCTCGACCTGGTCGGACGCTCCGACGTGCTGATCGAGAACTTCCGGCCCGGCACCCTCGAACGCTGGGGTCTCGGACCCGACGTCCTGGCCGCACACAACCCGCGGCTGGTGCTGGCCCGGGTCAGCGGGTTCGGCCAGCTCGGGCCGTACCGCACCCGGCCCGGCTTCGGCACCCTCGCCGAGGCGATGAGTGGCTTCGCCGCCATGACCGGCGACCCGGATGGCCCGCCGACCCTGCCACCGTTCGGGCTGGCCGACGGCATCGCGTCCCTCGCCACGGCCTTCGCGATCATGACCGCCCTGCACGCCCGGGACCGCACCGGGCGCGGCGAGGTGGTGGACGTCGCGATCATCGAGCCGATCCTGGCGATGCTCGGCCCGCAGATCACCCGCTGGGACCAGCTCGGCACGGTGCAGCCCCGGACCGGCAACCGGTCGGCGAACAATGCGCCCCGCAACGTCTACTGCACCCGCGACGGCCACTGGGTGGCGGTGTCGACCTCCGCGCAGTCGATCGCCGAGCGGGTGATCCGGCTGGTGGGCCGGCCCGAACTCGTGCACGAGCCGTGGTTCGCCCACGGCGCCGACCGGGCCCGGCACGCCGATGAGCTGGACGCCGCGGTCGGTGGCTGGATCGCCGAGCGCGACCGGGCCGAGGTGGTCGCCGCGTTCGAGGCCGCGCAGGCAGCGGTGGCACCGGTATACGACGCCGCCGACATCGTCGCCGACCCGCAGTTCCAGGCACTGGGCACCATCCACACCGTCGACGACCCGGAGCTCGGACCGATGGCCATGCAGGGCCCGCTGTTCCGGATGTCCGGGCACGACGCCGTGATCGCCTTCACCGGTCGCCCGCACGGCGCCGACACCGAGGCCGTGCTCGCCGGTCTCGGTTACCCGGCCGAGCGGATCGCCACCCTGCGCGCGGAGGGCGCGATATGACCCGCCCGGTCCGCACCGCGCTCGGCTGCCCACCCGAGTGGATCGCCGCCCTGCCCGCGCAGGACGCGCGATGACCCGCCCGGTGCGGACCGCCGTCGTGACCGCGGAGGATGCCCGATGACCCGCCCCGTCCGCACGCTGCTCTACGCACCCGCCGACCGGCCGGACCTCGCGGCCAAGGCACTCGCCGGCGACGCCGACGTGGTGGTGCTGGACCTGGAGGATGCGGTCGCCCCGGCCCGGAAGGCGTCCGCCCGGGACGCACTCGCCGGCCTGATCGCCGCCGCCCCCGCCGGACGTCCGGTACAGGTCCGGGTGAACCAGGAGCACGCACCGTGGCACGCCGACGACCTCGCTGCCGTCGCCGAGCTCCCGGCGTCCGTGGGTCTCCGGGTGCCGAAGGTCAACCGGCCCGAGGCGGTGCGGGCGCTGGCCGCCGCACTGCCCGGACGGCCACTGCACCTCCTGCTGGAGGACGCGCTCGGCATCGAGCACGCCTTCGCCGTCGCCACCGCCGACCCCGCCGTCGCCACCCTCGGGCTCGGCGAGGCCGACCTGCGCTCGGACCTGGGTGTCTCCGGCGAGGAGGGCCTCGCCTGGGTGCGGTCCCGCGTGGTAACCGCAGCCCGTGCGGCCGGACTGCCGGCGCCGGCCATGTCGGTGTACCCCCACGTCACCGACCTGGACGGGCTGCGGGCGTCCTGCGTCGCCGGGCGGGCACTCGGCTTCGTCGGGCGGGCCGCCATCCACCCGCGACAGCTCCCGGCGATCCGGGCGGCGTTCACGCCGGACGCCGCGGAGGTCGAGCGGGCGCGCGAGGTGCTCGACCGGGTCGCCGGCGCCCACCAGGCCGGGGTCGGGGCCGTGGTGCTCGCGGACGGGACCTTCCTGGACGTGGCGATGGTCGAGCGGGCGCGCTCCGTGGTGGCACTCGCCGAGGACTGACTCCCCCTCCGGCGAGTGCGGAGAAACTGCCGCCCGAACCGCCCAGATCGCGACACCTTCTCCGCACTCGTCCAGCGAGGGCACAGTTGACGTTGGAACCTGGGCCCGCGCACCAACGCGAACTGCGCCCTCGGCGATGCTGAGGCGGGCGGACGGACGAGCGGCCTGGCGGGTTAGTCAGCGCGGGCTCAGTGCGCGTGCGCGTGTGCCTCCCCGTCCCGGTGCACGTGGTCGTGTTCCGGGTCGGGGAACTCGCCGAGCCCCAGGCGGGCGCGCACCTCGGGGCGGCGCAGCGGTGGCACGGTCGCGGGCGGGCGGCGGCGGTCCGGGAGCTCGTCGAGCAGCCGGGTGACGATGGCGGCGATCTCCTCGACCGCGTGGTCGACCGGGCCGGCGGTGGCGGCACTCACCGACTGGACGCCGGTGACCTTCCGGACGAACTGACGGGCCGCGGCCTCGATCTCCTCGTCGGTCGCGGCCGGCTCCAGGCCCCGCAGGGTCGTGATGTTCCGGCACATGCCGCCCACGGTAGGCCCGGCCCGCCGACCCGGCGAGGGGTCAGCCGCGGACCACCTGCTGGACCGCCCACCGGTTGCCGTCCGGGTCGGCGAAGAACACGAACCGGCCCCAGGGGAAGTCCTGCACCTCCCCCACGTCCAGTCCCCGGGCGGTGAGGTCGGCGCGGGCGGCCTCGATGTCGGTGACCACCAACTGCAGGCCCTCCACCGAGCCGGGGGCCATGTCGGTCAGCCCGGTGCCGATCGCGATCGAGGCCGGCGAGCCGGGCGGGGTGAGTTGCACGAACCGGAGGTCGTCGTTGACCTGGAAGTCACCGTCGAGCACGAAGCCCGCCCGGTGCACGTAGAAGTCGATGGCGCGGTCCACGTCGGAAACCGGCACCTGCACGAGTTCCAGTCTGTAGTCCATGCGCGCGACGCTACGCCGGGGCACCGACACGCGGTGCCCCGGCGTCCTGCGCCCGGGCTCAGCCGACCGAGCCCTCCACGGCCTTGACCCAGACGTTCTTGTTGTCGGCGCCGTACTGGTAGACGCCGATGAACGCGCTGGACGGGTCGTTGTCCTCGTTGAACGGGCCGATGCCGGCCTGTCCGACGTAGTGGATGTCGTCCCCGCCCTCGATCAGGTCGACGCAGTCGGCGAAGGTGCTGCACTCCTCGCCGCCGTCCGCGCCGGAGACCGCGGCCATGTTCGCCTGGATGGTCGGGCCGTCGGTGCCGCCGCCCTTCACCGCGGCCAGCGCCGCCAGGATCGTGGCGTCGTAGGACTCCGGACCGTAGGCGTAGTCGGTCAGGTTGGGGTCGACCTCCTTGAGCCGGGCCTGGAAGTCGTCGCTGGGGAACGCGCCGGGGATGGTGCCCTGGGCGCCCTCCAGCGTGCCGGCCTCGAAGTCGGCGGAGTAGTCGGCGGTGTTGCCGTCGACCATGTAGATGGTGGACGGGTCCACCCCGGCGGCGACCAGCTCCGGGATGATCTGTTTGGTCTGCTCGAAGGCGAGGATCACCACGGCGTCCGGGCTGGTCGCCATCAGTGCGGTCACGTCGGTGGCGAAGGACGACGCGGCCGGGTCGAACTCCTCGCCCGGGTTGCCGTAGACCACCGTGGCGCCGGCCTCCTCGACGGTGCTCTTGACCACGTCCCGCAGCGAGGTGCCGTAGTCGTCGTTGAACACCAGGATGCCGATGTTGGCCTTGCCGTCGCCGGTGATCAGGTTGCCGAGAGCGGCGCCCTGGACCGTGTCCGGCGGGGCGGTGCGGAAGTAGTAGTCGGAGTACCCGGACAGGCCGGTGGCGGTGTTGGCGGGTGAGATCTGCACCACCTCGGCGCCGGTGATGTCGTCGATGACGTTGAAGGTCACCGAGGACGAGGCCGCACCGATGATGACCTGCACGTCCTGGGACAGCAGGTCGGTGACGGACTGGGTGGCGACCTCGCCGTGGTCGGCGTCCGAGGAGTCGGCGTGCACCACCTCGATGTCGGAGCCGAGCACGCCGCCGGCCTCGTTGATCTCCTGCACCGCCAGATCGACGCCGGCGACCTCCGGCGGGCCGAGGTAGGCCAGGGTGCCGGTCTGCGGGAGCAGGGTGCCGATCTTCAGCGGCTCACCGCTGCCGGAGCCGCTGCCGGTGGACCCGGCCTCCGCGTCGTCGTCTGATCCGCTGGCGCACGCGGTCAGCACGAGCGCGACGGCACCGGCGAGTGCCGCCGCCTGGAGAGCATGTGTCGTACGAATCATGCGGGGAACCCCTCTGCTGAGGACGTCCGGCGACGGGCGCGCCGGTCACTGTGGCGGCGACGCTAGGGGCGCTCTGTGTCACCCGTGTGTCGGTCGTGTCTCAACCAGGGTTGTTGTGGATTCGTGACAAAGCACGGAACCCGACCCGTCATCGTGACGGGCCGGGTTCCGTGGGAGCACCGGGTTCAGGCCGGGATCAGGAGGCGCCGCCCACCTGGTCGATCACGGCGTCGGCCACCTCGCGCATGGTGAGGCGGCGGTCCATCGAGGTCTTCTGGATCCAGCGGAAGGACTCCGGCTCGGACAGGCCCATCTTGGTCATCAGCAGGCCCTTGGCGCGGTCGACGCGCTTGCGGGTCTCGAACCGCTCGGCGAGGTCGGCGACCTCGGACTCCAGCGCGGTGATCTGGGCGTAGCGGGAGATCGCGATCTCGACCGCGGGCAGCAGGTCGGCCGGGCTGAACGGCTTGACCACGTAGGCCATCGCACCGGCGTCCCGGGCGCGCTCGACCAGCTCGGTCTGGGAGAAGGCGGTCAGCAGCACCACCGGGGCCAGGTGGCCCTTGGCGATCCGCTCGGCCGCGGAGATGCCGTCCAGCACGGGCATCTTGACGTCCATCACGACCACGTCGGGCTTGAGCTCGGTGGCCAGCGCCACCGCCTGCTCGCCGTCGCCGGCCTCCCCCACCACGTCGAATCCGGCCTCACGGAGCGTCTCGACGACGTCCATCCGGATCAGTGCCTCGTCCTCGGCGACGACGGCGCGGCGGGCCGGGCGGGCCTCCGGGTCGGCGGCCTTCTCCTCGGTCTTGGTGGGGATGTCGAGGTCCAGCGGTGCGGCGTCGGCCGTCTCCACTGCCTCGTTCGGGGTTGCGTCCTGGGTGCTCACACGGAGGATTCTAGGTCCTCGGCTGCTCCTCGTGGCGGATTGTCCGGCTGTGAACCCGCGCACTGCCCCGGCATCACCCACTCAGGGCGGCCACCCACCGTTCGATCCGGCGGGCCCGGGTCTGCGGTGTCGCCGCCGTCACGACCTGGTGCAGCACCGAGTACCGGGCGGACCGGCCGAGCGCGGCGAACGCCTCCGCGGCGGCCGGTGCGGCGGCGAGCGCGTCCAGCAGATCCTGCGGCACCTCGATCGCCGCGGACCCGGCGTAGGCCCGGTCCCAGCGCCCGTCGGCCCGGGCGGCGTCGACCTCGGCCAGCCCGCGCGGCCGCATCCGGCCCTCGGCGGTCAGCCGGGCGATGTACTCGACGTTGCGCGCCGACCACAGGCTGCGCGGCCGGCGCGGGGTGTAGCGCTGCAGGAAGGTGCCCGCGTCCCGGCCCTTGCGCTGCCCGTCGATCCAGCCGGAGCACAGCGCCTCGTCCAGCGCCTCGGTGACCAGCAACCGGGTCGGGTCGACCGTGCCCTTCTTGGCCAGCACCAGCCACACGCCGTCCGAGTCCGACTCGTGCGCATCCAGCCACGCCCGCCAGGCGGCGGCATCCGGCAGCAGCAGCGGTTCCATCCGGACATGGTGCCGCGCGGGTCCGACACCCGCTCAGCGACGCCGGTCCGAGCCGGTGGGCCAGGATCCGGGGTCCGGTGCGGGGGTGGTAGACCCACCCCGATGATGACGGTGCCCCGAGTGGGATTCGAACCCACACTGGATCGGGTTTGAGCCGAACGCCTCTGCCGGTTGGGCTATCGGGGCCGTGTGACGCCATCCTAGCGGCGCGTAGCGTTCCTCCGTGCCCCGTCCCCCCACCGCCGCCCTGATCGAGGAGTTGCGCGCCGCCGGCTGCGTCTTCGCCGAGCAGGAGGCGGCCCTGCTGACCGAGGTCGCCGCCGACCCGGCCGCGCTGCGCGCGCTGGCCGCCCGGCGCATCGCCGGTGAGCCGTTGGAGCAGGTGCTGGGCTGGGTGGAGTTCGCCGGTCGCCGGATGCCGGTGGCGCCGGGGGTGTTCGTGCCCCGCCGGCGCAGTGAGCTGCTGGTCCGGGAGGCGGTCCGGTCCGGCGGCCGGGTGCTGGTCGACCTGTGCTGCGGCAGCGGGGCGATCGGGGTGGCCGCCGCCCTCGCGCTGCCGGGCAGCCGGCTGTGGTCCTGCGACCTGGACCCGGCCGCCGTGGCCTGCGCCGCCCGGACCATCGCCGAGGCCGGGGTGGACGGGCAGGCGCTGACCGGTGACCTGGACGCCCCGCTGCCCGCCGAGCTCACGGGCCGGGTGGACGTGTTGCTGGCGAACACCCCCTACGTGCCGACCGGTCAGATCGCGCTGATGCCGGTGGAGGCCCGGGAGCACGAACCGCTGCTCGCCCTGGACGGGGGTGCGGACGGACTGGCCCTGCACCGGCGGGTGGCCGCGGCCGCCCCGCACTGGCTGCGCCCCGGCGGCACGCTGGTGATCGAGACCTCGGCCGCCCAGGCGGAGCGCACCGCGGCGGCCTGCGCGACGGCCGGGCTGGCCCCACGCATCGTCACGGACCCGGATCTGGGCGCGACGGCGGTGGTCGCCACCCGGCCCTGAAGGGCAAGATCGTGCCCATGACGCGCGCACTGCTGGTGGTGGATGTGCAGAACGACTTCTGCGAGGGCGGCGCCCTGGCCGTGGCGGGCGGGGCGGCGGTGGCCCGGGCGATCACCGGCTACCTGGACCGCTCGGCCGGCGACTACGCCCTGGTCGCGGCCACCGCGGACTGGCACGAGCCGCTGCCGGACAGCAATGACGGCCACTTCGCGGTGGATGGCGACCCGGACTACGTGACCACCTGGCCGGAGCACTGCGTGCGGGACAGCACCGGTGCGGCCTTCCACCCGGAGCTGCGGCTGCCGGAGGGCACGGTGCTGGTGCACAAGGGCCAGGGCCGCCAGGACTACTCGGGCTTCGCCGGGCAGCTGGTCGGGCGCCCCGGCGATCTGGCCGCGGCGCTGCGCGAGGCCGGGGTGGACCAGGTGGACGTGGTCGGCCTGGCCACCGACCACTGCGTCACCGCCACCGCGCTGGACGCCCGGGAGGCCGGGTTCGGGGTCCGGGTGCTGACCGACCTCACCGCCGGGGTGGCCACCGCGACCACGATCGCCGCACTGACCACCCTGTCGCGCGCCGAGGTGGAGCTGACCACCGCTCAGCCCTGATCGGAGCGCAGCGTGCCGGTGGCCCGGAAGGTGTCCGCGATCTGTTGCGCCTGGGCCGACACCAGGCGGCGGTACACGTCGTAGGCGGCGTCGATCCGCTCGGGCAGCTCCCCCCGGTTGCGGGCGAGCTGCCAGTCGCGTTTGGCCGCGGCGATGTCGGCGTTGGTGATCACCACCTGGTCGTCGTCGTCCTCCATGGCGGCAAGGATGCGTCCGATTTGCCCGATTTGCGAGCCTCCACCCAGAGGATTCACCCGACCGGCTCGCCCTGCGGGAACCCGGTCACGCCTGGCACTCTGTGCAGGTGAGGACTTTCGGATGAGGATCTGGCCCGGACGCCCCTACCCGCTGGGGGCCACCTACGACGGCAGCGGGACCAACTTCGCGCTGTTCTCGGCCGTCGCCGAGCGGGTCGAACTGTGCCTGGTGGACGCCGACGGCAGCGAGCGCCGGATCGATCTGCCCGAGGTCGATGCCTTCGTCTGGCACGGCTACCTGCCCGCGGCCCAGCCCGGGCAGCGCTACGGCTACCGGGTGCACGGGCCCTACGACCCGGCTGCCGGGCACCGCTGCGACCCGAACAAGCTGCTGCTCGACCCGTACGCCAAGGCGATCGACGGGCAGATCGACGGCGACCCGTCGCTGTACAGCTACACCTTCGGCGACCCGCAGACCCGCAACACCGCGGACTCGGCCGGGCACACCATGACGTCGGTGGTGGTGAACCCGTACTTCGACTGGGGCCACGACCGCCCGCCGCAGCACGAGTACCACGAGTCGGTGATCTACGAGGCGCACGTGCGCGGCCTGACCAAGCTGCACCCGGAGGTGCCCGAGGACATCCGCGGCACCTACTCGGCGCTGGGTCACCCCGCGGTGGTCGAGCACCTCACGGATCTGGGGGTGACCGCGGTCGAGCTGATGCCGGTGCACCAGTTCGTGCACGACCCCGCCCTGGCCGACCGCGGACTGACCAACTACTGGGGCTACAACACGATCGGCTTCTTCGCCCCGCACAACGGCTATGCGGCCTACGGGTCCACCGGCCAGCAGGTGCAGGAGTTCAAGGCGATGGTCAAGGCGCTGCACGCCGCCGACATCGAGGTGATCCTCGACGTGGTCTACAACCACACCGCCGAGGGCAACCACCTGGGCCCGACCCTGAGCTTCCGCGGGATCGACAACGCCTCCTACTACCGGTTGGTCGACGACGACCGGGCGCACTACTTCGACACCACCGGCACCGGGAACTCGCTGCTGATGCGCTCCCCGCACGTGCTGCAGCTGATCATGGACTCGCTGCGGTACTGGGTGCACGACATGCACGTGGACGGCTTCCGCTTCGACCTGGCGGCCACCCTGGCCCGGCAGTTCCATGAGGTCGACCGGCTGAGCGCGTTCTTCGACATCGTGCAGCAGGACCCGGTGATCTCCCAGGTGAAGCTGATCGCCGAGCCGTGGGATCTGGGCGACGGCGGCTACCAGGTCGGTGGCTTCCCGCCGCTGTGGTCGGAGTGGAACGGGCGCTACCGGGACACCGTGCGGGACTTCTGGCGTGGTGAGCCGTCCACCCTGGCCGAGTTCGCCAGCCGGCTGTCCGGGTCCTCGGATCTGTACGAGCACACCGGGCGCCGGCCGATCGCCAGCGTGAACTTCATCACCGCCCACGACGGCTTCACCCTGCGCGACCTGGTGTCCTACAACGAGAAGCACAACGAGGCCAACGGCGAGGACAACAAGGACGGCGAGTCGTTCAACCGGTCCTGGAACTGCGGGGTCGAGGGCCCGACCGACGATCCCGAGGTGACCGAGCTGCGGCAGCGCCAGTCCCGCAACTTCCTGGCCACCCTGCTGCTGTCCCAGGGCGTGCCGATGCTGGCGCACGGCGACGAGCTGGGCCGCACCCAGCAGGGCAACAACAACGTCTACTGCCAGGACAACGAGCTGTCCTGGGTGGACTGGGACCTGGATGCCACCCGGGAGCAGTTGCTGGAGTACACCCGCACGGTGGTGGCGCTGCGCCGCGACCACCCGGTGTTCCGCCGCCGCCGGTTCTTCGCCGGGGCGCCGGAGCGTGGCGGGGAGTCCGACCTGCGCGACATCGCCTGGCTGGACCCGTGCGGCACGCACATGTCGGACGAGCAATGGCAGGAGGCCTATGCCCGCTCGGTGATGGTCTTCCTCAACGGTGACGCGATCGCGGAGCCGGACCTGCGCGGCGAGGAGGTGGTGGACGACTCCTTCCTGGTGCTGTTCAACGGTGCCCCCGAGCCGGTGACGTTCTCCCTGCCCGGCGAGGACTACGGCGATACCTGGACCGTGGTGCTGGACACCGACAGCCAGTTCGAGGCCGGGGAGGTCAAGAAGGCCCGGGCCGAGCTCAGCCTGGCGCCGCGCTCGCTGGTGGTGCTGACCCGTCCCCCGATGGCCGAGGCCGAGGCCGGCGAGTGAGCGAGCCCAGCACCCCGAGCCGCCGGCTGCCGGCGCCGGGCCGCCCGGTCCCGGTGTCCACCTACCGGCTGCAACTCGGACCCGACCTGTCGCTGGACGACGCGGCGGACCTGGTGCCCTACCTGGACACGCTCGGCGTCACGCACCTGTACCTGTCGCCGGTGCTGCGGGCCGCGCCGGGCTCCACCCACGGCTACGACGTGGTGGACCATGACGAGGTCGCCCCGGAGCTGGGCGGCGAGGACGCGCTGCGCCGCCTGGCCGAGGCCGCGCACGCCGCCGGGCTGGGCCTGGTGTTGGACATCGTGCCGAACCACATGGCGGTGCCCACCCCGGTCTGGCACAACCGCGCGCTGTGGTCGGTGCTGGCCGAGGGGCCGGAGTCGCCCTACGCGGCCTGGTTCGACGTGGACTGGTCCGCCGGTGAGGGTGCGGTGCTGATGCCGGTGCTGGGCGACCGGATCGGGGCGGTGCTGGCCCGGGGCGAGCTGACCCTGGACACCGACGACGACGTCGGCCCGGTGCTGCGCTACTACGACCACGTGTTTCCGGTCCGGCCCGGCACCGAGGCGCTACCGCTGGGCGAACTGGTCGAACGTCAGCACTACCGGCTGGCGTACTGGCGGGTCGCCGACGAGGAGCTCAACTACCGCCGGTTCTTCGACGTGGGGACGCTGGCGGCGATCCGGGTCGAGGACCCCGAGGTCTTCGACGCCACCCACGCCCTGGTGCTGCGGCTGCTGCACGAGGGCGTGATCGACGGGTTGCGGATCGACCACCCGGACGGTCTGGCCGACCCGGCCGGCTACCTGGCTCGGCTGCGTGAGGCCACCCGCGGCGCCTGGGTGGTGGTGGAGAAGATCCTGCAGAACGACGAGGAGCTGCCCCCGGGCTGGGACACCGCGGGCAGCACCGGGTACGACACCGCCTGGCGGATCCAGCAGACCTTCGTCGACCCGGGCGGCGGCGGGAAGCTGGGCGCGCTGATGCACCGGCTGACCGGCGACACCACCGACGCCCTGCCCGCGCTGATCGACCAGGCCAAGCGGGAGGTGGTGGACCGGGCGCTGTACGCCGAGGTGCACCGGCTGACCGAGCTGGCCGCGGAGGTCTGCTCCGGCGACCTGCGGCTGCGCGACCACACCTGGCGGTCGCTGCAGGACTGCCTGATCGAGCTGCTGGTCGCGATGGACCGCTACCGGGCGTACGTGGTGCCCGGCGAGGCGCCGCACCCGGAGGACGTCGAGGTGCTGTCCGCCGCCGCCGCGCTGGCCCGCACCCGGCTGTCGCCCGAACGCGCCGCCACGATGGACGTCCTGGTCGACCTGCTGCTCGGCCGCGAGGTCGGATCCGCCGGCCGGACCCGCGATGCCCGTCGCGACGAGCTGATCGTGCGCTTCCAGCAGACCTGCGGCGCGGTGATGGCCAAGGGCGTCGAGGACACCGCGTTCTACCGCTGGACGCACCTGATCTCGCTGTGCGAGGTCGGCGGGGAGCCGGACCGGTTCGCGCTGTCCCCCACCGAGTTGCTCACCTGGGCCGGCCGGATGCAGGTCACCTCCCCGCTGGGGATGACCACGCTGTCCACCCACGACACCAAGCGCTCGGCGGATGTCCGGGCCCGGATCGGCGTGCTGTCCGAGCTGCCGGTGGAGTGGGCGGAGCTGGTCACCGGCCTGCGCGCCGCCTCGGCCGCCTGGCGCCCGGCACTGCTGGACGGCCGGACCGAGAACCTGCTCTGGCAGACCCTGGCCGGCACCTGGACCGCCGAGGGCCCGATCGAGGCCGAGCGGCTGACCGAGTACCTGACCAAGGCGGTGCGGGAGGCCAAGCAGCACACCAGCTGGACCTCACCGGACGAGGCCTACGAGTCCGCCGTGCTGACCGCCGCCCGCCAGGCGGTGGCCGACCCGGCGATCGCCGAGCTGTTCACCCGGTGGGAGCTGCGCACCCGGGAGGCCGTCCGGGCGGCCACCCTGGGCACCGCGCTGGTCCAGTTGACCCTGCCCGGCGTGGCGGACGTCTACCAGGGCACCGAGGTGCCGGCGGTGGCGCTGGTCGACCCGGACAACCGGCGACCGGTGGACCACGCCGCGATCGCCACCCGGCTGGCCCGGCTGGACGAGGGCGCTGGACCCCGGGACCTCGCGGACGAGAAGCTGCTGGTCACCGCCACCACGCTCCGGCTGCGGCGGGAGCTGCGCGAGGCCTTCACCGGACCGGAGGCGGGCTTCGTGCCGCTGGCGCACTCCTCCGGGCACGCGATCACCTACGCCCGGACCGTGGCCGAGCAGCCCCAAGTCGCGGTGGTCGCCACCCGGCTGGCCGCCTCGGTGGAGCGGATGGGCGGCTGGGCCGAGCACACCGTGGCGTTGCCGGAGGGCCGGTGGCGCGAGGTGTTCACCGACCGGGAGGTGACCGGGGGCGTGCGGCACCTGGCCGGACTGCTGGACCGGCTGCCGGTGGCGCTGCTGGTCAGGGAGGACTGAGCGATGCGGGTGTGGGCACCGCAGGCCCGGACCGTGGAGCTGGTGCTGCCCGGCCCGGACGAGGGCGGCGACGAGCGGCTGGCGCTGGACCCCGGTGACGGCGGCTGGTGGGCCGGCGCGCACGACCTGCCGCACGGTACCGACTACGCGCTCAGCCTGGACGGCGGCCCGCCGCGGCCCGATCCGCGCTCGCCCTGGCAGCCCGAGGGCGTGCACGGCCCGTCCCGGGTGTTCGACGCCGGCCGCTTCGACTGGGCGGACGGCGCCTGGGCCGGGCGGGACGTGCGCGGGGCGGTGATCTACGAGCTGCACGTGGGCACCTTCACCGCCGAGGGCACCCTGGACGCCGCGATCCCCCGGCTCGGTCACCTGGCCGACCTCGGCGTCGAGGTGGTCGAGCTGTTGCCGGTGGCGCCGTTCAACGGGCGGCACGGCTGGGGCTACGACGGGGTGTCGCTGTACGGCGTGCACCAGCCCTATGGCGGGCCGGCCGCGCTGCAACGGTTCGTCGACGCCGCGCACCGGGCCGGGCTGGCGGTCTGCCTGGACGTGGTGCACAACCACCTGGGGCCGTCCGGGAACTACCTGGCCGAGTTCGGGCCGTACTTCACCGACGCGCACCAGACGCCGTGGGGCGCCGCGATCAACCTGGGCGAACCCGAGGTGCGGCGCTGGATCATCGACTCCGCGCTGCGCTGGCTGCGGGACTTCCACGTCGACGCGCTCCGGCTGGACGCGGTGCACGCGCTGGTCGACGACACCCCCCGGCACGTGCTGGCCGAACTCGCGGACGCGGTGGCCGCCCTGGCGACCGACCTGGGCCGCCCGCTGTCCCTGATCGCCGAGACCGACCTGAACGACCCGGTGTCGATCACCCCTACCGCCGAGGGTGGCTGGGGCATGACCGCGCAGTGGGCGGATGACGTGCACCACGCCGTGCACGCACTGCTCACCGGCGAGCGGCAGGGGTACTACGTCGACTTCGGCAGCCCGGAGACCTTGGCGCACGCGATGACCCGGGTGTTCGTGCACGAGGGCGGGCACTCCACCTTCCGCGGCCGGGACTGGGGCCGCCCGGTGCCGGACGGGGTGGATGGCCACCGGTTCGTCGTCTTCGGCTCCGACCACGACCAGGTGGGCAACCGCGCGCTGGGCGACCGGCCCTCGGACCGGCTGGATGACGACGCCCTGGCCGCGGAGGCCGCACTGATCGTGCTGTCGCCGTTCACCCCGATGCTGTTCATGGGCGAGGAGTGGGGCGCACGCACCCCCTGGCTGTTCGTCACCGACCACCCCGAACCGGAACTGGCCGAGGCGGTACGCCAGGGCCGGTCCGCCGAGTTCGGCTCGCACGGCTGGGCCACCATGTACGGCCGCACCGACGACGAGTTCACCGTGCCCGACCCGCAGGCCGCCGAGTCCCTGGAACGCAGCCGGCTGGACTGGGCCGAGCCCGCACTGCCCGGACACCGCCGGCTGTACGACTGGTACCGGCGACTGATCGCCCTGCGCCGGGAGGTCGACGACCTGGGCTCCGGCGACCGATCCCGCACGGCGCTGACCTGGGACCCCGCCGCCGAGGGGTCCGGGGGCACGGCCGAGGACCACTCCCCGGAGGCGGCCCGCGACCGGGCCTGGCGCAGCTGGCTGGTCCTGCACCGCGGCGACGCCCGAGTCGTGATCAACCTGTCCGGCGACGAGCAGACCGTCCCGCTGAGCCGCACCGGCTCCCCGCAGGTACTGGCGGCCTGGGCGGCGGGCGGCGCGCGGGTGCTCACCGACGAGGACGGCGCCCGGGTCGTGGTGCCCGGGCACACGGTGGTCGTCCTGCGCTGAGCCCGAGTGGCGTGCTGCGCTGAGCCGCGGGCGTGCTGCTCGGACCCCGCGGGCCTGCCCGCCCGGGTCAGCTGCAACGAGAGTGCACGAATGCACGCCTCCCGAGCCTGGAGGCCTGCAAACGTGCACTCTCGGCGCCGCGGGCTAGCTGTCCTGCGGCGCCGCAAGCATCCCGGGCGACGCGCGGGATGGGCGGCACGCGGGTTGCCGGGTGGAGTACTGCTCGGACCCCTTGAGCGCACCCGCCTGCGTCACAGCGCAGCGAGAGTGCACGAATGCACGCCTCCCGAGCCTGAAGGCCTGCAAACGTGCACTCTCGGCGACGAGGGCTAGCTGTCCCGGCGACGCCGCGGGCATCTCGGGCGACGCGCGGGATGGCCGGGCGGCGCGGCACCCGGGGTGCCCGCGTAGCGTGCTGCGCCGGCCCCGCGGGCCGCCCGCCCGGGTCAGCGCGCGGCGAGAGTGCACGAATGCACGCCTCCCGAGCCAGGAAGGCTGCAGATGTGCACTCTCGGCGCAGCGGGTGGGCCGTCCTGCAGCGTCGCGGGCGGCCCGGGCGGCGCGGCCGGGCTGTCCTGCAGCGGCCCGGACATCCCGGGCGATGCGGGCGACGCGCAGGGTGCCCGGGCGGGGCAGCACGCGCGCGCCGGCCGGCGTCAGGCCAGGAACTCCGCGCGGCCGCGGTCGACCAGGGCGCCCAGGCGGGACAGCGCGCGGTAGTACTTCTTCCGGTAGCCGCCCGCCAGCATCTCGGGACTGAACAGCGACCCGGCACCGGCGGAGCCGAGCAGCACCGGGACGTCGCGGTCGTACAGCCGGTCGACCAGGACCACCAGGCGCAGGGCGACGTCCTGGTCGGGCACGGGGCCGGCGGCGGTGAGGCCGACCAGGCTGGTGCCCTCGACCAGTGCGCCGTACCGGCTGGGGTGTACCCGGGACAGGTGGGCCAGCAGGGTGGTCCAGTCGTCGCAGGTGGCGCCGGGAACCGCGCCGGTGGCGGCGATGACCTGGTCGTCGGTGAGCGGGATCGTGTCGGTGACCACGGCGCGCTGCCGGTAGTCCGGCCCGTCGATCCGCAGCACCTCGAACCGGCCGGACAGGTCCTGGATCTCCCGCAGGAAGTCGTCGGCGGCGAACCGGCCCTCGCCCAGCGACTCGGGCAGCGTGTTGGACGTCGCGGCCAGCGCCACCCCGCGGTCGGTGAGCTCGCGCAGCAGCCGGGACATCAGGACGGTGTCGCCGGGGTCGTCGAGCTCGAACTCGTCGATGCAGACCAGGCGGCGACCGGCCAGCGCGTCAACGGTCGGCCGGAAGCCGAGCGCGCCGACCAGGTTGGTCCACTCCACGAAGGTGCCGTAGGCGGCGCCTTCCCCGACCGCCGAGGCCAGCGAGGTCAGCAGGTGGGTCTTGCCCACCCCGAAGCCGCCGTCCAGGTAGACCGCGGGCACCGGGCCGGGCTTGCGCCGGAACAGGCCACCGCCGGAGCGCCGGGCGGTGAGCGTGGCCGCGACCTCCCGGAGCCGGGCCAGCGCGGCGGACTGGGAGGGATGGGCCGGATCCGGCCGGTAGCTGTCGAAGGACTCGGCGGCGAAGTGCGGCGGCGGCACGCGCTCGGCCAGCAGCCGCTCGGGGGCCACCTGCGGGCTGCGGTCGGTGAGGGACGCCGTCGTCGGCGAGGTCCGGCTGGTCACGGGCGGACAGCCTAAGCGCCGACGGCCCTGCGGGCGACAGCACGGCCGACCACCGGAACCCGGTCGGCGCCCCGGCCTGCGGACCTCCTGCGATCCGCCGTACCCTCGGCCCATGCCCCCCGAGCTGCCGACCCTCGACATCCTGCTGCCCGCCGAGCGCGCCGGGGAGCGCCTGGAGCCCACACCCGGTGAGCCGGTGCTGCGCGCGTTCTACGCCCACCCGGCACCCCGGCCGGGCCGGAGCACCGCGGTGCGGGCGAACATGATCGCCACCCTGGACGGCTCGGCGCAGGGGCCGGACGGCCGGTCCCGGAGCATCAACGGCCCGGCGGACTGGCGGGCGTTCCGGGTGCAGCGCTCGGTGGCGGACGTGGTGCTGGTCGGCGCCGGGACCGCCCGGGACGAGGGCTACGGCCCGCTGCGGGTGCCGGCGGACCTGCGGGCGGCGCGGGCCGAGCGCGGCCAGGACGAGCGGCTGCCGATCGCGCTGGTCACCCGCACCGGCGAGCTGCCGGAGAAGCTGCGGGACGTGCCCGCCGAGGACCGCCCCTACGTGGTGACCGTGGCGAGCAACCCCCGGCTGGGCGATCTGGACCCGGAGCGGCTGATCGTCGCCGGGGACACCACCGTGGACCTGGCCGCCGCCCTGGACGCGCTGGCGGCGCGGGGCCTGACCCGGGTGCTGGCCGAGGGCGGTCCCCGGCTGCTGGGCGACCTGACCGCCGCCGGACTGGTCGACGAGCTGTGCCTGAGCACCAGCCCGGTGCTGACCGGCGGGCCGGGGGTCCGCCCGGTGCACACCCTGGACTGGCTGGCCCCCACCATCGCCGCCAGCCCGGCGCACCTGCTGCACAGCGACGGGATGCTGCTCGGCCGGTGGCTGCTGCGGCCCGGACGGCTAGGCTCGGACTCGTGACCGACACGATCCTGGTCCTGACAGAGGACACCCTGACCTCGGCGGATGTGGCGCACATCCTCTCCCTGCACGGCGACGAGCAGCTGGCCTACCGGGTGCTGGTGCCCGCGGACACCGAGCGCAACGTGCTGGTGTCGCTGGTCGACCAGCTGAGCCTGGGCGAGCTGCGCGAGGCACTGGACACCGTGCTGGGCCGCGAGCCCGCACCGGAGCGGGCCACCGCGACCGCCGCCGAGCAGCTCTCCGCGTCGCTGGAGGCGCTCGACGCCGCCGGGGCATCGGCGACCGGCACCGTGGTCGACGACGACCCGCTGCCCGCCCTGCGCGCCGCCCTGACCGAGACCGGGGCCCGCGAGGTCGTGGTGGCGACCTACCCGCACGCGCTGGAGGACACCTTCCATCAGGACTGGGCCTCCCGGGCGCGCGAGGAGCTGCACGTGCCGGTGCTGCACCTGTACCTGGGCACCTCCGAACTCGGCTGAGCCCGCAGCCCCAGGTCTGTACCGGATGGGGACTTAGGCCTCGTTTCCCGGGCCCGGCGCGCCGTTAGGTTGGCCGGGTGAGAGACGACGTCGTGCTGCACCCCGACCATGTCGCGCGGATCGTCGGTTATCTGCAGGACGGCACCCACGTCCACATCACCGGGTTGCGCGGCTCGGGCCGCAGCGCGGTGCTCGGCCAGGTCACCGACCGGCTGGCCGGGCTGGGCATCTCGGTGGTGGCGGTCCGCGGGATGCGGGCGCTGCGGGACCGGCCGCTCGGCGCGCTGGCGGTGGCCGGTGTCCCGGTGGCGAGCACCCCGCAGCCCCTGACCATGCTCACCTCGGCGGTGGACGGGCTGGCCGGGCTGCTGGCCTCGCCGGCCTCCGCCCTGCTGGTGGACGACGCCGACGAGCTGGACGCCACCTCGATGGCGGCGATCCTGGCGGTACAGGCCCGGTTGCGCACCCGGGTGGTCACCGCGGGCCGGCCCGACCACGCCCCGGCCACGCTCACCGACGAGCTGCGCCCGGCCGCCCGGGTGGACCTGGGCCCGCTGCCCTTCGACGGGGTGCACCGCCTGCTGCACTCCATGCTCGGGCGCGGGGTGGAGCCGAGCGCGGTCGCCCGGATCGCCTCGGCCTCCGGCGGCCTGCCCGGGCTGGTGGAGGCGCTGGTGGACACCGCGCGGCGGGAGAACCGCCTGGTGTTGCGGGACGGACTGTGGGTGGCCCGGGGCGACCTGTGGACCAGCCCGCTGTCCCAGACCGTGGAACCCTTCCTGACCGATCTGGACGACGACGCCCGGGAAGCGCTCACTCTGCTGGCCTTCGCCGGGACCGTCTCGCTGGAGACCGCCGGGGAACTGGTCGGCGTGGACCGGCTGACCGCGCTGGACGACGCCGGACTGGTCCAGGTGGTCTCCGACGGCGACCGCACCCTGGTGGGCGTGTTCCCGCCGGTGGTCGGCGACTACCTGGTGCACGAGACCTCGGTGACCCGCTCGCTGCGCGCCACCGGGCGGGTGGCCGGGATCCGGGCCGGACAGGGCAGCGCGCGGATGCCGGTGGAGAGCCGGGTGGTCGCCCCGGTGGTCAGCCGGCTGTTCGCCGCGCACTGGTCCGAGCGCCGGACCGAGCTGATGCGCGAGTGGCAGGCCGACCGCACCGACCCGGTGCCGGCGACCGAGCTGGTCGAGGCGATGCGGCTGACCCATGCCCGGCCGCACGAGGTGTCCACCGTGCTGGAGGCTGCGGGGCTGACCGAGGACCAGGTGGACGCCCCGGATGCCGAACTGGCCCGCGCCCGGGAGGCCGAGCACCTGGTCGCCACCGGCCGGGTGGGCGCCGCACTGGAGCTGCTGGCCGGCTTCCACCCCGCCCGGGCCCGCGCCCGCCGGGTGGCCGGGACCGCGCACGGCCTCGCCCTGCTCTACTCCTGCGAGGTGGAACGCTCCGCGCGGCTGGCGCTGGCCGAGGTCGAACGGGCCCGGCAGGAGCTGGACCCGGTGGCCCTGATGGCGCATTCGACCGTGGCCGGGCTGGCGCTGGCGGTGCTCGGCCGGGCGATGGAACTGGACCGGCTGGTCTGCGACGCGCTCAGCCTGCCCACCGCCTGCCCGCAGGAGCCGGAGCTGGTGGTCGGCCTGGTGGCACTGGCCGCGGAGGCGACCACCTGGCAGGGCCGGGCCGACTTCGCCGCCTCGCTGGGCATCCAGGCCCGGTCGATGGACCCGCGTCCCGGCCCGCACCCGTACCAGGCGACCCAGCTGATCGGCGCCCTGATCCGGGACGACGACGACCCGGCGGTGGCGGCCGAGACCGCCGAGGAGATCTGGCAGGTGGCCCGGGAGCGCCTGGACCGCGGCTACCTGCCCGCCGGCATCCTGGCCGGGGTGCTGGCGGTGGACCGGTTCCCCGACACCGAGCGCGCCGCCGTGCTGGTCGAGGCCGCCGAGCGCTGCCCCGACGCCCCACTGCTGCGGCACCTGGCCGAGTACGCGACCGCCGTGGCCGCGGGCTGCCCGGAGCGGCTGGCCGAGCTGGAGCCGGTGCTGCGCCGGGCCGGGCTGCGCCAGTTCGCCGTGCGGGCCGCGGTGGCGCGGGCGGTCCGGTTGATCGCCGAGGGCCAGCCGGCCGCGGCGACCGAGCGGGCGGACACCGCCTGGAGCCAGGGCGGCTTGCGCGGCCGGGACCTGTGCGGGCTGTTCCTGCCCTTCGACCGGGCGGTGCGGCTGACCTCCCGCGAGCGCGAGGTGGCGGTGCTGGTCGCCCGAGGCCTGTCCTCGCCGGAGATCGCGACCCGGATGGTGCTGTCCGCCCGGACCGTCGAGCACCACATCCTGTCCGCCTGCCGGAAGGTCGGGGTGAACAGTCGCGAGGGCCTGGCCAAGGCCGCCCGGACCTGGCTGACCTGCACCATCCGCTGACACGCGACAGCGGGTGGGGTCACCATCACGAGACCCCACCCGCTGCGTCCGGAACGACCTCAGCCCTCCCGGAAGGCGATACCCATGCCGCCGCGCGGGTATCGCCAGCTCAGTGCCCCCGGGTCGGCGACCGCCAGGCAGGCGCCGCACTCGAAGCAGGCGGCGTACTCGGCGCTGATCGTGCCGTCCGCCTCCCGGGTGTAGACCTTGGCCGGGCAGACCGCGATGATCCGGTCGCCGGTGCCGGTGGAGCGCGCGAGCTCCTGGTCGATCCGGATGTGCGACTCCTCCTCGTCGGTCAGGTAGGAGTTCGCGGCGAGCCGGTCGGGGATCTGGTGCAGCTTCACAGTGCCCGCACCCCCGCCAGTCCGTCGGAGACCAGGTCGCGCAGGGTGACCGGCGACTTCTTCAGCTCCGCCCGGGCCGTCTTCAGCAGGGGCCGGCGCGGGCTGAGGTCGTGGTCGAACACCCGGTGCAGGATGTCGCCGAGCAGCGTGCCGTAGTCGTGGTACATCCGTTCCCTCTCCAGGAAGGCGGGCGCCTTGGCGTAGGTCTGCAGGTCCTGCCCGGCGAAGGACGCCATCAGCGCCTCCCGGTAGGCCGCGAGCCCGGTGGCACTGACGTCGCCGGCGTCCAGCGCCGCGCCGATCGCGTCCGAGGCGGCGATCCCGGAGGCCGCGGCCAGGTCCATCCCGCGCACGGTCAGCCCGGTGTTCAGGGTGAGCCCGGCGGCGTCCCCGACCACCACCATCCCGTGGGTGACGATCTGGCCCAGCATGGCCAGGCCGCCCTCGGCGACCAGGTGGCTGCCGTACTCGGCGATCTCGCCACCCTCCAGCAGCGGGGCGATCGCCGGGTGGGTCAGGAAGTGGTCGAAGATCTCGGCCGAGTCGGCACCCTTCGCGACCAGGTCGTCCAGCCGGAGCACCACCCCGATCGAGAGCGAGTCCCGGTTGGTGTAGAGGAAGCCGCCCCCGCCGATCCCGCGGGTGCAGTCGCCGACCACCGCATAGGCGGCGCCCTCGTCGGGTCCGACGCCGAACCGTTCCTGGATGGTGGCGGCGGGCAGCGAGACCACCGCCTTCACCCCGAGCGCGAGGTGGTGGGTGGGCTCCTTCTTCCGCAGGCCGGCGGCCCGGGACAGGAAGGAGTTGACCCCGTCGGCGGCGACCACCACCCGGGCGCGCAGCTCCTCCTCCCCCGCCCGGATGCCGACGATCCGGTCGTCCTCGCGGAGCACCTCGTCGACCTTGACCCCGGCCAGCAGGTCGACCCCGGCCTCCTCGCACTGTTCGCCGAGCCAGGCATCCAGCTTGGCCCGCAGCACGGTGACCCCGTTGACCGGCTCGGCCAGCCGCGGGTCCCGGTAGTCGACCGCCACCGCGGAGTCGGCGTTCAGGAACTGGATCACGTTCCGGGTGATCCGGCGCTCCACCGGCGCCCGGTCCAGGAAGTCCGGGAACACCTGCTCCATCACCCGGCAGTAGAACACCCCGCCGGAGAGGTTCTTCGACCCCGGGGCGACGCCACGTTCGATCAGCGCCACCGACCGGCCCTGCTGGGCCAGCCGGTAGGCGGTGACGCAGCCGGCGATGCCCGCGCCGACCACGATGACGTCGAAGTCCGACTCGACGTCGGTCACGACAGTGCCTCGGTGAGCGCCGGGACGATCTGGTACAGGTCACCGACCAGGCAGTAGTCCGCCTCGGCGAAGTACGGGCAGGCCGGGTCGGAGTTGATCGCGACCACGGTGCCGGCCCCGCGGGCGCCGACGGTGTGCTGCAACTGGCCGGAGATGCCGACCGCCAGGTACAGCGCCGGGGCGACCCGCTGGCCGGTGACGCCGACGTACCGGTCGTGGCTGAACCAGCCCACGCCCTCGGCCAGCGGCCGGGAACAGGCGAGCTCGGCGTCCAGCGCGGTGGCCAGTGCCTCGACCAGGGCCAGGTCCTCGCGGGCCTTGACCCCGCGGCCGGCCGACACGATCCGGCCGGCCTTGCCCAGGTCCACCGCGGCCCGCTCGGCCGGGCTGGTGGCGGTGATGGTCACACCGGTCGCCGGGGCGCCCTCGATCTCGGTCACCGGGGCACTGCCGCCGGTGGCCGCCGGTCCGCCGTCGCCGATCACCACGGCGGTGCCGGTGACCTGCTCGGTGCTGCGGGCGATCCCGCCGGCCACCGACCGGGTCAGCTGCACCGTGTCGCCCTCCACCCGCAGCTCGGCCACCTCGGTGAAGGCCGGGGCGCCCAGCCGAGCGGCGACCGCACCGGCGAGCACCCGCTCGGCGGGCCGGCCGGCGGCGAGCACCAGGGCAGGCGGGGTGGCGGCCACCGCAGCGGCCACGGCCGGGGCGGCGGCCTCGGCGGGCACGCCCTCGGGCAGCGGCAGCCAGTGCACCGCGTCCAGTCCGGGCACGGCGGCCACCGCGTCGGCGGCGGCGCGGTCGCCCACCACCAGGGCGGTCACCGGTGCGTCGGCGCGCTCGACCAGCGCGGAGATCCGGGCGTCGCCCGCGGTCAGGATGATCGTGCTCATGTCCTTCGTCTCCCTCAGATGACGGCGTCGGCGCGCAGGGCCGCCACCAGCTCGGCCGCAGCGGCGGCGGGATCGGCGGCGTCGATGACCTGCCCGCGGCGGGCCTTCAGCTCCGGCGGCGCGGTGGCGATCACCTGCACCGCACCGGGCGGCACCGGCACCGCGGCGGTGTCCAGCACCTCGGCGGGCCGCTTGCCGGCGGCCAGGATGTCCTTCATTCCCGGTACCCGGGGCTGGACGGCGTCGGCGGCGACCGCCAGCACCGCCGGACCGGTCAGGGCCAGGGTCTGGCTGCCGCCGTCGTGACCGCGCTCCACGGTCAGCGACCCGGCAGCGCCGGACACCGCGGTCACCCCGGTCAGGGCCGGCCAGCCGAGCGCCCCGGCCAGCACGGCCGGCACCAGCTGCGCCCCGACGTCCACCGAGGAGTCCCCGGTCAGCACCAGGTCGACGTCGCCGATCCGCTGCACCAGCGCCGCCAGCGCCAGCCCGGTCCGGGTGGTGTCGGCGCCGGCGAGCGCGTCGTCGGCGAGGATCACCGCGCGGTCCAGGCCGCGGGAGAGCGCGGCCTTGCGGGCCATCGGCGACCCGGCGTCCGCACCGCCCACGCTGATCCCGATCAGTTCGGCCCCGGTGGCGTCGGCCAGCACCCGGCCGAGCTCGACCGCGACCGGGTCGTACTCGGAGACCGCGGGCTTGGCCCGGCCCCAGTCCACGACGCCGTCGGCGCCGACACTCGCGTCCTGCGGGTTCGGGGCCCACTTGTAGGCAACGACGATCTTCACGTGGTCCTCTTCCTTCGACCGAGCGGCAAGGCGGCCGATTCGGTCAGCGTCAGGCCCCGGGTCTCCGGGGCGAACAACACGGACACCAGCAGGCCGAGGCCGGAGATCGCGGCGCCGGCCAGCATGGTGGCCTGGGTGCCACGGGCCAGCAGGAAGCCCGGCAGCACGTAGGTGGAGATGACGGTCCCGATCCGGCTGAAGGCCATCGCGGCCCCCACCGCCGAGGCGCGGATCTCGGTCGGGAACAGCTCGTTCGGGTACAGCCACTGCAGGTTGCCCGGGCCGCCGGAGAAGAAGGCGTACAGCCCCAGGCAGCCGATCACGACCAGCATCGCCGGGGCGCCGATCAGCCCGAGCAGGCCCAGGGCGGCGGTCATGATCGCGAAGCTCACGATCAGCAGCCGCCGGCGGCCCCAGGAGTTCGCCCAGTACATCGCCGGGATGCAGCCGATCAGGAAGAACGTGCCGATCACGATCTCGCCCAGAGTGGCGATCTGCCGCTCGCCGAAGCCGAGCTCGGTCATGATCTGCGGCCCATAGGTGTAGATGGCGAACATCGGCACCGCCTGGCACAACCAGATCGTCCCGACGAACACCACCTTGCCCAGGTAGCCGCGGCGGAACAGCGTCGCGTAGGACACCGTGTCGGTCGCCTCGGGCTCCAGTTCGACATCCGCGCCGAGCACCCGGTGCACGATCTCCCGGGCCTCGGTCACCCGGCCGCGCCGGGACAGCCAGCGCGGCGACTCCGGGATGTCCCACCGGCCGATCAGGATCACCAGGCAGGGCACCACCGCCGAGGCCAGCATCCAGCGCCAGCCGCCCTCGACGTCCAGCAGCAGGTAGCCGACCAGGTACGCGACATTCGCGCCCAGGTACCAGGCGGCCGCGATCAGCCCCATCGACACCGCCCGGTGGCGCCGCGGGGTGAACTCCGCGACCAGCGAGGTGGCGATCGGGTAGTCGGCGCCGATCACGATCCCGATCGCGAACCGGGCCAGCACCAGCTGCCAGGGCGCCCCGACGAAGGCCGTGGCGATCGAGATCGCGCCGATCCCGACGATGTCGATCACGAACATCCGCTTGCGGCCGATCCGGTCGGTCAGGTACCCGCCGACCGAGGTGCCCAGGAACAGCCCGACCAGGGCGGCCGCGCCGACCAGCGCGGTCCACCCGGCGTCCAGGTCCAGGGCCGGGGTGAGCTGGATCAGCGCCACCCCGATGATCGACAGCACGTACCCGTCCAGGAACGGGCCACCGGCGGAGAAGGCCGTCACCCGCTTCAGGAACGGCGTCATCGGGACGTCGTCCAGCATCACCCGGCCCGGGACCGGCCGCCCCGGGCCGGCGGCAGGACTCACTTCCACTCGATGACCCCCCAGTTCAGGAAGGGCTTGGCGGTCGGGTCGTCGGCGTTCACCAGGCGGAAGTGCACCCGGCCCTCGTCCATCCGCCACAGTTCGGTGCGCACCGTGGTGCCGGGCAGCACCGGGCTGGTGATCCGGGTCTTGAACCGGGTCAGCCGCTCCGGCTCACCGGGGAACAGCGCGCCGATCGCGTGCCGGCAGACCACCCCGGCGAAGCTGACCGCGTGCAGGATCGGGCGCGGCTGGCCGTTGGCGGCGGCGTACTCCCAGTCCACGTGCTGGGGGTGGTAGTCGCCGGACAGCCGGTAGATCAGCGCCTGGTTCTCCGGGATCCGCTCCTCGATCGCGATGTCGGCCGGGCGGTCGGGCATCTCGACCAGGTCCTTGGGCGCCGCCGGCCCGCCCCAGCCGCCGTCGTAGATCAGGCAGTCCCAGGACTCGTTGGTGAAGATCAGGTTGCCGTCGCCGTCGTAGGTGTCCCCGACGTGCTGGGCGAGCAGGCCCTTGCCCTCGCCCCGGTCGTAGAGGCCCTTGAGCAGCACCTTGGTGGACAGCGTCCCGGCGAGCTGGGTGATCGGCCGGTGGAAGGTCAGGTCGAAGCTCCAGTGCAGCGACCCGGCGTAGTTGTAGCCGTAGTCGATGGTCCGGGTGACCTCGGAGTCCACGATCGGCATCGCGCCGAAGGTGGGCAGCACCTTCATGTCCTTCTCGTACACGTACTCCAGGTCGGTCCGGCCGTCGATCGCGCAGCCCGAGCCGAGGGCGAACAGGCTCAGGTCGCGGGTGGTGTACTCGCGCTCGAACGGGCCGAACCACTGTCCGACCATCTCGGTCTTGATCGCCATCTCTGTCGTCCTTTCGTACGGGTCAGTCCAGGGCGCTGGTCGCGACCTTGAAGCTGCGGGTCTGGGGCAAGTGGTCGACCAGCTCGACCACGGTGGGGACCATGAAGCGCGGCAGCCGGGCCGCACAGTGCGCGATCACCGCGTCGGCGGTGAGCGCGTGACCGGGCTTCGGGGCGACGACCGCCTTGACCGCCTGGTCGTAGATCGGGTCCGGCACCCCGATCACCGAGGCCTCCGCGATCGCGGGGTGTTCGGCCAGCACGGCCTCCACCCGGGCCGGGGAGATGTTCTCCGCGCCGCGCTTGATCACCCGCGAGCGCCGGTCGGCGAAGTAGAACCAGCCGTCGGCGTCCCGGTGGCCGAGGTCCCCGGTGTGCATCCAGCCGTCGGCGTCGTAGAGCGCGGCGGTGGCGGCCGGGTCGTCCAGGTAGCCGGCCATGAACGTGACCCCGGGTTCGCCGCGCAGCTGGATCTCGCCGGTCTCGCCGTCCGGGAGCGCGTGGCCCTGCTCGTCGGCGATCCGGGCCTGGTACCCCGGTCCGACCCGGCCGATCGACGGCCAGCGCCGCTCGCCGGTGGGCGGGTCGGTGATCGCCCCGACCAGGCACTCGCTGTTGCCGTAGGAGTTGAGCAGCCGGACGCCGAACCGCTCGGTGTACTCGTCCTTCTCCGCGTCGGTGATCGGCAGGTAGTAGAGCACCTCGCGCACCTGGTGGTCCCGCTCCCCCGGCTCCACCGGCTGGCAGAGCTGGGTGCGCACCATCATCGCGATCGACTGCACCACGGTGGCGCGCTGCTCGCGGACCTGCCGCCAGAACCGCCGGGCCGAGTACCGGTCCACCACGATCAGGGTGCCGCCGGCGGTCAGGATCGGCAGCATCGCGTTGAGCTGGAAGTTCACGTGGCAGGCCGGCATGGTGGTCAGCAGCCGGTCGTCCTCGGTGAGCGCGGCCTGCCACTGCACGAACCGGCCGGAGAACACCAGGTTGGTGTGGGTGAGCAGCACGCCCTTGGGCGTGGCGGTCGAGCCCGAGGTGAACACGATGCTGACCGGCGTGCTGCCGTCGATCGGGTGCACCGGCAGTCGCTGCCCGGGCGTCCAGTCCGCGGGGTCCACCACGTGCTGGGTGGTGTACCGGCCGGCCACGCCCGGCGGGCAGACCGCCACCCGGGCGCCGGTGCGGGCCACCACCTGTGCGCACTCCTCGACCGGGGTGTCCGGGTGCAGGACCACGGCGACCGCGCCCAGTCCGGCGACCGCGAGGAAGCCGGCCAGCAGCTCCGGCCCGGGTGCCAGGTGCAGCACCACGGTGGAGCCGGACCGCACGCCGAGGGCGCCGAGCATGGCGGCGGCACCCCCGGCGAGCCGGTCGAGGTCGTCGTAGCTGTGGGTGCGGGTCTCCCCGTCGCAGCCGAGGGTGACCAGCGCGGGATGGTCTCCGCGCCGGTCGACCCGCGAGCGCCACAGCTCCGGCAGTGTCTGGTCGGGCAGTGCTCTCATCCCCTCCGGATCGTGCCGTTCTCGGCGAGGGCGGCGATCTGCTCGGGGGTGTAGCCGGCCTCGGTCAGGACGGTGTCGGTGTCCATCCCCAGGTCGGGCATCGGGCGCCAGATCCGCCCCGGGTGCCGGGTGAACTTCGGGAAGATCCCGACCCCGCGCACCGGGTCGCCCTGCTGGTTCTCCCAGCTGACGATGGCGTCCCGCTCGGCCAGGTGCGGTTCGGCCAGCAGCTGGTCGAACTCCAGTACCGCGTTGGCGGCGATCCCGACCGCGGAGAACTCGTCCTCCAGCTCCCGGGCGTTCTGGGTCAGGCAGAACTCGTCCAGCTTCTGCTCGATCAGCTCCGCCTTCGGGCCGTCCAGCCAGAGTGCCGCGGTGTCCTCGGGGTACTCCTCGGTGCCCCACAGGTGACCGAGCCCGATCCGCTCCAGCAGGTACTTGTTCTGCGGGACGCCGTAGACGCACAGCCCGATGAAGCCGTCGGCGCACTTGTACTCGCCGATGCCGCACAGGTTGGGGTGCCGCGCGCCGGGCCGGGGGTAGCGGACGCCGGCGTTCAGGTAGTCCATCAGGTAGTAGGCGCCGACCCGCAGCATCACCTCGTACATCGCCACGTCGATGCTCTCGCCCTCGCCGGTGGCCCGGGCCTTGTGCAGGGCGGCCAGCGCGGAGGCGGTGACCATCTCCGACGTGAAGTAGTCCCCGACGTAGGGCAGCGGGGCCATCGGCTGGTCCTCGGTGCCGTTCTGGGCGAGGTAGCCGGAGTAGGCCTGCACGGTCAGGTCGTAGGCGGCGCGGTTCACCCGCTCGGGCACGCCGTACTGGCCGAAGCCGGACACGTGCACGATCACCAGCTTCGGGTTGCGCTCCCAGAGCAGCTCGTCGGTGATGCCGCGCCGGGCGTAGGTCGGGCCCTTGGAGGACTCGATGAAGATGTCGGCGTCGGCGATCAGGTCGAGCAGGACCGCGCGGCCCTCCTCGGTGAACGGGTTCATCGAGATCGAGCGCTGGTTGCGGCGCTCCATCTCCTTGACCCAGGTGGTGTCCCGCATCGAGTCACCGGTGCGGGTGTTCTCGATCCAGACCACGTCCGCGCCCCACTCGGCCATCAGCGCGGCGGCGGTGGGGGCGGCGATCTCCACCGCGGAGTAGACCACCTTGACCCCGGACAGCACCCCGAACTCGGGCACCGCCCCGGCCATCAGCGGTACTCCTTCAGCGCGGCGCGGGCGGTGGTGAGCACCATCATCTCGTCGGTGCCACCGCTGATCCGCTCCACCCGCAGGTCGCGGTAGAACCGGGCCACCCGGTGTGCCCCGGTGACCGCGATGCCGCCGAGGATCTGGATCGCGTCGTCCACCACGGCGGCGGCGGCCTGGGTGCAGTACAGCTTGAGCATCGAGCAGTCGCCCTTGCCCAGCAGGTCGTTGTCGGCCTTCCAAGCGGTCTCGAAGACCATGTTGCGCATGTTGGTCAGCGCGATCCGCATCCGGGCGATCTTGTCCTGGATCAGCTGGTAGCGGCCGATCGCCTGCCCGCCCTGCTCGCGCTGGTTGGCGTAGCGCAGCGCGTCCTCGTAGGCACACAGCGCCCAGCCGTAGTCGCAGGCGGCGACCAGGAACCGCTCCAGGTCGAAGTCGGCCACGGTCCGGGCGAAGCCCTGGCCCTCCTGGCCGAACATGTCCTCTTCGCGCAGCTCCACCTGGTCGAAGTAGATCTCGCAGCAGGAGTCCATCCGCAGGCCGAGCTTCTCCAGCGGCTCCTTGGTGATCCCCGGCAGGGACATGTCCACGAACCACTCGGTGTACTGGTCCATGTCCTCGGCGTTGCGGGCCATCACGACCAGTTGGTCGACCCCGGCCGAGGAGGTGATGAAGGTCTTGTGCCCGGTCAGGTACACCTTGCCGTCGCGCCGGGTGTAGGTGGTGGACATCGCGGCGAAGCTCGACCCGGCACCCGGCTCGGTCATCGCGAAGTTCCAGATCTGCTTGCCGGTGCCCAGGTAGCTCAGGATCTTCTCCTGCTGGGCCGGGGTGCCGACCTCGACCACCGTGCCCAGGGTGGGCAGCTGGTAGAGCACGTAGGTCGGTACGCCCTGGCGGCCCAGCTCCTCCCAGACCGCGGCGACCGTGGTCCAGCCGGCGTCCAGCCCGCCGGCCGACTCCGGCAGCAGCAGGGTGTCGATCCCGAGCTCGCACAGCGCCTGCACGAAGCGCTGCGGGTACTCGTGCTTCGCGTCGCACTCGGCGAAGTACGGCTCCCAGTTCTCCTGGGCCATCAGCTCGCGGACGGCCTGGACCATCAGGTCCTGGTCCTCGGTCAGGCGGAAGTCCATCAGTGGGCCTTTCTGTGGTCGGTGTAGAACCCGGCGCCCTGGTCGAGGGCGGTCTGCGCCTCCGGCAGGTCGCGCGAGCAGTGCAGGAAGGCGTGCAGCACGCCGGTGAAGACCTGGTACCGGTGCGGCACCCCGTGCAGCTCCAGCAGCCGGACCAGCGCGGCGCTGTCGTCGATCAGCGGGTCCAGGTCGGTGGCCGCGACGTACATCGGCGGCAGGCCGGACAGGTCGGCGGACAGCAGGTCGAGGTACGGGCTGTCCAGGTCGGCCGGGCCGGTGGTGTACCAGTCCAGGTAGGCGGTCAGGTCGTCCGGCGCCAGGCCGTCCCACGGGCCGCCGAGCAGCCGGCGGGAGGCCGAGTCGCGCAGGCCGTACATCCCGTACCAGAGCAGCAGCGGGCCGAGCTCTGTGCCGTCGACGCCCTCGTGGTCGCGCAGGTACACCGCGGTGGCCAGGGAGAGCATCGCGCCGCCGGAGTCGCCGGCCAGGCCGACCGGCGCCCCGGACTCGGCGGCGACCACCCGGACCACCGCGGCGGCCTCCTCGATCGCCCGGGGGAACTTCGCCTCCGGGGACAGGGTGTAGTCGACGCCGACCACCACGGCACCGGTCCGGTCGGCCAGCACCCGCATGATCCGGTCGTGGCTGTCCAGGTCGCCGAGGACGAAGCCACCGCCGTGCAGGTACACGATCCGGTCGCTCGCCCCCGGCACCGGGTGATGCTCGCGCACCGCCACCCCGGCGATCCGCCGGTCCACGGTGCGGGCCATCGTGGGACCGCCCTCGTTCCAGTACCGGTGCTCGGCGGAGTAGTTGGCCCGGAGGGTGGCCAGGTCGGTGCCCGGCCGGGCCAGTTCCGCGGTGAGCCGGGCCTGGGTGTCCAGCACCGCCCGCATGCCGGGGGTGATCGACCCGAGGACGTCCACGATGGTGCGCATCAGGCCATGACCGCCTCGGCGAGCTCACGCTCGTAGTTCTGCTCCAGGGTGGCCTTGTGGCTGCGGACGTACATCGACAGGGCCAGGGCGGCGATCGCGGCGATCGCGGCGATGGCGGCCAGGATCCAGAACACCGTCGGGTAGGCGGTGGTCACGTCGCCGGCCTCCTCCGCCCGGTCCAGGATCGACCCGAGCCAGATCGAGGAGAAGGTGTCGGGCAGGAAGCCGATCACCGACAGCACCCCGGTGGCCGCACCGAAGGAGGACAGCGGCACCTTGCCCTCGGTGAGCATCCCGGAGCAGATCCCGAACACACCGTTGGAGATGAAGCCCAGGGCGATCGCCAGCACCGCGATCGCGGTGATCGAGCCCGCGGTGCCCGGCAGCAACGCCACCACCGCGAAGGCGACCGCGGCGAGCACCGCGCCGATCCAGATCACCAGCGAGGACTTCTTCGCCTTGTGCGCCAGCATCCCGAAGATCGGGCCGGCCAGCAGGGTGATGCCGTAGGTCCGGACCACCGACACCATGTTGGTCACCGTGCTGTCCGCACCCAGGGCGGTCATGTACGGCGCGGTGTAGGAGGTGCAGGTGTAGAAGAAGTACACGAAGAACAGCGCCACCGCGGTCAGCAGCACCACCGGGTTGACCAGCGCCCGGCCGGCGTCGACCAGCACCGCCTTCACCGAGCCGCCGGTCTTGATCTCACCGTCGAACTTCGGGATGAACACCAGGGACAGCACACCCAGCAGGGCGATCATCCCGCCGATCACGAACAGGAAGGTCTGGAACGCGGCCTGCGAGTCGTCGCCGAACGCGCCCAGGATCCAGGTGCCGATCACGCCGATCAGCAGGCCCGCCACGCCGTAGAAGCCGTAGCTGATCCCGATCTGCCGGGAGTAGTCCTCCTCGGTGGAGACCAGCCGGACCAGCTTGTACCGGCAGCCCCACCACAGCAGGATCGAGGAGATGCCCATCCCGATGAAGATCGCGATCAGGATGCCGAAGGACGGCAGCATCGCGTAGGCGAAGGTCAGGGCGGCGGTGGTGAAGAAGCCCACCGCGGACAGGGTGCGCATCCGTACCCGGTCGGCGATCAGGCCGGAGAACAGGTAGACCACCACCGCGGTCCAGGCGTAGGCGCTCATCAGCTGCCCGACCTGGGTGTTGGTGATCTGCAACGACTCGAGCTGTGCGTCGTAGAAGGTGTTCTTGAGGTAGGCCGGGGCATAGATCGTGGAGCTACCCATGCTGACCAGGATCAGCACGATCCACTTGCGCACCCGGCTGAGTTCCGCCGCCTTCGCCATCCGATGTCCTCTCCGAGGGCCCCGACTCCCGCGTCCGGGCGACCAGCAGTCACTGTGGCCGTGGCGGGGAGGTGATCCGGACCACCACTCGGGATTCACGCGGGGGTTGGGTACCCGGCGGCGCATCCTCGGTACCCGCTCCCCCGTGGCTCCGTACCGCATCGGGCCACTTTGCGAATCGGGTCACAAACCTGGGATGACGACGGCCCGGGCATCGTGGTGCCGATGCCCGGGCCGTCGGGGGTCGTGCGGTCAGAACCCGGTGCCGGTGACCTCCGGGTAGTAGCGGCGGAACTTGCGCACCTGATTGATGCCGGCGACGAAGGCGTACCAGCGCCGCTTGAGGCCGGCATCGGCCCGGTAGCGCAGCGGGTGCGCCACCCGCCCGGACCGGATCAGCCCGCGCACCCGGCCGGCCAGTGCCGGGTCGAGCACGTACTTCAGCAGCAGCCGGTGCGGAAGGATCGAGTACAGCACCTCGCCGTCGACCACCACCGGGTCCACCGCGTGGCCGAGCACCCGGTCCTCGACCAGGAACCGGGCGACATTCGCCCCGGCCGCGGTGACGTAGTAGTTGTTCCGCCCGATCCGGGGGTTCACCTCGAAGAACCGGAAGCTGCCGTCCCGCGGGTCGACCTTCACGTCGAAGTTCGCGAAGCCCACGTAGCCGACCTCGCGCAGGAACCGGGCCGCCTGGTCCAGCATCTCCTGTTCCCGGGTGACCACCATCGCCGCCGGGTTGCCCAGCCCGGAGGGCGTGTGCTCCTCCAGCAGGACGTGCGCCGAGCAGAGCAGGGTGATCGAGCCGCGGGAGTCGACGTAGGCGGTGATCGACCGCATCCGGGTGTCGTCCCCGCCGATCAGCTCCTGCACCACGAACCGGCCCCGGAACCCGGCGTCACGCAGCGAGACCCACAGTGCGGCCAGCTCGTCGGCGTCGGCGATCTCGAAGACCTTCGCCTTCCCCGGGAACTCGACCTCCTGGTAGTCGGCGCTGCTGGCCGCCTTGGCGATCAGCGGGTAGCCGACGTCCACCGGCACCGGCGCCCAGTCGTCGTCGCCGGCCCGGGCGAAGTCCTGCACGATGGTGCGCGGCACGGACAGTCCGGCCGCCACCGCCGCCTCGGCGAAGGACGCCTTGTCGCTCAGCCGCTCCAGCAGCTCCGCGGACAGGAACGGCACCACGTAGAACGGCTCCAGCTCGGCGCGGTGCTGCACCACCACCCGGACCAGCCAGTCCGAGTTGGCCAGCAGCACCAGCCGCTCGCCGCCGGTGTGCTCCCGGGCGACGGTCAGCAGCTCGTCGACCAGCTGGCGCGGGTCGTGCCCGTCGGCGACCAGCCGCACGTCCAGGATCGCCGAGTCCGCGATCGGGCCCAGGGCGGCGCCCGCGATCACGGTGCTGCGGACGCCGTACTCCTCGTGGAACGCCCGGGCCAGCGCGTAGACGCCGATGTCGGCGCCGAGGATGACCGGACGGACCGGGGTCGTGCTCGCGCTCACGCCGGCTGCTCGCTGCGGTCGCCGGACCACTCGGTGTGGAAGGTGCCCTGCTTGTCGGTGCGCCGGTAGGTGTGCGCGCCGAAGAAGTCCCGCTGCGCCTGGATCAGCGCCGCCGGCAGCCGCTCGGCCCGCACGCCGTCGTAGTAGGCCAGCGAGGAGCTGAACGCCGGGGTCGGCACCCCGGCCAGCGCGGCCTGGGCCACCACCCGGCGCCAGGCCGGGACACCGTTCGCCACGGCGCCGGTGAAGTACTCGTCCGCCAGCAGCAGCGGCAGGTCGGCGTCGCGCTGGTAGGCCTCGGTGATCCGGTTCAGGAACCGGGCGCGGATGATGCAGCCGCCGCGCCAGATCCGGGCCATCGCGCCCCGGTCGATGTCCCAGCCGTGCTCGGCGGAGGCCGCGGCGATCTGGTCGAAGCCCTGCGAGTAGGCGACCACCTTGGAGGCGTACAGCGCCAGGCGGACGTCCTCGATGAAGGTGTCCCGGTCGGTGATCCGGAAGTCCTCGGCCAGCGCGGGCAGGGTGGAGACCGCGGCGGTGCGCTGCGGCACCGAGCCGGACAGCGCCCGGGCGAAGGTGGCCTCCGCGATGCCGGTGATCGGCACCCCCAGGTCCAGCCCGTTCTGCACCGTCCAGCGGCCGGTGCCCTTCTGCTCGGCCTGGTCCAGCACGATGTCGACGAACGCCGCGCCGGTCTCGGCGTCCACGTGCGCCAGCACCTCGGCGGTGATCTCGATCAGGAAGGACTCCAGGTCCCCCTCGTTCCAGGACTTGAAGATCTCGGCGATCTCGGCCGCGGAGGCGCCCAGCCCCTGCTTGAGCAGGTCGTAGGCCTCGGCGATCAGCTGCATGTCCGCGTACTCGATGCCGTTGTGCACCATCTTGACGAAGTGCCCGGCCCCGTCCGGACCCACGTAGGTGCAGCAGGGCACGCCGTCGACCTTCGCCGCGATGTCCTCCAGGATCGGGCCGAGCACGGCGTAGGACTCCCGGGAACCGCCGGGCATGATCGACGGGCCGAGCAGCGCCCCCTCCTCGCCGCCGGACACCCCCGAGCCGACAAAGTGCAGCCCGTGCTCCTTCAGCGCGGCCTCGCGCCGGATGGTGTCCGGGAAGTGCGCGTTGCCCGCGTCGATCACGATGTCGCCGGCGTCCAGCAGCGGCACCAGCTCGTCGATCACCGCATCGGTGGCCGCCCCGGCCTTGACCATCACGATCACCTTGCGCGGCCGCTCCAGGCTCGCCACGAAGTCCTCGACCGACTCCGACGGCACAAAGGTGCCCTCGTCGCCGTGGTCGGCGATCAGCGACTCGGTCTTGGCGTACGAACGGTTGTGCACCGCGACGGTGTAGCCGTGACGCGCCAGGTTGCGGGCCAGGTTGCGGCCCATCACGGCCAGGCCGGTGACGCCGATCTGTGCAGCGGACATCGGGGATGCTCCTTCGGGAAACGGGCGGCTGTCGTGCCAGATCACCCTAGTCGCCCGGCCGCGCCCCCTGCTCGGTCCCCGGCGCGCCTGCCCCGCCCCGGGTGGGCCCGCCCCTAGCCTCCTGCCATGTCCACCGGTCCCCGCACCGCCCCGCCGGAGTTCATCCGTGCGCTGCGCTCGCTGCGCGGGGTCACGCTGCGGCCCGAGGTGAGCCTGGAGGAGGTGCCCGGCCCGGCCCGGATCGCCCCCTACACCGCCGCGCTGAACGCCGAGGTCCGCACCGCCCGCCGTGACCCGGACGCCGAGGAACTCGCCTCCGGCCGGTTCGTCATCCTGCACGACCCGGCCGGGCAGGACGCCTGGGACGGCTCGTTCCGGCTGGTCACCCTGGTCCGCGCGGTGCTCGAACCCGAGGTCGGCCAGGACCCGCTGCTGGCCGAGGTGGCCTGGAGCTGGCTGTCCGAGGCGCTGGCGGAGGCCGACGTCGACATCCGCGCCGCCGGTGGCACGGTCACCCGGGTGCTGTCCCAGAGCTTCGGCGCCCTGGACGAGCGCCCCGAGCTGTGCGAGCTGGAGATGCGGGCCTCCTGGACCGCCGCCGACGACGACCTGGCCCCGCACCTGCGCGCCTGGGGCGACCTGCTGTGCACCGTGGCCGGCCTCCCCCCGCTGCCGGAGGGCGTGGTCGCGCTCGGCCCCCGGCACTGAGCCTGAGTCCGGCCCGAACCCGAGTCCGCCCCCAGCGCGAGTCCGCTCCGACCCCGAGCCCGCGCCGAGCCCGACTTCGTCACTCCCGCGGTGAGTTCGGCAGCCGCGCTCCCGCACTCACCGCGGGAGCACCGCACTGACGCAGCGACGCGACGACGCGGCCGGACCGTCCTCAGCTGATCGCGGTCAGCAGCTGCTCGCAGGCCTGCTCGCACGCCCGGCACGCCTCGGCGCAGACCCGGCAGTGCTCGTGCATCTGCGCGTGCCGCTCGCACTCCTCGGCGCAGGCGCGGCAGGCCGCGACACAGGCCGCGATCTGATCCCGGGACGGCACGGCGCTGCCGCCGGTGGACCGGGACAGGATCCGGGCGGTGGCGGCACAGATGTCTGCACAGTCCAGGTCGGTCCGGATGCAGGTCCGCAGCTCGGCCACCGACTCCTCGGACAGGCAGGCGTCGGCGCAGCTGGTACACGCCTGGACGCAGGCGGCCAGGGCGTCGATCGCGGCGGCCAGCCGGTCGGCGTCCGGGTCGGTGATCGGGTGGGCGCGGAGCATGTCGGTGGTACGCACGGTTCTTCTCCAGTCGGGTCGTGCTGGTCCTCGCCCGGGACTGGAGCGGTATCGCCACCGTAGGAGCCACCGCGCCCCGGCGCATCCGCACACCCGCCGACCACCAGGCCACCGGTCCGCGCCACTCAATCTCCGCCCGGAACGCCCCCGGGGACACCTGGCGGCCGCGGCCGGGGTGGACCCTGGGCCGGTGAGCGCCCCCGCACCGGAGCCGTCCGGCCCACCCGCCAACGAGTTCCTGCTCCGGGCCGGTGAGTACCGGGTCTGGGCGGATCACGTGCGGCTCGACCCGGACGGGGTCGGCACGATGGAGGTCACCGCCGGTGCGGTGCCCGAGCAGGTCGTCCCGCGGGCCGGCGCCGCCCCCGAACTGGTCGAGCGCCAACTGCGCGCCTTCGACGAGAAGCTGCGGCGCTACCTGGCGGTGATCGAGGACCCGGGCAACCCGATCCGCCGGCTGACCATCCCGGCCCCGAGCGCCGAGGCCGGTGCGGTGCTGCTGGCCCGGGCCCGGGCGATCGCGGGGCCTGCGGCCGACCTGCGGGTGTGCGTGCGGGCGGAAAGGGAGTCCTATGTTCAAGGAGTGGAACCTCGGCTGCGCTGACTTCCGGTCGCCGCTGCCGCTGGACCGGGCCACGTTGCTCGACGCGGCGGACCGCCGGTGGGGCACGGGGGTCAGTGTCGCGCGGGCCCGGATGACCGACGTGGACCTCCGGTTGTCCGTCGACTGCGCGGAGCCCTGGTTCCAGATCGTGGTGATGGGCGGTTTCGACTTCCTCACCCTGGACGGCACCCGGGCGCAGAACCTGGCCACCGCGTGCTGGCTCCGCGCGCTGATGCCGGCCGCCGCGCAGATCGTCGCCTTCGGCTCCGGGGGCCCGGGGGTGGTCCCGCTGCCCGCCGGCGCCGATCCGGACGCCCTCGCGGGGCTGTTCCCTCCCGGCCGATCCCTGGACCGATGACCTGGGATTTCACCCGGACCGGGTCGAACACCTCAAGTCCCGGGTGAAATCCGCCGATAGGACCGGCAACCGATCATCAGGGGGAAGTCCAGTGAGCTACGACCCGATGCACCCCGGCGGCCGTTCCGCGGCAGCCGTGCAGACCAGGCGCCCGACGGGTGCGCCGCAGCGCCGCGGTCTGGGCCAGATGTGCGTGGTGGTCACCGAGCTCAAGCCGGGCGACTCCTCGATCCTGGTGCGCAACCTGCGCCGTCGCGGCTCCGGCCGGGTGATCCTGCTGGCGCGCCGGGCCGGGCGCCAGGAGCTGGTCACCCTGCTCAGCGGTGGTCTGCGCGGCGCGGTGGCCACCGACCCGAACGCCCCCGACCCGGCGGCCGCCGGTGCTGCCTTCGCCGCGGCCGGTGGAGCCCGCAGCCCGCACACCCGACCGGAGTTGACCTCCCGCGAGCTGAGCGTGCTGCGCCTGGTCGCCGACGGCTTCTCCAACCGGTCGATCGGTGAGGAGTTAGGGCTGTCCGCCCTGACCGTGAAGAGCCACCTGGCCCGGATCTCGCGCAAACTCGGCACCGGCGACCGTGCCGCGCTGGTGGCGATCTCGATCCGGACCGGCCTGTTCCACTAGCGGCCCACCGCGCGCCGGACCGGCCCGTCGCGGGAGACACCCTACGGTTGTCCCATGCAGACGACTCCGGCCGGCACCCCGGCCGACGACACACCGGTCGCCCGGGAGGGCGACACGACCGACGAGACCCCCACGGTCGTCCCCCTCACCGAGCCGGCCGACGGCGTGCCACCGGTGATCGACACCCCCGAGGCCTACGCCGAGGTGGTTCGCGCCTTCGGCGCCGGCACCGGGCCGGTGGCGGTGGACGCCGAGCGCGCCTCCGGCTACCGCTACGGCCAGCACAACTACCTGGTGCAGCTGCGGCGTGAGGGTGCGGGCACCGCCCTGATCGACCCGGTGGCGCTGCCCGACCTGTCCGCACTGTCGGACGCCCTGGTCGGGGTGGAGTGGGTGTTCCACGCCGCCTCCCAGGACCTGCACCCGCTGGCCGAGCAGGGCATGCGGCCCAGCCGGATCTTCGACACCGAGCTCGGCGCTCGGCTGCTCGGCCTGGACCGGGTCGGCCTGGCCGCCGTGGTGGCCGAACTGCTCGGGCTCGGCCTGGCCAAGGAGCACTCGGCGGTGGACTGGTCCACCCGGCCGCTGCCCGAGCAGTGGCTGCGCTATGCCGCGCTGGACGTGGAGGTGCTGGTCGACCTGCGCGAGGTGCTGGCCGAGCGGCTGGCGGTGGCGGGCAAGGCCCAGTGGGCGGCCGAGGAGTTCGAGGCGGTGCGGCTGGCCCCGGTGCCGCCGCCCCGGGTCGACCCCTGGCGCCGGGTGTCCGGCGTGCACGCGATCCGCGACCCGCGCCGGCTGGCCGTGGTGCGCTCGCTGTGGCAGGCCCGGGACGACAACGCCCGGCAGCGGGACATCTCCCCCGGCCGGGTGCTGCCGGACGCCGCGATCCTGGCCGCCGCGCAGGCCCTGCCGCGCAGCGTGCCGCAGCTGACCGGGCTGCCGCAGTTCTCCGGCAAGGGCACCCGGCGCCGGGCCGCCCTGTGGCAGCGGGCGATCGACGAGGCGCTGGCGCTGCCCGAGGATCAGTTGCCGCCGTCCCGCGGGCCGCGCTCGGACGGTCCGCCGCCGCCGCGCAGCTGGCCGGACCGCGACCCGGCCGCCGCCGCCCGGCTGGCCGCCGCCAAGGAGCTGGTCGCCGACCTGTCCGCCACCCACCACGTGCCGGTGGAGAACCTGCTGCAACCGGATCTGCTCCGGCGGGTGTGCTGGTCGCCGCCCGCCCCGGCGGATGCCGACGCGCTCGCCGAGCGACTGCGCGCCGGTGGGGCACGGGAGTGGCAGATCGGCCTGATCGCGCCGCCGTTGGCCACCGCGTTCGCGGCGATCGACTGACTCCCCGCGACAGCCTCTCACCAGCGGGTTAGGGTCTGCGACGACCGGACACCGTCGTCCCCGGAGGCTGAGAGCCGCATGCGCCACATCCGCACGTCCATCGACCCGGCCACCTCCGCCACCCCGCACCCGGAACCCGGACCGCCGCCGGTGCTGGACGCCGCCGACACCGCCCGGTTGGCGCAGCTGCTGCCGCACGGCTGCCCGGAGGACCTGCCGGCCGAGCCGGACCACCAGGTGGCCCAGGTGTCGGTCGAGGAGGTCAGCACGCCGGGCAGCCGGGTGGCGGTGGTGACGCTGGACTCCCCCGACGGCCGCCGGCCGACCACCCTGGGCCCGCGCGGCCTGCTGGCACTGCACGACGCGGTGACCGGTCTGGCCGACCGCGCCGGGCACCTGGTGGCCGTGGCGGTGACCGGGCGGCCGGGCTGCTTCGTCGCCGGGGCGGACCTGACCGTGGCCCGCCGGTTGCGGGACACCGCCGACGCCCGCGCCCTGGCCGAACTCGGTCACGCGGCGCTGCGGCCGTTCGGCGAGCTGCCGGTGCCGACGGTGGCCTGGATCACCGGCCACGCGATCGGCGGCGGCCTGGAACTGGCCCTGCACTGCGATCACCGGGTGGTCGCCGAGGGGGTGCGCTCGCTGGGGCTGCCGGAGGCATCGCTCGGCATCGTGCCGGGCTGGGGCGGATCGTGGCTGCTGCCCCGGCTGACCGGGCTGGCCGCCGCCGTCGACCTGGCCATCGCCCGCCCGGCGCTCAGCCGCCTGACCGACGCCCAGACCGCCGCCTCGATCGGTCTGGTGGACGCGGTGCTGCCGGCCGAGGACTTCGCCATGCGGGCGATGGAGTGGACGCTGGGCCACACCGGCACCCCGGAGCGGGATCACGGCCCGCGCATCCCGGGCGAGGACGAGCCCGCCACGATCGCCGCCACCGCCGAGTCGCTGGACGCCCGGCTGCACGGCGCCGCACCGGCCTACCCCCGGGTGCTGGACCTGCTGATCTCCAGCACCGACCGGGACACCGCTTTCGCCGCCGAGGACGACGCGCTGGCCGAGCTGCTGGTCTCCGACCAGGCCCGCGCCGCGCTCTACGCCTCCGACCTGATCGGCCGCGCCACCCGGGCGGCCGGGACCCCGGACGCCCTGCCGCGGGAGATCCGCCGGGTCGGCATCGTCGGTGCCGGGCTGATGGCGGCCCAGCTCGCGGTGCTGATCGGCGGGCGGCTGGGTGTGCCGGTCGCCCTGCGGGAGATCGACGAGGAACGCGCCGCGGCCGGCCGGGACCGGATCACCGAGCTGGTCGGCGCGCTGGCCGCCAAGGGCCGGATCGACCCGGCGGTGGCCGACCGGCTGACCGTCGGCACCGATCTGGCCGACCTGGCCGACGCCGAGCTGGTGATCGAGGCGGTCACCGAGGTGCTGGAGGTCAAGCGACAGGTCTTCGCCGAGCTGGAGCGGGTGGTCGCGCCGACCACGATCCTGGCGACCAACACCTCCGCCCTGTCGGTGACCGCGATGGCCAGCGGCCTGGACCATCCGCAGCGGGTGGTCGGGCTGCACTTCTTCAACCCGGTGGACCGGATGCCGCTGGTGGAGGTGGTGGCCACCGCGGGCGCGGACCCGGTGGCGGTCACCACCGCCGCAGACCTGGCCCGCCGGTGCGGCAAGACGGTGGTACGCACCGCGGATGCCCCCGGCTTCGTGGTGAACCGGGTGCTGCTGCGGCTGCTGTCCGAGGTGCTGGCGGCGGTGCAGGACGGCGCCCCGGTGCAGGTGGCCGATCGGGCGCTGGACCCGCTGGGCCTGCCGATGAGCCCGTTCGCCCTGCTCGACCTGGTCGGGCTCGGGGTGGCCGGTCACGTGCTGGGCAGCCTGCACCGGGACCTGGGCCCGCGGTACCGGCTGTCCCCCGGCCTGGACCGGCTCACCGAGGAGGGCCGGTCGGTCTCCCGCCCCGGGCCGGCGGGTACCCGGGTGGTGGATCCGGGGATCCAGGAGGCGTTCGGTGACCCCGGCGACCTGGACCAGGCGGCGGTCCGGGGGCGGGTGCTGCACGCCCTGGGCGAGGAGATCCGGCTGCTGCTGGACGACCGGGTGGTGGACGGCCCGGAGCAGGTGGATCTGGCGATGATCCTGGGCGCCGGCTGGCCGGCCCACCTGGGCGGCATCACCCCGTACCTGGTCCGCACCGGGCACCTGCAGCTCTGAGACACACGACGAGGCCCCGGCAGGACGCGCCTGCCGGGGCCTCGGTCGTGCCGGATCAGAACACGGTCAACCCGTGGGACCGGAACTGGTCCCGCACCCGCTCCACCAGCTCGGGCGACGGGGCACGGGTGTCGGCGAGCTGGTAGTCCATGCCCAGCGCCGTCCACTTGTCCTGGCCCATCTGGTGGAAGGGCAGCACCTCGACCCGGCTGACCGTCGAGAGGGTGGACACGTACTCGGCCACCGCCTCGACGTTCTCCTCCGCGTCGGTCAGGCCCGGCACCAGCACGAACCGGATCCAGATCTCGGTGCCGCTGTCGGCCACCCGCCGTCCGAAGTCCAGGGTCGGCTGCAGCTCGCGGCCGGTGGTCTTCTTGTAGGTCTCCGGGATGCCGGACTTCACGTCCAGCAGTACCAGGTCGATGTCTGCCAGCATCTGGTCCGAGCAGTGCGCGCCCAGGTAGCCGGAGGTGTCGATCGCGGTGTGGATGCCGAGTTCCTTGGCGCCGCGCAGGATCCGGGCGACGAAGGCCGGCTGCATCAGCGGCTCGCCGCCGGAGATGGTCAGCCCGCCGCCGGTCACCTCGAAGACCTTGGTGTAGCGCGCGATCCGCTTGAGCAGCTCGTCGGCGCTGATCGGCTCGCCCCGGCGCATCTCCATCGTGTCGGGGTTGTGGCAGTACAGGCAGCGCAGCGGGCAGCCGGACAGGAAGGTGGTCAGCCGGGTGCCGGGCCCGTCGACCGCGGTCACCAGCTCCCAGGAGTGCAGCGAGCCCAGTTCCCCGGCCCGCATCGCCGCCAGCTTCTCCGAGCGCTCGGCGTCGGTGCTGGACATCCCCGCGGTCCCGGCGCTGGACCGGGTGTGCGAACCGCCGATCACCGGCACGCCCAGGTCGATCACCGGGGCGCCGCTGGGGCGGTCCATGGTCTGGGAGTTCATCTCGGCCCTCCTGTCGGGCTCACTGCTGCGGCTGATCGGGGTGGATGCGGGACGGGCCCGCCGGGAAGGTCGTTCCCAGCGGGCCCGGCCCGGTCATCCGTACGGGGTCAGAGCCCGCCGTGGAACGTCCGGGAGAGCACGTCGAGCTGCTGCTCGCGGGTCAGCCGGACGAAGTTCACCGCGTAGCCGGAGACCCGGATGGTGAGCTGCGGGTAGTTCTCGGGGTGCTCCATGGCGTCCTCGAGGGTGTCCCGGTTGAGCACGTTCACGTTCAGGTGGTACCCGGACTGGACGTTGTAGGCGTCCATCAGGCCGACCAGGTTCGTGATCTGCTCCTCGCGGTCGCGGCCCAGACCCGAGGGAACCACGGTGCTGGTCAGCGAGATGCCGTCCATCGCCTCGGAGTACGGCAGCTTGGCCACCGACATCGCGGAGGCGAGCATGCCGTGCGAGTCCCGGCCGTTCATCGGGTTGGCGCCCGGGGCGAACGGCTCGCCGGCCCGGCGGCCGTCGGGGGTGTTCCCGGTGGCCTTGCCGTAGACGACGTTCGAGGTGATGGTCAGCACCGACTGGGTGTGCAGCGCGTTCCGGTAGGTCTTCTGCCGGCGGATCTTCTCCATGAAGGACTTGACGATCTCCACCGCGATGTCGTCCGCGCGGTCGTCGTCGTTGCCGTACTTGGGGAAGTCGCCCTCGACCACGTAGTCCGTGACCAGGCCGTCCTCGTCGCGGACCGGGGTGACCTTGGCGTACTTGATCGCCGACAGCGAGTCCGCGACCACCGACAGGCCGGCGATGCCGCAGGCCATGGTGCGCAGGATCTCCTTGTCGTGCAGCGCCATCTCGATCCGCTCGTACGCGTACTTGTCGTGCATGTAGTGCACGCAGTTCAGCGCGTCGACGTAGGTCTCGGCCAGCCAGTCGAGCAGCTTGTCGTACTTGGCGTAGACGTCGTCGTAGTCGAGCACGTCACCCTCGACCGGCGCGGACACCGGGGCGACCTGCTTGCCGGAGACCTCGTCGCGGCCACCGTTGATCGCGTACAGCAGGGCCTTGGCGATGTTCACCCGGGCACCGAAGAACTGCATCTGCTTGCCGACCCGCATCGGGGACACGCAGCAGGCGATCGCCGCGTCGTCGCCCCAGGAGGTGCGGATCAGCTCGTCGGACTCGTACTGGATCGCGGAGGTGTCGATCGAGACCTGCGCGCAGAACCGCTTGAAGCCCTCGGGCAGGCGGTTGCTCCACAGCACGGTCAGGTTCGGCTCCGGGGCCGGGCCCACGTTGTACAGGGTCTGCAGGAATCGGAAGGACGACTTGGTGACCAGCGGCCGCCCGTCCTCGCCGATGCCGCCGATCGACTCGGTCACCCAGGTCGGGTCGCCGGAGAACAGCTCGTCGTACTCCGGGGTCCGCAGGAACCGGACGATCCGCAGCTTGATCACGAAGTCGTCGATCAGCTCCTGCGCGAACTCCTCGGTGATGGTCCCGTTGTCCAGGTCCCGCTGCAGGTAGATGTCCAGGAAGGTCGAGGTGCGGCCCAGCGACATCGCGGCGCCGTTCTGCTCCTTCACCGCGGCCAGGTAGCCGAAGTACAGCCACTGAATCGCCTCGCGGGCGGTGGTGGCCGGGCCGGAGATGTCGTAGCCGTAGGAGGCCGCCATCTGCTTCAGCTCGTTCAGCGCGCGGATCTGCTCGGAGTTCTCCTCGCGGTCGCGGATGACGTCCTCGACCGAGCGCTCCATGTCCAGCTCGTGGCGCTCCATCCGCTTGCCCTCGATCAGGGCGTCGACGCCGTAGAGGGCGACGCGGCGGTAGTCACCGATGATCCGGCCACGGCCGTAGGCGTCCGGCAGGCCGGTGATGATGTGCGAGGACCGCGCGGCGCGGACGTTCGGGGGGTACACGTCGAAGACGCCGTCGTTGTGCGTCTTGCGGTACTCGGAGAAGATCTTGTCGACCTGCGGGTCCACGTCGTAGCCGTAGGTCTGCAGGGACTTGACGACCATCCGCCAGCCGCCGTTGGGGATCATCGCGCGCTTGAGCGGGGCGTCGGTCTGCAGTCCGACGATCAGCTCGTTGCCCTCGCTGATGTAGCCGGGCCCGTGCGAGGTGATGGTGCCGGGAACGTGGTTGTCGATGTCGTAGACACCCTTGGCGCGCTCCTCGGGGAACATCGCCGACAGCGTGGACCAGATGCCGGTGGTGCGCTCGGTCGGTCCGGCCAGGAACGACGAGTCGCCGGTGTACGGCGTGTAGTTGCGCTGGATGAAGTCACGGACGTCGATGCCGTCGCACCAGGGCCCGGTGACGAACCCGTTCCAGGCGCCCGCGGTGGCGTCGGCGCCGGTCTGGGGTACTGCGGTGGTGGCCATCTGAGAGCTCCCTCGCTTGGTTCGGTATTAGTGACGCTATTCACGAGGTCATGGGATGTCTTGGGACCTGGGTCCCGATTCGTCGGAAACCGGGTGTGAGGGCGCTCACGCCTGCGGGTCACATCCGGGTGCTGACCTGGGGGTTCGCCCGGATGTGGCCCGGGCCACGGTGCCGGTCCTCCCCCGGCGTGGCGCGCCTCCGCGTGGCGTCGCGGCCCCAGGAACCCCCCGGAAACTCAGCGGCGCAGCTCGGCCGCCACCCGCTCCGCGGTCAGCCCGGCGGCGGCCAGCACCTCGTCCCGGGAGCCGTGGGCCAGGAACTCCGCCGGCAGCCCGAACGCCCGCACCGGCACGTCCCGGACCGCGAGCGCCACCGCCGATCCGACCCCGCCCTGGCGCAGCCCGTCCTCGATCACCGCGACCTCGGCGTGCTCGGCCGCCAGGGACACCAGCGCCGGCGACACCGGCAGCACCCAGCGCGGGTCCACCACGGTCACCCCGCGGTCCAGGGCATCCGCCACCGCCAGCGCGGTCGGCACCATGGCGCCCACCGCCACGATCAGCACCGGGTCCGGCCCGTCGCGGTGGGCCAGCACGTCCAGGCCGTCCCGGACCGCCACCGCGGGCACGTCGGCCGGCAGGGCACCCTTGGGGTAGCGGAGCACCGTCGGGGCGTCGGCGACGTCCACCGCCTCGCGCAGTGCCCGGCGCAGGGTCCGGCCGTCCCGGGGGGCGGCCAGCCGGAGGCCGGGCACCAGGGACAGCAGCGCCAGGTCCCACATGCCGTGGTGACTGGGCCCGTCGTCGCCGGTGATCCCGGCCCGGTCCAGCACGATCGTCACTCCGGCACGATGCAGGGCGGCGTCCAGCAGCACCTGGTCGAAGGCCCGGTTCAGGAAGGTGGCGTACAGCGCGACCACCGGGTGCAGCCCGGCGTAGGCCATCCCGGCGGCGGTGGTCAGCGCGTGCTGCTCGGCGATCCCGACATCCAGGATCCGGTCCGGGAAGGCCGCGGCGAACGGGGCCAGGCCGACCGGTTCGCGCATCGCGGCGGTGATCGCCACCAAGTCCGGGCGCCGGCGGCCGAGCGCCACGATCTCCTCGGCGAACACCCCGGTCCAGCCGAAGCGGGACGGCACCACCGGCAGGCCGGTCTCCGGGTGGATCCGGCCGACGGCATGGAACCGGTCGGTGGCGTCCTGCTCGGCGGGGGCATAGCCGCGGCCCTTCTCGGTCAGGGCGTGCACCACCACCGGCCCGCCGGCCGCCCGGGCACCGCGCAGCGCGATCTCCAGCCCGGTGACGTCGTGGCCGTCCACCGGGCCGATGTAGCTCAGCCCGAGCTCCTTGACGATGCCCTCCACGCCCCGGCGCATCATGCCGCCGACGGTGGGCGCGTAGGAGCGGCCGTTGTCGTTGACCACCACCACCAGCCGGCGTGGGCTGCCGTCGGCGATGTTGTTCAGCGCCTCCCAGGCCATCCCGCCGGTCAGCGCGCCGTCGCCGATCACCGCGACCACCGTGCGGTCACCCTCCCCCGCCAGCGCCCGGGCGTGGGCGATGCCGTCCGCCCAGGACAACGAGGTGGAGGCGTGCGAGTTCTCCACCACGTCGTGCCCGGACTCAGCGCGGGAGGGGTAGCCGGACAGCCCACCGCGGTGCCGCAGCCGGTCGAAGTCCTGCCGGCCGGTGAGCAGCTTGTGCACGTAGGCCTGGTGACCGGTGTCGAAGACCAGGGTGTCCCGGGGCGAGTCGAACACCCGGTGCAGCGCCAGGGTCAGCTCCACCACGCCGAGATTCGGGCCCAGGTGGCCGCCGGTGCGGGACACCCGCTCGACCAGGAACTCCCGGATCTCGGCCGCCAGCCGGTCCAGTTCCGGCGCGCTCAGTCCGCGCAGGTCACCGGGGCCGTGGATGCCGTCCAGCAGGGTCATGGCTGAACGGTAGGCGGCGCCCCCGCTCAGCGCCCGCCGACGCGTACCCGCACCCGGCCGTCGGTCCGGGCCGTGGTCCGGCCGTCCGCGTCGACCTGCACGTCCACCCCGGCACCGGCGAACCGCAGCCCGCGCACCTCCAGCGCACCGAGTGCGGCCGATCCGGCCACCTCCAGCGTCCCGGCCGGGGCGTCCGGGCGCAGGCCGAGCACCGAGGTCAGCACCGCCACCGACGAGGCCGCCGACCACGCCTGCGGCCGGCAGGCGGCCGGGTAGGGCAGCACCGCGGGCACCGTGCCCCTGCGGTCGCCGGAGTACAGCTCGGGCAGCCGCTGGTCGAAGCCACCGGCCGCGGCCAACAGTCCCTCGGCCAGGGTGGCGGCCTCGGTGGCGTGCCCGGCGCGGGCCAGGCCCTGGATCACGATCGCGGTGTCGTGCGGCCAGACCGCGCCACCGTGGTAGCGCAGCGGCCAGAAGCCGGCCGAGCCCTCGGCCATGGTGCGCAGCCCGTAGCCGGAGTCCATCGCCGGGTCCAGCAGCCGCGCAGCGACGGTGGCCTCCTCCTCGGCGGTCAGGATGCCGGTGCCGAGCAGGTGGCCGATGTTGCTGGTCACGGTGTCCACCACCCGGCGATGGGCGTCCAGCGCGATCCCGGGGTACCGGCCCCGGTCGTCCTCGACCCAGAACGCCGCCCGGAACCGCTCGGCCAGGTCGGCGGCCCAGCCGCGCCAGTGGTCGCCGCCGTCCCGGCCGAAGGCGTCCAGCAGGGTGGCGCCGCCGATCGCGGCCTCGTGGGCGTAGCCCTGCACCTCGGCCAGCGCGATCGGCCCCTCGGCCAGCTCGCCGGTCCGCCACTGCACCGAGTCGCCGGAGTCCTTCCAGCCCTGGTTGGCCAGGCCGGTGCCGGTCTCGTCCCGGTAGGCCAGGAAGCCGTCGACCGCGCCGTGGTCGGACATCCAGGCCAGCGCGCGCTCCAGGTGCGGCAGCAGCGCCTCGACCTGGTCGGCCGGCATCCCCCAGCGCCAGGCGTCGTGCAGCAGGCAGATCCACAGCGCGGTGGCGTCCACCGTGCCGTAGTACACCGGCGGCAGCACGGTGCCCTCGCCCGGGATGTGCAGGGTGGCCCGCCGCACCTCGTGCAGGATCTTGCCGGGCTGTTCGGCGGTGGCCGGGTCGGTCTTCTCGCCCTGCAGCACGGCCAGGGTGCGCAGCGTGCCGGCGGCCAGCTCGGTGCCCAGCGGCAGCAGCATCCGGGCGGCCCAGATCGAGTCCCGGCCGAACAGGGTGAAGAACCAGGGCGCACCGGCGGCCAGGAACACGTCCTGCGGCGCGAAGGAGGCGGTCATCCGCAGCGAGGCCAGGTCGGTCAGCGACTGATCCAGCAGTGCGGGCAGCCGGCGGTCCGCGGCGGTGACCTGCGGCACCGACCACTCGGGGGCGAGATCCGCCGGGGCCTGCACCACCGGGTTCGCATCGGTGATCGCCAGGCTCCAGCTCACCGTGACCGGCGCGCCGGTGGTCGCGGTCAGGGTCCAGCGCAGCAGCAGGTCCTCGCCGTCCAGGCTCAGGTCGGCGCCCGGCGCGGTCAGCACCGTGCTGATGTCCGCGTCGGAGCTCCAGCTCGCACCCTCGGCGTCCAGGTGCACCGCGGGGGCGTCCACCGGCGGCAGCCCGGCCTTGATCCGGTCCATCGACGACCCGTCCGGCCGCAGCCGCAGGGTCAGGGTGCCGGTGACCGGCGCCGGGGTGGAGCAGCTCAGGGTCAGCTCCTCGGTGACGGTGCCGGGCAGCACGGTGCGCAGCCGGTCCAGCCGGGCGGTGGGGTCCGCGCCGGGGGCGTCGATGCCGCGGGTCAGCGTGGTGACCCGGACCCGGCCGGTGCCGTCGGGGGCGCCGCCGATCGGTTCGGGTTCGGCGCCGTCCACGGTGAGCACCGCGGCGGACAGCACGCGGACGTCCCCGTGCAGCACCCCCTCGACGCCGGTGCGGATCTGACCGTCCTGCGCGGACCAGGCCTGGGTGGGTGCGTGCACGGCAGCCAGCAGGTCGTGCAGCAGCGGCTGGAGCTCCATCGCGAGTCCTCGTTCGGGTGGAAGGGGATGGGTGGGCGTGCTCGACTGTAGGAGCGCGGTTTGAGCGTTCCAATTCCGGAGTTGGAACGATCAAGTCCGAGGGGGCACGCTCTGCACGTCCCACCGGTCTGCGAGGAGGCGACCCGCATGAGCACCACCACCCGGCCCACGCTGGAGATCGTGGCGCGCCACGCCGGCGTCTCGCGCCAGACGGTGTCGAACGTGCTGAACGCCCCGCACGTGGTCCGGGCCAGCACCCTGCAGCGGGTCCGCGCCTCCATCGACGAGCTCGGGTACCGCCCGTCCTCGGCCGCGCGCCAACTGCGCACCCGGCGGTCCCGGGTGCTCGGCCTGCGGCTGGAGCCGGTGCGCGACGGGATCAACGGCGCCGTGCTGGACCGGTTCGTGCACGCGCTGACCGACTCCGCCCAGGACCGCGGCTACCGGGTGATGCTGTTCACCGCCGCGGACGACCGGCAGGAGATCGCCCGCTACGGCGAACTGCTGGACTCCGACGACCTGGACGCCTTCGTGCTGACCAGCACCCACCGGGACGACCGGCGCGCGGCCTGGCTGACCGAGCACGGCATCCCGTTCGTCACCTTCGGCCGGCCGTGGTCCGCGCTGGAGCAGGACAGCCACCCGTGGGTGGACGTCGACGGCCGGGCCGGCACCCGGGAGGCCGTGCGGCACCTGCGCGAACTCGGCCACCGCCGGATCGCGTTCCTCGGCTGGCCGGAGGGCTCCGACGTCGGCGAGGACCGGGCCGGCGGCTGGCTGTCCGCGATGGCGGACACCGGACTGTCCGCCGCCGAGCTGTCCCGGCTGCGCGCCCGGGTCCCGGACGGGGTGGCCTCCGGCGCCCAGGGCACCGAACGGCTGCTCGCCGACGGCAACCCCACCGCCATCGTCGCCGCCTCCGACTCCCTGGCCCTCGGCGCGCTCACGGTCGCCCGCCGGAACCGGGTCGCCGTGGTCGGCTTCGACGACACCCCGGTCGCGGCGGCGGTCGGCCTCAGCTCGGTCGCCCAGCCGCTGGTCGACACCGCCCGGGCCTCGGTCGACCTGCTGCTCGCCCAACTCGGTGAGGGCGAGCCCGCCGCCGACCGCCAGGTGCTGCTCACCCCGCACCTGGTCCGGCGCGCCACCTCCACCCCGCCACCGACCCCCTAGATCCCCACGATCCCCCTCCCCCAGCCCAGCACAGCTGCTGGGTCCAACCCCGCCAGAAGGAGCACTCCCATGCGAAAGACCCGCCTCGCAGCGACGACGGCCATCGGCGCCGCCGGCCTGCTCGCCCTGACCGCCTGCGGCGGCGGCTCCGGGTTCGATGACAGCGACGGGGGCTCGACCGGCGACTCCGGCGGCTCCGGTGGCCTGGACATCCTGATCGGTTCCTCCGGCGACGCGGAGACCGACGCGGTCACGGCCGCGGTCGCCGCCTGGTCCGAGGAGTCCGGCATCGACGCCACCGTCCGGGTGGCCTCCGACCTCAACCAGGAGCTGTCCCAGGGCTTCGCCTCCGGCGACCCGGCCGACGTGTTCTACACCTCGGCGGACTCCTTCCAGTCCTACGCCGCCAACGGCTCGCTCTACCCCTACGGCGACCAGCTCGACGCCGCGGACGACTTCTACCCCAGCCTGGTCGAGCAGTTCAGCTACGACGGCGACCTGGTCTGCGCGCCCAAGGACTTCTCCACCCTGGCGCTGCTGATCAACAACGACGCTTGGACCGCCGCCGGCCTGACGGACGCGGACATCCCGACCACCTGGGAGCAGCTGTCGGACGTGGCGGCCAAGCTGACCACCGGTGAGCAGACCGGCCTGGCGTTCTCCGGCGAGTACGCCCGGGTCGGCGCCTTCCTGGCCCAGGCCGGGGGCACCATGACCAACGCCGACGGCACCGAGGCCACCGTGGACTCCGCGGAGAACGTCGAGGGCCTCACCTACGTCCAGGAGCTGCTGAACTCCGGCAACGCGGCCTATGCCGCCGGGCTGGGCACCGGCTGGGGTGGCGAGGCCTTCGGCACCGGCAAGGCCGCGATGACCATCGAGGGCAACTGGATCACCGGTGCGATGACCAACGACTACCCGGACATCGACTACCGGGTGGTCGAGCTGCCGGCCGGCCCCGCCGGTCAGGGCACCCTGCAGTTCACCAACTGCTGGGGCGTGGCCGCCGACTCCTCCCAGCAGTCCGACGCGGTCGACCTGGTGAACTACCTGACCGCCACCGATCAGCAGCTCGGCTTCGCGGAGGCCTTCGGCGTGATGCCGTCCGTGCAGTCCGCCGCCGACGGCTGGCGTGAGCTGTACCCGGACCAGGCGGCGTTCATCGACTCCGCCGCCTTCGCGCAGAACGTGGTGAACGCCCAGGGCGCCTCCGACGTGATCACCGACTTCAACGCCCAGCTCGAGGGCCTGGCGACCGGTGACCCGCAGTCGATCCTGTCCTCGGTGCAGACCAACCTGCAGGCCGTGCTGGACCAGAACAACTGATGTCCACGCGCACGCGGCGTCACCAGACCGCAGCGGGGTGGGCGTTCCTCACCCCGATGCTGGTCGTGCTGGGGCTGTTCCTGGTCGTTCCGGTCCTGATGGCGCTCTGGGTGAGCCTGTCGGACTGGAACGGCCGGGGCAGCCCGCTGTCCTCCGATGTCGGCTTCGTCGGGCTGGACAACTACCGGGACCTGCTGCTCGGCGGAGGGCTGGCCACCCAGGACTTCGGCACCGCGCTGCGCAACAACGTCTACTACGTGCTGCTGGTGGTGCCGCTGCAGACCGCACTGGCACTGTTCCTGGCGGTCATGGTCAACCGGCGTGCACTGCGCGGGCGCGGGTTCTTCCGCACCGCGTTCTACTTCCCGTCGGTCACCAGCTCGGTGGCGATCACGGTGCTCTGGCTGTTCCTGTTCTCCGCCTCGGGCACCGTGAACGCCATCCTGGCCAAGTTCTCGATCACCGGGCCGAACTGGTTCAACGACCCCAGCGGCGTGATCCACCTGATCCTGGGGGTGTTCGGCGTCGACTCGGCCCCGGCCGCACTGGCGGACCACGGATTCATCGGAATCCCGTTCTGGCAGTGGCTGGCCGGGCCGAGTGTGGCGATGACCGCCTTCATCCTGCTGGCGATCTTCACCACCTCCGGCACCTTCATGCTGCTGTTCCTGGCCGCACTGCAGTCGATCTCCGGTGAGGTCGAGGAGGCGGCCACCATGGACGGCGCCACCGCCTGGCAGCGGTTCCGGCTGGTCACCCTGCCGATGCTCAAGCCCACCCTGTTCACCGTGATCACCCTGGGCCTGATCGGCACCTGGCAGGTCTTCGACCAGATCTACACCGGCACCCAGGGCGGTCCGGCCAAGACCACCCTGACCCCGGCGTACCTGTCGTACAACGCCGCCTTCACCAACAACGACTGGGGCCGCGGCGCGGCGATCGCCTTCGTGCTGTTCGCGATCATCGTGCTGTTCACCATCGTGCAGCGGATCGTGCTGCGTGAGCGTGGCGTCCCCCGGCGCAAGCGGTTCTACCGGGACGGCCCCCCGGTCACCACCACCGCCGCCACCCGGGTCCGCACCGAGGGGAACGTCCGATGAGCGCCACCACCCTCACCCCGCGCCGACGGCCCAGCACCCGGCGGATGGTCACCACCTCACTGACCTACGCGGTGCTGGTCGTCATCGCGCTGATCTACGTCTTCCCGTTCCTGATCCAGATCGCGACCAGCTTCAAGACCGACGCCGAGGCCGCCCAGAACGCGATCGGCCTGATCCCGCAGACCTGGTCGACGGCCGCCTACGAACGGCTGTTCCTGCGCTCGGACTTCCCGCTCTGGTTCCGCAACTCGGTGATCGTCACCCTGGTGGTCACCGTGGGCAGGGTGGCGATCGACTCGCTGGCCGGCTACGCGTTGGCCCGGCTGCGGTTCCGTGGCCGCGGGCTGGTCTTCGCCGGGCTGGTCGGGGTGATGGCGGTGCCGAACGTGGTGCTGCTGATCCCGAAGTTCCTGGTGATCAAGCAGGTCGGCATCTACAACTCCTTCGCCGGCCTGATCATCCCGCTGCTGGCCGACGCCGCGGGCATCTTCATCATGAAGAACTTCTTCGAGTCGATTCCGGTCTCGGTGGAGGAGGCCGCCCGGCTGGACGGGGCGAGCACGTTCCGGGTGTTCCGGTCGATCGTGCTGCCGATGGCCACCCCCGCGGTGATCACCATCGTGATCCTGTCCTTCCAGGGGTCGTGGAACGAGCTGAGCCACTTCATCGTCGCCTCGCAGAGCCCGGAGCTGGTCACCCTGACCAAGGGCGTCGCCCAGCTCGCCTCCGGGCAGCTGTCCCAGGGCACCCAGTACCCGCTGAAGCTGGCGGCCGCGGCGATCATGACCATCCCGGTGGCCGTGCTGTTCTTCGTCTTCCAGCGCCGGATCATGAACCAGAGCGCCGGGGCGGTGAAGGAGTGATTCGGTAGACTCGGGCGGAAAGGGGAACTCCTATGCGCTTCCTGCCCGGGCATCAGCCCAGCTCCGACCTGACCTACGGCGACGTCTTCCTGGTCCCGTCCCGGTCCGAGATCGCCTCCCGGTTCGACGTCGACCTGTCCAGTGCGGACGGCACCGGCACCACGATCCCGATCGTGGTCGCCAACATGACCGCCGTCGCCGGCCGCCGGATGGCCGAGACCGTCGCCCGCCGCGGCGGCATCGCGGTGATCCCGCAGGACGTACCGGTGGAGGTGGTCGCCGACGTGATCGCGTCGGTCAAGGCCAAGCACACCGTGGTCGAGTCGCCGGTCACCGTCACCCCGCAGGACACCGTGCACACCGCGCTGACCCTGATCGGCAAGCGGTCGCACGGTGCCGCGGTGGTGGTGGACGGCAGCCGCCCGGTCGGCGTGGTCACCCCCGCCGACTGCCAGGGCGTCGACCGGTTCACCCAGGTCTCCGAGGTGATGACCCCGGACCCGACCACCGTCGAACTCGACATCGTGGAGTCCGGCGGCAGCGCCGGCCTCTCCGCGGCCTTCGAGCGGTTGCACGCAGCCCGGCGCAAGTTCTCCCCGGTGGTGCGCGACGGCGAGCTGGTCGGCGTCCTGACCCAGGTCGGCGCGCTGCGATCGTCGATCTACCGTCCCGCCCTGGACGCGGCCGGCCGGCTCCGGGTGGCGGCGGCAGTCGGCATCAACGGCGATGTGAAGGCCAAGGCCGCCGCGCTGCTGGATGCCGGGGTGGACGTGCTGGTGGTGGACACCGCCCACGGCCACCAGCGCAAGATGCTGGACGCCCTGGCCGCCGTCCGGTCGCTGGACCCGCAGGTGCCGGTGGTGGCCGGGAACGTGGTCACCGCCGAGGGCACCCGGGACCTGATCGAGGCCGGTGCGGACATCGTCAAGGTCGGCGTCGGACCCGGCGCGATGTGCACCACCCGGATGATGACCGCGGTCGGCCGCCCGCAGTTCTCCGCGGTGCTGGAGTGCGCCGCCGAGGCCCGCCGCCTGGGCAAGCACGTCTGGGCGGACGGCGGGGTGCGCCACCCCCGGGACGTCGCGCTCGCGCTGGCCGCCGGTGCGTCGCAGGTGATGGTCGGCTCCTGGTTCGCCGGGACGCACGAGTCCCCCGGCGATCTGCACGAGGACGGCGACGGCAACCTGTACAAGGAGTCCTTCGGGATGGCCTCGGCCCGTGCGGTCGCCGCCCGGACCCGCGGCGGTTCCGCCTTCGACCGCGCCCGCAAGGCGCTGTACGAGGAGGGGATCAGCTCCTCGCGGATGTACCTGGACCCGAAGCTGCCCGGCGTGGAGGACCTGCTGGACCGGATCACCTCCGGCGTGCGGTCGTCCTGCACCTACGTCGGCGCCACCTCGCTGGAGGAGTTCCACCAGCGCGCCGTGGTCGGCATCCAGTCCGCGGCGGGCTACGACGAGGGGCGCCCGCTGCCCGACGGCTGGTGACCGGGGTGCCGCGGCCGGTCCTGGTGCTCACCCATGTCGCGCACGAGGGTCCGGGCCTGATCGCGCGGGCGCTGGACGGGCTGCCGATCACCACCCGCACCGTGGTCGACGACCCGCACCCCCGGCTGCCCGCGGTCGGCGAGCTGTCCGGCCTGGTCGTGATGGGCGGCCCGCAGGACGCGGACGACGACGCCGGCCATCCCGGGCTGGCCGCCGAGCGCCGGCTGCTCGCCGAGGCCGTCGACGCCGGCCTGCCGACGCTCGGCGTCTGCCTGGGCATGCAGCTGCTGGCACTGGCCCTGGGCGCTCGGCTGCACCGCCGGCACGGCACCGAGATCGGCTTCGCCCCGGTCGAGGCCCTCGCGCACGACCCGCTGCTGGACCCCCTGGGCCCGGAGCCGACGGTGCTGCACTGGCACACGGATGCCGTCGACCTGCCGGACGGCGCGACGCTGCTGGCCCGCACCGAGACGACTCCGGTCCAGGCGTTCCGGGCGGGCAGCGCGGTGGGGGTGCAGTTCCACCTCGAGGCCGACACCACGATGCTCGACCTCTGGCTGGCCACCCCGCAGATGACCGCTGACCTGGAACCCGCGGACGTCGATGCCGTCCGGCTGGGCTCGCGGCAGTACCTCACCGCCCTGCGACCGGGCGCCGAGCTGGGGCTGGCCGCGTTCGCCCGATCCGTCCGCGAACGGGTGTGACGACCGCCGCATGACGGCGGCACAATCCACCAGTTCAGGGGACTGGTATCCGCCGATCGAAACGATACGATGGGCGGTGGCCCCGCCCCTCCCGCCTCTTTCGTCCCTCCCCGGAGTCCCCTCGTCATGGCCAAGGTCCTGACCGCCGGTAGCCCCTGGCGCGTCATCCTCGCGTTCGCCGTCCCCCTGCTCGTCGGCAACGTCGTCCAGCAGCTCTACCAGTTCGCCGACGCGGTCGTCGTCGGCCGTCACCTCGGCGTCGACTCCCTCGCCGCGGTCGGCGCCACCGGCAGCCTGCTGTTCCTGCTGCTCGGATTCGCCTGGGGCATGACCTCCGGCTTCGCGATCCCGACCGCGCAGGCGTTCGGCGCCCACGACCACGCCGCGGTGCGCCGCTCGGTCGCCGCCGGGACCGTGCTGACCGGTGCCGCGAGCGTGGTGCTGACCGTGGTCGCCCCGCTGCTCGCCGGGCCGGCGCTGGCGCTGCTGCGCACGCCGGACGCGCTGATGGCCGAGGCCACCACCTTCGCACAGGTGAGCTTCCTGGGTGCGGGTGCGCTGATGTTCTTCAACTTCCTGTCCGCGATCATCCGGGCGATCGGCGACTCCCGGACGCCGCTGCTGTTCCTCGCCCTCTCCTGCGGCCTCAACGTCGCGCTGGTCATCCTGCTGGTGGGGCCGCTGGACCTGGGCGTCGGCGGGGCCGCGCTCGCGACGCTGCTGTCCCAGGCGGTGTCCGTGCTGCTCTGCCTCGAGTTCGTCCGGCGCCGGGTCCCGGTGCTGCACCTGCACCGGGACGACTGGCGCGTCACCCGCGCCGACCTGGTCGGGCACCTGCGGCTCGGCCTGCCGATGGGGTTCCAGGCGTCGATCATCGCGATCGGGACCCTGGCCGTGCAGGTGCGGCTGAACAGCCTCGGCGCCGACGCCGTGGCCGCGTACACCACCGCGTCGCGCGTGGACGGGCTCGCGGTGGCGCTGTTGCAGTCGCTCGGGCTGGCGGTCTCGATGTTCGTCGCACAGAACCTGGGCGGTGGGCGGCCGGACCGGATCCGGCAGGGGGTCGTCCAGGCGTGCTGGATCGCGGTCGGCGGCTCCGCGGCGCTGGGCGTGATCCTGTTCACCTCGGGCAGCGCGCTGGTACGGCTGTTCGTGGGCGACCAGGCCGCCCCCGTGGTCGAGCTCGCGACCCAGTTCCTGCACCTGAACGCGGCGCTGTACGCGGTGCTCGGCGTGCTGTTCGTGCTGCGCGGTGCGCTCCAGGGCCTCGGCCACACCGGAGTGCCGACGCTGACCGGCGCGATCGAGCTGGTGATGCGGGTCGGCGCGGCGATCGTGCTCGGCGGGGCGTTCGGCTTCATCGGCGTGGTCTGGGGCAACCCGCTCGCCTGGGCCGGAGCCGTGGTGCTACTGGTGCCGGCCTACCTGCGGGCACACCGGCATCTCGCGCGCCTGCCGGTCGCGCCGCGGACCGTGGACCCGGTGGTGCCGCAGCCGGTCGCCGTCGAGGGGCCCAGCGACGGTTCGGCGGTGGTGGACCAGCACCCGGAGTTCGGCCTCGCGCACCGCTGACCCGGTCATCCCCGGCCCCGGCCGTCGCCCCACCGGACCCGGAGCGCGCCGCTCCGGTAACGTGGCGCGTCCACGCCCGAGGAGCCGCACCGTGCGCACGAAGCCGCCCGCCGGGGCCGACCTGACCGTCGGCCTCGCGCACCATCCCCTGTCGGCGGCGCCGCACCCGCCGGTCCGGCCCGGCGATGGCACCGCCCCGTGGGCGCGCGCATGACGGCCCCCGGACCGATCTGGAACGCGGGCGCCGGCCACTCCGGCACCCCGTCGGCCGCCGCCCTGGACGACCTGCTCGCCCTGTGTACCCGGCGGCCGGTGTGGTCGCCCGACCCTCTGGCCGCCTTCGCCACCGGCACGCCGGTCCGCCGCTCTGCGGTGCTGGTCCTGTTCGGCGTCCTGGACTCCCACCCCGCGCAGGCCGACGCACCCGCGGTGGCGACCGACCTGGACGTGCTGCTCACCCGCCGCTCCCCCACCCTCAGCCACCATCCCGGCCAGGTCGCCTTCCCCGGCGGCGGCATCGACCCCGAGGATGCCGGCCCGGAGGCGGCCGCCCTGCGGGAGAGCGCCGAGGAGGCCGGGGTCGACCCCACCGGCGTCCGGGTGCTCGGCACGCTGCCCGACCTGCCGGTGACCGCCTCGTCGAACCTGGTCACCCCCGTGCTCGGCTGGTGGGACCGCCCGCACCGGGTGGCCGCCGCCGACCCGGCCGAGACCGTCGACGTGTTCCGCGCCCCGGTGGCCGACCTGGTCGATCCCGCCCACCGGGTCACCGCCGTGCTGGAACACCGGGGCCACGAGTACCGCGGCCCGGCCTTCGAGGTCGAACGCGGCATCCTGGTCTGGGGCTTCACCGCCTTCGTGCTGGACCGGCTCCTGGATGCCACCGGCTGGGCCGTGCCCTGGGACACCGGCCGCACGGTGCCCGCACCGGTGTGAGACCCTGAGCGACCCCACCCACTGCTCTCGGAGGTTCCGTCGTGCCCACCCGCCCCGCCGCCGAGGTCGACATCACCCCGGATCTGGTGCGCGCGCTGCTCGCCGACCAGCACCCCGACCTGGCCGAGCTCCCGCTCGGCGCACCGATGGACGGCTGGGACAACCTCACCATGCCGCTGGGCACCGACCTGGCGATCCGGCTGCCCCGCCGGGTCCAGGGCGTCGACCTGCTGCGGAACGAACAGCGCTGGCTGCCGGTGCTCGCCGCGCACTGCCCGGTCCCGGTGCCCGCCCCCCTGCGCACCGGCCACCCCGCCGCCGGATACCCCTGGCCGTGGAGCATCGTGCCCTGGTTCCACGGCACCATCGCCGCCGACCAGCCGGTCGCCGACCGCACCACCTGGGCCGCCGACCTCGCCGCCGCGCTGTCCGGCCTGCACGCACTCACCACTCCGGCCGACGCACCGGTCAACCCCTACCGCACCGGCGCGCTGCGTGACCGCGGGACCCTGGTGCAGGAGCGGATCGACGGCGGCCAGCTGGACGAGTTCGCCGACCGGAACGCCCTGCGCACGATCTGGCGGCGGGCCGTGGACGCACCCGGCTGGACCGGTAGCCCGCGCTGGCTGCACGGCGACCCGCACCCGGCGAACCTCCTGGTCCGGGACGGCACGCTGGCCGCGGTGCTGGACTTCGGCGACATGACCTCGGGCGACCCCGCCTGCGACCTGGCGACCGCGTGGCTGACCTTCGACGCCGAGGGCCGGGCCGTGTTCCGGGCCGCGATCACCCTGGACGACCCCGGGCTGTGGGACCGCGCGGCCGGGTGGGCGGTGTCGATGGCCTCGGCGATGTGCGTGCACTCCGAGGACGACCCGGTGATCGGCGCGATCGGGCGGCACGCGATGAGGCAGCTCACGGCCTGAGCGCTCCGCCATTGGCCGGCGTCATGAGCGTGGCTCCTCGCAACCGACACGGCTTGCGCCGCTCAGTCACTCGGGGTCTGGTAGATCGCCACGACCACGTCGACGGGGTCGCTGTTGCTGATGACGGCGACCATGTTGCGGGTGGGGCCGGGTGGTTGGCCGGAGACGGGCTCCCTACAGACGTAGGCGTCGCTGCCTGGCTTCTCGTCGATGAGATCGAACACCCACGGCTGGGTGGAGGGCGTGAACCCGGTTGACCATTCGTCATACGCCAGGATCCGGCAGGGGGTGGTGCGGCCGAACGCCTCGGCCTCCGCTCGCGGGAAGCTCATCCGGATGACGGTGGCGTCCTTGACCTCGTAGCCGCCCTCGGCCCACTGCATGTCGACGGTCTCGACGGTCTCGATCACGGCGTCATCCGGGATCACCAGGCCCATCACGCCGGTCAGCGTGTCCTGCGCGTCGGTCGCGGCCTGGCCGCGCAGCGTCGTGGCCTCGCGCAGGATCGGGTCGCCCGAGACGATCCCGGTGCCGTTGGACTGCCAGGGCTCCACCGGGGTGCAGGCGGCGAGCACGGTGACGCAGGCTGCAAACAGGGCATGAAAGGCGAGCTGCTTCATCGGACACCGGTCTTCGTCATCATCTCCGACGTGCCGTGCATGTCGAACTCCTGAGCGAACCCGGCCAGGTGTAACGCGGCCAGGTCGCTGTCCTTGATGGTGGTCCCGGCGACGGGCGTTGCCTTGCCCGCGTCCCAGTTGTAGCGGTCGTCCACCGAAACCTGGTAGTTGATCGTGTAGATCCATTCCGAGGATCCGGGTGAGGGTGGATACACGGTGATGTCGCCGGTGATCGCGTAGTTCAGAGAACCCACGGCCAGGTACCAGTCGCGGTCGTCAGTCGAGTCGAAGGTGAACCCACGCCATTCGGAACGCACGGGGAACGTGACGGCGCTTGTGGCACCGCTTTGGCCGGCGAGCCGGATCGCCTGCGCTACCAGGGCCTTCCGGTACTCGACGACGTCATTGAGGAAGCTCGCGGACTCCGCCAGCATCGTCTCCACGGGCAGGATGACGTCCTCCCCGCTGCCCTCCAGGTAGTGCAGCAGGTGGTTCCCGGCGCGCGGCAACCCCGTGAACGCGGCACCGGTGGCCGCGAGGAAGGCCGCCCACCAGTTGGCCCAGTCGGCGGGCGTCCACGGCCGCGAATCGAACTCCCCGGCGCCCGCGTCATGCGGCAGCGGGGTGGACTCGATCCACTCGGGGCAGCGCGCCGGACCCATCGGACCGAGCCCGTCCGGGTAGGGCTCCACCGTGCCGGACGCCGCGACCGGTGCGGCCGTCGAGTACGCGGCCGGGACGACGGTGCCTTTCACACCGGTGGTGGTGCCGCCGGCGCTCGGAGCAGCCGCCGGAACCACGCCGAGGCTCGCGATCTCGTCCGCCAGTCGCCAGGCGATCTGCGTGATCGCGGTGTCGGCCTGGCGGCGTTCCTCGTCCAACCGGTCCATCGTCCGGGCGAGGGAAGACAGTTCGTCCTCGGCGCGCCCGTGGCGCACCAGCAGGCGGCGTTGTTCCTCGAGTTGGCTGGTCGTCAGTGACGTCGAGCGCTCGATCCGGGCGAAGTCGTCCAGGGAACTCCTCGCAGCGCCCATGATCGCCAGCGCCTCAGCCTGCCCCTCGCGCACCTGCGCGGCGCTCTGAGCGATGTCCTCGACCGTCTGCGCATACCGGTGCAGGTCCGCGGCCGGCTGGGCGAGTGCCATCAACTCGGCGAACCGGCGCAACGGCTGACAAAGACGCCGCCCCATCTGGCACAGACCCGCACCCAGGTCACCGGTCCACGCTTCCCCGAATGCGGCTATCTGCTCCTCGAACCGCCAGGCCACGTCACCGGCGAGGTCCGCCAGGCGGTGGAACCACGCCGCGGTGCTGCAGGTGTCGCCGAACGTCCCGAGCCCAGGGCTGCCCGGCACCCAGCACAGCCCGGCACCCGTCCCCCCGGCAAAGACCGGATGGGACAGCCACGGGCCATCGGTTGCCAGATCGGGGACCGCTGGTGCGTGCCCGGTCCCGGTCGCCGAAGCCAGAGCGGCGTCCCTGGCCTCGGCCCACTGCCCGGCCGCAACGACAACGGCGCCCCACATGCCCAGATTGGGCAGCAGCTCGCGGTGGTACACCCGGGTCGCGGTCACCAGCACCTGGTCCCACGCACCAGCCACACCGACCGACCCACAGCCGACCAGCCCCCGAGGCAGGTCAATGTCCGCGTTCTCAGCCAGCGACCGCACACGGTGCCCGATCGAGACGACCTGGGTCGTGTTCACGCAGAAACCAGTCGTAGCCACTCCGTGGGTCCTCTCGCCCAAGAACCTGCCTGCACAGGTCGGCAGGTCAGAGCGGCTGGCAGCAGCCTACGCACACCGACGACACCGTGGTCGTGGAACCGACCGGGCCCGCGCACAGCGGACCGTGGAGGTCGTCCTCACCGAGGGGTTCGGACTCATCCCCGGGCCGGCGCTGAGCACCGCGGTCTGGTCGTCGACGCTCACCACGTACTGGTCTCGTGCTCAGTTCCGGTCGGCTTCCCCCCGTGTCCCACCCAGCACGGCCGCCACGCTTCCCCGCAGCCGGCGTGCCGCCTCCTCCGGCTCGGCGCGGCCGGCGTTGACCTCGCCCGCCGCGGCGTACATCAACGCCGAGACCGCCACCGTCAGCCACTGTGCGTCCTCCGCCGGCACCCGCCCCGCCGCGCAGCGCCGGACCGCGGTGGCAAGTCGCTCGGTCACCGGCTGGTAGAGGGCATCGACCTGGTCGGCGGGCAGCACCCGGCAGGCCGCCTCGATCGCTGCGTGGGCGTCCGCCAGCACGGACCAGGTCGCGGCGACCAGCCGGTCCAGGACCTGCATCGCCGGCCCGTCCGGGTCGACCTCGTCCAGCGCCTGGGTGGCCCGGGCCCGGACCTGGTCGGCCACCGCCAACACCAGGTCCAGCCGGGTCGGGAAGTGACCGTGCAGGGTCACTCGCCCCACCCCGGCGGCGGCGGCGATCCGGGTCATCGTCGCGGCCGGATCGGTACGGAACAGGTCCAGGGCGGCATCGAGCACGGCTTGCCGGTTGCGGCGGGCATCCGCTCGTGGGGTTGCGGGCACCCGCCGATGGTAACTCGAACATAGGTGTACGGTTTATCTCGAACACCACTGTTCAGCTTCTCGGAGGAACCCGTGAGCACGATCCTGATCCTGGGCGGATACGGAGCGGTTGGCCGTCGGCTCGGCACCGTCCTGCGCACCCGCGGCCACCTGATCCGCACCGCCGGGCGGGACGCCGCACGCGCCGACCTGCCGCTGGACGTCACCAATCCGGCCGCGTTGCGCGCCGCGGCCCGGGACGCCGACGTCGTGGTCAACGCCACCGGACTGGAGGACCCGGCCCTGATCGCCGCCATCGCCGAGCACACGCCCGTGGTGGAGCTGAGCGCGGACACCGGCTACCTCGCCGCGCTGGCAGGCCTGGAACCGGCCGCCCCGGTGCTCCTCAGCGTCGGCATCGCCCCCGGTCTGACCAACCTGATGACCCATGCGGTCGCCGCGCGGTACCCGGGCACCGGCGCGTTGGACATCGCCATCGTCTTCGGCACCGGGGAGGAGCACGGCGCGGCCGCCTCCGCCTGGACCTACCGCCTGCTGGGCCGCGACTTCACCGACCCGGACGGCACGCCGGTGCGGAACCTCACCGTCGCGGGACGCTTCGACCTCGACGGTCGCACCCGGCGCCTGTACCGCGCCGACTTCTGTGACCAGCACACCGAGACCCGGCTGCTCGGGCGCCCGGTGCGGACCTGGTTCGGGATGGACACCGGTTGGGCCACCACGTCACTCGCCCTGCTCGCCCGGGTGCCGGCTCTGGTCCGGCTGATGCCGGCCCACCCACGGTTCCCGGGCTCGGACCGCTGGCTGTTGCAGGTCCGGGACGCGGACGGCCCACGCGTCACGATGACCGGGCACGGCCAGTCCGACGCCACCGCGGACGCCGCCGCCCGGGCGATCGAGTTGGCCCCCCGCCTGTCCGCCGGGGTGCACCACCTGCCCGAGGTGACCACCCTGGACGAGTTCGCGGTGCCGCACCGCACCCGCTGGCACTGACGACGACGCCCCGGTCCCCCAGGCGGGGAACCGGGGCGTCGTCGTCGGATCAGGCCGCGACCAGCGACCGCAGCACGTACTGCAGGATCCCGCCGTTGCGGTAGTAGTCCGCCTCACCCGGGGTGTCGATCCGGACCACCGCGTCGAACTCGACCGTGCTGCCGTCCGCCTTGGTCGCCGTGACCGCGACGGTCCGGGGGGTGGTGCCGGTGTTCAGCTCCTCGATCCCGGTGAGGTCGAAGGTCTCGGTGCCGTCCAGGCCCAGGGAGTCCGCGGACTCACCGGCCGGGAACTGCAGCGGCAGCACGCCCATGCCGATCAGGTTGGACCGGTGGATCCGCTCGAAGGACTCGGTGATCACGGCCTTGACCCCGAGCAGCGCGGTGCCCTTGGCCGCCCAGTCGCGGGACGAACCGGAGCCGTACTCCTTGCCGCCCAGGATCACCAGCGGCACGGCGGCCTCGGCGTAGGCCTGCGCGGCGTCGTAGATCGAGGTCTGCTCGCCGGTCAGGTGATTGACCGTGTAGCCGCCCTCGACCCCCGGCACCAGCTGGTTGCGCAGCCGGATGTTGGCGAAGGTGCCGCGGATCATCACCTCGTGGTTGCCGCGGCGGGAGCCGTAGGAGTTGAAGTCCCGGCGCTCCACCCCGTGCTCGGCGAGGTACTGGCCGGCGGGGCTGTCCGCCTTGATCGACCCGGCCGGGCTGATGTGGTCGGTGGTGACCGAGTCACCCAGCTTGGCCAGCACCCGGGCACCGGTCACGTCGGACACCGGCGTCGGCTCGGCGGCCATCTGGTCGAAGTACGGCGGCTTGCGGACGTAGGTCGACTGCTCGTCCCACTCGAAGGTGTCGCCCTCCGGGGTCTCCAGCGCGCGCCACCGGTCGTCCCCGGCGAAGACATCGGCGTAGTCGGCCTCGAACATCGACCGGTCGATGCTGGCGTCGATGGTGGCCTGCACCTCCTCCGGGCTGGGCCAGATGTCCTTCAGGAACACCTCGTTGCCGGCCTCGTCGGTGCCCAGCGGCTGGGTGTCGAAGTCGAAGTCCATCGTCCCGGCCAGCGCGTAGGCGATCACCAGCGGCGGCGAGGCGAGGTAGTTCATCTTGACGTCCGGGTTGATCCGGCCCTCGAAGTTCCGGTTGCCGGACAGCACGGAGACCACCGACAGGTCGTGCTCGTTGACCACGTCGGACACCTCCTGCGGCAGCGGGCCGGAGTTGCCGATGCAGGTGGCACAGCCGTAGCCGACCAGGTGGAAGCCGAGCTTCTCCAGGTACGGCCAGAGCCCGGCCTTCTCGTAGTAGTTGGTGACGACCTGGGACCCGGGGGCCATCGAGGTCTTCACCCACGGCCGGGAGGACAGCCCGCGCTCGACCGCCTTCTTGGCCAGCAGGGCGGCGGCCAGCATCACCGACGGGTTGGAGGTGTTGGTGCAGGAGGTGATCGAGGCGATCACGACCGCGCCGTGGTCCAGCTCGGTCGCGGTGCCGTCGGCCAGGGTCACCGGCACCCGCTTGTGCGGGCGGCGGGAGGCATCGCCGTGGGCGTGGGTCGGGGCATCGGACGCGTCGGTGTGCTCACCGGCGGCGATCGGGTCGGAGGCCGGGAAGGTCTCGTCCACCGATTCGTCCAGCCCGGACAGCGCCTTGAACGGTGCGGCCTCGGAGTCCGAGACGTAGTCCAGGATCGACCCGGCGAAGGAGTCCTTGGCGTCGGAGAGCTCGATCCGGTCCTGCGGGCGCTTCGGACCGGCGATCGAGGGCACCACGGTGGACAGGTCCAGCTCCAGGTACTCGGAGTACACCGGCTCGCGGGACGGGTCGTGCCACAGCCCCTGCTCCTTGGCGTAGGCCTCGACCAGCGCGAGCTGCTGCGCGCTGCGACCGGTCAGCCGCAGGTAGTCGATGGTCACGTCGTCGATCGGGAAGATCGCGCAGGTGGAGCCGAACTCCGGGGACATGTTGCCGATGGTCGCCCGGTTGGCCAGCGGGACCGCCGCCACGCCCTCGCCGTAGAACTCGACGAACTTGCCGACCACGCCGTGCCGGCGCAGCTGCTCGGTGATGGTGAGCACCACGTCGGTGGCGGTCACGCCGGAGGGGATCTGGCCGGTCAGCTTGAAGCCGACCACCCGCGGGATCAGCATCGACACCGGCTGGCCGAGCATCGCCGCCTCGGCCTCGATCCCGCCGACGCCCCAGCCCAGCACGCCCAGGCCGTTGACCATGGTGGTGTGCGAGTCGGTGCCGACACAGGTGTCCGGGTAGGCGCGCAGCGTGCCGTCCACCTCGCGGGTCATGATGCCGCGGGCCAGGTACTCGATGTTGACCTGGTGCACGATGCCGGTGCCCGGCGGGACGACCTTGAAGTCGTCGAAGGCGGTCTGGCCCCAGCGCAGGAACTGGTAGCGCTCGTGGTTGCGCTGGTACTCGATCTCGACGTTGCGGCGGAACGCGTCCTCGCGGCCGAAGACGTCGATCTGCACCGAGTGGTCGATCACCAGTTCGGCGGGCGCCAGCGGGTTGATCCGGGTCGGGTCGCCGCCCAGGTCCGCCATCGCCTCGCGCATGGTCGCCAGATCGACCACGCAGGGCACGCCGGTGAAGTCCTGCATGATCACCCGGGCCGGGGTGAACTGGATCTCGGTGTCCGGCTCGGCCTGCGGGTCCCAGGCGGCCAGCGCCCGGATGTGGTCGGCCGTGATGTTGGCACCGTCCTCGGTGCGCAGCAGGTTCTCGGCGAGGATCTTCAGGCTGTACGGCAACCGGTCGACACCCTCGACGGCGTCCAGCCGGAAGATCTCGTACTCGGTGTCCGCGACCTGGAGCGGGGCCTTCGACCCGAAGCTGTCGACGCTGGTCACTGGTGACTCCTTACTGGCGAGTGTGGCCGTGGGGGGCGACCCGCTGCGCTGTTGCAGCAAAGTATCTTGACGTCAAGATACATCCTACCCCGAACGGCCGCACCCGCGCGCACCCGTCCGGGCGCGGGGCGTGCGGGCCTACCGCGCGCGCACGTCCCGCCCCCGGCGCACGAGATCCCTCTGGCTGCTACTCCGCGGAGCCCTCGCGGGTCTCGGCGGCGCGGCGCTCGCGCTCGACGGCCTTCTGGTGCTGACGCGGGTCGTAGTCGGGGGTGCCCTGCTTGTGCAGCTCCTCCGTGGCCCGACGACTGGCCTCCGCCACGCGACGGGTGGCCTCGGCGGCGGACTCGTGCTGATCGGTCATGGCGCGCTCCTCGGACTCGTGGCCAGGGCCCACCCCGGCCGGTCCGTCCACGCTAGTGCGCCGCCGTGCTCATCGCGCGAGAACCGCGACCGCCTCCACGTGATGGGTCATCGGGAACAGGTCGTAGCCGCGGACGTCGCCGAGCGTGTAGCCCTCGTCGACCAGGTAGGCCACGTCCCGGGCCAGCGCGGCGGGGTCGCAGGCGACGTAGACGATCCGGGCCGGGGCCAGTGCGGCCACCGACCGGACCACCTCGCGGCCGGCGCCCACCCGCGGCGGGTCGAGCACCACGGCGTCGACCGCACCCACCGAGCCCAGCGACCGGAGCACCTGCCCGACATCGCCCTGGTGCAGCTCGATCTGCGGCCGGTCGTGCGCGTTGCGCCGGGCGTCCTTGACCGCGCGGGCCTCACCCTCGACGGCGATCACCCGGCCGGACTCCCCCACCCGGTCGGCCAGCGGCAGGCTGAACAGCCCGGCACCGGAGAACAGGTCCAGCACGGTGCCCGCCTCGCCGACGCCGGACAGCACCGCGTCGACCAGCGTGCCGGCCGACTGCCGGTGCACCTGCCAGAACCCGGCGGCGGCCACCCGGTACTGCCAGTCGCCGACCACCTCGCGCACTGCGGTGCGGGCATTCGGCCGCGGATCGACCCGGCCACGCCGCAGGTCGAACGGCTGCCCGTCGACCAGCACCACCGGGGTGTCGCCGCCGGCCGGCGCGACCGCGTCCACCACCACACCGGCCGGCCAGCGCCGGTCCAGCAGGCCGAGTGCGGCCAGTTCCTCGCTCATCAGCGGCATCGACTCGAGCGCCAGCACGTCGTGCGAGCGGAACTTCCGCATCCCGAGCCGCCCCTCGGCATCCGCCACGAAGGACACCCGGGTCCGCCAGCCCAAACCGTCGTCGTCGTCACCGCCGGGCACCCCGTCCACCGGCACCTCGCGGTCGATCCGGGCCAGCCGGGCCAGTTGCTCGGTCAGTACCGCGGACTTCCAGGCCCGCTGCGCGTCCAGCCGGACGTGCGCCAGCTCGCCGCCGCCGACCCCGCCGGGCCCGGCCTCCGGCCACACCGAGGGCACCCGGTCCGGGGAGGCGTCCAGCACCTCGACCGCATCCGCGCGCCAGAACTTCGGCCCGGTCTCGGTCACCCGCGCCCGGACCCGCTCGCCGGGCAGCGTGTGCCGCACGAAGACCACCCGGCCGTCGTCCATCCGGGCGACGCAGTGCCCGCCGTGGGCGACCGGACCGACCTCGACCTCGATCAGCTCGGTGGGCAGCGGCTCGGTCGCCACCCTCCGGCGGCGGTCAGAGACCCCGGCTCGTCGTCCTGCGGACATGCTCCTCCATCCCGGTCTGCCCCTGCGTGGACGACAGCTGCCAGGGCACCGAGGCCACCACCACACCGGGGGTGAACAGCAGGCGCCCCTTCAGCCGCAGCGCGCTCTGGTTGTGCAGCAACTGCTCCCACCAGTGCCCGACCACGTACTCGGGGATGTACACGACGACCAGATCGCGCGGGCTCTCCCGGCGGATCGATCGCACATAGGTGATCACCGGCCGGGTGATCTCCCGGAACGGCGAGTCCAGCACCCGTAGCGGCACCGGCAGATCCATCTTCTCCCACTGCTCGCGCAGGGCGGTCGCGTCCTCGCCGTCCACCGCGACCGTCAGCGCCTCCAGCACCTGCGGCCGGGAGGCCCGGGCGTAGGCGATCGCGCGCATGGTCGGCCGGTGCAGGTGCGAGACCAGCACGATCGCGTGCACCCGGCTGGGCAGCGCCTTCGCGGCGGCCTCGTCGTCCAGTGCCAGCTCGTCGCGCACGGTGTCATAGTGCTTGCGGATCGCCCGCATCACGATGAACACGATCACCATCGCCAGGATCGCGATCCAGGCACCGTGGGTGAACTTGGTCAGCAGCACGATCAGCAGCACGGTGGCGGTCATCCCGAAGCCGATCGCGTTGATCACCCGCGAGCGGCCCATCCGCTGTCGCTTCTTCGGGTCCGGCTCGGTGCGCAGCTCCCGGGTCCAGTGCTTGACCATGCCGAGCTGGGACAGGGTGAAGGAGACGAACACCCCGACGATGTAGAGCTGGATCAGCCGGGTGACCTGCGCGTCGAAGGCCACGATCAGCGCGATCGCCCCGGCGGACAGGGTGATGATGCCGTTGCTGAACGCCAGCCGGTCGCCACGGGTGTGCAGCTGGCGGGGCAGGAAGCCGTCCTTCGCCAGGATCGAGCCGAGCACCGGGAAACCGTTGAAGGCGGTGTTCGCGGCCAGCACCAGGATCAGGCCGGTGACGACCGCCACCAGGTAGAACGCCGGCGGGAAGCTGTGGAAGATCGTCTGCGCCAGCTGCCCGATCACCGGGTCCTGCACGTAGTCGTCGCCGACCAGCTGGCCGTTCGGGCCCATCAGCTGGCTCTGCGGGTCCTCGACGTAGTGCACCCCGGTCACCCGGGCCAGCATCAGGATCGACATCATCAGGAACACCGACAGGCAGCCCAGCAGCAGCAGGGTGGTCGCCGCGTTCTTGGACTTCGGCTTGCGGAACGACGGCACGCCGTTGCTGATCGCCTCGACGCCGGTCAGCGCCGCCGACCCGGAGGCGAACGCCCGCAGCACCAGGAACGCCCCGGCGATGCCGACCAGCCCCTGCTCCATGCCGTCCTGCGGCACGATCGTCAGATCCGCGCTCTCGGCCATCTGCAGGTTGCCGGTCAGGTACTGCACGAAACCGAAGACCGCCGTACCGCCCACCGCGATCATGTACAGGTACACCGGCACCGCGAACGCCCGCCCGGACTCGCGCACCCCGCGCAGGTTCGCGATGGTCAGCAGCACCACGATCCCGACCGCGAACAGCGCCTCGTGCCCGCGTAGTGCCGGGATCGCCGCCGCGGCGTACTGGGTGCCGGAGGACACCGACACCGCCACGGTCAGCACGTAGTCGACCAGCAGCGCGGAGGCGACCGTCACACCGGCCTTGGGTCCGAGGTTGACCGTGGCGACCTCGTAGTCGCCGCCGCCGCTGGGGTACGCGTGCACGTTCTGCCGGTAGGAGGCGATCACGGTCACCATGACCACCACCACCGCCAGGCCGACCCACGGCGAGATCACGGTGGCCCCGACGCCGGCGAGGGCGAGGGTCAGCAGCACCTCGTCCGGGGCGTAGGCCACCGACGACAGGGCATCCGAGGCGAAGATCGGCAGAGCGATCCGCTTGGGCAGAAGGGTGTGCCCCAAGTTCTCGCTGCGGACCGGTCGGCCCAGCAACAATCGTTTGGCGGCATCCGCGAGGTCCGGCACGAGGGATCATGCTAGGCCCGATCCGGCACCGCCGCGTGGGTACGTCCGGTCAGGGGCTCTGGGCGGCGTCCAACCAGGCCAGCACCGCCCGCACCCGCCGGTTGCCGGGCGCGTCGGCGGGCAGGCCGAGCTTGTTCAGCAACGAGCCGACGTGTTTGACCACCGCCGCCTCCGACACGAACATCGCCGCCGCGATCTCCGCGTTCGACCGGCCCTCCGCCATCCGGGCCAGCACCTCGCGCTCCCGCTCGGTCAACCGGTCCAGCGGGCCGGAGCGCCGGGCACGCAGCATGGTGGCGACCACCTCCGGGTCGATGCAGGTCCCGCCGGAGGCCACCGTGGTCAACGCGGACCGGAACTCCGCCATCGCACTGATCCGCTCCTTGAGCAGGTATCCGACCGCCCCGCCGCCGTCTGCGAGCAGTTCGCGGGCGTACTCGCGGGCGATGTACTGCGAGAGCACCAGCACCGGGAAGCCCGGCCGGCGCGCGCGCAGGGCCAGGGCGGCCTCCAGCCCGTCGGTGGCGTTGCCCGGCGGCATCCGCACGTCGGTCAGCAGCAGGTCCGGGTCGTCACGGTCGACCGCCGCCGGGATCGACGTGGCGTCCCGCACCCAGCTGGTCACCCGGTGCCCGGCCCGGTCCAGCACCGCCACCAGTCCCTCGCCGATCAGTGCGGCGTCCTCCGCGAGCACGATCCGCAGGCGGTCAGCCATCGATGTCCTCCAGTTGTCGTCCCGGCGGGATCAGCCGGGGCTGGCACGGGATGTCCGCCCGCAGCACGGTTGGGCCGCCGGGCGGTGAGTCGATCCGCAACCGTCCGGCCACCGCGGCCACCCGGTCGGCCAGCCCGGCCAGCCCGCCCTCCGGTCGCACCGTGGCCCCACCGATCCCGTCGTCGACCACCAGCAGGTGCAGCACGTCATCGGTCAGTCGCACATCCAGTTCCACCGACCGGCACCGGGCGTGTTTGACCGCGTTGGACAGCGCCTCCAGCACCACGAAGTACGCGGTGGACTCCACCAGTGGGTCCGGCCGGTTCTGCTGCGGGTACTCCAGCCGCGATTCGACCCGCAGCGGGAACCGGGACAGCACCTCGGCCAGCGCGGCGGCCAGGCCCCGATCGGTGAGCACCTGCGGGTGGATCGCCCGGACCAGGTCCCGCAGCTCGGCCAGCACGGCGCCGTTCTCCCGCCGGGCCCGTTCCACCAGGTCCAGGGCACCGGCGGCGGGCTCGCCCAGGGCGCGCAGCTCGTCGGCGGCCAGGCCCAGGGTGAGCATCTGGGCCAGGATCCGCTGCTGCGGCCCGTCGTGCAGGTCCCGCTCGATCCGGCGCCGCTCGGCCTCGAACGCGCTGGACAGCCGCCGGCGCGAGGCCCGCCAGGCCTGTTCCCGCTCGGCGGCCCGGGTCGCCCCCACGCCCATCACGCCCTCGGCCAGCCGGTAGCCCGCGAGCGCCAGCCAGCCCCAGATCCAGGGCGCGCCGAGCGTGACCACCGCCGCTCCGGCGACGCCCGCCACGTCCGCGAGGTCGGGCCCGCTCTCGATCCGCCCGGAGGCGAGCAGTTGCCCGATCCCGGCCAGCCCGGCCAGCACCGAGAACGGCGGGATCAGCGCGGCCAGGGCGGCGGCGGCGGCCAGCGGCAGGAAGGCGACCGCATAGATCAGGTCACGCACCAGTGCGCCGCGCCGGAACGGGGCGCGCAGGGCACGGCTCAGCCGCCGCCCGGTCGCGGCGGCCGGGCCGGGCGGCAGGGGGTAGCGGCTGAGCACCGTCGACCGTCCCACCCGGGCCAGTTGCCGCTGCCAGGCGCCGATCAGCATCGCGGTGACGGTGAACAGCAGGAGCATCAGCGCCTCCAGCAGCACCCCGCCGATGGTGGTCAGCCGCCAGGTCCCGGAGGCGACCGGCACCACCACCGCGGCGCCCAGCCCGTAGACGATGCCGCCGGCGACCCCGGCCTGCGCGCACCAGCCCCAGGCCCGCCACGGCCAGGACGAGCGCAGGTAGTCGCGGGGACCACCGCGCAGCGCCGCCCCGAGTCCGTCGTCCATGGCCACACCCTGCCACCGCCGCGGCCCTCGGTGACCGGAGTGCGGTGAGAAGTAGACCTGGGTCTACCCCACCGGGTGGCCAACCCCACCGACAACGCCGTCCCGGCCGGGAAGGCTGGCTGCCGTGAGCAAGCGAACCCCTGCCGGTGCCGACCCGTCCGTGCCGTGCGTCGTCGAGTCCGTGTCCAAGTCGTACCACCTCGGTGGTGAGGCGGTGCCCGCGCTGCGCGAGGTGTCCCTGGCCTTCGCACCCGGCCGGTGGACCGCGGTGATGGGTGCCTCCGGCTCGGGCAAGTCCACCCTGCTCCTGACCGCGGCCGGGCTGTTGCGCCCGGACACCGGCCGGGTCCGGCTGGTCGGCCACGACCTGGCGGAGCTGCGGCAGAGCGAGCTGACCGTGCTGCGCCGCCGGCACGTCGGCTTCGTCTTCCAGTCCTTCAACCTGGTGCCGTCCCTGGATGCCGCGCACAACGTGGAACTGCCGTTGCGACTGGCCGGGGTGCGGCCCCCGCGCGGCGTGGCCCGGGACGCACTGGCCAAGGTCGGCCTGGCCGATCGTGCCGGGCACCGCCCGGACCAGCTGTCCGGCGGCCAGCAGCAGCGGGTGGCGATCGCCCGGGCATTGGTCGGCCGGCCCGAGGTGGTGTTCGCCGACGAGCCCACCGGCGCCCTGGACTCCCGGGCCTCCGCCCGTGCGCTGGACCTGTTCGGCGAGCTGGTCGCGGCCGGGACCTGCCTGGTGATGGTCACCCACGACCCGACGGTGGCCGCCCGGGCGGACCGGGTGGTCTTCCTGCACGACGGCCAGGTCACCGCCGACGCCGGGCCGATGGACCCCGGCGCAGTGTCCGCGGTGCTCACCGACCTGGAGACGAGGGCCGCCGCGTGACCGGACTGGGCCGGCCGCTGTTCCGGGCACACGCCCGGGCGAACCTGGTGCTCGCCGTCCTGATCGCGGTGGCCACCGCGCTGATGGCGGGCTCGTTCACGGTGCTGATCGCCGCCGGCACCGACCGGTACCTGCCGGGCGTCCCGGTCCCGGCGGACGACATGCTGAGCGAGGGCGCGATGTCCGTGCTGGGCTGGACCCTGGCCCTGACGCTGTTCACCGCGACGTCCCTGGTGTCCTCGATGACCGCGTTCACCATCGACGCCCGGTTGCCGGAGATCGCCCGGCTGCGGCTGACCGGGGCCACCGGCCGCCAGGTGTCCCGCAGCATCGTCACCGAGGTGATGGGGATCGGCCTGCTCGGTTCGCTGGCCGGCTGCCTGCTGGGTTGGCCGGCCGGTGCCGTGATCAACGCGCTGCTGGTCCGGACCGAGTTCGCGCCCGCCGGGCTGGACGTGACCCCGCTGCCGTGGAGTCCGGCGGTGGTGCTGGGCCTCGGGCTGGTGATCACGTTCTTCGGTGCCCGCCCCGCCGCCCGCCGCGCCGGCCGGACCGATCCGCTGGTCGCCGTGACCGACGTGGTCCCGGCCCGGCGCGCGATGACCGCCACCCGCTGGGTGGTCGCCGTCCTCGGCGCCGGCGGGCTGGCGGCGCTGTCCACGGTCCGGGTCACCTCCACCGATGACGTCTTCGGCTTCAGCCTGCTGACCAGCCTGGTCTCGGTGACCACCCTGGCCTGCCTGGCGCCGGTGCTGGTGCCCACCGTCACCCGGCTGCTCGGCGCACCGCTGGCCCGCTGGTGGCCGGGGCCGGGGCTGCTCGCGGTCGAACACACCCGGTACGCCGTGCGCCGCACCGCGGCCCTGGCCCTGCCGGTGCTGTTGATCACCGCGCTGTCCGGCGGTCTGCTCACCATCGTCGGCACCGCGAACGGCACCCCCGGCACCGACAGCCGTGCCGACCTGGTGGTGCTCAGCGCCGGCGCACCGCTGCCGGCCGACATCGCGGCCGGCGAGGGGATCGCCGCGGTCACCGAACTGTCCGTCCTGGCGGTCACCGCCGTCCTGGACCAGACCGACCCGGACGACGCGCCGGAGGAGGAGACCTGGTACCTCGGCGCCATCGACGTCGCCGCCGCGGCCGATCAGGATCTGGTCACCACCACCCAGCGCGCCGGGGACGGCGACGCGGCCGCGTACCCGGTCGCCTCCACCGACCCGGGCGTGCTGCCGCTGGGCGCCACCCTGGCCGTCGTCACGCCGCAGGACACCCCGGTGGTGCTGACCGTGACCTCCGTGGTCGACGCGGACCCTGTGCTGCCCGCCGAGCTCCTGATCGACCCGGACCTGGTCGGCGCCTGGGCCACCCAGGTGGACACCGCCTCCGTGATCACCCTGACCGGGACGGCGGACGGCGACGCCGTGCGCGACCGGCTGGCCGCCGCGACCGCCCCGGCGGAGGTGCTCACCGGCACCGCACTGGCCGAACGGCAGGCCGCGGCCGCCGACCGGCAGAGCCGCAATGCGGTGATCGCCATCCTCGGGGGCGGCATCGCGATGGCGGCGTGCTCGATCGTGCTCGGCGGGCTGTCCGGCGCCGCGGACCGCCGCCGTGAGTTCGGCGGGCTGATCCGCTCCGGCGCGACCGACCGGCAAATCGTCGGCTCGGCCGTGGTCGAGACCGTGCTGGTGCTGGTGGTGGCCGCGCTGCTGGCGGTCGCCGACGTCGCCTGGGTCACCTGGCGGCTGGACGTGCTGCTCTCCTGGGCCGAGGCGCCACGGGTCGCCGTCGGCACGATGGCCATGGCGCTGGGGGCCGCGGCGGTGCTCGCCGTGGCGGCCACCGCGGGTGGCACGGTGTGGCAGCTGCGCCGGCTGTCCCGGCAGTGATCGCCCGGCGCCCGCGGCCGCCCGCATGGGTATAGCGTGCAGCCTCGTGCACTTCGTCATCATGGGCTGTGGCCGCGCCGGCGCCACCCTCGCGCAGTCGCTGGAGAGCCACGGGCACTCCGTCGCGGTGATCGACCAGAACCCGGACTCGTTCCGCCGCCTGGACGCCGGGTTCGGCGGCTCCAAGGTCACCGGGCTCGGCTTCGACCGGGACGTGCTGCGCCAGGCCGGGATCGACGACGCCTTCGGCTTCGCCGCGGTCGCGGACGGCGACAACTCCAACATCCTCGCGGCCCGGGTGGCCCGGGAGACGTTCGGGGTGGACAACGTGGTCGCCCGGATCTACGACCCGCACCGCGCGGAGATCTACCAGCGGCTCGGCATCCCGACCGTGGCCACCGTGCGCTGGACCGCCGACCAGGTGCTGCGCCGCCTGCTGCCGATGGGTGCCACCAGCCAGTTCAGCGACGCCTCCGGGCGGATCCTGCTGGCCGAGGTCGACGTGCACCCGGGCTGGCGGGGCAAGCCGCTGCGCGCGCTGGAGGACGCCACCGGCGCCCGGGTGGCCTACCTGACCCGCTACGGCGACGGCCTGCTGCCGGACGCCCAGACCGTGCTCCAGGAGAACGACATCGTGCATCTGCTGATGCGGACCGACGACCAGGCCGCCGTCGAGCGCGCGATCACCGCGGCGCCGGAGGTGACCGCATGAGGGTCGTGATCGCGGGAGCCGGCTCGGTGGGCCGCTCGATCGCCAAGGAACTGCTGGCCGGCGACAACGAGGTGACGCTGATCGACCGGCAGCCCGCCGCGATGCGGGTGGCCCAGGTCGCCGACGCCGACTGGATCCTGGCGGACGCCTGTGAGCTGCCGACCCTGACCGAGGCGCGGGTGGACGAGTGCGACGTGGTGGTGGCCGCCACCGGCGACGACAAGGCCAACCTGGTGATCTCCCTGCTGGCCAAGACCGAGTACGGCGTACCGCGCACGGTCGCCCGGGTGAACAATCCGAAGAACGAGTGGATGTTCGACGAGGCCTGGGGGGTCGACGTCGCGGTGTCCACCCCGCGGATCATGACCGCGATGATCGAGGAGGCCGTCTCGGTCGGCGATCTGGTGCGGATCTTCACCTTCCACCAGTCCGGCGCGGACATCCTGGAGCTGACCCTGCCGGAGGACTCCCCGCTGGCCGGTTCCCTGGTGGGTCAGATCGACTGGCCGGCGGACACCGTGCTGTCCTGCATCGTCCGGGACGCGCGGCCGTTCACGCCCAGCGCCGACGACACCCTGGAGGGGCGGGACGAGCTGTTGTTCGTCACGGGTCCTGACGGGTCGGAGCAGGAGCTGGCCGCGCTGCTGTCGTCCCGCGCACCAGGATCCAACTGAGCCAGAGCACCAGCGCGGTCAGCGGCAGGCCCATCACCAGCTTCGCGGTGCCCAGCCAGCCGACGCTGTCCGCCAGGTAGAGCGGGCCCTGCACGATCAGCCGCAGCGCGAACATCCCGGCCCACACCCAGCTCACCACGGCGAACCGGCGGCGCAGCACCCGGTCCCGGCGCCAGGCGACCGCACCGGCCCAGGACCCGCCCTCGCTCAGCGGGCCCTCCGGGCGGAACAGGCCGAGCACCAGCCCGACCAGCGGCCAGCCCACCAGGATCGACACCACGAATGCGGCCAGGTAGCCGGCGTTCACCAGCAGGCCCCAGGCGAAGTAGTCGCTGGCCTCGCCGGTGCGCCAGGCCCAGAACACCCCGATCCCGACCCCGAGCACGCCGGAGAACGCCTGGGTGAGCGGGCTGCGCTGGATCAACCGCAGCAGCACCGCGATCAGCGCACTGGCCCCTGCGGCGATCAGCGCCGGGGTGAGCCGTTGCCCGGCGGCGACGAAGACCACCACGAACAGCAGCCCGGGCAGCACGGACTCGATCGCGCCCCGCCAACCGCCGACCGCCTCCTGCAGGGAGAACGTCTCCCCGGAGATCGACCGGATGCCGCCCGCGCCCGCCTCGCTCACTCGCCCGGCCGGGGTCGCAGCTCGTACCGCGGGTTGAACATCGACCGCCGGCCCTCCCGGGTGCAGACCATGCCCTCGACCTTCAGCCGGCGACCGGGCTCGACCCCGGCGATCTCCCGGCGGCCGAGCCAGACCAGTTCCACCGTGCCGGAGCCGTCGTAGAGCTCGGCCTCCAGCGCGGGCACGCCCTCCCGGGGGCGCAGCACCACCGAGCGCAGCACGCCGGCGAGCTTGACCCGGGTGCGTTCCGGGGCGGTGCCCACCGGGGTGCAGCCGCTGGTGCGCACCGCGTCGGCGCGTTCCTCGTCGGCCTCGATCTCGTCCTGCGAGGCGACCGCCTTGCGCAAGGTGTCCCGCAGTGTCATCAGCGGATCTCCGTGATCTCCGGGCCGCGGGTCAGCGGGTCGAACGTCGGCTCGTCCTCGCTGGTCGGCTGGCCGGCGGCGGTGTTCGGCGCCGGGGCGCCCGGCTTCACCCCGTCGGCCTGGTTCGGCAGCGTGAGCGCCAGCAGGTCGCGGGGCGGCCGGGCCTGGCCGTCGCGCACCACCACGGTGCGGCGGTACAGGTCCTCGATCGCGGTGGCGGCCTCGGGGTCCACGGCGGCGCGGCCGGTGATCACTCCGCGCAGGAACCAGCGCGGGCCGTCCACCCCGACGAACCGGGCCGGGCGGTGACCGGTACGGCCCTCGGGGGTGCGCACCGGCAGCCGGGCGAGCAGCTCGCGGCCGAACGGGCCGGGCAGATCATCGACCGAACCGCCCTGCTTGGTGACCGAGGCGGCGATCTCCTCGCGGATCTCGTCCCAGATCCCCTCGCTGCGCGGGGCGGCGAAGGCCTGCATCTGCAGGGTCGACTCGCCCAGGGTCACGGCCACGCCGGTGACCGTGCCGGACTTCTTGTCGATCTCCATCCGCAGGGCCATCCCCGGGATGCCGGGCAGCCGCAGCGCGCCCAGGTCGATCCGCGGACCGGCCGGCACGTCCTCCGCCACATCCCACGGGCCGTCGGTGCGGTCCGGGACGACTGCCTCGTCGTCGGCCTGGGGCTCGTCGGTGACCTCCTCGGTCACCTCGGCCACCTCGGTCGGCTCGGACTCCTGCTCGGCGGTGCGATCCTTCGCCCCGCGCCGGAATAGCGCCACCTGTGCGTACCTTTCCCCGGCGGTCGCCCGCCCTCTGTCTCGACCGGCCGTAGATCACGGCACGGTCACGGCCCACAGTAGTCCGGTGGGATCGCCCGGCCTAGTCCGCCACCGGGGTGGCCTGCTCGGTCGCCCGGTGACCCCCCGAGGACCCGAAGCCACCGGTGCCGCGGACCGACTCCGGCAGCTCGTCCACCTCACGGAACGCCGCCAGCTCGACCTTCTGGATCACCAGCTGGGCGATCCGGTCGCCGCGGTGCAGCACGATCGAGGTTCGCGGGTCGGTGTTGAGCAGCGTCACCTGGATCTCGCCCCGGTACCCGGCGTCCACCGTGCCGGGCGCGTTGACGATGGTCAGGCCGTGCTTGGCCGCCATCCCCGAGCGCGGGTGCACGAAGGCGGCGTAGCCCTCGGGCAGCGCGATCGCGATCCCGGTCGGCACCGTCGCCCGCTCCCCCGGCTCCAGGATCAGGTCGACCCGGGTGACCAGGTCGGCGCCCGCGTCCCCCGGCTTGGCATACGCGGGCAGCGGCACCTCCTCGTCCAGGCGGCGCAGCAGGATGTCCACGGTGGCTTCACTCACGGCGGACGACCCTACCCTGGTGCCGTGCAGCCGACTCCCGCCTCCGCGTCCCCCGCCTACTCCGAGCGCCTGTGGCCCGGCCCGGTGGGCTGGCTGGTCGCCCTCGGCCTGGCCGCGATGTTCGGCATCGCCTTCCTGCCGGTGTCCCCGGTGGTCGGCGGGATCGCCCTGGCCGTGGCGCTGGTCGCGGCGGTGGCGATGCTGCTGATCGCCGCGACCCGGGTCACGGTGACCGGCGGGGAGCTACACGCCGGATCCGCGCACATCCCGCTGGAGCTGCTGGCCGACCCGCAGGCCCTGGACCCGGTGGCCACCCGTGCGGCGCTCGGGCCGGAGCTGGACGCCCGGGCGCACCTGTGCCTGCGCGGCTGGGTGCGCACCGCGGTGCGGGTCCGGGTGGACGACCCGGCGGACCCGACGCCCTACTGGGTGATCTCCACCCGGCACCCGGAGCGACTGGTGGCCGCACTGAGCGCCCCGGACACGACGACGCCGGCCGCTCCCCGGGGGGAACGACCGGCGTCCTGAGTCGTCGGTGTCAGGCGGCGCACTCGGTGCAGACCGGCTGGCCGTCCTTCTCGTAGGCGAGCTGGCTGCGGTGGTGGACCAGGAAGCACTTCGAGCAGGTGAACTCGTCGGCCTGGCGCGGGAGCACCCGGACGGAGAGCTCCTCGCCGGACAGGTCCGCGCCGGGGAGTTCGAATCCCTCGGCGGCTTCGGTCTCGTCCTCGTCCACCACGCCCGAGTTCTTGTCGGTGCGCCGGGCCTGGAGCTCCTGCAGCGAGTCCTCGCTCAGGTCCTCCTCGGTCTTGCGCGGGGCGTCGTAGTCGGTTGCCATGGGGTGAGTCACGCTCCGATGGGTCGAGGTGTCTGGGGTGATGCGGGATCAAGCAACCGAGGGTTCCGTTTGTTCCCGACGGCCCCGGATTGTGCCTCATTTCGCGAGGCCGTGCACGCTCAGCGCACCGGTGTCCGCTGTGGGCTGATCCGGGTCACAGGTCCTGGTCGGCGTCGAGTTCCGCGAGCATCGCTGCCAGCTCGTTCACCGTGGCCTGCGGACCGGCCACCGTCATGGCCAGACCGGCCGCGGCGCCGCGCAGACCGGTGACCGTGCCACCGGCCTCCTGGATCATCAGTTGGCCCGCTGCCAGGTCCCAGGGGTTGAGCCCGCGCTCGTAGTACGCGTCCAGGGTGCCCTCGGCGACCCGGCACAGGTCGAGCGCCGCCGATCCGATCCGCCGGATGTCCCGGACCCGGGGCAGCACCTCGGTCAGCACCTGGGCCTGCCGGGTGCGGCGCTCGACGGTGTAGCCGAAGCCGGTGCCGACCAGGCTGGTGGCCAGCGTGCGGGCCGGGTTGACCCGCAGCGGCTCGCCGTCCCGGGTCGCACCCAGGCCCCGCCCCGCGGTGTAGGTCACGTTCATCGGGATCGAGTGCACGGCGCCGGCCACCGGGGTCCAGTGCGCCGGGTCGGGCTCACCGACCACCACGCCGACCGACACCGCGTAGGCCGGCACGCCGTACAGGTAGTTCACCGTGCCGTCGATCGGGTCCAGCACCCAGGTGATCCCGGTGCTGCCCGGCAGCAGGCCGTCCTCCTCGCCCAGGATCGCGTCGCCGGGGCGGTGCTCGGCGATCAGCGAGCGCAGGTGGGCCTCCGAGGCGAGGTCCATGGCGGTGACCGGGTCCACCTCGCTGGACTTGGTGGCGGCCACGTCGACCCGGTCGGGCCGTCCGCGGCGGACCAGGTCGCCGGCGGAGCGGGCCAGGTGGTCGGCGAGCTCGCGGAGCGCGCGGATGTCGTCGGCGGTGGGCAGGTCGGTGCGGTTCTCGGTCACCCGTCCATCTTGCCCGAGCCGCCCCGGACCGCACGCAGCCAGTCCCGCCACGCATGGCCCGCCGTGGGTGGCGGGTCCTGCGGCGCCGGCTCCGTGCGCCGCTCCCCCGCCACCCGCGGGCGGGAGCCGGAACGGCCGCCGCGCAGCAGCCGGGAGGCGGACAACGAGGGCGCCCGGCTGGGCCGCGGGCCGCGCACCGGCGGAGTGAGGGCGGTCGGGGCCTCCCAGCGGAGCCGGAGGGTCACCAGCCGGATCACGATGATCGCCAGTACCACCAGGATCTCCACCGCCACGTCCAGCACCCCGGTCATCGAGGCGACGGTGAGCGCCGCGGCGCCGAGCACGCTGGGCACCGCATACAGCTCGCGGTGGTTGAACACGATCGGCACCTCCCCGGTGAACAGGTCGCGCAGCACCCCGCCGCCGATCGCGGTGATCGCCCCGCAGAACACCGCCGCCAGCGGCCCGGCGCCGTACTGCAGCGCCTTGACCGTGCCGACCGCGGTGAACAGGCCGAGCGCGCCGGCGTCCAGCACCAGCACCAGCCGGCGCACCCGGCCCAGGCCGAAGTGCAGCGCCCAGGTGACGATCCCGCCGAACACCGCGGTGGCGACATACGGCCAGGAGGAGATCCCGACCGGCGGCACCGCACCGATCAGCACGTCGCGGATCAGGCCGCCGCCCAGCCCGGACAGCCAGGCCAGCACCACGATGCCGAAGATGTCGAAGCTCTTGCGCACCGCGGCCAGCCCACCGGAGAGCGCACACAGGAAGACCCCGAGCAGCTCCATCACCATCTGTCCGGGCAGCACGAGGTCCACGCCGCTCATCTTCCCAGGACCGGGCGTGTCGGGGCGATCCGGGCGCGCCTCCACCCGATCCTGGAGTTCGGGTGGCACCCTCGTCGGCGAGGATGGGAGATGTGATGGCTGAGCTGGAGCTGGTCGGGCTGCACGAGGACGGGGAGCACCTGGTCCTGGCGGCCGCCGACGGACAGCGCTACCTCCTGCCCATCGACGATCCGCTGCGCGCGGCGGTCCGTCGTGACCGGCCGCAGCTGGAGCAGATCCGGGCGGAGCGGTCCGGGGCGCCGAGCCCGCGGGAGATCCAGTCGCGGGTGCGCGCCGGGCAGTCGGCGGAGCAGATCGCGGAGGAGTCGGGGCTGGCGGTCGAGCACGTCCGCCGGTTCGAGGGCCCGGTGGTGGCCGAGCGCGAGTACCTGGCGCAGCAGGCCCGGGGCACCCGGGTCGGCCGTGATGCCGGGGCACCGGAGCTGGGCGACCTGGTGGTGGACCGGCTGGCCGCGCGGGGCGTGGACGCGGACACCATCGTGTGGGACGCGTACCGGCTGCCCGGGCAGGAGTGGACCGTGCTGGTGCGCTTCGCCCTGGACGACGACCAGCGTGAGGCCCGGTGGAGCTTCGACCCGGCGGCGCGCTCGGTGCACGCCGAGGAGGACGAGGCCCGCTGGCTGTCCGAGACCGAGATCGCCGACGGGCCACTGAGCCGTCGCCGGCACCTGTCCGCGGTCCGGGACGTGGCCTTCGAGGTGGACGCCGGGGACTCGGTGCGCCCGGTGCTCGCCGCGGTGGACGGGCCGGCCGACACCCCGGTCGACCCGGAGCCCGCCGACCCGACCCAGGACCTGCTGGACGACCTGCGGGCCCGTCGTGGCCAGCGCCAGGCCCTGGACGTCGAGGAGGAGGACGAGGACGGCTTCGACGGCTTCGGGCCGCAGAGCGCCTTCGACTTCGGGCTGCTGGAACCCGCCGCCGATCCGGGTGACGACGCCCCGGGTGCCCACCCGGCCGACGCCGACCCCGCCGCCCAGGCCCGGGTCTACCCGGTCCCCGCCGGCCGTTCGCGCCCGGAGCCGGCCGCCCCGGCGCCACAGCCGGAGCAGACCCCCGCCAAGGACGAGTCCAAGCCCAAGCCGCGCCGTGGCCGGGCGAAGGTGCCGAGCTGGGACGAGATCGTCTTCGGCGCGAAGCCGGAGTGAGCCTCAGTCCTCGTTGAGCAGCCCGAGCGTCTGGGGTGAGAGCGCCGCCGCGCCGGAGACGCTGGCGGTGATCCGCTGCCGGTGGTGGCGGCGGCACAGCACCTCGTAGCTGACCGTCTCCGGGTCGGGCGCCCCGGCGGCGGTGATGTCGCCGATCACCACCTGCTCGCCCTCCACCACCATCACCCCGTGCACGGTGCGGGCGTTGTGGGTGGCCCGGGCGCCGCACCAGCACAGTGCCTGGACCTGCAGCGACTCCACCCGGTCCGCCAGCTCCAGCATCCGGGCCGAGCCGGGGAACAGCTGGGCGCGGAAGTCGGTGGTGATCCCGAAGGCGTAGACATCGGCCTTCAGCTCGTCCACCACATCCGCGAGCTGGTCGACCTGGGCCGGGGAGTAGAACTGGGCCTCGTCGCAGATCAGGAAGTCCACCGCGCGACCACGGGTCCGGCGGTCGACCACCTCGGCCCAGAAGTCGGTGTCGTCGCGCACCTCGTTCGCGGGCACCGACAACCCGAGCCGGGAGGACAGCCGCGCCTCCCCCGCCCGGTCCTGGCGCACCCAGAGCACGCCGTCGCGGCCCCGGGCCTCGTGGTTGTGGTGCATCTGCAACGCCAGGGTGGACTTGCCGCAGTCCATCGTGCCGCAGAAGAAGACGAGTTCGGCCATGTCAGTCCTGCCAGATCAGCAGCGGCACGCGCAGCTCGGTGGGGGTCAGGGAACCGTGCACCCCGATCAACTCCAGGGAAGCCGGGGTCTGGGTGCGGGAGTCGGTGACGGTGGCCCGGCCCGCGGTCGCCACCACCAGGTCGCCGATCACCGGCAGCACATGCGGGGCGACCGGACCGAACAGCCCGGCCCCGACCGCCTCCTCCCGGGTGAGCACCACGCCGTGCCGGCCCAGGGTGTCCTGCCAGCGGTCCCGCACCGCGACCGGATCGGCATCCGGGTCCAGGTGCAGGTGCAGGGCGCGCGGTTCGCCGGAGGTCAGCGGGACCCCCTCGGACAGCGCGGGCTGGTCGGCGACGTCCCAGCGCAGGTCCCGGTCGACGTCCACCATGCCGTGGTCCGCGGTGACCAGCATCGTGGTGCCGGCCGGCAGGATCCGGGCCAGCCGGGCCAGCTCGCCGTCCAGCGTGGACAGCGCGTCCCCCCACTGCCAGGAGCCCCAGCCGTGGTGGTGGCCGGTCTTGTCCACGTCGCCCCAGTACAGGTACACCAGCCCGGGCGCCCGCAGCAGCCGGGCCGCGGCGTCCACCCGGTCGGCCAGCGGCTCGGCGGACTCGTGCGCCCCACCGCGCAGCGCGGCCTCGGTCAGCCCGGAGCCGTGGAACTTGCGCGGCCCCACCGAGGTCACGGCCACCCCGGCGTCGGTCAGCGCCTCCAGCACGGTGGGCTCGCGCTGCCAGCGCTCCGCCGAGGGCAGGTTGGTCCAGGACACCAGGTTGGCCAGCGCACCGGACTCCGGGTTGCGCACGGTGTAGCCGAGCATCGCGGTCCGGCCCGGGTTGCTGCCGGTGCCGAAGGTGCCCATCGAGGCGGCCGTGGTGGACGGGTAGCCGGACTGCAGCGGCTTGCTGCCGGTCAGCAGGGACCGCAGGAACGGCGCGTGCCCGGAGCGCTCGGCCAGGTTCTCCTGGCCCAGGCCGTCCACCAGCACCACGCAGACCCGGTCGGTGCGGGGCAGGCCGAGCTGGTCCCGGCGCCGGTCGCCGTCCGGCACCGGCACGCCCAGGGCGGAGGCGGCGGCGGGCAGCACCCCGGACAGCGAGCGCCCACGGTAGTCCGGCAGCATCAGGCCGGAGCGTTCCAGCCGCCCCCGCACCTGCTCGCGCAGGGCCTGGCTCATCGGCCGGTGCCGGCGGCGGACAGCCGCCGGGCGAAGGCCACCGCCTCGCGTACCCGCTCGGCGCCCTCGGCGACCGCGCTGACCCGCACCACCACGTCGTCGGGGGTGATCGAGCCGGTCATGCCGTGGTCGGCCTCGCAGTTCGGGTCCGCGCACTGGGCCGGTTCCAGGTCGACCCGGGAGACCGCACCCCAGCCGATCGCCAGGGTCAGCTCCGCCGGGCCGTCACCGCTGCGGTGCTGCTCCGGCGACCCGATCAGGTGGGTCAGCGCCACCGACCGCAGCTCGCTCAGCGCCACCGACTCGGTGGTGGCCGCGGCGCTGGCCGACGGGTGCTCGGAGTCGGCCGGGTGGTCGTCGACGTGCGCCACGATCAGCCGGGTGCCGGTCAGCACCAGCACCGTGACGTGCCGGCGCACCTCCGCGGCGTCGAAGGTGGTTTCGGGGTGCACCAGGTGGGCGACGACGGGCTCGTCGGCGAGCGCGACGTCCAGGACGTCGGCGACCAGATCCGGGTAGTACCCCGCACGGTCCAGGTCCCGGCGGAGATCGGTGGAGAGGGCAGGCACCCGCGCATCCTCCCACTGGATGGTCACCGGAGTCACACCGGTCAGGTCGTCAGCGCCCGCCGCACCCCGTCCGTCCGCGCGGCGGCGGGGCCCACCGTGACGGCGGCGCCGAGCACGTACGCCCCGTGCTCGGCGACCACCACCGGGTTCAGCTCTACCGACAGCAGCTCGGGCAGGTCGTCGGCCAGCACCCCGACCCGGGCCAGCACGTCCTCGACCGCGGCGACGTCCAGCAACGGCAGTCCGCGGTAGCCGAACAGCCGGGGCGCCGAGCGCGGCGCCCGGACCACGTCGGCCACGTCCACGTCGGTCAGCGGCGGCACGGCGAAGGCGTAGTCGCCCAGCAGGTCGGTGGTGTCCCCGGCCAGTCCGAAGCCGATCACCGGCCCGTACAGCGGGTCCTCGGCGGTGCGGATCACGCAGGCCACCCCGTGCGGGGCCATCGGCTGCACCTCCAGCGGCGCCCGGCCGGGCGCACCCTCGTGCCCGGCGGCCAGCTCCAGCACCTGGCGGACGTCGGCGCGCAGTTCGGCCGCGTCGTGCACGTCCAGCCGCACCCCGCCCAGGTCCGCCCGGTGCCGCAGGGTGGGCACGGTGGTCTTCAGCGCGACCGGCCAGCCCATCCGCTCCGCCGCGGCCACCGCCTCGTCCGCGGTGCACACCGGCACCGAGGGGACCAGCGACACCCCGGCGCAGGCCAGCAGCTCGCCGATCTGGTCCCGGTCCAGGTCCAGCCGGTCCGGCCGGCCGGCCTCGGCGATCCACTGCTGCACCAGGCGGCGGGCGGTCCGGGTGTGCATCGGCTCCGGATGCACCACGGTGCCGCGCTCGGCGGAGCGCCAGGCGGCGTACCGGGCGGCCTGGCCGAGCGCCAGCACCGCGTCCTCCGGGGTGGTGTAGGCGGGGATGGTGCGCAGCACCTGGTCCGGACCCGGGGCGGTCAGCGCCTCGGTGGCGCCGTGCAGGCCCGGCAGGCAGGCGACCGACGTCTTCCCGCTGTGCGCTGCCGCCCGGGCCATCGCGGCGGCCACCCGGTCGTCCCGGGGCCCGACCGTCGGCACGTGCACCGCGATCACCACGTCCACCGCCGGGTCGTCGTAGACCGTGGCCACCGCCCGGTCGATCAGCTCCTGCTCGGCCTCCTCCGGCACGATCACCGGCGCGGCATCGGCGGTCAGCCCGTGCGAGACCGCCGCCTCGGCGACCAGCGCGGCCAGCGACCCGGACGAGGCCAGCACCGCGGCCCGGCGCCCGGCGGGCAGCGGCTGCAACGCGAACAACTGCGCGGCCTCCAGCATCTGGTGGGTGTTCTCCACCAGGGTCACCCCGGAGCGCTGCACCACTTCCTCCAGCGTGCGCCGGGAGGCCATCGTGGTGCGCACCGCGTGCCCGGGCGGCACCACGTGCCCGGTGCTCCCCGCGGTGACCACGACCACCGGCTTGCGCCGGGCCAGCCGCCGGGCGACCCGGGCGAACTTGCGCGGGTTGCCGATCGACTCCAGGTAGAGCCCGACCACGTCGGTGGACTCGTCCTCCTGCCAGAACTGCATCAGGTCGTTGCCGGAGACGTCGGCGCGGTTACCCGCGGACACCAGGTGCGCCAGGCCGAGCCCGCGGCGGCGCACCGAGGCCAGGATCGACACCGCATTGGCCGCGGACTGGCAGAACAGCCCGATCCGGCCCGGCGGCGGCGGTTCCTCGGCCAGGGAGGCATTCACCAGCCCGGCCGGGGTGTGGCTGATCAGGCCGTAGGACACCGGGCCGATCACCCGCATCCCGGCGGCGTGCGCGGTCCGCAGCAGCGCCCGGTGCAGGGCCAGCCCGGCCTCGCCCTCCTCGGCGTAGCCACCGGAGAGCACCACCACCGCCCGGACCCCGATCCGGCCCAGCGCCCGCACCGCCAGCACGGTCTGGGCGGCCGGCAGCGCCAGCACCGCCAGGTCGACCTCGCTCGGCACGTCCTCCAGCCGGGCCCAGCGCCGCACCGCCGGGTCGTCGCCGCCGGGCACTGCGCCCACCACGTGCAGGTCGACCGGCTCGCCCAGGATCGGAGCCTGCACCGCCCCGGTCCGCGCCCCGATCGGTGGCCGCCGCTCCCCCGCCAGCAATGCGGACAGCACCCGGCCGGCCCGGCGGGCGTCCAGCGACTGCGGGTCGGCATCCGGGGCGGCGACCAGCAGCAGCCGGCGGGCGGTGAGCAGACCCTGCACGGAGCGTGCCTCGGCGGACCGCTCCCGGCCGAGCATCACGGCCATCGACCGCTCGGTGGGGTCGATGTCGAAGGCCACCTGCACCACGCCGTCCTCCAGCTGCTGGCGCAGGGTGTACCCGGCCTCGCGGAACACGGCGATCATCCGGCCGTTCTGCGGCAGCACCTCGGCGACGAAGCGCCGGATCCCCCGCTCCCGGGCGGCCGCGGCCAGGTGTTCCAGCAGCACGGACCCCAGCCCGCGGCCGTGGTGGGCGTCGGCGATGTTGAACGCGACCTCGGCCTCGTCCGGGCCGACCCGGTCGTAGCGGGCCACCCCGATGATCGCGTCATCCTGGGTGACCGCGACCAGCGCCACCCGGTCCCGGTGGTCCACCCGGGTGAACCGGGCCAGGTCGCGCTCCGGCAACCGCTCCAGCGGGGCGAAGAACCGCAGGAAGATCGATTGCTCGGACTGCGCCACGTGGAAGGCCTGCAGCGCGTCGGCGTCCTCCGGGCGGATCGGCCGGATGTGGGTGGTGCTGCCGTCCCGCAGCACGACGTCCGCCTCCCACGCCTCCGGGTACGCCGCACCGCGGGGGTCGGGTCGCACGCCGTCGTCGCTCGCACCCATGGCCACGAGCGTACTGGGGCGTGGCACGCTGACCGGGTCCTGGCGCGTCGTGGTGCCGATCACCGGCCCCGGCGGAGGACAATGAGCCGCCCGCAGTCCCCACCAGTCACAGGAGTCCGCACCGCACATGGCGCGCCGCACCGCACCCAGCACGCCGCCCGAGGACGTCGTCGAGCGGATCGTCGACATCGACGTCGCCGCCGAGATGGAGGGCTCGTTCCTCGAGTACGCCTACTCGGTCATCTACTCCCGCGCGCTGCCGGACGCCCGGGACGGGCTCAAGCCGGTGCAGCGCCGGATCCTGTTCCAGATGTCCCAGATGGGGCTGCGACCGGACCGGGCCTATGTGAAGTCGGCCCGGGTGGTCGGCGAGGTGATGGGCAAGCTGCACCCGCACGGCGACACCGCGATCTACGACGCGATGGTCCGCCTCGCGCAGCCGTTCTCGCTCCGGCTGCCGCTGGTCGACGGACACGGCAACTTCGGCTCGCTGGACGACGGCCCGGCCGCCCCGCGGTACACCGAGGTCCGGATGGCGCCCTCGGCCCTGGCGATGAACGCCGGGCTGGACGAGGACGTCGTGGACTTCGTGCCGAACTACGACAACAAGCTCACCCAGCCCTCGGTGCTGCCCGCGGCGATCCCGAACCTGCTGGTGAACGGCGCGGCCGGCATCGCGGTCGGCATGGCGACCAACATGGCGCCGCACAACCTGGTCGAGGTGATCGCCGCCGCCCGGCACCTGGTGCAGCACCCCGAGGCCGACCTGGACGAGCTGATGCGGTTCGTCCCCGGCCCGGACCTGCCCTCCGGCGGCAAGATCGTCGGCCTGGAGGGCGTGCGGGACGCCTACCGGACCGGCCGCGGCGCGTTCCGGACCCGGGCCACCACCCGGATCGAGAACGTCACCCCCCGCCGCAAGGGCATCATCGTCACCGAGCTGCCCTACGGCGTCGGCCCGGAGAAGGTGATCGAGAAGATCAAGGAGGGCGTGCAGAACAAGAAGCTCTCCGGCATCTCCGACGTGCTGGACCTCACCGACCGCGAGCACGGCCTGCGCCTGGTGATCGAGGTCAAGACCGGCTTCAACCCCGATGCGGTGCTGGAGCAGCTGTTCCGCTACACCCCGCTCGAGGACTCGTTCTCGATCAACAACGTCGCCCTGGTTGAGGGCCAGCCGCGCACCCTGGGCCTGCGCGAGCTGCTGCAGGTGTGGGTGCAGCACCGGCTGGACGTGGTGCGCCGGCGCAGCCAGTACCGGCTGGACCGCAAGCTGGAACGCCTGCACCTGGTCGAGGGCCTGCTGATCGCGATCCTGGACATCGACGAGGTCATCCAGGTCATCCGGTCCTCCGACGACGCCGACGCCGCCCGCACCCGGCTGCGCACCGTCTTCGACCTGTCCGAGCCGCAGGCCGAGTACATCCTCGAACTCCGGCTGCGCCGCCTGACCAAGTTCAGCCGGATCGAGCTGGAGAAGGAGCGCGACGAGCTCACCACCGACATCGGGGCACTGCGCGCACTGCTCGCCGACGACGCGCTGCTGCGCGGTGCGGTCTCGGACGAGATGGCCGAGGTCGCCGCGACCTACGGCACCCCGCGCCGCACCATCCTGCTGGAGTCCGCCGGTGGGGTGGCCACCGCCGCGGAGGGCGCTCCGGTGGCCAAGCGCACCGTGGCGACCCTGTCGCTGGAGATCGAGGACACCCCCTGCGTGGCGCTGCTGTCCGCCACCGGCCTGGTCGCCCGCACCGCCGGGGTCGACGTGGTGCTGCACCCCGGCGACGACACCCCCCGGTCCAAGCACGACGTGCTGGCCGGCGCGGTCACCACCACCGCGCGGGGCGACATCGGCGTGCTGACCAGCTCCGGCCTGGTGCGCAAGATCTCCGTGCTGGACCTGCCCGGGCTGCCGCCGACCGACGGGGTGCCCTCCCTCGGCGGCGGGCTGCCGCTCGGCGAGCTGATCGAGCTGGACAAGGGCGAGAGGGTGATCGGCCTGTGCTCGATCGCCCCGGACGCGCCCACCCTGGCGATCGGCACCGCCCAGGGCGTGGTCAAGCGGGTGGTCTCCGGTGAGCCGCCGGCCAACCGGGACGCCTGGGAGGTGATCGGGCTGCGGGACGGCGACCAGGTGGTCGGCGCCGCGGCGGTCACCGACGAGGACGAGCTGGTCTTCGTCTCCTCCGACTCCAGCCTGCTGCACTACCCGGCCGCCGCGGTGCGACCCCAGGGCCGTCCCGCCGGTGGCATGGCCGGGATCAAGCTGGCCCCCGGCGCCAGCGTGGTGTTCTTCGGCGCGGTGCCCCCGGCGGCCGAGGACACCGTGGTGGTCACGGTCTCCGGCTCGTCCACCGCACTGCCCGGCACCCAGGCCGGATCGGCGAAGGTCACCCCGTTCAGCCGGTACCCGGGCAAGGGCCGCGCCACCGGTGGGGTCCGGTCGCACCGGTTCCTCAAGGGTGAGGACGCGCTGTTCCTGGCCTGGGTCGGCCGGGCGCCCGCACGGGCCACCGGCTCGGCCGGCCAGCCGGTGGAGCTGCCCGAGGTCGACGAGCGGCGGGACGGGTCGGGCGCGCCGCTGAGCGCACCGCCCACCGCGATCGGCTGACCATGGCCACGGCGACCGGCGGCACGCGCTACGCGATCGACGCGCCGGTCGCCGTCGCCCTGATCCGGGCCGGCGTCACCGGGCACACCCTGGTCGGGCCCGCGGTGCTGCGCTCGGACGCGCTGGCGCTGCTCTACCGGGAACTGCCGGAGGCCGAGGGACGTGTCCTGCTGGACCGGCTGGCGGCGCTGCGGATCCGGCTGCTGGGCGACCGGGTGTCCCGGGCGGTGGCCTGGCGGCTGGCCCGCGACCTGGGCTGGGACGACCCCCGGCCGGCGGAGTACCTGGCGGTGGCCCGGTTGCAGGCCGACCTGCTGGTCACGGCCGACCCGGTGCTGCAGTCCGGGGCCGCACACGCCGGCATCCCGACCGCCCCCGTGACCGCGCTGACCGCGCCCTGACCGCGAAGGTCGCGCCCCACCCGTCCCCGTCTCGCCGAGAGTGCACGAATGCACGCCTCCCGGCCCCGGAAGCGTGCATTCGTGCACTCTCGAGGAGGAAGCAGGGGCGTTCAGCCCTGCGCCCCCGCGAGGTCCTCGACCGCGGCCCGGATCCGGGCCGCCGAGCCGACCAGCCCGGCCAGCTCCGCCGGGGACAGCACGTCCAAGATGATCTGCCGCACCACCCTGCGCCGGGTGTCCCGCGCCACCTGCGCGCTGCGCACCCCGGCCTCGGTCAGCCGGACCATGGTGCCGCGGGCGTCCTCCCGGTCCCGGGCCCGGGCGACCAGCCCGCGCTGCTCCATCCGCCGCAGCTGGTGCGAGACCCGGCTGTCCTGCCACTCGGCGGCCGCCGCCAGGTCCTTGGCCCGTAGCCCGGCCTCACCGGCGTCCAGCAGCGGTTCGAGCAGCTCCAGGTCGGCCACGGAGGCATCCGCCGCCTGGCCCAGCGCCCGCTCCATCACGATGAACCAGTCCCGGGACATTCCGAGGAACACCCGCCACGTGGCATCCTCGTCGGCCACCGCCCGCCCCTGCACCGCCGTCATGGGGCACAGGGTACGGCCGGTGGACCCCCGCGCGCGCGGACGCGCTCAGAGCTCGATGCCGTAGATCGTCGACCCGTGCGTGACCTGGTAGCCGAGCGAGGCGTACAGCCCGTGCGCGCCGGAGGGATTCTCCGAGTCGACATCCAGCTCCGCGTACTCCATCCCGTCCGCCCGGAACGACGTCATCGCCGCGGTCAGCAGCGCCACCCCCAGCCCGCGGCCCCGCCAGGCCCGGCGCACGCCCAGCAGTTCGCTGTAGCCGCTGCTGTACCCCTTCACCGGCCAGTCGTGCTCGTAACGCCCCGAGATGGTGTACCCGGCCACCTCCCCGGTCGCCTCGTCCAGCGCGACGTGGCTCCACTGCGGGGCGAACATCGCCCGGCGCTCCTGCCAGGCCTGGGCGCTGCGCGGCTCACTGCCCCAGTGGTCGGCGAACGCCTCGTTGTGCGCCAGCCGCACCGGCTCGTCCAGCTCCACCGACCACGGCACCACCCGCAGCCCCTCGGCGAGCCGGACCTGCGGCAGCGGCTCGGCCAGCGAGCGGCGCATGTCCCGGAAGTAGCGCAGCGGCCGGTAGCCGGCGGCGGCGACCAGCCGCGCGGCCTGCACCTGGTTGTCATCCAGGTAGATGCCGATCCGGCCCGGCAGGTCCCGGCCGTCCGCGGCCAACTGCTGACGGGCCCGTCCGGTGCCCCACGCCACGAGAGCCCGGCCGACACCACGGCCGCGCCAGGCCGGATCCACCCCGCCGAACAGGAACGCCCGCGCCACCCGCTGATCCGCCGGCCGGGCTTCGGCCCAGACCCAGGCGCGCGGCATTCCGTCGCCGTCCCAGCCGACCCGGGTGTCCCGGACCGGGTCCAGGTGTCCGGCGTCCATCTGCTCCGCTAACTCGACCGGCGAGGTCCGGTACGGCGCCGCGTCGGCCTGCTCCGCCCGGACCACCAGCGCGACCACCGGGTCCAGATCGGCCGGCCGGTAGGGCCGGAACACCAGCCCGGGCAGGTCGGGGTCGGGCAGGTCGGCGGGCGCAGCGGCGCGGTCGGCGAGCGAGCTCATGGCCCCACCGTGCGGGGTCGGCGCGCCCGCTGTCACCCGGTTTTGCTCAGGCGTCGATCTTGGAGGCGTCCAGCGAGGCGGCGTTGTCGATGATGAAGTCCTTGCGCGGTGCGACCTCGGAGCCCATCAGCAGCTCGAAGACCTCCTCCACCCGGCGCATCTGCTCGTCGGCGGCGGCCGCAGCGGGCAGGGTCACCCGGCGCAGCGTGCGGTACCGCGGGTCCATCGTGGTCTCGGACAGCTGGTCGGCGTCCATCTCCCCGAGGCCCTTGTAGCGCTGGATGTCCTCCTTGTAGCGCTTGCCCGCCCGGTCCAGCTTCTTCAGCGTGCTGGCGAGCTCGGCCTCGGAGTAGGTGTAGACGTACTCGTTCTTCCTCGACCCGGCGCCGATCACCTCGATCCGGTGCAGCGGCGGCACGGCGGCGTAGACCCGCCCGGCCTCGACCATCGGCCGCATGTACCGGAAGAACAGCGTGAGCAGCAGGGTGCGGATGTGCGCGCCATCGACGTCGGCGTCGGTCATCAGCACGATCTTCCCGTACCGGGCCGCGTCCAGGTCGAAGGTCCGCCCGGAGCCGGCGCCGATCACCTGGATGATCGCGGCGCACTCGGCGTTGCGCAGCATGTCCGCGATCGACGCCTTCTGGACGTTGAGGATCTTGCCCCGGATCGGCAGCAGCGCCTGGAAGTCGCTGGACCGGGCCAGCTTGGCGGTGCCGAGCGCGGAGTCGCCCTCCACGATGAACAGCTCGGAGCGCTCGACGTCGCTGCTGCGGCAGTCCGCCAGCTTGGCCGGCAGCGAGGAGCTCTCCAGCGCGTTCTTGCGCCGGGAGATCTCCTTCTGCTTGCGGGCGGACACCCGGGCCCGCATCTCCCCCACGACCTTCTCCAGCAGCGCGGCGGCCTGCGCCTTGTGCTCGCGCTTGGTGGAGGTCAGCAGGCCGGTCAGCTCGGAGTCGACCACCTTGGACACGATGCCGCGCACCGGCCCGGTGCCCAGCACCTCCTTGGTCTGGCCCTCGAACTGCGGCTCGGCCAGCCGGACGGTGACCACGGCGGTCAGCCCGGCCATCACGTCGTCCTTCTCGATCTTGTCGCCGCCGTCCTTGGCCGAGATCTTCAGCTTGCGGGCGTTCAGCTCGATCTGCTTGCGCAGGGTCTTCAGCAGCGCGGCCTCGAAGCCGGCCAGGTGGGTGCCGCCCTTGGGGGTGGCGATGATGTTGACGAAGCTGCGGACCTCGGTCTCGTACCCGGTGCCCCAGCGCAGCGCGATGTCCACCTCGCACTCGCGCTGCACCTCCTGGGAGGTCATGTGTCCGCGGTTGTCCAGCACCGGGACGGTCTCGGTGAAGCTGCCGGAGCCGGTCAGCTGCCAGGTGTCGGTCACCGGCGCGTCCGGGGCGAGGAAGTCGGCGAAGTCGACCGTGCCGCCGTCGTGCCGGAACACCTCCTCGTGCGGGCCGTCGGCGCCGGGGGTGCCGGGCAGCCCGCGCTCGTCGCGCACCACGATGGTCAGGCCGGGCACCAGGAAGCTGGTCTGCCGGGCGCGGGTGACCAGCTCGTCGTAGCTGAACACGGCGGTGCTCGGGAAGATGCTGCGGTCGGCCCAGTAGCGGGTCCGGGTGCCGGTGCGGGCCTTGGCGACCTTGCCGACCACCGCCAGCTCCGAGCCGGAGGTGAACGGCTCGAAGGGGGACTCCGGGCTCACCCCGCCGCGGTCGTCGAACACCCCGGGCTCACCGCGGCGGAAGGTCATCCGGTGCGTCTTGCCCCCGCGGTCGACCTCCACGTCCAGCCGGGCGGACAGCGCGTTCACCACCGAGGCGCCCACACCGTGCAGACCACCGGAGGCCGCGTACGAGCCGCCGCCGAACTTGCCACCGGCGTGCAGCTTGGTCAGCACCACCTCGACCCCGGTCAGCCCGGTGCGCGGCTCGACGTCCACCGGGATGCCACGGCCCTGGTCGCGGACCTCCACCGAGGAGTCGGCGTGCAGGATCACCTCGATCCGGTCGCCGTGCCCGCCCAGCGCCTCGTCGACGGAGTTGTCGATGATCTCCCAGAGGCAGTGCATGAGGCCGCGGCTGTCGGTGGTGCCGATGTACATGCCGGGGCGCTTGCGGACCGCCTCCAGGCCCTCGAGGACCGAGAGGTGGCGTGCGTTGTAGGCCGAGTCGGTGGACACGCAGCAGAGGGTAACTGCCGCAGGCGACAATCCCGGCCCCGCCCCGCCGGTGGGTGAACCCGGGTACGCCCACGGCGAACCACCCGCCCCCGGCGGGAAGAACCACGGCCGCGGATGGTTGTATGTCAGCGTGACGGAGATGATGGAAACCGAGAACGCACCGGCCCCGCTGACCGCGGCAGACCGTTGCGACCGCTGCGGCGCCCAGGCCTACGTCCGCGTGCTGCTCCCGGTCGGCGAGCTGCTGTTCTGCGCGCACCACGCGCGTGAGCACGCGCCCAAGTACGAGGCGATCGCGACCCACGTGCAGGACGAGACGGACAAGCTCCTCGCCGAACACGGCGCGGGGGCCGGCGCCGCCCGCTGACGACCCGACGACCGAACGGCCCGCCCGGCCCACCGCCCGGGCGGGCCGTTCGTGTATCCGGGCAGCTCCGCGCTCCCGGGACCTAGGTCCCGCAATTGTGCCCGGGGCACCCGCCAAACCGGTGATCTTCCCGTCGGTCCCCGTCGGCGTGCCTATCGTCGGGACACCGGGGCGACGAGGCCCCGCCACCCGAGGGAGGCACATCATGTCGCGCACCCGATTCGACGGCCGCACCGCCGTCGTCACCGCCGCCGGAGCCGGGATCGGCCGGGCCACCGTCGAGCAGTTGCTCGACGAGGGCGCCCGGGTGATCGCCGGTGAGATCGTCCCCGACCGCCTGGACGACCTGGTCGCCGCCCACCCCGGTGCCGCGCTGGTCCCGGTGCTCGCCGACGTCGCCACCCAGGAGGGGGCGGATGCCCTGCTCGCCGCCGCCGGTGGCCGGGTCGACGTGCTGTGCAACGTCGCCGGGATCATGGACGGCTTCCTGCCCGCCGTGGAGATCGACGACGCCACCTGGGACCGGGTGCTCGCCGTGAACGTGACCTCGGTGATGCGGCTGATGCGCGCCGTGCTGCCCGGGATGATCGAGGCCGGCCACGGCGCGATCGTCAACGTGTCCTCCGAGGCCGCCCTGCGCGGCGCGGCCGCCGGGCTGGCCTACACCGCCTCCAAGCACGCCGTGGCGGGGATGACCAAGCAGACCGCCTTCGCCTACGGGCCCCAGGGCATCCGGGTGAACGCGGTCGCCCCCGGGCCGGTGAAGACCTCGATCGAGGGCTCGATGAAGTCGGCGCACATGGCGGCCCGGATCGGCCCGATCATGGGCGCGATCCTCACCGGCGCCGCGGAGCCGGCCGAACTGGCGCACGCCATCGTCTGGCTGGCCTCCGACGATGCCTCCAACGTCAACGGCACCACGCTGGTGTGCGACGGCGGCTGGTCGGCGGTCTGAGGCCGCGGACGACGAACGGCCCCGCTCTCCGGCGTGGAGAACGGGGCCGTGCGCGTGTCGTGCTCAGTCCAGGTAGTCGCGCAGCACCTGCGACCGCGAGGGGTGGCGCAGCTTCGACATGGTCTTGGACTCGATCTGGCGGATCCGCTCGCGGGTCACGCCGTAGACCTTGCCGATCTCGTCCAGCGTCTTCGGCTGGCCGTCGGTCAGGCCGAAGCGCATCGAGACCACGCCGGCCTCCCGCTCGGACAGGGTGTCCAGCACCTGGTGCAGCTGCTCCTGCAGCAGCGTGAAGCTCACCGCGTCGGCCGGCACGACCGCCTCGGAGTCCTCGATCAGGTCGCCGAACTCCGAGTCGCCGTCCTCACCCAGCGGGGTGTGCAGCGAGATCGGCTCCCGGCCGTACTTCTGGACCTCGACCACCTTCTCCGGGGTCATGTCCAGCTCCTTGGCCAGCTCCTCCGGGGTGGGCTCGCGGCCCAGGTCCTGGAGCATCTGGCGCTGGACGCGGGCCAGCTTGTTGATGACCTCGACCATGTGCACCGGGATCCGGATGGTGCGGGCCTGGTCGGCCATGGCGCGGGTGATCGCCTGCCGGATCCACCAGGTGGCGTAGGTGGAGAACTTGTAGCCCTTGGTGTAGTCGAACTTCTCGACCGCACGGATCAGGCCGAGGTTGCCCTCCTGGATCAGGTCCAGGAACAGCATCCCGCGGCCGGTGTAGCGCTTGGCCAGCGAGACCACCAGGCGGAGGTTGGCCTCCAGCAGGTGGTTCTTGGCGCGGCGGCCGTCCTGGGCGATCCACTGCAGCTCGCGGCGGGCCTTGGGCTCGATGTCGTCACCGAGCTGGCTCAGCCGCTCCTCGGCGAACAGGCCGGCCTCGATCCGCTTGGCGAGCTCGACCTCCTGCTCGGCGTTCAGCAGCGCGACCTTGCCGATCTGCTTCAGGTAGTCCTTGACCGGGTCGGCGGTGGCACCGGCGGTCACGACCTGCTGGGCCGGCTGGTCGTCGTCGTCGGCGTCCGAGACCACGAAACCGGTGTCCTCGGTCTCCTCCGAGCCGGACTTGGTGGCCGGCTTGGCCTCCGCGGCGTCGTCGCCCTCGGTCACCTCGACGTCCTCGGTGACCTCCAGGTCGGCCTCCTCGGTCAGCTCCGCCTCGTCGAGCTCGATGTCCTCATCGTCCTCGGGGGCGTCGTCGTCCGACTTCGCGGTCGCCTTGGCCGCCTTGCCCTTGGCCGGCTTCGCGGCGGCCTTGGTGGCGGTGGTCTTCTTGGCGGCCGGCTTCACGGCCTTCTTGGCGGTGCCGGCCGTGGAGGTCTCGCCCTCCTCCTCGGCGATGACGGCCTTGGTGGAGGTCCGCGTCTTGGTGGTGGTCGCGGCGGCGACCTTCTTCGGCGCGGCGGCACGCTTCTTCGGCGCGGCGGCCGGGGTGGGCTCGGCCACGACGATGCCCGCGTTCGCCAGCCCGCGCACGACGGCCTTCAGCCGGCGGGCGTCCTCCACCTGGGCGGCCTCGCAGGCGGCCCGGAGAGCGGCGGCGTCGACGCTCCCGGTGGTGGCACCACGGCGGACCAGGTCCTGCAGGGCCGGGTGCTCGAACTCGCGCGGCAGCGTGGGGGAATTCTGGGACGTCACGAATGACCTTTCGGCAGCGAGGGACCCGGTTCGGCGAGACGGGACCCCGATATTGTACCGGCCACATCCACACCCGAGCGCGCCTACCTAGAGCGTCACGCAGGACCGGGCCGATCTGGCGAATCTGTCGAGGTGCACAACGACCGGAGGCCCCGCAGGATTCCCGATCCGGACGAATCCCCCGAATCCGACCCGACGGGGTGCGATCACCGGCCTCCCGGGACTCAGCTGAGGTCGGGCTTGACCGCCAGAACCGGGCACGGCGCGTCCAGCAGGATCCGCTGCGCGTTCGCGCCCAGGATCAGCTTGCCCACCGGGCTGCGCCGCCGCAGCCCGATCACGATCAGCGAGGCGCTGGTGTCCTCGGCGGCCCCGATCAGTTCCTCGGCGACGTCCCGCCCGGCGGCGATCACCCGGACCTCGTACTCGATCCCACGCTCGGCGAGCCCGGCGCGGACCTGCTCCAGCGCCTGCTCGATCTCCTCGCGCTGCTGCGGGGTCTCGTCCATCCGCTCGTTGACGACCACCACCAGGAGTTCGCCGCGCCGCTCCGCCTCGAGAGCCGCGGTGTCCAGGGCGGCGCGCCCCTCGACCGTCGCCAGATAGCCGACCACGATGCTCATCGGTGCTCCTCGCACGAGTTGCCGCTGCGTCCCGTCCGGATACGGGCGGGCGCCCTCGCGCCGCACCGCCGAACCGTGCCCCGACCGTACCGGAAGCCCGCGGCCAGGACGAACGCTCAGGACCACGCCGTCGCCGACTGCGCGCCACCACCCACCCTCTCCCCGGTTCCGGCACTCCCGGCCGGAGACGACGGCCTCGGCAGCGCCACCGCCGAGCGCGCCCAGCCCGGCAGCGCCCCCGCCGACAGCAGCCAGTCCAGTTGGGCCGCCAAGGGGTCCACCGGCCGGTCCGCGAGCGCCCGCTCCACCAGCACCGCGGCGCGCACCCCCTCGCCCTGCCACCAGCAGAACAGCGCGAGCAGTGCCAGCGCGCCCGACTGCCCGGTGCGGCGCCCGTGCCCGAGCACCCGCACCAGCAACCGGATCGCCGCCCGGGTCCGCTCGGGGTCGGGGCCCACCGTGGCCGGGGCCAGCAGCAGCGCGAGCCACGGCCGCAGGCCGACGGTCACCGGACCCGGGTCCGCACCGGCGCCCGTCATGACCGGTGCGCCCAACGGCACCGCCAGCCAGGGCGCGCCCAGCCGAGCCAGCATCACCCGCTCCCCTTCCTCGTGCTCGTCGGCGGCATCACCCCTACTCAGGCCCCCACCGACCGGACCACCCGCACCCGGCCCGCCCCCGAGCACCGCCAGCGCACCGGCCTCCACCACCACCGAGTCGCCGAACCCGGCCTCGATCCGCCCCAGCCCCGCCCGCCGGACCTCGGCGGGCCGGTCGAGTGCCGCGCACCACCGGCGCAGGCTGGCGCGCTGCCACTCGCCCCACACCGGCCCGGGGTCGCAGGGGTCCGGGCACGGCCGGCGCTGGACCCAGCGCAGCCGCCCCTCCGCCGCCGCGCGCCGGTCGGCACTGCCGGCCACCGGGATGACGCCGAGGTCGGACCGGCGGGCCAGCGGTGCGAGCCCGAGTGCCCGGGCCCGGTCGGCGGCCTGGGTCCCGGCCAGCACGGAACGGGGCAGCCGCCAGCCCCGTGGCCGGTGCCGCAGCCAGTCCGGACCCTGCGCCCACACCCCGTCCCAGCACAGCCCCGCAGCGGTGCAGGCGTCCCGGAGCACCGGCAGTGCGGGCACCTCGCCCCGGTCGCCGGGCAGCGCGCACACCGCCAGTACCCGGTCACAGCCCAGGGCGCCCAGGTGTGCGGTGATCGACCGGGCGACGGCGGCCCCGGAGTCCCCGCACAGCACGTCCAGGTCGGTGCGGGCGACCAGGCGGGGTTCCCGGTCGCCGGGGCCGCACACCCCGACTGCGACCACGTCCCCGGTGGCGAGTTCGTACCCCAGCCGGACCGGCACCCCGGCCAGCACCTCGCACACCGCTGTCCCGACTGCCTCGACGGTCACTGCGCACCTCCTGTGTGGACTGCGCCCAGCCCACCCGATTCCGCCGCCCGCCACCACGCCCCACCCGCTCACCTGTGGACAACCGGGCCGGCCGGACCGTTGTGGACAGACGACCGACCCGTCGTCACGGCACGGCTGGCTACCCTGTGCCGGTGCGCGCCGGACCGGTTCTCCTCTCCCTGCTGCTGCTCGGTGCCCTGACGGCCTGCACCGGCAGCGAGCCCGTGCCCACCCCGTCGGTCTCCGGCGGTGCGGTGGCCGAGCCGAGTCCCACCGAGTCCCTGCTGCCCTCGCCCACCGCCAGCGTGTCGACGGTCGGCGGACTGGCCGAGGGCTTCCCGGCCGACCTGCTCCCGGTGCCCGACGGCAGCGAGATCCTGATGTCCGCCGCAGAGCTCGACGACGTGACCGGCCTGACCACGGTCAGCCTGAACCTGCGCAGCGTGCTCGGCACCGAGGAGCTGGTCGCCACCTACCGGGCGGCCCTGACCGCCGCCGGCTTCGCCGAGACCCCGACCGACCCCGGTGCGGGGCTCGCCGCCAGTTCGACGTTCGTCCGCGGGGGCGGCAGCGAGGTGCTCACCCTGGGCGTGCTGGACCGCGACGGCGTCCGCACCGTGACCATCGGCGGCACCGTCCGGATCTGACCCGCCGGGCACGCCGGCCAGGGGCGGCGCCGACGCCCAGGCCCTAGGCTCGCAGCGTGAACGACGCCACCCCCCTGGTCGACCTCGAGGGCGTACGCGCCCAGGTGGACGCCCTGCTCACCGCCCATCTCGACGCGCTGGAGACCGAACTGTCCGGCATCGGCGCGGGCACCGGGCCGCTGATCGAGGCGATGCGGCGGATGCTCTCCGGGGGCAAGCGGCTGCGGGCGGCGTTCTGCTACTGGTCGTGGCGGGCACACGGCGGCGACCGCTCCGGACCGGGTGCGACCGCCGCACTGCGGGTCGGCGCGGCGCTGGAGCTGTTCCAGGCGGCGGCACTGTTCCACGACGACGTGATGGACGATTCCGACACCCGGCGCGGCCTGCCCGCCGCCCACCGCAGCTTCGCGCACACCCACCGCACCGCCGCGTGGTCCGGCGACGACCGCCGCTACGGCGAGTCCGCGGCGATCCTGCTCGGCGACCTGGCGCTGATCGCCGCCGAGCGGGAGTTCTCCGCCGCGGTGGCCGGCATCGACCCGGAGCGCGCGACCCGGACCCGGGCGGTCTTCGACCGGATGCGCACCGAGGTCACGGTCGGCCAGTACTTGGATCTGCAGGCACAGGTGCTGCCCTGGGGCACCGACCCGGCCGGCGATGAGCAGCGCGCCCGGGAGGTGATCCGGGCCAAGTCCGCCCGCTACAGCGTGGAGCACCCGGTGCTGATGGGCGCCGCCCTGGCCGGGGCGGACGACGACGCGCTCGACCGGGCCAGCGCCTTCGGGCTGCCGCTCGGGGAGGCGTTCCAGCTGCGGGACGACCTGCTGGGCGTGTTCGGCGACCCGGCCACCACCGGCAAGCCGGCCGGGGACGATCTGCGCGAGGGCAAGCGCACCGTGCTGGTCGCGCGGGCGATGGCCGCGGCGGGCCGGGCCGGGGACCTGGCGCTGATGGAGCGGCTGCGGGCCGAGCTCGGCGACCGCGGGATGGACGAGGCGGCCTGCCTGGACCTGGCCGAGGCGATCCGGGCCTCGGGGGCGGTGGACGAGGTGGAGCAGGTGATCGACCTGCTGGTCACCGAGGCCGAGCAGGCCTGGGCGCAGGCGCCGCTGGTCGATCCGGGCCGGGAGATGCTGGCCCGGCTGGGTCGCGCCGCGGTGCAGCGCCAGGCCTGAGGATTACAGCTCCGCCTGGGCCCGGCGGCGCACCTCGGTCTTGTTCCCGGCGCGCAGCAGGTCGATCGGCCGGCCGGGCAGCGAGTCGTCCGGGGTGTAGAGCCAGGCGATCGCCTCGCCGTGGCTGAACCCGGCGTCGCCGAGCACAGTCAGGGTGCCCTGCAGCGAGGCCAGCACGGTCGCGCTGCCCCCGGCGTCCCGCTCGTCCGCGCTGGGGTTCGCGGCGTCGATCGCGACCAGGAAGCCGGCCGGGATGCTCAGCACCGGCGGGTCGCCGCGGCGGATCCCGGCCAGGCGGCTCTCCTTCAGCAGGCGGCGGACCCGGCCGACGTCGACCCCGAGGGCCTCGGCGACGTCGGGAAGGGTGAGCCAGGTGTCGACCAGGTCGTCCGGCGAGTTCAGAGCGGTCACGGCCCGAGAGCCTACCGGGCGGCGTGATCCGGACATTCCTCCCACTCGACTTCCCACACCCGGCGGTGTGCATTACCGTCACACGAGTCACATCAGTCACACACGCCTCATACGTGCCTCCTGTCACAGGAGCACCACAGACGTCGACCGCCGTTCCACAGCCCCCAGGGATCACTCATGACGCAGTCCGCACTCGCGCTCTCCGACGACGCAGGCAACGCACGCCCGCGCGGCCGTCGTCTCGCGACGAACACCGGCGCCACCCTGGCCCTCGCCGCACTCGCCGTGGGCAGCTCCGCCGGGATCGCCCAGGCGAACGAGGAGTACACCGTTCGCAAGGGCGACACGGTCAGCCACATCGCGAAGCAGTTCGGCACCACGGTCTCGGCCGTGCGCAGCGCCAACGGCCTGAACGCCCAGGCGTTCATCCGCGAGGGCCAGACCCTGACCATCCCCACCGGCACCACGGCCACCACGACTACCACCGCGGCCCCGGCAGCCACCGGCGGCAGCCACACCGTCGCCCGCGGCGAGACCGTCTCCGGCATCGCCGCCCGCTACGGCACCACCGTCGCCGCCGTCGTCTCCGCCAACGGCCTGAACGCCCAAGCGTTCATCCGCGAAGGCCAGACCCTCACCATCCCGGGCGCCGGCGCGGCCACCTCGACTACCACCGCGGCCCCGGCGGCCACCGGCGGCAGCCACACCGTCGCCCGCGGCGAGACCGTCTCCGGCATCGCCGCCCGCTACGGCACCACCGTCGCCGCCGTCGTCTCCGCCAACGGCCTGAACGCCCAGGCGTTCATCCGCGAGGGCCAGACCCTCACCATCCCGGGCGGCTCGGGCACGGCGACCACCACCTCGGCGACCACCTCGACCTCGGGCGGCCAGCAGCTGGTCGGCAACACCTTCCTCGGCCGCACCTACCCGGCGGCGACCGTCGCCTCGGCGAACGAGAACAAGGCCACCCTGCTCGCGATCGGCGTGCCGTCCACCACCGAGATGCAGGCCAAGGTCGCCAGCACCGCCCGCCAGATGGGCGTGGACCCGGCGCTGGCCCAGGCGGTCGCCTTCCAGGAGTCCGGCTTCAACCACGCCTCGGTCTCCCCCGCGAACGCGATCGGCACCATGCAGGTCATCCCGACCTCCGGCGACTGGGCCTCCACCCTGGTCGGCCGCGAGCTCAACCTGCTCGACCCGGACGACAACGTGGTGGCCGGCGTGGCGATCCTGCGCCAGCTGCTGAGGTCCACCGGCGACACCTCCACCGCGATCGCCGCGTACTACCAGGGCCTCGGTTCGGTGCGCAGCAACGGGATGTTCTCCGACACCCGGCGCTATGTGGCGAACGTCCACACCCTGATGGCGCGATTCTGACGCCCGGCCTCCCGGGGATCACGGGGCCTCGCCCGTAGACTTCCGCCCGTGGGAACGACTATCACCGATCCGCTCGTCGGCCGCCTGGTCGACGGCCGGTACCAGGTCATGTCGCGGATCGCCCGCGGCGGCATGGCCACCGTGTACCTGGCGGTGGATCGCCGGCTCGACCGCGAGGTCGCGCTCAAGGTGATGCACCCGCACCTGGCGGAGGCCTCCGGGGGTGCCGACTTCGTCGCGCGGTTCCGCCGGGAGGCACGGGCCGCCGCGCGGCTCACCCACCCCGGGCTGGTCTCGGTCTTCGACCAGGGCCTGGACGGCGAGACGTCCTACCTGACGATGGAGTACGTCCCGGGCGGGAACCTGCGCACCCGGCTGGCCGCCGAGGGCGCGCTGACCGTCGAGGAGTCGCTCGACCTGGCCGACCAGGTGCTGGACGCGCTGGCCGCCGCCCACCGGGCCGGCCTGGTGCACCGCGACATCAAGCCGGAGAACGTGCTGCTCACCGCGGACGGCCGGGTCAAGGTGGGCGACTTCGGCCTGGCCCGGGCGGTCACCGAGGTCACCTCCGCCAGCACCGGCACCGTGCTCGGCACCGTCGCCTACCTGGCCCCGGAGCTGGTCACCCGCGGCGCCAGCGACGCCCGCACCGACGTCTACGCCACCGGTGTGCTGCTGTACGAGGCACTGACCGGCCGCCAGCCGTTCACCGGCGAGACCCCGATCCAGATCGCCTTCCAGCACGTCAACGACGACGTCCCGGCGCCGTCCGAGCTGGTCGACTGGCTGCCCACCGAGGTCGACGCCCTGGTCGCCGCCCTGACCGCCCGGGACCCGGACGACCGGCCGGGCGACGCGGCCGCCGCGCTCAGCCTGCTCCGGCGCACCCGGGACGAGCTGGACCCCGCCACCCTGGCCCGCCGCGCGGACCTGCCACCCGCCGCCCCGGTGGAGCCGGAGGACACCGGCGACCTGGACACCGGCGCCGCGGAACTCGCCGCAGCCGCCGGTGACGCGCCGACCTCCCGGATCGAGGCGCTCTCCCGCGGCGGCACCGTCGCGCTGCCGATCGGCCTCGGCGTCGAGGAGCCGGACTCCCCCGCCCCGGCGCGCCGCCGTCGCCGCCGCTGGGTCCTGCTCGGCGCCGCCGTGCTGCTGATCGCCGCCCTGGCCGGTGGCGGGACCTGGTGGTTCCAGAACGTCGGTCCCGGCGCGTACACCACCGTGCCCGAGGTTGACTCGCTCACCGAGCAGGAGGCCCGCAGCGTGCTGGACGACGCCGGGCTGGGCGTCGAGGTCGAGCAGGCCTTCGACGACACCGCGGCCGCCGGCACCGTCTTCGACTCCGAACCGGCCTCCGGCGAGCGGGTCCGCAAGGACGGCGCGGTCACCCTGATCGTCTCCCGCGGCCCGGATGTGGTCAGCGTCCCGGACAACCTGCTGGGCGCCCTGCAGGCCGACGCCGCTGCCGATCTCACCGCGGCCGGGCTGACCGTCGACTACGAGGACCAAGCGTTCTCCGACGAGGTGGCACAGGGCCTGGTGCTCAAGGTCACCGGCCTCGACGGCGCCGACCTGGCCCCGGGCACCAGCCTGAAGCGCGGCACCACCGTCCTGCTGACGATCAGCGACGGCCCGGCCCCGGTGAAGGTGATCCAGGTGGTCGGTGCGACGCTGGAGACCGCCACCCAGCAGCTGAACGCGGCCGGCCTGAAGATCGCGACCGAGGAGGTCTTCTCCGACACGGTCCCGGCGGGCAGCGTGGTCAGCCAGAGCCCGGAGGCCGGCACCGACGCGCACCGCACGGACACGGTGACGGTGCAGGTGTCCAAGGGGCCGGAGCTGATCGAAGTGCCGAACGTCGAGCGCATGTCCTTCGCCGACGCGGAGAAGACGCTCACCGACCTCGGGTTCGTGGTGAAGCGAGAGACGTCGTGGGGCGGCTTCATCGGCCAGGTCGTCGATCAGAGCGTCGACGCCGGTCAGACTGCGCCCAAGGGCTCGACCATCACCCTGACCGTCGTCTGACCCCGGACAGCGCAACGGCCCGGCCGGGGCCCCTCACGAGCCCCGGCCGAGCCGTCATCCCCGCGCCGTCAGCCGGCGGTGAGGCTGCCCCCGTTGGTGCGGATGACCTCCGCGTACCAGTCGAAGGACTTCTTCTTGTAGCGGTCCAGCGTGCCGGAGCCGTCGTCGTTGCGGTCGACGTAGATGAACCCGTACCGCTTGGACAGCTGGGCGGTGGAGGCCGACACCAGGTCGATGCAGCCCCAGGTGGTGTACCCGAGCACCTGCACGCCGTCCTGGATCGCCTCGCCCACCTGGTAGAGGTGGTCGTTGAGGTAGGCGATCCGGTAGTCGTCGACCACGGTCTTGACCCCGTCCACCTCGACCAGCTGGTCCTTGGCGCCCAGGCCGTTCTCGACGATGAACAGCGGCTTGCCCCACCGCTCCCAGAACTGGTTCATCACGATCCGCAGGCCGACCGGGTCGATCTGCCAGCCCCACTCGGAGGCCTTCAGCGTCGGGTTCGGCGCGCCCATGATCAGGTTGCCGTCCGACGGGATCTTCGAGGCGTCCGCGGTCTGGGTGGAGCTCATGTAGTAGCTGAACGACACGAAGTCGACCGTGTGCTCCTTGAGCAGCGCCCGATCCTCGTCGGTGATCTGCAGTTCGACGCCGAGCTCCCGGAGCTGCCGCAGCAGGTAGCCGGGGTACTCGCCGCGCACGTGCACGTCGCCGAAGGCCAGGTTGTCGTGGTCGGCCTTCTGCGCCGCCAGCGCGTCCTGCGGGTCCGGGGTGAGCGGGTAGAACGGCACCGCGATCACCATGCAGCCGATCATCGCGCCGGGCATCAGCTCCCGGGCGATCTTGGTGGCCGACGCGGAGGCGACCAGCTCGTGGTGCACCGCCTGGTAGAGGTCCTGCTTGGTCAGCTGCTCCTTGGGCGTGAGGATGCCGCCGCTCATCAGCGGGGCGTGCAGCACGGAGTTGATCTCGTTGAAGGTCAGCCAGTACTTCACCCGGCTGCCGTAGCGGGTGAAGATGGTCCGCACGTAGCGCTCGAAGAACCCGATCAGGTCCCGGGACACCCAGCCGTCGTACTTCTTCGCCAGGGCCAGCGGCGTCTCGTAGTGGGAGATGGTGACCAGCGGCTCGATGCCGTGCTTCTCCAGCTCGTCCAGCAGCCGGTCGTAGAAGGCCAGGCCCTCCTCGTTCGGCTCCGCGTCGTCCCCGTTCGGGAAGATCCGGGACCAGGCGATCGAGAACCGGTAGACCTTGAAGCCCATCTCGGCGAACAGCGCGATGTCCTCGGCGTACCGGTGGTAGTGGTCGATGCCCACCAGCTTGAGGTTGTCCGGGGTGGGCTCGGCGCTCGGCGGGCCGGAGATCCCCTGCGGCATGATGTCCTGGATGGACAGGCCCTTGCCGCCCTCGTCGTAGGCGCCCTCCAACTGGTTGGCGGCGGTGGCGCCACCCCACAGGAAGCCCTGGGGGAACGGGGTCGTGGTCGTCACAGATTGCACCTCTCGTCGTCGTCGACTTCATGTGCGCGGCGGGCGCCGCGCCGGGTTCACAGGCCGAGCAGGTCCCGCACCTCGGCCGAGGTGAGCGCCAGCGCGGCGGCCCGGGCCTCGGGGGCGGTCCGCGCCGCACGGGCGGCGGCGGCGATCTCCTGGCAGCGGGCCAGGGTGTGCCCGCGCAGGGCGGCACGCACCGCCGGCACCGCGGCCGGGGACATCGACAGGCTGGTCACGCCCAGGCCGGTGAGCACCAGGGCCATCAGCGGGTCGGAGGCGGACTCGCCGCACACCCCGACCGGCTTGCCCTCGGACTTCCCACCGTCGGCGGTGGCGGCGACCAGGTCGATCACGGCGGGCTGCCACATGTCCAGCAGGTCGGAGAGCTCGCCGCGCAGCCGGTCGGTGGCCATCGTGTACTGCGCCAGATCGTTGGTGCCCAGCGAGACGAAGTCGACCTCGGCCAGCACGTCGGCGCAGCGCAGCGCGACCGCCGGGACCTCGACCATCACCCCGACCGTCTTCAGGCCGGCGGCCCGGGCGGCGGCGGCGAAGTCGGCGGCCTCGGTGGGCGTGGCGATCATCGGCGCCATCACCCACAGCTCGGCGCCGGTCTCCTCCTGCGCCCGGCCGAGGGCGGTCAGCTGGTCGGCCAGCAGCTGCGGCAGGGTGCGGACCAGGCGGTAGCCGCGCACCCCCAGCGCCGGGTTCTCCTCCACCGACTGCTGGGCGAAGGCCAGCGGCTTGTCCGCACCCGCGTCGATGGTGCGCACGACCACCTTGCGCCCGGCGAAGGACCGCAGGACGGCGGTGTAGGTGGCGAGCTGGTCCTCGACGGTGGGGGCGGTCTGCTGCTCCAGGAACAGCACCTCGGTCCGGAACAGCCCGACGCCCTCGACGGCGGTCAGCGCGGCGCGCTCGGCGTCCGCGGCGGTGCCGATGTTGGCCAGCAGCTGCACCCGGTGACCGTCGGAGGTCGCACCCGGGGCGGTGTCGGTGGCCAGGCGCTCGGCGGCGGCACGCCGTTCGGTGACCTGCTGGGCCAGCGCCTCGTCCGGGTCGACGGTGACGGTGCCGGCCGCGGCGTCCACCACGACCACGGTGCCGTCGGTCAGCTCGGTCACGCCGGCGACCCGCACCAGGCAGGGCAGGCCGAGCTGGCCGGCGATGATCGCGGTGTGCCCGGTGGGGCCACCCTGCTCGGTCACGATGCCGAGCACCTTGTCCAGGTCGAGCGCGGAGGTGTCCGCCGGGGACAGGTCCTCGGCCACCACGACCGAGGGCACCTCCAGCGCGCCCAGCCCGGGCTCGGGGGCGTCCAGCACCCGGGCGATCACCCGGTCCTTGACGCTGCGCAGGTCGGTGACCCGCTCGGCCATGTACCCGCCGACCGCGGTGAACATCTCGCAGACCTGCTCGACGGCCTCGTGCACGGCATGCGCCGGGCCGGTGCCGGAGCCGATCCGCTGCTCGACGTCGCCGAGCAGCGCGGGGTCCTCGGCCATCTGGGCGGTGGCGCCCAGCACCTCGGCCAGGGTGCCCTCGGCGGCGTCGGCGCGCGCCTGCAGGTCGGCGGCGACGGCGTGGAAGGCGGCGGTGACCCGCTCCAGGTCGCCGGGGGTGGCGCTCTCCTGCGGGGGCAGCGCGATCGCGGGCCGGGCGACGGCCACCGGGCCGAGGACGAGTCCCCGGCCGACACCGACGCCGGTGAGGGTGCGCGGAGCCATGGTGGTCACTCCCCCGCGGCGTCGAGGTCGGTGGCCAGCAGGCCGGCGAGCTGGTTCAGGACGGTGTCGGCGTCCGCACCCTCGACGACCAGCTCGGCGGTCTCGCCGTGCTTGAGGCCCAGGCCCATCACCATGAGCAGGCTGGCGGCGTTCACCCCCGCGTCGCCCGGGCGGCCGATGGTGACCTGGGCGCCGGAGGCGGTGGCCGCCTTGGTGAAGATCCCGGCGGGACGGGCGTGCAGGCCCACGGACGAGGCGATGGTGACATTGCGCTGCGGCACTGGTCGGACTCCCCATTGCAGTCAAACGTGCGGTACACCCGCCGGCGTCGGTTGCCGGCCGGGCAAACAAAAAAAGACCCGCACGGACCGCTGGTGCGGGCCGCGACAGGTCTTGCCTGATCGAGTCAGTAACAATCCTCGCGATGGCTCGTTCGTTATACCTGGCCCGCGTGGGCCAGGTCAAGGCGGCCGCGGCGCACTGCGTGAACCCGCAGGCCACGGCGGGACCGCCCGATCCAGGACTTTCGTCCCAGGTCAGCGGCCCGTCGCAACGCGCCGACCAGCGCCGTTGACAGGTCACGAATCCGTGGGGCAAGCTATGCGCCCATCGCCCCATCGGCGACCGCGCAGAACTGGGATTGTTACTGCTGGCAGCAGGCAAAACCCGAGTCGAGCGAACTGTGAAGCACGAGTGCTGTCCGGTTTGCGACGACTCGGGTTTTTTGTTGCCCGGAAACGAGCCCCGGGGGCATCGCGACACGGATTCGAGGAGGAATCGTGGCTTCCGCCAGCAAGTACCAGACCATCGCCGAGGACGTCCTTCGTGGCGTCGGCGGCAAGGAGAACGTCGCGTCGGTGGTCCACTGCGCGACCCGGCTGCGGTTCAAGCTCAGGGACCGGGACAAGGCCAACAAGGAGACCGTCGAGGCGACCCCCGGCGTCATCACCGTGATGGAGTCCGGCGGCCAGTTCCAGGTCGTGATCGGCAACACGGTCGGCCGGGTGCACGAGGCGCTCGGCGAGCTGGGCGTCAATATCGGCGACGGCGGCGGCGGGGACGACGGTGACGCCGCGTCCTCCGGCAACTTCATGGCCCGGGCGATCGACCTGATCACCAGCATCTTCACCCCGTTCCTGTGGGTGTTGGCCGGCACCGGTCTGCTCAAGGCGCTGCTCAGCCTCGCGGCCAAGATCTCGCCCGAGTTCGCCACCTCCGGCACGTACAACATCTGGTACGCCGCGGCGGATGCCTGCTTCCAGTTCCTGCCGATCTTCATCGCGATCACCACTGCCCGGAAGTTCAAGGGCAACATCTACACCGCCGTGGCGATCGCCGGTGCGCTGGTCTACACCGCCACCATCGGGCTCGGTGACCTCGGCGGCCTGACCCTGCAGGCCTACGACGCCGCGGAGGGCCTGGACTTCTTCGGCATCCCGGTGGTGATGGTCTCCTACCTGTCCGCGGTGATCCCGACCATCCTGGCGGTCTATGCCCAGTGCAAGCTGGAGAGGCTGCTGGGCCGGATCATCCCGGACTCGCTGAAGAACTTCCTGATGCCGATGATCGTGCTCGCGGTCATCGTGCCGGTCACCTTCCTGGCCATCGGCCCGGTCTCCGACCTGGTGTCCACCGCGATCGCCGACGGCATCGGCTGGCTCTGGGACACCGTGCCGTGGCTGGGCGGCGCCCTGCTCGGTGCGTTCTGGCAGGTGTTCGTGATCTTCGGCGTGCACTGGGGCTTCGTGCCAATCATGACCCAGGAGCTGGTGGACCCGGGCTACTCGTACCTGACCGCCGCGCTGTTCCCGGCCGTGCTGGCCCAGGTCGGTGCCGTGGTCGCCGTGATGATCCGGACTCGCAACAAGGCGCTGCGCCAGGTGGCCGGCCCGGCCGCGATCTCCGGCTTCCTGGCCGGCATCACCGAGCCCGCGATCTACGGTGTCACGCTGCGCCTGAAGAAGCCGTTCATCTACGCCTGCATCGGTGGCGCCGTCGGTGGTGCGATCGCCGCGGGCGGCAAGGCGGCGACCGACGTGTTCGCCATGCCCGGTGCGATCACCATCACCGCCACACTGAACCACGGCTTCCTGTCCGCGGTGATCGGCACCCTGGTCGCGATCGGCATCGCCTTCGTGCTGACCCTGGTGCTCGGCTTCAAGGACATCCCGGAGACCGCCGAGACCACCCCGGCGGCCCCGGCGGCCAAGTCCCCGTACACCCCCGCCACCGGTGGCGGCACCGCGACCCTGACCGAGACCCAGGTCGTCGAGGTCACCGCCCCGGTGAACGGCACCGTGGTGCCGCTGGCCGAGGTCAGTGACCAGGTGTTCGCCTCCGGCGCGCTGGGCAAGGGCGTGGGCATCGTCCCGGCCGGTGGCACGGTGGTCTCCCCGGTGTCCGGCACCGTGGTCAGCGTCCTGCCGCACGCCTACGGCCTGCTGTCCGACGACGGCGTCGAGGTGCTGGTGCACATCGGCATCAACACGGTCGGACTGGAGGGCAAGGGCTTCACCCCCGCCGTCCAGCAGGGGTCGCAGGTGCTGCCCGGCACGTTGCTGGCGACCGTGGACCTGGACACCGTCCGGGCCGCCGGCCTGGACACCACCACGATCGTGCTGGTGACCAACGCCGACGCCTACGCGGACGTGGTGCCCGCTCCGGCCGGTGCCACCACCAGCGGCGCTCCGCTGCTCACGGTGGTGGGCTGATTCCCTCCGGTCCTGCCATCTGGTAGGACGATCAGCGGGGCCGGATAGCATCCGGACTCCGCACACCGAACGCCGGTGTCCCGGGCCCGCCGCCCGGGACACCGGCGTCCGTCCAGTGAATCGGAGCGCAGGTGCAGGTCACCAAGGTCTTCAACAACAACGTGCTGCTGGCCACCGACGACCGGGGCCAGGAGTTCGTGCTGATGGGCAAGGGGCTCGGCTTCCAGGCGAAACCCGGCGACGACGTGCGCGCTGACGTGGTGGAGCGCACCTTCGTGCCCGGCGGGTCGACCACCCCGGAACGGATCGCCGCACTGGTGGAGGAGATCCCCGCCGACCGGATCGACCTCACCCAGGAGATCGTGGACCTGGCCCGGGAGCGGCTGGGCGCCCAGATCGACTCGCACGTGATCATCCCGCTGGCCGACCACATCGTCTTCGCCCTGCAGCGGGCGGACGAGGGCCTGACCATCACCTACCCGCTGCAGTGGGAGGTCACCCACCTCTACCCACGCGAGGTCGCCTTCGCCAAGGAGGCACTGGCGCTGATCCGGGACCGCACCGGGGTCGAGCTGCCCTCGCTGGAGGCCGTGCCGCTGGCGCTGCACTTCGTCAACGCCCAGTTCGGCGCGGACGACCTGAGCCGCACGATGGAGATGACCGAGGTCTTCGCCGCGGTGCTCGGCATCCTGCGCGAACAGCTCGGCCTGGCGCTGGACGAGGAGTCGCTCGACGTCGCGCGGTTCATCACCCATCTGCGGTATCTGGTGGTACGCCAGCAGCGGGGCGTGATGCTCGCCGACCAGCAGGACGTGCTCACCGACACCGTGCGCCGCCAGCACCCCCGGGCCTACGCCAGCGCCGAGGCGGTCCGGGACCTGCTCACCGAACGCTTCGGCTGGCACATCAGTGGGGACGAGATGCTCTACCTGACCCTGCACATCGCCCGGCTGACCGGAGCGGTGTCATGACGGACGACCGGCAGTTGGCCGAGACCGTGCTCGCCCTGGTCGGCGGCCCGGAGAACGTCAGCGACGTCACCGCGTGCTGGAGCCGGCTGCGGCTGGTCCTGCGCGACGACACCCTGCACGACGACCCGGCGCTGACCGCCCTGGACGAGGTCGCGATGGTGCTGACCCAGGGCGGGCAGTTCCAGGTCGTGCTGGGCGCCCGCGCGATCCCGGTCAGCAAGCAGGTCCGCGCCCTGCTGACCTGACACAGACCGAGGGCCGGGTCGCGTGGCGACCCGGCCCTCGGCTGCGGTCGGTCAGTGCCGGCGGAGCAGCTCCGCGACCTGGAATGCGAGCTCCAGGGACTGCTGGTGGTTCAGCCGCGGGTCGACCAGGGTCTCGTACCGGCGGGCCAGTCCCTCGTCGTCGATCTCCTCCGCGCCACCGAGCACCTCGGTCACGTCGTCGCCGGTCAGCTCCATGTGCAGACCGCCGGGGACGGTGCCCAGGCCGTGGTGCACGTCGAAGAAGCCGGTGACCTCGTCCATCACGTCGGTGAACCGCCGGGTCTTGTACCCGTTGGTCGCGGTGATGGTGTTGCCGTGCATCGGGTCGCAGACCCAGGTGACCGGACGGCCGTCGGCGGTGACCTTCTCCACCAGGCCGGGCAGCACGTCGCGGATCCGCGCGGCTCCCATCCGGGTGATGAAGGTGATCCGCCCCGGTTCGCCGCTCGGGTTGAGCCGGTCGATCAGCCCCAGCGCCTCGTCGGCGGTGGTGCTGGGACCGAGCTTGACCCCCAGCGGGTTCTGCACCCGGGCGAAGTAGTCGACGTGCGCACCGGACAGCTGCCGGGTGCGCTCCCCGATCCACAGGAAGTGCGCCGAGCAGTCGTAGGGCAGCCCGGTGCGCGAGTCGATCCGGGTCAGCGGCCGCTCGTAGTCCAGCAGCAGCCCCTCGTGCGAGGAGTAGAAGTCCACCGTCCGCAGTGCGTCGAAGTCGGCACCGCAGGCGGCCATGAACCGGATCGCGCGGTCGATCTCGGCCGCGATCTCCTCGTAGCGGGCGTACGCCGGGTTGGCGGTGAAGCCCCGGTTCCACTCGTGCACCCGCAGCAGCGACGCGAAGCCGCCGGTGGTGAACGCGCGGATCAGGTTCAGCGTCGAGGAGGACGTGTGGTACGCCTCCAGCAGCCGCTGCGGGTCCGGGGTCCGGTCCTGCTCGGTGAACGGGAAGCCGTTGATGATGTCGCCCCGGAACGCCGGGAGGGTGACACCGTCGCGGGTCTCGGAGTCCGATGAGCGCGGCTTGGCGTACTGCCCGGCCATCCGGCCCATCTTGATCACCGGCAGGCTCGCGCCGTAGGTCAGCACCACGGCCATCTGCAGGATGGTCATGATCTTGCCGCGGATGTTGTCCGCAGTGGCCTCGGCGAAGGTCTCCGCGCAGTCCCCACCCTGGAGCAGGAACGCCTCACCGCGGCCGGCGGCGGCGAGCTGGGCCCGCAGCGCGTCGGCCTCCCCGGCGAACACCAGGGGCGGCAGCGCCGCCAGCCGCGCACTGACCCGTTCCAGGGCCTCCGCGTCCGGCCAGGCGGGCTGCTGAGCGGCGTCCAGCGTGCGCCAGTGATCCAGACCCGTCACGACTGACGGGTCCGGCTCCACGCTCACGAGTGGCTCGCGGGCACCAGCGGCTGGCCGATCTCCGACAGCATCGCCCCGAACCAGGGCTGCGTGATGTCGAAGGGCTTGCCACCGGCGATCCGCGGGAAGGCGATCGCCTTGAGCCGGTCGCCGTCCTCCTCGTCGTGGCCGATCACGCCGGGCTCGCCCTTGAGGGCGCACTCCACGGCCAGGTCGGTCATGGACTTGATCAGGCGCAGGTCCTCGGCGTTCGCCGCGGCGGCCCGGGAGTAGTAGCCGGACTTCTGCACCATGACCTTCTCGGCGCCGAGCTTCTCGGCGAACTGCTTGGCGAACCACTGGCCGGGGTTGATGGTGTCCAGCGCGACGTGGCCGAAGGCGTCCCGGGTGACCTCCTGGCCGGAGGCCTCCAGCTGCTCGACGATCTCGTGCATGCCGGCGCCCTCGGACAGGAAGATGTTGACGTTGCCCTGCTCGTCCATGATCGTGCGCAGGCGGGCGGCCTCGGCGTCGATGTCGATCTGGGCCTCGGGCACGAACACCGCGTGGATGTCCCAGCGCTCACGGGACAGGCCGATCTCCGGCAGCCACTCCTGGGTGTCCAGCCACTTGCGGTACTCGACGGCGGCGGCGGCGGTCAGCCAGCCGCAGTGCCGGCCCATCACCTCGTGCACGATCAGCATCCGCGGGCCGGAGCGGTGCTCGCCGATGACGTGCGCGGCGAAGCCGGCGGCCTCCTCGGCGGCGGTCCAGGCACCCAGCGACTGCCGGATCGGGACCACGTCGTTGTCGATGGTCTTGGGCAGGCCGACCACGGTCAGGTCGTAGTCGTTCTCGGCCAGGTAGGCGGCCAGGTCGGCGGCGGTGGTGTTGGTGTCGTCGCCACCGATGGTGTGCAGGACGTCGACGCCGTCCGCCTTGAGCTGCTCGGCCGCGACCTGCAGCGGGTCCTCGCCCTCACGCACCAGGCCGCGCTTGACGCAGTCCGCCCGGTTGGTGAGCTTGACCCGGGAGTTGCCGATCGGGGAGCCGCCGAAGCGGTGCAGCAGGCCGGCCTTCTTGCGGACCTCGTCGGTCACGACGATCTTCTGGCCCTTGAGCAGCCCGTAGTAGCCGTGCTCGTAGGCGATGATCTCGATCTCCGGCGCGATCTCGGTGTAGCGCTCGATCAGACCACCGACGGCCGAGGACAGGCACGGAGCGAAGCCACCCGCGGTCAGGAGCGCGACGCGACGAACCGACATGAGACACACCTCTCGTTGGAACTGCACAGCTGGGCGTTGTGCCCGGTGGCCACCCAAGGCCATCGGGCAGGGTCGGAGCCGGGACCGAGGTCCTCGGGAACGGCGCAACCCCGCTCATCCTACTGAGCGGGCGCGTCCTCCTCCGGCGGGACCGGAACCTGGACATCGGGCACCTCGCGGCCACCGGGTGCGGCGGAGGCGCCGGGGGTCTCCGCCTGCGGGTGACCGGTGGCGATCCGGGCCTTCTGGGTCGCGGCGTAGATGTCCACGTACTCCTGGCCGGAGATGCTCATCAGCGCGTACATGATCTCGTCGGTGACCGAGCGCAGGATGAACCGGTCGTTCTCCATGCCCTTGTACCGGCTGAAGTCGAGCGGCTCGCCGATCACCACCCCGATCCGGCGCGGGTGCGGCAGTCGCTGGCCGAGCGGCTGGGCCTTGTCGGTGTCGATCATCGCCACCGGGATCACCGGAGCGCCGGACTCCAGCGCCAGCCGGGCCACCCCGGTCTTGCCGCGGTACAGCCGGCCGTCCGGGCTGCGGGTGCCCTCGGGGTAGATCCCGAACAGGTCGCCGTTCTCCAGCCGCTTCAGGCCGGTGCGCAGCGCGGCCTCGGAGGCCTTGCCGCCGGAGCGGTCCACCGGGATGGTGCCGACCCCGCGCATGAAGCCCGCGGTCAGCCGGCCCTTGAGCCCGCGGCCGGTGAAGTACTCGTTCTTGCCGATGAAGACGATCTCCCGGTCCAGCACCAGCGGCAGGAAGAACGAGTCGACCACCGCCAGGTGATTGCTGGCCAGGATCGCGCCGCCGCTGCTGGGCACGTTCTCCGCTCCGCGCACCCAGGGCCGGAACAGCAGGTGCAGCAGCGGGCCGATGAGCACCCGCTTCATCAACCAGTAGAACAACCTGATACCTCTCCACCTGGACTGCGGGACACCGGGTGGAAGGCCCCACCTAGAGTGGGTCCATGGCACCCGACCGTTCCGCCGACGACGCCCCCCGTGATGACGAGGGCCGCTCCGACGCATCGGTCACGGACGAGCAGTGGGCCGCGATCGTCGCCGACCTGCGGGACACCGCCGCGTCCGGAACCACGACCGGGGACGACGACGCCGCACCCGGTCCCGCCGTAACCTACCCCGTCGCGCCGTGGGTCTCCGACCGGCGGGTGGTCCGGCCGGCCCGCGACGAGGGTCCGGGCGCCGATCCCGGGGGCGCCGATCCGCGCGGCTGGGACGCCACCTCGCAGATCGAACGGGCCGAGCAGGAGGTCGACCGGGCCGAGCACTTCGTCCCGCCGCCCGCACCCCCGGTGTTCGGCGGCGACCCGCTGCTGACCGTGGCCTGGCTGGCGGTCGCCGGGATGCCGCTGTTCTGGCTGGTGGTCGTGATCGCCTGGAAGGACGCCCCGGCGACGGTGATGCAGGCCTCCGGGATCGTGTTCCTGGCCGGATTGGCGGTGCTGTTCTGGCGGATGCCGCACCGGCGCGGCGGCCCGGACGGCGAGGGCGACGACGACGATGACGGCGCCGTGGTCTGACCGGTGGGCACCGAGCGCCCCGGCCTGCTCCGGATCGGGCTGTTCTCCCGGCTGAGCTTCATCAGCGTGCGGATGCTGCGGCACTACGCCGCCCGTGGCCTGCTGGTCCCGGCCGAGGTGGACGACGCCACCGGCTACCGGTTCTACCGGCCCGGGCAGCTGGCCGAGGCCCGGCAGGTGACCGCCCTGCGCGACGCCGGCTTCGGCATCGAGGACATCGCCGCAGTGCTGGCGGTCCGGGACGACCCGGCGAGCGTGTCCACGCTGGTGGCCCGGCAACGGCAGCGCCTGCTGGCCGAGCGGGATGCGCTGGAGCACCGGCTGGCGGCGCTGGACCGGTTGCGGATCGAGGCGCAGGCACCCGTGGTCACCGAGGCCGTCCTGCCCGCGATGACCGTGCTGGCCCTGCGCCGGGTGATCGCCCGCCATGCCGACGAGGGCCTGCTGTGGGAGCACCTGATGCCGCTGGCCGCCCCGCACCTGCGGCCCGAGGCCCGGTGCGGCGCCACCTTCCACGACGAGCAGTTCACCGCCGAGGACCCGGACGTCGAGGTGTGGGCCGAGGTGCCGGGGCCGGTCCCGGTGACCGCACCGGTCCGCTGCGAGCGGGTGCCGGCGCGCCGGGTGGTCACCGCCACCCTGCACGGCCCGTTCGACCGGATGGGCGAGGTGACCTCCGCGATCGGCGCGTACCTCGGCGAGCGCGGGCTGGACGCCGGGCCGATGTTCACCGTCTACCGGGTCGGCCCGGCCCAGGACCCCGACCCCGAGAACTGGGTGACCGAGGTGTGCTTCACGGTGCCGGACCCGTCCCCGGACACGACGACGGCCCGGATCCGCGCGGGATCCGGGCCGTCGTGAGCGATCAGAGCCGGGCCAGGTCGGCCGCGCCGACAATGCCCGCGTCGTTGCCCATCGCCGCCAGCGCGAACTGGGCCTCCGGGCGGTGCCCCCGGGCGAACAGCTGCTCCAGGTAGCCACGGCGCGCCGGGTCCAGCAGCAGGTCGCCGGCCGCGCTCACGCCACCGCCGATCACCACCACCGCCGGGTCCAGCAGGGCACCGACCGAGGCCGAACCCTCGCCGATCCACCGGCCGAGCTCGGCCAGCAGTTCCACGGCCAGCGGGTCGCCCTCCTGCGCTGCCCGGGTCACCTGCGGCCCGGTCAGCTCCTCCACGTCACCACCGGCCAGCTCCAGCAGCCGGGTGCCGCGGGCCGGCTCGGTGATCAGCGCGGCCTGCGCGTCCCGGACCAGCGCCGAGCCGGAGGCGTACTGCTCCCAGCAGCCCTCGTGCCCGCAGCCGCAGTAGTGCCCGCCGGGAACCACCCGCATGTGGCCGACCTCGGCCGCCCCGCCGAAGGCACCGCGCACCAGGTTCCCGCCGACCACCACCGCGCCGCCGAGGCCGGTGCCGATGGTCAGCATGAGCATGTCGTCCACGTCGCGCCCGGCGCCGAACCGGAACTCCGCCCAACCGGCGGCATTGGCGTCGTTCTCCACCACGATCGCGATCTCGGAGCCGAGCTCGGCGGCCACGATGTCGCGCAGCGCGTGGTCGCGCCAGGGCAGGTTCGGGGTGAAACGGACGGTGGCCTGGTCGGCGCCGATGAAGCCGGGGGCGGCCAGCCCGATCGCGCCCACCTCGTAGGAGGCGATCAACTCGCGGCAGGCCTCGATCACCCCGTGGTCGACGCTGTCCGAGTCCCGGGGGTCGGTGTCGCGGCGGACCTTCGCGATGATCCGGCCGTCCTCGTCCACCACACCGGCGGCGATCTTGGTCCCGCCGATGTCCACACCGATGGCGTGCATACTTCCCCGCTTCCGCGCCTGGAGACTCGTTCGCACGCCCGGCCCTCCGGTGGACCTCGCGGAGGCCGGTCGGCGGCTCCGCGCGTGCGCAGGGACCACGCTAGCGTGCCCGAGCCGGGACTCTGCACACGCTCCCACCGGCCCGGCCGTTGAACCACTCCGGCGACATGTCAGCAATCAGGACCAAAGTCCCATATGCTGCGTCGCACCCCTCGGCTTCTGACAACGGAGTGAGAACCCATGGAGGAATTCAGCACCCCGCTGCTGCTCGATGCGGCACCGGAGGAGAACCTGCTCGACCTGCTCGACACCCGGGTCGCCGCCACCGGTGACGGTCCCCTGATCGAACGCCGCGGCGCCGGCGGGGACTGGACCACGGTCAGCGCCCGGAGCTTCGCCGACCAGGTCGCCCGGGTCGCCCGCGGCTTCATCGCCCGCGGCGTGGCCCCCGGCGACCGGGTCGGGATCATGTCCCGCACCCGCTACGAATGGACCCTGCTGGACTGGGCACTGTGGACCGCCGGCGCGGTGCCGGTGCCGGTCTACGAGACGTCCTCGGCCGAGCAGGTGCACTGGATCCTGACCGACGCCGACGTGACGCTGCTGGTGGTCGAGACCGCCGAGCACGCCGCGCTGGTCGAGGAGGTCCGGCCGGAGGCGCCGCACCTGCGCGAGGTGCTGGTGCTGGACGACGGCGCCGTCGACGCGCTGGCGGCGGATGCCGATCGGGTGGACGCCGCCGAGCTGGCCGCCCGGCGCCGGTACGCCGGCCGGGACGACCTGGCGACGATCATCTACACCTCCGGCACCACCGGCCGGCCGAAGGGCGTGGAGCTGACCCACGGCAACTTCTCGGTGCTGACCCGCAACGCGGTGGAGGGGCTGAAGGTGGTGGTCTCCACCCCGGGCGCCCGGACGCTGCTGTTCATGCCGCTGGCGCATGTGTTCGCCCGGTTCGTCGAGGTGTTGTGCATGCCGGCCGGCGCGGTGCTCGGGCACACCCCGGACACCAAGACGCTGCTGGCGGATCTGGCCACCTTCAAGCCGACCTTCATCCTGTCCGTGCCGCGGGTGTTCGAGAAGGTGTACAACTCCGCCGAGCAGAAGGCCGCGGCGGGCGGCAAGCTGCGGATCTTCCAGTGGGCGGCCCGGACCGCGATCGCCTACTCCCGCGCGCTGGACGAGGGCCGGCCGTCGCTGGGCCTGCGGCTGCAGCACGCGGTGGCCGACCGGCTCGTCTTCCACAAGCTGCGCGAGGCGATGGGCGGCCGGATCGAGTGGGCGATCTCCGGCGGGGCACCGCTCGGCGAACGCCTGGGCCACTTCTTCCGCGGCATCGGTGTCCGGATCCTGGAGGGCTACGGCCTGACCGAGACCACCGCACCGGCCGTGGTGAACCTGCCGGACGCCACCCGGATCGGCACCGTCGGCCCGCCGCTGCCCGGCACCTCGGTCCGGATCGCCGCCGACGGGGAGGTGGAGATCCGCGGCCCGCAGGTGTTCCGCCGCTACCACCGCAACCCCACCGCGACCGCCGAGTCGCTGTCCGACGGCTGGTTCCGCACCGGTGACCTGGGGTCGCTGGACCAGGACGGCTACCTGCGGATCACCGGCCGGAAGAAGGAGATCATCGTGACCGCGGGCGGCAAGAACGTCGCCCCGGCGGTGCTGGAGGACCGGCTGCGCGCCCATCCCCTGGTCTCGCAGGTGGTGGTGGTCGGCGACGGGCGGCCGTTCATCGCGGCGCTGGTCACCCTGGACGCCGAGGGCCTGCCCGGCTGGTGCGCCGCCCAGGGCCGTGCGGCGCTGACCGTGGCGGAGGCCCGGACCGACCCGCAGGTGATCGAGTCGCTGGACAAGGCGGTCGAGCGGGCCAACCGGGCGGTCTCCCGGGCGGAGTCGATCCGCACGTACCGGATCCTGGAGCGCGATCTGACCATCCAGGACGGCTACCTCACCCCGAAGCTGTCGGTCCGCCGCACTCACGTGCTCAAGGACTTCGCCACCGACGTCGAAGCCCTCTACGCCGGGACACCCCCCGCGCACTGATCCCCGCGCTCTGCCCACGCCCTCGCCCTAGCCCTCACCGAGGCCCGGCGCACCCGCGTCAGGCCCGAGGACGGGGCCGGGCGCGGCACCGACTCGGCGGGGTCCGGCATGGAGGTGTCGGACCCCGCCGTTACCGTCGCCGCATGCCGCACGACCCCAGCCCGCGACCGGTCCAGGTGACCCTGGAGGACATCGGGACCCCGCTGCACCAGGTGACCTTCGTGGTGGTCGACCTGGAGACCACCGGCGGGCTGTCCGCCGGGGCGGCGATCACCGAGTTCGGCGCGGTGAAGGTGCGCGGCGGGCAGGTGCTGGGCGAGTTCCAGACCCTGGTCGATCCCGGTGGCCCGGTGCCGGCCCAGATCCAGGTGCTGACCGGCATCACCACCGCCATGGTGATCGGCGCACCGAAGATCGAGGAGGTGCTGCCCACCTTCCTGGAGTTCGCCCGCGGCTCGGTGCTGGTCGCACACAACGCACCCTTCGACGTGGGCTTCCTCAAGGCCGCCGCGGCGAGCACCGGCCACGCCTGGCCCGGCTTCCCGGTGGTGGACACGGTCAAGCTGGCCCGCCGGGTGGTCACCCGGGACGAGGCGCCGAACCACAAGCTGTCCACCCTGGCCGCGCTGTTCCACGCCACCACCACCCCGGAGCACCGCGCCCTGGCCGACGCCCGGGCCACCGTGGACGTGCTGCACGCCCTGCTCGGCCGGCTCGGGCCACTGGGGATCACCCACCTGGAGGACCTGGCCACCGCCGCCGACCCGGTGCCGGCCGCGGTCCGCCGCAAGCGCACCCTGGCCGACGGACTGCCGGACGCCCCCGGGGTGTACCTGTTCCGCGGCCCGAAGGACGAGGTGCTCTACGTCGGCACCTCCACCAGCCTGCGCAAGCGGGTGCGCAGCTACTTCACCGCCGCGGAGAAGCGCGGCCGGATGCGGGAGATGGTCCGGATCGCCGAGGCGGTCACCCCGGTGGTCTGCGCCACCCGGTTGGAGGCACAGGTCCGGGAGCTGCGGCTGATCGCCGAGCACAACCCGCGCTACAACCGCCGCTCGCGCAGCCCGGAGCGGATGCCGTGGGTGCGGCTGACCGTCGAGCCCTTCCCCCGGCTGTCGGTGGTGCGCGAGGTGGTCGAGGGCGCCACCCACCTGGGGCCGTTCGCCTCCCGCGCGGCGGCCCAGTCCGCGGCGGAGGCCCTGCAGGACACCTTCGCGCTGCGTCGTTGTGCCGGGAAGCTGCCCGCGCTGCCCCGGGCCGGGGCGACCGCCTGCCACCTGGCGGAGATCGGCCGCTGCTCGGCGCCCTGCACCCGCCCGGAGGCCGCCGAGGGTTACGCCGCCGAGGTCGAGGCGGTCCGGTCGGCGATGACCGGCGACCCGGCACCGGTGGTGACCGAGCACGCCCAGCGGATCGCCGCCCTGGTCGCCCGGGAGCGCTACGAGGAGGCTGCCGGGGTCCGGGACCGGCTGTCGGCCTTCCTGCGCGGCGCGGGCCGGGCGCAACGGCTCGCCCCGCTGGCCCGGACGGCCGAACTGTGCGCCGCCCGCCGGACCGACGACGGTGGCTGGGAGCTGGTGCTGGTCCGGCACGGCCGGTTGGCCGCCACCGCGATGGTGCCGCCCCGCACCGACCCCACGCCGGCGATCGAATCGCTGCGCGCCACCGCCGAACACGTGCCCGCCCCGATCGCCCCGGCACCGGCCGGGCACCCGGAGGAGGCGGAGATCATCCTCGGCTGGCTGGGTTCACCCGGGGTGCGGCTGGTGTCGTTGTCCGAGCCGTGGTCCGCGCCGGTGCGGTCGGCCGCCGCCTGGGCCGACCCGGTGGCCGCGATCGCCGCACTCGCCCCGATCCCGGCCCGCCCCGAACCTATCGCCGACACCCGGAACGCCGCGGTCCCCGGCAGCGGCCTGTCCGGCGCGGCATGATGGCGCCATGCTCACCGCCATCGTGCTGATTGACACCGACCCGTCCCGCATCCCCGAGGTGGCCCAGACCATCGCCGACCAGCCGGGGGTGAGCGAGGTCTACTCGGTCACCGGCGGGGTCGACCTGATCGCCATGGTCCGGGTCCGCGAGCACGAGGAGCTGGCCGACGTGATCGCCGACCGGCTCAGCAAGGTCGAGGGCGTGCGCCGAACCCAGACGTACATCGCCTTCCGGACCTACTCCCAGCACGACCTGGAGTCGGCCTTCGCCCTCGGCATCGAGGACTGACCCCCGCCGGACTCAGGCCGAGGCCGCCCGCCAGCGCTCCAGCACCTCGTGGGCGGCCCCGGAGTCCACCGACTGCCGGGCGTGACCGAGGCCTGCCCGCAGCCGGTCGGTCAGCGTGCCGGTGCCGGTGCCGGGCAGCGACCCCTCCGCGGCCAGTGCCGCCGCCGCGTTCAGCAGCACGGTCTCCCGCGCCGGGTGCGGGTCGCCGGCCAGGATCCGGCGGGCCACCCCGGCGTTGAACTCGGCATCGGCACCGCGCAGGTCGGCGATCGTGACCGGGGTCAGGCCGAGTTCGGCGACCGGGTCCAGCGCGTGCTCGGTCACCGCTCCCCCGGCCACCAGCCAGATCCGCGCGGTCGAGGTCGGCGACAGCTCGTCCAGCCCGTCGTCGTTGCGGAACACCAGCGCGTCGGTGCCCCGGCTCGCCAGCACCCCGGCCATCAGGCCGGCCATCCGCGGGTCCGCGCAGCCGATCGCCGCCGCCGCGGGCTGCGCCGGGTTGGTCAGCGGCCCGAGGAAGTTGAATGCGGTCGCCACCCCCAGTTCGCGCCGGGCCACCCCGGCATGCCGCATCGAGGAGTGGAAGGTCCCGGCGAAGCAGAACGTGATCCCGGCCTGCTCCACGATCGCGGCCACCCGCTCCGGGGTGTGGTCCAGCCGCAGTCCGAGCGCCTCCAGGACATCGGCCGACCCGGAGGACGAGGACGCCGCCCGGTTGCCGTGCTTGACCACCCGGACCCCGGTGCCGGCGATCACCAGCGAGGCCATCGTGGACACGTTCACCGTGTGCGCCCGGTCGCCGCCGGTGCCGACGATGTCCACCGACCGGCCGGGCACGGTGAACCGCACCGCGTGCGCCAGCATGGTGTCCGCCAGCGCGGTCAGCTCCTCGACCGTCTCCCCCTTGGCCCGCAGCGCGACCAGGAAGCCGGCCACCCGGACCGGCGAGGCCTCGCCGGACATGATCTGGTCCATCGCCCAGGCGGTCTGCTCCGCGCTGAGGTCGCCGCCACCGATCAGGGTGGTGAGGAGGTCGGACCAGTTCATCGTGCCGGGGTGCGGGCCAGCAGCCCGGCGACGGTGCTCTGCAGCTCGATCGGGTCGAGCGGCTGGGAGACCACGGCGTCGGCATCCGACCAGGCGGCCAGCCAGGCGTCCTGCGGCCGACCGGTCAGCACCAGCACCGGCGGGCAGCCGTAGATCTCGTCCTTGACCTGGCGGGCCAGGGACATGCCACCGACCTTGGCGGCCTCCCCGTCGAAGATGAACAGGTCGTAGCCGCCGGCCTCGGCCTCGGTCAGCGCGGCCGCCGGGGTGGCGGTCTCGGTCCATCGGATGTCCGGCGCACCGCGCCCCAGCCGCTTGCCGACCCCGAGCCGCACCTGGGCACGGGTGTCCAGGTCGTCGCTGTACAGCAGGATCCGCGGACCAGCGGTGGTCGCGGCGTCGGTCGGGTGCGAAGCAGCCATGATGGATCCTCACTCAGAAAACACGGCGAAGGAGATGCGCACCACGCATCTTGGCACGTCGAGGGTCCCGGGACCCCGGGCGGCGCCCCGGACACCCGGCGCGACGCTCCGATCAGCCCCGCGACACGCCGCAGGAACTGACGATGTGACAGAAAACTCCGCCTCCGCCTGGGACTTGTGGCCCATCCGCCGACGATTTTCGGCATACTGGCCCCCGTGACAACCGCAACGGCCGCGCCTCAGTCCGCTCCCCATGTGAGCGTCAACCGACCCAACCCCGTGTCGGTGGGGACCATCGTGTGGCTGGCGTCGGAGCTGATGTTCTTCGCCGGCCTGTTCGCGATGTACTTCACGCTCCGCTCCACGGTCCCCGAGGAGTGGGAGGCGCAGACCCCCCTGCTCAACATCCCGTTCGCCGTGGCGAACACGACGGTGCTGCTGCTCAGCTCGGTCACCTGCCAGATGGGTGTCTGGGCCGCCGAGCGCTTCCAGCCCCGCCGCTCCGGCAGCCTGTGGAACCTCAAGGGCTGGGGCATGAACGAGTGGATGACACTGACCTACATCATGGGATCGGTGTTCATCGGCGGTCAGATCTTCGAGTACGCCGAGCTGGTGCACGAGGGCCTGACCATCTCCTCCAGCCCGTACGGCTCGGTGTTCTTCCTGACCACCGGCTTCCACGGCCTGCACGTGATCGGTGGCCTGATCGCCTTCCTGTTCCTGCTCGGCCGCTCGTTCTCGGCCAAGCGCTTCGGTCACCACGAGGCGACCACCGCGATCGTCGTGTCGTACTACTGGCACTTCGTCGACATCGTCTGGGTCGCCCTGTTCGCGACCATCTACCTCATCCAGTAGTCAGCGCCGACTACCCCTGAGCCCCCCGCCCTACCGAGATCCAAGGACCAACCGTGAAGGCACTCGCCGCCCGCAGGCACCACCGCATCGCGCCGGTCGTGCTGCTCCTGCTGGCGCTGCTGCTCACCGGTGCGGTGTACGCGATCGCTGTCCCGTCCAGCGCCGATGCGGCGTCCGCGACGACCAGCCAGAGCGACATCGACGCCGGGGAGAAGCTGTTCCAGGCCAACTGCGCCACCTGCCACGGCGCCTCCGCCGACGGCACCGCCAGCGGTCCGTCGCTGATCGGGGTCGGCGCCGCGGCGGTCGACTTCCAGGTCGGCACCGGCCGGATGCCCGCCAAGATGAACGGCGCGCAGATCCCGTCCGCCCCGCCGCAGTTCGACGCCGAGCAGATCTCGCAGCTCGCGGCCTACGTCGCGTCCCTGGGTGCCGGCCCGGCGATCCCCACGCCCGACCAGGTCGACTACACCAAGGGTGATGCCGCCAACGGTGGCGCGATCTTCCGCACCAACTGCGCGATGTGCCACAACGCGGTCGGCGCCGGCGGTGCGCTGTCCCAGGGCAAGTACGCCCCGTCGCTGATGGAGACCTCCCCGGAGCACATCTACGAGGCCATGCTGACCGGCCCGCAGTCGATGCCGGTGTTCAACGACGCCAACATCACCCCGGACGAGAAGCGCGACGTGATCGCCTACCTCGAGCAGCAGCGCGAGGGCTCGGCCGGTGGCCTGAGCCTCGGCTCGCTCGGCCCGGTGTCCGAGGGCCTGTGGGCCTGGGTCGCCGGGATGGGCCTGCTGATCGCCGCCGCAGTCTGGATCGGAGCGAAGTCGTCGTGAGCACCCACCACACGGATCTGACGCCCGCGGGCGACCAGGTCCCCGACCGGTTCGAGGACCCGGGGCTGCACGAGCACCACGAGCGCCTCGGTGACACCGACCCGAAGGCCAACAAGCGGGCCGAGCGCCAGGTCGTCGTCCTGTTCACGCTGTCGATCCTGGGCACCATCGGCTTCCTGGTCGCCTACGCGCTGGTCCCGCCGGACGGCACGGTCGCCGGCATCCGGCTGTCCAACCTGCTGCTCGGCCTGGCGCTGTTCGTCGCGCTGGCCGGCATCGGCCTGGCCGCCGTGCACTGGGCCAAGTCGCTGATGAACGACCGCGAGGTCGCCGAGGACCGGCACCCGATCCGCTCCGACGACGCCACCCGCGAGGTGGCCGTCGCCAAGCTGAACGAGGGCATCAAGGACTCGGCGATCGGCCGCCGCGGCGTGCTCAAGGGCGCCATGGTGTCCTCGCTCGCGCTGTTCCCGCTGGCCATCGCCGTGCCGCTGGTGGGAAACATCGGTGGCGACTGGGACGTCTCGCGCTCCAAGCACACGATGTGGAAGCGCGGAACCCGGCTGGTGCTCGACCCCACCGGCCGGGCGATCAAGGCCGCCGACGTCACCATCGGCTCGGTCTTCCACGTCATGCCCGAGGGCATCGAGGAGACCGAGGACCCGCTGAACGAGAAGGCCAAGGCCGTCGTGCTGATGATCCGGATGGACCCCCGGGACATCCGCTCGGAGCAGGGTGACGGCTGGAGCTACGACGGCATCGTCGCGTTCTCCAAGATCTGCACCCACGTCGGCTGCCCGGTCGCCCTGTACGAGCAGCAGACGCACCACATCCTCTGCCCGTGCCACCAGTCGACCTTCGACGCGGCCGACAGCGCCAAGGTGGTCTTCGGGCCCGCCAAGCGACCGCTGCCGCAGCTGCCGATCACCGTCGACGACGAGGGCTACCTCGTCGCGCAGGACGGCTTCAACGAACCGATCGGCCCGAGCTTCTGGGAGCGGCTGACATGAGCGCCTCTGCATCGACCGCGCCGTCCACCACGGCGGGCAAGGCGGCGGACTACCTCGACCAGCGCACCGGCATCGGCGGCGCGGTCAAGGAGTTCGCCCGCAAGATCTTCCCGGACCACTGGTCCTTCCTGCTCGGCGAGATCGCGCTGTACTCCTTCGTGGTGCTGCTGATCTCGGGCACGTTCCTGACGATGTTCTTCGTCCCGAGCATGAACGAGGTCCACTACGAGGGCCCGTGGGAGGCAATGCAGGGCGTCCAGATGTCGGAGGCCTTCGCCTCCACGCTGCGGCTGTCCTTCGAGGTCCGCGGTGGTCTGCTGATGCGGCAGATCCACCACTGGGCCGCGCTGATCTTCATGGCGTCGATCGTCACGCACATGATGCGGGTGTTCTTCACCGGTGCGTTCCGCAAGCCGCGTGAGATCAACTGGGTGGTCGGCTTCACGCTGATGATCCTGGGCCTGCTGGCCGGCTTCTCCGGCTACTCGCTGCCCGACGACGTGCTGTCCGGCAACGGCCTGCGGATCGCCGACGGCGTGGCCCGCTCGATCCCGATCCTGGGCTCGTACATCTCGTTCTTCCTGTTCGGCGGCGAGTTCCCGGGCACCGACCTGATCCCCCGGCTGTTCACGCTGCACATCCTGCTGATCCCGGGCCTGATCCTGGCGATGATCGGGCTGCACCTGCTGTTCGTGGTGCTGCACAAGCACACCCAGTACCCGGGGTCGGGCCGGTCGGACAAGAACGTGGTCGGCTACCCGCTGTTCCCGGTGTACGTGGCCAAGGCCGGCGGGTTCTTCTTCGTGGTGTTCGCCGTGATCGCGCTGCTCGCCGGCACGATGACGATCAACCCGGTGTGGAACTACGGGCCCTTCGACCCGTCGATCGTGTCCGCGGGTGCCCAACCGGACTGGTACATGCTGTTCCTGGAGGGCGGCCTGCGCCTGATGCCGGGCCAGACCGAGTTCGTGATCGGGCAGTACACCCTGTCGCTGAACATCCTGATCCCCGCCGTGGTGGTGCCCGGGCTGCTGTTCACCGCGCTGGCGCTCTGGCCGTTCATCGAGGCGCTGGCCACCGGCGACACCCGCGAGCACCACGTGCTGGACCGCCCGCGCAACGCGCCGTTCCGCACCGCCTTCGGCGTCTCGCTGCTGACCGCGTTCTTCATCCTGATCCTGGCCGGGTCCAACGACCTGATCGCGACGCACTTCCACCTGTCGATCAACGACATCACCTGGACCTTCCGGGTGCTGATCTTCGTCGCACCGGCGTTCGCGTTCTGGATCACCAAGCGGATCTGCCTTGCGCTGCAGCGCAAGGACCGCGAGTTGGTGCTGCACGGCCACGAGACCGGCCGGATCGTCCGGTTCGCCTCCGGCGAGTACATCGAGGTGCACAAGCCGCTCGACCCGCACGAGCGGTGGCTGCGCGTGCAGCAGGAGCCCCGGCGCCCGATCGAGATCGAGCCCGCCGAGGACTCCCGTGGCGTCCGCCGCCCCGGGTACCGCAAGGACCGGCTGCGCCAGCGGCTGTCCCGGCTGTTCTACGAGGACCGGGTCGAGCCGGTCACCCCGGCCGAGCTGGTGGCCGCCCAGTCGCACGGGGCGCACGACGCGCTCCCGGCGGCGGACGAGCCGGCCCAGGTCGGTGCCGCATCGGACGGTGACGAGGTGTCCACCCGCCCCTGACGTGCGGAATCATTCGCCCACCCGGGACGTTGGACCCAGTGGGCGCGAACGACACGACGCCCGTGTCGGCCCCGGTCAGCCGCCGGGACCGACCGGGCGTCGCTCGTTCCCCCGTTCGACCGGCGGGCGACCGGCGGTCGTGATACGACAGATGGGATCCCCGATTGGGGCCCACCCCGATGCACCGAGAGGTACTGATGGCTGAGTACACCCTGCCGGACCTGCCCTACGACTACGCGGCGCTGGAGCCGCACATCTCCGGCCGCATCATGGAGCTGCACCACGACAAGCACCACGCCACCTACGTCGCCGGCGCGAACACCGCGCTGGAGAAGCTGGCGGCCGCCCGCGAGTCCGGTGACTTCGCCGCCGTGGCCGGGCTGGAGAAGGCCCTGGCGTTCAACCTCGGCGGTCACGTGAACCACTCGGTGTTCTGGGAGAACCTGTCCCCGGACGGCGGCGACAAGCCCACCGGCGAGCTGGCCGCGGCCATCGACGAGCACTTCGGCTCCTTCGACAAGTTCCAGGCGCACTTCACCGCCACCGCCACCACGATCATGGGCTCCGGCTGGTCGATCCTGGCCTGGGACTCCATCGGCCAGAAGCTGGTCATCGTGCAGCTGTACGACCAGCAGGGCAACCTCGCCCTCGGCCTGGTCCCGATCGTGATGCTGGACATGTGGGAGCACGCCTTCTACCTGGACTACGTCAACGTGAAGGCCGACTACGTCAAGGCCTGGTGGAACATCGTGAACTGGGCGGACGCGGGTGCGCGCTTCGACCGCGCCCGCAGCCAGACCGCCGGCCTGATCGTGCCGTCGCTCTGACCGCATGACCCCTCGGCCGCGGGCCGGGCACCCCTCCCGGGTGCCCGGCCCGCGCCGTGTCAGGCTGATCCCATGACACGGTGGCGCAGCTGGTTCTGGGGGCGGCCGCGCGGCGGAGGTGCCGGCGGGGCCCTGGGCGAGCTCATCGACGCGTTGCAGCCCACCCGTGCCGTCACGGTGGCCGAGCTGGCCGCCCAGCGCGAGGGCGTGCCCGGCGATCATCGCCAAGACGCCGACGGGCCACGCCTGATCGACGCCCGGGACGACCCGCCCTGGCTGCCACCCGGTTCGCGCGCCGAGATCTGGGCCTCCAGCGCTGCCCCGAGGCCGACCGGACTGGTCCGCCTGGCGCTGCGCCGCGACGATGCGGTGTTCTGCGCGCCCCGCGAGGACGGCCGGCTCGACCTCCCCACCCGGGCGGTGGCCCCGGACGACCCCGACGGCCACGGCGCCGCCCGTGCACTCGCCCGGGACATCCTCGGCGAGCCGGGTGCGCTCACCGGCCCGATCGGCTTCGTCCGCAACGTGGTCCCCGACCCGGACGCCGGCTACCCCTGGCCCGTCCCGCTGGCCCACTTCACGCTCTGGGCAGCGACGGGCGGTCCGGCAGTTCCCGGCGAGTGGCTGCCGCTGGCCGTCGACTCACCGCTGCGGGACCAGCACTGGTTCCCCCTGCTCGCCTCCTGAACCGGCTCTCAGGCCCAAAACTCCCCCACCCGGTCCGCCAGCGCCCGCCCCTGCGCCGCCCCCGCCCGAGCCGCCGCCGGCCGCAGCGACAGGTCCATCGACCGGACCCCGAACAGGTGCGTGTCCTGCTCGGTGGGCCCGACCACCTCGACCCGGCTACCCCCGGCCCGCAGCCCCTCCACCTGCGCGGCGAGCTGCAACCCCCACGCCGCCGGTGTCCGGGACCGGCCGCCGAACGGCGACAGCACCAGCACCCGCCCGTACCCCGCGGCCAGGTCGGCATTCTCGTTCCGGCGATAGCCCCCGTCGATGCACCACCGGTCCCCCACCGGATAGGCCGCACCGCTGGAGCAACTGGCCGCCACCGCGTCCACCAGGTCGACCCCGCTGCCCCGGTCCAGCACCACCGGCTCACCGGTACCCGCGTCCACGGCGGTGATCAGCAACCGCCGATCCTCCGGCCAGGCAGCACCGGGCAGCCGGGCCGCCACCGTGGCGCGCCACCGGTCAGCGCCCGACGACGGCGTGCCCCCGGCCAGGGCCGCCAGCGGCGCCACGCCCGCCAGGGCCAGCGCAGCCGCCCCCAGTCGCCGCCGCATGTCCGCCGCGTCGGCCGAGTCCTCGATGATCCGGCGGGTCCGGTCCAGATGCTCCGCGGTGCCGGGTCGCGGTCGCCCCCGGGGCCGGTCCGGCACCGGCGTCAGCGCCCCGGCCAGCAGCTCCGCCGGGCCCACCGCGGTGAGCTGGGCCGCGGCGGTGGACCCGGCCGAGGTGCCCACGGTCAGGTCAGCGTGCGTGACGTCGAGACCGGCCTCGGCCAGCCCGCCGAGGATCCCGGCCAACCAGGCCTGACCGGTGGAACCACCGCCGCCCAGGATCAGGGCACGGGTAGGAGAAATGATGCGCATGGAAGTCGCCTCTCGAGGGCGGGCGCTCCCGGCGTGCCGGACCGGCTCAGTGGCGCGGTCGCAGCCCCCGGCGGGTGGCACCCGTGACGGATCGTGCGGACAACGGGCTCACCTCCTCCGGTCGGTACGGCGGCACGACGGTACACCCACCGCAGTCGTGCCGCGCACGGAAAAGGCCGGGCATCCACCTGGGGTACCCGGCCTCTGCCGTGTGGGCGGGCCAGTGCGCGTGCTGCCCGCGGGAGAACTCCAACACCCAGCCGACCAGGCCCCTGCTCGGCCCGCGTCGAGCTGACCGACATCGACGCTCCCCGGGCCGCCGAGCGCCGACATCGGTCATCTCGGCGGACCGTCAGGGGAGCTGCTGGCCGCCCCACTCGACGAGGACGAAGCCGTGACGGTCGGGAGTGGTGAACGTCTGCGGCCGCACCTGCACGGCGTCGGGGTCCTCGACGGGCCGATAGCTCATGAACACCCGGATCACGCTGTCCGGAACCGGATCCACGTCCAGCTCCGCCAGCGCCTCCACCGCGGCCTCGGTGTCGAAGTGGATCAGCACGACCGGCTCCGCGCTCAGTCGGGGCGCCCAGAACGTGATGAACTCCGCCGCCTCGCGGTCGGTGAGCCCGAGCTCGGCCAGGGTCCGCTCCAGGAAGGGCACCACCGCCTCCGCCCGCACAACCGAGCCGGTCGACATGTCCGGCACCAGCGCGGAGGGGCCCTCCCAGAACAGGGACGGGTACTGCCGTCCGCGCGCGTCGGTCAGGGTGCCATCCGGCTCCGCGTCGACCTGCCACCGGCCGTCCCGCAGCGCCGGGTACGCGAAGGACACTCCCCCGTGCGCGGTCAGGCCCACGGTCACCGTCGTCGTCCGCTCCGGGTAGAGGTACACCACCGGCTTCAGCGCCGTGGGCTCCTCCTCGCGGGTGCCGACCAGGATACCCACCGCGACCAGCGCCACGACCGCCACCAGCAGCCCGGCGATCCATCCCCACCGACGTCCACGCATGGCCGCGACCGTAGCGCGGCACGACTCAGGGGCGGCCCCACCTGAGTGGAACCGCCCCCGAGTCGAGTGAGATCAGTGCGCGTGCTGCCCGCGGGAGAACTCGAACACCCAGCCGACCAGGCCGATGACGCCGAGTGCGACCCCGATGTACGCGATCCACCACCCGATCGCCGCACCGGTGAACACCAGCGCGCCGGCGGCGGCGATGGTGATCGGCCACCAGGACCACGGGCTGTACACACCCTGGTCGCCGGCGCCCTCGGCGATCAGCGCCTCCGGGTCGTCCTCCGGGCGCGGGTCGATCCGGCGGGCCACCAGGAACAGGTAGCCGCCGATCATGCCGACCAGGCCGCCGACCAGCGGGATGCCCACGGTGCCGACCGGCTCGCCGCCGGACCACCAGGCGTAGACCAGCCCGATCGGGATGAAGAACAGGATCCCGCCCAGGAAAAGCCAGGGCTCCACCTTCATCGCATTCGGCTTGCGGGTGGACGCGCCCTGCTCGGACGGACGGCCACCGGGCTCGCGGAACGTGCTCATCGCGTCGGCTCCTCGTCGTCGTCGGTACGGGGACGGTCGTCGACGATCGTGGCGCTGGACTGCTCCGGCTCACCGCCACCGTGCTCGACCCGCTCGCGGGCCACGCCCTGCTCCCCGGTCCGCTCGGACTCCCAGTCGAAGAACCCGGGCTCGGGCTCGACATGGTCCATCGCGGCGACCTCGGGGTGGTGCAGGTCGAAGGCCGGGCGCTCGGACCGGATCCGCGGCAGCGTGGTGAAGTTGTGCCGCGGCGGCGGGCAGGAGGTCGCCCACTCCAGCGAGGCGCCGTAACCCCACGGGTCGTCGACGGTGACCTTCGGGGCACTGCGCCAGGTCTTGTACACGTTCCAGAAGAACGGCAGCGTGGAGACGGCCAGGATCATCGAGCCGACGGTGGAGACCTGGTTCATCCAGGTGAAGCCGTCCTCCGGCGAATAGTCCGCGTACCGGCGGGGCATGCCGATCACACCCAGCCAGTGCTGGATCAGGAACGTCATGTGGAAGCCGATGAACAGCAGCCAGAAGTGCAGCTTGCCCAGGCGCTCGTCCAGCATCTTGCCGGTGAACTTCGGCCACCAGAAGTACAGGCCACCGAACATCATGAACACCACGGTGCCGAACACCACGTAGTGGAAGTGCGCCACCACGAAGTACGTGTCCGAGACCTGGAAGTCCAGTGCCGGGCTGGACAGGATCACACCGGTCAGGCCGCCGAACAGGAAGGTGGTCAGGAAGCCGATCGTCCACAGCATCGGTGTCTCGAAGGTGAGTTTCCCTCGCCACATCGTGCCGATCCAGTTGAAGAACTTCACCCCGGTCGGCACCGCGATCAGCATGGTCATCAGCGCGAAGAACGGCAGCAGCACGGCACCGGTGACGTACATGTGGTGCGCCCACACCGTCACGGACAGCGCGGCGATCGCGATGGTCGCGTACACCAGGCCCTTGTAGCCGAACACCGGCTTACGGCTGAACACCGGCAGGATCTCGGTCGCGATGCCGAAGAACGGCAGCGCGATGATGTACACCTCGGGGTGGCCGAAGAACCAGAACAGGTGCTGCCAGAGGATGGCGCCGCCGTTCTCCGGGTTGAACACCTGCGCGCCCAGTCGCCGGTCGGCGCCGAGCGCGAACAGCGCCGCGGCCAGCGGCGGGAAGGCCATCAGCACCAGCAGGCTGGTGATCAGGGTGTTCCAGGTGAAGATCGGCATCCGGAACATGGTCATGCCCGGCGCGCGCATGGTGACGATCGTGGTGATGAAGTTGACCGCACCGAGGATGGTGCCGAAACCGGTCAGCGCGAGGCCGAACACCCACAGGTCACCGCCGGCGCCCGGGGAGTACACCGAGTTCGACAGCGGCGCGTAGGCGAACCAGCCGAAGGACGCCGCACCCTGCGGGGTGAGGAACCCGGCCGCGGCGATCAGGCCGCCGAACAGGTACAGCCAGTAGGAAAAGGCGTTCAGCCGCGGGAAGGCGACATCCGGGGCGCCGATCTGCAGCGGCATGATGATGTTCGCGAAGGCCGCGAACAGCGGGGTCGCGAACAGCAGCAGCATGATCGTGCCGTGCATCGTGAAGAGCTGGTTGTACTGCTCCTTGCTCTGCACGATCTGGATGCCGGGCTCGAACAGCTCGGCCCGGATCAGCAGCGCCATGATCCCGCCCAGGCAGAACCAGATGAACGCCGTGATCAGGTACATGTACCCGATCGTCTTGTGGTCGGTGGAGGTGATCCACTTGACCACGGTCCGGCCCCAGTGCTGCTTGCGGGGTTCGAGACCGGGAACGATCTCGACGTGCTCGGCGGTCGCCATCAGTTCTCTCCCTCGCCGGTGACGCGGGCGTCCTGGAGCCGGTTGTACTCCAGCCCGATCTGCCCGTCCTGACCGGCGTCGCGCAGGTCCTCGATGTGCTGCTCGTACTCCTCGACGGAGACGACCTTCACGTTGAACAGCATGGACGAGTGCTCCTCGCCGCACAGCTCGGCGCACTTGCCCACGTACTCGCCCTCGACCTGGGGCACCACCTGGAAGGTGTTGGTGCGGCCCGGGATCATGTCCTGCTTGTACAGGAATGCGGGCACCCAGAACGAGTGGATGACGTCACGGGAGTCCAGGACGAACTCGACCCGCTGGCCCACCGGCAGGTACAGCGTGGGCTGCTCGGCCAGCGTGCCGGTCTCCCCCACGTCCTGGGCGTGCTCGCCGGTGTCGTAGACGTCCTCGTCCACGTAGTTGAAGTCCCAGCTCCACTGCTTGCCGATCACCTGCACGGTGAGGTCGGGCTCGGCGGTGGTGTCCTGGATCTCGGTCATGTCGCGGGCCGTGTAGTAGAACAGCACCCCGACCATGATGATCGGCAGGATCACGTACATGATCTCCAGCGGCACGTGGTACCGGAGCTGCACCGGGAGCTGGTCGTCGTCCTTGCGCTTCCGGTAGACCGCGACGCACCAGATGATCAGGCCCCAGACGATGACGCCGACGATCAGCGCGGCGACCCAGGAGCCGACCCAGAGGTTGGTGATCCGGCCGGTCTGGTTCGTGATCTCGTTCTCGGAGTCGCCGGGGAGCCAGCCGCGGCTCACCTCCGGCGAGCAACCGGCGAGGGCGAGCATGACGGCTGACGCGACTCCCGCGACGGCCAGTCGGGTCCACCTGCGAGACGAGGTGCTGCGGGGGGTCTGCGAGCGCACCGGGGGCCTTCCACTCTCGGATCCCCGCCAGGCGGGCGCATCGCCGCGCCGGCACCGTCGGAGATCTTCCTAGGACCTTTGTCCTCTCGATCCTGTGCAGCGTAGCGCGCGAAACGGCTCGTCGTGACCCGATCCGGCCGTTTCGACGCAACGAGATGACGAAGTGTCATCTGAATCACTCGGCGCGCCGCGCGGACTACCGTTCCGCCTGTGCCCACCACCCCGCCGGCCGTTCCCACCACCCCGCCGGCCGTTCCCACCATCCCGCCCCGCGTGATGCTCGACTCCGCCGGGCATGCTCCGGTGCCGCCCGAGGTCCGCAGCGCGTTCCTGGCGGCCTTGGACGAGGGGTGGGCGGACCCGCGCCGGCTGCACACCGAGGGCCGCCGCGCCCGGGCCCTGCTGGACGGCGCCCGGGAGGCCATCGCCGGACTGGTCGGCGCCCGCACCGAGGAGGTCGCCCTGGCCCCCTCGCACACCGCCGCACTGCACTCGGCGGTCCGGACCGTGGCCCAGGGCCGGCGCCGGGTCGGGGCCGGGATCGTGACCTCCGCGGTGGAGCGGATGGCCCTGCTGGATGCGGCCGACTTCGCCGGGGAACGGCACACGGTTCCCGTGGACCGGGACGGTCGGCTCGACGTCGAGGCTTTCCGCGCCGCGGTGGCCGCGCCCGGCGTCGCCCTGGCCGCCGTCCAGCACGCCAACGGCGAGGTCGGAACCCTCCAGCCGGTGGCCGAGGCCCACGCCGCCGCCCGGGAGGCCGGGGTGCCGCTACTGGTGGACGCGGGCAGTTCCTTCGGCCATGCACCGATCGGGCCGGACTGGGACCTGCTCACCCTGGACCCGGCGGACGTCGGCGCGCTGCCCGGCGTGGCGGTGCTGGTCACCCGCACCGCGGTGCGCCGCTCGCCGGTCGGACCGGTGGAGGACGGCGAGCGCTGGTTCCCGGGCGGGGTGTCGGTGCCGACCGCCCTGGCCGCCGCGGTGGCGCTGCAACTGGCCGCCCGCCGCACACCCGACCCATCTCTGGTGTCCACCGTCCGCCAGCGGGTGGCCGCCGAGGTGCCGATGACGATGGTCGCCGGCCCGGCCGAGCCCGCGGACCGGTTGCCGCACGTGCTGACCTTCTCCTGCCTGTACGTGGACGGCGAGGCCGTGGTGACCGCCCTGGACCGGGAGGGCTTCGCGGTGGCCTCCGGGTCGGCCTGCACCTCGGCCACCGGCCAGCCCAGTCACGTGCTGGCCGCGATGGGGGCGCTGACCCAGGGGAACGTCCGGCTCACCCTGCCGCCGGACACCGCCCCGGACGACATCGAACGGTTCTGCGACGTCCTGCCCGGGGCGATCGCCCGGATCCGGCAGGACGCCGGGATCTGACCGCCGGACACGACGAAGCCCCGGGCCGCACAGGGGACGGTCCGGGGCTTCTGGCCGGGATCAGCTGAACGAGCCGCCGCAGGCGCAGGACGAACCGGCGTTCGGGTTGTCGATCGTGAAGCCCTGCTTCTCGATCGTGTCCGCGAAGTCGATCGTCGCGCCCTCCAGGTACGGCACGCTCATCCGGTCCACGACCACCTCGACCCCGTCGAAGTCGCGCAGCGCGTCACCGTCGAGCACCCGCTCGTCGAAGTACAGCTGGTAGATCAGGCCGGAACAGCCACCCGGCTGCACGGCGATGCGCAGCCGCAGGTCGTCACGGCCCTCCTGCTCCAGCAGGCTGCGCACCTTCCCGGCGGCGACGTCGGTCAGTACGACACCGTGCGTCGCGGTCTCGGTGGTCTCGCTCATCGTCTCTCCCGTGTCTGGTCCGGTCGGCGGTCCCGGGGCGCGGCTCGGCCCTGGACCGTCACGGTCACACCGGGTCAACAGCGGGCCCGCGTGATGTGTTCCCACTCTACGACCCGGCTCCGCGCGTCAGCGGGACCAGGTGCGCGCCACTCGGGGGATCCGGGCCCGCAGCGCCGTCGCCGGGCCCGCCTGCCAGCCGGCCAGCTGCTCCGGCGACTCGATCACCCCGAAGGCGCCGGCCACCCCGGCCGCCCCCCAGTCCCGCCGGCCGGTGCGCAACTCGGCGGCCAGGGCGATCAACGGAATGCCCAGCGGCAGGGCGGCGGCGCTGACCGCGGGGAGCACGCCCTCCTCCAGCGCGGTGGCGTCCAGCACCCCGGCGCCGGTCACCACCAGGTCCACCTCGGCCACCCGGTCGGCCAGCCGCACGGCGTCCGCCACCCACGCCGCACCGTCCACCCGCCGGGCGCCGAGCAGCCCGAGGGCGAAGGCCGCCCCGCCGCCGGCACCGGAACCGGGGGTCACGCCCGGCCGGGTCGCGGTCGCCGCCGGGAGGATCCCGTGGTCATGGCCGTGCCCGGTGGCGAGCAAGTCCCGGCGGCCGGGCCCCGCGGCGGCGGTCAGCATCGCCACCAGGTCGGCCATCCGGCGCTCGACGGCCTGGGACTCCTCCGCCCCGGCCCGCCCGGCGTCCACCAGCGCCGCGCTCGCCCCGTTCAGCCCGAGCAGCGGCAGGTCGTGGTGGCCGAGCAGCACCAGGTCCCGGCCGCGCAGCTCCGCGATCAGCCCGGCCAGCCGCTCGGCGAATCCCGGCGGGGCCTGCACGGGCGGGGACTCCGGCAGCCCGTCGCCGCCCAGCAGTGCCCGCAGCAGCCCCCAGCCGCCGTCGTGCGCGGTCACCCGGCGAGGGCCGGTGCCGACCACGATCCGCTCCGCCTCGGTCGCCAGCGCCGCGCGCACCAGTTCGCCCAGCCCCGCGGTCGACGACCCGGCCACCGGCGCCGACCCGGCCAGCGCCAGCGACCCGTCGACCCACGCCGTCCGGGCACCGGAGTCCTCGGTCAGCACCAGCACCGCCCCCGGCACCGGCACGCCCCCGGCATCCGGCACGGTCGCCGCGACCAGCTCCCCGCCGCGCACCGGCCGGAGCACATCGATCAGGCCGGGCCCGCCATCCCCCAACGGCAGCAGGTCCACCCGGTCGTCCGGCCGGGTGTCGTGCCAGCCGTCCGCGATCGCCCGGGCCACCTCCGGCGCACTCATCGCGGGCCAGCCGGCCGGGCCGGGCGCACCGGGGGCGGAGGTCGTCGGGCGGTCGAAGCGACCGGGGCTCACCAGGACATGCACCCGCTGATCGTGGCACGTGCCACCCGAGCCGGGCGCTATGGGATGATCGGCCGGTGACCCTGCTCACTCAGCCCGCGACGTTCGCCGAGCCGCGTTCCTCGGCGCTGCTCCTGCTCGGCCAGGGAACCGACCTCGCCTCCGAGCGGGGCGTCGAATGCTCCGGCGCTCTGCCCGCCGCCAGCGACCCGGACCTGGTCGATCGCGCCCGCGCCGCCCGTGCCGCCCTCGGCGACCGGGCCTTCGTGCTCGGGCACCACTACCAGCGCGACGAGGTGATCGACTTCGCCGACGTCACCGGCGACTCGTTCAAACTCGCCCGCGAGGCGGCTGCCCGGCCCGAGGCCGAGTTCATCCTGTTCTGCGGCGTGCACTTCATGGCCGAGTCGGCCGACATCCTGACCTCCGACGCCCAGCAGGTCGTGCTGCCGGACCTGGCGGCGGGCTGCTCGATGGCCGACATGGCCGCGATCGACCAGGTCGAGGACGCCTGGGACGTGCTGGTCGAGGCCGGCATCGCCGAGGACACCGTCCCGGTGACCTACATGAACTCCACCGCCGCGATCAAGGCGTTCACCGGCCGGCACGGCGGCACCGTCTGCACCTCCTCCAACGCCCAGGTCGCCCTGCGCTGGGCGTTCGACCGGGTCGGTGGCGTCGACGGCACCGGCAAGGTCCTGTTCATGCCGGACCAGCACCTGGGCCGGAACACCGCGGTGCTGCAGCTCGGCATCCCGCTGGAGGCGTGCGTCGTCTTCGACCCGCGCAAGCCGAACGGTGGCCTGACCACCCAGCAACTGCGCGACGCCCGGATGATCCTCTGGCGCGGGCACTGCTCGGTACACGGCCGGTTCTCCGCGCAGAACCTGGTCGACGTACGCGCCGCCGTGCCGGACGTCACCGTGCTCGTGCACCCCGAGTGCAAGCACGAGGTGGTCACCGGCGCCGATCTGGTCGGCTCGACCGAGTACATCATCAAGGCGCTGGACGCCGCCGAGCCGGGCTCCGCCTGGGCGATCGGCACCGAGCTCAACCTGGTCCGCCGGCTGGCCGCTGCCCACCCGGACAAGCGGATCAGCTACCTGGACGACACCGTCTGCTTCTGCTCCACCATGAACCGGATCGACCTGCCACACCTGGTCTGGGCGATGGAGTCGCTGGCCGAGGGCCGGATGGTCAACCGGATCGTGGTGGACGCCGACGACGCGCACTGGGCCCGGGTCGCCCTGGACCAGATGCTGGCACTGCCGGGACTCTGACCAGCTGGGAGCACACATGGGCACCGGACACCCGCTGCGGATCGGCCTGTTCGCCTTCGACGACGTGGAGGAGCTCGACCTGGTCGGCCCCTACGAGGTGCTCGCCGCCTGGGCCGCGATGTCACCGCTGCGGCCCGAGGTGCTGATCTTCTCCCCCGACGGCGCCGGTGTCCGCGCGGCCAAGGGCCTGCGACTGCTCCCGGACACCTCGGCCGACGAGGCCGGCGACCTGCACGTGCTGATCCATCCCGGCGGCCAGGGCACCCGGCGACTGGCCGAGGACCCCACCCACCTGGCCTGGCTGCGCGGACTGCGCCCGACCACCCCGCTGATGGCCTCGGTCTGCACCGGCGCGCTCCCGTTCGCCGCCGCCGGGCTGCTGGCCGGCCGCCCCGCGACCACCCACTGGCGCGCCTTCGACGAACTCGCCGCCCTGGACGCCAGCGTGCTGATCGACACCGAGGCCCGGTTCGTCGACGACGGCGACGTGGTCACCTCCGCCGGCGTCTCGGCCGGGATCGACATGGCCCTGCACCTGGTCGCCCGCCTGGAGTCCCCCGCCGCCGCCCGCGACGTCCGCCGCGCGATCCAGTACGACCCGGCCCCGCCGGTGTAGCCGAGGCCGGGTCCTGCGGGCTAGGCGTAGCGGTTGACGGCCTCACGGATCTGATCGGCGTACTGGTAGATCTCCTCGAGCGAACCGATCGCGTGCCTGGTCTCGTTCTTGTCGGCGTCCAGGAGCCCGAGGTACCTCTGCGAGCTGTTGAAATGCAGCCGCGCCACCGGCTTGCGGTTGTTGTCGTCCACCAGCACCCCGCAGTACGACTTGGTGTCGCGGGCCACGATCCGCCCGGGTGCGACCTCACTGCAGGCGATCGCTCGGATGATCTGGAACGCCTCGATCTCCTCGAGCGTCGTCACGACACCCTTGTCGTGGGCGCTCTCCTCCGCCTCCGCCAGGCTCTCCTCCGCGGCCGCCTCGCCGGTCATCGCGTCGGCCGACGCATCGAAGCCGTTCTGCGAGCCCAGCGCGGTCTTCAGCCGCTCATTGACCTGATCCGAGAGGAACTGCTTGGCCGCCTTGCGCGCGAGCGGCCCGAACTGCTCACGCACCCGCTGCGTGATCGGCCCCTCGTAGACCCGGGAGATGAGCACCCGCACCCAGTCGTCGTCCGGTTCACGGAACTGGGTCGCGAGCACCCGCTTGATGGCGCCGACGTACTTCAGTTCCTCGGCGGCGTTGAGGATCGAGTCGAGATCGAACAGCTCCTTGCCCATCTTCTCGACCTCGGGGATCACCGACGGGTCGAGATCGGTGAGATCGAGCTGGAGGAACGGCTTGTCATCCATCCGGTTCGGGCGATCCAGATCAGTGAAGAAGTGGTAACGCTCGCCGTTGGTCAGGATCGCGATCCGGGCGTTGGTGGTGGCGAAGTAGCGGAACAGCTGTGAGGCGTGCTCGAGACTGAGCGGGGAACCGACCGTCTTGCACTCCACCAGAATCTGCACCTCGCCATCCTTGACGATGGCGTAGTCGATCTTCTCGCCCTTCTTCACGCCGACATCGGCGGTGAACTCCGGCACGACCTCCTGCGGATTGAACACGTCGTATCCCAGCACCAGCGAGATGAACGGCATGACGAAGGCGTTCTTGGTCGCCTCCTCCGTGCCGATCGACGACTTCTGCTGTTCCACCTTGCTGGCGAGGGACGCCAGTCGCTCCGCGAGCTCCATGCCCGGTCCTTTCTACGGTCTGGCTACGTCCCAGATCGTGCCACGGTGGGGAGCGCGGATGCGAGGGCTTCCGGGGCTGCGCGCCACATTCATAGGGACATTCCGACCATTCACCATTTCGTGAGCAACCGGAATCTGTCGCCGATATCGCCCTATTGCGACAGCGCCCGAGCACCCGAACGGCCCGCCCCGGCAGTCGGGGCGGGCCGTTCGCAGCAGCGTGGTGTCAGTGCGCGAGCCGGGCCAGCAGCAGCGCCTCCGCCAGCACGACCTTCTGCAGCTCGCCCAGGTGCACCGACTCGTTCGCCCCGTGGGCCCGGGAGTCGGGGTCCTCGACGCCGGTGACCAGGATCGCGGCGTCCGGGAAGACCTCCAGCAGGTCGGCGATGAACGGGATCGACCCGCCGATGCCGATGTCGACCGGGTCGGTGCCCCAGGCGTCCGAGAACGCCTGGCGGGCGGCGCGCATCGCCTCGGAGTCGGCGGGGGCCTGGAACGCCTTGCCGAGTTCGCCGTCGCGCACGGTGACCCGGGCGCCGAACGGGGCGTGGTCGATCAGGTGGCTGCGCAGTGCCTCCAGTGCGGCCTGCGGGTCCTGACCGGGGGCGATGCGCATCGACAGCTTCGCGGTCGCCTTCGGGGTGATCGTGTTGGAGGCGGTGGCGACCCGGGGGGCGTCCAGGCCGATCACGGCGATGGTCGGCTTGGTCCACAGCCGGGAGCTGATCGGGCCGGTGCCGGCCAGCTGCACGCCGTCGAGCACCCCGGCGTCCGCGCGGAAGGCGTCCTCGTCGTAGTCGACGGCCGGGTCGGCGGCGTGGTGCAGCCCGGCCACGGCGACGTCACCGCGGTCGTCGTGCAGGGTGGCGATCAGCCGGGACAACAGGGTGACCGCGTCGATCACCGGACCGCCGAACATGCCGGAGTGGATGGCGTGGTCCAGCACGGCGACCTCGACGTCCAGGTCGACCAGTCCGCGCAGCGAGGTGGTCAGGCCGGGCACGCCCACCCGCCAGTTCGAGGAGTCGGCGACCACGATCACGTCGGCGGCCAGCAGGTCCCGGTGGGTGTGCAGGAAGGTGGTGAAGGACGGCGAACCGACCTCCTCCTCGCCCTCGACGAACACGGTCACCCCCACCCGCAGGTCGTCGGCCAGCGTCCGGAGCGCACCGAGGTGGGCGACCACACCGGCCTTGTCGTCCGCCGCGCCGCGGCCGAACAGGCGACCGCCGGACTCGGTGGGCTCGAAGGGCGGGGTGTCCCAGTCCGTGTCGGCGCCGGGCGGCTGCACGTCGTGGTGGGCGTAGAGCAGCACCGTCGGCGCACCCGCCGGGGCGGGGCGGCGGGCCACCACCGCGGGGGCACCGGGGGACCCGTCCGGGCGGTCCACCGACAGGATCTGCACCTCGGGCATCCCGGCGCCGGTCAGCAGGTCGGCGACGGCCCGGGCGCTGGCGGCGACGTGCGCCTGGTCGAAGTCACTGTTCGAGACGCTGGGGATCCGGACCAGATCCTCCAGGTCTGAGCGGACGCCGGGCCAGATCTGCTGCACGCGCTCCCGGAGTGCGGCGACATCGGGGACATGAGTGGGGTCGGAGGCTGTCACGGGTCGCCACGCTACTCGACTACCCTGGAGGGGTGTTCGGACGCAGCAAGGACAACGACGCCAGCCAGCCCGCGGTCGAGGAGACCCCGGCGGTGATCGAGACGCAGGCCGGCAAGGGCCGGCCGACCCCGACCCGCAAGCAGGCCGAGGCGGCCAATCGTCGTCCCCTGGTGCCCGCCGACCGCAAGGCCGCCGCCAAGGACGCGCGCGCCGCCCAGCGGATCGAGCGGGAGAAGCAGTACCAGGCGATGCAGTCCGGCGACGAGCGCTACCTGCCCGCCAAGGACAAGGGCCCGGTGCGGCGTTACGTCCGGCTGTACGTGGACGCGCGCTGGAACCTGGGCGAGCTGTTCCTGCCGATCGCGATCGTGGTGTTGCTGGCCAACATCGGCCTGTCCGCGATCAGCACCCAGGCGGCGTTCCTGGCGCTGATCGCGCTGTACGTCTTCATCCTGGCGATGGTGGCCGACTCGGTGATCATGTGGCGCCGGCTGAAGAAGAAGCTGATCGAGAAGTACGGCCCGGACGCGATCGTGCGCGGCACGATGATGTACGCGATCACCCGGGTGTTCCAGATCCGGCGTGCCCGGCTGCCCAAGCCGCAGAACAAGCACGGCGAGTGGCCGAGCTGACCTCGTGTGAGTGTCGGCGGGAGGTCCTAGGCTGGTCAGCATGGAATTCCGTCACCTCGGCCGCTCCGGCCTCAAGATCTCCGAGATCACCTACGGCAACTGGCTGACCCACGGCTCCCAGGTCGAGAACGACGCCGCCACCGCGTGTGTGCGCGCCGCCCTGGACGCCGGCATCACCTCCTTCGACACCGCGGACGTCTACGCGAACACCGTCGCGGAGTCCGTGCTGGGCGAGGCGCTCAAGGGTGAGCGCCGCCAGAGCCTGGAGATCTTCACCAAGGTCTACTGGCCGACCGGCCCCAAGGGCCCGAACGACACCGGTCTGTCCCGCAAGCACATCATGGAGTCGATCGACGGCTCGTTGACCCGGCTGCAGACCGACTACGTCGACCTCTACCAGGCGCACCGCTACGACCACGCGACGCCGCTGGAGGAGACCATGCAGGCCTTCGCGGACGTGGTCCGCCAGGGCAAGGCGCTGTACATCGGCGTCAGCGAGTGGACCGCCGACCAGATCCGGGCCGGCGCGGCGCTGGCCAAGGAGCTGGGCTTCCAGTTGGTGTCCAACCAGCCGCAGTACTCCGCGCTGTGGCGGGTGATCGAGGCCGAGGTCGTCCCGGCCTCCGAGGAGCTCGGCCTGTCCCAGATCGTCTGGTCCCCGGTCGCCCAGGGCGTGCTGACCGGCAAGTACCTGCCGGGCCAGCCGCTGCCCGAGGGCTCGCGCGCCACGGACGAGAAGGGCGGCGCGCGCACGATCAAGACCTTCCTGGACCGGCCGAACGTGCTGGAGCGGGTGCAGCAGCTCAAGCCGGTGGCCCAGGAGCTCGACCTGTCGCTGGCGCAGCTGGCGGTCGCCTGGGTGCTGCAGAACCGGAACGTGGCGGCGGCGATCATCGGCGCCTCCCGCCCGGAGCAGGTCACCGAGAACGTCAAGGCCGCCGGGGTCACGATCCCGGCCGAGCTGATGACCCGGATCGACGACATCCTGGGCGACGCGGTGATCACCGACCCGGCCGAGACGGCGAAGAGCTCGCCCGCCTCGCGCTGAGTGCTCCGGAGGCCCCGGCCGCGTGCGGTCGGGGCCTCCGTCATGCCTGGGGTCAGGCCGGTGCGACCTCCGCCGGTGCCTCGCCCTGGCGCCCCTGCGCGGCCTCCTGCCCGGCGGGTTCGGTATCCCCCGGCAGCGGCACCGCGAACCGCGGCATCAGCCAGCCCAGGATCGGCCCGATCGCGACCGCGTACAGCACGGTGCCGACGCCGACCGTGCCGCCGAGCGCCCAGCCGATCAGCACCACGGTCAGCTCGATGCCGCCACGGATCAGCGCCACCCGGCCACCGGTGCGCGCCACCAGCCCGGTCATCAGGCCGTCGCGGGGGCCCGGGCCCAACCGGGACCCGATGTACAGCGCACCCGCGAGTCCGTTGAGGCCGATGCCGGCGACCATGATCCCGGCCCGGGCCACCAGGGGTAGGTCGGTGGGCAGCCGGTCGAGCAGCGCGACGAACGGGTCGGTCATCAGTCCGATCACCAGGACGTTGGCCACCGTGCCGAACCCGGGGCGCTGCCGTAGCGGGATCCAGCACAGCAGCACGACGACGCTGCTGACCAGGACCGCGGTGCCCAGCGACCAGTGCAGCTGGCGGGCGAGCCCCTGGCTGAGCACGTCCCAGGGCATGGAGCCGAGTGCCGGGTGCACCACCATCGCGATGGACAGCGCGTAGAGCACCAGCCCGAGGAACAGCTGCGGGAGTCGGCGTCCGAGGCGCCGGGATTCAGTCATGCACGCGATCTTCCGGGTCGAATGGCCTTCACTTCGATAGCCAATTGCGCAACAGTGGCCTGCATGGCTCGACTCACCGCCGACCGCAGGATCTCCGGCGCCCGGACCGCCACCGTACTCGGCAGTTGGCGACGGCCCGGACCTGCGCACGCCGCACTCTCGGATGCCCTGCGCCGGGCGGTGCTGGCCGGGTCCCTGCCGCTGGCGACCCGGCTGCCCGCGGAGCGCGAACTGGCCACCGCCCTCGCGGTCTCCCGCACCACGGTGACCGCCGCCTACGACACCCTGCGCGCGGAGGGCTTCCTGCTCAGCCGCCAGGGCGCCGGCACGGTGACCGCCCTCCCGCGCCGCGCCCGCTCCGCCCCGGTACCGGACGGCGTCGGGGATGCGGGGATCGCGGATCTGTCCATCGCCGCCTCCGCCGCCCCGCCCGAGCTGCACGCCGCCGCCCTCGCCGCCCTGGACCGGTTGCCCGCCCACGCCGGACTCGGGTACCACCCGCACGGTCTGCCGGAGCTGCGCGAGGTGATCGCCCGCCGCTACACCGACCGCGGCACCCCCACCACGCCGGAGCAGATCCTGGTCACCACCGGCGCCCAGCACGCGATCGCCCTGCTCACCCGCACCCAGGCCGGTCCGGGCGACCGGGTGGTGGTGGAGCAACCGACCTATGTGCACGCCCTGGACGCGGTGCGGGCGGCGGGTGCCCGGGCGGTGCCGGTGCCGACCGGACCGGAGGGCACCGACCTGGATCTGCTGGAGTCCACCCTGCGGCAGGTCGCGCCCCGGCTGGTGTACCTGATCCCGGACCACCAGAACCCCACCGGTGGTTGCCTGTCCGGGCCGGAGCGGGCCGCGGTGCGGGAGCTGGCCCGGCGGACCGGCACGGTGATCGCCGGGGACGAGGTGCTGACCGATCTGACCCTGGACGGCCCGCCGCCGGAGTCCTGGGCCGGCGACGGGCGCAACCCGCGGGTGCTGGCGATCGGTTCGATGTCCAAGTCGCACTGGGGTGGGCTGCGGGTCGGCTGGCTGCGCGGTCCGGCGGAGTTGACCACCCGGCTGGCGCTGGCCCGGCGCAGCGCCGATCTGGGCACGCCGGTGCTGGACCAGCTGATCGCCGCGGAGCTGCTGGCCGCCGGGCCGGGTGCGGTGCCGGGCCGGGTGGATCAGCTCCGCGCCGGCCGGGACCTGCTGGTGCGGCTGCTCGGCGAACGGTTGCCGCAGTGGCGGTTCACCGTGCCCCGCGGCGGGCAGTGCTTGTGGGTGGACCTGGGCGCGCCGGTGTCCTCGGCGCTGAGTGCCCTGGCGCTGGCGCACGGGGTGCGGGTGGCGCCCGGCCCGGCGTTCGGGGTGGACGGCGGGCTGGAGGACCGGCTGCGGCTGCCGTTCACCGCCCCGCCGGAGGTGCTGGAGCGCGCGGTGGACGGGCTGGCGCTGGCCTGGTCGGCGCTGACCGGCGGGGTGGTGCCCGCGGCGGTGCCGGACCGGGGGGTCACCGTCTGAGGCGGTGGCCGGTCAGTCCTCGGCCCGGAAGGTCGCCCTCTGGTTCGTCTAGCGGTGGGTGCGCTGGGTTCGAGCCGGCGGAACCGACGCTTACCCGCCGAGCCCCGCTGCCTGCTCTCGACCTGAGCCCCAGCGCCCGCCGAGGGCGTAGTTCGCGTCGGCCCTCGGCTCGTTCGACCACCGTGAACTGCGCCCTCGGCCGCGCTCCACGCCCACGGTCCGCCCAGCTCCGTGCTCCGCGCGTCCACGCCCCTCCCTGGGGCCCGTCTTCCTCATCGAGAGTGCACGAATGCACGCCTCCTGGGCCGGGAGGCGTGCATTCGTGCACTCTCGGCGAGACGGGGACGGGCGGCACGGCTGCCCTCGCAGTCAGTCGTCGGCCCGGGAGGTCAGTCGTCGGCCCGGAGGTTCAGTCCGCGGCCCGGAAGGTCATCCGCTCCGGCACTGCCCCCAGGTCGTGCACCGGCGCCACCGCCGATCCCGCGTGCCGGAGCACCGCGCGGCCGGCGCCCTGGTCGCGCAGCGCCCGCCAGTGCACGCCCAGCCACTCCTCGGCGTCGAAGCGCTCGGTGAACGACGGCGAGGCCGGCCGGTCCAGCTCGTGGCCGGCCGCGTCGGTGAACTGCCAGGTCCAGGACGGTCGCAGATCGGTCATGCCGCCAGCTCCCGGGCGATCCGGGCGGCCCAGAACGGACCGCGGTAGATGAAGCCGGTGTAGCCCTGCACCAGGGTGGCGCCGGCCTCCCGGTAGGCCCGGGCGTCGGCACCGGTGCTGATCCCGCCGACCCCGATGATCACCGGGTCCGGGCCGAGCCGGTCCCGCAGCCGCCGCACCACGGCCAGCCCGCGGTCCAGCAGCGGCGGACCGGAGAACCCGCCCGGGCCGAGGTCGTGCGCGATGGTGGTGTTCACCGCCACCACGCCGTCCAGGCCCAGTTCCAGCGCCAGATCGGCGACCGCGTCGACGTCCTCGTCGGCCAGGTCCGGGGCGATCTTGACCAGCAGCGGCACCCGGGAACGGCCGGCCGCGGCGGTGGCCCGGTCGGCGGCGGCGCGGGTGGCCTCCAGCACCGGGCGCAGCGAGGCCACCGACTGCAGGTCACGCAGGCCGGGGGTGTTCGGGGAGGAGACGTTGACCACCAGGTAGTCGGCGTAGGGCGCCAGGCGCTCGGCGGAGGTGGCGTAGTCGGCGGCGGCGTCCTCGACCGGGGTGACCTTGGTCTTGCCGATGTTGACGCCGACCACCGCGGCCCGTCCGGACGGCGTGCTGCGCAGCTTGGCCAGCGTGCGGGCGACCGCCACCGACCCCTGGTTGTTGAAGCCCATCCGGTTGCGCAGCGCCTGCTGGTCGACCATCCGCCACAGCCGGGGCGGCTCGTTGCCGGGCTGCGGCTCGGCGGTCACGGTGCCGATCTCGACGAAGCCGAAGCCGAGCATGGTCAGCCCGGGCACCCCGACCGCGTCCTTGTCGAAGCCCGCGGCGACGCCGAAGGCGGAGGGGAAGGTCCGGCCGAGCACGCGCACCCGTCCGGAGTCCGGGATCGACAGCACCGACCGGATCACGCCGCGGAGCACCGGGATGCGGGCGGCGAGCCGGATCAGCGCGAAGGCCCGGTGATGGGCCTGTTCGGGATCGAGGCGGACGAAGACCAGGCGGAACAGGAGGCCGTACACGGCCCCCAACCTAGTCGGTCGCCGGGACCTGCTCGCGGGACCGCCCGGTGCGCCACAGCCAGGCCAGGCCCAGGAACGGCAGGATCAACGGCACGAAGCCGTAGTCCCGGCCGAACAGCGACCACACGGTGGCGTCCGGGAAGTCGGCGGCATCGATCACGGTGAGCAGGCCGACGGTCAGGACGCCGGCCAGCTCGACGCCCACCGCCGCCCAGGCCACCGGCCGCCAGTCCTTCGCCAGCGCGAGGGTGGCCACGATGTACACCACCCCGGCGAAGGCGGACAGGCTGTAGGCCAGCGGCGCGGCGTCGAACTCGCGGATCAACTGGCTCACCCCGCGGGCGGTGGCGGCCAGCGCGAACAGGCCGTAGACGGCGACCAGCACCCGGCCCGGGCCGGTGGCGATCGGTGTGCTCATGGGTCAGTTCCCCCAGGTCTGGGCGAGGCGGAGCTGCAGGAAGGCCACTGCGGCCGCCGCGATCAGCAGCACCACCGAGGACCAGCGGCTGCGCTCGGCGAAGGCCCAGAGCGCGGCGGCGGGCAGCAGGACGAGCTGGGTGACGACGTAGCTCCAGAACACTGCCGGCTCGGCGGGCACCGTGCCGGTGGCGTGCTGCACTCCGGCGACCACGGCCTGGATCACCATCAGGCCCTCGACCACCGCCCCGCCCCAGAGCTGGCGCAGGATCACGGCGCGGTCCCGGAGGGCGAACCAGGCGGCCCAGAGCCCGAGGGCGGCGGCGGCCAGGGCGACCAGAACGGTGAGTGGCGGCGTCACGGGGGTCGACGGTACCCGCATGGCGACTAGGGTTGGGCCCGTGCCCCGAGTGACGTTGACCTCCGCGAACCCCACCCGCCTGTCCGCCGACGCCCTGGTCGTCGCGGTCGCCCAGACCGGCGAGGGCCGCCCACCCCGGCTGCTGGCCGCCGACTGGCTGCCCGCCGACCTGGCCGCGGCCCTGACCGACCTGGCCACCCCGCTGGGCGTGACCGGCGCGGCCGACCAGGTGCGCAGCGTCCCGGCCACCGGCCTGAAGGCCAAGCTGGTCGTGCTCACCGGCGTGGGCCGGCTGGAGGACGGTGCGACCCCGGAGCCCGAGACGCTCCGCCGCGCCGCCGGTGCCGCCCTGCGCGAGCTGTCCGGCGTGCAGTCGGTGGCCGTGGTGCTGCCGGCCGCCGACGCCGGTCAGGTCGCCGCGGTCGCCGAGGGTGCGCTGTTCGGCGCGTACGACTACACCCGGTACCGCACCGGCGAGGCGACCGCCCCGGTGTCGTCGATCGAGATCGTCACCCCGCGGGCCAAGGACAAGGCCGCCGTCGCCGCCCTGGCCCGGGCCGAGGTGCTGGCCGGCGCGGTGCACGGCGTGCGCGACCTGGTGAACGCCGCCCCGAACGACCTGTTCCCGGCCGCCTTCGCCGACGCCGCCAAGGCCGCGGTGAAGGATTCCGGCGCCAAGGGCGTGAAGCTCACCGTCCTGGACGAGAAGCAGCTCGCGGCGGGCGGCTACGGCGGCCTGGTGGGCGTCGGGCAGGGGTCGGTCCGTCCGCCCCGTCTGGTCAAGGTCGCCTACAGCCCGTCCCGCCCGAAGGCCAAGGTCGCCCTGGTGGGCAAGGGCATCACCTTCGACTCCGGCGGCATCTCGATCAAGCCGGCCGCCGGGATGGAGGCGATGAAGTCCGACATGGCCGGCGCCGCCGCCGTGCTGCACACCGTGCTGGCCGCCGCCCGGCTCGAGCTCCCGGTCGCCGTGACCGGCTGGCTCTGCCTGGCCGAGAACATGCCATCCGGCAGCGCCCAGCGTCCCTCCGACGTGCTGACCATCCGCGGTGGCAAGACCGTCGAGGTGCTGAACACCGACGCCGAGGGCCGCCTGGTGATGGCGGACGGCCTGGTCGCCGCGGTGGAGGAGAAGCCGGACGTCGTCCTGGACATCGCCACCCTGACCGGTGCGCAGCTGGTCGCCCTCGGCCCGCGGGTGTCCGCGGTGATGGGCACCGACCCGGTGCGCGAGGAGGTGGTCGCCTCGGCCGGCGCCTCCGGCGAGCAGTTCTGGCCGATGCCGCTGCCGCAGGACCTGCGCGCGGGACTGAAGTCCAAGGTCGCGGACCTCGCGAATGTCGCCGACCGGTTCGGCGGGATGCTGACCGCGGGGATCTTCCTGCAGGAGTTCGTCGGGTCGACGCCGTGGGCGCACCTGGACATCGCCGGTCCGGCCTACAACGAGAAGGCGCCGTTCGGGTACACCCCGGTCGGCGGCACCGGCGTGGGCGTGCGGACGCTGCTGACCCTGATCGAGGGCCGCGCGGCCGGCAAGTGAGCCGATGACGAAGGCCACCGACCCCGCGGGTCGGTGGCCTTCGTCGTGTCCGGGCTCAGCCGTCGCGGCGCGCGGCGCGTTCCCGGGCGGCACGCTCGCGCTGGATCCGCTGCCGGGTGTTCCAGTCCCGCATCCGCTGCGGGTAGCCGGTGCGCTGCACGTCGTACAGCGGGATGCCGAGCTTGCGGGCGACCTCGGCGCCGGCCTTCGCGTCCGGCACCCGGCGCCGGGTCCACTCCCCGTCGGTGGCGATCAGCATCAGCGTGGTCTGGGTGACGTTGGTCTGCGGTTCCAGGTACGCCTCGACGCCCACCCGGGTGCGCACGAACTCGGCGAGGTGCTCGACGGTCGCCTGCTGCGCGGCGCGGCCGGTGGGCTCGGCGGCACCGGTGGCGGTGGCGTCGTCACGGCGGGCGCGACGGCGGGAGAACAGACCCATGCCGGTCAGGGTAACCGGGCTCACCTGGGAGTGGGCTGAACGTCACCCTGGTGCGCGAGTGGCGAAAACATGGGATGTCTGTACCGAGAATCACACCACCAATCCCGTGATCTGGGTCGTCCGGCCTAGATGAAGATGCCAAGATGGGCGGCGACTCACCACACCGACGTCACTTCAAGGAGCCACCACGTGTCCGACACGACCGGGTCCGCTTTCGACATCGTCGTCCTGGGCGGAGGGAGTGGCGGCTACGCGGCCGCGCTCCGCGGTGCCCAGCTCGGCCTGAGCGTCGCCCTCATCGAGGCCGACAAGGTCGGCGGGACCTGCCTCCACAAGGGCTGCATCCCGACCAAGGCCCTGCTGCACGCGGCCGAGCTGGCCGACAACGCCCGTGAGGGTGCGCACTTCGGCGTGCACACCGAGCTCACCGGCATCGACATGAACGGCGTCAACGAGTACAAGGACTCGGTGATCGGCCGCCTCTACAAGGGTCTGCAGGGGCTGATCAAGTCCCGCAAGATCACCGTGATCGAGGGCTACGGCAAGCTGGTCGGCCCGGACACCGTCGAGGTGAACGGCGAGCGCGTCACCGGCAAGCACATCGTGCTCGGCACCGGCTCCTACGCCCGCACGCTGCCCGGTCTGGAGATCGGCGGCCGGGTGATCACCTCCGACCAGGCGCTGACGCTGGACTGGGTGCCGAAGTCGGCGATTATCCTCGGCGGCGGCGTGATCGGCTCCGAGTTCGCCTCGGTCTGGAAGTCCTTCGGCGCCGACGTCACGATCATCGAGGCGCTGCCGCACCTGGTCCCGAACGAGGACGAGGCGCTGTCCAAGGCCTTCGAGCGCGCCTTCCGCAAGCGCGGGATCAACTTCAACCTGGGCGTCCGGTTCTCCGGCGTGACCCAGAACGACGACGGCGTGCACGTCACCCTGGAGGACGGCAAGACCTTCGACGCCGACCTGCTGCTGGTGGCGGTCGGCCGTGGCCCGTCGACCTCCGGCCTGGGTTACGAGGAGCAGGGCCTGACCCTGGACCGCGGCTTCGTCATCACCGACGAGCGGCTGCACACCGGTGTCGGCAACATCTACGCCGTGGGCGACATCGTCCCCGGCCTGCAGCTCGCGCACCGCGGCTTCGCCCAGGGCATCTTCGTCGCCGAGGAGATCGCCGGCCTGAACCCGGCCCCGATCGTCGAGTCCGGCATCCCGCGCGTCACCTACTCCGACCCCGAGGTCGCCTCGGTCGGCCTCACCGAGGCCAAGGCCAAGGAGCAGTACGGCGCGGAGAACGTCGAGACCCTCGAGTACAACCTCGGCGGCAACGGCAAGAGCCAGATCCTCGCCACCACCGGCTTCATCAAGCTGGTGCGGGAGAAGGACGGCCCGGTGATCGGCGTGCACATGATCGGCGCCCGGGTCGGCGAGTTGATCGGCGAAGGCCAGCTGATCGTGAACTGGGAGGCCTACCCCGAGGACGTCGCCGCCCTGATCCACGCCCACCCCACGCAGAACGAGGCTCTCGGCGAGGCGCACCTGGCGCTGGCCGGCAAGCCGCTGCACGCCCACAACTGACCAGATACGAAGGAGACACGAGGTCATGTCCGACAACGTGCAGCTTCCCGCGCTCGGCGAGTCCGTCACCGAGGGCACCGTCACCCGCTGGCTGAAGAACGTCGGTGACACCGTCGCCGTCGACGAGCCGCTGCTGGAGATCTCCACCGACAAGGTGGACACCGAGGTCCCCTCGCCCTTCGCGGGCGTGCTGGAGCAGATCCTGGTGCAGGAGGACGAGACCGTCGAGGTCGGCGCCGTCCTGGCCGTGATCGGCGATGGCAGCGGTGCCGGTTCCTCCGAGGCCCCGGCCCAGGAGGCTCCCGCGCAGCAGGAGGCCCCGGCCCAGGAGGCTCCCGCGCAGGAGGCCCCCGCCGAGCAGCCCGCCGCCGAGGCGCCCCAGCAGTCCGCCCCCGCCGGCGACTCCGCGGGCGAGCAGGTCACCCTGCCCGCGCTCGGCGAGTCCGTCACCGAGGGCACCGTCACCCGCTGGCTGAAGAACGTCGGCGACAGCGTCGAGGTCGACGAGCCGCTGCTGGAGATCTCCACCGACAAGGTGGACACCGAGGTGCCCTCGCCGTTCGCCGGCACCCTGCTGCAGATCCTGGTGGGTGAGGACGAGACCGCCGAGGTCGGCGCCCCGCTGGCCGTGATCGGTTCCGGTTCGGCCGCCCCGGCGTCGAACGACAACGCCCAGCCCGCCGCCACCGAGGCCGCCCCGCAGGTCGCCGCCCCGGAGCAGGCTCCGCAGTCCCAGCCCACCCCGGCCCCGGTGCCGGCTCCGCAGGCCCAGGCCCAGGCTCCGGCTCCGGCTCAGCAGGCCGAGGCCCCGAAGCCGCAGGCCGGTGGCTCCTACCTCACCCCGCTGGTCCGCAAGCTGGCCGCCGAGAAGGGCGTGGACGTGTCCAGCCTGACCGGCACCGGCGTCGGCGGCCGGATCCGCAAGGAGGACGTCCTGGAGGCGGCCGCCAAGGCGGAGGCGGCGAAGGCCCAGCAGGCCCAGGCCCCGGCTCCGGCGGCTGCTCCGGCGGCACCCGCGGCGGCGGCTCCGGCCAAGTCGGTCGAGCCCTCCCCGCTGCGCGGCACCACCGAGAAGGCCAGCCGTCTGCGCCAGGTGATCGCCGAGCGGATGGTGGACGCCCTGCACTCGCAGGCGCAGCTCACCACCGTGGTGGAGGTGGACGTCACCAAGGTCGCCCGGCTGCGTGCGGCGGCCAAGGAGTCGTTCAAGGCCCGCGAGGGGGTCAACCTCACCTTCCTGCCGTTCTTCGTCGAGGCGGCGATCGAGGCGCTCAAGGTGCACCCCAAGATCAACGGTGTGCTGGAGGGCAAGGAGATCACCTACCACGGGACCGAGAACGTCGGCATCGCGGTGGACACCGAGCGCGGCCTGGTCGTGCCGGTGATCCGGGACGCCGGTGACCTCAACCTGGCCGGGATCGCCCGCAAGATCAACGACCTGGCCGGTCGCACCCGGGCCAACAAGGTCACCCCGGACGAGCTGTCCGGCGCGACCTTCACCGTGACGAACACCGGCTCCGGCGGGGCGCTCTTCGACACCCCGATCGTCCCGGGTGGCACCTCCGCCATCCTGGGCACCGGCACCATCGTCAAGCGCCCGGTCGTGGTCAAGGACGCCGACGGCGCCGAGGTGATCGCCATCCGGTCGATGTGCTACCTGGCCCTGTCCTACGACCACCGCCTGGTGGACGGTGCGGACGCCTCCCGGTACCTGATGACCGTGAAGCAGCGGATCGAGGAGGGCGCGTTCGAGGCCGAGGTCGGCCTCTGATCAGCGTCTGACGCCCACCCGCGGCCCCCGGCAGCCCCCGTGCTGCCGGGGGCCGCGGTGCATCCATGGCCCGGCCCGGGCGGGACCGGGCACGGCCGCCTAGGGTCGGAGGCATGCGGGTCGTGATCGCGGGATCGAGCGGACTGATCGGGTCGGCGTTGACCGAACTGCTGCGCTCCGAGGGCGCCGAGGTGGTGCGCCTGGTGCGCCGCTCCCCCGGCGCCCCGGACGAGCGGCGCTGGGACCCGGACCGCGGCGAGCTGGACCCCGGCGCACTGGCCGGGGCGGATGTGGTGGTCAACGTGGCCGGCGCCGGCGTGGGCGACAAGCGGCTGACCACCGCGCGCAAGCAGGTGGTGCTGTCCTCCCGGACCACCGGCACCGCCCTGCTGGCCCGGACCATGGCCGGGATGGACGCTCCGCCGCCGGTGCTGCTCCAGGGGTCGGCGAGTGGCGCCTACGGCGACCGCGGCGAGGAGGTGCTGACCGAGGACAGTGCCCGCGGCGACACCTTCCTGGCCGGGGTGGTCCGGGCCTGGGAGGACGCGGCGTCCCCGGCGGTGGCCGATCCGCGGATCCGGGTGGCGTTCCTGCGCACCGGCATCGTGCTGACCCCGGGTGGCGGTGCGCTCGGGCCGTTGCTGCCGCTGCTCCGGTTGGGGCTGGGCGGACCGCTGGGCTCCGGGCGCAACTACTGGGCCTGGATCACGCTCACCGACGAGGTCCGGGCGATCCGGCACCTGATGGACGTCCCGGTCGCCGGGCCGGTCAACCTGGTCGCCGACCCGGCGCGCAGCGTCGAGGTGATCCGGGCACTGGCGGCCGAGTTGCATCGCCCGGCGGTGCTGCCGGTGCCGGGTTTCGCGTTGCGCCTGGTGCTCGGGGAGTTCGCCGACGAGATCCTGGCGTCACAGCGGATCGTGCCCGCCGTGCTGGACTCGTGCGGCTTCGTGCACCGGCACCGGGACCTGGGCTCGGCGGCCCGGGCCATCCTCGGCTGAGGGGCCGGAACCCTCAGTCCAGCCGGACCGCGCGCTCCTCGGCGGCCGACACCCGCGCGGCATCCAGCACCCGGGCGGTCATCACGGCATCCGCCGGGTCCACCGGCACCGGCCCGCCGCGCAGCGCCCACTCGGTCACCGCACGGTAGAAGTCCGGGTGCCCGCCGGGCGCCCGCCGCACCCGGGTGACTTCCTCGCCGCGGACCAGCCGGCCCTCGTACGGCGACCCGTCCTCGTCCAGCACGCTGAACGGCGACACCTCCCCCTCGAAGCTGGTCACCAGGTAGGCCCCCTTGGCGCCCAGCACCCGGGTGCGCGGGCCCGGGGCGCCGACCAGTGACCCGGCCTGCAGGTGGCTGATCGTGCCACCGGTGTGCCGCAGCGCCAAGAAGACGTCGTCCACCGCCGGGGTGGTGAGGTTGCGCAGTTCGGCGGTCACCGAGGCGACCGGGCCGAACAGCTGCACCGCGGAGTCGACCAGGTGCGCGCCCAGGTCCAGCAGCAGGCCGCCCGCCTCCGGGTCGTTCTCCTTCCACCGGTCCTGCGGCACCGGACGCCAGCGCTCCCAGCGGCGCTCGAACCGGTGCACGGCGCCGAGCTTGTCCTCGGCCAGCAGCCCGAGCAGGGTCAGCTGCTCGGGGTCCCAGCGCCGGTTCTGGAACACGGTGAGCCGGCCGTCGCCCAGCGCGGCGAGCTGTGCGGCGTCCGCGGCGGTGGTCGCCAGCGGCTTGTCCACCACCACGTGCGCCCCGGCGGCCAGCGCGGCGGTGACGTGGGCGACGTGGTCACCGGTGGGGCTGGCGATCACCACCACGTCCAGCTCGTCCGCGTGCCGCAGCAGGTCCTCGGCGGTGGCGTCCACCGCGACCCCGGGCCAGTCCTTCTCCGCCGCGGTCGCCCGGGCGGGGTTGCGGGTGACCACCCGGACCACCTGGGCGCCGATCTCCCGCAGCAGCCGGCCGTGGATCCCCCGTCCCGCCGACCCGTACCCGATGATGCCCGCACGCAGTTCAGCCATGCCTGCCACTGTAGAGGTCAGCGGCCGATCTTCGACGGCCACCAGACCCGGTCGCCGATGTCGTGCACCAGGGCCGGGACCAGCAGGCTGCGCACCACCAGCGTGTCGACCAGCACCCCGAAGGCCACGATGAACGCCAGCTGCGCCAGGAACAGCAGCGGGATCACCCCGAGTGCCGCGAAGGTCACCGCCAGCACCACGCCGGCCGAGGTGATCACCCCACCGGTGACCGCCAGCCCGCGCCGCACCCCCTCCCGGGTACCGACCCGCAGACTCTCCTCCCGGACCCGGGTCATCAGGAAGATCGAGTAGTCGACGCCCAGCGCGATCAGGAACACGAAGGCGTACAGCGGCACCGCCGGGTCGGCGCCCGGGTAGTCCAGCACGTGGTTGAACACCACCGCCGCCACACCCAGCGCCGCCCCGAAGGACAGCACGTTCGCCAGCATCAGCAGCACGGCGGCCAGCACCGACCGGAGCAGCAGCATCAGGATCAGCAGGATCACCACCAGCACCACCGGCACGATCACCTGCAGGTCCCGGGTACCGGCGTCCTGGGCGTCCAGAGTCTCGGCGGCCGCGCCGCCGACCAGCACGTCCGGGAGCTCGTCGTGCAGCGCGGTCCGGACCCGCTGCACGGTGTCCACGCCCTCGGTGGTGTCCGCCCCGGCCTCGGTGACGACGTCGATCCGGACCCGGCCGTCGACCACCACCGGCTCCTGGGCCTCCTGACCGGTTGCCGCACCGACACTCGATCCGCCGGTGTAGACGGTGGCCGACAGCACGCCGTCGACGTCCTGGGCGGTGTCGATCGCGGTCTGCGCATCCGCCTGGTCGACGAACACGGTCGCCGGCTGCACCACACCGGCCGGGAAGTGCTCGGCCAGCACCTGCTCGCCGTCCACCGAGTCGACCTGGGTGCGGAACACGTCGGCCTGGCTGGTGCCCTGGGCCTGGAAGGTCGGCAGGAAGGCCGCGGCGATCAGCAGCACCACCGTGGTGCCGATCCACACCCGGCGGTCCCGGCGGCCGACCCAGCCGGCCAGCTTCTGCCACACCCCGGCGCGGGTGTGCTCCGGGTCGCTGTCCACCACCGGGCGGCGCGGCCAGAACAGACCGCGCGAGCGCTTGCCGAGCAGGAGCAGCATCAGCGGCAGCAGGGTGAAGGACGCCAGGTAGGCCGCGACGATCCCGATCGCGCCGACCGGTCCCAGGCTGCGGTTGGAGGCCAGGTCGCTGAGCAGCAGGCAGAGCAGCCCGGCGATCACGGTGCCGGCCGACGCGCTGATCGGCTCCAGCGAGGCCCGCAGCGCGGTCCGCATCGCGGCGGCCGGCGACTCGATCAGCCGCAGCTCCTCGCGGTACCGGGCCACGATCAGCAGCGCGTAGTCCACCGACGCGCCCACCACCAGGATCGACAGGATGCCCTGTGCCTGGCCGTTCAGGGTCAGCACCCCAGCATCGGCCAGGTGGTACACCACCAGCGCCGCCGCACACAGCGCGAAGACCGCGTTGATGATCACCAGGAACGGCAGGAACGGCGAGCGGTACACCAGCACCAGGATCACCAGCACCGCACCGAGCGCCACCAGCAGCAGCACCCCGTCGATCCCGCCGAAGGCGTTGACCAGGTCCGCGACGTACCCGCCCGGCCCGGTCACCCAGGACTGCAGCCCGGTGCCGTCCAGGTCCTCGGCCAGCGCGTCGCGCAGTACCTCGACCACGGTGCCGGTCACGTCCTCGTCATTCGCCAGGATCAGGTCGGCCTGCTCCGCGTCCAGGGACAGCGGGATCAGCAGCGCCTCACCGTCCTCGGAGGGCACCACCACCGGGTCGGCGGTCAGCACGTCGCCGAGGGTGGCCGGATCACCCTCGGCCGGGTCGGCACCGGGCAGCGCGAGCGCGGGCCACTGCTCGGCCGCGGCGGTCACGGTGCCGATCGCGTCGGCGGGCAGCGCGGCGTCCGCGTCGTCGGCGGTCACCACCACCAGCACCGGCAGCGCCTCGCCCTCGGTGAAGCCCTCCGCCTCCTGGGCCGCCCGGGTCGACTCGGCCGACGACGGCAGGAACGCCGCCGAGTCGTTGGTCTGCACCTGGGACAGCTGTCCCTGGGACATGCCACCGAAGGCCCCCACCGCGAGCCACCCCGCCACCAGCACCAGGATCGCCAGACCCCGCAGCACACCGTTCCTCAGCATGCTGAGCACTATGCGGGAGCACGATCCATCCGGCAACATCTACGCAGAGCATCCGACGCACACCGCCGCGCAACCTCGCGGCACAGGAGGAACAGACGTGACGCAGCACACCGGCGGGGAGCACTCACCGGCCCCGCGGAGCTGGTCCGAGATGGCCTCCGACGATCCCGCCGACTGGCCGCTGGGCCGGCTGCTGTCCGCCGCCGCCCGCCGGGTGGAGCGGGAGTGGAACGGTCACCTGGGCGCCTGGGACCTCAACCACGCCAGCTTCCCGGTGCTGATCATGCTGCTCGGCGGACCGCACACCCAGGCCGAACTCGCCACCGCCTGCGAGGTGACCGAGCAGACCATGAGCCGGATCCTGTCCCGGCTGGAGCGCACCGGCCACGTCCGCCGCAGCCAGCACCGGCTGGACCGGCGCAAGCACCAGGTCGAGATCACCGACGCCGGACGGCAGGCGGCCCTGACCGCCGCCGATCAGCAGGCCGCCGACCGGATCGCCGCCCGCGGCCTGACCCCAGAGCAGGTGGACACGCTCAGGGCACTGCTGGCCGCGGTCGCCCACCCCGCAGACTGACCGCGATCGACCGGGCCCAGTCCGCCACCGCCTCGAAGTCCCGGTGGTCGCCGTCCTCGGCATCGATCATCGCCACCAGCGCCCGCTCGGCCAGCCCCAGCTCCGACCGGCGCAACTGCCCGCCGAAGCACGCCACCTCCCGGGCGTCGATCCGCCGGGCCACCACCTCGACCTCGTCCGGTGGGACGGCCGCCTCACCGGTGACCCGGCCGCGGTGCCCCACCGGCCCGGACCAGAACAGCCAGACCGGCCGGGCGGCGAGCTGCCCGCCCTGCCGCTCGATCAGGTCCCGCAGCGTGATCGCCAGCCGGCCCGCGTACACCGCCGAGCCGAGCACCACCGCGTCGTAGTGGTCGACCGCCGTCACGTCCTCCGGGTCGGTCCGGTCCACCTCGTGTCCCTCGGCGGCCAGCACGTCGGCCACCGCCTCGCCGATCTCCTGGGTGCTGCCGTGCCGGGACGCCGTCGTCACCAGAATGCGCATCTCAACCTCCCCCGTCGAGCCCGCACCCAGGCTCACCCGGCGTGGCGCGCGACGACCAGGGACCCAGGTCCCGTCCGCCCTCGGCGTAGCAGCACCCACCCGGGCGGAATCACCCCGCATCGTCGGTAGACTCCGGGGCCATGGCGCGCGAACCGAAGGCCCCCAAGGTGAAGAAGACCCGGTGGTACCACCAGGTCTGGCAGGCATACCAGATGACCCGGGAGCAGGACCCGGCCGTCACCTGGATCATCCTGGGCATCTTCTTCGGCGTGATCGCCCTCGGCCTGGTGATCGGCCTGCTGATCGGGCACTGGCTGTACGTCCTGCTGCTCTCGCTGCCCTTCGCCCTGCTGGGTGCGATGTTCGCGCTCACCCGGCGGGCCGAGCGCGCCGCCTACGCCCGGATCGAGGGCCAGCCGGGCGCCGCGATCTCCGCCCTGGGCACGATCCGCCGCGGCTGGACCTTCACCCAGGAGCCGGTCGCGATGTCCCCGCGCACCCAGGACCTGGTGTTCCGTGGCGTCGGCCGGCCCGGCGTGGTGCTGATCGGCGAGGGCCCGGCGCACCGGATCGACAAGCTGCTGGAGTCCGAGCGCAAGCGCACCGCCCGCGTGCTGCCGAACGTCCCGATCACCCTGATCGAGGTCGGCCGCGAGGAGGGCCAGGTGCCGCTCCCCCAGCTCGCCCGCAAGGTGCAGAAGCTCAAGCCCGCGCTGACCAAGATGGAGACCGGTGAGGTGGTCAAGCGCCTGACCGCCCTCGGTGCGATGAAGGTGCCGGTGCCCAAGGGTGTCGACCCGATGCGCGCCCGGCCCGACCGCAAGGGCATGCGCGGCCGCTGAGCCCATGGACCGCCGGACGACGCTGGAACGACGCATCCGGTGGATCGTCGCCGCGACCATCGGCTACAACGTCGTCGAGGCCGTGGTGGCCCTCACCGCGGGACAGCTCGCCTCCTCCTCCGCGCTGATCGGCTTCGGCCTCGACTCGACCGTCGAGGTGCTGTCCGCCGCCGCCGTGGCCTGGCAGTTCGCCGCACCCGACCCCGAACGCCGGGAGCGGGTGGCACTGCGGGTGATCGCGGTGTCGTTCTTCGGGCTGGCGGTGGTGGTCGGCGTGGACGCGGTGCGGTCACTGCTCGGCGACGGTGTCGCGCAACCCTCCACCGTCGGCATCGTCCTGGCCGCGGTCAGCCTGGTGGTGATGCCCGCACTGTCCTGGGCCGAACGCCGGGCGGGACGGGAACTCGGTTCGGCCTCCGCGGTCGCCGACTCCCGGCAGACCCTGCTGTGTGCCTGGCTGTCCGCGGTCCTGCTCGCCGGGCTGGTGCTGAACTCCGCACTCGGCTGGTCGTGGGCCGACCCGGTCGCCGCCCTGGTGATCGCCGCCTTCGCGGTGAAGGAGGGCGCCGAGGCCTGGCGCGGCGACGCCGACTGAACGCCGCCGGGCCCGAGCCTCAGCGCCGGACGATCGCCGTCCCGGCCAGCCGGTCGTGCAACCCGCGACCGTCCCCGTCCCACACCACCGCCGGGATCACCAGGCAGAGCAGCACGGTGCGGATCAGCGCGCGCAGCGGACCGGGCGGCAGATCCGGGCCCGGGTCATGGGCGGCCTCGGCACCGGCCAGCAGCGACCGCGGCGCGACCAGCCGGCGCACCCGGATCCCGAACAGCACATGACCCACGGTGGCGCCCATCGTGCCGACCAGCAGCAGGTTCTCCACCGCGAAGATCGCCAGCGGCACCAGCGGGTGGTTGTCGAAGAACGCGTACGCGATCGCCTGGCAGGCCAACCAGTCCACGATCAGCGCGCCGATCCGCCGGCCCATCCCGGCCAGCGAGCCCCGGCCCTGGGGCGGCAGACCGAGCCGGCTGCCCCGCGGCGCGCCCGTCCCGCCGCCCACCGGCGGTCCGGACAGCCACGACCCGACGTCCTCGCGTTCGACCATGCCGACCAGCGTAAGCGGTGCCCGCGCAGGCCCCGACACCGACCCGACACACCCGGCGCCGATCGGTAACACGCCGGAAACAATCGGTACACCGCCGGGAAACTGCCTCCCCCTAGCCTCAGATCGCCCGCCCACGCGAGCACCCCGACCCGAGGAGCAGCGGATGTTCAGCAAGCCAGAGGAACTCCTGGCCTTTATCAAGTCCGAGGACGTGAAGTTCGTCGACATCAGGTTCTGCGACCTGCCCGGCGTGATGCAGCACTTCAACATCCCGGCCGCCACGGTGGACGCAGACTTCTTCTCCACCGGCCAGATGTTCGACGGGTCCTCGATCCGCGGCTTCCAGGCGATCAACGAGTCCGACATGAAGCTGGTGCCGGACGTCAGCACTGCCTTCATCGACCCGTTCCGGATCGAGAAGACCCTCGCGCTGAACTTCCACGTCGTCGACCCCTACACCGACGAGCCCTACTCCCGTGACCCCCGCCAGGTCGCCGCCAAGGCCGAGGCCTACCTGCGCAGCACCGGCATCGCGGACACCGCCTTCTTCGCCCCCGAGGCGGAGTTCTACGTCTTCGACGACATCCGGTTCCAGACCCGCCAGGACGCGTCGTTCTACTACATCGACTCGATCGAGGCCGCGTGGAACACCGGTCGCGAGGAGGCCGGCGGCAACCTCGGGCACAAGACCCCCTACAAGGGCGGGTACTTCCCGGTCGCCCCGGTGGACCACTTCGCCGACCTGCGCGACCAGATCTCCCTGCAGCTGGACGCCCTCGGCTTCGAGGTCGAGCGCGCCCACCACGAGGTCGGCACCGCGGGCCAGGCGGAGATCAACTACCGCTTCGACACCCTGGCCAAGTCGGCCGACAAGGTGCAGCTGTTCAAGTACGTGGTCAAGAACGTCGCCCACGAGGCCGGTCACACCGCCACCTTCATGCCCAAGCCGATCTTCGGTGACAACGGCTCCGGCATGCACGTGCACCAGTCGCTGTGGAAGGACGGCGAGCCGCTGTTCTTCGACGAGAAGGGCTACGGCGGCCTGTCCGACATCGCCCGCTGGTACATCGGCGGCCTGCTCAAGCACGCCCCGTCGCTGCTGGCCTTCACCAACCCGACGGTGAACTCCTACCACCGCCTGGTCCCCGGCTTCGAGGCCCCGGTCAACCTGGTCTACTCGGCCCGCAACCGCTCCGCCTGCATCCGCATCCCGGTCACCGGCTCCTCGCCGAAGGCCAAGCGGATCGAGTTCCGCGTGCCGGACCCGTCGGGCAACCCGTACCTGGGCTTCGCCGCCATGCTGATGGCCGGCCTGGACGGCATCCAGAACCGGATCGAGCCGCCGGAGCCGGTCGACAAGGACCTGTACGAGCTGCCCCCCGAGGAGCACGCGCAGATCCAGCAGGTGCCCGGCTCGCTGGCCGAGGTGCTGGACGCCCTGGAGGCGGACCACGACTACCTCACCGCAGGCAACGTGTTCACCCCGGACCTGATCCGCACCTGGATCGACTACAAGCGCTCCGCCGAGATCGACCCGATCCGGCTGCGCCCGCACCCGCACGAGTTCGAGCTGTACTACGACGTCTGATCGGCTGCTCCCGGTCAGTGCGCAGGCGAGGGGCGCCTCCCGTCAGGGAGGCGCCCCTCGTGGCGTCCCAGGCCCCGGCACCGGCTCCGCGTCACGCCACGGCGGACCGCACCCCGGTGATCCGCCCGCGCTCGGCCCGGGTGAGCGGCGGGATGGAGGCGAGCAGCTCGCGGGTGTAGGGGTGCTGCGGGGCCGAGAAGATCGGCCCGACGTCCCCGGTCTCGACGACCTCGCCCCGGCGCATCACCAGCACGCGGTGCGCGAGGTTCTGCACCACCGACAGGTCGTGCGAGATGAACACGATCGCCACCCCGAGCCGGTCCTGGAGGTCGACGAGCAGGTCGACCACCTGCGCCTGGATGGTCACGTCGAGCGCGGAGACCGGCTCGTCGCAGACCAGCACGTCCGGGTCGCGCATCAGCGCCCGGGCGATGCCGATGCGCTGCCGCTGCCCGCCGGAGAACTGGTGCGGGAACCGGTCGAGCGCCTCGCGGCCGAGCCCGACGAGCTCGAGCAGGTCGCCGGCGCGGGCGTACCGGTCGTCCCGGGTCCCCGTGCGGGTGACGGTGAGCGGCTCGGCGACGACGTCCCGGACCCGCATGCGGGGGTCGAGCGAGGTGTACGGGTCCTGGAACACCATCTGGATGCCGGAGTGCGGCCGGCGCCGGCGCGATCCGGTGCGCCGGGTGACGTCCTGCCCCCGGAAGACGACCGTGCCGGAGTCGGCGCTCTCGAGCCCCACGAGGACCCGCGCGAGCGTCGACTTCCCGCTGCCGGACTCCCCGACCACGGCGAGGGTCTCCCCGCGGCGCAACTGCAGGCCGACGCCGTCGACCGCGCGCACGCTGCGGCGCCCCAGCGCCGACCCCGAGCGGAACACGCGCACGACGTCGGTCGCCTCGAGCACGATCTCCGGGCGGGTTCCGGCGACCGGCAGCGTGACGGACCGGGCGCCCGTCGCCCCGGGCGCGTCCGCCGCAGGCGGCGTCCACAGGCGCGGCGGTGCCGGGTGCGGCGCCGAGGCGAGCAGGGTGCGGGTGTAGTCGGCCCGGGGCGCCGCGAACACCGCGTCCGCGTCGCCCTGCTCGACGACCCGGCCCTGGTGCATGACGGCGAGCCGATCCGCGACCTCCGTGACGACGCCGATGTCGTGCGTGATGAGCAGCACCGCCATGTCCAGCCGGCGGCGCAGGTCGTCCAGCAGCCGCAGGATCTGCGCCTGGACGGTCACGTCGAGTGCGGTGGTCGGCTCGTCGGCGATCAACAGCTCGGGCTCGAGGGCGATCGCCATCGCGATGAGGATGCGCTGCCGCATGCCGCCGGAGAACTGGTGCGGGTAATCGTCCACCCGGGCGGCGGGGTCGACGATGCCGACCTGGTCGAGCAGCTCGACGGCACGGTCCCGGGCGGCGCGGCGGCTCGCCCCGCGGTGCACCCGGAGGATCTCGCCGAGCTGGTCGCCGACGCTGAGCACGGGGTTGAGCGAGGAGAGCGCATCCTGCAGCACCATGCTCATCCGCTCGCCGCGCAGCCGCCGGCGCTCCTCGGGGGTGAGGGTCAGCAGGTCGGTGCCGCCGAGCGACAGCTCCGTCGCGGTCACGGACGCCGCTGGGTCCTGGACGCCCATGATCGCCCGCGCCGTGACGGTCTTCCCCGACCCGGACTCCCCGAGCAGGGCGACGAGCTCCCCGGGCCGGACGTCGAGGTCGACGCCCGTCGCGACGGGGACCGGTGGGCGACCGGCGGCCGCGAACGCGATGTCGAGCCCGCGGACCCGCAGCACCGGGCGGGCCAGGGTGGCGGAGGAGGTGGTGGTCGTCGGCATGCGGACCATCGTGCCCGGTCGGACGCGCCGAAATGTTTCACCGAGGAAAACTTTGCACCGATCTGCGCCGTCCCCGTTGACCGCAGTGCCGGAATCCGCCAAGAGTGTGCGTCGTGAAGCCGGATCCGGCGGACCGAGCGCGGCACCGCCGCCAGGAGCCGCCGCCACCTCCGGTCCGCCCCACCGAGGAGGAAGCCCGTGCTCGACCCCGCCGAGCGGTACACCGGATACACCGCATACGACTACCTGGAGCCCGGCGTCGACTACCGGGAGTTCCACTACGCCCAGCAGATCGGCCGCGTGCCCGCCTACGCCGGCCTCGACCTCAGCACCGAGCAGGCCGAGCGCGCCCAGCGGCTGCTCCGTGAGGAGACGGTCATCTCCCTGCACGAGCACGTGCAGGTCTTCCCCGAGGACATGGACCACCTGCGCGACCACATCCGTCAGGGTCGCGAGCCCACGGCCTACGCCGGGCTCGCCCGGTCCGGCCTGACGGCGGTGTTCGACAACGGCATGGACGGCACGTGCTGCATCTCGTCCGACGCGGGCTGGAAGTACCAGGACGTGCTGTTCGACCTCGGCGTGCGGATGGCCGACCTGGCGCACCAGGACTTCGTGATCAAGGGCGAGACGCTCGCCGACATCCGGCACGCGCAGGAGACCGGCCGGATCGCGCACGTGTTCGCGCTCGAGGCCGCGACCATGATCGAGAACGAGGTCGACCGGCTGGACGTGCTCTACGGGTTCGGCGTGCGGCAGATGGGCATCGCGTACTCGGAGGCCAACACCCTGGGCAGCGGCCTGAAGGAGCGCGGCGACGGCGGCCTCACCTTCTTCGGCGAGCGCGCCGTGCGCCGCATGAACCAGCTCGGCATCGCCATCGACATCTCGCACTCCGGCGACCGCACCTGCCTCGACGTCATCCGGGCCTCGACGAAGCCCGTGTTCATCACGCACGCCGGCGCCCGCGCGGTCTGGCCGACCAACCGGATGAAGACGGACGAGACGATCGTCGAGTGCGCGCGCCGCGGCGGCGTCATCGGCCTCGAGGCCGCCCCGCACACCACGCTGTCGCCGCAGCACCCCCGGCACAGCCTCGAGTCGGTGATGGACCACTTCGAGTACTGCGTCGAGCTGGTCGGCCTCGAGCACGTCGCGTTCGGTCCCGACACCCTGTTCGGCGACCACGTCGGCCTGCACGACGCGTTCTCCTCGAACCTCTCGCTCGGCCAGGCCCACGCCGGCGTCGAGTACGAGAAGGTCCCGTACGTCGACGGCCTGGAGAACCCGGCCGAGGCCTTCGGGAACATCATCGGCTGGCTCGTCCAGCACGGGTACTCCGACGACGAGATCCGCGCCGTCGTCGGCGGCAACATCGTCCGCGTTCTCGAGGAGGTCTGGGTCTGATGCGTCACCACCGGCACCGTCCACCCGTCGTCGCGGCGCTCGCGCTCGCCGGAGCGCTCGCGCTCGCGGCCTGCGCGCCGTCGGCCCCGCAAGAGGACGCCCCGTCCTCCGCCGGCGCCGGCGCGACCGCCGGCTCCGACACGCTCACGATCGCCACCACGACCGACGTCGTGAACTTCAACCCGCTGATCGGCAACAGCCGCAGCGACTACTGGATCACCAACCTCATGTACCCGCACCTGCTCTCGATCGCCGAGGACGGGTCGAAGGAGCCGCACCTGGCGACGGAGTGGGGCTACACCGACGAGACGCACGGCTACTACGAGATCCGCGACGACTTCACCTGGAGCGACGGAGAGCCGCTGACCGCCGCGGACGTCGCCTACACGATGAACGCCGTGAAGCGGGACGCGCCGTCCGGCACGTTCTACGGGCAGATGGGCACGTTCGCGTCGGCCGAGGCGGTCTCCGACACGCGCGTCGAGGTGACGCTGACCGAGCCGGACACCTCGCTCATCGAGGAGATCGGCTTCTGGGGCAACGTCGTGCCCCAGCACGTCTTCGAGCCCGCGGGCTCGGTGGCCGAGTTCGCGAACGACGGCGCGGACGGCGGCTGGGTCAGCGCCGGACCGTTCCTGCTGACCGACGTCCAGGTGGGGCAGAGCTACACGCTCGAGCGCACCGACTCGTACCCGCTGGTCGAGGGCGGCGTCGCGCTGCCGGCGCGGGTTGTCTACCGGGTGCTGCCCGACGTGAACACCGAGATCCTCGCCCTCCAGTCGGGCGAGGTCGACGCCATCGCGAACGCGCTTCCCCCGGCCCAGGTCGAGCAGCTGCGCGGCACCGAGGGCATCGAGGTCACGGAGGTCACCGGCCTCGGGTACGCGCACATGGTCTACAACATGCAGAACCCGGACCTCGCGAAGACCGAGGTGCGCCAGGCGCTGGCGCACGCCGCGGACTACGAGGCGATCCGGACCGTGGTGCTCCAGGGCCAGGCCGTGTCGACGGGATCCAGCCCGCTCATGCCCGTGCTCGCCGACTACTACGACGAGTCCGTCACCGAGTACGCGTTCGACCCGGAGCTGTCCCGGTCGCTCATGGAGGACGCGGGGTACACGGCCGGGTCCGACGGCATGTTCCCGGTGACGTTCCGGCTCATCTACTCGCTGCAGGACTCGGTCACGAGCCAGTGGGCCCAGATGGTGCAGGACTCCGCGGCGCAGGCCGGCCTGCGCATCGAGCTCCAGGGCACCGAGCGCAACACCTACCTCGCCATGACGAACGAGGGCGACTACGACATCTACGCCGGCAACTTCGCGATCATGGACGACCCGGTCACGAACTTCCGGCTGTCGTACCTGCCCGGCGGCGCCATCAACTACACCTACGTCGACGACCCCGAGCTCAACGCGCTCATCGACGAGGCCGGTGTGACGAGCGAGCTGGACGAGAAGGTCGACCTGATGCGCGAGGCCGCGGAGCTGGTGCACGAGCAGGTCTACGACAACGTCATGTACACCCAGAACCTGTACATGGCCTCCAGCTCGGAGTGGGACGGGTTCGTCTCGAAGCCGTCGGAGCTGCTGTCCATCGTCAACCCGGTGTCGGTGGCGTCCGCCCACCGCACCGACGGCTGACGGGGGCCGCCCGCGTGTCCGTCGCTCTGTTCGTCCTGCGCCGCCTCGGCCTGGGGCTGCTCACGGTCTGGTTCGCCGTCACCGTGACGTTCCTGCTGCTGCGGCTCCTGCCCGGCGACCCGGCGCTCGCCGTCGCCAGCCCGAACATGACCGAGGAGGCGCGGGCGGCCCTGCTCACCCAGTACGGCCTCGACCGGCCGCTGCCCACGCAGTACGCGCTCTACCTGGGGCAGCTGCTCCAGGGGAACCTCGGCACCTCCTTCACCCAGTCGGTCCCCGTCGTCGACGTCCTGGTGCAGCGGCTGCCGTGGACGCTGTTGCTCACCGTCAGCGCGCTCGTCCTGACCGTCGTGCTCGGCATCCCGCTCGGCGTGGCCGCGGCCGCTCGGCGCGGCGGCCTGGTCGACAAGGTCGTGCAGGTCGTCGGCGTCACGGGGCAGTCGCTGTTCGTGCCCAGCGTCGGCATCCTCCTGCTGTACCTGTTCGGGCTGCGGCTCGGCTGGCTGCCGATCGGGGGGGCCTACTCCGACGGCGTCTACGGCGCCGCCTGGTACGGGTCCGTCCTCGCGCACCTCGTGCTGCCGGCGCTGTCGCTCACCCTGATCCAGCTCGGCTCCTACGTGCTGACCGTGCGGGCGACCCTGGTCGACTCGCTCGGGGACGACTACGTGGTCCTCGCGCACGCCAACGGCATCCCGCCCCGGCGGATCCTGTGGAAGCACGCGCTGCGCAACGCCCTGCTGCCGGCCACCACGCTGATCGGCCTGCAGCTCGGGTTCCTGGTCGGCGGGGCGGTGCTCACCGAGACGGTGTTCGCCTACCCCGGTGTCGGCCGCGGCATCTACGAGGCGGTCACCCAGCTCGACTTCCCGGTCCTGCAGGGCGCGTTCCTGCTGCTCGCCGTGACGGTCGTGGCCGCCAACACCCTGACCGACATCGCCTACGGGTTCCTCGACCCGAGAGTGAAGGCCTCATGACGACCCCGATCCCCGAGAGCGCCCTGGTCGACCTCGACGGCGGGGGCCTGCCTGCCGAGCCCGCGGCGGCGCCCGACGGCACCCGCGCCGGCCGCGCGACCTGGCGGGCGTTCCGCCGGCAGCCGCTGGGCGTCGCCGCCCTGGCGATCCTCGTGCTGCTCGTCGGCGGCAGCATCCTCGCGCCGCTGATCACGGACCCGCCGGAGTCGTACGGCACCGACGTGCTCCGCCCGCCCGGCGGCACGTACCCGTTCGGCACGGACGCGCTCGGCCGCGACGTGCTCGCCGAGGTCGTCTGGGGTGCGCGCCAGTCGCTGCTGGTCGCGGTCGCCGCGTCCGTGATCGCCATCGTGTTCGGCACCCTGGTCGCGGTGGTCGGTGCGTACGTAAAGGCGGTGGACACGGTCGTCGGCGTGGTCGTCGACCTCACGCTGTCGCTGCCCGTGCTGCCGCTGATGATCCTCGTCGCGGCCCTGGTCGGGCCGAGCACGACGACGATCATCGGCGTGGTCGCCGCGTTCTCCTGGCCGGAGGTCACCCGGCTGGTGCGGTCGCAGGCGCTGGCGGTCGTCCACCTGCCATACGTCGACGCCGCCCGCCTGATGACGCGGCGCCACGCCTGGATCCTCGGCCGGCACGTGGTCCCGGCCGTGACGCCGGTGATCGTGGTGTCGGTCGTGGTGACGGCCTCCCGGGCCGTGCTGTCCGCCGCGGGGCTCGCGTTCCTCGGCCTCGGCGACCCGACCACGTGGTCCTGGGGACGGATCCTCTACGAGGCGCAGCAGTCGGGCGCGATGGTGAGCGCCTGGTGGCTCACCCTGTTCCCGTCCCTGGCGATCCTGGCGCTCGTGCTCTCGGCGACGCTCCTGTCCATCGCATACAACGACGCCCGGAACCCGAGGAACCATGACCGCTGAAACCCTCGCTCCCCCGCTCCCGGTCGACGCCGCGGGCCGCCGGGTCACCCGGCTCCCCGCCCACGTGCTCGGCGCCGCCCAGGACCGGGTGCGCGCGGCGGCCGACGCCGCGGGCCTCGCCGCAGTGCTGACCGACGACCCGGACGACGTCGCCTACCTCACGGGCTTCTTCCACCACCCGTGCGAGCGCCCGGTCGCCGCGCTCGTCGAGACCTCCGGCCGCACCCTGCTCCTGGTCCCGGAGCTCGAGCGCCAGCACGCGGAGGAGCAGCGTGCGCACGCCGAGCTCGTCTCCTACCCGGAGTACCCGGGGCTGCGGAGCCCGTTCGCGGCGCTCGCGGACGCCGCTGCCCCGGAGGTGCGGCGCGGGACCGTCGGCGTCGCCACGGCGATCACGCAGCACCGGCTGGCGCTCGCGGGCGCCGCGTTCGGCGACGTCGACTGGGAACCGACGGAGATCGTCACCCGCGCCCGGCACGTGAAGGCACCAGAGGAGATCGCGCTGCACCGCGAGGCAGCCCGGATCACCGACCGCATGCTCGCGGCCGGCGTCGCGCTCGTCACCGACGCCGTCCGCGACGGCGGCGCGCTGCCCAGCGAGCAGGAACTCGCCGCGCACGTGACCCGCACCGGCACCGCGGCGATGTACGCGGAGCACGCGGACGTGGTGGTCGTGCAGCCGCTCGCCGGCGGCCTCGTCTACGCCGGCGCGAACTCCGCCATCCCGCACGGACTGCCGTCGGGGTACCGCCTGCGCCCCGGGGACACCTTCATGCTGTCGCTCGGCTGCGCGGTCGGCGGCCGGTTCGTCGAGGGCGAGCGCACGTTCGTCCTCGGCGAGCCCACCGCCGAGCAACGCCGCTACCACGACGCCGTGCGTGCGGCGCAGGCCGAGGGGGCACGTGCGATCGCACCGGGCGTGCGGTGCGCGGACAGCAACGCGCGCTGCCTCGCGGTGATCCGTGAGGCGGGGCTCGGCGGCTACCTGCGGCACCGGCAGGGGCACGGGATCGGGGTCGGCATGCACGAGCCGCCGTGGCTCGAGGACGGCGACCCGACCCCGCTGGCGCCCGGCATGGTCGTGTCGAACGAGCCCGGCCTGTACGTGCCGGGCCACGGGGGCTACCGCATCAGCGACTCGGTGCTCGTGACACCCACCGGGTCCGAGCCGCTCACGTCCTCCCCGCGCGACCTCGACTCCTGCACCGTCCTCCTCTGACCCGCCGCCGTCCGCCCTCTCCCTGTCCCGGAGGCACCACCATGAACCAGCCCGACGTCTCTCCCGAGTTCGCCCGCGCCACCACCGGCGCGCAGCGTGTCGTCGTCAACGGCAACGCGCTCGCCGTCGAGGTCCTCGGACCCGAGGGCGCCCCGGTCGTGCTCACCCACCACGGCGCCCCCGGGCTGGGCTCGCGCGCCGAGCCGCGCGCCTCGTTCGGGCGCCTCGCCGACGAGTACCGGGTCGTCGTGTTCGACGCGCGCGGCTCCGGGGAGTCCGAGGGGTCCGGCACGTTCAGCCACGAGCAGTGGGCGGCGGACCTGGACGGGCTGCGCGAGTGGGTGGGCGCCGAGAAGGTCGCGATGGCCGGCGGCTCCTACGGCGGGTTCCTGGCCATGGAGTACGCCGTCCGGTACCCCGACCGGGTGGCCGCCCTGGTGCTCCGGGACACCTCGCCCGACAACGGCAACGCCCCGCTCGCGCGGCAGAATGCGCTCGCCTCCGACCGGGTCGCGGTCGACATGGAGAAGTTCGACCGGATCGACACCGGCCGGGTTCGCGACGACGACGACCTGCGCGACTGCTGGCGCGAGATCCTGCCGCTCTACGACTTCACGTACGACCCGGAGGCGGTCGAGCGGAAGGTCGCGGCCACGCCGTACCGGTACGAGGCCCACAACTACGCCTTCTCGGTGAACCTGCCCGGCTACGATCTGAAGCCGCTGCTCCCCGGGATCACCGCCCCCACCCTGGTGACCGTGGGACGCACCGACTGGATCACGCCCGTGCAGTGCTCCGAGACGATCGCCGCCCTGGTGCCCGGGGCGCGCCTCGCGGTCTTCGAGCACTCCGGGCACTCGCCGCAGATCGAGGAGGCCGAGGCTTGGACCCGGACCGTGCGCGACTTCCTGCACGAGGTGTACCCGCCGACCCGCCCGGCGGGCGCGTGGTGAACCCCCGGCTCGCCCCGCTCGACGACCTCGACCGGCGGGTCGTCGTCGCGCTGCAGCAGGACGGCCGGGCGAGCTGGCGCACGGTCGCCGACGCCGTCGACGCGCCCGTCACGACCGTCGTGCGGCGGGGCCAGCAACTGCTCGCGGACGGGGTCGTCAAGGTGACCGCCGTGCCCGCGCTCGGCGCCCGCGGGGTCTACGACAACTTCCTGGTGCGCGTCTCCTGCCGCCCCGGGACGCAGGCCGAGGTCGCCGCGCAGCTGTCGGCCCGGGAGGACGTCCGGTTCTGCACGATCGTCTCCGGCAAGTTCGACATCATGGCCGAGCTCGTGGTGCACGGCGGCGCGTCCCGGTACCCCCAGCTGCTGGCCGACCTGCAGACCGTCCCGGGCGTCGAGCGCTGGCGCAGCGACCTCATCCTGCACGTGTACAAGATGAGCCACGACTGGGGCCGCCAGCTGTCCGGCGGACTGACCGCGGCCGGCCCGCCCACGGTGGAGGCCCGGACCGCCGAGCCCGAGCCGTGCGACCCGGCGCATCTGGACGCCGCCGACTGGGCGATCCTCGACCGGCTCCGGCTGGACGGGCGCGACACCTTCCAGTCCGTCGCGGACCGCGTGGGGATGAACGAGAGCAGCGTCCGGCGCCGGTTCGACCGGATGCGCGCGAACCACTGCGTCGAGATCGTCACGCTTGTGCCGTCCGCGGCCCTCGGCATGTACGCCGAGACGCTGGTCACCGTCCGGGTCGCCCCCGCGCACCTGGACGCCGTCGCGCGGCAGCTCGCCGCGCACCCCTCGGTGCGGTACCTCGCGTCCCTGCTCGACGACAGCTCGCTGTTCTGCGAGGTGATCACGCCGTCGTCCCTCGAGCTGCACGCGTTCATCCAGCACACCCTCGCGCACCTGGAGGGCGTCGCGGGCTGGAACGCCGCAATGGAACTCGTCTACCTCAAGCGCGGCTCGGTCGAGACGCCCTGGTGGCGGGCGCAGCTGGGGCTGCCCGACCCGGTCTGACCGGCCACGGCCCACCGCCATCCGGGCCAGCGCCCCCGGCGTGCCCGGTCGCGCCGGTCGGCAGCGGACGGCGTCACCGTGCTGGAGCTCGCCGGTCCCGGCGTGGCGGAGCGAGGCCGACGCAACGCGGCGCGCGGGCGTCTGACCCCGAAGCGCCCGCAGGCGCCTGCCGACAGCCCGTCAGGGTCGCTAGAGGTCCGCGCTCGGGCTCGGGCTCGGGCTCGGCATCCCCGCCGCGCTCCGGGCGCCAACCAGCGCGGACTGGCTGATGGTCCAATGGTCGTCGTCGCACAGGGGCTCTCCGAAGCTCGATGCCTCCACCCCGTCGACGGTGGTGGCGTGCAGTGTCCACTGCGTGCAGTCGCCCGGTGCGCCGGGGAGCCCAAAACCGAGCGACTCCCCCGGCCTGATGGTGTACCTCGGCGGGGTGTCGTCGGCGCGGATCGCCAGGGGCTCGTCGGTGTTGTTGGTGATCGCCATGGACGCCTGCTCCGGGTGGCCGACCCAGCAGCCGGTCAGGGTGAGGGCCCCGAGCATCGCGATGGCAGCCCCTCCGACAGCTCGAGTGGACAGCGCAGGTCTCACGCGAGTCATGAGGTTCATGGTGGCATCGCCCTTCACACAGCGACGGACCCGACCGTGTCAGCGGCCTCCGCCCGGATCTCCACGACATGGTCGCCGAGATAGTCCTCGGACACCCACCCGGTGACGGACAAACCTCCCGTGGGGCCGTCGTCACCCCAGATGTCGGCGTCCTCCACCACCGAAGTGACCTCTCCGATGTCCCGGGTACTCGCCGCCGCTGACGCCGGTGCTCCCGAGAGGACTCCCAGAACCACGCAGCCGATAGTCACCGCGGCGGCCGCCGATCGCCACAAGGCGTGCCGCCGGTTCGTCAGGTGCCTCAACCGTCCGTGACCCAGTAGCAGCACAATGCCCCCTCGGCTCGATCTGTGGGCGAACACTGACAGCGCGAACCCCTGCCGCGCGGGCGATGAGCGCGCAGGTCACCCGAACAGCCCACCGGCGCCTGTCGTGCGGAAGTGAGACGATCCGTTCCGGCTACCGGGGCGGGCCCCGGTAGAACTCCTAGAAGGGCGACTATGCGACTCATCGGCTGGGGGGCCCTCTTTGGCCTTGGCCTGTTTGCGGTCCCGTTCATGGCCGTGTCCCTGATCGGCCTCCTTTTCTCGCCGGAGAGCGCCGGCTATCTGCTCTTCTCTCTCCCTGTGGCCATGGCGTCCGGCGCCGTGGCCGGCACCGCCTGCGGCGCCTTGGCGGCGGCCATTGCGCCATTCGCCCGGAAGAGCACCTCCCTGACTCGCGCTCTTCTGCAGTGCTCTGCGCTCTACGCGGTGGCGCTGTCAGTCGCAGCGACGATCCTCGTCGTGGTGTTCGTGTCCGCGGACTGGGTGCTGACCACCGTCTCGGTGGTGGTGGTCGTGATCGTCCTCGCCACGGGCCTGGCGATCTGGGGGTTCGCTCTGGAGTGGCGGCGCGCGAGGCGTGCTGCGTACGTCTGGCCACACACCGCGAGGCATCCCCGATGAACTGGTCTGACTGGGAGGTCCCCGACGGTCACATTGCGCTCTCGGGACTGACGTGCTCCGGGGTGTTCCGCGGCCTGCTCGACGTCGTGAGCTTCCGAGCTGTCGCCATCATGACGTCCGGCAGAGGCCCGGTTCAGCTCGCGGTGCAGGTCCTGGATGAACCGCCTGCATCCGTGCCGCAGGACTGGGAGGACGTGGTCGATACGTCGATCACCCCAGCAGGCCCGGACGATGTCATCCTCGAGTCCTTCGATCGCTCTCGGCCCCGGGTTCGCCTGCTTCCCACCGGGTCCGGGTCACAGCGCCTGCGTCTTCACGCGCGCGGGCGGTCGTCGACGTCGCAGATCGCCGAGGCCTACCTCCTGACGGTCTGGCCATCCGCGCTCGACCAGCCTCGCGTGCTACGCGGCGGGTGGACAGCCGCGACACAGCCGCCCTGGACGACCGCGCCGTACCTGAGCGAGCGAGACCAGCGGCTCGTCGACGACATGCACCGCAAGCTGCTCGAACAGGGCAGGCGCCGCCAAAGGTAGGCCACGTACCAGGAGAATCGCACCCAGTCACCGACCGCTCGGCACGTCCCCAGGCGAAGCTGGGCAGCTCGCACCGTGCCCGACCCACGGCGACCACGAGGGGCGTCTCCCGATGGGAGGCGCCCCTCGTGGCGTGTGCGGCCGTCAGGCTCCGGGCCGCACCGCATAGGGCATCAGGTCCGACATCTTGCTGCTCAGCGCGCGGGTGCGGACCACCATGCCGGGCGCGGGGGCCTCCACGAACTGCCCGTTACCGACGTACAGCGCCACGTGGTAGACCGATTCCGCATCGTTCGGGTTGTCGCCCCAGGCCAGGATGTCCCCCGGCTGCAGCGCCGACAGCGACACCTTGGGCAGTGACCGGTACTGGTCACGCGACACCCGCGGGATCTGGACCCCCACGCTCTGCCACGACTGCTGGGTCAGGCCGGAACAGTCGAAGGCGTTCGGTCCGGTGCCGCCCCACTGATACGGCTTCCCCAACTGCTGCAACGCCCAGTTCACCGCCTTCTGACCATTGCTGAGCTGCGGTTCCTGCGGCGCCGGAGGCTGGTAGCCGGGGTAGGTGTAGGTCTGCCAGGTCCAGCTGCCGCCGACCTGGTACAGCACCAGGTTGCCGTCGTCCTGCACTCGCAACTCGGCGGGGCCACGCCCGTTCGTCTGCGTCTGCCAGACCACACCCCCGGTGCTGGAGTACATCACCAGGTTGCCGTCGCTCTGCACGGACAGGCGGTTGCCGGAGCCCCGGGTGCCGGACTGCCACATCGAGCCGGTGGGTCCGTACAGGACGAAGTTGCCGTCCGACTGCATGCGGGCTTCGAAGCTGCCGTTGGGCGACTGGATGCGCGCCCCCGCCGCCAGCCCGGCACCCGCCGAGACCCGGTCGGGGAAGAACATCGTCTGGGTCTGCCACAGCGAGGAGCTTCCGGTGTAGATCACCAGGTTGCCGTCGTCCTGCAGGGACAGCGTGGTAGCGCCCTGGTTCTGGGTCAGCGAACTCCAGAGCGCCTGACCAGCGGCGGAGTAGAGCACGAAGTTGCCGTCGGTCTGGAACGTCGCGTAGGAGCCCTCGCTCCCCGCCGTCACGGTGGACCATCGCGCGACCCCGTTCGCGGCATAGAGGGCGAGGTTGCCGTCCTCCTGCATCCGCAGCTCGGTCCTCCCATCGGGAGAGCGCAGCTTCTGGCCCTTCTCCAGCCGTTGTCCCGGCGCGAGGGACGAGGGCCAGTACCGGGTGCCGGTCTGCCACACCGACGCACCCGCGGCCGTGTAGGCGACCAGGTTGCCGTCGTCCTGGACCTGCAGGAACGACACGCCCCGGTTCGCGATCCCGGCCTGCCACACCGGGGCACCCGCGGCGTTGTAGACCGCGAGGTTGCCGTCCGTGCCGAGCAGCGCAGAGCCACCGGGGTTCTGCGTGGTCGCGGTCTGCCACAGGACCTGGTTCTTCGGTCCGCCGTACAGCACCATGTTGCCGTCGGAACCGACAGCGAGTCGCACCAGACCGCTTGGGGAGATGATCTGTTGGTTCGCCGCGATCTTCTCGCCCACATTGATCCGGTTTGTCCCGACCGCGGCATGGCCGGGCGGTGACTCCACCACGCCCACCAGCAGCACCAGCAGGGCGCTGACCACGATGACGACGGCACGGCGGACGCTCGCCGTTGATCTCTGCACCATCATGATTCCCCTTGTCCGGCACTCCCCCGAGCGCCGCTGACTGGTGTATCGCCGCGATGGCGCGACGGGGTGAGGAAATCGGGTCAGTCACCCAGGGAATTCCGCTCCACCGACCTGCCGGAGGTCGAATGCGGCAGATGCACAGGGACCTATGGCTTATCTTCCGCCGACGCCCGCCTCAGGCCAGCCCGCCGTTGGTGAACACCGTCTGCCCGTTGACCCAGCGCGCCGGCCCGGCCAGGAACGCCACGGTCTCGGCGATGTCCTCGGGGCGGCCGAGGCGTTCCAGCGGCACCGCGTTCGCCAGGTTCTGCACGGCCTGGTCGTCCTTGCCGTCCAGGAACAGCGGGGTGGCGGTGGGTCCGGGGGCGACCGTGTTGACCGTGATGTCCCGGCCGCGCAGCTCGCGGGCCAGCACCAGGGTCAGCGCCTCCACGGCCGCCTTGCTGGCGACGTAGGCGCCGTAGGCCGGGAAGCTGGTGCGGGTGACGCTGGTGGAGAAGGCCACGATCGCTCCCCCGGCGCGCACCCGGCGGGCTGCCTGCTGGGCGACGACGACGGTGCCGCGCAGGTTGGTCCGGATCACCTGGTCGAACTGGTCGAGGTCGAGCTCGGCGATCGGGGCCAGGCGCATGATGCCGGCGGTGTGCACGACGACGTCGATCCCGCCCAACTCCCGCTCGGTGGCGTCGAAGGCGGCGGTCATCGCGGACTCGTCGGCCACGTCGCCGCCGACGGCGAGGGCCCGGCCCCCGGCGTCCCGGATCTCGGCGACCAGGGTCTCGGCGGCGGCCTGGTTGCCGGCGTAGTGCACGGCGAGGGCGTAGCCGTCCGCGGCCAGGCGCTGGACCACGGCCCGGCCGATGCCGCCGGATCCGCCGGTGACGAGGGCGGTGCGGGTGGGGGTGCTGGTCATCGTTCCTCCTGGGGCATGGTCTGGAAGCGGGTCAGCCAGTCGTCGAGCAGCGCGGCCTCGGCGACCCTGAACCGGGGGTCGGCGGGCAGGTGGGCCCGCAGGGTGGTGGCGGCGGTGGCGACCGGATCCGCGGGGGTGGCGTCGTCGACCAGCCCGCCGACGATCAGGTCGCACAGGGCGGTGTCGGAGCCGGGGGGCGTGGCGTCGGGGCGCAGGATCATCGCCAGGCACAGACCGGAGTTGGCGGCCATCACCAGGGTGGTGGCGCGGTCCGGGTCGAGGCGCAACCGGCCCTCGGCGGCGATCCGGTCCAGGATGCCGCGCAGCAGTCCCATCGCCTCTGCCATCGCCCCCGGCCGGGTGCCGAGGGAGGTGCCGAACAGCAGCCGGTAGGCGTGCGGATGGGCCCGGGCGAAGGCCACGTGGTTCGCCCAGCCCGCGCGCAGATCGTCGACCGGGTCCGCGGAACGGGGTGCCGCGCGCTTGGTCGCCAGGTACTGCTCCCACACGTGGTCGACGACCGCGGCGAGCAGGCCGTCCTTGTCGCCGAACTGGCGGTACAGCACCGGCTGGGTGATGCCGGCGGCCTCGCACACCGCGCGGGTGGAGATCTCCCCGGTCGGTGAGGCGGCGAGCAGCCGGGCGGCGTGGTCGAGGACAGCGGTACGGGTGGGCACGTATCAACGATACGCCATCACCCGTATCAGCGCTACCAGCTCACCGCGCCTCCGCCGCCAGCCGGTCCACGTGCAGCACCAGCAGCGGCACCTCCGCCGGGTCGACCTCCCGGCCGGCCCGCCGCCCCACCAGCGCCGCGACCCGCTCCGCGCAGGCCCACTCCCGCGGCCGGGCCTCCCGGAGGGCCGCGCCCATCTGGTCGTCCGCCTCGACCCGGGGCGACCGGGCGGCACGGAGGTCGACCACCAGGTAACGCAGGTGGGTGATGAACCGGGCGGTCGCCGGCGAGTCCGGGTCGATCCGGGCGCCGAGGTCCTCGCCGATCAGCTCCAGCACCTCGGTCAGCAGCCGGGTGAGCTGGACGGTCTGCGCCATGTCGGTCGTGCCGAGCTGGGCGTTGACGAAGTGCAGCGCCACCGGCACCGCCTCGGCCTCCGGCAGCCGCACGCCCCGGGCGTGCTCGATCACCCGCAGCGCCCGCCGCGCCAGCGCCACCTCCGCCGGGTACAGCGTGGGCACCTCCCACTGCAGCGGATACTCGATCGCCGGGGCGCCCTCCCGCATCCGGCGCAGCGCGAAGCTCAGGTGGTCGGCCAGCGGCAGCAGGACGTGCGCGGCGGCATCCGGGCCGAGCACTTCCTGCACGTCGTCCAGCACCGCGGCGGCGAGGTCGAGGTCCTCGGCGGGGATGTCGGCGAGCAACCGGACCAGCCGCTCGGGCGGGGTGGCGTGGCTGGGCACGAAGGTCTTGCCGATCAGCGCCGGGTCGACCGGGTCGCCGGGACGCACCCCGAAGCCGATCCCGGTGCCCAGCAGCACCCGTTCACCGCCCGCTGGGTCCAGGCCGAGCACCGCGTTGTTGTTGAAGACCTTCGTCACCCGCACCCAGGAACCGTGGCATCTCCGGGCGCCCGGGTCCAGACATGACACTGCCCCGGCCGCTTCCCCCTCGCGGCCGGGGCAGTGCATGTGCGCGTCCAGGCGTGGATCAGAACGCCGGCAGCACCTCTCCGTCCGGCCACCGCTCCTCGATGAAGGCCTTGACCTCGTCGGAGTGCAGCAGCTCGTCCAGCTTCACCAGCGCCGGGTTGTCCTTGTCCTCGGCGCGGACCGCCAGGAAGTTGGCGTAGGGGTTGTCCTCGCCGGACTCGATCAGCAGCGAGTCCTCGACCGGGTTCAGACCGGCCTCCAGGGCGTAGTTGCCGTTGATGATCGCCAGGTCCACGTCGTCCAGCGCGCGGACCAGGGACTCCGGGGCGGTCTCGATGAACTCGAAGTTCTTCGGGTTGTCCTCGATGTCCAGCAGGGTCGGGTCGGCGTCACCGGTGTCGGCCAGGGTGATCAGGTCGTTCTTGGCCAGCAGGTCCAGCGCACGCGCCTGGTTGCCCGGGTCGTTGGTGATGCCGAACTTCGCACCGTCCGGCACCGCGTCGATGTCGTCGTAGGTGTTGGAGTACACCGCGTACGGCTCGATGTGGATGCCCTCGAAGTGGTCGAAGTCGTAGCCCTGCTCCTCGACCTGCGCGGTGTAGTACGGCAGGTGCTGGAAGTAGTTGGCGTCGATGTCACCCTCGGACAGCGCGGTGTTCGGCAGCACGTAGTCGTCGTAGGTCTCGATCGTCAGGTCCAGGCCGGCGTCCGCGGCGAGGTTGTCCTGCACGAACTCCAGGATCTCCGCGTGCGGGGTCGGGCTGGCGCCGATCGTGAGACTGGTGACGCCGCCCTCGGTGGAGCCGGCGGTCTCGGTGTCCTCGGTGCCCGAGTCGCTGGAGCAGGCCGTCAGGGCGAGCGTGGTGGCGGCAGCGAGAGCGATGGCTCCCCAGGTCTTCCTCATCATGTCCTCCCGGACGGTTGGTGGTGTGCGGACAGCGCAGCCTCAGCGGTGGTCGAGCCGCCGGGCCAGGTGATCGCCCACGGCTTGGACGACCACGACCATGACCACCAGCACGGCGACGCAGGCGAACATCACGCCGTTGTCGAAGCGCTGGTAGCCGTAGGAGATGGCGAGGGCGCCGAGGCCACCCGCGCCGATCACGCCCGCCATGGCCGAGTAGCCGAGCAGGGCGATGACAGTGACGGTGTAGCTGGACACCAGGGCGGGCAGCGCCTCCCGGAGCAGCACATGCCGCACGATGTTGAGCCGGGTCGCGCCCATCACCCGGGCGGCCTCGACCTTGCCCGGGTTGACGTCCCGCACCGCGGTCTCGACCAGCCGGGCGTAGAACGGCACCGCGCCGATGGTCAGCGGCACCACGGCCGCCTGCCACTGCAGGGTGGTGCCCACGACGAACCGGGTGAACGGGATCAGCGCGATCATCAGGATCAGGAACGGCATCGACCGGATGATGTTCGCCAGGAAGCCGACCACCGCGTTCACCGGGCGGTTCGGGGTCAGCCCTCCGCTGGAGCTGGCGTGCAGCAACAGTCCGAGCGGGATCCCGAGCAGGCCGGTCAGGATGCCGGACAGCCCGACCATGTACACGGTCTCCAGCGTCGCCTCGGGGAACTTCTGCTGGATCACCGGGTTGTCGATCAGCTCCTGCCACCAGCTCATCGGGCCGCCTCCGTGGTCGTCAGGCCGGCGGCGTGCAGGGCGGTGAGCACCTGGTCCCGGCCGGCGGCGGGCACGTCCAACTGCAACCGGCCGACACTGCGGCCGGCCACCTGCTCGATCGCGCCGGCGGCGACCTCCACCCCGGCACCCAGTCCGGCGACCACCGCGAGCACCTCGCGCACCGGCGTGTGCCCGTCGTCGAAGCTCACCTCCAGCAGCGACCGCTCCGCCCCCACCGGCAGCTCCGGCACCGGGATCAGCTCCCGGGCCAGCCGGCTGCCGTGATCGGCGACCACGTCCCGCACCGCCCCGTGCTGCGCCACCCGGCCGCCGTCCAACAGCGTCACGGTGTCGCAGACCTGCCGGACCACCGCCATCTCGTGCGTGATCACGATCACCGAGATGCCCAGCCGGTCTCGTAGCTCGCGGACCAGCGCCAGGATCTGCCGGGTGGTCTCCCCGTCCAGCGCCGAGGTCGGCTCGTCGCAGAGCAGCACCGCGGGCTCGGCGGCCAGTGCCCGGGCGATGCCGACCCGCTGCCGCTGCCCACCGGACAACTGCGCCGGGTAGGCGTCCGCCCGGTCGCCGAGGCCGACCAGCTCCAGCAGCTCCTGCGCCCGGCGGCGGCGCTCCCCACGCCCGACCCCGGCGATCTCCAGCGGGTAGGCGACGTTCGCGGCGATGGTGCGCGAGTCGAGCAGATTCACGTGCTGGAACACCAGGCCGATCGCCCGGCGCGCCGTGCGCAGCTTCTGCTCGGACAGCGTGGACAGATCGACGCCGTCGACGACCACACTGCCTGCGGTGGGACGCTCCAGCAGGGTGAGGCAGCGGATCAGGGTCGACTTGCCCGCGCCGGACCGGCCGACCACGCCGTGGATCTCCCCCGGGCGCACCGCGAGGTCGACACCGTCCAGCGCGACGACGGCACGGTCGCCGGAGCCGTAGACCTTGCGCAGGCCGGAGATCTGGATGCGCGGAGCTGACATGGGGCCCTCTCAGGCAGGGTCGGGGGCGTCGAACCAGGACGCGGGGCACGCACACACGGGTGCCGGGCCGTGGGTCACGGCCTCAGGGTCGGGTCAGAACCGACAACAGCGACCACGGACCATCAGGCCCATGGGCATGCAGCAGCGACGCTGGGGGTGGCGTCCGCTGCGGCTCATGGCGGGGACGGTAGCAACCGGTTCGGGCGAGTTGAGACATCCGTCCGGATGGTGGACATGGCGCGGGCCGCGGATCCTGTGAACTGGCTGTTTGTGCAGGTCACAGCAATGCTGGCGGCCCGAGAGCGCTCGTCTAGCGAGACGGGCGATCTGCGCAGGCGTCCGTTTTCACCCGATCTGTACCCCCGTCCGGCCCTGGTTCTCCGTCATGATCCACCCGTACGGTCCAGCCATTCGCGCGGCGGCAACCCAGGGGGCAGACAGTGCGCACACGGATCCTCGACCTCGACCGGCTCACACCGGCGGACCTGTCGGCATGGCAGCACCTGGCCGATCGCGCCGTCGAGCCGAACGCCTACCTCGACCCCCGGTTCCTCGGCACCGCACGCCGTGCCTTCCCCGAGACCGCCGACCTCCGGCTGGTGATCGCCCAGGACGACGACCGATGGCACGGCGTCCTGGCCGTCACCACCAAACCCGTGCACCCACACCTGCCCTGGCGGACCACCACCACCGGCGGCGCCTTCATGACCACCCACGCCGACCGGCACCACCCGCTGCTCGACCCGGACCGCCCCGCCTCCGCTCTGCACGCCCTGCTCGGCGGCCTGCGCGCCGGTGGACTGCCCGGTCTGGTCCAGCTCCAGCACCTGCCCACCACCGGCCCGGTCGCCGACGCCCTGACCGCCACCTGCACCCGCACCCGGATCGCCCGGACCGAACGCCGCCGCGACCTCGCCCCGATCGCGCGCCGCCACACCGTCCTCGCCGCCTCCCCCGACGGCCCCGAACCCGGCCCGCTGCCCCTCCTGCTCGGGCACCTCACCCCCGACGACGCGAAGAACGCCCGGCGCCGACTGCGCGGCATCGCCCGGGACCTCGGCGCCCCCGCCACGGTCCAGGTCGTGTGCGACGACCCCGCCCTGGACGACGAGTTCATCGCCTTCCAGCACGCCGGTTGGAAGGGCCAGACCGCCGCCGGCGCGTCCCTGCGACAACACCCGGCCCGCGAACGCTGGTTCCGCGACGTCACCGGCGACTTCCGGAAGGACGGCGACCTGCTCGGCTTCCGGTTGAGCGCCGGGGACCGCACGCTCTGGATCGGCTACCTGCTGCGCTCCGGCGACTCCTACTTCGGCTTCCTGGACGCCTTCGCCGAGGAGCACGGCCGGTTCAGCCCCGGCGCGCTCGGTCGCCTGGCCGCGCTCACCCACGTGTTCACCCGCACCGACGCGCCCCTGTTCGACCCCGGCTTCGACGCCCGGTACGCCGTCGGCGCGCGACTGTTCCCCGACCGTCGCGAACAGGTCGACGTGCTGGTCGCCACCGGTGGCGCACTGCCGAGGCTGGTGGTCGCCGGCTGGCCGTGGGCGGTGCGGGCCGGCGCGATCGCCGGGCGGACGCGCGACGAGGGCCGGGCTGCGGTGGGGCGGGTACGCAGCGGAGGTGCGGCGGTGGCCGCGCGGCTCCGGGGGCGAGGGGGGACGGCGGCGGGCCCGGAGCGGGAGACCGGGGGCGACCTTCAGTTGGATGCCGCTGCTCCGGCTGCGGCGAGCCTTCGACCCGCCAGCGCGGCCGGGACCAACCGTCCGTCCAGCGGGGCTGCGGCGGCGGCACGCCACCGACGGGACGGCGCCGAGACCGGACCACGCCGCGACCAGCGCGACCCGACGGCAGAGCCCGCCCGGTAGCCCGCCGCGCGACCCGACGGCCGAGCCGACCCGGTCGTCAGCGCCGCTACCCGACGGCCGAACCGACCCACCGGTCAGCAGTGCGCGGCGCTGCGCCTTCGCGGGGTCGCGGGGTCAGGGGATCGCCGGCTCGCGGGGGTCACCGGGTCGCGGGGTCACCGGCTCACGGGGTCACCGGCTCACGGGGTCGCGGGGTCACCGGGTCGCGGGTTCGCGGGTTCGCGGGTTCGCGGGTTCGCGGGTTCGCGGGTTCGCGGGTTCGCGGGGGCGCGGGTTCGCGGAGGAGTGTCAGTGGTGGGGTCTAGTGTCGTGACATGGGACTTGACCTGCGCGAACACGACCCGGACACCACGTCCGGTGTGCTCGGGTTGCCCGGGTCCGCGATGGTGGCCGCCGAGCCCGATCAGGCCGTGTGGGACCTGCTACTCGCCCCACCCACCCCACCCCAGGACGCCCCGGAGCGTGGCGATGGTGTGACCGCGTGGGCACGCAAACTCGCCACCGTGGCCCCCGGCCCGTCGCTGGCGACGTTGCTCGACACGGTCCCGGCGGACTCGTTGACTGACGATGAGGCGGTCGAGATGGTCGCCGCGGCCCGCCGGATGGCCGCCTGGGCCGAGGCGAAGGCCGCCGCGTGGGCCGCGACGCTGGCGCACCGGGACTCGATGCGCCCGACCGGGTCACCGAGCACCCGGATGCAGGACGGGTGCGTGGCCGCTGATGAGTTGGCGATGCGGTTGGCCGAATCCAGGCAGGCCACTGCGAGACTCGTGGACTCAGGTGTGGCGTTCGAAGGGATCCTGCACCCGGTTGGTGAGGCGTTGGCGGGCGGGCAGGTCGACGCCCGCCGCGCCCGGGTCCTGGTCGACCGGCTCCACGGCATGGACGCCGAAGTCATGATCGAAGTCCAAGAACGCGTGTTGCCCGAGGCCGGGCGGCGCACGGTGACCCAGCTGCGCCGGGACGTGGACCGGGTGTTGGTCGAGGTCGGTGGGGCCTACGCGGCCGATCAGCACCGCCGCGCCCGCCGCACCCGCCGCGTCACCCACCCGATGCTGCTCGCCGACGGGATGGCCGGGATGTGGTGGGTGCTACCCGCCGTGGACGCCGCCCGCATCGATGGGCTGCTGGACACCGCGGCCCGCACCGCCCGCACCGCCGGCGACCCCCGCACCCTGGACCAACTACGCGCCGACGGGCTACGCGACCTGGTCCTCGGACCACCACCCTGGACCACCGACCTCGACGGCCCGGTCGGCCGGGCGACACTGGCCGGACCCGACAGCGCGGACACGGTCGAGCGCCGGACCCCGGGCACCGACCCGGACACGGGTGCAGGGGCGGGCAAGGGCGCGGGTTCCGATGCAGGCACCCAGGACGCGGGCGCGCCCACCCATCGACCGGCCAGCGCGGGCACCTGTACCCGCCCGCACGGTGCGACCACCGTGCACGTCACCGTCGCGTTGACCACCCTGCTCGGCCTGGACGAACGCCCCGGCGACCTGCACGGCATCGGACCGGTCGACGCCGACCAAGCCCGCCAGGCCGCGTTCGCTGCCGGGGCGACCTGGCGGCGGCTGGTCACCGACCCCCAGACCGGGGCCGTCCTGGACGTCGGACGACGCCGCTACCGGCCACCAGACCCCCTGGCCGCCCACGTGCGAGCACGCGACCGGCGCTGCGCACGACCCGGATGCGACGTCCCCGCAACCAGATGCGACCTGGACCACACCATCGAGTTCAACGGCCCACCCCCCACACCACCCGGGCAACCACCACCCCCGCCCGGCACCACCGCCGCGACCAACCTCGGGCCCCTGTGCCGCCACGACCACAC
>NZ_JAAXOX010000004.1 GCF_012396125.1 Cellulomonas denverensis | reverse complement strand
GGCCGTTGAACTCGATGGTGTGGTCCAGGTCGCATCTGGTTGCGGGGACGTCGCATCCGGGTCGTGCGCAGCGCCGGTCGCGTGCTCGCACGTGGGCGGCCAGGGGGTCTGGTGGCCGGTAGCGGCGCCGCCCGACGTCCAGGACGGCCCCGGTCTGGGGGTCGGTGACCAGCCGCCGCCAGGTCGCCCCGGCAGCGAACGCGGCCTGGCGTGCCTGGTCGGCGTCCACCGGTCCGATGCCGTGCAGGTCGCCGGGGAGCTCGTCCAGCCCGAGCAGGGTGGTCAACGCGACCGTGACATGCACCGTGGTCGCACCGTGCGGGCGGGTGCAGGTACCCGCGGTGGCCGGTCGGTGGGTGGGCGCGCCCACGTCCTGGGTGCCGGTGCCCGCATCGGAACCCGTGCCCATGGCCACCACCGCACCGGTACCGCTCCCGGGCGCGCCAGCGTCCCCGGTGCCGGTCACCACGCGCCCGCCGGGGCCAGCGGCCACGTCGGCGTTGGTGGCTCGGGGGTGGCCGGTGTCGCGGGTGCCGACCAGGGCATGCGCGCAACCTGGCGGGTTGTCGGTGCCGTGGGTGCCGACCAGGGCATGTCCGCGACCTGGCGGGTTGTCGGTGCCGTGGGTACCGGTCAAGCCGAAGGCGTCGCTTCGGGTGTGGTCATAGTCCGCGGAGCTCGCATGCGTGCCGCCCGCGCCTGTGGCCCTGCTCTCGACCGCGTCCGCGCTGTCGGGTCCGGGCCCGCTCACCCGGTCGACCGGGTCGTCGAAGTCGGCGGTCCACGGTGGTGGTCCCAGGACCAGGTCGCGTAGCCCGTCGGCGCGTAGTTGGTCCAGGGTGCGGGGGTCACCGCTCGCGCGGGCGGTCCGGGCCGCGGTGTACAGCAGCCCATCGACCCGCGCGGCGTCCACGGCGGGTAGCACCCACCACATCCCGGCCATCCCGTCGGCGAGCAGCATCGGGTGGGTGACGCGGCGGGTGCGGCGGGCGCGGCGGTGCTGATCGCCCGCGTAGGCCCCACCGACCTCGACCAACACCCGGTCCACGTCCCGGCGCAGCTGGGTCACCGTGCGCCGCCCAGCCTCGGGCAACACGCGTTCTTGGACCTCGATCATGACTTCGGCGTCCATGCCGTGCAGCCGGTCGACCAGGACCCGGGCCCGGCGGGCATCGACCTGCCCGCCCGCCAACGCCTCACCCACCGGGTGCAGGATCCCTTCGAACGCCACCCCCGAGGCCACCAGCGCCGCGGTGGTCTGTCTGGATTCGGCCAACCGCATCGCCAACTCATCAGCGGCCACGCACCCGTCCTGCATCCGGGTGCTCGGCGACCCGGTCGGGCGCATCGAGTCCCGGTGAGCCAGCGTTGCGGCCCACGCGGCGGCCTTCGCCTCGGCCCAGGCGGCCATCCGGCGGGCTGCGGCGACCATCTCGACCGCTTCGTCGTCGGTCAAGGAGTCCGCCGGGACCGTGTCGAGCAGGGTCGCCAGCGACGGGCCGGGGGCCACGGTCGCGAGTGTGCGCGCCCACGCGGTGACCCCGTCGCCACGTTCGGGGGCGTCGTGGGGTGGGGTGGGTGGGGCGAGTAGCAGGTCCCATACGGCCTGATCGGGCTCGGCGGCCACGCGTGCGGACCCGGGCAAGGCGACCACACCGGACGTGGTGTCCGGGTCGTGTTCGCGCAGGTCAGGTCCCATGTCACGACACTAGACCCCACCACTGACACTCCTCCGCGAACCGGCGAACCGGCGAACCGGCGAACCGGCGAACCGGCGAACCGGCGAACCGGCGAACCGGCGAACCGGCGAACCGGCGAACCGGCGAACCGGCGAACCGGCGAACCCGCGAACCCGCGAACCCGCGAACCGGCAACCCGCGACCCGGAATCCCCGCATCGTCGCGAGCGCGGGACTGGAGCCGCCCGAGCCGGCAGCAGCGCGAGGGGCCGGGGAGTGTGCACTCCCCGGCCTCTCGTTCGGCCTGGTCGCCCGGGCGTCGTGGATGCCTCGGGTCAGCTGTGCCAGGGCTGGACGGCGACGAGCTGGAAGTTCTCGTCCAGGTACACGTCCGTCTCCCAGCCGTCGGCGCGGGTCACCTCCACCTCGTAGCGGTGGGTCGGGTCGTCGCTGTACTCGGCCGCGGTGACCACACCGTCGTCCCCGGCGGCCTGCAGGGCGGCGATCGCGGCCCGGGTCAGGGTGTCGCCGGTCAGCTCGATGTCGTCGGAGTACGCGATGGCGGGGTCGGTGATGGCGTCGGCGCCGGACCGGTCGGCCGGTGCGGCCGTGGCGGAGTCGTTCCCGGTCCCGGTGCCGGTGCCGGTGGTGCTGCCGGTGTCGTTCTGGCCGGTGGTGTCGGCCGCGGTGACGCGCTGAACCGTGATGTCGTCGTCGGAGCGCCCGATCAGCACGCCAGCACCGACGGCGCCGCCGAGCACCAGCACACCGGCCACCGCGCCACCGATGATCCACGGTGCGCGCGAACGGCGGACCGGCTGCGGGGCGGGGGCGGCGTACCGCGGGGCGGGCGGCGGAGTGTCGCCGGGCTGGGGGAGGTTCGTGTCGTTGGTCATGGGCAGGACCATGCCGGGTGGCCGCTGAACGGAACCTGACAGCAGCTGAACGCCGCCTGACAGTGCTGGTCCCGCCCTCGCGCGTGGGTGGCCGCCCCTACCCTGGGCCCATGCCCGAGGGTCACACCGTCCACCGCATCGCCCGTCAGTTCGCCCGCGACTTCGTCGGGCGCAGGCCGGCGGTCAGCTCGCCGCAGGGCCGGTTCGCCGCGGGTGCCGCGCTGCTGGACGGGCGGGAGGTGCTCAGCTCCGCGGCGGTGGGCAAGCAGCTGTTCCTGGGCTTCGACGGTGGGCAGGTGCTCCGGGTGCACCTGGGGCTGTACGGCGCCTGGGACTTCTTGGGCGCGGTGTCGCCGCTGGATGAGGGGGCTGGTGCGGTGGCGACGCTGGGCGCTCCGCGGGTCCGGCGCCGGATGGGCGAGGGCGAGCTGGCCGCCGAGCTGGCCGCCGAGCTGGCCGCGGAGGACTTCCCGCCGGCACCGGTCGGGCAGGTCCGGGTCCGGCTGGCCACCGACCTCACGGTCGCCGACCTGCGCGGGCCGACCGCCTGCGAGGTGCTGGACCCGGCGGCGGCCGCGGCGGTGCTCGACCGGCTGGGCCCCGACCCGGCGCTGGAGGCCGACGTGCTGGCCGGCTTCGGCCGGACCTCCACCAGCGAACCCGGCGCCCAGGTGGTGCGGGCGATCACCGCTCGCCGCACGCCGGTCGGCCAGCTGCTGATGGATCAGGCGGTGGTCGCCGGGATCGGCAACATCTACCGGGCGGAGCTGTTGTTCCGGGCCCGGCTGGACCCGCACACCCCGGGCCGGGCGGTCCCGGCCGAGGTGGCCCGGGCGCTGTGGGACGACTGGGCGGTGCTGCTGGAGGACGGCATCCGGACCGGGGTGATGCTCACCCGCGAGGACCTGGACGACGAGGGCCGGGCCGCGGCGCTGCTCGACCAGTCGGTGCGGCACTGGGTGTACGGCCGGGCGGGCGAGCCGTGCCGGGTCTGTCGCACCCCGGTCGTGGTCGAGGAGATGGCCGGGCGCAAGCTGTACTACTGCCCGGTGTGCCAGCGCTGACCGGTCAGGGCCGGCGGATCATCGGCACGTGCGGGATGCCGTCCTCGTCGTAGGTCGCGCCGTCCCGGACGAAGCCGTATCGGCCGTACCAGTGCTCCAGATGCTCCTGGGCGTGCAGGTGGATCGCCGCCGCCGGGCCGCACAGCTCGATGCCGCGCTCCAGCAGTCCACCAGCGACGCCGCGACCGCGCGCCGCCGGGGCGGTGGCCACCCGGCCGATCGCCGGGGTGTCCGACCCGTGCCGCAGCACCCGGATGCAGCCCAGGACCTCACCGTCCTCCTCGGCCCACACCTGCAGGGTGTCCGGCAGCAGGTCGAGGCCGTCCAGGTCGGGGTAGGGACAAGTCTGCTCGACGACGAAGACGTCCACCCGGAGCCGGAGCAGCGGGTAGAGCTCCGCGGCGGTGATCTGGTCGGAACGGCGGACGACGGTGCGCAGGCTCACCGGGGCAGCTTAGGCCGCAGTCAGCCCAGCTCGACCTCGGTGACCAACAGCGGATCGACCTGCAGTTCGCCCACCGGGAGCGGCATGGACAGCACATTGCCCCGGCTCGGCAGCGGGCAGGCCCACGCCGGGTCGTAGGCGCAGGACGGGTTGTAGGCGAAGTTGAAGTCCAGGATCAGGCCGCCGTCGGTGGCCCGCCCCAGGTCGGCGCCCTTGACCGTGTCCAGCAGGTACCGGCCGCCGCCGTAGCTGCTCCGGTTGCTGGTGGCGTCCTTGACCGGCAGGAAGATCCCGCCGCCGTAGGTGCGCAGCGCCCACACCGCCAGGGTGCCCAGGTCGCCGAGGTCGACCTTGCCCACCCGGTCGAAGGGCACGATCCCGTCGGTGCCGGTGGCGACCTCCATCCGCTGCGGCAGTGTCGCCCGGACCCGCACCTCGAACCGGTACGCCGGGTCGTAGGGCGCCACCGCGAGTCCGGTGAACACCGCCTTGGCGGCCGGCCGCAGCGGGGAGGCGGCATGGTCGGCGAACAGGTTGTCCCGCTCCAGGATCCAGTGCGCGTGCGCGGCCGCCGGGTCCTCCACGGCGATGTCCCGCACCCGGGCGTACATCTGCGCGACCCGCCGCCGCCAGTCCGCCACGGCGAGGGCGTCCAGGGCCTGGCCGAGCGGGTTCATGACCTCACCCTGTCACGTCCCGCAGCGCGATTCACCCGGACCCGCCCGATCGACGATCCAGCCGCCGCAGCGCCCGCAGTTCCCGGACCGCCACCGCCGCGCAGATCAGTGCCGGGACCCACGCCCAGGCCCGGCCGCGCAGCACCGCGCCCAGGCAGAGCAGGGTCAACAGCCCGGCCCCGACCACCACGGCGAGGCTGGACCATCGGATGCGGCTGCGCATCCGCCGACGGTAACCCCCGCGCGCCGGTACCGCCCAGGGCGTGAAAGGCTCGGCGCATGGACCTGAGGATCTTCACCGAACCGCAGCAGGGCGCGAGCTACGACGACCTGCTCACCGTCGCCAAGGCCACCGAGGACCTGGGATTCGACGCCTTCTTCCGCTCCGACCACTACCTGGCGATGGGCGGCGACGGACTGCCCGGCCCCACCGACGCCTGGACCACGCTGGCCGGACTGGCCCGGGAGACCAGCCGGATCAAGCTCGGCACCCTGGTCACCTCGGCGACCTTCCGGCACCCGGGGGTGCTGGCGATCCAGGTCGCCCAGGTCGACCAGATGTCCGGCGGGCGGGTCGAGCTCGGCCTCGGCGCCGGCTGGTTCGCCGAGGAGCACGCGGCCTACGGCATCCCGTTCCCGGCCAAGCGCTTCGGGCCGTTGACCGAGCAGCTGGAGGTGATCACCGGCCTGTGGGCCGCGCCGGTCGGTGAGCGGTTCAGCTATGACGGCGAGCACTACACGCTGGCGAACAGCCCCGCGCTGCCCAAGCCGGTGCAGACCTCCCCGCTCGACCCGTCGAAGGCCGGTGTCCCGGTGATCGTCGGCGGCCTCGGCCCCAAGAAGACCCCCGCGCTCGCGGCCGGGTTCGCCGCCGAGTTCAACCTGTCCTTCCCGCCGCTGGACCAGATCGGGGAGAAGCTGGACGGCGTGCGCGACGCCTGCCGGGAGATCGGCCGCGACCCGGAGTCGATCACGATGTCCACCGCGCTGGTGCTGGTTGCCGGCCGGGACGACGCCGAGGTCGACCGTCGTGCCGCGGCGATCGGGCGCGACCCGCAGGAGGTGCGCGGGGTGGGCATCGCCGGCACGCCCACCGCGATCGTCGACCGGCTGGGCAGCCTGGCCGAGCTCGGGATCAGCCGGGTCTACCTGCAGGTGCTCGACCTGCACGACCTGGACCACCTGGAGCTGGTGGCCTCGCAGGTCATGCCGCAGGTGGGGTGACCGGGCGCCCGAGGGCGCAGCGGGGGTGGGACCGGACGCAGCAGGAGGAGAGCACGTGAGCGAGTCGCAGAAGGCAAGTGAGCCGGACGGCGGGGGCGGGCAGCCGGACGGCGGGTGGGGGCCGCCGCCGGGGTACGCGCAGCCGGCGGGGTACGGCGGGTCCGGTGCTGATCCGGCTGGTGACGGGACGCCCGGGTACGGGCAGCCCGGCGGACCGGAGGGGGCCGGTCGCGATCAGTCCCAGGGCACCCCGGTCGGGTACGGGACGCCCGGCCACGGCGCGCCCGGGTACGGCCAGCCCGGCCCCACGGCCCCCGGCTACGGGCAGCCCGCCGGCCCCGGCTACGCCCCGCCGCCCCGCTACGGTCAGCCCGCTGGCCCCGGCTACGCCTCGCCGCCCGGCTACGGTCAGCCGGCTGGCCCCGGCTATGTCCCGCCGCCCGGCTACGCCGGCGCTCCGGGCTACCCTCCGCCGCCCGGCTATCCCTACGCCCCGGTGCGTCCGGCCTCGACCGGCGCTCTGCCGTGGGGACTGGGCCTGCTGATCTTCGTGCCGATCCCGTTCGTGTCCTCGATCGCGGCGTCGCTGGCGATGATCCTGTCCGCCCGCACGGCGGCGCAGCAGGTGCCGTCCGCGCGGGAGAACGCGAACCGGGCGGGCAACTGGGGGCTGACCTACCTGATCGCCACCCTGGTGCTGCTCGGGGCGCACTTCAGCTCGCTGTTCGTCGGGTACACCTCGTCGCACTTCTTCCCGTTCGGGTTGATCATCCTGACCTGGGCGGCGGTCAGCGTGCTGCACGTGGTGTTCAGCATCATCGGGCTGGTGCAGGCGTCCCAGGGGCGCCGGGTGTCCGTGACCGGGCTGCCGATCTTCCGCTGATCCCGGTCCGCCACAGGTCCCGGGCGACCACGGCCAGGGTCACCACCAGCAGCACGTTCCGGGCGACCAGCAGCAGGGTGGGCCCGGCGACGCCGGCGGTGATCGGGTCGTAGGCGATCGGGAACACCCACTGGGTCAGCCCGGCGATCGCCAGCACCAGCACGGTGACCGGTCGCCAGGCCCGGGCCGACTCGCGTCCGGGCCTGGCCAGGCCGACCACCACCGGTCCGGCCAGCCAGCCGATGAACTGCGGCGAGCCGACCTTGTTCGCCACGATCAGCACCAGGGCGATCAGCAGCGCTCCGCGGGCCAGGAACGCCGCGTGGTCGAGCCCGGCGCCGGCGCGCAGCCGGACCCAGAGCAGCAGGGCGGACGCGGCGGCCAGGGCGACCGGCAGGGCGAGACTGAGGGCGGCGGCCATGGTGGCGGTGCCGGGGCCGGTGATCTCCCAGGTGATGATCTCGTCGTTCATCCAGATCCGGATGCCGTCGTCGACCAGGCCGCGCAGCACCCAGCCGGTCGCCGCCACCGACTCCAGTTGCAGCCCGCGCTCGCCCTGTTCGCCGAGGAAGCTGAACAGGTGGGACAACCCGCCCCCGGCCGCAACCAGCCCGGCGACCAGCACGCACACCGCGGCGGCGGGCAGCACCACGGTGCGCCAGGCCCGGCGGGCGATCATCACCAGCGGCAGCAGCAGGGCACCGGGGGCGACCTTGACCCAGGCGCCGAAGGTCAGCAGTGCGGAGGCGACCGCCGGGTGCCGCAGGGCCAGCGCCAGGGCGGTGACCACGATCGGGGCGACCACCGCGTCCAGCCGGCCGATCGCCACCGGCCCGAGCAGCAGGATGAACGCGAGCCACCACCACACGCCGAGCACCGGCCCGGTACCGGTGCGGGACGCCGGGCGGGTCACCCGGAGCAGCGTCCAGGCGGCGAGCGCGTTCAGTGCGGTGATCAGCACGGTCCAGGCGATCGCGTAGGCGCGGGTGTCCCAGGTGTCGACCAGGCCGGGCAGCAGCATCGGCACGATCGCCCCGGCCGGGTAGACCCAGTCGCCGTCCAGCACCGGCCAGGTGCCCTGATGCAGGCCCTGCCACATCCACCAGCGGTACAGGTCGACGTCCCAGAACGCCCGGGTCGGGATCAGCACGGTGCCGACCACGCCGATCCACAGGTGCACGGCGGCGAAGGCGGTCACCAGCGCGGCACGGGAGCGCAGCGCACGCGACCAGGGCGGGAGGGTGGTCGTGCCGGTGATCTCGCACCTCCAGCGGTCGGGCGTGGCGCGCCACACCCTACGCGGCCGGAGTGTGCGGGGCCGGGTCGGCGGGTCGCACCGCTACGCTTGCCTTCCGGGCCCCGCACGGCCTCGACGGCGCAGCAGCGACCGTCCCCCCGACCACGGGCCCGGCCAGTTCCCGGGCCGCCTAGGAGGCAGATCCGGTGAGCATCTTCGGCTGGCAGGTCCACGGCGACGGCCGGCACATCGGCACCGGTGCGGTGGTCGCCCCGGACGAGCGGCTGTCCTGGCCGCGGACCATCGGCATCGGTATGCAGCACGTGGTCGCGATGTTCGGTGCGACCTTCCTCGTGCCGCTGCTGACCGGGTTCTCCCCGGCGACCACGCTGCTGTTCAGCGCGATCGGCACCGCGCTGTTCCTGATCATCACCGGCAACCGGCTGCCGTCCTACCTGGGGTCGAGCTTCGCGTTCATCGCCCCGATCGGCGCCGCCACTGCGAGCTCCGGCCAGTCCGCCGCGATGGGCGGCATCCTGGTCACCGGTCTGCTGCTGGCGACCGTCGGGGCCGTGGTGCACTTTGCCGGGGCGCGCTGGATCGATCTGGTGATGCCGCCGATCGTCACCGGCACGATCGTGGCGCTGATCGGGTTCAACCTGGCGCCGGCGGCGTGGAACAACTTCCAGCTGGCGCCGGTGACCGCGGTGGTCACGCTGGCCGGGATCGTCCTGGTCGCGGTGCTGTTCCGCGGTCTGCTCGGCCGGCTGTCCATCCTGGTCGGCGTGCTGATCGGTTACCTGGTCGCGGTGATCCGTGGTGAGGTCGACTTCACCGCGGTGAAGGAGGCCGCCTGGTTCGGGCTGCCGGACTTCGTGACGCCGACCTTCGAGCCCAAGTTGCTCGGGTTGTTCCTGCCGGTGGTGTTCGTGCTGATCGCCGAGAACGTCGGCCACGTGAAGTCGGTCGCCGCGATGACCGGCCGGAACCTGGACCACCTGACCGGCCGGGCGCTGTTCGCCGACGGTGTGGCCACCACCTTCGCCGGGATCGGCGGCGGGTCCGGTACCACCACCTACGCCGAGAACATCGGCGTGATGGCGGCGACCCGGGTGTACTCCACCGCCGCGTACTGGGTGGCGGCGGGCACCGCGCTGGTGCTGAGCCTGGTGCCCAAGTTCGGTGCGCTGATCAACACCATCCCGGTCGGGGTGCTCGGCGGGGCGACCACGGTGCTCTACGGGATGATCGGCATCCTGGGCGCCCGGATCTGGGTGCAGAACAAGGTCGACTTCTCCGACCCGGTGAACCTCACCACCGCCGCGGTGGCCCTGGTGATCGGGATCGCGAACTTCACCTGGGTGCTCGGCGACGCGAGCTTCGAGGGGATCGCGCTCGGGTCGGCGGCGGCGATCGTGGTCTACCACGTGATGCGCGGGGTGGCCCGGTGGCGGGGCACCGGCCAGGAGCCGGCCTCGCCCGCCTCGGTGCCGGGTGGCACCGAGCTGGAGCACTGAGCTGCGGCACTGAGCCGGAACTGACAGCGGGCCCGTCGGACCAGGTGGTCCGGCGGGCCCGTTCGTCGTGGGTGGGTGCCTCAGCCCTCGGCCGGGGGCTCCTCGCCCTCGGGCTCGGCAGCGGCGGTCGGCTGCGGCTGGGCGACCGGCTCGACCTGGTCCATCGGGATGCAGCCCTCCGGCGCGACGAACGGCTGGTCGGCGGCCAGCACCACGTCACCGGCGGCGACCAGCGCGTTGTAGGAGGTGCCGACGATCACGTCGACGCTGGCGTCCTCCCGGTTGTCCAGCACCAGGCGCGGGGAGTCGAACTGGGCGGCGACCGTGTATGCCTGCGCGGCACCCTGGGCGCCGAACTGGATCAGTGCGGTGCCGTCCTGGGTGCCGGAGAAGCCGACGTCGCTGGCGTTGCCCTGCACGCCGATCACGAAGCCGCGCCCGGCCAGCGAGGTCGAGGTCTCACCGGCGAGTCCTGCGCGGTTGGTGCCGTTGTAGACGTTCACCGTGATCTCGCTGTAGGGCACCGGCAGCGCACCCTCGGGCGGGCAGGGCGAGTTCGCCGCGGCCAGTCCGGTCGGCGCCGGTGAGGCGATGTCCTGGGACAGGAACGGCAGGCTGAGGTTGCCGGTGTAGACGGCCGCGGCACCGAAGGCGGCGACCGCCATCGCGCCGAGCATCACGCCGAAGATCACCGCCTGGCGCTCTCGGACGCGGCGGCGCCGGCGCTGGCGGGCGAGGTCGGGGCGGGGGTCAGTGCTCATCACTCATCGATCACCAGGACGCGGGCGTGCAGGACAGGACGTTGCTGCAGGGCAGCTCGGACCGCCCGGTGCAGGCCGTCCTCCAGGTAGAGCGTGCCGCGGAACTGCACCACGTGCGCGAACAGGTCGCCGTAGAACGTCGAATCCTCGGACAGCAGATTGTCCAGGTTCAGCGTGCGCTTGGTGGTGACCAGCTCGTCCAGGCGGACCTGGCGCGGTGCGACCTCGGCCCACTGCTTGGGCGTGACGAGACCGTGGTCGGGGTACGGACGCCCCTCACCCACCGCCTTGAAGATCACAGCGGCGAGTGTAGGTGAGAGCGGTGTGCCCACGGGGGCGTGGCTCGCGGAGCATCGGTGCCGGAACGGTAACGACCGGATCCGGGGCCGGACAGCACCGAGGCCCCGCACCGGCACGGTGACGGGGCCTCGATCGGCGGAGGATGGGGGATTCGAACCCCCGAGGGCTTGCACCCAACACGCTTTCCAAGCGTGCGCCATAGGCCACTAGGCGAATCCTCCTGGCAGTACGCGGATACCAGGGTACAGGACCCCGGACGGTGGTCGGTGCCACGTGCTGGACTGTGACCCGTGACCGCCTTCGACTCCCGCCCGGTGCGCCGGGTCCGCCGCGACGACCGCCCCACGCCGGACGGTGAGTGGTTCGCCCGGGTGCCCGCCGTGGCCCAGGTGCTGGCCGAGGGCTGGGACCTGGATCGGGTGACCGTGCTGGTGGGGGAGAACGGCTCGGGGAAGTCGACCCTGGTGGAGGCGGTGGCGATGGCCTTCGGGCTGGGCGCCGAGGGTGGGTCCGCCGATGCCCGGAACGTGACCCGGCCGTCGGAGTCCGGGCTGTGGCGGCACCTGCTGCTGGAGCGCGGTGCGGGGGCGGCGCGGACCGGGTTCTTCCTGCGCGCGGAGACCGTGCACGGCTTCGCCAGTTACCTGGAGCAGATCGGGTCGCCCGGGGCGGCGCTGCACGAGATGTCGCACGGGGAGTCGTTCCTGGAGCTGATCGGTACCCGGATGACCCGGCCCGGCCTGTACGTGCTGGACGAGCCGGAGTCGGCGCTGTCGTTCACCAGCAGTCTGGCGCTGCTGGCGCAGCTGCGGGACCTGGCGGACGGCGGCGGTCAGGTGCTGCTGGCCACGCACTCGCCGGTGTTGGCGGCGCTGCCGGGGGCGACGATCTGGGAGGCCGGCCCGTGGGGGTTGCGGCGGTCGGCGTGGGACGAGCTGGAGTTGGTGCAGGGCTGGCAGGGGTTCCTCGCGGCGCCGGAGCGGTACCTGCGGCATCTGGGGTGATCCGGCTCGCGGAGCCCACGGTGTTACCGGGTCGTAGGTCCTCAGTGTTCTGGCCGAACGCACTGACATGATGCCGTGCGCACGCTGGCTTCCGGCGACGATTCGCGGAGAGATGGTGAAAACACACGGTTTCCGCAGCTCAGGGCCCTAGCGTTATCAGTGGCCGTTCCGAAAGAGCCTGAACTGGACTCTCTCCGTAGTGGCCTCCTCGTCTACGTCACTGACGCGGGCCGACGGCCTGGATGTCACGGGCGACGAGGCGAGGGATCGAACGGCACCACCGCGGCCGCCACACGGCAACGTGTTCGGCGGCCGACCCGGACTCCGCCGAAGCCAAACCACCCGGTCGTCGCACCGTGCCTGTTCCCCGCCGGCTCTGGTGCCGGACGAGCGAACTCCCTGACCCCGGTGGGGGTGTGCGGCCCCCATCTTGCGTACCCCCACCGGATTTCCGCGCCGAATGCGACTGTCAGGTCGCGAGGTGGCCCGGGACCCCTGCCCGCGAGCCGCCGGGGCGTCATGCGTTCCCGGCTGAGAGGTGACCGCATGAGCCGTCGACACCATCGCCCCGGCCGGCACCTGGACACCAGGCGCCGGCACGCGCTGCGAGTTGCAGGTCCGGTACCGGGGTGCTCGACTGGCGGCGATCAGCGAGGCGCCCGCCCGGTCGCGGAGCCGTGGTCGTCGTGATCTTCCTCGACCGAGAGTGGAGGATCGGCGACCCCGTGACCGGACGGCCAGGTGCGGCGAAGGAGTCGTCCGTGCGGAATGCCGAGGTGCACCGGATCGTCGACCTGGCACTGCGCCGCCGCAGCGTGCGGGTGGTCGGCGGCAGATGGACGGGGCGCACGACGACGCTGCGAGCGGTCCACCGGGCGCTGTCCGAGGCCGGCCGTGAGACCTACCACGTCAGTTGCACCCCCGGCGTGCCGGCGTTCGAGTCGTTGCGGATGAGTCTGCCGCCACGGGTGTCCGGACTGCTGGACGCTGGGCCACCGGCTTTCTCCGAGGTCTACACCGTGCTGCGGGACTACCTGACCGGCGACGAGCGCGTGGTGCTGCTGGACGACGCAGACGTGCTGGACGAGGCCTCGCGCGGGGTGATCACCCTGCTGCACAAGCACCTCGGGACGGCCATCATCGCGACGACCCTGCCCGCCCGGAGCGAGGACGACGGCGGCGCTTGGCTGGCCAGCACCTCCCACCCGCTGGTGCAGCTCCACCTGGGTGGGCTCGGGCTGGAGGAGACCCACCAACTCCTCTCCCAGCGTGCGGACGGGCCTGTGTCGCCGCAGGTCGCCGCCCGGATCCACAGTGACTCGGCCGGGGTGCCCGGGCTGGCGCTGGCCATCCTGGACGGCGCGATCGGGCATGGGGCGATCCGGATGGTCGGCGACACCTGGACCGGCGACAGCGTCTGGTCACCCGAAGTCCAGGGCGTGTACGCGACCTACCTGGCGGGTTACCGACCCGAGGTCCGGGAGGCGGTCGAGATCCTCGCGGCCGCCGGGGCGGTGCCCTCCGGACTTGCCACGGCGCTGGTCGGCGCGGACCTGCTGGATGAGCTGAACGCAGCGGAGCTGGTGCAGGCGGTGCCGGCCGGCCCCGACTACCTGATCGCGCTCGACCCGCCCGGGCTCGCCGACTACGTGGACCGCAAGCGGATGACCGGCCGGCAGCGCCGGTTGCTGACCGAGGCGATCGGCCGGGTGCTCACCGGGCCGTGGACGATGGACGAGGACACCACCCGGCTGATCGCCCGGATGAAGGGCCGGCTGAGCGAAGGCACCGACTTGGCGACTTACCCGGGTCGGCAACCGCCTGAAGGGCCGGAGTACATCGGCGGGATCTTCGCCCAGACCTTCGACGCCGACGTGGCGGCGGCGACCGTGCACTGGCGGGCCGACCGGCAGGTGCGGACGGCGGTACCGCTCCTGCGGGTGCTGTTGTCGGGGACCCGGGACCGGCTCGCCATCCACCGGGTGTTCGCGGAGACCGACGTGAACAGCGACGTGGACTCCTTCGACTACGTCGAGTTCGCCTACTACCGCGCACGGTGGTTGCTGGGTGAAGGGCTGAGCGCGGAGCAGATGGAGGCGCAGCTGACGGCGACCCTGCCGGACGGGATCGTCTACCGCGAGGCGCTGTCCAGCCTGCTGTACACACTGCACGTCGAGTTCGACCGGTTGCCGGGCGACTACGCCCGGGTGCTCGCGCCACGCTGTGCGGGCGACGGACTGGATGCCGCCGCGGCCCGGGTCGCACTGGCCGCCTGCCATGTCGTCGCGGGCCGGGCGGACGAGGCGCACGCGATACTGGACGTGGACCGGGCTGACTGGCCGCGCTTCCTCGTCGACAGCGCCGACTGGCTGACCGGACTGGCCCTGTACGCCCGGGGTGACTTCACCGAGGGCTTCGCGCTCGGGCGAGGCATGGCCGAGCGGGCCACCGCGCGGTTGTCCCGCCCGCTCTACGTCGCAGCCTGCGTCGTCTCCGCCTTCGACCTGGGGGCCCGCCTCGAACTCGGCGCCGCGCGCAGTCAGTTGCTCCCGGTGCTGTCCTCGGGTGCGATGGCCGGAACGCTGGTGCTGCCGCCGGACCGATCCATCCCGGTGCTGCTCGCCAGCCTGTCGATCTACGTCCAGCACCGGTCGGTGTCCTCCGGGTTGGTCGATCTGGCCGCAGGCGACAACGGGTGCGGCGAGGCGATGCCCTTCGCCAGCCGCACCTGGGTCGCGGCGTTGGAGCTGTACGCGCACGGCAGACTCGATGAATGCGCCGAGCTGCTGGACGGGACGATCCGGCAGCTCCGGGAGAGAGGCTACGCTCTGGCCGCCGACACGACCGAGATGAACCGGCTGCTGTTGCGGTACGACGCGCGGCGAGCCGAGGCGTTCACCGAGTCGGCCCGCCGGATCGGCGGCCCCCTGTACGTGAGCTACCTGCAGGCCAAGCGCGCCATGGTCGACCAGGACCCGGAGGCGCTGTCCGCCGTGGCGGCGACCCTCAAGGAGTCCGGCTCAGCGCAGGCGGTGACCAGCTACCTCACCGCGGCGGGGATGTTCGCCGACCGGAACGACTTCGACGCCGCGAACGCCGCCCGCGCGGCCGCCCGGGCCCTGCAACAGGAACGGCACCTGCAGCCCGCCCGGCAGGCCGGGATCGAGCACCTCACCGACCGGGAGTGGGAGGTGGTGCACCTGGTCGCCCGGGGCTGGCCGAACGGCGACATCGCCGAGAAGCTCTTCCTCAGCCGGCGCACGGTCGAGAGCCACATCTACAGCATCCGGCGCAAGACCGGTGCTGCCAGCCGGGCCGCGGTCGGCAACCTGGACCGGTACGGGCCTGCGGGGGCGATCGCGGGCTGACCCGAGTCGGAGCAGGGCCCCGGACTGGGTTACCCTGGTGCTCGACCCCTCGTGCGGCGTCATCTCGCTGAACCCCCCCAGGGCCGGAAGGCAGCAAGGGCAGGTGAGCTCTGGCGGGTGTGCGGGGGGTCCTGTTATGCCCGGACCCGCCGAGCACGTCAGCGGTAGAACCGGGCGGCGCGGTCGTACAGGTCCAGCACCTGGTCCCGGTGCGCCGCGCCCGCGAACCGGGTGCGGTCGGCCCGGGCTGCCGCGGTCAGCTCATCGACCCAGTGGGCGAAGAACGCCCGGTCGTCCGGGTCCGGCGGTGCGTCGCGGTCGACGTAGACCGGGCTGGTGTGCGCCAGGCGGACCGTGACCGGGTCCGGCACCCACGCGCGGACCGCCAGCCAGCCGCACCGGGTCAGGTCGACGGTGGTGTCCAGCTCCGGCCCGTCGGTGCGGGCGACCACCCGGCCGTCGGCGACCACCTCGATCGTGCTGTGTGGGCCGGTCCACCGCACGGACGCCCGGACCCGCGCCGGTCCGGCCGGCACGGTGGCGCCGGGGCCCTGTCCGTCGACGGTGCAGGTCAGCAGCGGGCCGTTGGTGACCATCGAGCGGCCGGCCCGCAGCGCGTCGTAGAACCCGGCGACGGTGAGCGGACCGGGGGCCTGGACGTAGACCCGGTTGTAACCGGGCGGGGCGGGCATCACCCCGGAGGCGGACCCCGCGGAGGCAGGCACCCGCAGACCGCAGCGCAGGTACCGGTAGTAGAGGTCCAGGTGGTACCGGCTGGTGCCGGCGGCGCCGGGGTACCGGCTGCGGTCCCGGGGGCGGCCCCAGGCCTCGTTCGCCAGGAACCCGCCGGGCAGGAAGTGGTTGTTCAGGACCCCGACGCTGTCCGGGGCGCCGGTGGCCATCATCACCGGGGTCTCCCACCAGGTGAGCTTCTCGCAGTCGAACCAGGCGCCCCGCGCCCGTGCCCGGTCCACCAGGTCACGGCCCGGCGGGTACCACCAGGAGCGGGCGTCGGTGCCGGGCAGGTCGGCCACCGAGGCGCCGTGCAGCAGCCAGGCGCCGCCGCCGCGCTCGTCCTCGGTCACCGGGGCGACCACGTGCCGGTCGCCGTCCACGGTCGTGGCCGCCCGGGGCGGTCCGGCCAGGTCGTCGGCGGCCGGCTGCCCGGTCCACCGGGTGACGACGGCGGCCAGGTGCAGGTCCTCCGCGCGCAGCAGCAGGCCGGCGTCGGCGAGCGGGCGGTGCACGTGCAGGTCGCCGGACCACCAGCCCTCGGCGGCCAGGTCGGTCCAGCGCTCGGGCACCGCGCTGACGTGGGTGGTGCCCGGGCCGGCGTCGATCCGGCGTTCCACCCGGTGGTGCTCGGGGCCGCGCTCGGCGATCACCGTGCAGGCGCCGCGCGGGACGGGCACCTCCACCACGCCGTCGCTGACCAGGTGCCGGGTGTAGCCGGGCACCGAGCCGGAGCGGTCGGTGGCGTCCAGGTCCAGGTCCATCGCGCCGGGCCGCTCGGCGGCGGTCCGGTCGCGCACGGCGTGGTCCGGCAGGCACCAGGTGCCGTCGCCGGCCTGCACGCTGAGCCGGGCCGGGCCGCCGGTGTCGATGGTCAGGGTCGGCACGGGTCCTCCTCGGTGGCCCGGGACGCCGCGAGGGGCCCGCCGGTGGTCCCGGCGAGCCCCTCGCGGTACTTGGTCATGGCGGTGATCAGCCGCCGGTGATGTTGTCGTAGGCCCGCATGGCCGCGGTCTGCGCCTCGGCCAGAGCGTCCTCCGCGGTCTTGTCACCGAGCAGCACGTTGGTGACGGCGTTCCTCAACTCGTTCTGGATCTCCTGACCGGCGGGGGAGGACCCGAAGGTCTGCCCGTACTCGACCACCTCGTAGTAGGTGGCGATGGTCTGGTCGAAGCCCTCGTCGCCGGTCGGCTCGACCCAGAGCTCGCGCAGCTCCTGGTCGGCCTGCGGCGAACCGGTGAACAGGCCGGTGTTGATCGAGTCGTTCTCGGCGACCGTTTCACCGCGGGCCTCACCGGCGGCGAGCCAGGCGTCGTGCGAGGTCAGGCTCAGCATCCAGGCGCAGGCCGCGTCCTTGTTCTCGGCCGCGGCCGGGATGACGAAGGCCTGCCCGCTCGCCACCGAGAACGGCTCACCGTTCTGGTCGCGGAACGGCACGGCACCGATCTCGACCTGGCCCACGTAGTCGCCCAGCACGTTCGGGTACCACTGGGCGTTCACCTGGGCGCCGACCTGGTCGGCGACGAACTGGTTGTTCTCCCCGAAGGTGTCGAAGGAGTCGGTGAACGACCGGACCTTGGCGTAACCGCCCTGGGCGTCGACGACCTGCTTGAGCAGCTCGATGCCCGCGATGTTGGACGGGTCGTCCAGCGTGGGCACGCCGTCGGCGTCGTTGAGCTGGCCGCCCATGCCGAGCACCCAGAGCTCGGCCTGGCCGTTGGCCTGCGGGTCGAGGCCGAGCACGGACGGGTTGCCGCCGCTCTCCTGGTACATCTTGGAGATCGCGTCGATCAGGACCTCGGGCTGGGAGGTGTCGATCTGGTCGGCGGTGACGCCGGCGGCCTCCATCACGCGGGTGTTCAGGATGATCGCCGGGGGCTGGTAGAACTGCGGCACCCCCCAGACCTCGTCCTCGTACCGCATGTCGTCGACCACCGACGGGTAGTACTGCTCCTCCGGGACGACGTCGTGCGCCTCGTAGCAGGCGTTCAACGGGAGGATCAGGTCCTGCGCGGCGTAGGTGGTGACGAACCGGCGGTCCATCTGCACGACGTCCGGGACGTCGCCGCTGGCGAGCCGGGTGGTGAACTTCTGGGCGTCGAAGGCGGTGGCGTCCAGCTCGATGTCGAGGTCGGAGAGCTCTTCGGCGGCGAAGTCCAGCCGGGACTGGCCGACATCGTCGGCGTTCTCGAAGCCCCAGGCGCTCAGGGTGCCGGTGGCCTCGGTGCCGAAGCTGGTCGGCTCGGAGGTGTTGCCCCCGTCCCCGCCACCGCTGCTACAGGCAGCCAGGGCAAGCGCGGTGATCGGCAGCAGCGCGACCACGGTGCGACGACTCTTGGTCATGAACCTCTATCCCTTCGTCGGGCGGCGGGGCGGCGTCGTTACCACCCTGCCGGGTGACCCCGGTACGAGACCGATGGTCTGCAAACCTTCCCACATTGGACGTTAGTCGCGCCCGCCGTGGCGGAACAAGATCGCAACGGTCACGGTGTGATTACGCATGTTCTCCCGCTTCTCTGCATGGACTCGGCGCCGTGACGATGGCTAGGCTGATGTGGCAACGATGCCACAAAAGTGAGGGATTGGGTATGCCTGTGGTGGATCAGGCGGTCAACTCGGCCGAATTGGGTACGCCCCTCGGCCGGCGCCGGGCACCCGGGGCCCCACCGCTGGGCTCAGTGCCCCGGTTCCTGCTCTGGCAGGCGGGCCGGCAGCCCTGGACCCTGGCCGGCGGCGTGCTGTTCGGCGTGGTGTGGATGCTGTGTCAGGTGGCCTGGCCGTACCTGCTCGGCCGCGCGGTCGACGAGGGCGTGACCGGGCGGGCCGGCGACGTGGTGCGCTGGTGTGCGGCCCTGCTGGCGGTGGCCTGTGTCCAGGCGGCGACCACCACGCTCCGGCACCGGATGGCGGTCACCAACTGGCTGCGGTCCTCGCTCGGGGTGGCCCGGCTGATCGGGCACCACTCCGCGGACACCGGGCACGCGATCACCGCGACCACCGCACAGGGCGAGATCGTGGCGACCGTCTCCGGCGACGCGCTGCGGCTGGGCGAGATGTTCGACGTGGTCGCCCGGCTGGTCGGCGGGGTGGTCGCCTACCTGTGCGTGGCGGTGGTGGTGCTGCTGCGCTCCACGCTGCTCGGCGTCCTGGTGCTGGTCGGCGTGCCGGTGCTGGCCGCCGCGCTGACCGTGCTGATCGGACCGCTGCAACGCCGCCAGCAGGACTACCGACAGGAGACCGGCCTGCTCACCACCCTCGGCGCGGACACCGTGTCCGGTCTGCGGGTGCTGCGCGGGATCGGCGGCGAGGACGCCTTCGTCGACCGGTACGCCCGGCAGTCCCAGCGCGCCCGGGTGGCCGCGGTGGAGGTGGCCCGCACCCAGTCCTGGCTGGACGGGATGCAGGTGCTGCTGCCCGGGATCCTGGTCGCCGCGCTGGTCTGGGCCGGCGCCCGGCTGGTCGCTCAGGGGGTGCTGACCGCCGGCGAGCTGGTCACCGTCTATGGCTATGCCACCTTCCTGGTCATCCCGCTGCGCACCGGGGCGGAGGCCGCGCAGGTGTTCACCCGGGGCGTGGTCGCCACCCGCCGGGTGCTGGCGGTGCTGCGGATCCGGCCCGCGGTGCAGGACCCCGGCGACCCGGTCGAGCCACCGCCGCACGGTTCCCCGCTGGAGGACGTCGCCTCCGGGCTGGTGGTCCGGCCGGGACGGTTCACCGCGGTGGTCGACCCGGACCCGGACGCCGCGGCCGCGGTCGCCACCCGGCTCGGCCGGTTCGACGATGCGGTGCTGCGGGACGCGCCGGTGCTCTGGGGCGGGGTCGATCACCGGTCGGTCCGGGTGCGCGAGGTGCGGCGCCGGATCGTGGTCTCCGACTCCACGCCGCACCTGTTCGCCGGGCCGCTGGTGGACGGGCTGGACGTGCTGGCCGTGCGGGAGCCGGACCGGGCCCGGGCCCACCCCCGGCGCCACCGGGTGGACGCCGCACTGCAGGCGGCCGCCGCCCGGGAGACCGTGGACGCGCTACCGGCCGGACTGGCGGAGTCGGTGGCCGAGCGCGGCCGGACGTTCTCCGGCGGGCAACGGCAACGACTCAGCCTGGCGCGGGCGCTGCTCACCGATGCCGAGGTGCTGGTGCTGATCGAGCCGACCAGCGCGGTGGACGCGCACACCGAGTCGCTGATCGCCTCCGGGGTCCGCCGGGCCCGGGACGGGCGGACCACGGTGGTGGTCACCGCCAGCCCGCTGCTGCTGGACCGGGTGGACGACGTGGCGGTGCTGGACCACGGCCGGCTGGTCGGCGCCGGCACGCACGGCGAGCTGATGCGCCGGGACGACGAGGTCGGCGAGCTGTACCGGTCGGTGGTCGCCCGCACCACCTCCGACGCCGAGCCGGACCCCGGCACCGACCCCAGTGATGCGGAGGCCGGCGGGGTGGATGCGCTGTGGGAACACGACCAGGAGGACCGCGATGCTGCTACCGATCGCTGACGGGGCCACGGTCCGGCGCACCGGCGCCCGCCTGATCCGCGCCCACGCCCGGGAACTGGCCGCGGTGCTGCTGCTGCACGGTGCGGCGGCGGTGTGCGGGCTGGCCGGGCCCTGGCTGCTCGGCCGCCTGGTGGACGCCGCCACCGACGGCACCATCGACACCGGCGCGGTGGACCGGACCGCCGCCGTGCTGCTGGCCGCGCTCGCGGTGCAGGCGGTGACCACCCGGTACGCCCAGCGCGCCGCGATGGTGCTGGGCGAGACCGTGTTCGCCGCGCTGCGCGAGGAGTTCCTGCGCACGGTGGGGCGGCTGCCGCTGTCCACGGTGGAGAGCGCCGGGACCGGCGACCTGCTGGCCCGCACCACCAACGACATCGAGTCGGTGGCCCGCACGGTGCGGTTCGGGGTGCCGCGGATCCTGGTGGCCGGGATGACCGTGCTGCTGACCGTGGTCGCCGCGGTGCTGACCGACCCGCTGCTGGCCTGCGCACTGGCGGTCGGGGTGCCGCTGATCGCGGTGAGCACCCGGCTGTACCTGCGCAAGGCCGGGCCCGGCTACCGGCGGCGGCTGGCGTCCTACGCGCTGCTGTCCGGGGTGATCGCCGAGACGGTCGAGGGTGCCCGGACCATCGAGGCGCTGAACCTGGCCCGGGCCCAGCGCCGGACCATCGACGCGGCGCTGGCCGAACGTCGGGACTCCGAGCGGTACACCCTGCGGCTGCGGTCCTGGTGGTTCCCGTGCACCACGCTCGGCTTCCTGTTGCCGGTGGTGACCGTGGTCGGCTGGGGCGCCTGGCTGGTCGCCTCCGGCCGGGCCACCCCCGGCGCGGTCGCCGCGATCGCGCTGTACGCCATGCAGCTGACCAGCCCGGTGGACGAACTGATCGGCTGGATGGACGAGATCCAGGTCGGCACGACGGCGTTGTCCCGGATCATCGGGGTGGCCGCGGTGCCCTCGGACCGGGTGCCGACCGGCGCCGTCCCGGACTCCGAGGACCTGGTGGTGGACCGGGTGCGCTACGCCTACCGGCCCGGGGTGGACGTGCTGCGGGATGTGTCGCTGCGGCTGCGGGACGGCGAGCGGCTGGCGGTGGTCGGGCCCTCCGGGTCGGGCAAGTCGACCCTGGGCCGGTTGCTGGCCGGGATCAACGGGCCGACCGCCGGGGCGGTGACCGTCGGCGGGGTGCCGCTGGTGGACCTGGAACTGCCCGAGCTGCGCCGGCACGTCGCCCTGGTCACCCAGGAGCACCACGTCTTCGTCGGGACGCTCGCGGAGAACCTGCGGCTGGCGGCCGGCGACGCCACCGACTCGGCGCTGCGGTCCGCGCTGCGGGTGGTCGGGGCGCTCGGCTGGGTGGACGCGATGCCGGACGGGCTGGGCACGGTGGTCGGCTCCGGCGGGGTGGTGCTGACCCCGGCGCAGGCCCAGCAGCTCGCGCTGGCCCGGCTGGTGCTGCTCGACCCGCACACCGTGGTGCTGGACGAGGCCACCTCGCTGCTGGATCCCGGCGCCGCCCGCGACCTGGAGGACGCGCTGTCCGCCATGCTGGCAGGCCGCACCGTGGTGGCGGTGGCGCACCGGCTGCACACCGCGCACGACGCGGACCGGGTGGTGCTGGTCGAGGCCGGTCGGATCGTGGAGCAGGGCTCGCACGACGAGCTGGTCGCCGCCGGTGGGCAGTACGCCGCGCTCTGGCACTCCTGGCACGGCGACCCGCACTGACGACGGAGGGGGACGTCCCGCCCGGGACGTCCCCCTCTGTGGTGCCGGTCAGGCCGGGTCGTCCGCCGAGGGCGCCGCGGTCGGCCGGGGCCGGCCGGTGGCGGCGGGCGGGGTGGCCTGGGTGGGCGTGAGCGCCGACGGTGCGGGCTCCCCGTCGCTCTGCTCGCCGTCCGCGGCTGCCGGGATCTCCGGGGCAGCCGGGGTGCTGCGCAGGTCGGCCGGCTCCTCCGGCAGCGGGCGCTCCACCAGGTCGACCTCGCGCACCGGGGCGGCGGGGTCGGCCGGGACCACGAAGGTCCGCAGCTGGTACGGCCCGAACTCCGCCTGCACCGTGCGGCCGACCAGCGGCAGGTCGATCCGGGCGGTGCCCGGTGCGCCGCGGGTCTCGACCGCCCGCACCACCAGGTCGGTGCCGCTGGTGCCGTCGGTGGCGTCCTCGGTGCCCTTGATCGCGGTGACCATGACCGGACCGGCCTGGTCGGAGGCGAAGGAGCCGGTGCGCGGCAGGTCACCGGCGTGGAAGGACTCCAGCATCGCCCGGACCCGCGAGCCGAGCAGGGCCGCCCGGCGGGTGGGGTCGGCGGCGTGCCGGTCGCCGTCGTGCACCACCAGCTCGTAGGAGAACCGCTGCACGCCCTGGTCCTGGTAGGAGTACACGTCGTCGCCGTCCAGCAGCCGCGGGTCGTGCCAGGCGTACACCGGGCTGCGCACCGCGGTCACCCCGATGCTCGGCTGGTCGCCGGGGGAGACGTCGTAGCCGTGCTTGTCGGTCACCACCACGGTCAGGCCCGCCGGGCGGCCGTCGACGGTGCCGGTCAGGTCGACCCAGCCCTGGCCGGGCTCCTCGGCGCCGTCCACCGGGCGTTCCAGCTCGGCGTAGGGGATCTGGTAGGTCGCCCGCGGGTCGGCCAGCGCGGTCGGGAACCGGAGCTTGAGCAGCCGGGCCGGCTCGCGCCAGTCCAGGGTGACGTCGACCCGCAGCACCGGGCTGTCGTGGTCGAGCAGCAGCTCCTCCACCATCCGGGAGGCGCCCCACTCACGCTCGACCCGGACCCGGGCGCGCAGCGGGCCGGACTCGCGGACCACGATCCGGGTGGTGGTCATCGGGTCGCCGGGCCAGGCGTAGGACACCACCCGGTGGCCCCAGGTGTCGGTCGGGTCGTCGCAGACCTGGGTGTGCGTCGAGCCGTCCACCCCGTGCATCACGTCCAGCCCGGTGCGCTTGTCCCGGTAGGACCGGATCCACCCGGTGCGCGGGTCGAGCTCGATCCGGACCAGGTCGTTCTCCAGCACGGTCTCGGAGACGGTCAGCGGGCCGGGCGCGTGGCTGCTCCACTCCGGGCGGACCGGCTGGGTGGCCATCCGCACCCGGTAGACCCGGTAGCCCAGCGCCGGGACCTCGGCCCGGAACACGATCGCCCCGCGGCCGGTCTGGTTGGTGGTGGCCCGGGACTGGGTGGGCTGGCTGACCACCACCCGGCCCTCGTCGTCGACCACGTGCACCTCGCCCGGGTGCGAGCCGTAGTGCATCTCCACGTCGGTGGACACCGGCCAGGGGTGCGGGTTGAACACCACCATCGGCTGGCTGCCGGTCTCGGTCGGGATGTCGATCTGCCGGGCGAGCACGTTGTGCGCCCGGGTGATGATCCGCTTGGCCACCGCGGTCGCCTCGCCCAGCTGGTCGCGGGCGTCGTCGTAGGCGTGCTCGATCGCCGAGCCGGGCAGCACGTCGTGGAACTGGTTCAGCAGCACCTGCTTCCAGGCGCGCTCCAGGTCCTCGCGCGGGTAGGCCGCACCGTCGTGCATCGCGGCCACCGCGGCCCAGCGCTCGGCGGACAGCAGGGCGTACTGCGCGCGCTGCTCCCAGGACTTGATGCCGGAGTGCGCGGAGTAGCAGCCGGGGGCGTGGTGCTGCAGGTCGTCGGTCCAGACGTTCAGGGACTCCAGGAACTCCGGCCCGCGGGCGTGCACCGAGTCGATGTAGGCCCGCGGCGAGGACATCTGCAGCCGGCCGAAGGAGCCCATCCGGTCGTAGCGGTGGATCGACTCGATGTTCGCGATCGTCGGGCCGCCACCGTGGTTGCCGACGCCGTAGAGCACCATCACGTCGCCCAGGGTCCGGTCCAGGGTGCCGAGCGCCTTGTCCACCTGGCCGTCCACCGACCCCGACGGCGAGCAGTACTCGAACGGGATCCGGTAGCCGAGCACCTCCGAGCCGTCCGGGGCGCGCCAGCGGAACAGCGTCTTCTGCTCCAGTTCGCTCTCGTGCGGGCCGGGGCGCAGGAACAGGTAGGAGTCCAGGCCGTGGCCGCGCAGCACGGTCGGCAGGCTGGCCGCGTGCCCGAACGGGTCGGCGTTCATCCCGACGGTGGCGGGGGTGCCGAACCGGGAGATCAGGTAGCGCTGGCCGTACAGGCCCTGGCGGGCGAAGGACTCGCCCATCGGCATGTTGCAGTCCGGCTCGCACCACCAGCCGCCGACGTTCACCCAGCGGCCCTCCGCGACCCGCGCGGTGATCCGGGCGAACAGCTCCGGGTCCTGCTCCTCGACCCAGTCCAGCAGTGCCATCTGGTCGCAGGTGAACACGAAGTCCGGGTACTCGTCCATCCGGTGGATGGCGGACCAGAACGTCGCGCGGGCCTCCTGGTACGCCTCCTGCCAGGGCCAGAGCCAGACGAGGTCGATGTGCGAGTTCCCGATCATGTGGATGGTCCGGTCCGGGGTGGCGTGCGGGCGGGGGGTCGCGGGGAGGTCCCGGGGCTGGGTGCCGGCCGGGGCGTTCGACATCGGTGCGCCGGTGGTGGGTCGTGGCCTGCTCATGCTGCTCCTCGTGCATCATCGCGCGGGTCGGTCTGGCTCGGCCGATGCTACTCTGCAATCGATCCCATATCGAGCCCGGGAGATCGATCCATGTCGCACACCGCCGTGCCGCAGTCCGCGTCGTCAGCCCTGTCCGCCGGAGTCGTCGAGGGCTTCTACGGCCCGCCCTGGAGTCACGAGGAGCGGTTGTCCCTGCTCGACGCCTTCCCCGGTCTCGGGTTGGACACCTACCTCTACGCCCCGAAGGACGACCCCTGGCACCGGGAACGCTGGCGGGAGCCGTACCCGGCGGACGCGCTGGCCCGGCTGGCCGAGCTGGCCGCCCGGGCCGCCGACCGCGGGGTGCGCTTCGTCTGGTCCATCGCGCCCGGGTTGTCGATGCGCTACGCCGACGACGCCGAGTACGCCAGCCTGGTCCAGAAGGCCGAGCAGGTGTGGACCGCCGGGGTCGCCGACGTCTGGCTGCTGTTCGATGACATCCCGGACCGGCTGTCCGACCCGGCCGACGCCGCGGTGTTCGGCGACGGGCCGCGCGGTGCCGGGCGCGCCCACGGCGAGGTGGCGCGCAGGTTCCGGGACGACTTCCTCACCCCGCACGGCCTGACCCACCCGATGACCGTCTGCCCCACCGACTACGCCGGTTGTGAGCGCTCCGACTACCGCGACGGACTGGCGCGCACGCTGCCCGCGGACGCCCGGGTGATCTGGACCGGCCGGGACGTCGTGGTCGGCGACATCACCCGCGAGGACGTGCTCAGCGCCGCCGAGTCCTACGGTCGCCGGCTGGTGCTGTGGGACAACTTCCCGGTCAACGACTTCGACCGGACCCGGTTGTTCCTCGGCCCGCTGCTCGGACGTCCGGGCACCGTCGCCGATCTGCCGCTGGACGCGATCGTGGCCAACGGGATGATCGAGGCGGTGCCCACCCGGCTGGCGCTGGCGAGCGTCGGCCGGTGGGCGCACGACCCTGCCGGCTACGACCCGGCACAGGCGGCCGCCGAGGCTCTGGCCACCGTCGCGGGGGAGCATGCGGGGTTGGTGGCGCCGGTGGTCCGGGCCTGCTCGTCCTGGCCGCCGTCCGCGCCGCGTGACCCGGAGCTCTCCGCCGCGATGGACCGGGCGCTGGCCGGCGACCCGGACGCCCGGGCGGCCGTCACGGAGCGGATGCGTGGGCTGGCCGCCGGGGAGGCCGGGGCGGTCCGGCACCCGCTGGTGGACGGGCTACGACCGCTGCTGGCCGCCGGGGTGCACGCCGGGGTCGCGGGGCTGGCGGCCTGCCGGGTGCTGGAACGGCCCGAGGACCCGGCGCTGCGGGCTGCGGCCGCGGCGGCGCTGGGCGTGGTGGAGCTGGACTACCCGGATGTGTTCCGGAGCGAGGTGACGGCGTTCGTGCGGGCGGTGCTGAGCGTGCGCGAGGGCGACCCTGGCGACGACGCTGCGCTGGATGAGGAGCGCACCCGCCGCCGGGCGGTGCTGATCGCCGGCGACCAGCCGACCGACGGCGATCGCGCCACCGCCGAGTGGCTGCGCGGGCGCGGCCTGGCCGTCCGGCTCTGCGCGACCTGGACGCCGGGCGACGAGCACGCCGCCGATCTGGTGGTGCTGACCCCGACCGCGACGGCCGAGGCGGCGGCAGCGGTGGCGCAGGCCGCGGTGCCGGTGCTGGCCTACGGACGGTTGCTGACCCTCGGGGTGGCGACCGACAGCGGGGTGCTGCTCGGGCTGGAACGGCTCACGCTCGACGACGGGTCGGCGCCGGTGGTGCACCGTGGGCCGGGCGCGATGACTTGGTGCCAGCCGGTGCCGGACGCCCGGGTGCTGGCCCGCGCGCCGGAGCCGACCATGCACCCGGTGCTGTGCGAACTGGCGGCCGGTGCGGCGGTCGCGGACGGCAGCCCGGCACCGGCGGCACGGACGACGGTGTTCCTGGGCTCGCACGGTGCGGCACGCTGGCTGGTCGGGCCCGAGGGGTGGCGGCTGCTGGATGAGGCGCTGGACCGGGTGCTGGCCGGGCGGCTCAGCCCAGACGCGGGGCGGTGAGCGGGAACCGGGCATCCAGGCGCGGGTCGAGCCAGGTCGCCTTGGCGGACTCGAACAGCATCCGGATGCCGGCCCAGTAGATCCCGGGCACCAGCAGCACCGCCCAGCCGGTCACCCGGGTGACCAGCAGGATCGTCGCGACGATCGAGATGATCACGCCGACCCCGTTGAACAGGTGCTCCCAGCCGTCCTCGACCCGCTTGCGGGCGGCCCGCTGCCCGGCGGTGCGCTCGTCCAGGTCGCGCACCGAGTCCGCGAACCGCTCGTCCTCGACCGAGTCGAACAGCTCGGACACCGTGACGCCCAGGGCGTCGGCGAGCAGGGACAGGGTCTCCAGGGACGCGTCGGCACCGGCCTCCAGGCGCTGGATGGTGCGGACGGCCACGGTGCTGGTCGCGGCGAGCCGCTCCTGGGTCCAACCCCGGGCCCGGCGGAGTTCGGCGATGCGGGTGGTGTTCATGCCGAGGACGGTAGGCGGGATCGCCCCGCGGCCCCACGCCACCGGGTCGCCAGGTACCCGCCACCGACCCGCCACCGGCCCGCCACGTTCGCTGACCTGCACGGACGTGGCGGGCGGGCGGGGCGTCAGGCGCGGCGCAGGCGGAGCGTGACCACCTGGAACGGCGACAGGTCCACCAGGACGGACGCGTCCTCGGCCGTGACGCACGGGGCGAGGGCGGCGATCTCCGGGTCGGGCCGCTCCAGCAGGTCCACCACGTCGGCACCGGCGACCGTGAACCCGGGGCGGACCCGGGCCCGGCCGCGACCGCCGAGCGACTCGTACAGCCGGACCACCACATCGCCGGACCGGTCGTCGGCCAGCTTGACCGCCTCGACCACCGCGCCGCCACCGTCCACGGACACCAGCGGCTGGACCGGGCCGTCGCCGTGCAGCCGGCGGCGGGGCAGGTTGATCCGGTAGCCCTCGCGCACCGCGTCGTCGATGCCCGCCCCGCACACCAGGGCGTAGCGCATCGTGTGCCGGCCCTGGTCGGTCTCCGGGTCGGGGTAGCGCGGCGCCCGGACCAGCGACAGCCGCACCGTGGTCGCCCCGGCCGCACGGGCATCGCCGGGGCCGGGCCGGGTGACGTCGTGGCCGTAGGTGGAGTCGTTCACCACCGCGACGCCGTAGCCGGGTTCGGCGACGTGCAGCCAGCGGTGCGCGCAGATCTCGAACCGGGCGGCGTCCCAGGAGGTGTTGGTGTGGGTGGCCCGGTGCACGTGACCGAACTGGGTCTCCGCGCTGGACCGGTCGGCGTGCAGGGCCAGCGGGAAGGCGACCTTGCACAGCGTCTCGCGCTCGTGCCAGTCGACGTCCAGGGTCAGGTCCACCCGCCGCTCGCCGGCCGCCAGCGTGATCGACTGCCGGTAGGTCGAGTCGCCGTCCACCCGGGTCACCCGGACCACCGGCCGGGCCGGATCGACGGTGTCGACGGTCAGGTCCTGCACCGAGCGCAGGTCCCGCACCCGGTGCCGGTAGAACTCGTCCACATCCCAGGCGTCGAAGCGCACCGGCAGGTCGGGGTGCAGCTGCAGCAGGTTCGCGCTCGACCCGGGCGCCAGCACCTCCCGGTCGGCGACCAGGTCGTGCACCGCGCCGAGCGTGCCGTCCGCGTCGATCCGGACCCGCAGCAGCCCGTTGTCCAGGACCACGGCGCCGTCCTGGTGGGACACCGTGACCGGTGCGGCGACCGGCCCGGCGTCGGCCGCGATGGTCAGTGCCGGAGCGCCGTCCACCTCGTGCGGGGTGGCGTTGGCGACCAGCTCGCGGTCGCCGGTGCCGGCCGCGGCGGCCAGCGCGGTGGCGATCAGTTCCTCCAGCTCGGCCGCCAGCCGGGCGTAGGTCTCCCGGGCCTCCCGGTGCACCCAGGCGATCGACGAGCCGGGCAGGATGTCGTGGAACTGCAGCAGCAGCATCTCCTGCCAGATCCGGTCCAGCTGCTGGTAGGGGTAGTCGAATCCCGATCCGGCCCGGACGGCGGCGGTCGCGGTCCACAGCTCGGCCTCGCGCAGCAGGTGTTCGGTGCGGCGATTGCCCTGCTTCATCGCGAGCTGACTGGTGTAGGTGCCGCGGTGGAACTCCAGGTACATCTCCCCGGACCACACCGGCGCCTGCGGGTACTCCTCCTGCGCGGCGGCGAAAAACTCGGCCGGGGTCTCGATCGCCACCCGCGGCGAACCGGCCAGGTCGGCCACCCGCCGGGCGGTCTCCAGCATCTCCCGGGTCGGGCCGCCGCCCCCGTCGCCGTAGCCGAACGGGAGCAGGCTGCGGTTGGCCGGTCCCGCGTCGGCGAAGTTCGCCACCCCGAAGGCCAGTTGCTCGCCGGACAGTTTGGCGCTGTAGGTCTCCGCCGGCGGGAAGTGGGTGAACACCCGGCTGCCGTCGATCCCCTCCCACCAGAACGTGTGGTGCGGGAACCGGTTGGTGGTGTTCCAGGACATCTTCTGCGACAGGAACCAGCGGAAGCCGGCCAGCCGGGCCAACTGCGGCAGCGCACCGGTGTAGCCGAACGAGTCCGGCAGCCACACCTCGCGCGGCTCGACGCCGAACTCCCGGGCGAAGAACCGCTTGCCCTGCACGAACTGCCGGACCAGCGCCTCACCGCCGGGCAGGTTGGTGTCCGACTCCACCCACATCCCTCCGACCGGCACGAACTGGCCGCTCGCGACCTTCTGGCGGATCCGGTCGAAGACCTGCGGGTGGTGCTGCTGGGTCCAGGCGTACTGCTGCGCCGACGAGCAGGCGAACCGCAGCTCCGGGTAGTCCTCGGCGAGGGCGGTCACATTGGCGAACGTCCGCGCGCACTTGCGGATGGTCTCCCGCACCGGCCACAGCCACGCCGAGTCGATGTGCGCGTGCCCGACCGCCGAGATCCGGTGCGCTCCGGTCACCGCTGGGGCGGCCAGCAGCGGAGCGAGCAGGGCGCGGGCGCGGGCGGCGCAGCCCGGGATGTCCCGCACGTCCAGGTCGTCGACCATCCGCTCCAGGGCGACCCGGATCTGCTCGCGGCGCGGGTCGTTCTCCGGCAGCTGGAGCGCGAGCTCGTGCAGCACCTGGGTGTCGATCGCCAGCGCCTGCACCTCCTCCTCCAGCACGGCGATCTCGGCCCGGGCCAGCCGGTACAGCGGCGTGTCCGGGACGGTGGCCAGGTCGCCGAGGTCGGTGGTCGGGCTGCCGCCGATGGTCGGGTTGGCGGCGGCCTCGACGTACAGGTCCACCTGCTCGCCGCCGGTCGCGCTCGCGGTGATCGGCACGTACAGGTTGCGCGGCTCGATCCCCTTCAGCGGGACGCCGTCCGGGGTGTACACCAGCCCTTCGGCCTCGAACCCTGGGCCGCCGGTGCGGAACCCCAGGTCGACCAGCAGCTCCACCCGGCGACCGGCCAGCTCCGGCGGGACGGTTGCCCGCATCCGGAACCAGCTGGTGGACCACGCCCGGCCCCAGGGCTCGCCCACCGCGGTCGGCACGAACGGCAGCCGGACCGCCTCGGCGAACGGCACCGGCTCACCCGGCAGGTGCGCGACGGTCACCTCCACCGGCGTCCGGTGCGTGTGCACCGCCGGCAGGATGCGCTCGCGCAGGGTCCGGTCGATCCGGGCGGTCAGGTCGGTCAGGTGACGATGCACGGCTCTCCTCCGGCGGGCGCGGATGGCACCCTCCGCACGACTGTGGGCGGGATGTAGGAACGTTGCCACATTACCGACTGCTCCCCGCCGGGCACCATCCCCCGGCAGGCCCGGATCGGGCCGGGGGTCAGCGGGCGCGGAGCGCGGCGACCTGGGCGGCAGTCAGGCGGCGGTGTGGCAGTCCGGCGAGCAGGAGCACGACCTGGGCGGCGGCCTCCAGTTCCTCCGCCAGGTCCACCGCGGCGGCCAGGCTGGTCCCGGCGACCACCGAGCCGTGGTTGGCCAGCAGCAGCGCGGGCGCGGTGGTGGCGAGCGAGCGGACGGACTCGGCCAGGTCGTCGGAGCCGGGCAGGGCGAACGGGGCGACCGGGAGTTCGCCGAGCCGCATCACCTGGTAGGGCGTGATCGCGGGCAGCGGGCCGGTCGCGGTCTCCTGCGGCAGCCGGGCAGGGTCCAGGCAGGAGGCGGCGACGGCGGCGGGGGAGTGCAGGTGCACCACGGCGGTGGCCGTCGGGCGGGCGGCGAGGACGGCGCGGTGCAGCGGCACCTCCTTGGAGGGCACGGGTGCCGACGCCGGGCTGGGGGCGCCCGCCTCGACCGGGACCAGCGCGAGCTCCTCCGGCCGGACCCGGCTGAGGCTGGACCCGGTGGGCGTGACCAGCAGCCAGTCGCCGACGCGCAGGCTGAGGTTGCCGGAGCCGCCGGGGGACAGGCCGCGATCCGCGAGGTGCCGGCAGGCGTCGACCACGGCGAGTCGTGCCGCGGTCACGGCCGGGGGTTCGGCGGGGCCGGTCATGGGCACACCTCCCAGGCGGTGCGGAACAGCTCCGGGTCGCCGAAGTTGCCGGACTTGAGCAGCAGGCGGATCGGCGGGCCCTCGGCCGGGATCATCCACGGCACGCCGGGCGCGGCAGCGGGCCCGACCTGGAGCACGCCGAGGCCGAGGGCACCGACCACCGCACCGGAGGTCTCGCCACCGGCGACCAGCAGCCGCCGGACGCCGAGGTCCTGCACGGCGCGGGCGGCGAGCTGCCCGGCGGCCCGTTCGAGGAGCTGGGCGGCGCGGTCACGGCCGAGCCGGTCCTGGGTGCCGCGCACAGTGTCCGGGTCGGCGGAGGAGGACACCAGGACCGGGCCGGTGCCGTGCCGGTAGTGGTCGGCCAACCGATCGACCAGGTCGTCGACGGTGAGACGTCCCTCGGCCAGGGCCACGGCGTCCAAGTCCAGGCGTGGTCCGTCGAAGTGGGCAATCTGCTCCCGGGTCCGGGCCGAACAGCTGCCGGAGATGATCAGCGCGCGGCTGGTGCCGGGGTCGGCGGCGTGGGTCGGCGGCTCGTTGGTCCGGTCCGGCGTCCACCGGCGGGCCAGGGCGGCGGCGAATCCGGCGGCGCCGCCGAGCAGGACGGGCCGGTCGGTGGGCAGGGCGGCGGCGAGGCGGTCCAGGTCGTCATCGGTGAGCGCGTCCGCCAGGACGTGGGCCGCGCCGGTGTCCAGTAGGTCGGCGAGCGCCCGGGCCGGGTCGGCGGTGTGCAGCACGGCCCAGGGCAGCAGTGCCACCGGGTGGGCGGTCTGGCGGCCGAGCACCCGGATCAGGTCGGGGTCGTGCATCGGGGTGAGCGGGTGGTGCCGGAGCGGGGACTCGGACAGCAGCCGGTCGCCGACGAACAGGTGGCCCTGGTACTGCGTGCGCCCGGCCCGCGGGGTGGCGGGGGTGCCGATCGACGGTGCCGGGCTGCCGTCGCCGACCAGGGTGCGCAGCGCGTCGGCGACCGGTCCGATCGTGCCGTCATCGGTGGAGTCGAAGGTGGAGCAGTACTTCTGGTAGAGCGTGCCCGCCCCGGCGGCCAGCAGGTGCCGGGCGGCCGCGACCGACTCCGCGACCGCGATGTCGGCCGGGGCGGTGCGGGTGCGCAGGGCGACGACGGCACAGTCGCAGGGCGGCAGGCGCAGGCCGGGTTCCGGGACGCCGAGCATCACCACCGCGCGTCCGCCGGCATCGCGCACGGCATCGGCCAGGTCGCAGGCGCCGGTCAGGTCGTCCGCGATCACGCCCAGCCGGGGACCGGTCATGACCGTGCGCTCGCGGTCGCCGGCTGCGGGGCGGCCCGGTCGCCGGTGCCGGCCACCACCACCCGGGGGCAGTGGTCGCGCAGCATGGCGAGCTGGTCGTCGGTGGCCTGATCGTCCACCACCACCGCGTCCGCCTGGTCCAGGCCGAGCACCCGCAGCGGTGCCCGGGCGGCCAGCTTGCGGTGGTCGAGCAGCAGCACGATCCGGTCCGCGACGGCCACCATGGCGCGCTTGGTGTCGGCGTCCCACTCGTCCGCGGAGCAGACGCCGGACGGCCCGGCGGCGGTGGCGGACAGTACCGCGGTGCCGATCGCCAGGTCGGCGAGGGCGGCGCGGGTGCTGGGTCCGGCGAAGGACCGGGTGGCCCGGTGGTAGGTGCCGCCGAGGCCGACCACCTCCAGATCGGGCCGCTCGGTGCAGGCGGCGAGCACCGGCAGCGAGTGCGTGATCACGGTCAGGCCGTCCGGTAGCAGCCGGGCCAGTGCGGCGACCGTGGTGCCGGCGTCCAGGGCGACCACCTCGGCGCCGGCCAGCAGCGGCAGGGCGGCACGGGCGATCGCGTCCTTCTCCCGGGTGGCCTCGCCCCGGCGCAGGTCGAAGGGTGGGGCGGTGCCGGCGTCCACCAGGCTCGCGCCGCCGACCACCCGCCGGGCCAGCCCTTCGGCGGCGAGCTGGCCGAGGTCGCGGCGGATCGTCATCTCGGAGACGCCGAGCTCGGCCGCCGCGGTGCTGGACGAGACGTACCCGGCCTCCCGCAGGCGGCGCAGCAGCTCGTCGCGGCGCTGCGGGGCGGAGGAGTAACGCACGGGAGCCATCCAACGGTCACCGCCTCCGGTTGTCAATCGTCGAACATGATTGACCAGAATGTTCGACATCGGACAAACTGAGTCCGGCAGCGTCGCACACCCAGACCTGGAGGCCCCCCGTGACCAGCTCCGCCCGACCCACCCTGGACGCCATCGCCCGGCCCTCCGGTGCACTCGCCATGGTGGCGATGGACCAGCGGGAGAGCCTGCGCACCATGTTCGACCAGGCCGGTGCCGGCCGGGTCCCCGATGAAACGATGATCGCCTTCAAGCTGGACGTGGCCCGGGCGCTCAGCCCGCTGGCCTCCGGCTTCCTGATCGACCATGTGTACGGCGTCGATGCCGCCGCCGCGCTGCTGCCGCCGTCCTGCGGTCTGATCCTGGCCGCGGACGACCTGGAGCAGGAGCCGGGCGGCCCGGTGCAGGAGACCGGGCTGGACCAGGCGGTCGTCGCGCCCGACGGCGACCTGCACGGTGCGGTCGCGATCAAGCTGCTGGTGATCTGGCGCCGGGACGAGCGCCGCGCACAGCGGGTCGAACTGGCCCGGGAGTTCATCCGCACCGCCGCCGAGCGCGGGGTGCTCTCCGTGCTGGAGCCCGTGGTCCGCGCCACCGAGGCCGAGCTGGCCGCCGGGACCTGGAACCAGGAGGAGGCGATCATCGAGGCCGCCCGCGAACTGTCGCCGATCGGGCCAGACCTGTACAAGGTGCAGGTGCCACTCGGCGGCCGGGCACCCGCGGCCGAGCTGGAGCGGGAGTGCGCGCGGCTGGGCGAGGCGATCACCGGCCCGTGGGTGGTGCTGTCCCAGGGCGTGCAGCCGGAGGACTTCCTCGGTGCGGTCCGGGCGGCCTGCCGGGGCGGGGCCAGCGGGTTCCTGGCCGGGCGGGCGCTGTGGAGCGACGTGGTCGGCCGGCCCGATGTGCCCGCCGCGCTGGCCGAGGTGTCCGTGCCCCGGTTGCAGCGGCTGGTCGACGTGGTGGACGCCGAGGCCAGGCCGTGGACCGCGGCGTGACCGGGACCGTCGGGCTGCTGCACACCGTCCCGGCGCTGGCCGCCCGGTTCGACGCCGATCTCGCGGCCGCGGCGCCCGGGCTGCGGCGGCTGCACGTGGTGGACGGCTGGCTGCTGGAGGCGGCGATCGCCGGGGGTGAGCAGGCGCGGATCGAGGCGGGGGTGGCCGGGCACCTGCGGCACCTGGTCGAGGCCGGGGCGGACGCTGTGCTGGTGACCTGCTCCTCGCTCGGCGACGCCACCGACGCCGCCGCCGGGTCCGTGCCGGTGCCGGTGATCCGGGTGGACGAGGCGATGGCCCGGGAGGCGGTCGCGCTCGCCACCGCACCCGGCGCCCGCGGCCGGATCGCCGTGCTGGCCACGCTGGCGTCGACCCTGGGACCCACCGGGCGGCTGATCGGCCGGACGGTGGGCGCGCACCCGCCGCAGGTGCTGGCCGAGGTGGTGGAGGGTGCCGCGCAGGCCCGCGCCGCCGGGGACACCGCGCTGGCGGACCGGCTGGTCGCGGCGGCGGTGACCCGGGCCGCCGCCGAGGCGGATGTGGTGGTGCTGGCCCAGGCGTCGATGGCGGAGGCCGCGGGTCTGGCGGAGTCGGCGGTGCCGGTACTGACCTCGCCGGCCGGTGGGGTGGCGGATCTGGTACGAACGGTGCGGGGCGGAGCATGAGGAGGACGGGCATGGACCAGGGAGTGCATCTGCTGGCCTACACCGAGCGACTGGGCGGCGACCTGGCCGGGATCCGCGAGCTGCTCGCCGACGGTCCGCTGTCGGTGTTCAGCGGGATCCACCTGCTGCCGTTCTTCGTGCCCTTCGATGGGGCCGACGCCGGCTTCGACCCGGTGGACCACGCCACGGTGGACCCCCGCCTGGGCAGTTGGGCGGACATCCGGGCGCTTGCGGACGCGGGGGTGCAGGTCACCGCGGACCTGATCGTCAACCACGTCTCCGCCGACTCGGCCGAGTTCACCGACTGGCTGGCCCGGGGCGCCGAGTCGCCGTCGGACGGGATGTTCCTCACTTTCGACACCGTGTTCCCGGATGGGGCCCGCGAGGCGGACATCACCTCCTTCTACCGGCCGCGGCTCGGCCTGCCGTTCACCCCCTACCAGCGGGCCGACGGCGAGCGGCGGCTGGTGTGGACCACGTTCATGCCGTCCCAGATCGACCTGGACGTGCACCACCCGGCCGCCCAGGACTACCTGCGCCGCATCCTGCGCACCCTGCACGAGGGCGGGGTGTCCACCGTGCGGCTGGACGCGGTCGGCTACGCGGTGAAGACGCCGGGCACCGACTCGTTCATGACCGAGCACACCCTGGAGTTCGTGCGGGAGATCACCGCGCTGGCCCGGGCCGAAGGGCTGACCGTCCTGGTGGAGGTGCACGCCCACCACACCCAGCAGGCCGCGATCGCCCCGCTGGTCGACCTGGTCTACGACTTCGCCCTGCCGCCGCTGCTGCTGCACGCGCTGGACACCGGCGAGGCCGGCCGGCTCGCACACTGGCTGGACATCCGGCCGGCGAACGCCGTGACCGTGCTCGACACCCACGACGGGATCGGCGTGATCGACGCGGGCCCGTCCGGGCAGCGGCCGGGGCTGCTGGACCAGGCCGAGATGGCCGCGATCTTCGACCGGGCCGCGCAGCTGACCGGCGGACAGTCGGCACAGGCGTCGGCGCAGGTGGCCTGGGCCGCCCTGCCGCACCAGATCAACTCGACGTTCTTCTCCGTGCTCGGCGAGGACGCCACCGCCTACCTGCTGGCCCGGTGCGTGCAGCTGTTCGTGCCCGGGCGGCCGCAGCTCTACTACGTCGGCCTGCTCGCCGGGACCAACGACATGGCCCGGTACGCCGCCACCGGTCAGGGCCGCGAGGTGAACCGGCACGTCTACGACCCGGCCGAGCTGGCCGCGGCGCTCGACGGCGAGGTCACCCGGGCCCAGCTCGGGCTGGTCGGCCTCCGGTCGCGGCACCCGGCGTTCGCCGGGGAGTTCGCCGCCCGGCAGACCGGCCCGTCGCAGCTGGAGCTGACCTGGCGGAACGGGGCCGACACGGCGGTGCTGACCGTCGACGTGGCGGTGCCGGCGTTCACGGTGCAGGTGCAGGACGCCGACGGCTCGGTGCGCCGGTACGACTCGGTGGCCGAGCTGGCGGCGCTGGCCTGACCGTGAGGGTTGTGCGTGCGGCTCGCTGAGCGGTCCCCCCAGGGCACTGCTGTGGGTAACGATGGACGCCATCCGACCTTCCTGGTCGACCGAGCCGTGACCGCGGGGACACCGCGGTCATGCTGCGGATGTTTCACTCGGGGTGTAACGTTCACAGCATGCCTAGGTCTGTCGCGGACGTCCTGGAGCTGGCCGCCGAGCAGTGGGGGATGTTCACCACTGCCCAGGCCGTTCAGCGCAGGATCCCTCGCGCGCGCCTGACCCGGATGGTCGACGACGGACTGCTCGAACGACCGACGCACGGGGTCTACGCGGTCTCGGCCGCCGTCGACGAGTACACACCGATCAGGGCGTCATGGCTGAGTTTGGAGCCGACCCGGATGGCTGCCGAGCGCCTACGGGAGCCCACCGAAGCCGGCGTGGTGAGCCACACCAGTGCGGCCGAGCTACTCCAGCTCGGGGATCTGCCGGCCGATGTTCACGAGTTCACACTCCCGCGCCGCTACCAGGCCTCACGCGAGGGCCTTCGCGTTCACCGCGGCACGGTCCCGGCGCAGGATCTCGTCTTCCTTGCGGGGCTACCGATGACGACCCCGACGCGGACGATCGCCGACCTGATCCTGACCCGGAGGCACGACCCCTCGCATGTGCGCGACCTCGTTGATGCGGCGGCTGCGCGTTCGGACCTCGACCCGGAGCGCCTGCGGGTGCTCGTCGAGCGGCGGCCCCATGGGATGTCCCCGGCGGTCGCCGATGTGTGGCTCTCCAGTGCGATGGCCCATCAGTCCACTCCGGCCCCCGACTTCGCGGGGCAGATCCTGGACCACCTCCGTGGCCTGGAGGTGCTCTCGGAGCTGAACTTGCCACCTATGGGGGCACTGCAGATCAAGAAGCTGATCTCGGAACTGGAGCGCGTGACGACGGCGTACGCGTCCTCGGTAGAGGCGCTGCGAGCTGCGGAGCTGGCCCAGGATCTCCAGCGGAGGGTGGATGGCGATGGCCAGTGACGTCAGCTACCCCTCGGATCGCGCGTTCTGGGCCAGCGTCGGAGTCCGGGCGGGGCGCGAGGCGCGACAGACCGGCGCGAAGAAAGCCGAGATCCTCCGGAGGTTCGTCTACGACCGGCTGCTCGCCAGGGTCTTTCATGGCCCGGACGGTCACTGGGTACTCAAGGGCGGTACCGCACTGCTGATCCGGGTGCACCGCGCCCGCTACAGCAAGGACGTCGACCTGCTCCACGAGATCAACGATCCTGATGCGGCGCATGCCGACCTGTCGGCTCGTCTCAGTATCGACCTCGGGGATCATCTGCGCTTCGAGCTGGGACGGCCGAAGCGAACCTCAGCCTCCGAAGGGCAGCCGGAGGTGACCGGATCCCGGGTCCCGGTGCTCGTGTACTGCGGGGTCAAGAAGGTCGAGCAGTTCCACATCGACCTGATCACCGGCTCGATGATGACCGTCGAGCCGGAGATCGCCGCGCGCTTGTCCGGCATCGACATCGACGGGCTGGCACCGGCCCAGGTCCGCCTCTACCCGATCGTCGACCACATTGCCGACAAGATCGCCGCCACCGAGACGGTCTACGCCTCCGGCCCTTCCAGTCGAGTGCGCGACCTGGTCGACCTCGTCGCTGCGTTCGTGGAACCGGCGATGGCTTCACTGGTGGACGGGAAGCGCTGGGATCCCCAGGAGACTCGTTGGCGGTGACGCGCGCGATCGGACGGTCAGCGGCGACGCGCTGGAGCATCCTGAGCCTGCCGGCACGGGCCAGCCGGGCGTCTTGATGTCAGCGACGGTCCTGGTCAGTACGGCTAGACCGGGTCGGCCAGCAGCACCGGCTGGCGCAGGGCCTGCTCGCAGCCGAGCAGCAGCACCCCCACCGACCAGGCGTGCGACAGCGTGAGCAGCATGCCCTTCGGCTGGAAGCAGGCGGTCTGGTAGTACCGCTCGCTGACCATCCCCCGGTAGGCGTTCATGTCGCCGTCGAACCGGGCGACCATCTGCCGGAAGCAGGCCAGCGCCTCCACCGCGCGCTCGGCGTAGTACGGGTCGCCGGTGGCGGCGGACAGCTCGCCGAGCTCCTGGGTGCAGATCAGCCCGTAGGCGTGCAGGTGCTGGTTGGAGGGGGAGGCGGTGTCGGCGCCGCGGGTGGCGAACCGGTAGCGCTCCAGCATCGTGCCCTCGGCGAACCGGGTGTTGTAGCTGTAGCGGAAGGTGAACATCCAGTCCGCCGCACGCCGGGCCAGGTCCAGCCAGCGCGGCTCCCCGGTGCGGCGGTGCAGCGCCAGGTAGGACATCACCGCGAGGTAGCCGTCCTCCGAGGTGGGCGCCAGGTCGACGTCCTCCGGCGCGCCGTGGATGAACTCCCGGTCGACGAACTGCGCGTAGTGCTCGCCGGCCCGGATCGCGGCGGCCAGGTAGGCGCCGTCCGCACCGCCCGGCCCGTCCCAGCGCTCCGCCTCGGCCAGTGCGGCGACCCAGGTCAGGCCGGCGGCGCCCCGCCAGGACAGCACCTCGCCGGTCACCGCGTGGTGGCCCGAGCCCAGATTGCCGTCGGCGCGCTGCCGGGCGACCACCACGTCCAGGTTCGACCGCAGCGCGCTGACCCAGCCGGGGTGGGCGGCCCGGACGTCGGCGCCCAGTTCGAGCGAGCGGAGCAGGAACAGGCTGGCCTCGGCCAGGGTGCGCGAGTGCAGCAGATCCCGGGTCGGCGACCAGCTCTGCGACCAGCCGTGCTCCCGGTACCAGACGCCCCAGAACGTGCCGGAGGGCGACAGGTGGTCGCAGATGAAGTCGATCACCCGGGCGCCGGCGTCGGCGACCTCGGGCTTGGCCCGGCGGCGGCCGTGCACCAGCATCGCGTGCGCCCACGGGATGCCGCTGACCCAGCCGACGTGCATCGCCTGCCGGTCGACGCTCCGGCCGTCCTGGCCGCTGACCTCGCGGTCGAAGCCGACCGTCTCCAGCAGCACGCCGGGCTCGGCGTAGTGCCAGCGGTGCAGCCCCTCGGCCGCCAGCTCCGCCGCCTGCTCGATGTCCACCCAGGGCGCGAGCGGCGACCCGGCGCGGGTGCGGAGGTGTTCGGCACGCAGCACCGGGGCGTAGCCGTGCCGGTCCGGGCCCAGGGCGTGCACGGAGAACCGCAGCGTGACCCGCTCTCCGGCGTCCCACCGGTGGGTGGTCGTCTCCGCCGGGGCGGGGGTGCCGGAGCCGGTGTAGGAGACCGGGTCCTCCCGGAACGGGAACGTCAGGTGCACGCTGCCCACCCCGGTCGCCGCGTCGTGCGCGAAGCCGAGTCCGGTCATCCCCAGCGGGGTGGTCTCCGGGCCGATCAGCGCCACCCCGCCCGGACCGGCCCAGGCGAACACGGCCGGGGTCGCGGCGCGGTCGGCGCGGAACTCCCAGTGGTCGCTCACCATGCCCTCCGGGTCGCGGGCGCCGACCTCGAACCGGGGGAACCGCCGGTCGCAGTCCTCGGGCCGGTTCTCGCCGTAGAACAGCCCGGGCAGCAGCCACCACGGCGCCTGATCGGCAGCGGGCAGCAGGACCTGCACCCGGATCGACGCCTCGGTGCCGGCGGTGCCGCGGTGCTCGAGGTCCAGCCGCACCTCGATCCGGCCGGTGGGGTCCGGTTCGGCCCAGGTCGCGGTGGCGTGGAACCCCCCGGCCGCACCGGCGAACGTCCCCGGACCGGCCGGCGATCCGGTCACCGGCTCGACCCGGCCGTCCCGGTGCACGATCTGCACGACGTGCGGCACGGCGCCGACCACCGGTCCGGGCGCCGGCGACCCGGCCGGGCGCAGCAGTACTCCGTTGTCCATGCGCGGTCCCGTCTCTCGCTGGTGCGGGTGGGCGGTCAGGCGGTCGGCACCTCGTCGGCGGCCCAGGCGTCCACCATCTCGCTGATCACATGCAACACCAAGGTGTGCATCTCCTGGATCCGGGCGGTGGCGTCCGACGGGACCAGCAGCAGGTGGTCGGCGTGCTCCCGGGCGGGGCCGCCACCGGACCCGGCGAGCAGCAGGGTGGTCGCCCCGGCGGCCCGGGCGGCGGCGAGGGCGCGCACCACGTTCGGCGACCGGCCGCTGGTGGTGAAGGCCACCACCAGGTCACCGGGCTTGGCCAGTGCCTGCACCTGCCGGGCGAAGACGTCGTCGTAGTCGTAGTCGTTGGCGATGCAGGTCATCGTCGTCGGGTCGGTGCTCAGCGTGACGGTGGGCAGCGGCCGGCGGTCGCGCTTGTAGTGCCCGATCAGCTCGCCGGTCAGGTGCTGGGCGTCCGCGGCGCTGCCCCCGTTGCCGAAGGTGTAGACGGTCCCGCCACCGGCGAAGGTGTCCCGGACCAGCACCGCGGCGGCGCGGACCTGCTCGGACAGGCCGGTCATCGACTCGGCGAGGTCGCGGTGGGCGGTGAGCTGGGCGTGCAGCCAGTCCTCAGACATGGGCGGTCTCCGTCGGGGGAGTCGGGGTGGGATCGGAGGGGTGCGCGGCCAGCAGGTCGAGGGCGATCACCCCGGCACCGACGACGCACACCACGTCGCCGAGGCCGGCCAGGGTCACGGTCGCGGCGCGGGCGGCCGGGCCCATCGCCTGGTCGGCGACGATGGCGCGGATCGGGTCGAGCAGCATGGCGCCGGAGCGGGTCACCCCGCCGCCCAGCACCACCAGGTCGGGTTCGAGCACGTTGACCAGGTCGGTGACCGCGCTGCCGAGCAGCTCGGTGGTCTCGTCCCACAGCCGGCGGGCGAGCGGGTCGCCGGCGGCCGCGGCCGTGCTGACGTCGGCGGCGGTCACCGCCGGGAGCGCGGCCAGTGCCGACTCGGGGTGGTCGGCCAGTGCGTCGGCGGCCCGGGCGGCGATCGAGGAGCCCGAGGCGTAGGCCTCCAGGCAGCCCCGGCGCCGGCAGGAGCACTGCCGACCGCCCGGGCGGACCGTGATGTGGCCGAGTTCGCCGCCGTTGCCCGCCGCACCGCGGTGCAGCCGGCCGTCCAGGATGACGCCGCCGCCGACCCCGGTGGAGATGGTCAGGTACACCAGGTGATCGACGCCGCGGCCCACGCCGTACCGGTGCTCGGCGAGCGCGGCGGTGGAGGCATCGTTCTCCAGGGCGAACGGGACGCCGAACTCCTCGGCCGCCATCGGGCCGATCGGCACGTCCACCCAGCCGGGCAGGTGCGGCGGGCACTGCAGCAGTCCGGAGGGCGGATCGAGCGGGCCGCCGCAGGCGATGCCGACCGCGGCGACCGGTCCCAGCCCGGCGGCGGCGATCGCGTCGTGCCCCATCGCGAACAGCCGCGCGATCACGTCCTGCGGTCCCTGATCGCGGTGGGTGGGCCGGATCTGGAGGCCGTGCACCTCGCCGTCGGGGGTGACCACGGCCACCGCGAGTTTGGTGCCGCCGATGTCGAGGGCGAGCACGGGCGCGCCGGGAACCGACTCACCGCCCCGCTCAGCGCGCACGCCGTGGGCGGGCGATGCGTCGGTCGTCATGTACGTCCTCCTGACCCCTGTGGCGTGCGGGGAGCTGCACGTCGACGATCCCGGGCGATGTGAGGCCGTATCTGGGATCGATTCCAGATCAGAGTACGAGTCGGCCCAAGGGAGCGTCAAGTGATCGGGGCTGACCAGCCGGGTGTCGGCGTAGGTAGGGGAGTCGCGCCGCGGGCGCGGAGCTGCACCCGACCTGGGATCGAGTGCAGGGCGCGGGTGTTTCTGCTTCGACGCCGAGAGTGCACGGATGCACGCCTCAGAGGGCGGGAGGCGTGCATTCGTGCAACCTCGGCGAGATGGGGACGGCCGGGCGGTCGGGCGCGGCACGGTTGGGCGGGGCTGGGTCGGGCGCGGCAGGGCTGGGCGCGGCAGGGCTGGGCGCGGCAGGGTTGGGCGCGGCAGGGTTGGGCGCGGCAGGGCTGGGGGCGGCAGGGCTGGGCGGACGGTTCGGACGGGCCGTCCGGGGGCAGGCGCCGCGGGAGGTTCGCGCACCCGCGACGACGCCACCCTCACAGTCGGATCGGGGCGCGGACCGGGTGGGAGTTCACCTCGTGGCGCCGACCTCCACTCGGGCCACGAGCGCCGGCGGGCGGGGTGCGGGGCCGCCGGATCCGGGTATCTGGAGTGTGGCTACCACAACCGTGGATCCGGCTGCGCACACACCCTCACCCTCGCGGCCCGAAGGCCGGGGCGGGGGAGGCGGGTGTGGGGTTCGCCGAGCGGGGGCGGCGGGTGGGCGCGTCCGGGGGTGGCAGCAGGGCAGCCCCGCGGGTGGGCGCGTCCGGGGGTGGCAGCAGGGCAGCCCCGCGGGTGGGTGCCTCCGGAGGTGGCGGCAGGGCAGCCCGGCGGGTGGAGATGGGGACTGGCGCGGGGCGGCTCCGGGTGGCGAAGGGGATGGCCGTGGGAACGCCCCGGCGGGGGATGGCAGCGCGGCGCAGCCGGTGGGAGCCGGTGCGGCGGGGCGAGAAGGCCCGGCCCCCCCGCGTCAGGCGGTGGCGGGCGGGGCGGTCGAGCCGCGCTGCTCCACGGACACCGACAGCATCACGGTGCGGGCCGGGGAGGCCGGGTTCTCGATCCGGTGGAACATCTGCGCGACGGCCGCCTCACCCAGCGCCACCGCGTCCTGGGCGACCGCGGTGACCCCGGGCCGGACCATGGTCATCCAGGGTGCGTCGTCGAAGGAGACCAGGCTGATGTCCTCCGGGATGCGCAGCCCGAGGTCCTGAGCCGCGCGCCACACGCCCTCGGCGAGCACGTTGTTGGCGGCGAAGACCGCGGTGGGCCGGTCGGGGGTGGACAGCAGTCCGCGGGCGACCTCCTGGGCGGCGCCGACGTCCCAGCCGGAGCGGATCACCAGGGCGTCGTCGGCGGGGATGCCGGCGGCGTGGAACGCGGACCGGTAGCCGACCAGGCGGTCGCGGCCGGTGGTCCAGTCCATCTCGTCGATGAGCAGCGCCACCCGCCGGTGACCGGTCCCGAGCAGCCGGGAGGTCACCCGTTCGGCGGCGGCCCGGTTGTCGACGACCACCGCGTCCTGCTTGCCCTCGGCGAACTGCCGGTCGACCTCGATCACCGGGATCTGGTGCCGGCCCAGGTACTCGGAGACCTCGGCGGACAGCGGGGTCAGGATCACCCCGGCCACCCGCAGGGCGACGAAGGTCTCGGCGGCCTCCAGCTCGGCGGCCACCGAGCCGTGGTCGTCGGCGAGCATCATGGCGTAGCCGCGCTGCCGGGACTGCCGGCTGATCCCGCTGGCCAGGTCGGCGTAGAACGAGTTGCGCAGGTCGGAGACCAGGACGCCGATCGAGCGCGAGACCTGCTGGCGCAGGTTGCGGGCCAGCACGTCCGGCACGTAGCCGAGGGTCTGGGCGGTGCGGCGCACCCGTTCGCGGACCGCCGGGGCGACGTAACCGCGGCCGGTCAGGGCGCGGGACGCCGTCGAGCGGGAGACCTCCGCGGCCTCGGCCACGTCCTTGATGGTGGGGCGACGGCCCGCGGTCGCGGCCTCGGTCTTCATCCCCGGAGTGACCGCGTCCCTCACTGCTCCACCACTGCTGCTTCCCGCCCCGTCTCGTCAGCCCTGCCGAATGTCCACGAGCGCTTCGGCATGCTGGCCGAGGTGCAGGTCGCCGATGCTCACGTCGACCGCCCAACGCCGGCGTCGAGCCGCGGGACCCGTGGGTACCACCTCGAGGTCGACGGTCGCCTGGCCGGATGGCGGCAGGTCGACGGTGGCCCGGTCGGGGTACGCGCGCCAGCCTAGCGGGAGCACCGGGTGAACGGTGGCCGTCCGCCCCTCGGCGTACGGGTTACGCACCGTGACGGTGAACGGCGCCGGCCGGTCGGCGGGCAGGGCCGAGGTGTACGGCGCGATCCGGGCCAGTTGCCCGTCCGCGCCGAGGTCGAGCTCGTCCAGCGGCAGCAGGTCGTGGTGCAGCCGGACCAGCTCGTCGCCCTCCTCGGTCAGCATCTGCAGGTACGCCTGGTCCACCCAGCGCGGCTGCCAGTGCCCGGTGATGATCAGGCCGGGGGCGACCCGGTGGTAGAGCGCGGCGCTGTCCTGGTAGTCGGTGATCCGGAACAGGTTGCGGTACTGGTAGTTGAGGATCTCGCGTTCCTCGCCCGGGATGCTGGTGCCGGTCTGCTGGTCGCCGGTGACCAGCACCCGCACCCCGTCGACCTCGAACTCGAAGGCCGCGGCGTACAGCGTGTGGCCGGGCAGCTCGTGCACGGTGATCCGGTGCTCGTGCCAGCTGAACGTCTCGCCGAGCGGCAGCGAGCGGTCCACCGGGATCGGGTCGTACCAGAGGCAGGGCAGGTCCTCCCGACCGGGGTCGGTGAGCACCGGGGCGACATTCGCCGGTGCCCAGACCTCGGTGCCCTCGGCCTCGCGCAGCAGGTTGATCCCGGCGACGTGGTCGTCGTGGTAGTGCGTGGGCAGCACCACCTCCACCCGGTCGACCCCGAAGTCGCGGCGCAGCGCGGGCAGCGAGGCGAGCCACGGGCGGCGGGAGGCGCGGTCGCCGCCGGAGGGCAGCCCGGTGGTCATGTCGTAGCCGTAGTCCATGAACAGCGCCGCGCCGTCGTCGGAGAGCAGCACGTACGAGCACGAGTTGCTGGACACGTTCATCAGCAGGTGGTCGGTGAGCCGGCGGAACGGCTCGTCGAGTCGCTTGCGCAGATCCCAGGGGCGCGGGCGGCGGGAGTCGACGTAGTCGTTCATCCGGCGGGCCAGCAGGCCGAGCGCGTGGGTGGGGTCGGTCATCGGTTCGCCGTGCGAGGGGGCGAGCAGGTCGAGCCGCTCGTCCAGCAGCAGGTAGCAGGACATCACCGTCATGCCCGGGCCCTCGTTCTCGGTGTACGACCACTGGGTGGCGGCCAGCGACCACACCTTGCCGGGGGCGTAGATCAGGTCGCCGGTGAAGGCGATCCGGCTCCCGGCGCGCTCGACGATGTAGGTCACCGAGCCGGTGGTGTGGCCGGGGGTGGGCACCACCTGGACGTCGATGCCGCCGTAGTGGCCGGTGCGGTACTCCGGGACCACGCCGGCGATCGGCACCGGGTCCAGCAGGGAGAACCGGTCCTGGCGCAGGTTGTAGTCGTTGATCACCCGCCGGGTGCGCCACATCTCGCCCACGTCCTCGAACAGCTCGCGCTCGACCGGCGGGACGTGGATCGCGATACCGGCCTGCACCGCACGCGGCAGGCCCTGACCCTGGTCGCGGTGGTGGTGGGTCATCAGGACGTCGGTGATCCGGTCGACACCGAGCTCGGCCAGGTGGTCGAGCACCAGGCCGGAGCCGAAGTCGATGGCCACCGCGGTGCGGCTGCCGTCCGGCGCGGGCTGCTCCGCCCGCACGAGGTAGACCTGGCAGGTGTCCGCGATCCGGAACACCCCGGGGGCGATCTCTGTGACGGGGCTCATCCCGGAATGGTATCGATCCCAGGCGGCGGAGTCACGGGGTCCGGCCGGGTCAGCGCGCCAGCACCTGTCCCGCCGCCCGCAGCCGGTCCTGCAGGTCCGTCACGTCCACCGCCTGCACCGCCCGGCCGGTGGCGACCGCCCGCGCCGCGGCCAGCCCCGCCACCTGCCCGAGCATCTGGTACTGCGGTTCCATCCGCACCGAGGAGAACGCCACGTGCGAGGCGGATAGGCAGACCGGCACGATCAGGTTGGCGCAGTCCTCCCACCGGGGCACCAGCGCGCGGTACGGGATCGGGTAGGCGGGCACCGGCACCGACAGGTAGCCCTCGGTGACCACCATCGCCACCGGCCGGGGATGTTCGTGCACCCAGCGCCAGGTCCGCTGCACCTCCCGGATGTCCAGGTGGTACGACCCCATCGCGACCACGTCGTGCCAGCGGGCCGGGCGGCGCAGGTCGTGCTCGGTCAGCACCAGCTCGCCGATCATCCGCCGCGCCTCCCGGACGTAGAGCTGGTGCGGCAGGTGGCCGGTGTCGGCGAACTCGTCCCGCGGCAGTCCCCACCGGGACAGCTCGGCCCGGACCGAGGCGGGTACGGCCGGGTCGTGACCGAGGAACCAGAGCAGGTCCTGGGCGTGCCGGAGGTGGTGCAGCCGGATCTCCTCGCGGCGCTGCCGATCGGCGGTCGGGTACTCCCACGCCGACCCGTCCAGCACGCTGAGCGAGAACGGCCCGAGCGAGTTGCCGTCCGCCTTGCCGCCGGGCAGGTTCGGCTCCAGGCCGAGCAGGTGTCCGGCGGGCGGCTCGTACCCGGTGCGGGACCAGTGCCGGAACAGCCGCCGGCCCAGCTCCCAGTAGCCCTCGTCGTAGCCGGCGCTGGGCGTGATCGGCAGCCGGTCCGCCGCGGTGGTCAGGCACAGCCGGTAGCCGTAGGACATCACGCCGCCGTCACCGGAGCCGACCGGGGCGAGTGGGACGTCCCGCAGTTGCGGCAGCACCGGACCGGCCTGCTCACCGGTGGGGTCGGCGGCGAAGGGGGACACCCAGCCCGGGAAGGCGTGCCGGCCGGGCACCGGCTCCCGGCGGCCGGCGAACTCCTCGCCGTACAGCGACCGGTCCTCCCGCCCGACCGCGAACGGCACCCCGGCGAGCGCCAGCAGATCGCCCTCGTAGCTCGCGTCCACGAACACCCCACCGGCGACCGTCCGGCCGTCCGTGGTCCGCACCGACCGGATCACCCCGTCGACCACCTCCGCGGACTCGACGGTCGCCCCGTGCCGCACCTCGATCCCCGGGTGGTCCAGCCAGCGGCGGAAGATCAGCTCGGCGACATGCGGCTCCGGCCCGGCATAGGCCCCGACCGGCACGCCGTAGTGCGCGGCGACCTCGGCGCGGAACCGGGCCGCCATCCCGCCGAGCACCCGGACGTCCCCGACATCGGTGTAACCCAGCCCGCCGGAGGTCATCCCGCCGACGTGCTGTCCGGGTTCCAGCAGCACCACCCGGGCACCGGCCTCGGCGGCGGCGACCGCGGCGCACACCCCGGCGGAGGTGGCGCCGACCACGACCACCTCGGTGCCGGTCATGACCGGTCCCCGGCGCGGTACTCCTGCCACAGCTGGGCGACCAGGGCCAGGTCGTCGGCGGTCAGCTGCTCGTCGGATCGGTCCATCCGCTCCGCGTAGTACAGCGCGGGCACCCCACCCTCGGCCTGTGCCCCGACGTACTCCCGCCACTGCGCCAGGTCGGTCATCGGCCACTGGTCGGTGTCGATCAGGTGTCCGGGCAGCATCGCCCCGGCGATCCGGCGGCGGACCCGCATCTGGTCGGCCAGCGGCACCAGGACGCCCCGGGTGTCGCGCTCCAGCACGTCGTTCAGCCGCACCATGTCGCACACGTCGGCGAAGGCCGGGTGCGGGGTGTGCGTGACCACCAGGGCGTCCGGCTTGGCGTCCTTGGCGGCGCGGTAGAGGTCGGCCAGCAGGGCGTGCACGGCCGCCACCCCCCACGGGCCGGCGCACGGGTCGGTGCCGTCGCCCGGGCGCAGGGCGTGACCGGCGGGCCCGCGCTGGGTGAAGTCGACCTTGAATCCGTCGGCGTCCAGCCCGTCCGGGCCGAGCAGGTGGTGCACCACCCGGCGGACCCGGTCCCGGTAGGCCGGGCCGGCGGGGTCGGCGCTGACCGGGCGGCCGTCCGGGGTGACCAGGCACTCCTCGGGCGGCAGCCCTTCGGCGTCCCAGGCCTTCCACCACAGCAGCACCCGCTGGCCGGCGGCGTGCCGGGCGGCGATCCAGGCGCGCAGATCGGGCCAGCGCGCCTGGTCGGGTTCGCCGGTGCCGTAGGCGAGCTGCCACTTGTCGTCGATCACCACGGTGCCGGGGACCACCTGGTGCGCCGCCAGGTGGCCGAGCAGCTCGTCGTACACGTCCTGCCGGGCCAGATCGGCGGCGGTCGGCGGTCCGGCGGTCTGGCTCTCCGGTCCGGCGGGGTCCCCGTCGAGGGCCGAGTGGGCGGCCCGGGCGCACTGGGCGCCCCAGCCGCAGAAGATCGGCTCCGACCACCAGTCGGCCACCGGGGCGGCCGGTCCGGCCGGGGCACCCGCGCGCAGCAGATCCGCGCGGTGGTCGGCCAGCGCCTGCCACGGGTCGGCCGCCGGGCGGAGCACCAGCGCCGGGCTGCGCCAGGTCCCGGCCACCCGGGTGTGCGCGTCGTGGTCCAGCTCCAGCAGGAACCCGCTGTCCATCGGCTGGTAGCGCAGCTCGACCAGCCGGAGCTGGTCCACCGGGGCGGCCAGCCCGAGCGCCAGCCAGTCACCGGCCGGGACGTCCAGCGCCGACCCGGCACGCTCCCGGCCGAGCACCAGGCACAGCGGCGGCGGCGAGAACACCGCGTGCAGCCGGCCGGGTGCGGCGTCGCCCAGCACGCCGAGCGTGGCCGGGCTCGCGGCGGGCCGGACCAGGTCCACCGGCTCGGTCGGGGTGGGCACGAACACCGAGGCGTGGTCGATCGAGGAGCGGAACATCCCGCAGGCGCCGGAGGCGAGCAACGCCCGGCCGCCCAGCAGCCGCACGTCGGTGAGCAGCCCCTCGCCCTCGACCTCGACGGTCAGCTCCAGCCGGTCGGGCAGGCAGCGCAACCGGGTCTCCCGCCGCCGCCACGCGGTGCTGGTGGCGGCCGACCGGATCTCCACCGCGGCGACCCGGCCGGGATCGGTGGGGTCCGCCGAGGGGTCGAGCGGGTGCACGGTGGGCGCGCCGACCTCGGCCGACTCGTCCACCGCCCCCACCCGGTCCACCGAGGCGAGCAGGCTGAGCCGGGACCAGACCCGGCCGTCCGGGTCGGACAGCACCGCGCTGGGCGGGTCGCTGTGCAGCTCGACGCGGTAGCCGGCGGCGGTGATCGTCTGCACGCCGGGCCGGCGGGGATCGGTGGTGATGCGCATGGTGTCCTCGGGTCGGTGGCGGGGTCAGCCGAACGGGGCGATCTCGGGCAGGTGGTCGGGCAGCGCGCCGGTCCGGGCGATGCCGGCGTAGACGTGCCCGGAGTCCTTCACCGTGCGCCGGCCGGTGGGGTAGTCGACGTGCACCAGCCCGAACCGCGGCCGGTAGCCGAGCGACCACTCGAAGTTGTCCAGCAGCGACCAGTGCAGGTACCCGGCCACCGGCGCGCCCGCCTCGATCGCCTGGTGCACCGCCCGCAGGTGGCCGAGCAGCAGATCGGTGCGCCGCACGTCGTGCACCCGGCCGTCATGGGTGGGCCCGTCGCCGAACACCCCGCCGTTCTCGGTGATCATCAGCGGCGTGCCGGGGTAGTCGCGGTGCAGGCGCAGCAGCAGGTCGCGCAGCGAGTCCGGCACGATCTCCCAGCCCTCGTCGGTGCGCGGCACGTCGCCCGACGGTCCGACCACCCGCCACGGGAACGGGTGGGCGGCGTCGATCGGCCCGGCGGCCATCACCCGGCGGGTGTAGTAGTTCACGCCGATCCAGTCCTGCCGCCCGCCGATCGCCTCGGTGTCGCCGGGCCGGATCACGTCGTCCAGGGACCGGCCGAGCGCCCGCTCGTAGTGCGCGCGCATGTCGTCCGGGTAGCCACGGCCGGCCAGCGGGTCCAGGTACCAGCGGTTCACGTAGCCGTCCGAGCCGTCCGCCGCCGCGGCGTCCGCCACCGACTCGGTCGCCGGGTCGCAGGGGAACAGGCTGAGCGCGCAGCCGGTCCGGGCGGCGGGGGCGTGGGCGTGGATCGCGTCCGCCGCGGCGCCGTGGCCCAGCAGCACGTGGTGCCCGGCCGCCACCGAGGCGCCCAGGTCGGCCACCCCGGGGGCGTGCAGCCCGAGCTGGTAGCCGAGCAGCGAGATGATCCACGGCTCGTTCTGGGTCACCCACCAGGTCACGCGGTCGCCCAGCCGGGCGGCGACCGCGTCGGCGTAGTGCGCGAAGGCGTCCACGCTGCGCCGTCCCACCCAGCCGCCGTCGGCCATCAGCGCCTGCGGCATGTCCCAGTGGTTCAGGGTCAGCACCGGCTCGACGCCGCGGTCCAGCAGCGCGTCCACGAACCGCTCGTAGTGGTCCAGCCCTCGGCTCTCCACCGGGCCGTGCCCGTCCGGCACCACCCGGGACCAGCTCACCGAGAACCGGTACGCGCCGAGTCCGAGCTCGTCGATCAGGTCCACGTCCTCGCGCCACCGGCGGTAGGAGTCGCAGGCCCACGACCCGTCGCCACCGCCCTCGACCGCGCCCGGGCGGGCGGCGAACTCCTCCCAGACCGACCGGCCGCGGCCGTCGGCGTCCAGGCTGCCCTCGATCTGGTAGGCGGAGGTGGCGGCACCCCACAGGAAGTCGGGCGGGAAGGATCGGGTCACGGTCGGGGCTCCTCGGGGTGGGGGCGGTCGGTGTCGGGCAGATCCACGGGCTGCGGCGGGAGGTTCCACGCCTCGACGGCCAGGGAGCGTGGGGCAGTGGGGTCGGTGTCGGTCCACCGCACCGCGAGCCGCCGCAGTTCGCCGGGCAGCAGGGGCCGCGGGTCGCCGTCGATCACGGTCCAGCCCGGCGCGCCGGCCGGCCGGGTGTCCAGCAGCGTCAGCCCGACCACCGCGGGCCCGGTCAGGTGCTGCATGGTGACGGTCGCGGCGTCCGGGCCGGTGGCCTGCGTCCGCACCCGCACGGTGGCCGGCGGAAGGTCGAGCAGCGGGGTCAGGTCCGGCGCGGAGCTGGCGACCACCAGCTCGTGGTCCAGCGGGGTGCCGTCGGCGGCGGTCCAGTCCACCTCCCAGAGCAGCACGGTGGCCGGGGGCAGGTCGGCGGCCGGGCAGCGCAGGGAGCCGGCCGGGCGGGGGTCGGTCACGGTCTCCGGCACGGTCCAGCGCCGCTCGGCGAGCAGATCGCCGTCCGCGGTGCGCAGCCGGGCCAGCACGGTCGATCCCGGCGCCACCGGCTCCTGCGACCAGAGCCAGACCTCGGCCTCCGCCGCCGCACGACCGTCCCAGGCGGTGGTGGCGGTGCGCAGGGTGGCGCGCACCGGGGCGAAGGCGCGGGCGACGGCGTGGTATGCGGGTTTCGGATCGCCCAGGTGGTCGACGACGGCGGTGCACCAGGTGTTCGGGTACGACTCGGCGAGCTGCCAGGGCAGCACCATCGAGCACCGGGGCCAGCGCCGCCGGTCCGCCTCCACCGCGTAGGCCAGGCCGGTGGCCTGCAGGTGCTGGCTCGCCCGGCGGTACGCCTCCACCCCGGTCAGCCGGCCGCCGAAGCACTCGGCGACCAGCGGGGCGTTGTCCCACCACTCGCCCAGGTGCCGGTGCACCGGGTTGGACCGGTCCAGCGGCCACACGTCCTCGGCCGGGACCAGGTGGTCCATCAGCCGCCGGTTGGCCATCCCCTCGACCCCGAACTCGGTGTGCGCCAGGCAGGTGCCGGAGTCGGCCAGCGCCTGCTGCCCGGTCAGGCCCTGGTGCTCCCACGGGCCGTGCACGTCGTGCTGGTCCTCCGGGGCGGCGGCGATCACATCCGCCCGGTGATGGAACGCGGGGCCGGTGGGCGAGGTCGGCAGCCAGGAGCGTCCCGGGTCCAGCCGGGCCACCTCCTCGCGCAGCGCGGCCAGCGCCGGCGACCGGTCCTCGTCCAGCGGGATGCCGTCCAGGTCCAGCTCGTTGCCGCCGCCCCAGAGCAGCAGGCTCGGGTGGTGGGTGCGCGGCGGCACAACGGCCCGGGCCTCCCGGCGCAGCATCGCCACGAACTCCGGGTCGGTCGCCGGGGCGCTCTGCATTCCGGAGGACGACTGGGAGAACTCCTGCCAGACCAGCAGCCCGGCCCGGTCGCAGGCCTGGTAGAACTCCTCGGTCTCGACCAGCCCGCCGCCCCAGACCCGCAGCAGCCGGGCGCCCGAGTCCGCGGCGAGCTGCACCAGGTGCCGGACCCGCTCCGGCCGGAGGGCGCCGTACTGCGCATCCGCCGGGGCCCAGTTCCAGCCCACCAGCGGCAGTCGCCGGCCGTTCACCTCGGCGGTGTACCCGAGGGCGCCGTCCGGCGCGCCGGTGTTGGCCACCAGCCGGGCGGTGCGGAAGCCGACGGTGCCGCGCCACAGGTCGCGGGTGCCGCCGGTCGCGCGGACCCGGACGGTGTAGGTGACCGGGTCGCCGAGGCCGCGGGGCCACCAGAGCGCGGGGGAGGGGACCGGCACCGTCGGATGCAGGGCCCGGACGGGTCCATTCGCGGCCGGCTCGACCACGGTGTGCGCGACCTCGCGGCCGTCCCGGTCCAGCACCGCGACCTCGATCGCGGCGGGGCCGTCGTCGCCGACCTCGATCGCCCCGGCCAGCCGGACCGTCCCGTCGCCCGCGGGGTCCAGCTCGGTGCGCACGGTCAGCTCCGCCAGCTGCACCCGGTCGATCACGATCCGGGCCGAGCGCCACAGCCCTTGGTGCGGCAGCCGGGGGCAGAAGTCCCAGCCCTCGGTGACCCGGGGCCGGTGCACCCGGACCCGTTCGGTCCGGCCGACCTGGGGCTGCGACTCGGGCAGCGGGTCGACCACCACGGCCAGCCGGTGCGGTCCGGGGGTGGGGTCGGGCAGCTCGATCCGCAGCGAGTGGTAGAGACCGTCCACCCGGCCGATCCGCCGCCCGTCCCAGAACACGGTGCCGGAGGGGTCGATGCCGTCCAGTTCCAGCACGACGCGCTCGCCGGGCGCGGTCGGCGGCAGGTCGACCCCCCGGGCGAACACCCAGGACCGGCTGCCGGTCCACTCGGCAGCCCGGCTGTTGCGGCCCCGGTAGGGGTCGGGGAGTTCGCCGGCGGCGGCCAGGGCGGTCACCGCCGAACCGGGCACGGTGGCCGGCCACCATCCGGGCGTCGCGGCGGCCACCCGCGCGGCGTCGGCGGCGTTGTTCCCGGCCTGGGGCGACCGTTCCACGTACCACTGCCAGGTGTCGCCGAGCGCCTCGCGCACCAGCCATCCCCCGCCGTCGAGGGGAAGGACGGACGCACGGCGGGGGACGGCGGTGGTCTGGGAGGTCACAGGATCACCCGATCTGGCAACGATGCCACATTCCGGCAGGGTCAGGCGGACAACGGTGGGGCGCCGATCAGCCCTTGCGGCCCTGGGTGGCGACACCCTCGATGAAGTACCGCTGGCCGAAGGCGAACAGCGCCAGCATCGGCAGCGTGACCAGCAGGGATGCCACCATCACGAACTGGTAGTCGCCCTGCCCGCCCGCGGTCGGGCTGTACTTGGTCATGGCATAGGCGATACCGAGTGGAGCGGTGTAGCCCTCCGGACCGCCGGCGTTCAGGTAGATCAGCGCGGACTGCAGGTTGTTCCAGGAGGCCTGGAACTCGAACAGCAGCACGATGATGAACGACGGCAGGGACAGCGGGAACACGATCCGCCAGTACATCCGCCAGTGGTTGGCCCCGTCGATCCGGGCCGCCTCGAACAGCTCACGGGGCAGACCCAGGTAGAACTGCCGCTGCAGGAAGATGTAGAACGCCGAGCCGAACAGGTTGGCGCCGAACAGCGGGACCCAGGTGCCGAGGAACCCGAGCTCCTTCCAGATCAGGTAGATCGGGATCATCGTGACCGCGCCGGGCAGCATCATCGTCGCGAGCACCAGGCCGAACAGCGGCCCGCGGCCCGGGAACCGGAAATGCGCGAAGCCCCAGGCGACCAGCGAGCTGGACACCGCGACCGTCACCGCGGCCAGCGTCGCGATGCACACGCTGTTGATCATCCAGTTGCCGAGCGGGAGCTCGTCCCAGACCTGGACGTAGTTCTGCCAGTTGAAGGTGCTGGGCCACAGCGAGTTGTCGAAGACCTGTCCGCGGCCCTTGAAGCTGGCGGCGAGCAGCCAGGCGAACGGGTACAGGAAGACGAAGCACATCGCGATCAGCGCGGCGACGACCAGGCCGCGGCGGATGCGGCGACCGGTGCCCCCGGAGCGGCGACGGGTCGGTCGGCGGTTGCCCGGATCGGTGGGGCCCTCGCCGTGCTGGGTGTCGTCCGGAGGCGGTCCGGGGACCGGGCGGACGGGCGTGGTGGCAGCCATCAGTTCTTGTCCCCGCCCTCGTAGTAGACGAATCGGTTGCCGAACTTCATCTGGATGGCGGTGATGATCATGATGATCACGAACAGCAACCAGGCCATCGCGGCGGCGAATCCGAAGTTGAACTGCCGGAACGCCTGCTGGAACAGGTAGATCGCGTAGAACAGCGAGGCTTCCGGCGACGAGTTCGACTGGTCCCGCCAGAACAGCAGGTAGGCCTGGTCGAACACCTGGAACGCTGCGATCGACAGCACGATGACGTTGAAGAAGATCGCGGAGGAGATCATCGGGAGCGTGATGTTGCGGAACCGGCGGATCGGCCCGGCCCCGTCCAGCTCGGCGACCTCGTACAACTCCCTGGGCACGTTCTTGAGTGCGGCCAGGAAGATCACCATCGTGCCGGAGACGCCCCACAGGGTCATCAGCACGATCGACGGTTTGATCCAGGACGGGTCCACCAGCCACTGCGGGCCCTCGATCCCGAAGATCCGCAGGAACCGGTTGATCGCGCCGGTGTTTCCGTTCAGCAGCAGGAAGAACACCGCCGCGGTGGCCACCGCCGGGGTCATCTTCGGCAGGTAGTAGATGGTCCGGAAGAACCCGGCGCCGCGCCCGGCCTGGTTGAGCAGGGCGGCCAGCGACAGGGCGACCGTGATCTCCAGCGGTACCGCGAGCACCGCGTAGAACAGCGTGTTGCCCAGGGCGGTCGCCACCCGCGGGTCGCTGAACAGCTGCGCGTAGTTGTCCAGCCCGGCCGGCGTGGCGGTGTTGGTCGCCAGGTTGTAGTGGCTGAACGAGATGACCAGGCTGTAGATCATCGCGCCGGCCGTGAAGATCAGGAACCCGACGATCCACGGCGAGATGAACAAGTAGCCGGTGAGCGCCTCGCGCTTGTTGTACGGCACCTTGGTCCGTCGCCTGCGCCGGAATCGGGCGCGGGGGGCGGCCAGAGCGGTGTCTGCTCTCGGCTGCGTCATCGGGGCCTCCCTTGGCCGTCGGTGCCGGTCGTCAGGGCCCGCTGTCGCGCTCTGAACCGGATGTGGCAACGATGCCACATCCCGGACTATAGGTGCCGGGATTCACTCGGGCAAGCCCTTGATCGCCGTCCGGCCGGGGTGCTAGGTCCGTCGTGGTGCTGACCGGCCCGTCCTGCCCCGGAGGCATCCCGCGCCCCCGGGTCCGACCGTGGTCGCATGCCACGACCCGACCGGGAGGCGACGCGACCGGGTGGGTGCCGCGACGACGCTGGACGACATGACTCAGTCGATGTCCCCGATGCCGCAGCAGCCGGCACCCGCTGCTCCCGTCCCGCCCGGTGCGCGGTTGTCCGCCCGTGGGCTGGTCAAGCGGTTCGGCCCCACCGTCGCCCTGGCCGGGGTCGACCTGGACGTCGGCGCGGGCGAGTCGATCGCGGTGATGGGCCCCTCCGGCTCCGGCAAGTCGACCCTGCTGCACTGCCTGGCCGGGATCCTGGTGCCGGACAGCGGCGCGGTGCTGCTGGAGGGCCAGGGCGTGCACGCGATGAACGAGCGCGAGCGGTCGATGCTGCGCCGGCAGCGGTTCGGCTTCGTGTTCCAGTTCGGCCAGCTGCTGTCCGAGCTGCCCGCGGTGGAGAACGTCGCCCTGGCGCCGATGCTGAACGGCGCCCCGCGCAAGGAGGCGATGGCGCTGGCCGCGCAGTGGCTGGCCTCACTCGGCCTGACCGGGATGGAGGGCCGCCGTCCCGGCGAGCTGTCCGGCGGGCAGGCGCAGCGGGTGGCGGTCGCCCGGGCCCTGATCACCGGCCCGCAGGTGGTGTTCGCCGACGAGCCGACCGGCGCACTGGACCAGGCGACCGGTCACGACGTGATGCGGGTACTCACCTCCACCTGCCGGCTGGCCGGGGCCACTCTGGTGGTGGTCACCCATGACGCGCAGGTCGCCGCCTGGTGCGACCGGCGGATCGAGGTTCGGGACGGCCGCGTGGTCGCCGACGAGCGGCGGGCGGCATGAACGCCGTGCTGGCGCTCGCCCCGCGACTGCGCAGCGCGGGCGGGCGGGACGACCGGTTGACCACGGCGCTGGCGGTGGCGGCCTTCGCGGTGACCACGGCGCTGACCCTGTCCGTGATCGGCGGGCTGATGGGCTTCATGGCGCGGGACCGCAACCCGGTCGGCGCCTACCAGGAGGAACTGTCGGCCAGCTACGTGATCTTCGCCTGGGTGGCGGTCGTGCTGCTGATGGTGCCGCTGGTGACCCTGGCCGGGTCGGCAGCACGGCTGGGCGTCTCCCGGCGGGACGCCCGGCTGGCCACCCTGCGCCTGCTCGGTGTGACGCCGCGCGAGGTCGTGGTGCTGACCGTGCTGGAGACCGCCTGGCAGGGCCTGCTCGGGGCGCTCGCCGGGGTGCTGGGCTACCTGGCCCTGCTGCCGGTGTGGAGCCGGATCCCGTTCATGGGTGAACCGCTGAGCATGGGTGAGCTCTGGGTGGGCCCCTGGGTGGTGATCGCCGCGGTGCTGGGGGTGCCGGTGCTCGCCGCGATCAGCGGGATGGTGTCGCTGCGCCGGGTGGTGGTCTCGCCGCTGGGGGTGGCCCGGCGCCAGACCCCGCCCGGGCTGCGGGCGATCCGGGTGCTGGTGACCGTCGCGGCGATGGGGTCGTTCATGGTCGCGACCATGGTCAGCGGGCTGCCGATGGTCGCGCTGATGATCTTGCTGATCGGCACCCTCGGGATCGGCTTCGCCACGATGAACCTGATCGGGCCGTGGACGCTCGGGCTGGTCGGCCGGTTGCAGGCCCGGTGGGCACGCACGCCGGCCCAGCTGCTGGCGGCCCGGCGACTGGCGGACGACCCGCGCGCTGCCTGGCGGGTGGTCGGCGGGCTCGGGCTGGCCGGGTTCGTCGCCGGGGCGCTCGCGGTGGTGCCGGTGCTGACCGCGGGCACCTCGGACGAACCGATCGTCAAGGGCGACCCGACCTCGGTGGCGACCTTCACCGGCGACCTGATGCGCGGCGCGATGCTCACCCTGGTGATTGCCTTCCTGGTGGCGGCGGCCGCAGCCGGGATCGGCCAGGCCGCGACGGTGCTGGACCGGCGGCGGGAGTACGCGCTGCAGGTCCTGGCCGGCACGCCGGTGGACCTGCTGGACCGGGTGCGGCGCCGGGAGGTGCTGGTGCCGATGCTGCTGGTCGGCGTCGGGTCGGCCGCGGCGGCCCTGGTGATGATGTCCCCGCTGTTCGGCCTGGCCGGGCTGAGCGACCCGCGCGGGCTGCTGCTGCTGGTCGGCTGCCTGGCCGGTGGCTGCGCGCTGGTGATGGCGGTGACCGAGACCAGCCGCCCGCTGCTGCGCTCGGTGCTGGCGCAGACGCAGGTCCGGCCGGACTGACCCTCTTCCGCGCGCGCGACCGGTCGGAGCCGGGGATGCTGGTGTCAGTCCTGAAGGAGGCACCGGTGACCGCTGCGCAACCGCACGACCCCTTGACCGCCACGGTCGACGCGGGCCTCCGTGTGCTCTCCGGCGGGTTGGACCAGGTGGTGCCGGTCCAGCCGGAGCCGCTGCCGGAGGGCGGGCTGCTGGACGGGCGCTACCGGGTCGGACCGCTGCTGGGCAGCGGAGGGATGTCCGACGTGCACCGGGCGCACGACACCCTGCTGGACCGGGAGGTCGCGCTCAAGGTGTTCCGCGGCACCCGGGAGAACCACGCCGGCCGGCAGCGGGAGATGCGGCTGCTGGCCCGGTTCAGCCACCCTGCGCTGGTCGCGGTCTACGACGCCGGCGCGGTGCAGGAGGGCCCGGGCGCCGGCCGGCACTACCTGGTGCTGGAGCTGGTGCCCGGCGCGACCCTGGCCCAGACCCTGCGCTCGGGCCCGCTGACCGCACCGCTGGTGGCCCGGATCGGCGCCGACATCGCCGGGGCACTGGCCTTCGTGCACGAGGCGGGGGTGGTGCACCGGGACGTGAAACCGGCCAACATCCTGCTGCCGCCCGGCATCCTGGACGAGCCCGGCGCCCCCGGTGACCCGCTGACCGCCCCGAGCGCCCGGCTGGCCGACTTCGGCATCGCCCGGTCCACCCGGGACCACCCGGCCAGCACCGTCGACCACCGCGGCACCCCCGGCTACCTGAGTCCGGAGCAGGCGATGGGTGCCCCGCTCGCGCCGCCCTCGGACGTCTACGCCCTGGGCCTGGTGCTGCTGGAGTCGCTGTCCGGCGAGCGGGCGTTCACCGGGACCCCGGTGCAGCAGGCCTATGCCCGCACCCGGCGCGCGCCGGCGATCCCCGCCGCGCTGCCGGAGCGGTGGCGCGGGCTGCTGTCCGCGATGACCGCCCTGGAACCGACCGCCCGGCCGTCCGCCGCCCGGGTGGAACAGGAGCTGGCCGACCTCTGAGACGTCCCGGTCCGGCAACCGGACCCGGCGCTACGGTGCGAGGAACCCTGTCGTCCGGTTCCCGCGGAGGTGTCCTGGTGTCGCGTCGGTTGCAGACCTGGTTGGAGCTCAGGCCGCTGCTGCGGATGCGGCCGGTGGAACTCGACCCGGTGGCCCGGCGGCTGTCCCGCGCGTACACGATCGGCGACCTGCGCCGGATCGCCCGGGGGCGCACGCCGCGCTCGATCTTCGACTACGTGGACGGCGCGGCGGAGGCCGAGATCTCGATCCGCCGGGCCCGCCGGGTGCTGCGGGACGTGGAGTTCCGGCCCAGCGTGCTGCGGGACGTCGGCACCGTCGACCTCGGCACCGACCTGCTCGGCCGCCGGGCGCAGGCGCCGTTCCTCTACGCGCCCACCGGCTTCACCCGGATGATGCAGCACGAGGGCGAGTCCGCCGTGGCCCGCTCCGCCGCCCGCACCGGTGTCCCGTACACGCTGTCCACCATGGGCACCACCTCGATCGAGGACCTGGCCGCCGCCGCACCGGAGGGCCGGAACTGGTTCGGCCTGTACGTGTGGAAGGACCGTGCCGCCGCCGAGGAGCTGATGGACCGGGCCCGCGCCGCCGGGTACGAGGCGCTGGTGATCACGGTCGACGTGCCGGTCGGCGGGGCGCGGCTGCGGGACAACCGCAACGGCTTCTCCATCCCGCCGACCCTGACCGCCCGGACGATCCTGGACGGCGCGCTGCACCCGAGCTGGTGGCTGAACTTCCTCACCACCGAGCCGCTGCGGTTCGCCACCCTGGACTCCTGGCAGGGCACCATCGAGGAACTGGCGTCGCACATGTTCGACCCCACGGTCGAGCTGGACGACCTGGCCTGGGTCCGCGCGCACTGGGACGGGCCGCTGGTGGTCAAGGGCGTGCAGACCGTGGCCGACGCCGAGCGGGTGGTCGGTGCCGGGGCGGACGCCGTCGTGCTGTCCAACCACGGCGGCCGCCAGCTGGACCGGGCGCCGGTGCCGCTCACCCTGGTGCCGGAGACGGTCGCCGCGGTCGGCGACCGGGCCGAGGTCTACGTCGACACCGGCTTCGGCTCCGGGGCGGACATCGTCGCCGCACTCGCCCTGGGCGCCAAGGCCGTGATGCTCGGCCGGGCCTACCTGTACGGCCTGATGGCCGGCGGCGAGCGCGGCGTGAACCGGGCCGGCCAGATCCTCACCACCGAGATAGCACGGACGCTGCGCCTGCTGGGCGTGCGGTCCGTGGACCAGTTGACCCCCGACCATGTGAGACTGCCCTGATGAGCACCGCCCTCGACGACCTGCGGGCAGCGCTGCCCGCCGACGCCGTCGTCACCGACCCCGACCGCCTGACCGCCCGCGCCCAGGACGGTTCGGCCACCCCGCCCAGCGGCGACCCCCTGGCCCTGGTGCTGCCCGCCGGCACCGCCGAGGTCTCCGCCGTGCTCCGGATCGCGCACGCGCACCGGGTGCCGGTGGTGCCGCAGGGCCTGCTGTCCGGCCTGGCCGGCGGCGCGAACGCGGTGCCCGGGGCGATCCTGCTGTCCACCGAGCGGATGACCGCGATCCACCGGATCGATCACGTCGACCAGGTGGCCGTGGTCCAGCCCGGGGTGGTCACCAAGGACCTGGTGGACGCGGTCGCCGCCGAGGGCCTGTTCTACCCGCCGGACCCGGCGTCCTATGCGATCAGCACCATCGGCGGGAACATCGCCACCAACGCCGGCGGGATGCGCTGCGTGAAGTACGGCGTGACCCGCGACTTCGTCCGGGCGCTGGAGGTGGTGCTCGCCGACGGCACGGTGATCCGGACCGCGCCCGGCACGGTCAAGGCGGTGGCCGGTCTGGACCTGACCGGACTGATGATCGGCTCCGAGGGCACCCTGGGCGTGGTCACCGAGGCCACCCTCGGCCTGCTGCCCGCCCCCGGGCCGGACCGTGGGGTCGCCGCCACCTTCGACTCGATCACCGCCGCGCTGGAGGCCTCCAACGCCCTGATCGCCGGGGCGCACCGGCCCTCCACCCTGGAGTTCATCGACGGGGTGGTGCTGACCGCGCTGGCCGCCCACGACCCGGAGGCCGGCCTGCCGGTCGGCGCGCAGGCGATGCTGATCGCGATCACCGACGTCCCCGGTGACGCCGGACTGGCCGACGTCGCCGCCTACCGCCGGATCGCCGAGGAGCACGGGGCGCTCGCGGTGGACGTCGCCCACGACCCGGAGCGGCTGCACCAGCTGATGCGCGCCCGCCGGGCGCTCAACCCGGCGATGCGGGCGATCCGCGGCGGCTCGATCAACGAGGACGTCGCGGTCCCGCGCACCCGGCTGCCCGAGCTGCTGGACCGGATCGCCGACATCGCCGCCCAGTCCGGCCTGCCGATCGGCACCGGCGGGCACGTCGGCGACGGCAACCTGCACCCGGTGATCGCCTACGACCCCGCCGACCAGGCCCAGGTGGCCGCCGCGCACGAGGCGCACGACCGGATCCTGGGCCTGGCGGTCGAGCTCGGCGGCACGGTGACCGGCGAGCACGGGATCGGGGTGGAGAAGCGCGGGGCACTGCCCGGCGAACTCAGCGCCCGGGTGCTGGACATCCAGCGCGGGATCAAGGACGTGCTGGACCCGCTGGGCATCCTCAACCCGGGCAAGAAGCTCTGACCCTCCGGCCGGTCACCGGCGCAGCACGCGCCGGGCCAGCCAGTTGCCCGCGAACTGCGCCACCTGCACCAGCACCACGATCACCGCGACCGCGGTCCAGGTCACGGCCGGCTGGTAGCGCTGGTAGCCGTACACCAGCGCGAAGTCGCCCAGACCGCCGGCGCTGATCGCCCCGGCCATCGCGGTCATGTCGATGATCGCGACGAACAGGAAGGTGTAGCCCAGGATCAGCGGCCCCAGGGTCTCCGGCACGATCACGGTCGCGATGATCCGCAGCGGGCCGGCGCCCATCGCCCGGGCCGCCTCGATCACGCCCGGGTCCATCGCGACCAGGTTCTGCTCCACGATCCGGCTGGTGCCGAAGGTGGTCATGATCGCCAGCGCCGGGATGGCCGCCCCGATCCCGATCGATACCCCGGTGATCGCCAGGGTCAGCGGCTGGATCGCGGTGATGAAGATGATGAACGGGATCGGCCGGACGATGTTCACCAGCACGTTCAGCACGTAGAACACCGGGCGGTTGGACAGCAGGTTGCCCGGCCGGGTCACGTACAGCGCGACGCCGAGCAGCAGGCCGGCCAGCCCGCCGATCCCCAGCGCGGCCCCCGCCATTTGCAGGGTCTGGCCGACGGCGGTCCAGAGCACCGGCCACAGATCGGCGGTCATGCCGTCACCTCCGTGTGCTCGACGACCTCGGTGTGCGTGCGCAGGTCGGCCAGCAGGGCGTCGATCCGCCCCTGGTCACCGGTGAGCGCGAAGGTGAGCGACCCGAGCGGCCGCGACCCGACCTCGGTGATCCCGCCGTAGACCACCGCACCGTCCACCCCGTGCGCGCGCAGGCGTTCGGTCAGCGAGATGCCCGGGTCGCCCTCGGCCTCCCGGATCGCCACGGTGACGATCCGGCCCGGGTGCCGCTCCCGGAGCCGGGCGATCACGTCCGGCCGCGGCCGGTCATGCAGTGCGGAGCCGATGAACCGGCGGGTGATCGCCTGCTCCGGCCGGGCGAAGACGTCGTAGACCGGCCCTTCCTCCACCACCCGGCCGTGCTCCATCACCGCGACCCGGTGACAGAGGTAGGCGACGACCGACATCTCGTGCGTGATCACGACGATGGTCACCCCGAGCTCCTGGTTCACCCGGCGCAGCAGGTCCAGGACGTCCTTGGTGGTCTCCGGGTCCAGCGCACTGGTCGCCTCGTCGGCCAGCAGCAGCGCCGGGTTGGTCGCCAGCGCCCGGGCGATGCCGACCCGCTGCTTCTGCCCGCCGGAGAGCTGGTCCGGGTACTGCCGCGCCTTGTCCGACAGCCCGACGAACTCCAGCAGCTCGGCCACCCGGGCGGCCCGCTTCTCCTTCGGCCAGCCGGCGACCTTCAGCGGGTAGGCGATGTTCCCGGCGACCGTGCGCGACCGCAGCAGATTGAACTGCTGGAAGATGAAGCCGATCCCGGCCCGCGCCGGTCGCAGCCCGCGCTCGGACAGCTCGGTCAGGTCGACGCCGTCGACCACCACCCGCCCGGAGGTCGGCCGTTCCAGCGCGTTGATCAGCCGGACCAGGGTGCTCTTGCCCGCACCCGACCAGCCGATCACGCCGAAGACCTCGCCCCGCTCGATGTCGAGGGTGACCCCGTCCACCGCGCGGACCGGTTCGGCCTTGGATGAGGACGCGGCGAACACCTTCGTCACGTCCTGCAGGGAGACCATCGTCGTCATCGTGATCAGCCCGCGTCGCGGACCAGGTCCTGCAGCTCGGTCAGGCTGGTCGCCAGCTCGTCCGCGGTCAGGTCCTGCTCCACCGCGGTGCCCTCGTTGGACTCCAGCACCTGGTCGATCACCTCGGGCCGGTGGTAGATCTCGACCAGGGTGGCGAACAGCGGGTTGTCGGCGTCCTCGGCCCGCGCGGCGAAGATGTTCACGTACGGCCGGGCGGTGTCGGTGTCGTCCAGGTCGGAGTAGATCGCCGAGGTCGGGTCCAGCTGGGCGTCGGCGGCGAAGTTGTTGTTGATCACCGCGGCGTCCAGGCTGCGCAGCTGCACCGCGGTCTGGTTCGCGTCCACCGGGACCACCTGCACCCGGGACTGCTCGGTCACCACGTCGGCCGGGGTGGACAGCGCGTTGCCGCCGTCCTTGAGCGTGATCAGCCCGGCGGACTGCAGCACCAGCAGCGCCCGGGCCTGGTTGGTGGCGTCGTTCGGGATCGCGATCTGCGCGCCGTCCGGGATGTCGTCCGGGGTGGCGTAGTCCTTGTCTGTGTACAGGCCCAGCTGGTAGATCACCGTGCTGCCGATCGCGACCAGGTCGTCGCCCGAGTTCTCGTTGTAGTTCGCCAGGAACAGCAGGTGCTGGAACTGGTTCAGGTCGAGCTGCCCGTTGCTCAGCGCCGGGTTCGGCTGCTGGTAGTCGGTGAAGTTCTTCAGCTCGACCGTGATGCCCTCCTCCGCGGCCAGCTCGGTGAAGGTGGTCCAGTACTCCTTGTTGATGTCCGTGACGCCGATCGTGACGGTCACCGGGTCGTCGGTGCTCGCCTCGGTGGGCACCGCCTCCGGCGAACCGGAGGAGCAGGCCGCCAGCACCGCGAGGGTGACGGCGGTGAGTGCGGCGGTCAGGGTGCGCTTCATGATGGCCTTCCTGGTGGGACCGGCATCGGTCGTCGGCCGGACGGCGGACGTGCCGGAGGTCTGCGGGAACGAGGGGTGCCGGAAGGGCGCCGAAGGGCGAACCGGCGGGTGGCCCGGTGCTCCGGCGTTCCCCGTCCTGTTCAGGTCAGGACGGTTGCCCGTGGGCGCCGATCGAGGTCGGCGCCGGGCACGGATCCGCCGGCGCGGGGCCCGGCTGCTGCGTCAGCAGCGTCAGCACATTCGCTGACAGGAGCACATGCAGCCGCACATCGTCCCGGCCATGGCACGCATCGACTGCGTGCGGCGCTGGGAAGCGGTGTGGCTGTTCACGTGCTCGACTCCTGGTCCCGTTCGGGGGCGGACGGCCTGGACCATAGCAGCGGTCTCGTCCTTCGGTCATGCTCGTCTCACCCCCCGGGTCGATACCGTCTCGTACCGTCGGGAGTCCTGCCACCGCGGCTCGGTCGGTGTGGGTCGGGGCAACTACAGTTCACGGGGTGACGACCGCCCTGTACCGCCGCTATCGGCCCGAGACCTTCGCCGAGGTCGTCGGGCAGGACCACGTCACCGGGCCGCTGCGCCAGGCGCTGCGCAGTGGGCAGATCAACCACGCCTACCTGTTCTCCGGCCCGCGCGGCTGCGGCAAGACCACCTCCGCCCGCATCCTGGCCCGCTGCCTGAACTGCGCCGAGGGGCCCACCGACACCCCGTGCGGTGTCTGCCCGTCCTGCGTCGAGCTGGCCCGCGGCGGCCCCGGCAGCCTGGACGTGGTGGAGATCGACGCCGCCAGTCACGGTGGGGTCGACGACGCCCGTGACCTGCGCGAACGCGCCACCTTCGCCCCGGCGCGCGACCGGTTCAAGGTGTTCATCCTGGACGAGGCGCACATGGTGTCCCCCCAGGGCTTCAACGCGCTGCTCAAGATCGTCGAGGAGCCGCCGGAGCACGTGAAGTTCATCTTCGCGACCACCGAGCCGGACAAGGTGATCGGCACCATCCGGTCCCGCACCCACCACTACCCGTTCCGGCTGGTCCCGCCGGAGACCATGACCGACTACCTCGGCCAGATCTGCGGCACCGAGGGCATCACCGTCGGCTCCGGCGTCCTGCCGCTGGTCGTCCGGGCCGGTGGCGGCTCGGTCCGCGACTCGCTGTCCGTGCTCGACCAGCTGATCGCCGGCTCCGGCCCCGACGGCCTGGTCTACGAGGACGCGGTCGCCCTGCTCGGCTACACCCACGCCTCCCTGCTCGACGACCTGGTCGAGGCGATCGCCGCCCGCGATGGCGCCAGCGCGTTCCGGGTGGTCGAGCGGGTCATCTCCACCGGCCACGAGCCCCGCCGCTTCGTCGAGGACCTGCTCGAACGACTCCGCGACCTGATCGTGCTCCAGGCCTCCGGCGAGGCCGCCGACGCCGTGCTGCGGGACATCCCCGGCGACCAGCTCGCCCGGATGCGCACCCAGGCCCAGCACCTCGGCGCCTCCGAGCTGTCCCGCTCCGCCGACCTCGCCAACGCCGCGCTCACCGAGATGTCCGGCGCCACCTCCCCACGGCTGCACCTCGAACTGCTGATGGCCCGGCTGCTGCTGCCCGCGATGGACGACTCCGCCGCCGGCCTCGGCGCCCGGGTCGACCGGCTCGAGCGCACCGGCGTGCCCGCGGGTCCGGCGGCCACCGGGCAGGCGCCGGCGGTGAATCCCGTGACCCCCGTCGAGCGGGTCGCCGTGGTGACCGGGCCGGTGCCGACCACCGAGACCACCGCGAGCGGGGCGGCGCTGGCCCGTGCGGCGATGGCGGCGGCAGGCCGGGGCGGGGGGCAGGAGACCGCGGGATCGGCGGTGGCCGGCGACCGGGGTGCCGAGCAGGCGGTCGCGGCCGGGTCGGCCGCGGGTCTGCCGGACGGTTCTGCTGCGGGCGCGGACGGCGCGGTGCCGGGCCTGGAGGGTGCTGCGGCGGGTCCGGACGGTGCTGAGGCGGGTCCGGACGGTGACTCGGGAGCCGCGGATGGCACTACGGGCGATCGGGACGGTGACGCGGGTCGGTCGGAGGCCGCCACGGACCGGGCGGGCGGCGACGAGGTTCGTTCCGCCGTGGCGCCGGACCGCTCGGTGCCGGACCACCAGGGCGATGCCTCGGAGCGGGCCGCCGGCTCCGCGCGCACGGACGTGGCGCCGGTGCCGCAGGAGCCCGAGCCCGAGCCTCAGCCCGAGGCCACCGCCTCCGTCCCGGCCGGGGGTGCGCCAGCCGACCCGGGCCCGGCCACCGCCCGCACCGGTGCCGGCCAGGACACCGAGATGCTGCGCCGCCGCTGGCCGGAGGTTTTGGAGACCCTGGCCGGCCTCAAGAAGACCACCTGGGTGCTGATCAGCCAGAACGCCCAGGTGATCGAACTCGACGCGACCACCCTCACGCTCGGCTTCACCGCCCCCGGCCTGGCCACCGCCTTCCGTGGGGGCCAGCACGCCGAACTGGTGCACCAGGCGGTCCGTGAGACGCTCGGCTTCGACGTCCGGGTCGAGGGCGTGCTCGCCGGGGACACCCCCACCGCCCCGGTCGCCACCGTCCGTCCCGGCGCTCCCGCCCCGTCCGGGTCCTCCGGGCCGGCCAGCAACGCCGGGCCGTCCAGCAACGCCGGGCCGTCCAGCAACGCCGGGCCGGCCAGCAACGCCGGGCTGTCCAGCAACGCCGGGCCGTCCAGCAACGCCGGGCCGTCCAGCAACGCCGGGCCGGCCAGCAACGCCGGGCTGTCCAGCAACGCCGGGCCGGCCAGCAACGCCGCGCCGGCCGGTTCCACCACGCCGGACGCCGCCGCCCGCGAACACGACAGCGCCCCCGCTGCCGCCCCCGACAGCGCAGCCGATGACGACGAGGCACCGGCCGACCCCTGGGCCCAGGCGACCCCCGCCGAGCCGGTCGGCCCCCGGGACGGCGTGGACCGCCGGACCGGCGGCACGCTCGACGCGCAGACCGGCCCGGATCGCGGCGCGGAGCGCACGGCGGAGTCGCAGGTCCCCGCGGGCCGCGGTCCGAGTCACACCCCCGGTGAGCAGGAGGCCGCGGGCAGCACGGAGTGGCCGGAGGTGGCGCCCATCCCGGGTTCCTCCGACTCCGCCGGGTCCGACGGGTCTCCGGGCGCGGGCGGGTCCAGCGCGGCGCCGTCCCACGGTGGAGCGTCCGCCTCCGGCCCCGCAGATGCCGCGTCGGGGCCCGTCGAGTGGCCGGCGGTGGCCGTCATTCCCGGCTCGTCGTCCGATTCCGCCGCCGACGGGTCGGCGCACGCCGCCACCGGTGCGCCCGGAGCGGTGACCGACGGCTCCGGGGCGGGCTCGGATGCCACCGGCCGATCCGCCCCGGCCGGGTCGACCCGTCCGTCCTCCGGTCAGCCCGGCAGCGGGCCGGTCGCGTCGCGCACGCCGTCCAGCACTGTCGATGCGCCGAGCGCCGCCTCCACTGCGGCGGGCCCGGGGTCGGACGGCCCGGGTTCTTCGGCCAGCGAGTCGGCCTCCGACGCGGGCACTCCCGGCGCTGCGGGCACTCCCGCAGCCGCAGGCGCCTCGACACCCGGCGCGGACAGCTCGCCCGGCGGCGGGCCTTGGACCGCTGCGAGCCCCGGTTCCGCGGGCGACTCGGACGCCGAGTACCGCGCGCCGGGATCGTCGCCCGGCGCTGGCTCACGCGACGCTGGCTCGCGCGGCGCCGGCTCGCCCGGCGCTGGCTCGCCCGGCGCTCAGTCGTCCGCGGGCGCGCCCTCGTCCGGCGCCGCCGCCTCGCCCTCCGCCTCCCCGAGTCCGTCGCCCTCCGCCTCCGCGCGCCCTTCGGCCGCCGACGAGCCGCCGTTCGGCGACGAGCCCCCGCCGCCGTGGGACGACCCCGAGGACCCCGGCGCCCCGGAACCGCCGGAGGACCCGTGGGCAGCCCCGCGCTCCGCCTCCACCCGCCCCGACTCCGCCGCGCGCGGAGGATCGGCTGTCGGTGCCGGCTCGGCCCACGGTCCCGCCGGATCGCGCGGATCGGCCACCGGCTCCGGCCCGGCGGGTGCCCCCGCAGCGCCCGCCGTCCCGCTGACCGGTGCCGCCCGGGTGCGCGCGGCGATGGCACGGGACGCCGGGCGTCAGGCGTCCCGGCCGACCCCGAGCACCCCGGACTGGGCGGATGACGAGCCGTCGATGGACGATCCGGACATCAGCGCGTCCGGCATGGTCGGCATCCCGCTGGTGGTGCAGGCGCTCGGCGGCGTGATCATCGAGGAGCAGATCGACGACGCGCCCTGACCCGGTCGGCCAGCCGGATCAGCAGCACGCCCAGCGCCGCCCCGGCGGTGTTGGAGATCAGGTCGTTGACGTCGCTGACCCGGCCGGAGGCGACCAGGAACTGGGTGACCTCGATGCCGAGGCTGACCGCGAACCCGGTGAGCACCACCAGTGCGGGTCGCAGCCCGGCGAGGGCCAGCAGGATGCCGAGCGGCACGAACACGCCGATGTTGAGCAGCAGGTCGGAGCCGCCGCCGTGCCGGAACGCCAGCGGCACCAGGTTGACCCGCCAGCCGGCCGCGCCGGGGCGGAGCGTCATGACGGCGGTGGCCACCAGCCAGACGGCGAGGGCGGGCAGCGCCCAGCGCGGTCGCGCGCCGGTGTGGCGCGTCCGCCAGGCCAGGGGGAGCACGGTCAGGGCCACGAGCAGCAGGGCGAACAGCGGGTAGACGAGGCGGGTCACGCAGGGCTCCGGGTCGCGGGGACGGGGGTACCGGGTGCCCGGCAGCGGCTCGGAGGAGCGTAGCCGCGTCGGCGGTCGGATGTGGGCGGCGGGCCGTAGGCTGTGCGGGTGTATGAGGGTGCCGTCCAGGATCTGATCGACGAGCTCGGCCGGTTGCCCGGTGTCGGGCCGAAGAGCGCGCAGCGCATCGCCTTCCACATCCTGGCCTTGGACGGTGAGGACGTGAAGCGGCTGGTCGACGCGCTGACCGAGGTGAAGGCCCGGGTCAAGTTCTGCGCGGTCTGCGGCAACGTTTCCGAGTCCGAGCTGTGCCGGATCTGCCAGGACCCGCGCCGGTCGCCGGCGGTGATCTGCGTGGTCGAAGAGCCCAAGGACGTGGTGGCGATCGAGCGCACCCGGGAGTTCCGCGGGAAGTACCACGTGCTCGGCGGGGCGATCAATCCGATCGCGGGGGTCGGGCCGGACGATCTGCGGATCAAGGACCTGATGACCCGGCTGGCCGACGGCACCGTCACCGAGGTGATCCTGGCGACCGACCCGAACGTCGAGGGCGAGGCGACCGCGACCTATCTGGCCCGGCTGCTGGTGCCGATGGGCCTGACGATCAGCCGGCTGGCCTCCGGTCTGCCGGTGGGCGGTGACCTGGAGTACGCCGACGAGGTGACGCTCGGCCGGGCGTTCGAGGGTCGTCGCCGGATCTCTGCCTGAGCCGACACGGCTGCGCGACCGCCCGCGACAGGGCACGATGGCGTCATGACCGGAGCCACCGATCCGCACCGCCCGACCGAGATCCCGCAGGTCGCGGGCCCGGAGGATGCTGCGGATCTGGCGGCGTTGGCGAGCGGTACCGAGGCGGAGGCCCGGAGCTTCCTCAGCACGGTGACCGAGGTCGGCGCGGGCACGAACCCGGAGGCGGCGATCCCGCTGCTGCTGCTCGCGGTGTCGGATCTGCTGGCGGTCGGGGCCCGGTTGGGCGCGATCGTCGATGTGGTCCCCGCGGAACGCTTCGAGCCGGATGTCGGCCCGGACCCGGATGTCGAGCCGTTGCGGGCCGCGCTGGCGCAGGTGCTGGACGGGATCGACGAGTACGCCGAGGTGGTCGACCCGCTGATCGGCGCGGAGCTGACCACTTCCACCCTGTCCGGCGACTTGGTGGCGATCGCCCAGCCGCTGGTCCAGGGTCTGCGGCACGCGGAGGCCGGCGGGACCCTGGAGGCGCTGTGGTGGTGGCAGTTCTCCTACCTGTCGGTGTGGGGTGACCGGGCGTCGAGTGCGCTGCGGGCGTTGCAGAGCGTGCTGGGGCACCTGCGGCTGGACGTCGAGGACGATGTCGCGGCCGAGGCGGAGTACGACGCGCTGCAGCCCTGAGCGGGGGACCGCCGGGCCGGCGACCCCCCGCGTGCCGGGTCAGGCGACGGTGGTCTCGACGGTGACGTCGATGTTGCCGCGGGTGGCGTTCGAGTAGGGGCAGACCTGGTGTGCCTGGGCGACCAGTGCCTCGGCGGCGGACTGCTCCAGGCCGCCGACCTCGACGTGCAGCGCGGCACCGAGGGTGAACCCGCCGTCGCCGTTCGGCAGCAGGGTGATGTCGGCGACCACCGCGGAGTCCTCGATCGGGGTCTTCTGCGCGGCAGCGACCGACTTCAGCGCGGAGTGGAAGCAGGCGGCCCACCCGGCGGCGAACAGCTGCTCGGGGTTGGTGCCGCCGCCGGTGCCGCCCATCTCCGCCGGGACCGCGAGCGTGAGGTCGAGGTTGCCGTCGTTGCTGGCGACCTGGCCCCCGCGACGGCCCTCGCCGGTGGAGGTGGCGGTGGCGGTGTAGATGGCGCTCATGACGACTCCTCGGGTAGACGAACTAGTACGTCTACTAGATCATGGTGGAAGCAGCCCGTGCAAGACTTCCTGTCAGCCCCGACCCGAGGAGTGCCGAGATGACCACCGTCGACGCCGACCCCTGGGCCCCGCTGGCGCCACCGCCGGCCGAGGTGCTGCCGGCCTCCCCGGTGGGCACGCGCATCCTGGCCGCCGCCGCGCACCTGTTCTACGCCGAGGGCATCCGGGCGGTGTCCGCGGACCGGGTGATCGCCGCCGCCGGGGTCAGCAAGGTGACCTTCTACCGGCACTTCGGCACCAAGGACGACCTGGTGGTCGCCTATCTGACCGCGGTCGCGGCGAGCGAGCGCGCCGCGGTCGAGCAGGCCCGGGCCGCGCACCCCGGCGACCCGATCACCGTGCTGCGGGAGTACGCCGACGCGCTCGGCGACCAGTCCTGCCGGCCGGGCTTCCGCGGCTGCCCGTTCATCAACGCCGCCGCCGAGTACGCCGACCCGGAGCACCCGGTGCGCGCCGTGGTCGCCGAGCACCGCCGCTGGCTGACCGCCGCGGCCGCCGAGCTGGTCGCCGATGCCGGGTCGCCGGACCCCGGACCTGCCGCGCTGGACCTGGTGCTGCTGCGGGACGGGGCGATGGTCGCCGGGTACGCGGGCAGTGCGGATGCCGGTGCGGCGCTGCGCCGGGCGGGCCGGGCGGTGCTGGCCGCGCACGGCGTTGCCGCGGCATGACGATCTCCGGTCTCGACCTGTCGGTCACCACCGTCGTCCTGCTCGTGCTCGCGGGCTTCGCCGCCGGCTGGGTGGACGCGGTGGTCGGTGGTGGCGGGTTGATCCAGCTGCCCGCCCTGCTGCTGATCCCCGGCATCAGCCCGGTCCAGGCGCTGGCCACCAACAAGCTGGCCGGGATCATGGGCACCTCGGTGAGCGCCGTGACGTTCTACCGGCGGGTGCAACCGGATCTCCGCACGGCCGGGCCGATGGCGCTGTCGGCGCTGGTCGGGGCCGGGGGTGGTGCGCTGCTGGCGTCCTCGCTGCCGGAGGACGTGTTCATCCCGGTGATCCTGGTCGCGCTGGTCGCCGTCGCCGCCTACACGGTCGCCCGCCCGTCGGTCGGCCGGGCCACCGAGCTGCGCTGGCAGGGCCGCACGCACCTGCTGGTCGCCCTCGGCCTCGGCTTCGGGATCGGCGCCTACGACGGGCTGCTCGGGCCCGGCACCGGGTCGTTCCTGGTGATCGCGCTGGTCGGGGTGCTGGGCTACGCGTTCCTACCGGCCTCCGCGCAGGCGAAGATCGTGAACGCGGCGACCAACCTGGGCGCACTGATCGTGTTCACCCTGCAGGGCGCCCCGCTGTGGCTGCTCGGCCTGATGGTCGGAGTCGCCAATATCGCCGGGGCGTACCTGGGTGCGCGGACGGCGGTGGCCCGGGGGAGCGGGTTCGTCCGGGTGGTGTTCCTGGTCGTGGTCGGGGTGCTGGTGGTCAAACTGGGCAGCGAGCTGTGGTGAGACGGCTCATCTCGCCCTGCGACCAGCCCCTAGACTCGTGGCGTTCACGCGCCCACCCGATCCGAGCAGGAAAGTCCTGACGTGGCTCTCATCGTGCAGAAGTACGGCGGTTCGTCGGTTGCCGACGCCGACTCCATCAAGCGCGTCGCGAAGCGGATCGCCGAGGCCAAGCGGGCCGGCGACGACGTGGCGGTCGTGGTCTCCGCGATGGGCGACACCACTGATGAGCTGATCGACCTCGCGCAGCAGGTCACCCCGCTGCCGCCGTCGCGGGAGATGGACATCCTGCTGACCGCCGGCGAGCGGATCTCGATGTCGCTGCTGGCGATGGCGATCAGCAACCTGGGCGTCGAGGCGCAGTCCTTCACCGGGCAGCAGGCCGGCGTGATCACCGACGAGGTGCACGGCAAGGCCCGGATCATCGACGTCAGCCCGTCCCGGATCCGCGCCGCACTGGACGCCGGGGCGGTCGCGATCGTGGCCGGCTTCCAGGGCGTCACCCAGCACACCAACGACGTCACGACCCTCGGCCGGGGCGGCTCGGACACCACCGCGGTCGCACTGGCCGCGGCCCTGGGCGCCGACGTCTGCGAGATCTACACCGACGTGGACGGGGTGTTCACCGCCGACCCCCGGATCGTGCCCTCCGCCCGCAAGATCGACCGGATCAGCTACGACGAGATGCTGGAGATGGCGGCCAGCGGCGCGAAGGTGCTGATGCTGCGCTGCGTCGAGTACGCCCGCCGCTACCGGGTGCCGGTGCACGTGCGCTCGTCGTTCTCCAGCCACACCGGCACCCTGGTCATGGACCCCGAAGGAGCAGCAGTGATGGAGCAGCCGATCATCTCCGGCGTCGCGCACGACCGCAGCGAGGCGAAGATCACGATCGTCGACGTGCCCGACGTCCCCGGCAAGGCGGCCCGGATCTTCGAGGTGGTCGCCGCCTCGGGTGCCAACCTGGACATGATCGTGCAGAACGTGTCGGTCGCCGCGACCGGCCGCACCGACATCTCCTTCACCCTGCCCGCCGACGACGGCTCGATCGCGATCGCCGCGCTGACCGAGCACCAGCCGGACATCGGCTACACCTCGCTGCAGTACGACGACACCATCGGCAAGCTGTCGCTGATCGGTGCCGGGATGAAGTCGCACCCTGGGGTGTCGGCCCGCCTGTTCGCCGCGCTGTCGAACGCCGGGATCAACATCGAGATGATCTCGACCTCGGAGATCCGGATCTCCGTGGTCACCCGCGCCGACCAGCTCGACGACGCGGTACGGGTGGTGCACACCGCCTTCGAGCTGGACAGCGACGAGGACCAGGCCGTGGTGTACGGAGGGACGGGACGATGAGCGCGGGACTGCACGTCGGAGTTGTCGGCGCGACCGGTCAGGTCGGCGCGGTGATGCGGCGGCTGCTGGACGAGCGGGACTTCCCGGTCGCGAGCATCCGGTTCTTCGCCTCCGCGCGGTCGGCGGGGACCACCCTGCCGTGGCGCGGCGAGCAGATCGTGGTCGAGGACGCCGCCACCGCCGACCCGAGCGGCCTGGACATCGCGCTGTTCTCCGCGGGTGGCGCGACCAGCAAGGTGCAGGCGCCGCGGTTCGCCGCCGCGGGGGCCATCGTGATCGACAACTCCTCCGCCTGGCGGATGGACCCCGATGTCCCGCTGATCGTCTCCGAGGTCAACCCCGGTGACGTCGGCGCCGCCGTCAAGGGCATCATCGCCAACCCGAACTGCACCACCATGGCCGCGATGCCGGCGCTCAAGGTGCTGGACGGCGAGGCGGGGCTGCAACGGCTGATCGTGGCGACCTACCAGGCGACCTCGGGGTCGGGTCTGGCCGGGGCGCAGGAGCTCGAGGACCAGGTCCGGGCGGCCGTGCCGCAGCGCACCCTCGACCTGGTGCACGACGGCACCGCCGTGACGCTCCCGGAGCCGGTGAAGTACGCCGCACCGATCGCGTTCAACGTGCTGCCGCTGGCCGGCAACCTGGTCGACGACGGCAGCCGGGAGACCGACGAGGAGCAGAAGCTGCGCAACGAGTCGCGCAAGATCCTGCACTTGCCCGACCTGCTGGTCGCCGGGACCTGTGTCCGGGTGCCGGTGTACACCGGGCACTCGCTGTCCGTGCACGCCGAGTTCGCGCGGCCGATCAGCCCGGAGCGCGCCGAGGAGCTGCTGGCCACCGCCCCGGGCGTCCGGCTGGTCGACGTGCCGACCCCGCTGCAGGCGACCGGGGAGGACCCGACCCTGGTGGGCCGGATCCGGCAGGACGCGTCCGCCCCCGAGGGACGCGGCCTGGTGCTGTTCATCTCGAGCGACAACCTGCGCAAGGGTGCCGCCCTGAACGCGGTGCAGATCGCGGAGCTGGTCGCCGCCCGCTGAAGCTCAGGACTTGGCGGGGATTCGGTGCAGGTGTCTCCCCGGAGTGTTCAGCGCGCGCATGCGGGTGCCGATGGACCAGGCATGACCTCGCTGCGGGCCGCGTCGTCTGCGCAGGCCACCCCCACGGTGATCCGGCTGCTCACCCACATGCCGTCCTGGCTGCGGGTGGGCGGCAACGCCGCGGCGGTGGGCCGGCTGCTGCTGGTGTTCTGCGCCACGGTGATCGCCCTGACCATGGGGCTGCTCGGGCTACGACCCGCTGAGCTGGCCGCGATCGGGATCATGATCGGCGTGCTGATGCTCGGCGCGGCGGGTAGCTTCCTGGTCGACTGGCAGCACGGGTCCCGGCTGACCGTGCTGTTCCCGCTGCTGGTGCTGGTCGCCCTGACCGTGATCGGGATGGCCACCGAGCACGCCGCGCGGGCCTACGTCGGCCTGATCCCGCTGTGCTTCGTGTACCTCGGGCTGTTCCACCCCGGGCGGGTGGCGGTGGGCGTGGTCCCGGTGGCGCTGGCCGCGTACACGGTGATGGTGCCGGTGTTCGACCCGCGGGCCGGGGTCCGGCTGATCATCTACGGGCTGATCTGGTGGGGGATCGCACAGATCCTGGCCCTGACCACCGCCTACCAGCGCGACGCGCTCAACCGCCTGCGCCGGGACGCCCGCACCGACGTCCTCACCGCCCTGGGCAACCGCCGCGACCTGGAGGAGCACCTGGCCGGCGTGCAGGGCGGGGACACCCTGGTGGTGATCGACCTGGACCACTTCAAGCAGGTCAACGACACCCTCGGCCACTCCGCCGGCGACGCCGTGCTCACCGGCTTCGGTCATCTGCTGGACCAGCACCTGCGCCGCCGGGACTACGCCGCACGCTACGGCGGCGAGGAGTTCGTCCTGGTGCTGCCCCGCACCGAGGCGGTCCAGGCGATGAACATGCTCCGCGCCCTGCGCACGGAGTGGGCGGAGGTCGGCACCGAGGTGACCTTCTCCGCCGGCATCGCCACGGTCTGCCCCGGCGTCCCACCCGGCACCGCCCTGGCCGCCGCCGACGTCGCCCTGTACCGCGCCAAGGCGGCCGGCCGCGACCGGTTCCGGATCGCCACCGACCACCGCGGCCCCAGCCGCGAGCCGGTCGAGACCCCGCGCTGACCCGCTCGGGCCCCTGCGCCGTCACGAGTGCGGAGAAGCTGTCGCCCGAACCGCCCGAGTCGTCGCAGTTTCTCCGCACTCGTGCGCCGCGGACGGGTCTCCGCTCGGGCGGGCCGAACGGGCGCGCGCGACCGGCCAGGACATGCACGGCCGGCCAGGACATGCACGAAGGGCCCGGACATGCACGAAGGGCCCGGACATGCACGAAGGGCCGGCACCTTCCGGTGCCGGCCCTTCGTCATCCACGTCGGGGTGGCGGGATTTGAACCCACGACCTCCTCGTCCCGAACGAGGCGCGCTACCAAGCTGCGCCACACCCCGTGGTGCCGAGTCAGCATAGCGGACGCCGAGGGGTGCTCGGTAATCCGTCCGCCCGGTGGGTCAGCTCGCGGCGGTCAACGTGAGCAGTGCGGCCTCGGGGCGGCAGGCGAAGCGCACCGGGGCGTAGGGCGAGGTGCCCAGTCCGCCGCAGACGTGCAGCCAGGTGCTGTCGGCGCCGTGCGGGGCGTCCGGGCGGGCACCGGGCCAGCCGTGCAGGCCCTTGGCGCGGCCGCGGTCGAGGTCGCAGTTGGTGACCAGGGCGCCGTAGCCGGGCAGGGCGAGCTGTCCGCCGTGGGTGTGCCCGGCCAGGATCAGGTCGGCGCCGTCGGCGTGCATGGCGTTCAGCACCCGCCGGTAGGGCGCGTGCGTCACACCGAGGTGCAGGTCCGGCAGGTCGCCGGTGACCCGGGCGGGGGCGGCGGGGCCGTCCTGGTGCGCGGCGGGCCGGATGTCGCCCTCGGGGCCGGGGAACCGGTCCAGGTCCAGGTGCGCGTCGTTGGTGCCGACCAGGCTGATCCGGTGGCCGGCGACGTCCAGGGCGTCCCGGCGGTTGTCCAGGTCGATCCAGCCGGCCGAGGTCAGGTGCTTGCCGAGCTCACGCCAGGGCAACTCGGCGGGCGGGACATCGCGCTGCACCCGGGCGTCCCGGAGCAGGTAGCGCGCGGGGTTCTTGGGCGACGGGGCGAAGAAGTCGTTCGAGCCCCAGACGAAGGCGCCGGGGGTGTCCAGGTGCGGCTCCAGGGCGTGCAGCAGCGCGGGCATCGCGTGCAGGTCCGCCCAGTTGTCCCCGGTGTCCACCACCAGGTCCGGGCGCAGCGAGGCCAGGTCCCGCACCCAGCCGATCTTGCGCTGCTGACCGGGGGTCAGGTGCAGGTCGGACAGGTGCAGGATGCGCAGCGGCGCCGACCCGGGGGCGAGCACCGGGACGGTGAACTCGCGCAGGGTGTACAGCTGCGCCTCGATCACCGACCAGGCCAGTGCCCCGGCGCCGGCGAGTGCCGCGGCGCCCAGGCCGCGGTTGAGCCGGGTCGCCACTAGCGGTCGTTCCCGCCGCCGTTGCCCTGACCCTGATTCTCGCCCTGGCCCTGTTGCCCCTGGTTGTTGGAGTTCCCGGGCTGCTGGGACGCCGGGTCCGGGCCCTGGGACAGGATCAGCGTGATGATCGAGCCGGGGGTGGCACTGCCGGAGGGGTCCTGCCGGATCACGGTGTTCACCGGCAGCTCGGAGTACTCCGGGGTGCCGGTCTGGACCTGGAACCCGGCCTCGGTGAGCGCCTGGTTCGCCGCGTCGACGGTCTGGCCGACCACGGAGGGCACGCTGACCGGGCACCGTAGATCTCGTTGGAGTTGGCCGCGCCGAAGCCCGGATTCTCCGAACCGTCCAACAGGGCGCCGTCCATCGCGGCCTTCCACGCCTTCCCGGCCACCGAGGCGCCGAAGACGTTGCGGTAGTACGTGCCGTTGATGGTGATCCGCTGCATCGGGGTCATCGAGTCCGGGTGACCGACCCACACGGCGGTGGCCAGGCGGGGGGTGTAGCCGGCGAACCAGGTGTGCTCGTTGCGGGTGGTGGTACCGGTCTTGCCGGCCGCCGGGTAGCTCGGGGTGCCGATGCCCTTACCGGTGCCGCTCCACACGTCGCTCATCGCGTAGGCCATCGCGTTGGCGACCTCGGTGGTGATCGCCTGGTGGCAGCCGGCGTCCGGGATCGGCAGGTCGGCCCCGGAGGCGTCCTGGACCCGGGTGATCGCGATCGGGGAGCAGTACACGCCGCCGGAGGCGAAGGTGGCGTAGGCGGCGGCCATCGCCAGCGGGGTGGTGGACTGCGAGCCGAGCACGTTGCCGGGCACCGCGTCGAAGGGCTCACCGTTGCCGGCCTGGACCACGCCCAGCTCGGCGGCGCCGTTCATGATGTCGCACAGGTCGAGCTGCATCGCCATCGACAGGAACGCCAGGTTCACCGAGTTCCGGGTGGCGTTGGCGACCGTCATCACGCCGGAACCGCCCTCGGCGTTGCCGACCGGGTAGCTCTTGTTGCCCAGCCGCGACCCGCAGGCGGTGAACTGGTTGGTGTTCAGGGTCCGGGCGGTGCCGTTGACCCGCTCGCTGAGCGAGTGCCCGTCCTTGAGCCACTGCAGCAGCGTGAACGCCTTGAACGTCGAGCCGGGCGGGAAGCCGGTGGAGCCGCCGTACTCGAAGCTCGTGTTGTAGTTCACCGAGGTCTGCCGGTCGCCGGCCTCGGAGGTGTTGTTGAAGTCGCGGTTCTGCGCCATCGCCTTGATCTGGCCGGTGCCCGGCTCGACCATCGTCATCGCCTCGCCGACACCCGAGGGGTCGGCGACCGGGACGCTGTTCTTGACCGCGTCGTTCGCGACGGTCTGCACCCGCGGGTCCAGGGTGGTGGTGATGGTCAGGCCACCGCGGTAGAGCAGGTCCTCGCGCTCCTCCGGGGTCTCGCCGAACGCCGGGTCGTTCTTGATCACGTTGGTCACGTAGTCGCAGAAGTAGCCGGAGCCACCGACCACGGTCTCGGCGGCCATGCAGCCGGACTTCGCCTCGGAGGGGACCAGGGTGTCGGCCAGCGGGGTGTTCCGCCCGGTCTCGTACTCCTCGTCGGTGATGTAGCCCTGGTCGTGCATCAGGAACAGCACGGTGTTGCGGCGGCCCTCGGAGGTCTCCGGGTTCTTGATCGGGTCGTACAGCGTGGGGCTGTTGGTGACGCCGGCGATCGTGGCGGCCTCCAGGTAGGTCAGGTCGGCGGCGGACTTGCTGAAGAACCGCTGCGCCGCGGCCTCCACGCCGTAGATCGAGACGCCGAACTGCGCGATGTTCAGGTACGCGGTGAGGATCTCGTCCTTGGTCATCTCCTTCTCCAGGGCGATGGCCAGCTTCGCCTCCCGGAGCTTGCGGGCGTAGCCCTCGGTGCCGTCCGCCTCGCGCGCCTGCTCCGCCTTGGCGTAGTCGCCCTCCCGGATCGCGGCCTCGATCAGCACGTTCTTCACGTACTGCTGGGTCAGCGTGGAACCACCCTGGGTCGACCCGCCGGTGAAGTTGGAGACCGCGGCGCGCAGGGTGCCGGTGGGGTCGATGCCGCCGTGGCTGTAGAACCGGCGGTCCTCGGTGGCGATCACCGCGTTCTGCATCTGCTCGGAGATCTGGTCCTGGGTGACCACCTCGCGGTTCTCGGACCAGAACTCGGCGAGCTGCGTGCCGTCCGCGGCCAGCAGCACGGACTTCTCCGCCAGCGGCTTCTGCTCCAGCTCACCGGGCAGGTCCTCGAACGCCTGCACGGTCAGCTCGGTGGCGCCGTTGGCGACCGCGACCGTGGGCAGGGCGAGGCCGGCGGCGAGCAGACCACCGATCCCGGAGGCCATCAGGAAGGCCAGGAACAGCGCCAGCGCCTGGCCGGCGGTCATCTGCCGACCGCGGGGCGAGGAGGGAGAAGGCATACCTGTCAGGGTACGGGAGCGATTCCGGCCCCTTCCACGGCGATCCGGCCCGTGATCGGGACCTGCACCGGACCTGCACACCGCGCTGTGGGCCGTCGTTGAGCCGAACAGGTGGTGACGTGGGACGACTCGGACGGTACGGTCTGGCGGAGCAGGGGGACACCGCCGGTCAGCCGCACCCGGTCGGGCGTCTCCACAGGGGACACGTGGTACCGAGGGGGATGGCATGTCCGTACCGGACGGTCATTGGACGGCCTATGCGGCGTGTGGGTCCGCCGCCGGGGTCGAGCGGGTGGAGCCCGACGACCTGTTCGTCGAGGGCAAGGCCCAGCGTGACGCGCGCATCGTGTGCCAGCAGTGCGAGGTGCGGCTGGAGTGCCTGGCCGACGCGCTGGACTGCCGGGCGAACTTCGGCGTGTGGGGTGGCATGACCGAGCGGGAGCGCCGGGCACTGCTGCGCCGCCACCCGGAGGTCGAGTCCTGGAAGGACGAGCTGCTGACCTTGGGAGACGTCCCCGCTCTGTGAGCCGGGCACCGTGGTGGTTAGGGTGACGCCCATGGCCACCACCACCTGGGAGTACGCGACCGTCCCGCTCATCGTCCACGCCACCAAGGCGATCCTCGACCAGTGGGGATCGGACGGCTGGGAACTGGTCACCGTCCTGCAGTCCGAGACCGGGCTCGTCGCCTACCTCAAGCGCCCGACGGGCGAGAAGTGACCGGCCGGGTCGCCGACCGGCTGACGGCGCTCGGCCTGGAGCTGCCGCAGGTCGCCGCCCCGGTGGCCGCCTACGTCCCGGCGGTCCGGACCGGCAACCTGATCCACACCTCGGGCCAGCTGCCGTTCGTCGGCGGCGAGCTCCCGCTGACCGGGAAGGTCGGCGCCCAGGTGTCGGCCGAGACCGCGCAGGAGCTCGCCGCGACCTGTGCGCTGAACGCCGTGGCCGCGGTCGCCGCGCTGCTGGACGGCGACCTGGACCGGGTGGTCCGGATCGTCAAGGTGGTCGGCTTCGTCGCCAGCGACCCGTCGTTCACCGGGCAGCCGGGCGTGATCAACGGCGCCAGCACCCTGCTGGGCGAGATCTTCGGCGAGGCCGGGGTGCACGCCCGGTCCGCGGTGGGGGTGGCGGTGCTGCCGCTGGACTCGCCGGTGGAACTGGAGATCGTCGCCGAGATCGCGGACTGACACGCCACGAGCCCCGGCGCGTGTGCACCGGGGCTCGTGGTCGGGTGGATCAGCGGGCGCGGCGTTCCAGCCGGTCCAGGTCGAGCAGCACGATCGCGCGGCCCTCGCGGCGGACCCACTTGCGGGCGGCGAAGTCGGCGAGCGCCTTGTTCACCGTCTCCCGGGAGGCGCCGACCAGCTGGGCCAGCTCCTCCTGCGTGAGGTCGTGTGCGACCCGGATGCCCTCGTCGGTCTGCTGGCCGAACCGGGTGGACAGGTCGAGCAGGGCCTTGGCGACCCGGCCGGGCACGTCGGCGAACACCAGGTCCGCCAGCGCCTCGTTGGTGCGGCGCAGCCGGCGGCCGAGGGCGGCGAGTAGGTGCTTGGCCACGCCGGGGTTCTTCTCCAGCCAGCCGACCAGCTCCTCGTGGCCGAGCTCCATCACCACGGCGTCCGCGACACCGGTGGCGGTGGCGGTGCGCGGGCCGAGGTCGAACAGCGACAGCTCGCCGAACATCTCCCCGGGGCCGAGCACCGCGAGCAGGTTCTCCCGCCCGTCACTGGACCGGCGGCCGAGCTTGATCTTCCCGGTGCGGATCACATAGAGCCGGTCACCCGGCTCGCCCTCGTGGAAGAGCACCTCACCCCGGGTGACGTGCACGGGCTGCATGGAAGCGATCAGCGCGCGGGACGCCTCGGGGTCCATCCCCGCGAACAGGGGCGCCGAAAGTACGACGTCGTCCTCCACTGTGGAACCTTTCTCACCGGGAATTGCGATGCCCTCAGTCTGCCCCATCCGGCCCGTTGGAGGTGACCGGAGCGGGGAAGCGGCAGGTCAGCGCACCGAGCTCCCGCGCAGGAAGGCCCAGGTACCGGTCGCCGACCCCCCGATCACCACCGCGGCGGCCAGGATCAGCCACCAGGCCTGGAACGCGTCGATGATCTCCCGGAACGACGGCACCGCCACGATCAGCGCCACCAGGAGCAGCAGCCCGAGCCCCGCGCCGAGCACCACCGGGCCGCGGTTGCGGAACCGGACCCAGGACGCGGCGAACACCCCGCCGAGGCTGAAGATGCTCAACGTGCCGAGGAAGACGGTCAGCGCCATCCGCCACAGCGACCCGGAGCCCAGCAGGTACACGTCGAAGATGTACATGTCGGAGAACCAGTGGTCGGTGAGCAGCTCGATCGCCAGCAGCGTGGTGAAGATCGCCGCCAGGTAGGCCGCGGTCACCGCCCACCAGAGCACGGTGCCGAGCACGAAGTGCGGCCGGGTCGCGCCCAGGGTCAGGCCGAACGGGAACGTGGTGGCGACCGACTGCACGCCCATGTAGGTCAGGAAGCCGCACAGGCTGTACACCATGCCGCCGTTGGACCGGGCGCCCTTGATCCAGTCCGGGGTGCCCGGGGTCTGTCCGGCGCGGATCAGCAGCACCATGATCAGGATCGAGATCACCGCGACCACGGCGGTGATGTAGAGCGGGACCAGGAAGGTCATCTCCCGCTTGTTCAGGTGCAGCCGGGTGGTGGCCAGGACGCGGTTCATGCTGCGACGTCCTCGGGGTCGGTGCCGCCGTAGGAGGCGACCAGGTCCTGCAGGGAGCCGCCGGAGACCTGGATACCCAGGCGGTGTGCGGCGGTGGTGAGGTCGTTGTCGGTGCGGACCAGCGCGGAGCACAGCCCGCCGATCACGTCCTTGCGCAGCACGTCGAAGCCGGCGATCAGCTCGCCGACCGCGCCGGTGCTGCCGGACAGCTGCACCAGCCCGCCGACCACCTCGTCCCGGTCGCCGGCGGTCGCCACCCGGCCGTGGTCCAGGATCACCACCCGGTCGAACAGCGACTCGGACTCGGCGACCAGGTGGGTGGACAGCACCACGGTGCGGGGGTGGTCGGCCAGGTCGCGCAGCAGCGCGTCGTAGAACACCCGGCGGGCGGTGACGTCCAGCCCCAGGTAGGGCTCGTCCAGCAGGGTGATCGGGGTCCGGGAGGCCAGGCCGAGCACGATGCCGAGTGCGGACAGCTGCCCGCGGGAGTACTTCTTGACCTGGACCTTGGCCGGCAGCGCGAAGCTGTCCACCAGGAAGGCGGCCAGCTCGGCATCCCACTGCGGGGCGAAGGCCGGGGCGATCCGGAGCACGTGCCGCAGGTAGTAGTCGTCGGGGTAGCGCTGGCTGTCCCGGATGTACCGGATGGTGTTCAGCGTCGGCGCGTGCTCGAAGGGCGTGTGGCCCTCGACCAGCACCTCGCCGGAGCTGGGCCGGTCCTGCCCGGCGATGATCGACATGATGGTGGTCTTGCCGGCGCCGTTGCGGCCGAGCAGGCCGAGGATGGCATGCCGGGGCACCTGGAAGTCGAGGTCGTGCAGCACGGCGGTCCGGCCGAAGGATCGGCTGACGGCCCGCACGTCGATGGCGGTGGTCATGAGCTGGCCTCCTGGTCGATGAGCTGGTGGAGCGTGGGCAGGTCGACGCCGATCAGGTCGGCCTCGCGCAGCAGCGGGGCGATGAACTCGGTGCGCAGGGCCTGGGCGCGGCGTTCGCGGAGCAGGGCGGGCGCGCCCTCGGCGACGAACATCCCGATCCCGCGCTTCTTGTAGAGCACGCCCTGGTCGACCAGCTGGGTGATCGCCTTGCCGACGGTCATCGGGGCGGTCCGGAAGAACACCGAGAAGTCGTTGATGCTCGGGATCGCCCCGTGCTCGGGGTACACCCCGGCGACGATGTCGTCGGCGATCCGGTCGGCGATCTGGACGAAGATCGGCCCCTTGCCGTCGAGCACGCTCACCTCCGGTGTCTAGGTCATCTAGTTGACTAGGTAACCTACACACCGGTGTCCGGTGGCGCAATCAGACCAGGGCGCGGACCCCCGGATCGCGGGCGAGTTCGGTGATGTACAGCTCGGTGAGCTGGTCCAGCGCGGCGCCGAGCCGGTCCTGGTAGTCGGCCAGCCGGCCGTCCAGCGCCCGCAGCCGGGGCAGCTGCTCGATCTCGGCCAGCGGCAGCGCACCCCGGACCGCGGCGGCCAGCTCCGCGGCGCCCGGCAGCGAACCGGCACCGGTGTCCGGCCCGGTCAGCAGGTCCCGGACGTCCGGGTCCTCACCGGGCACCCGGGGCGGGGCGGCCGCGGCCACCGCCAGCTCGATCCGGTCCCGCAGCAGCAGCCGCCACCGGCGCACGTGCTGGTGCTCCAGGCGCAGGGCGCGGCGACGCCGGTGCAGTTCGGCCAGGCCGGGCTGCTGCGCGGGTGCCGACATGTCGCCGTCCTCGGGTCGTGGGGTGCTGGCAGGTGTGTCGACCCCGCGGGCGGCGGACTTGAGCGGTGCCGGCCCGGACGTGGTCAGCATCACTCGCGGGGGCGACTCGATCTAGGCTGCCCGGATGAGCAGCCTTGACTCGCCCGGCCCACCCCTGGCCCTGGTGCGCCGCGCCCGGCGGGTCAACCGGGCGCTGGCCGAGCGGTACCCGGACGCCCGGTGCGAGCTGGACTTCCGCACCCCGCTGGAGCTGCTGGTCGCCACGGTGCTGTCCGCGCAGACCACCGATGTGCGGGTCAACTCGGTCACCCCGGTGCTGTTCGCCCGCTACCCGGACGCCGCCGCCTACGCCGGTGCGGACCGGGAGGAGCTGGAGGAGATCCTGCGCCCGCTCGGGTTCTACCGGGCCAAGGCGCGGTCGGTGCAGGGGCTGGGCCAGGCGCTGCTGGAACGGTTCGATGGGCAGGTGCCGCCGCGGCTGGCCGACCTGGTCACCCTGCCCGGGGTCGGCCGCAAGACCGCGAACGTGGTGCTCGGCGACGCCTTCGGCATCCCGGGGATCACGGTGGACACCCATGTCGGCCGGCTGGCGCGGCGACTGGGCTGGACCACCGAGGAGGACCCGGTCCGGGTGGAACGGGAGATCGGTGCGCTGATCCCGCGGGCGGAGTGGACCCTGGTCAGCCACCGGTTGATCTTCCACGGCCGGCGCTGCTGCCTGGCCCGGCGACCGGACTGCGCGAACTGCCCGGTCACCCGGGACTGCCCCTCGTCCCTGGTCTGAGGGCCGGACTCAGCCGAGCCCGGCCAGCCAGTCGACCAGCAGGGCACTGACCCGGGCCGGCTGCTCCTCGGCCAGGAAGTGCCCGGTCCCGCCCAGCATCTCGAACCGGTAGCCCGCGCCCAGCCGCTGGGCGACCCGGCCGGTGGCGACCGCCCGGGACACCGCGTAGCACCCGTCGGAGCCGCCGTGCAGCTGCAGGGTGGGGACGGTCGGGGCCTCGCGCAGCGCCTGGGCGTGCCGCCGGCCGTCGGCCCGGAACCAGGACCGGTACAGCCAGTGCACCTGCTCCATCGCCGAGTGGGCGGCGAACGGGATCTGCGCCCCGCGCCGGTACACCGCCAGTGCCGCCGGGTCCGGCCAGCGCGAGCCACCCCACTCGCGGAGCAGCCGGGCCACCAGATCGCCGTGGGCCAGCGAGCGCTCAGGCAGCAGGGGCACCTGGAAGGCCGCCATCCGTCGCAGCGCCCGGGACCGCAGTCCGCGCCGCGGATCGCCGAGCCGGTGCAGCGGGTGCGGGGAGGACAGCACCGCCAGTGCGGTGGTCACCTCGGGGTGGTAGGCGGGCATCGCCCAGGCCACGTCACCGCCGCCGACCCCCTGGCCGACGATCACCGCGCGCTCGCAGCCCAGCGAGCGCACCACCCCGGCCACGTCCTGGGTCAGGGTCGGCATGTCGTAGCCGATCGGTGGCTTGTCCGACCCACCGATGCCGCGCAGGTCCATCGCCGCGACCCGGTAGCCGGCCTCGGCCAGCGCGGGGATCTGGTGCCGCCACGCCCACCACAGCTCGGGCAGCCCGTGCAGCAGGAGCACCAGCGGAGCGTCCCGGTCCTCGGGCCCGGCGGTGGCGACGTGGAAGCGCCCGCCGTTGGCCGGGACGAACTGGTGCCGCCACGGGCCGTCCAGCAGCAGGGCGGAGGAGTCGACGGTCATCGGAGGCGAACCTACCCCTCCGGGTCATCCGATGGGTGGGACCGCGGGGTCGATCCGCGCGGCGGCCCGCATCGCCCGGTGCTGCCGGTCCCGGTGCGCCAGCCCGGCGCCACCGATCACGGCGGCGGCCAGCGAGGCGAACAGGATCGACACCGTCAGGTGCTCGTCGTGCGCACTGCCGGCCCCGAAGGCGAGCGCCCCGATCAGCAGCGACACCGTGAAGCCCATCCCGGCCAGCGCGCCCACCGCCAGGATGTCCCGCCAGTGCAGGTCCTCGGCCAGCCGGGCCCGGGTGAACCGGGCCACCAGCCAGGTCGCGGTCAGGATGCCGATCGGCTTGCCCAGCACCAGGCCGAGCGCCACCCCCTGGGCGACCGGGTCGGACAGGGCGTCGCCGATCACCTCACCGTTGAGGGTGACACCGGCGGCGAACAGCGCGAACACCGGCACCGCCACCCCGGCCGACACCGGCCGCCACCGGTGTTCCAGCCGCTCGGCCACGCTGTGCGACTCCCCGGGCCGGGCCAGCGCCGGGGCAGTCATGCCGAGCGCCACCCCGGCGATGGTCGCGTGCACCCCGGAGGCGTGCATCAGCGCCCAGGCGGTCACCGCCAGCACGATCAGCACCAGCCCGCCGAGCACGCTCCGGGCGAACCGGGTGCGGACCAGCCAGCCGAACAGCGCGATCACGGCCACCGAGGCGACCAGCCAGATCAGGTGCAGCGACTCGGTGTACACGGTGGCGATCACGATGATGCCGAGCAGGTCGTCCACCACCGCCAGGGTCAGCAGGAAGGCGCGCAGCGAGGCCGGCAGGCTCCGGCCCACCACCGACAGCACCGCCACCGCGAAGGCGATGTCGGTCGCGGTGGGCACCGCCCAGCCCTCCGGTGCGCCGCCGGTCGCGGTCAGGTTCACCACCAGGTACAGCGCGGCCGGGGCGAGCATCCCGCCGACCGCGGCCACCACCGGCACGATGGCAGTGCGCAGGTGGCGCAGCTCGCCGTCGACGATCTCCCGCTTGAGCTCCACCCCCACCACGAAGAAGAAGATCGCCAGCAGGCCGTCCTTCGCCCAGTCGGCGATCGACAGGTCCAGATGCAGGGCGCTCGGGCCGAGCACGGTGTCCGAGACCGTCCGGTAGGACTCGGCCCAGGGGGAGTTCGCCCAGACCAGGGCGGCGACCGCGCCGATCAGCAGCAGGACGCCGCCGGTGCGCTCGGCGCGCAGGGTGTCCAGCAGGTTGCGTTCGCCACCGGGGGTGAGGGCGGCGAACAGCCGGCTGCGGCCCGGGGTCTCGGGTGCGGGGGAGGTCATCGGAATGCGGCCTTTCCGGGGTCGACAGAGTTGCTCGCCGACCAGACTTCCCGGCACACCGCGGGACAGCTTAGGCGTCCGCGGGCACCTCGGCCTGTGCTTCGGCCGCGTCGGCCGCCCGGCGGTCCTTGGGCGGATCGAAGCGGTACCCCACGTTGCGGACCGTGCCGATCAACTGCTCGTGCTCGGGTCCGAGCTTGGCCCGCAGCCGCCGCACGTGCACGTCCACCGTGCGGGTGCCGCCGTAGTAGTCGTAGCCCCACACCTCCTGGAGCAGCTGCGCGCGGGTGAACACCCGGCCCGGGTGCTGCACCAGGTACTTCAGCAGCTCGAACTCCTTGTAGGTCAGGTCGAGCGGGCGGCCGCGCAGCCGGGCGGTGTACCCACCGGCGTCGATCATCAGGTCACCGGAGGCGATCTCCTGCGGGCCGTCGTCCGGCGAGGCGTTCGCGGCCCGCTCCATCACCAGCCGGAACCGGGTCTCCACCTCGGCCGGGGTGGCGTTCTCCAGCACGATGTCGTCCGCGCCCCACTCGGCGGTGACCACGGTCAGGCCGCCCTCGGTGAGCACCAGCACCAGCGGAACGGTCAGGCCGGTGGCCCGCAGTAGACGGCAGGTGGTGCGGGCGGTGACCAGGTCGCGGCGGGCGTCCAGCACCACGATGTCGGCATCCGGGGCGTCCACCAGGGCGGAGGGCTCCACGGGCAGGACCCGCACCCGGTGGGACAGCAGCCCGAGCGCCGGGAGGACCTGTGCGGACCCGCCGGGCGCGGGGGTGAGCAGGAGCAGATCGGCCACTGGCAAACTCCCTCACTGTGGCGAAGTGGGGGACACGGTACCCCCCGCGTGTTGCCTGCAATTGACCGGGATGTCACGTCCCGGACACGAAGCTCCTGCGCGGCGTGGCCCGGCGAGTCTGTCAGGATGGCGGCGTGCAGGCGTCGAATCGTGCCGTGACCTCGGCGGTGCTGGCGACCCTGGTGGCGGTCGCCGGTGTCGTGGGCGACCTCAGCGTCGCCGGACACAGCGGGCCGGTGCTCGCCGGACTGCTGGTGCTGCTGGGCGTCGTCTTCGCCCTCGGCTGGCCCGAGGTCGCCGGACTGCCCGCCCGCCTGCACTCCACCGTGGTGATCGCGCTGGGTGGTGCCGCGGCGGTGCTGGCGGTCTGGCTCTCCCGGGAACAGGCCATGCTGAACCAGGTCCCCGCGGTGTTCGCCGGGGTGGTGCTGGCCGCGTTCATCGCCGAGCTGGTCCGCCGCGACGGCCGGGAGCGCCTGGTCGAGTCGGTGGCGGGCACCATCGCCGGTGCGCTGGTCCCGGTGTGCTCGGTCGGCTGGCTGGCCGCCGAGCGGACCGTGGCCGGGGACGCGGTGGTGGTCGCCGGGGCGGTGGCGCTCGCGGTGGGCTCCGCGGTGAGTGCGTTCCCGCTGTGCGGCTGGCTCCGGGTCGGCGCCGTGATCGTCGGCGCGACCGCCGCCGGTGCGGTGGTCGGGGTGTCCCTGTCCGAGATCGGCCTGCTGTCCGGGGTGCTGCTCGGCCTGGCGGTGGGCATCCTGGTCGCCGCCGCCACCGAGCTGTTCGGCCTGCTGGACGACGACAGCCGGGCGTGGAGCCGGGGCGCGGTGTGGTCGGTGGCGGCGCTGCCGGTCGCGGTCACCGGGATCCTGGTCTATCTCGCTGGGCGGGTCCTGATCGGGTGACTGCCCGGGGCCGTCGTTAGGATCGGTCCATGGAGCCTCTGGAACTCGTCTTCATCGGCCTGCTGGTCGCGTCCGCCGTCGCGATCGCGTGGTTCGCGGGGTACGTCGTGTACCGCCTGTTCACCGGTCAGCGCTGATGTCCTTCACCATCCCCGAGGGCCTGGCCCCCGAGCTGTACCCGCTGGCCTGGCTGGTCGGCCGGTGGTCGGGCGAGGGCGTGCTCGGCTACCCCGGCGTGGAGGAGACCGCCTTCACCCAGGAGATCGAGATCGACCACGACGGTGGTCTGTACCTGTCCTACCGGTCGGTGATCCGGCTGGTGACCGCCCCGGACGACGTCTCGGCGCTCGAGGACGAGCAGCCGGCGCCGGTGTGGTCCACCGAGTCCGGCTACTGGCGGATCCCGCCGGCCCGCCCGGAGGGCCTGGGCTCGGAGCTGTTCCCGGTCGAGCTGCTGCTGGCCGACCCGGCCGGACACGTCGACGTCTACGTCGGCGCCACCGGCAACGGGCGGATCGACCTGGTCAGCGACCTGATCGCCCGGACCGAGACCGGCGCGGAGGTCACCGCCGGCAAGCGCCTGCTCGGCCTGGTCGAGGGCGACCTGATGTGGGCGCACGACATGGCGGCCTTCGGGCAGCCGATGCAGTCCTATGCCTCGGCGCGACTGAGCCGGGTGCCCGAGGGGTCCGCGTGAGCAGTCCGCTGCTCGGGCGGCACGGCGCGGTCCCGGCGACCGGGCCGGATGCCGGCGTGGCCTGGCACTACGGCGACCCGACCGCCGAGCAGCGCGCGCTGACCCGCGGCGGCGCGGTGGTCGACCAGTCGCACCTGGGCGTGGTCCGGGTGACCGGGCCGGACCGGCTGAGCTGGCTGCACTCGATCACCTCCCAGCAGCTGGAGGACCTGCCGCCGCGCACCAGCACCGAGCTGCTGGTGCTCAGCCCGCAGGGGCACATCGAGCATGCCGCGGCCGTGGTGGACGACGGCACGGCGACCTGGCTGATCTCGGAGACCGCCCCGGAGCTGGCCGCCTGGCTGGACCGGATGCGGTTCATGCTCCGGGTCGAGGTCGCCGACGTCACCGCCGACTGGGCCGCGATCGCCGAACCGGTGAACGCCGAGGGCGCGGAGGGCGAGCCGGTGACCTGGCGCGACCCGTGGCCGGTCACCGCCCCCGGTGGCACCCGGTACGGACCCGCCGACGACGTGCACCCGGGACTGGACCGCCGGTGGCGGCTGGTACTGGTGCCCCGCGACCGGCTGGCCGAGGAGGTCGCCGCCCGGGAAGCCGCGGGCTGGCCGCTGGTCGGCACCTGGGCCGCCGAGGCGGTGCGGGTCGAGGCACTGCGCCCCCGCTTCGGCCGCGAGGTCGACCACCGCACCATCCCGCACGAGCTGGACTGGCTGCGCACCGCCGTGCACCTGCACAAGGGCTGCTACCGCGGGCAGGAGACGATCGCCCGGGTGCACAACCTGGGCCGCCCGCCGCGCCGGATCGTGCTGCTGCACCTGGACGGTTCGGGGCACCTGCTGCCGGAGGAGGGCGCCGCGGTGCGCCTGGTCGGGGACGCACGCACCGGTGGCGAGCCCGGGCGAGAGGTCGGCCGGGTCACCAGCCTGGCCCGGCACCACGAGCTGGGTCCGGTCGCGCTGGCCGTGGTGAAGCGCTCCACCCCGGTGGACGCCGAGCTGCTGGTGGACTGCGACGGCGGCGCGGTGTCCGCCGGGCAGGAGGAGATCGTGCCGGGTGAGGGCGTGTCGGTGGACCGTCCGGCGGCGCACGGACCGCTGACCCGCGGTCTGGGCGGCCACCCGATGCTGTGAGCACCCCGCCGCGGCGATCGGTCGCCGCCCGGATCGCGGCCGAGGCCCGGGTCCGCCAGGGCTGGTCGCGGGTCAGGTCGGCGTTCTGGCCGGTGATGCAGGCAGTGGTCGCCGCCGGGGTGGCCTACCTGATCGCCGGGGAGGTGCTCGGGCACGCGGCGCCGTTCTTCGCGCCGGTGAGCGCCTGGGTGGCGCTGGGCTTCAACGCCGACCGTGACCTGCGCCGGGTGGCCGAACTCGCGGTCGGGGTCGCCCTCGGCGTCGGGCTCGGCGACCTGCTGGTGCACGTGATCGGCACCGGCGCCTGGCAGGTGGCGTTCGTGCTGGCGGTCGCCGCGCTGACCGCCCGGTTCATCGACCGCGGGCCGATGCTCACCACCCAGGCCGGGGTGCAGGCGATCGTGATCGTCGGGCTGCCCACCGTGGCGGCCTCCGGCGGTCCGGTCGGGCGGTGGACCGACGCGGTGGTCGGCGGCCTGGTCGCCCTGGCGGTGGCGGCGCTGATCCCGCGGGACGTGCGCCGCCGGCCCCGGGCGCAGGGCAGCACCGCGGTGCAGGAACTGGCCGCGATGCTCGGGGTGCTGGCCAAGGGGATGCGCACCCACAACCCCGGTGACCTGGAGGATGCGCTGATGCGGGGCCGGGCCACCGAACCGGCGCTGGCCGAGTGGGAGGACGCCTGCGCTGCGGCCCGCGACCTGGCCCGGGTGTCACCGGCCGCCCGCCGGCACCGCACCGAGCTGCAGTGGCTGAACCGGTCCGCGGTCCGCACCGACCGTGCCGTGCGCAACGCCCGGGTGCTGGCCCGTCGTGCGCTGGCCACCCTCGGCACCCCGGAGCACGGCCACGACCTGGCCGCGGTCGCCGACATCGTGCAGCGCACCGCCCTGGCCGCCGAGGACCTGGCCGCCGCGCTCGGCTCCGGCTCCGAACCGGTCCGGTCCGCCACCACCCTGCTGGTGCTGGCCGAGGAGCTGGACCCGTTCCGGCTGGCACCCAACGACTGGCAGGTGCAGTCGCTGGTGCTGCTGATCCGGTCGCTGGTGGTGGACCTACTGGAGGCCAGCGGTGTCGACTCGGCGCAGGCTCGCGAGGCGCTGCCGGAGATCTGACCCGTACTCTCGTCCCGTGATCTTCGGCAACGTGCAAGTGGCGCTCTTCGCCCTGTTCTACTTCGCGATCTTCGGCCTGTGCGTCTGGGCGCTGATCGACGCCGCCCGGCACTCGGCCGGCGCATTCGTCGCCGCGGGCAAGCGGACCAAGCAGTTCTGGCTGATCGTGCTCGGCGTGGCGACCGGGGTGTCGCTGATCGCGCTGCCCCCGCTCGGGGCGCTGCGGTTCCTGGCGCTGCTCGCCGCGGTCGCCGCCGTGGTCTACCTGGTGGATGTACGGCCGGCGATCGGCGGCCACTCCGGTGGGCGGCGCGGCGGATCGACCCGGGGCGGGTGGTGAGCATGCCGGGCATCCGTCCGGGCGGACCGCAGTTCGCCGAGCACCTGCAGGCAGCCGCCGCCGTGGTCACCGCCGCCGGGGCGCGCGACATCGCCACCGACGCCGTCCCGCTGGCCCGGGTGGTCCGCGGCGACCTGGTCGAATCGGTGCACAGCGGCCACCTGGTGGTGCTGGACCCGCAGGGGCAGGTCACCCTCGCCCTGGGCGACCCCCGGGTCACCGTGCTGGCCCGGTCCTCGCTCAAGCCGTTGCAGACGGTCGGGATGCTGCGTGCCGGGTGGGCCAGCGTGCACCCCGGGGCCGAGCAGCTCGCGCTGGCCTGCGCCTCGCACAACGGCGAACCCGAGCACCTGCGGGTGGTCCGCGGGATGCTGGACGCCGCCGGGCTGACCGAGGACGACCTGGCGAACACCCCGGACATGCCGCTGGACCCGGAGGCCGCCTTCGCCTGGCGCACCGAGGGACACGGCCCGGCGTCGATCACCCAGAACTGCTCCGGCAAGCACGCCGCCATGCTCGCCACCTGCGCCGCGCACGCCGGGGAGTTCGGCTGGGACACCGACTCCTACTGGGAGCCGGAGCACCCGTTGCAGATCGCGCTGCGCGCCGCGATCGAGGAGCTGACCGGCACCCCGGTCGAGCACACCACCATCGACGGCTGTGGCGCGCCGCTGTTCTCCACCTCCCTGACCGGCCTGGCCCGCGCGTTCGGCCGGATCGCCCGGGCCGGTGCCGCCTTCGACGCCCGCGACGGGGTCGACGTCGCCGCCCTGCCCGAGGCCCAGGTGGCCCAGGCCATGCACGAACACCCCGCGCTGATCGGCGGCACCGGCCGGGATGTGACCGCCGCGATGCGGGCGGTGCCCGGGCTGATCGCCAAGGACGGCGCCGACGGGGTGTACGCCGCCGGGCTGCCCGACGGGTCGGCGCTGGCGTTCAAGATTGTCGACGGCGGGTTCCGGCCGCGTCCGGTGGTGCTGGCCGCGGCGCTCCAGGCGGCCGGGGTCGACCCCGCGCTGGTCGAGGAGCTGGGCCGGGTGCCGGTGCTCGGGCACGGCGAACCGGTCGGCGCGGTGCTGGCGGCATTCTGATGCGGGCGGTGGTCCAGCGCGCCGCCGGTGCCTCGGTGAGCGTGGACGGTGTGGTGGTCGGTGCGTTCGACGGGGAGGGGCTGGTCGCCCTGATCGGCGTCACCCATGACGACGGCCCGGCGCAGGCGGCGTTCATCGCCCGCAAGATCGCCGACCTGCGACTGCTGCGCGGTGAGCGCTCGATCACCGAGGCCGGCGCCCCGGTGCTGGTGATCAGCCAGTTCACCCTGTACGGCGACGCCCGCAAGGGCCGGCGACCGACCTGGAACGCCGCCGCCCCCGGCCCGGTCGCCGAGCCGCTGGTGGACGCCGTGGTCGAGGACCTGCGCGGGCGCGGCCTGCGGGTGGAGACCGGGGTGTTCGGCGCCGACATGCAGGTGTCCCTGGTCAACGACGGACCGACCACGCTGCTGATCGAGACCGGCAGCGGTCAGGACACCTGACCGTCCAGGTAGAACCAGCGACCCTGCTCGCGGACGAACCGGCTGACCTCGTGCAGCGTCCCGGACCCGGACGGCCCGCGGTGGTAGGCGGTGAACTCCACCAGCCCCGCCTCGTCGAACGGGCCACCACGGTCGGTGGTGTGCACGTCCAGCCGGTACCAGCGGTCCGCCGGGTCCAGCTCCACGGCCGCCGGGCGGGTGCGCGGATGCCAGGTCGCCAGCAGGTAGTCGGCGTCGCCCACCGCGAACGCACTGAACCGGGACCGCATCAACTGCTCCGCGGTCGGGGCGGCCGCCTCCCCGCGATGGAACCGGCCACAGCAGTCGTCATAGGCCAGCCCGCTCAGACACGGGCACCGGGTCACGCTCACCCTCGGATTATCCCCGCGCCGGTGGACCCGGTGAACTGGACGGTGGCGCGCGGAGGGCCGCCGGACCGCCATCATGGTGCGGTGCCCACCCAGCCCACCGATGACGAACTCGAACTGATCCGTCAGTCCGGCGTCGCCCTGCGCGTCGGCCGGCTCAGCCTGTCCGCCGGCACCGGCTCCTACCGGGTCAAGTCGTCGATGGCCCGGATCGCGCGGGCGCTCGGCATCGACCGGCACCAGGCGCACGTCACCCTGACCGAGATCACCACGACCTCCTACCGCGGCAACTCCTTCCGCACCGAGGTCACCGAGGTCCGCAGCGTCGGGATCAACGCCGACCGGCTCGCCGAACTCGAACGCCTCGCCGGGTCGCTGGCCCACTCCGGTCGCCGCGCCACCGTCGAGGAGGTCTCCGCCGACCTGGACCGGATCGAGTCCAAGCCGCTGCTGTACCGCCCCGCGGTCAACGCACTCTGGGCCGCGATCGCCTGCGCCGCCTTCGCCTTCCTCAACAACGGCGGACCGGTGGAGATGGGCGCGGTGTTCGTCGGCGCCTGGCTCGGCCAACTGGTCCGGCGGGAGCTGGTGCACCGCGGACTGAACCAGTTCGGCATCACCATGGTCGCCGCCGCGGTCGCCTGTCTGGCCTACCTGGGGGTCGTCACCCTGGTGCACCAGCTCGGCGCCACCGAGACCCGGCACGCCGCCGGCTACATCTCCGCCGTGCTGTTCCTGATCCCTGGCTTCCCGATGGTCACCGGCGGCCTCGACCTGGCCAAACTCGACTTCTCCGCCGGTGTGGCCCGGCTGTCCTACGCCCTGGTCGTCCTCACCTCGGCGGCGCTCGCGGTCTGGGGCGTGTCGATGATCGCCGGGCTCTCCCCGGACCCCACCGGCCCACCCGGCTTCGGCCCGGTCGTGCTCATGGTGCTGCGCCTGGTCGCCAGCTTCGTCGGCGTGCTCGGCTTCGCGCTGATGTTCAACAGTCCCGGCCGGATGGCCCTGGCCGCCGCCGTCGTCGGCATGATCGCCAACACCGCCCGCCTGATCCTGGTTGACATCAACGTCCCCGCCCAGGCCGCCGCCGCCGGGGCCGCCCTCCTGGTCGGCGTGCTGGCCGCCGTGATCGCGCCCAGGATGGGCATCCCGCGGATCACGGTCTCCGTCCCCGCGGTCGTCATCATGGTCCCCGGCGCCGCCGCCTACCGGGCGATCTTCTTCCTGTCCAACGGCGACACCACCGAGGCCCTCGCCTACGGCGTCCAGGCCGGACTGGTGGTGATCGCCCTGTGCATCGGCCTCGCCGTGGCCCGGATGGTCAGCGACCGCGAGTGGGCCTTCGAGCGCTGAGCCACCGATGGCTTTGCCGGTCGGCGCGGGCGCCAGGTACGCTGGCCCAGCTTGGAGACGTCGCATAGTCAGGTCTAGTGCGCGACCCTGCTAAGGTCGTGAAGGGGCAACCCTTCCGTGGGTTCAAATCCCACCGTCTCCGCGTGATGAGGCCCGTCAGCCTCCTGACCAGCACGAACGCCGGTCGGAGGCGGCGGGCCTCCTCAATGTGTACCGAAGAAGTGGTGAGTCACGACCCCGGCGGAGCGAGCACCCGCCCGCCCCCTGCGGACGGGCGGCTAGGTTCAGTACGCCGACGCGCTCGGCCCCGCGGGTGCGTCCCAGACCCGGGCGTACTCCTGCGCCACCGCGGGCCACACGAGCACCGCCCCCTCATCGACCGAGCCGATGGCGTCAGCGAGCGGCGGGAACACCACGAACTCGTGCGGGATGACCCGCCCCGCGCGGTCCCGCCGCCCCTCGGGGTCGGGGAAGCGCAGGGCGAGTGCCCCGGCGACCCCCGGTTGCGACAGCGCCGCGCGGCCGTCCGCACGGCGCAGCGCGCTCGGCCCCGGGTCGGCCGCCGCGAACACGGCGTCGTAGACCGGGAGCGGGTCCGGGAAGCCGCCGTCCCGCAGGAACCGGAAGCCCCAGCTCCGGCCACGCGTCGCCCAGATCAGCCGGGCCGTTGGGCCGGCCGGCGGTTCGGTCGCGCCCGGGGCGTCGCTCACGCCAGCCTCCGGAGCAGGGTCTTGTCGGCCTCGCCCTGGTCGAGGTCCATCTTGAACCGGGTGAGGACGGCCGCGACCACGTCCTGCCGGGACAGAGCGGCGGAGTTGGCCTGCCGCAGCTTGTCGCCGCCGAGCCGAGCGGCGTCGCTGAGGGTCTGCGGCCCGATCGCGGACAGGACCAGGTTCGCGACGGCCCCGATCGGCGCGGGGAGCCGGTCGGCGGCCTTGCCGATCAGCGCGGTCGCGAGCGGGCCGGCCTGGGCCAGGAGCGCGTCCGCCGCCTTCCCGCCGATGGTCTTCGCCTCGGCCCACTGCACGTACCGCTCGAGGGGGACCAGGGCCGCCACGGGCAGGACCAGGTCGAGGCCGACGCGCGTGGCCACCTCGATCCTGTCGTCCGCGAACCGGGCGGACGACAGCACCAGGAAGTCCTCGCCCACGGACATCGCGGCGCTCGACTCGACGAAGCGGCCCAGCACCTCGCGCAGCTGGGCCAGGTCGTCGCTCGCCTTCTCGATGAGGAGGTCCCGGAACTCGTAGGCGTCGAGCTCCGGCAGCAGGTCGGCCTTGGACAGCGCGAGGATCCAGATGCGCGGGAACTCCGCGAGCCTGCCGTCCGACAGGAGCTCGCCCTCCAGCTTCTCCAGGACGGCGCGGAAGTCGTGGAACAGCGACCTCAGGTAGCGCTCCTCGTGCCCCGCGTTGTCCAAGAGCCGCTGCCCGTCCACGAGCAGCAGCGCGACGTCCGAGGCGAGCAGCGACCGGAAGGCCTCGACCCGGCGCCGGGCTTCCTCGGGCCCGCTGACGTCCTGCTCGAACCACTCACCGGGGTAGTCGTGCCACACGAGCCGGAGGCTGTCGAAGGGCTTGGTCCGCGCGGCCCGGGGGTTCCCGTCCCGCAGCCTGACGGAGAAGGAGTACGAGGTGGCGGCGAAGTGGTCCGTCCCGGGAACCCGGGCCGACTTCTTCATGCCGAGGTAGTTGCTCTGCAGCCGGTGACCCTGGCCGATGTCGTCCGCGCTCACGGAGTACAGGCTCTGCCGGCGGAAATCCGCCTCCTGTGTGGCCCCGTAGAACGAGGAGAGCATGACCGTCTTCCCGCTGCCGCTCTCGCCGAACACCGCGATGTGCTGCTCGAGAACCTTGCTCAGCCTCATGCGGGCACGATAGGCCACCGGCCGCACCGCGACTGTCCGGGGTATGAGCGACCAGCAGCCCCCGTCGCCGGCCCCGGCGACCCACCGAACCCGCCGGTCGACGTCGCGGACGTGGTCAGCGTCGACGAGCGCAGCGCACACTTCGTGATCGACGCGCTGGCGCACGCTGCCGGGGTGAGGCGGTCCCACAAGACGTCGCCCGGTGGTGTGCGTCGTCGGTGGGTGCGGCGCAGGGCGACGAGCGTTGACGCCCGGGGATCGCTGAGGAGCAGGCCGGCGCCCGAACAGGAGGCGGCAGGACGCGGGTCGGGGTGGGGTAGGTGTTCGCCCAGGTCAGGGTTGCGGCACTCGCATCTAGCCCGTCCCAGTACGCGGTCGCCCGTTCTGTACTACGCATCTGATGCTGTGGCCCACCTGAGTGTCGTGCGGCGGCGCTGACGGACCGGTTGGTTTTCCCTAGCTTGTTGACGCTGGCGGTCCGGGCCCGGATCGCTGCTCGCCTCCAGGGGAAGGCCCGATCGCGTGCGTCCGTCTCGTCGTCTGCTGTCCGTTCCTGAAGGCCCACGAGCAGCGGTCGGCGCCGCACCGGTGGTGCGGGTGATGTCTCGGGCGAGGGCCATGGTGGCCGCGGGCCTCCTGCTCCTGGTCCTCGGTGTCGTTGCCGCGGTGGCCGCCACGGCGGGGGGCCCGAGCACCCCGGGTGGGCGCCCTGTGCGTCAGGTGCTGACCGGTCTGGACCGCACCAGCCTGGCCCCGACACCTCAGGCTGTCGTGTCGCTGGTCGGGACGGGTCTGGTCGACCGGACCGGGTGGGCGGACGTCGACGCCGACGGGGTCGCGGACCGGGTCGAGGAGGCGCTGTGCGGGTCGGCGGCGTGTGCGGTGCCGTGGGCCGACATCGACGGTGACGGTGTCGCCGATGCGGTTGACGTCCTGGTCTGCGGGGCAGCGGGGTGCGCGGACCCCTCGGTCGACGCGGACGCTGACCGGATCCCGGACTTTGTGGGCGTGCTGCTGTGCGGGCAGGCAGGGTGCCCGGCCGGGACGTTGCGCGGTGATGTCGATGGTGACGGGGTGGAGAACTGGGTCGAGGCGTTGATCGCCGGGAACGCGACCGGCGCCACGGGACGCGAGGACCTCGACGGTGACGGCATCGCCGACGCCGCCGCGCTGATGGAGTGCTTGAAGGTCGCCGGCCGGTTGGCCACCACCGGTGCCGAGGTGTGGTGGCTGCTGGCTGCCGCGTGCGCGGCCGGTGGGGCGGGCTTGGTGCTGGCCGGGTGGCGGGACTTGCGTGTGGAGCGAACGGGTACGTCGTCGAAGGGGGTGGCGGCGTGAACACCACCCGCACGAGCACAGGGTCCGGACGCGGTATCGAGGCGGCACTCGCCCGGTGGGCAGGGCGCGGCCTGGTCGCAGCGACCGCCTCGGGTGCGTTGGTCGCGGTGATGCTGGTTCCGGCCGAGCCGTCCGCGGCGCACCAGCAGGCTCAGGCCGCGGCGGAGGTGTTGGCGTGGGCGCGGGCGAACGCCGCGGTCGCGACCAACCCCGCAGACCCGTCCGACCCTGCTGTGCCGCAGCCGCAGCCGCAGACCGCGCCCGAGCCGGTCGATGAGGTGGCCGCGCCGGTGTGGGGTACTGGGACGGTCACCCCGGACGCCGGTGGGCAGGTCACCGGTGGGCAGGTGTCGGTGGAGTTCTCCGGCCACGACCTGGCGGACCCGGTCGACGTCACGCTCACCGCCCTCGACGAGGCGGCCGCCGCGACCGCCGCTGGCGGGGAGTCCGTCGTCGTCCTGGCGCCCGGGTTCGACGTGACGGCGCTCGACCCGGCCGGCGAGCAGGTCACCGCGTTCCCGAACGACGCTCCCGACGCACCCGGACCCGCCGCGAGCGCTGCCGCCCGCAAGTCGGGCGGGTCGTTGCCGGTGACCGAGGCCGAGAACGGGTCAGCGCTCATCGGGGGGCTCCCCGTGGGCCAGGCACCGCACCCGCAGGCGGCGAACCTCGATGCCGAGCTCGGCGAGTCCATGGCCGGGGACGACGGCGACTCCGTCCCCGGCGTCCGCGTGGAGGTGCAGGTCGACCCGGCCGCGCTGGACGGCATCCGGCCCGGGTCGGTGCGGCTCATGACCCGGGAGACCGACGCCGACCCCTGGTCGGTCGTCCCGTCCTACCTCGACACCGACCGGTCGGTGGTGGTCGGGGTGCTGGACCACCTGTCGCAGTTCGTCGTGATCGGCGGCAAGGACGTCGGGGACCCGCGTCCGCGGGTGGTGCTGGACCCGGACAACGACCGGGCGTTCGCCAACAGCCCCGGCCCCCGGGTGACCGAGGTCGGCTACAACGTCGAGCTCGCGAACCAGGTCGCAGCCCGGCTCACCCAGGCCTGCAACGCCGATGTGGTGGTGACTCGCACGACCCCGATCCCGGACCTGGGCAGGGACGTCCGGGCGGGGATGGCCTACGCGCACAACCCGGACCTGACCGTCACCTTCGGGTTCAACGGCAATGACGGCGAAGCCTGGGGCAACATCGGCAACGGCGGGTCGGAGGTGTACTCGCGCGGCGGCGGGCTGGACGAGCAGGCCCGGGCCACGACGCTGAACGTCCTGCCTGTGTACACCGGGCGCCCGGCGAACCCGAAGTCCCGGGCGAACCTGACCTACCCCGAGTACGCCGGCTTGCCGGGCGCGCTGATTCACCTCGAGACCTTGTTCCTGGACCACAACTTCGACCGGCCGGTGATCGACAACGGGTTCTCCTTCATCGTCGACGGGGTCTTCACCTCCCTGGGGATGCAGCTGGAGAACCAGGGGTTCGACTGCTCGGACCCGAACCGGGGTGGTGGGTGGCCGTCCCCGCCGTCGATGGCGCAGATCGCGGCGTGGATGCAGCTGGGGTTCAAGAACTACGCCGCCTACGGCGGCGACCCGGTGAACTTCGCCACCGGGAACCTGGTCGAGCTGGAGGACCTGTTCCACGTCACCGGGCCTGGCGGTTCGGACACGCAGGTCGCGTTGGTCTACAACTCCCAGGACGGGCGGGTGTCCCGGTTCGGGACCGGGTGGACCAGTGACCTGGGCGCGCGGGCGCAGCGGTTCACCGACGGGTCGGTGATGGTCGTGCGGGGTGACGGTGCGTCGTTCACCTTCACCTCCAACGGTGCCGGTGGATACTCCACGGACCTGAACGCTGGGGCCACGTTGACTGAGGCTGGTGGCGGGCACCTGGTGTTGACCGTCGATGACGGGACCACGTGGCGGTTCGATGCCTCCCATCCCGAAGGCGTCGGGGATGTCATCGAGAAGCGTGAGGCGACCGGGGCTGTGACCCGGTTCGAGTACGCGCCGATCAGTGGTGACCCGATGTTCCGGCCGTTGACCGCGGTGGTCCTGCCCGGTGACCAGCGGATCACCGTGACCTCGGACGCGCGGGGGATCGTGACCGCGTTGACCGCGCCGGACGGGCGGGTCTGGCAGCTGGGGTACGACGCGAACCTGGACCTGCGCACGATCACTCTGCCCGACGGGCGGGTGCGCGGGTTCGATTACGACGCCGCCCACCGGCTCACTGTCGCGCGGGACGCGACTGGGGCGGTGTACCTGACGAACACCTACGACGCCGCGGGGCGGGTTGTGTCGCAGGGTGACGGGGTCGGTGGAACCAGGACGTTCGCTTACCGGGCTGGTGGGGTGGACTACACCGATGCGGCCGGGTCCGTGTGGCAGTACGAGGTCGATGCCCGGTCCCGGGTCACGGGACTCACCGACCCCCTCGGGCGCACCACCACGATCGAGTACGCCGGTCTGGACGCGCCGACTGGTGTGGTCGGCCCGGACGGGGCCCGCACCGACTACGACCTCGACGCCAAGGGCAGGCCCACGAGCATCGACGCGGCTGGGGACGGCGAGACTGACCTGGTCCTGGACGACCTCGGGCGTATCACGCAGGTCACCGAACCCGGTGCCGAGGACGGCAGCACACTGACCACCAGCGTCTCCCGCGACAGTGCGGGCCGCCCCACCGAGGTGCAGTACCCGGACGGGGCGGTCGAGGTCACCGAGTACGACGGGGCGGGCAACCCGGTCGTGTTCGTCGACGCCGCGGGGCAGCGGTGGACGGCGACGTTCGATGCCCGCGGGAACCAGATCTCGGCCACGGACCCGCTCGGGCGGACCACGGCCTTCGCCTACGACGCGGGCAACCGGTTGACCTCCCGGACCCTGCCGTCCGGGGCCACGTGGACTTACGCCTACGACACCGCGGGGCGGCTGATCGCCGAGACCGACCCGAACGGTGCGGTCACCGGTTACGGGTACGACGGCAACGACAACCTCACCACCATCACCGACCCGACCGGCGCGATGACCGGTCAGGTGTGGGACACCGGGCGGCGCCTGACCCGGGTAACCGACCCGAACGGCTCGGTTACCCGGTACGCGTACAGCGCCGAGGACATCCTGGTGTCCGAGACCGACCCCACCGGTGCGGTCACCACCTACACCCTGGACGCCGCACACCGGGTCGTCGCGGTCACGGACCCGAACGGTGGGGTGTGGGAGCGGACCCTGGATGAGTCGGGCAACGTGGTCGCCCAGACCGACCCCGCAGGCGGGGTGAGCTCCTGGGAGTACGACGCCGCGGGGCGGCTGATCGCCCAGAGCGACCCGGACGGGGTCGTGACCGCCCACGCCTACGCCGCGAACGGGCAGCTGATCGAGACCCGCGACTCGGCCGGCGCGACCACGTCGTTCACCTACGACGCCGCCGGGCGCGTCACGGCGCAGACCGGGCCGGGCGGGACGACCACGTTCACCTACGACCCGGTCGGTCAGCTCACGGCGACCACCGACCCGGCGGGCAACACCACCGAGGCGGTCTTCGACGCGGCCGGGCAGCTGGTCTCGCAGACCGACCGGACCGGTGTCACCACCACGTTCGTCTACGACGTGGACGGCAACCAGGTCGCGGCCACCGACGCCGATGGTGTGCGCGAGGCCTGGACCCTCGACTCGGCCGGGCAGGTCCTGACCGTCGGGACCGAGACCGGCGCGGTGTGGCAGTACGCGTACGACCCCGCAGGACGGGTCATCACCGAGACCAACGCGCTCGGCGCGGTCACCGCCTACTCCTACGACCGGGCCGGGCAGCTGGTGGAGGTCGCCGACCCGACCGGTGCGGTCACCACGTTCGCCTACGACGGCGCGGGCCGGCAGACCACGACCACCGATGCCGACGGTGTCGTCACCGCCTACGGGTACGACCCGGCTGGGCAGCTGACCCGGGTGGTGCAGAACGCCACCGACACCGGCGAGCGAACCGAGTCCGAGAACGTCACCACCACCTACGCCTACACCCCGGTCGGGAACCTCGAGCAGGTCACTGGCCCGACCGGGGCGATCACCGGGTACGAGTACACCCCCGGTGGGCGGGTCACCGCCGAGACCGACCCGCTGGACAACACCTGGGCCTACACCTACGACGACGCCGGGCGCCTCGCGTCCGAGGTCGACCCCGACTCCCGCACGGTCACCTACGACTACGACGAGGCCGGCCGGGTCAGGGCCGTGCAGTACACGCAGGGCCCGGCGTCCGCGGCCACCCGCGCCCGGGCGGCGAGCACCGATGAGGTGCGGGTGGAGTTGGAGTACGACGCGGTCGGTAACGCGATCGCGATGAGCGACCCGACCGGGGTGACCGGGTGGACCTACGACGCCGAAGGCCGCCAAACCGCCCAACGCACCACGACCGGGACGTTGGCCACCACCTACAGTCCCGCCGGCCGGCGCACCGCCCAGACCACCCCGGACGGGACCACCCAGACCTGGGCCTACGACACCGCCGGGCGCGTAGCCGAGCAGGGCACGCCGGCCGGGGTCATGGCCTACACCTACGACCCGGCCGACCAGGTCACGCAGGTCACCCGCACGAACACCGACGGCACGCCCGGTCCGCTGAGCGTGTTCGCCTACGACCCGGCCGGGCGCACCACACAGGTGCGTCACCAGGTCACCGAGGTCGAGCCGTTCGCCGTGCCCGAGCCGGGTGACGTGGCGTTGACATGTGACACGTGCCTGCCGGGGGCGGACTACCTGGCCGGGCGGACCCTGCCCGGGACCGGCACCACCGGGTCCGGCGTCTGGGACGTCGCCATCGACCAGACCTACACCCCCACCGGGCACGTCGCCACCCGCACCCGCATCGACGCCGGTGGTGTGGCCCTGGCCGGGGCGTACACCTACGACCCCTTGGGGCGGTTGACCGGCGGCACTGAAACCGACCACCTCCCCGACCCCGCTGAGGAGACGGACGAGACGGACACGCAGGACCCGGGAACGGTCCCGGTTCTCACGGTGCCCGCCCCGACCGCCGCGACCGCGCCCGCACAACCCGGCGCTGGGCCGGACGAGACTGATCCCGAGTCCTCGGCCACGCTCCTGGCGTATGGCTACGACGCGGCCGGCAACCGCACCACCGCCACGATCGCCGGCCCGGACGGGACCACCCGCACGCAGACCGCGACGTTCGACGACGCGAACCGGCTCACCCGCACCACCGACACCACCACCGCCCCGCGGGGCGAGGGCGTCACCGTGCTGTCCGGGCTGCAGGGCACCGGGTCCGGGTCGGTGACCGAGTACGCCTACGACCGTGCGGGCAACCGCACCCAGCAGGCCACGACCCCCACCGGCGGGACCCTGCTGGCGGCGGGTGCGTCGGTGCGTGAGTACGCCTACGGGGCCGACGGGCGCCTGACCCAGGTCCTCGACCCGGACCGGACCGTGACGTTCACCCGCGACGGGCTGGGCCGCACCGCAACCACGACGACCTCGACCGAGTTCGTGACGCACGCCGCTGCGGCGACGTGGGACGGGCTGACCCAGGTCGCGACTTCGGACGAACAGTTCGGGACCACGACCTACACCCGGGACGTGACCGGGAGCCTGGCGGTCCAAACCTCGGCCCGCACCGCGACCGCCGCGGCCAGTGGCGGGGTGGGGAACAACGACCCGACCCTCCTGCCCGGCGGCGTGACCTCCGGGACGGTGTGGGAACTGACCGACGCCCTCGGGTCCGTGATCGCCCAAGCGGACGGGGACACGATCACCCAGGTCGCCGCCTACGACCCCTGGGGCAACGCCACCACCGCCACCGCGGGGTGGGACGCCGACCACGGGTACACCTCCCAGGTCGCCGACCTCGGTCTGGGTGAGGTGTGGTTCTACGCCCGCACCTACGACCCGGGCACCGGGACCTTCACCACCCAAGACGCGTGGGAAGGGCTCCTGACCGCCCCCGGCACCCTGAACGCCTACACCTACGTCCTGGCCGACCCGCTCACCACCGTGGACGTGCTTGGGTACTGGCCCGGATGGTTGGACAAGGCCGTCGACTGGACCAAGGACAACTGGCGCACCGTCGCGGGCACGGCTGCTGGTGTTGCTGCCGGCATCGCGATCGGTGTGGGCGTCGCCGCATGCGTCGCGGCGACGGCCGGACTGTGCGCCGGTGTGGTCGCCGGCGCGGCGACGGCGATCATCGGTGGCGCTGCGGCAGGTGCCGGTGGTGCGGCCGCGGCCTACGCCTTCACCGGCGACGACGGGCATGGCTCCTACTCCTGGAGCGGTTTCGGCACCCAGGTCGGCATCGGGACTGTCGCAGGGGCAGTGACTGGTGGCGTCGGGTACGGGGTCACCAGCGCCTTCAGGTCGCTCGGGAACAGGCTGACGCAAGCGCACCGGATGGCCACGGCACAGCGCAACTCGACGAGCGCCCGTCCGTCGTCACGCGTCCAGCAGAACCGCAGCCAGGGCAACAACGCACGCGACCGGGCCAACACGTACATTGGCGGACAGACCGAGCAGTACCGGTCCACCTCGCTCGGCGGCAGGTTCTACGACATCCTGCGAGGCACCCAAGCCTTCGAGATCAAGACCGGTCGTATCTCGCTCACGTCCAGCATCCGCCAGCAAGTCATGAAAGATGCACAACTGCTGCAGAGCCAGGAGGTCACCTCTGTGACCTGGGTGTTCTACCGGAGCGCGCAAACTGGCCAGATAGGTCCGACCGCCCCGCTTCGTGCCCTGCTGGAGCGCAGCGGGATCACGGTCGTCATCCGCGCGTCCACGGGTGTGCGTGGTGCTGCTGGCGGTGTGCAGCGGGCGGTGTAGGCGCGAGTCCATCTTTCGTGCAGCATGATCTTGTTCCAGAGTGGAGGCACTGTGACAGGTCGAGGTTCCGTGTTTGCTGAGTATGAGCCGTATGAGCCCGAGTTCGGTCTCGTGCGCAACGCTCTCACTCCCGCGCGTGCGAGGAAGGCGTTCGCGCATGACATGGCCGTCAAGGACGAGCGGCTCGCCATCTTCACCAGATACGCGCGCTCGTTCGGTGTGTCTATCGGTTATGCGGACGAAGACATTGATGTGGTGTACCAGTGGCTGGCTGGGATCGTCACGTTCGACGAGTCGGTCGATCTTGTCGCCGCGACGACGGGGGATCCGTGGCTCAACACCGAGCCGCTGATCCTGGACCCAATGTCACTGTCCTTAGCCTGGGATTTCGGGCTGTTCCTCGGTGAAGCCAAGATCCACCGGTTCCCTTCGTTGGAGTGGGAGCTGGGGGCTGGCCCCAGGCGGAACGTCAACTTCCAACGCCCGGCTGTTGGCCACTACGTCTATCCCAACGGGTACCGAAAGCAATGGGATGTGATGTGGAGGGCAGAAGCCACCCTGGTATCGGCCGCCCTCAACGAGGGGCCTGACACGGCGCTAGTGGGCTTCATCAATTACTGGCCCGAGGGTGGGTAGGGCAGTCGTCCGCGTCGGAGGCCGATGTACCGGGTGTGTCGAAGGCTGAGGCAGGAGTTATGTCCGCAGTGTGACCCATTTCCAGTTGACTGTCTGAGAAAGGTGTGTGCGTGCTGCCGGAAGAACTGGACGTCTCTCTGCTTGCAGGCCTCGCCGTGATCGAGGTCGGCTGCCGGCAGGCGTGGCCGTTCTTAGCGCTCATCGATCAGCGAGGTGAGAGGGAAGTTCGACTTTACTTTGACACGGACATGCGTGTTGAGGGCGAAGGTGGTGGGGGCTTCAGCCAAGAAGACGCCGGACTGCTGGCGGCGCTTGGGAAGGTCCTCAACTGTGCGATCGAGCGTGCACACATCGCTGCGAGTGGTGATCTACGCGTGGACTTCTCGGATGGCTATGTCCTCGAGGCATCAGGTCAGGGAAACTCAGCGACCACCGTCGCCCCCTGGTGGTTCGGCCTCGTCTCGGATCCCCCGCCAGTACCAGCGCATCGGGTGAACGGTCGCCATGAGTCGAAGGTCTGCAGGGCACGATCCGCAACGGCGTTCGAACGAGCGGGAGCGCGCCGTCGAGTCGGGCCCACGCCTCAGCAGCCAACGGAGTTCGGGTAGCGACCAGTCGCCTGACCTGACGAGGAGCAGCCCGCGCCACGGGCCAGCGAGAGCTCATCGGCGGAGCGTCCGCCGGAGCTGGCTACTGACGTCCAGTATCCGCCAGCAAGTCATGAAGGACGCCGAACTCCTGAACAGAGGTCAGCTGGACTCGGCCACGTGGGTGTTTTACCGGAGCGCGCAAACCGGAGGCCATCTTTCGTGCAGCATGATCTAGTTCCAGAGTGGAGGCACTGTGACAGGCCGAGGTTCCGTGTTTGCTGAGTATGAGCCGTATGAGCCAGAGTTCGGACTTGTGCGCAATGCCCTGACCCCGGCGCGCGCGAGGAAGGCGTTCGCGCATGACGTGGCCGTCAAGGATGAGCGACTAGCGATCTTCGCCAGATACGCACGCTCCTTTGGTGTGTCGACCGGGTACGAGGACGCAGACGTCGATGCGGTCTATCAGTGGCTGGCTGGAATCGTCACGTTGGACTCGTCGATCGATCTTGTCGCGGCGACGACGGGCGACCCGTGGCTCAACACCGAGCCGCTCATCCTGGACCCGATGTCACTGTCATTGGCCTGGGACTTCGGCCTATTCCTCGGCGAAGCCAAGATCCACCGATTCCCTTCGCTGAGATGGGAGTTGGGGGCTGGTCCCAGGCGAAACGTCAACTTCCAGCGGCCGGCTGTTGGCCACTATGTGCACCCCAACGGGTACCGGGAGCAGTGGGAAGTAATGTGGAGGGCGGAAGCCGCCCTGATATCGGCCGCCCTCAACGAGGGGCCCTATCCAGCCTTGGTTCGCTTCGTCAATTACTGGCCCGAAGACGGGTAGGGCGGTCGCCGGTGTCGGAGGCCGACGTGCCGGGTGTGTCGAAGGCTGAGAACAGGACCTGTGTGCAGGTCCGAGTAGTCACTGATTGCCTGACCGAACCACCTCGATTGTGCGGGTGACGCGCGGACACGTGACCGCGGCGGGTGAGAACGACGTGATGCGGGTGCTCCGCTGGATGTTCGACCATGACCTCATGCGTCCGGGTGCAGTCGGAGGTGCCGGCTTCGAGGACTGGCCGGGCGGACCTGAGATCTGGCTCCAGCGCGCTGAACATGAGCTGGTCGAGCGCGGGTGGGAGCCGACACTCGATTGTTTCTGGTTGCGCCTCACGGAACGAGGTCGTGAGTACGCCGAGAGGATCGATCCTGCTCCGAACCTCGACTGATCTGCAGTCCGGGCCGAGGACGTGCGCGCGCTGTTCCGCCGGGTGGCCGCTCTTGCTCGTCGCGATCGTCGTGCTGGGGATGGGCAGTTGGATGAGGCGGCGCTCCCGTGGCTCGGCGACGAACCGGAACCGACGCTCTCCCTGCGGTCGCCGACGCCGTCGACCAGGATGCGAGCGGCGCGGAGCCGGCGCCCTGATCGGCAGACTCCGGGAGGACCGTCAGCGGTCGCGCCGGCGTGCGAGAGACCGTCGCTCGGCGGCGACCAGCAGCAGCACGACCGCGCCGCCCAGGATGAACGCCGCCGCCGTGGGCGCCAGCTGCTCGCCGGGCACCAGCAGGGTGCGGTCGTCGGTCTGCCACGGCCAGAGTGCGCGGAGGGCTCCGGCCATCACGCCGGAGAGCAGCACGAGCGTCGGCCTGCGCCGGTGTTCCAGCAGCCACTGCAGGGCCTTGACGAAGGACCCCAGCCCCAGCACGATTCCCGCCACGAACACCGCGATGTAGCCCCAGTCGCGGTCGTTCACCGCGGCGAGCGTCGGCTGGTACAGCCCGAACGTCAGCAGCAGGAACGACCCCGATGTCCCGGGCAGCGCGAGGGCGCACGCTGCCACTGCCGCGGCGACCAGCACCACCGGGTAGGTCGGGCTCAGGTGCTGCGGCGGCAGCCCGACGAGCACGAACACCGCCGCCGCGACGGCCAGCGCACGCGCCACCTCGCCGGCCGACCACCGCCCGCCGGCCATCCGCACCGGAACCACCAGCGCCGCGGTCGTCATTCCGAGGAACAGTCCGTACAACGGGACCGGGTGCTCATCCAGCAGCGGCGCCAGGAACCGCACGGTGATCAGCAACCCCGGCACCATGCCGACGAGCAGCGGCACGATGACCGACCAGCGCACCTTCCGGAGTTCCGCGCGGGCGCGTTCGCGGTCCGTGGCGGCCAGGCGCAGTGCGGTGATCGTGTGGCCCGCGCCGGTGACCGCGGTCTCGTAGACGCCGGTGATCAGGGCGACGGTGCCGCCGCTGATGCCGGGCAGCGCTTCCGCGGCTCCGACGAGGGCGCCCCGCGTCGCGGACCAGGCGGTCGAGGCGGGACTGGGCGTGGCGGCGAGAACGTCGTCAGGCATCCGTCGACGGTACGCGGTACGTGGGCCTCGGATCTACGCTGACCCGGTGACGACGACGTCCGAACTCGACAGCTTCGGCCCCTGGATCGACCAGGTCACGTCCGCCGGGGACGTGCCCGCACTGTTCCGCGCCGCCGTGCCGAACCCGGCCGCGGCCGAGCTGGTGCTCAAGGTGCCGCGCGACATCCCCCGCCGCGACGTCACCCCCGGGATGGACCTGTACGACCACCTGCTGGTCCTCGCCGGGCGGCGGCTGCGGGTGCTGTCCCGCTGTGCCGGCCCGGACGGGGCGACCGTGGCGCCGGGGTTCACGATCCAGGAGATCCCGGTCGACCGGGTCGCCGCCGTGCACGACACGGTGAACCTGCTGGCCGGGGAGCTGACGGTGACCGCCCGGGACGGGTCGAGTCTGACGCTGCCGTACAACGGGTCGGGCCGGGACCAGCTGCAGCGGCTGATCGACGTGCTGCTGGCCGGGGTGTCCGGTGCGGGGCCGAGCCGGGCCGGCGCTGCGCTGATCCGGGCCGGGCGGTTCCTGGCGCAGGGGCCCGCGGCGATCGTGATCGGCCGGGAGGACCAAGGGCTGCTCGGCGACCTGCGCGACCTGGCCCGGCACCGCCCGCAGCTGCGGCCGTGGGTCGGGCACGGCCGGCGCCGGGTGCGGGGCGGGCTGTCGCCGATCACCCTGCAGGCCACGGTGCTGGCCGAGGACGGCGAGGTGCTGGAGGTGCTCGGCCGGCACCGGTGGCTGCTGACCGGGCGGCAACCGGTGCACTCCTCCGGACGGCTGATGGTGCCGTTCGAGGCGATCGACGCGGTCACCGTGCACCGGCACGACCGCTGGGCCGGGGTGTGGGTCGGCCGGCTCCGGACCGGGCAGGCGGTGATCGACATCCCGGTCCCCGAGGGGTCGCCCGCGCACGGGGTGTTCGACGCCGCGGCCCGCGAGACCGCCGGGAGCCCGTACCTCGGCTGAGTCCCCGTATCCGTCGTCCGATGCAGCCCCGTCGCCCGCGGGTACGACTGAAGGACGACCCCAGAACGATCCCCCAGGCTGATCCGCCGACCCCGCCCCGCCGGGAAGACTCGTCTCATCGACGCCATCGGGGCGTCACCGGAGGGATCGGAGCACACACATGGGCAAGCTCGTGGCCGCGATCGCGGCGACCGGACTCGTGGTCGTCGTCGCGCGCAAGCTGTGGCGCGACCACCAGGCCGCCGCCTGACCGGACTCACACCATGTCCGCTGTTGTTGTCGTCCCGCCGCTGACCGCACCCGAGCGTGCGGCCGGCCGCCATCCCCGGCGTGCCATCGAGATCGCCGCCGGCCCTCGCGCCGCGGCGTCCGGCCGGCAGTGGGTCGACCGGTGCCTGGCGTTGGAGGGCGTCCCGGCATCGCAGCGGTCCCGAATCCGCCTGGTGGCGACCGAGCTGATCCGCGAGGCCGTCACCTGTACCCACTCCGATGACCGTCTGCTGGTGGAGCTCGACCTGCGTGCGGAGGGCGCGCTGGTCGGGGTCCGCGATCCCAGCCGGATGCAGCAGGTCAGTCACCGCACCGAACTCGTCGCACGGCTGGGCGGCGAGTGGGGAATCGAGTGGCCACCCACCGGTGGCCGCCGGGTGTGGTGCCGCGTCGGCCTCGGCTGATGTGACCCGCATGACGTGACAACCGGTTTGGGTTGGAGGGCCCGAACCTGTAGTCTCATCTGCGGCCCTTCGGGGTGGCGCGCCTGTAGCTCAATGGATAGAGCATCTGACTACGGATCAGAAGGTTGGGGGTTCGAGTCCCTCCAGGCGCACAGTGCGAGAGTGAGAGCGAGGCCCAGCACCGCCATGGTGCTGGGCCTTCGTCATTCCGCCAGCGGGTGCGTTCCCGCAGATCGACGCGGTCGACCGCCCTGGAAGCCCGCGAGACCGAGGGCTTGTCGGTCGCGGCTCTCGACGCCGTTGCGCCCTCCTGCGTCCCGTCGCCCGGACACACGTCCGCGCACACCGGGACACACCCCGCCGGGCGCCCGCACGCCTCCAGACCGGGTGCGCGTGAGCGTGGTGTGCGGCGATTGCCGCGAGCGCCGGACCTCGGACCGGTCCGGTGCCTGCCGCGACTGCCGCCACCGAACATCACCATCCGCACCCACCGAGGCCGGCTCTTGGATCCGATGCCCGCCAGCCCCGCTGCTGGCTGGCATCCACCCCACCCGGTACCGCCCCGTCGCGCCGCGCGCTCGGCGCCCGGCCGCGCAGAGCGCCGCCGTGCTGCCCGTGCCTGCCGGGTACGTGGACGTCATGGTCGCGGCCCGCGCCCTGGACCGCCCCAAGACGCTGCTGATCTACCGCGCCCAGCACCACCCCGAGCTGCTGCCGCCGCACGTCCTCGTGGACGGCCGCCCCCACTTCCGTCGCACCGACCTCTCGATCCGGCCGGGCGGCCGGCGACGACGCCTGGGTCGCGCTGTTCGACGTGCACTCCTACGTGGTGAACGACGACGACATCCTCACCGTCGACCTCGAGCACCCGAACATCATCACGGTGGGCCGGCGACACCCGTACACGCTGGACCCCAAGCCCGGCACACCCGAGCCGTACCGGTGGTGGCTCCAGCGGATCGCCACCCACATCCGCCGGGCCGACGACGTGCACCGCGCCGGGCCCGCCACCTGAGTCCGCCCCCGCACTCTCCCCGGGACACACCGGCCGGGTCGAGCACCGTGCAGCCCACACGAGCCCGCGGAGGTAGGCATGGACGTGGAACTGATCACCCAGAACGAGACCGGGGTCTGGCAGATCATCACGATCACCCAGCAGCACACCCTGCTGTTCCTGCCACCGGACGGGCGGGCCAGCATCATCCGGCTCGGTCGCGGCCGCTATCACCGGTCTGCAACGTTGCGGTCCTGGCTCAGGCCGACCAGGACGGCTTCGTTCGGAGCGCGCGGCGCGGCCCTGGCATCGTCCACCCGCAGCCGGGGTGGTCCTTGGGTCCGGTCCGCCAGCGGTGAGCGGTCAGGCGAGAGGTTCGCGGTCCACCGTGGGCAGTGGGGCGCACGCCGGCAACGCTGCCCAGAGGTTCCGAATTCGTCCGTCGAGCCGTGCGAGAAGGTGAACGGACTCGGCCGTCTGATCTGGTGGACCTGCCAGGGCCTGGCTCGCGTAGACAGCGGCACCGTGGATGGCCCGTTGGGCACGCGCGACCACGGTCTCGTCCGCGCCCGTCGTCACGGTCATTGCCTGGCTGAGCGCGGCCGCTGTGAGCGCAAGCTCGCACGCGGGCAGGCGCAGCGCTTCTCGGGGTGCCGTCCCTGCGCTGAGCAGAACCCATGGCACGTCGTCGAGGCACTGCACTGCCTCGTTCAGAGCGAGCCACGCTGCAGCTCGTGCCGCGACGTCCGGGGCCTCCACTTCGAGCCGGGACTCCACCAGCAACGGCAGGAACACGGCCGAGGGCATGATCGTGAAGTCCGCCAAGGCTGTCAACCACAACGAGGTCGCTCGCGCGAGCGTGGCCCGCGTCGCCACCAGTGCGGCCTGTTCGTGACCCCTGACTCGGACCTCGAATCGTTCGACATCGCGCAACTCCATGCTGGCTTCGAGAACTGCCTGTGCGCCCGGGTTGAACTTTCTGAACGGCAGGTCCCGGATCGTCACGGTCAGCGTGTCGACGTCGTACGACCATTCGTCCACCTGCAGGTCATTGGTGGCGAACCTGGACAGAGCGGCGTTCATCTGCAGGATCATCGGTCGTGGGATGGAGACCTGACGGTGACTCAGCTCGGTCAGCTCGGGAAGGTCCCCGCAAGCGAGAGCCCACCCGAGCTCGGCTCCCGACATGAGCCCCTGTGCGCGACGTGTCAGCGCGGTCAGCATCGCGACGTCGATGTCTGCGTTGGGGCCGACCAGCGCCTGGCGGCGCGCGTCCCAGCGGTTGTCCTCGTGTGCCGCAGCGTTGCGCGCCTCGACTTCGATGCACTCGGCGAAGCGTGCCGCCAGTGAGTCGTGCGTTGCGCGCAGGCGATCGAGGAGCTGCGACAGCATCGGTGCGGAGCCTGACGCTCTCGTGTGGAGTCGCACGATGACCCACGCCCAGGGCCGGACCTGGCTCTCCACCATGCGACGGTAGTTGTCCAGACGCAGCGAGGCCCGGGTGTGCGCCCGGTTGGTCTCAGCGATGCGCTTCTGGTTCTCCAGGATCATCTCGATACTGGAGTGGCTGCGTTCGACGCCCTCGAGCAGGTCGCAGAACGCGGCCGCGGTCGCCTCGGGGTCCTCCGCGAACTGTGTTGCGATCAGCCGACGCACGTGAATCGCCGTCTGCGCTACTTCGATCGGGTCGGCTGCTTCGAGGAGAGTGCGCGTGTAGTCAACGGCCCGGAGGTGCTCCAGGGACGTGACCCCGAACGGCCTGTAGAGGCGTGCGACGAGCTGCCGGAGCACGTCCAGACGACCGTGGAACGCCGCCAGGACGAGCGGCAGCGACACGATCCCGCGGGGATCGGCGATCTGGGATCGCGGCACACCCAGGGCGGCGTGCCACGGGTCGATCGGGTCCCGCTCCGGTCCGCTGAGGGCGGCCAGAGCGTCGTCGACGTCCGTCAGTCGTCCTGCTCGTGCGTCGGCCTCACCGATCAGTTGCCGCGTCCAGTGCTCGCACCGCGATCCGATGAGGACGTGCAGTCTCTCAAGCTCCGGACGTCGGGTGTGCACGAACATCGCCGCAGGACGAAGGGTCTCGTCAACGCGCTCAAGCAGCGCGGCGACCGATTCGCCTGCGCGACGGAGCGAACCAAAGTCGCCACGCTCGGCCGCACGTCGCACGTCCCGGTCGATCCCGGCGATCGCAGGAGTCAGCCAGACCAGGCGCTCGACGAAATGAGCCCAGGCATCGTCATCGATCGGAATCGCGCCGAGGGGCAAACGCTCACGCCGCTCGAGTGCGTCCGCAGCGACCCGTGCCGCGTCGCGCCTGCGCTCCGAGGGAATCGACCCGTTCGGTTTCCCGCTCCGGGTCACCGCTTACAACCCCTTGTTCCGTCCCGCGGTTGCTTGAAGGCGCGCCTCACCCACAGCAGGCTAGCGGGGGGTGCAGGGCCGCTCGTGAGGAGTGAACGGCCCCCGGTCCAGCGGAGGCTCGGCTCTCAGCAGCTGGGGATTCGTCCCAAGCTGTTCACCGACCCGCCGACCCGCCGTCGAAAGTGTCACCAGGTCCTTCTTCGCGTCCCGCACGAACAGGACCGCACGCTCACGCACATCGTCGGGAAACTTCTCGGTGCAACCGCGGCCCTCATCCTCGATGGAATGAGAGCCTCCACCTAACGGGCGACGGTGCACTCAGCGCTCGCGACTCCGGCGAAGAAGGTTGGGGGTTCGAGTCCCTCCAGGCGCACAGGACGGAGGAAGGCCCAGCACCGATGGTGCTGGGCCTTCGACGTTGTCCGGCCGGGTTTCGGGGCCCCCGCGCCGGGCACTCCGTGGGTGGTCCCGGGCGGCGCGATCACCGGCACCCCCCCGCACGGGCAGGTCGGGGTGGACTACGACGCCCGCCTCACGGTGGGTGGTTCGCCGGTCCCGGGCGTGCGCGTCACCGGTGGGGCGTTGCCACCCGGCCTCACGCTCGACGCCGCAGGCCGGATCACCGGCAGGCCGACCGGCGCCGGCGACTTCTCGGTCACGGTGACCGCGACGAACGCGGCCGGGTCCGCCGCGCTGACCCGGGTCATCACGGTGCTCCCCGCGAGCAGCGAGGACACCGGGGCCATCGTGCAGGCGGAGCCCGCCTTGCTGGCCCGCACCGGAGGGTCGTTCTCCTGGCCGGCGGCAGCGGCCATGCTTCTGGCCGGCCTCGGGACCGCCCTCGTGTGCGGGGTCCGGCGAGTGCGGTCCGAGCGCCGCTGAGGCGCCCGTCCCGGCGCCGGCCCGCTATCCGGCGTCTCCGAGCGCACACCCCCGCACCCGCTCCGCCAGCGCCACCAGCTTCCCCCGCAGCTCCGCCGGCGCCAGCACCTCGAACCCCCAGCCCAGCCCGGCGATCACCCGGGCCATCCCGTCCAGCCGCTCGGCCCGGGTCTCCCACAGCACGCCACCGGGGTGTTCGGTCAGCCGGCCCATGCTGGTCGGGATCTGGGCCCGCGCCTCGGTGGGGGTGGTGTGCAGGACGACCGACACCTGGTGTGCCCAGCGGACGGCGGCGATGCCGGTGGTGACCTGGGTGCGGGCGTCGAAGTCGTCGGGGACGTCGTAGCTGCCGTCGGTCGGTTCGACGGCGGTGATCCGGTCCAGGCGGAAGGTGCGCAGGTCGGCGCGGTCGTGGTCGTGGCCGGTGGCGTACCAGCGGCCGGAGTGGAAGACCAGGCCGTAGACGTCGAGGGTGCGGCGGGAGTGCTGCCCGTCCCAGCCGGTGTAGGCGATCACCACGGTGCGCCGATCCTGGGCGGCGGTGGCGAGGCCGAGCAGGGTGCCGGCGCCGGCGGGTGCGGCCGGGCGGACGGGTGCGGTGAACTGCGCGGCCGACAGCAGGCTGTCCAGCCGGCGGCCGAGGGTGCGGGGGAGGGCGCGGGAGACCTTGGCCAGGGCGCTGGCGGTGGCGGCGTGGTCGGTGGTGGCCAGCCCGGCACGTTCGGCGGTGCGCAGGCCGAGGACGACGGCGACCGCCTCGTCGTCGGTGAACATCAGCGGCGGGAGCTTGTAGCCGGGGGCCAGGCGGTAGCCGCCGTACCGGCCGCGCTGGGCCCGGACCGGGATGCCCAGGTCGGCCAGGTGCTCGGCGTACCGGCGGACGGTGCGCTCGTCGACGCCGAGCCGGGTCGCCAGGTCCCCGACGGGGTACTGCCGGCCGGTCTGCAGCAGCTCCAGCAGGGCCAGCACGCGAGCGGTCGGGCGTGTCATCGGCGTGTCCTGAAACGAGTTTTCTTACCGGGCGGATCCTGTCCGGATTCGAGTCTAGCGTCGAGGACATGAACACCACCACGTACGTCCTCGTCCCCGGTTTCTGGCTCGGCGCCCAGGTGTGGCAGCCGGTCGCCGACCTGTTGCGTGCCCGCGGCCACGCCGTGCACGCCGTCGATCTGACCGGGATGGGCGACCGCGCCCACCTGGCCACACCCTCGACCGACCTGACCCAGCACATCGACGACGTGGTGCGGGTGATCGAGGAGAACGACCTGCACGACGTCGTCCTGGTCGGCCACAGCTACGGCGCGCTGGTGACCACCGGCGCGGCGGACCGGCTGCCGGAACGGGTGAAGCGCCTGGTCTACGTCGACACCGGCCCGCTGCCGGACGGGGTGGCGCAGGCCGACTTCGACGGACCGGACGCCCGGGCGGCCAATGAGCAGCTGGTGCAGGCCACCGGCGAGGGCTGGCAGCTGCCGGCTCCGGACTGGGCGGCGCTCGCGGCCGGGGTCGAGGGGGTCGACGACCAGGCGATCGCGGCGCTGACCGAGCAGTCGCGGCCGCAGCCCTGGGCGACGGCCACCCAGCCGGTGGCGCTGACCGGTGCCTGGGAGCCGCTGCCCCGGACGGGCGTGCTGTGCAGCTTCACCGTGGAGCAGGTGCAGCAGATGGCGCCGCTCGTGCCGCTGTTCGCGCCCATGGTCCAGGGCGACTGGACGTACACCGAGCTGCCGACCTGGCACTGGCCGATGGTCAGCCGCCCGGCGGAGCTGGCCGAGGTGCTGGAGGCGGCGGGGCGGTAGCCCGCGGCGGCGCGGTCGCGGGCGATTCAGGACGAGACGATCGCCGGCATCATGATCGCCACGAACACCACCGCCATCGCGTCCTGGATCGCCCGCGTCGTGGCGGCCGAGGCCCAGTCCTGGTCGGTGAGCTGCTTCACCCGGGCCTCGGCCTCGGCGCGGCGGTCCTTGGGCACCAGTCCGCGCACCAGCCGGGTGCCCTTCGCCAGGGCGAGCAGCGCCGCCTCGTGCGGGGTGGGCGTGGCACCGTCGAGCAGCACGGCCCTCAGGCGGGCGCGCAGCTCGGTCTCGTGTGCCGAGTCGGCGGCGGGCCAGCGCGACGCCGGGAAGATGCCCAGGACGCGGTTCTCCCGCTGCTCGAGGACGCCGCGCTCGGCGAGTCCCGTGAGCAGCCGGCCGCGCACGCCGCGGGACAGCGACGGGATCAGGTCGTCGGGCTTGCGCGGCCGCGCCTTGATCGCCAGCAGTGCGGTGTCCAGAGCAGGGTGCCCGGTCGGGGAGGGGTCCCGGATGATCAGCCGGCCGCGGCGGACGGTCTTGCCATGGGCGTCGACGGTGTGCTCGTCCGCGGGCTCGACCCGGCCGGTCAGCGCGAGTTCGACCAGCAGCGCACCGGCCAGGCGGTAGTCGAGGTTGTCGATCGACGGGTCGGGGGAACCGGACTCGTCGTCGTAGGTGAGCAGGAGCAGGTCCTCGGCGATGATCATGCCGGCGACGCTAGCCGCGCGGGGGGTTCGGCCAGGCGCGCCCCCGCGGCTACCTAGAGCCCCGGGTCGCGGCCGCATGCAGCAGGGCCACCGCGACATGCGCCACCCCGAACACCACCGACGCGGCCAGCAGCGGCCAGGACCGGCCGTGCCCGGCCAGCAGCAGGCCGGCCACCGGTGGCAGCACCGCCATCGGCACCGGGATGCCCAGTGCCGGGCGGTACAGCTCGGCCACGGTGCGCGGCCCGCGGGCGAACCGCAGCCAGCACGCCCAGTACCCGGCCATCGCGAGCAGCACGCCGGTCGTCCAGCCGGACCAGGTGGCCGACCCGCCGGTGAGGATCGCGGCCAGCAGGAACAGCACCCGGGAGACGCCCTCGATCCCGGCCAGCCACCGGGGTGCCAGGTCCGGCGGCACCGGGCCGCTCCGGGCCCAGATCAGGGTGGGGACCAGGAGCGCGGCGACCAGTGCCGCCCCGGGCCACGACCAGGCGAGCTGCATCCGGCCAGGCTAGCCGCGGGCGCGGGGTCGCCAGCCACTAGCATTCAAGGGTCGCTGCTGAAAACCTCAGACAGAATGACTCCAGATAGGTGGAAACAATGACGTCGACACGTGTCCTGCTCCTGGGTGGCACCGGGGTGATCAGTTCCGCCGTCACGGCGGTCGCGCTGGAACAGGGGTACGACGTCACGGTCCTGAACCGCGGGTCCGCCCACAGCCGGCCGTTGCCCGGCGGGGTGGAGGAACTGCACGCCGATCTGCGCGATCCGGACTCGGTGCGTGCGGCGCTGGGCGGGCGGGAGTTCGACGCCGTGGTCGACTGGGTGGCCTTCACCCCCGATCACGTGCGGACGGACATCGACCTGTTCACCGGCCGGACCGGGCAGTACGTGTTCATCAGTTCGGCGTCCGCCTATCAGACGCCGCCCCGGCACTGGCCGGTCACCGAGACCACGCCGTTGGACAACCCGTTCTGGCAGTACTCGCGGGACAAGATCGCCTGCGAGGACCTCCTGCTCGCCGCGCACCACGACGCCGGGTTCCCGGTAACGATCGTCCGGCCGTCGCACACCTACGACCGCACCAGCGTGCCGCTGGACGGCGGCTGGACCGCGATCGAGCGGATGCGGCAGGGCCGGCCGGTGGTGGTGCACGGCGATGGCACGTCGCTGTGGACGCTGACCCACCACGAGGACTTCGCCCGCGGGTTCGTCCCGCTGCTGGGCGACGCCCGCACCCTCGGGGAGGCGTTCCACATCACCTCGGACGAGATCCTGACCTGGGACCAGATCGTGCACACCCTGGCGGGGGCCGCGGGGGTCGAGGCGGAGATCGTGCACGTGCCCTCCGACGTGATCGCGGCCGCCGACCCGGCCTGGGGTGCGGGGCTGCTCGGGGACAAGGCGCACTCGATGTTCTTCGACCTGACCAAGCTGCGCGGGCTGGTGCCGGACTTCACCGGCACGATCCCGTTCGCGCAGGGGGCGGAGCAGATCATCGAGTGGCATGACGCCGACCCGGGGCGCCGGCAGGTCGATCCCCGGCTGGACGCGCTGATGGACCGGTTGGCCGAGCGGTTCGCCGTCCACGCGGAGTGAGCACCTGACGCCGCGGCGCCTCAGTGGGCCGGTGTGCCGCCGAACCGGTGCCGGTAGGCCGACGGGGTGGTGGCGAAGCACGCGGCGAAGTTCTGCCGCAGGGTGACCGCATTGCCGAAGCCGCACGTCGCGGCGATCTGCTCGACGGACAGGCCGGTGGACTCCAGCAGCCGGCGGGCCTCCTCCAGGCGCTGGGTGCGGACCCAGGCGGCGGGGGTGGCACCGGTGGCGGCCTGGAACGCGCGGATGAAGGTGCGCCGGCTGAGGTGGGCCCGGGCGGCGAGCCGGTCGACGGTGAGCGGTTCGCCCAGGTGGGCCAGCGCCCAGGTGATCACCTCGGAGACCGGGTCGCCGCTGGCGCGCTCCGGCAGAGGGCGCTCGACGTACTGCGCCTGGCCACCGTCGCGGTGCGGGGCGACCACCAGGCTGCGGGCGACCCGGTTGGCGGCGGTGGCGCCGAGCCGGCTGCGCACCACGTGCAGGCAGGCGTCCAGGGCGGAGGCGGTCCCGGCCGAGGTCAGGATGTCGCCGTGGTCGACGTAGAGCACGCCGCCGTCGACGGTGACGTCCGGGTGCCGGGCAGCGAGCAGGTCGACGGCGTGCCAGTGGGTGACCGCGCTGCGCCCGGACAGCAGCCCGGTGTCGGCGACCGCGATCGCGCCCAGGCAGAGACCGGCGATCGCGGCGCCGCGGTGGTGGGCGCTGGTCAGGGTGCGGAGGAGCTCCGGGGTGGGGTCGCGGCCGTCGAGGTACCAGGAGGGCACGACCACCAGGTCGGCGTCGTCGGCGGCGGCCAGGCCGAGCACGCCGCCGATGGAGTGGCCCTCGGCGGTGTGGACGCTGCCGGGCCGGTCGTCCACCAACACGGTCTCCCACTGGCCGAGGCCCTGGCGGGTGACCTCGCCGAAGACCATCTGGGGCACGGCGAGGTGGAACATCGTCACCCCGTCGAAGGCGTAGATCGCGACCCGGACGGTGTCGGCAGGGGTTGGCACGAAGTCATCGTAAGGGTGCACACGTGCCAATGGCGTGGGCCCCGCGGCCGGGCGGACAGTGGAGACACACCCCCCTCAAGGAGCTGACGATGACATCCCCCCGCCGTGCCCTGATCCTGGTCGACATCCAGCTGGACTACTTCGACGGTGGCCCGCTGGAGATCCAGTACCCGCCGCACGCCGACTCGCTGCCGCGGATCACCCGGGCGATCGACGCCGCCACCGCCGCCGGGATCCCGGTGATCGCCGTGCAGCACACCTCGGGCGAGGATGCCCCGGTGTTCAACCCCACGCTGCCCGGCTTCCGGCTGCACCCCGAGGTCGAGCGCCGCCGCACCGGCGACTGGGTCGGGGTGGTCAAGCAGTTCGGCACCGTGTTCGCCGGCACCGGCATCGTGGCGCAGCTGCGGGAGTGGGGCGTGGACACCGTCACCCTGGTCGGCTACATGACCAACAACTGCATCCTGGCGTCCGCCGCGGAGGCGGAGACCCACGGGCTGCGGGCCGAGGTGCTCTCCGACGCCACCGGGGCGATCCACCTGGCGAACGAGCAGGGCTTCGCCGATGCGCGGACCGTGCACACCACGCTGATGACCGTGCTGCACTCCAACCTGGCCGCGGTGGCCACGACCGATGCCTGGGTCGGCGCGGTGTCCGCCGGGGCCGCACTGCCGGGCAGCAACCTCGGCGCCTCGGCGACGGCCGGTGCGGAACGGGCCCGGGCTGCGGTCGCGGGCTGACGGGGCCGGTGCAGGCGGGCCGGGACTCAGCGGGTCCGGGCGGTCCAGCGGTGCCGGGCCAGTCGTGCCAGCCAGGCACCGGCCACGATCAGCAGGGCCGCCGCGCCCAGCCAGGGCATCGGCTCCGGGCTGCCGGTGGTGGCCAGCGGCACGGTGAGGACCGTGGTCGGCGGCGCCGCGTCGGCCGGCGGCCCGGGGGCTGCCGGGGCCGGGGCTGCCGGGATCGGGGCCGCCGGAACCACCGGTTCGGTCAGGATGAACTGGAGCGGCGCACTGGCGGAGCTGCCCCACACCACATCGGTCGGGGTGAAGTCGACGCGCAGGGTGTGCGTCCCGGCGGTGACCGCCGGGTAGGTGAGCGTGGCGGCCCCCGCGGCGTCCACCGGGACCGGCGATCCGACCGGGCTGCCGTCCACGAATAGCTGCACGGTGCCGACCGGGACCCCGGCCACCGGGTCGACGGCGGCCACGGTCACGGTCACCGCCAGGTCCTGGCCGATCGCGGGTGCGGCCGCGGTCGCCGCCGCGGTGGTGGTGCTGGCCGCCCACTGGGCGTAGAGCGTGCGGTCGCCGGTGAGCAGGGTGTCCTCGGTGAAGTCGACCACCGCGCGTGGTGCCACCGCCCGCCCGGAGGCCGCCGCGACCAGGCCCAGCGGTGAGTCCGCACAGCCGAGGAACTCGTACCCGGGCCGGGTGGGCGGCGGCGGCAGCTCCCGCGCCCCGGCGGTGAAGGTGGTGGCGAAGGTGCGCACCGCGGCGGTGCCGGTGCCGCCGTTCGCGTCGAAGGTGGTCAGGTAGTCGTGCGGGTCGAGCCGGAGCACCGGCCAGTCGACCTGGTCGGTGGCGAGCTGGACCGCGCCGTCGTTGACCACGGTGCCGTCGCCGCGCAGCTGCCCGTCGCCGGGGACGGTGATCCCGTCCGGGATCCGCAGCACCGCGCCGGCCGGGATGACCAGCACCGCGGGCGAGTTGATCTCCAGCGACCCGAAGTCCGTGCCACCGGTGCCGACCCCGACCGCCGAGGTCTGGTACGGCTGCGCGGCGTTGATCGCGGTGGTGGTGCCGCCGTCCAGGATCACGTCCGCGCCGTTGCCGTCCTCGGGCCAGGCACCGTCGCCGGTGCCGCCACCGATCCCGGCGCCGGCCAGCCCGGAGGTGGCGGTCACGGTGGCGTTGTCCAGTACGTGCAGCGAGCCGCCGCGCATCCCGTTGTCGCCGGCGCCGATCCCCGCGCCGAGCCGCTCCGAGGTGGCCGTGACCACGGCGTTCCCGCCGATCGTCACGTCGCCGCCGTTGCCGCCCTCGAACCGGGCCCCGGCGTCACGCTGGGCCGCCAGGCCGCCGCCGATCCCGGCGCCGAGCGCCAGGCTGCCGCCGGAGGCGCTGGCCTGGCTGATCGCGGTGACCTGGGCGTCGCCGTCGATCACGACCGTGCCGCCGTTGCCGCCGTTCACCCCACCGCCGATCCCGGCGCCCTGGGTGCTGGTGGCCTCGACCACGGCATTGTCGGTGATGGTCAGGTTGCCGCCGTCCTGGCCGGGGCGGCCGCCGATCCCGCCGCCGTACTGCGACGTCGCGGTGACCTGGGCGTTCCCGCCGATGGTCGCGGAGCTCACCGGCAGGGTGGCGTCGTTCACCGAGGCCCCGCCGACCGCGATCGCCGGTCCGAGGCAGTCCGAGGTGACCACCGCGTCCCCTCGGATCAGCAGGGTGCCGGTGCCGGTGGTCGCGCCGATCCCCGCCACGGTGATGAAGGTGATGTTGGCGTCGTCGGTGCTCACCTGCGCTCGGCCCTCGATCATCAGGGTCGCGTCGTTGGTCTCGATCACCGAGTCCTGCCGGGAGCCGCTGGGGGTGCGGTCGTAGCTGGCGGTCAGGGTGCCGGGGGTCCCGGCCGAGGTGTCCGTGATGGTCAGTGTGGAGCCGGCGCCCAGCACGATCGAGCCGGTGGTCAGGTCGAAGCCAGACAGGTCGAGGGTGAGCGTCCCGCCCGCGGCCAGCCGGAGGCCGGCGGCCGATCCCTGGGCGATGTCCGCGGTCAGGGTGGCCTGCCCGCCGCCGCCTGCCGGGTCGGAGAAGGCGGTGGCGAGCGCGCCGTAGTCCGCCACCGTCGCCGCGGCCGCGGTGGAGATCCCGGTGCTCACGAGGAGCCCGGCGGTCAGGACAATTGCGGACAAACGCCCCCGGATCGTCACGACGACGATGCTGCCACTCTGCCGGCGATCCGACTAGGGGCGATTCGGGCGGTCTAGGACCTTGGACTTGGATCGTCGTCCCGGCTGGCGCTATCTTCCCCTTGAACCCGAGAGTTCGCCCGAAGGATTGTTACCCGCCACCGTCGCGGGGCAAGACCTGAGCCGCAGCGATGCGCCTCGGGTCTTTTTTTGTGCCCTGACGTCGGTGTCCGCCCAACGAAGGAGAGACGATGACGTCGGCGACGACACGTGAGAGGGCCGAGGCGATCATTGCCGCGGTCGGGGGGCCGTCGAACGTGACGAGCCTGACCCACTGCGCCACCCGGCTGCGATTCGAGCTGCAGGACGCCTCGAAGGTCGATGTGGCGACCGTGGAGCAGGTGCCCGGGGTGCTCGGCGCGGTGCCCCAGTCCGGTGACCGGTTCCAGGTGGTGATCGGCGGGGCGGTGCAGACCGTGTTCTCCGACATCATGGCGCTGCCGTCGATGGCCGGCGTGGGTGGCGGCAAGCGACCGCAGACCGATGCCGAGGTCAAGGCCGCCGCTCGTGCGAAGGGCCGGGGCAGGTTCTCCTGGCTGGACGGGGTGTTCGAGTACCTGTCCGACTCGTTCCGGCCGCTGCTGGGCGTGCTGCTCGGCGCCTCGCTGATCATCGCGTTCGCCGCCGTGCTGGACGCGCTCGGCGTGGTGGACTTCCGGGCGGACGACAAGCCCGCGACCTGGGTGTTCGTCGATGCGATGTGGCGGGCGGTGTTCTACTTCCTGCCGATCATGGTGGCGTACAACGCCGCGAAGAAGCTGAACGTCGACCCCTGGGTCGGCGCCACGGTGATGGCCGCCGTGATGACCCCCGACTTCATGGCGCTGACCAACGCCGCCAGCACCGTGTGCACCACCAACGACACGCTGGGCACCACCTCCTGCGTCGCCGACATCTTCGGCCTGCCGATGCAGCTGAACGAGTACGGCGGGCAGGTGTTCGTGCCGTTGATCATGGTGGCCGTGCTGGCGCCGCTGTACCGCGGGTTGAAGCGGATCTTCCCGGAGAACGTGCAGATGGTCTTCGTGCCGTTCCTGTCGATGCTGGTGATGATCCCGGTGACCGCCTTCCTGCTCGGCCCGCTCGGCGTCTGGCTGGGCTCCGGCCTGGGTGACGGCCTGGCCTGGCTGAACGGCAACGCGCCGCTGGTGTTCGCGATCGTGATCCCGCTGCTCTACCCGTTCCTGGTCCCGCTGGGCCTGCACTGGCCGCTGAACGCGCTGATGCTGGTCAACCTGAACACCCTGGGCTACGACTTCATCCAGGGCCCGATGGGTGCCTGGAACTTCGCCTGCTTCGGTGCCACCGCCGGTGTGCTGGTGCTCTCGATCCGGGACAAGGACGCCCAGATGCGCCAGACCGCCACCGGTGCGCTGGCCGCCGGTCTGCTCGGTGGCATCTCCGAGCCGTCGCTGTACGGCATCCACCTGCGGTTCAAGCGGATCTACCCGCGGATGCTGGTCGGCTGCCTGGTCGGCGGTCTGCTGATCGGCCTGATGGGCGGCGTCGACACCCAGGCCTTCGCCTTCACCTCGCTGCTGACCATCCCGGTGTTCGACCCGATCCCGGTGTACGTGATCGCGATCACCGCGGCCTTCGTGGTGTCGATGGTGCTGGTGATCATCTCCGACTACCGCACCCCGGAGCAGCGGGCCGAGGCGCTGGCCGCCCGCGGTGACCTCGCGCAGGCCCCCGCCCCGGCCGCGACCGTCACCGAGGCCACCCCGGCCGCCGAAGCCACCCCCGCCGCCGAGGAGCCCGCTGCGCCGACCACCGCCGTGCTGGCCCCGGTCAGCGGCGAGACCGTCGCCCTGGAGGAGGCCGGTGACCCGGTGTTCGCCTCCGGGGCGCTGGGTGCCGGGCTCGGGATCGTCCCCACCGACGGCACGATCCTGGCGCCGGTCACCGGTGAGCTGGTCACCGTCGCCGACACCGGCCACGCCTTCGGCCTGCGGACGGACGACGGCGTCGAGGTGCTGGTGCACGTCGGGGTGGACACCGTCCGGCTCGGCGGCGAGGGCTTCACCGTCGACGTCAGCCGGGGCCAGCGGGTGACCGCCGGCGACCGGCTCGGTACCGTGGACCTGGTGTCCGTGCAGGCTGCCGGCCTGCCGACCACCACCCTGGTCACCGTCACCAACAGCCAGAGCCTTCCGGGCGTCACCGCGCACGGCGGTGGCACGGTCCGGGCCGGGGACGTCCTGCTCGACATCGAGCGCTGAACCGGTAGGCGGGGGCCTCGTGCACGTGCTGCGGGTGTTCAACAACAACCTGATCCTCGCGCGCGAGGCCCAGGGCGCCGAGGTGATCCTGACCGGGCGAGGGCTCGGGTTCCAGGCGAAGCCCGGCGACCAGGTCGACGACGAGCGGGTGGTCCGGGTGTTCCGGCCGGATGACGGCCGGGACCCGGACCACCTCGCCGCCCTGCTGGCGGACATCCCGCCGGAATCGGTGCACCTGGTGGCGGAGGCGCTGACCGAGGTCGGCCTGGACACCATCGCCGGCCGGGCGGCCCTGCTGGTGGCGCTCGCCGATCACGTGGCCTCCGCCCTGACCCGGGCCGAGCGCGGCCAGGTGGTGGAGTACCCGCTGCTGGCGGAGGTCACCAGCCTCTACCCGGAGGAGTACGCCCAGGCCACCGCCCTGCTCGGGGCGATCAACCGCCGGGTGGAGGTACCGCTGCCCGACACCGAGGCGGTCGGCCTGGCCCTGCACCTGGTCAACGCGGGCTTCGCCACCGGCGACCTGTCCGCGAGCTACCTGATGACCGGGCTGATCCAGCAGTTGCTGGACGTGGTGGCCGCCTCCGCCGGGGTGACCCTGGTGCCGGGCAGCGTCTCGGTCGGCCGGTTCATCACCCACCTGCGCTACCTGTTCATCCGGGTGCACCGGGGCGAGCAGGTGGACGACGTGGCGCTGTCCGGGGTCGGGGAGGCGATCCGGTCCGCGTACCCGGAGGAGGCGATCCTGGCCGACCGGCTCGCCCAGATCGTGGAGCTGCGGGTCCGGACCCCGCTCAGCCCGAACGAGGCCGCCTACCTCACCCTGCACGTGGCCCGGGTGGTGGGCGAGGCCCGCGGGACCGGGACGGCACCGGCCGTCACGGAGTGACCCCGGCACCGGCGCTCCTGTGGCAGACCCCGCGGCCCCGGGTGAGGCTGGCGGCAGAGAACAGCCGCACCACAGGAGGAACCCGTGGCCCCCACCGACGAGGACAGCACCAGTACCGAGCGCGCCGCCGCCCCGGCGCCGGACGACCCCCGCAAGCCGGACTCACCCGATGACCTGACCAGGCGGTCCTGGTCCTACGTGCTGCGCACCACGATCCGGGAGTTCCAGCGCGACCAGTGCACGGACCTGGCCGCCGCCCTGACCTACTACGCGGTGCTGGCGATCGCGCCGGGGTTGCTGGCGGTGGTGTCGATCCTGGGCCTGGTCGGCGACGGGCGGCAGCTGGTGGAGAACCTGGTGGCGACCGCGACCGGGATCGTCGGGGAGGACAGCGCGCAGGAGACCCTGAAGCCGATCCTGGAGAACATCACCACCTCGCCGGGCGCCGGTCTGGCCTTCGTGCTGTCGCTGCTGCTGGCGCTGTGGTCGGCCTCCGGGTACGTCGCCGCGTTCAGCCGCGGGATGAACCGGATCTACGAGATCGACGAGGGCCGGCCGATCTGGAAGCTGCGCCCGGTGCTGCTGGTGGTGACCCTGGTGCTGGTGCTGTTCGCGGTGCTGATCGTGGTCGCCGTGGTGCTGTCCGGCTCGATCGCCGAGCAGGTCGGGGAGACGATCGGGCTGAGCTCGGCCGCCGTGACGGTGTGGAACATCGCCAAGTGGCCGGTGGTGCTGGCGCTGGTGATCCTGGCGGTGGCGATCCTGTACTACTGGGCCCCGAACGTCCGGCAGCCGAAGTTCCGCTGGATGAGCGTCGGGGCGCTGGTCGCGGTGCTGGTCTGGATCGTGGCGTCGGTCGGCTTCGGGTTCTACGTGGCGAACTTCGGCTCCTACGGCAGCACCTACGGGTCGCTGGCCGGGGTGATCATCCTGCTGCTGTGGCTGTGGATCACGAACCTGGCGCTGCTGTTCGGCGCGGAGCTGGACGCCGAGGTGGAGCGCGGCCGGGAGCTGCAGGGCGGGATCGAGGCCGAGCGGAGCATCCAGCTGCCGCCGCGGGACACCCGGGCCAGCGACAAGAAGCAGGCCAAGCTGGAGGCGGATGTGCGCCGGGGCCGGGCGTTGCGCGAGTCCCGCACCGACCGCACGGACCGCGCCGACCACACGGACCGATAACACCGGCGACCCCCGCCCGGCGGACTGCCGGACGGGGGCCGCGGTGCGGGCGTCACTTGGTCAGCGGCGCCAGCGTGTCGTCGTTCGCGTAGACCTCGGCGGCGTTCTCCTTGGTCACGATCACCGGGGTGAGCAGGAAGGACGGGACCACCTTGACGCCGTTGTCGTAGGACTCGGTGTCGTTGATCTCCGGCTCCTCACCCTTCTGCAGCGCCTCGATCTGCTTGATGGTCTGGGCGACCAGCTCGCGGGTGTCCTTGTAGATGGTCGAGTACTGCTCGCCGGCCATGATCGACTTCACCGACTCCACCTCGGAGTCCTGGCCGGTGATCACCGGGGTGTCCTTGCCGGCCTGGGCGACCGAGGTCAGGGCGGCGCGGGCCAGGGTGTCGTTCGGCGACAGGATGCCGTCCAGCTCGGTGGAGGCGTAGGAGCCGGACAGGATGGTGTCCATCCGCTTCTGCGCGTTCTCCGCCTTCCAGCCCTGGGTGGCGACCTGCTCGAAGGAGGTCTGACCGGAGACCACGGTGAGCGTCCCGTCGTCGATCTTCGGCTGCAGGATGCTCATCGCCCCCTCGAAGAACGGCGTGGAGTTGGCGTCGTCCGGGGAGCCGGCGATCAGCTCGATGTTGTACGGGCCGTCGCCTTTGCGCTCGGCCAGGCCGTCCAGCAGCGCCTGACCCTGCAGCACGCCGACCTGGTAGTTGTCGAAGGCGACGTACATGTCCACCGCGTCAGTGTTCTTCACCAGACGGTCGTAGGCGATCACGTAGGCGCCGTTGTCCTTGGCGTCCTCCAGCTGGGAGCCCAGCTGCGAGCCGTCGATGGCGCCGACCACGATCACGCTGGCGCCCTGCTCGGTCATGGCCTGGATCTGGTTCTGCTGCTCGGTGACGCCGGAGTTGGCGAACTGGACGATCGGGTTGAACCCGGCCTCGGTCAGGCCGTCCTTGAACAGCTGCTCGGCGAGCACCCAGTTCTCGGAGGTCTTCTGCGGCAGGGCCACCCCGATGGTGGCATCGGCGGCGAAACCGCTCGCCTCGGTGGCCGAGCCGGAGGATTCGTCGGTGGATCCGCCGCGATCGGAGGAGGAGCAGCCGGTGAGCAGGAGGGCTCCGGCGGCCCCGGCGGCGACCAGCGCCGCGGTCAGCTTCTTCATGGGTGGTGTCACTCTTCCTCGGTTGGGCACCCGTCATCGGATGCGGTCGAGCGCCGGGCCGGGAGTCCGGCCCGGGAGTTCAGTTCCGGGCGAGCGTCTCGGCCTGGGAGACCGGGTTGGCGCCGGTGCCGAGGCCGCTGTCGTCGCCCTCGGGGTTGACCGGGCCGCGGCGGACGCCCTTGAGCAGCAGTCCGACGATGGAGGGGCGGCCCTGGATCTTGTTGTAGACGTCGAAGGCGACCGCGGCGAGCAGCACCAGGCCCTTGATCATCTGGGTGGAGTCGGAGCCGACGCCCATCAGCTGCAACCCGTTGTTCAGCACGGCCATCACCAGGCCACCGATCAGCGAGCCGACCACGGTGCCGACCCCGCCGGAGACCGCCGCCCCGCCGATGAACACCGCGGCGATCGCGTCCAGCTCCCAGTTGGTGCCGTCGAACGGCCCGGAGGCGGTGGACCGGCCGATGAAGATGATCCCGGCCAGCGCGGCGAGGATCGACATGTTCATCATCACGAAGAAGTTGGTCCGCCGGATGTTGACCCCGGACAGCGAGGCCGCGATCCGGTTGCCGCCCACCGCGTAGACGTGCCGGCCGGTGATGGTCCGGTTGGAGATGAAGGCGTAGACCAGCACCAGCACCACCAGGATCACCCCGGAGATCGGGAACGAGGTGCCGTACCGCCCGGAGCCGAACAGCCAGGTCGCCCCGGCGATCACCGCGGCCAGCAGCGCCACCCGCACCACGGACGCCCAGGTCGGGATCGGGGCGCCGCCCAGCCGGCGGGCGGACCGGCGGCGACGGGTCTCACCCCAGATCAGCGCGGCGATCGCCAGGATGCCGAGCAGCAGAGTGGAGTTGTTCAGCCCGGTGTCCGGGCCCCATTCCGGCAGGTAGCCCGCGCCGAGGAACTGGATCTCCTTCGGCACCGGGACGGTGTTGGACTTGCCGATGTACTGGTTGGCGCCGCGGAAGAACATCATCCCGGCCAGCGTGGTGATGAAGCCCGGGATGCCGACGTAGGCGACCCAGAACCCCTGCCAGGCGCCGATCACCGCGCCGACCGCCAGGCCGAGCAGGATGCCCAGCCACCACGGGATGCCCCAGTCCCGGATCGCCAGCGCCACGATGATGCCGACCACGGCGGCCACCGACCCGACCGACAGGTCGATGTGCCCGGCGATGATCACCAGCACCATCCCGATCGCCAGGATCAGCACGTAGGAGTTGCCGTTGATGATGTTCTGCGCGTTGGTCGGGGTGAGCACCTTGCCGCCGGTGGCGAACTGGAAGATGAGCACCAGCGCGATCAGGGCGAACACCATGCCGAACTGACGGGCCCCGCCGCCGAACAGCTGCTTGAGTGACGTCATCGTCTGTCCTTCAGTGGGTGACTGCTGGGCTGGAACCGGTCATCAGGCGCATCAGGTCCTCCTGGTTGGCCTGCTCCCGGTCGAGGACACCGGTGATCCGGCCCTCGAAGATGGTGTAGATGCGGTCGCACAGGCCGAGGAGTTCGGGCAGCTCCGAGGAGATGACCACCACGCCCTTGCCCTCGTCGGCCAGGCGCTGCACCAGGCCGTAGATCTCGTACTTGGCGCCGACGTCCACGCCGCGGGTCGGCTCGTCCAGGATCAGCAGCCCGGGCTCGGGGAACATCCACTTGCCGAGCAGCACCTTCTGCTGGTTGCCGCCGGAGAGCTTGACCACGCCCTCCCGGACCGACGGGGTCTTGATGTTCAGCGAGGTGCGGTAGTGCTCGGAGGCGATGGTCGCCAGGTCGGTGTCCAGCACCCGGTGCTTGGTGATCCGCTTCAGGTCGGCCGAGACGATGGTGTCCAGGATGCTGTCCAGCAGGTTCAAACCCTGGATCTTGCGGTCCTCCGGGACGTAGGCGATGCCGTGGTCGATCGCCTGCTGCACCGTGGTCAGCTCCACCGGCTTGCCGTCGATCAGGATCTGCCCGCCGCGCCAGCGCCCGTAGGACCGGCCGAAGATCGAGCGGGCCAGCTCGGTGCGGCCGGCGCCCATGATCCCGGCGAAGCCGACGATCTCACCGTGCCGGACGTGGAAGGTGGAGCCCTTGCAGACCAGCCGGTCGGCGACCTGGGGGTGCTCGACGGTCCAGTCCCGTACCTCGAAGAAGACCTCGCCGATCTGCGGGGTGTGCTCCGGGAACCGGTGGTCCAGCGAGCGGCCGACCATGCCGCGGATGATCCGGTCCTCGTCCACCTCGCCGGCGGCGGCGTCCAGGGTCTCGACCGTCCGCCCGTCGCGGATGATGGTGATCGAGTCGGCGATGGCGGCGATCTCGTTGAGCTTGTGGCTGATCATGATGCTGGTCAGGCCCTTGGCCCGCAGTCCGCGCAGCAGGTCCAGCAGGTGCTCGGAGTCCTCCTCGTTCAGTGCCGAGGTCGGCTCGTCCAGGATCAGCAGCTTGACGTCCTTGGACAGTGCGCGGGCGATCTCGACCAGCTGGGCCTGGCCGACGCCGATGTTCTTGACCAGCTCGTCCGGGGAGGTGTCCAGGCCGACCCGGGCCAGCAGCTCGGCGGCGCGCTCGCGGGTGGTGTCCCAGTCGATGCCGAACGGGCCGGAGTTCTCGTTGCCGAGGAAGATGTTCTCCGCGATCGACAGCTCGGGGATCAGCGCCAGCTCCTGGTGGATGATCACGATCCCGGCGCGCTCGCTGGACTTGATGTCCTTGAACCGGACCTCCTCGCCCTGGTAGACGATCTGGCCCTGGTACGTCCCGTAGGGGTACACCCCGGACAGGATCTTCATCAGCGTCGACTTGCCGGCGCCGTTCTCCCCGCAGATGGCGTGGATCTCGCCCGCACGCACGGACATGCGGACCTGGTCCAGGGCGCGCACCCCGGGGAAGGTCTTGGTGATCGACCTCATCTCGAGGACGACGGGGGTGTCCGTCATCGTTCCTGCTCTCTGCGCCTCGCTGCGCGACCGGCGTCGCTGCCGGTCTGTCGTCGACTCGTCGAGGACAGTAGGGACGGGAGTGGCTACGCGTCAACCTCTGAAGGCAAACCTCATCCTGGAGTGACCGAATCGCAACCAACGGGACGTAGGTCCCAGCTCACTGCGGGTTTGCCGACAACTACTGAAGGCAAACTTAGATGTTCGCCCAGTGCGGTCGGTTCGGGCGGGTCGCGCCGGCGATCGCGCCGATGATCTCCTCCGGCGCCGAGGTCCCCGCGTCGAAGGAGCCGTTGTTCCGGCCGTGCCGCAGCACCTCGATCCGGTCCGACACCGCGCGCAGGTCCGCCAGGTTGTGGCTGATGATCAGCACCGCCAGCCCCATCGCCCGCAGTCGCTCCACCAGGGTCAGCACCTCGGCGGTCTGCACCACCGACAGTGCGGCGGTTGGCTCGTCCAGCACCAGGATCCGCGGCCGGGTGGTCAGGGTCCTGGCGATCGCCACCGCCTGCCGCTGCCCGCCGGACAGCTCGCGCACCGGCACCCGCACCGACGGCACCGTGATCGTCAGGTCGCGCAGGATGTTCGCCGCGGCCAGCTCCATCCCGTCGATGTCCATCGGGCTGTGCCGGGACGCCCGCAACTCCCGGCCCAGGAAGATGTTCGCCGCCACGCTGAGGTTCTCGCACAGCGCCAAGTCCTGGAACACCGTCGAGATGCCCAGGGCGTGACCGGCGGCCGGGTTCGGGATCGACACCTGCTCGCCGGCGATCTCGACCACCCCGGAGTCCGGCTGGAGCACCCCGGAGATGATCTTGGCCAGGGTCGACTTGCCCGCACCGTTGTCGCCGACCAGGGCGACCACCTCGTGCGGGCGGATCTCCAGGTCGACCTCGGTCAGTGCCTCCACCGCGCCGAACCGCTTGGTCACCCGCCGGACGGACAGCACCGGCGAGCGGTTCGCCGACCCGTCCGCCGCCCCGGTCATCGCTGCCTCCACGCTGAGTGCCACGAGTCCTAGTCTCCGTCCGGGCGAGTGTTCCAGCGCGTCGTCGCGCGGGTGTTTTCCAGGGCGAGCAGCACCGCGCCGGTCACCTCGGCCCGGGACCCGAGCTCGGCGGCGACCACCTCCAGCGGTGCCAGATGATTCAGCGGGACCCGGCGACGGATCGCCTCCCGCATCGGGGCGATCAGCAGCTCACCGGTCTCGGCCAGTTCCCCGCCGACCACCACGCACTGCGGGTTCACCGCGATCGCCAGCCCGGCCACCACCGCCCCGATCGTCGCCCCGGCGTCCTCGACCACCTGGCGACACCCCGGGTCGCCGTCATTGGCCAGCGCGACGATGTCCCTCAGGGTCAGCGCCCCCCGGCTGGCCCGCAGCACGTCGATCAGCGCCGGCGCACCCGCCACCGTGTTCAGGCAGCCGCGGCTGCCGCACAGGCAGACCACCCCGCCGGCGTCCACCTGCACGTGCCCGATCTCGCCCGCGGTGCCGGCGAACCCGCGGTGCAACCGGCCGGCCAGCGACACCCCGGCGCCGGTGCCGTGCGACACCCGCACGTACACCGAGTCCTGGTACTGCCGCGCCGCGCCCAGCCGGCTCTCCGCCAGCGCGCCGAGGTTCGCGTCGTTGTCCACGAACACCGGCACGCCCAGCCGCTTGGACATCACCTGCGCCACCGGTGCGTCGTCCCAGCCGCGCAGGATCCCCGGCACCGACACCGTCCCGGTCGCCGCATCCACCGGCGCCGGCACCCCGATCCCGATCCCCAGCAGCTCGTCCAGCGACGACCCCACCCGCTCCAGCAGCTCCACCACCAGCAGCGCCGCCCGGTCCAGGCTGGTGTCGGCCCGGTGCTCGTGCGGCAGCGGCAGCGACTGCTCTACCAGCGTCTGCTGCGCGGTGTCCGCCAACGAGATCGCCATGTGCCGGATGCCGATGTGGATGCCCGCGGCGATCCCGGTCCGGTGCACCATCGTCACCAGCGCCGCCCGCCGGCCGTTGTAGACGGTGGCCTTCACGTCCACGTCCCCGGCGGCCTGTAGCTCGCGCACGATGTTCGACACCGTCGCCGCGGACAGCCCGGTGGCCGCCGCCAGCTCGACCTGGGTCAGCCCGCCGTACCGCCGGATCGTCTCCACGACGGTGGCGCGGTTCGCCTCGCGCAGCGCGGTCTGGGAGCCGGCCATGGTGGGCAGCCTCCCGTCCTCGCGCGCCGATGCCCTGCCGGGAGGAGGGTACTCCGGGCCGCCGCTGGGCCACTCCCCGACGGCACGCGGGCCCGTTCCGACCTGGCACGCACCAGATGCCGGTGTTACCACGTAGTAGCAACCGTGCACCACTCCAACTGCCCCCTAGTCCGGGCGCGAACAGCACGCAGTGGTGCGGGATCCCCGTGGCCGCCTCGGAGCCTGGATGACGTCATCCCGATGCGCGTTCCCCCTGACGCGCTCGAATCGAGGAGTTCGACGTGGCCCCTGTCTCCACGCCCACCCCCCGGCACCGTGCACGGCGACCCCTGCGCACCGGTCGCCGCCGGAACCGGACGATCGCCGCGGTGGTGGCGACCGTCGCGCTGGTCGCGGGCGGGATGACCGCTGCCCAGAGCCTGACCGCCGACCGGGTGTTCCTGGTCGACTCCCTGGCGACCACCGCCGACGCCAACCCCGGTGACGGGGTGTGCGCCACCGCGGCCGGTGTCTGCACCCTGCGCGCGGCGATCGAGGAGTCCAATGCCCTCAACGGCGCCCCGGGGGAGATCGGGATCGGGGTCCACCCGGACTTCGCGGGCGGCAACATCGAGGTGGTCACCACCAACTCGGCGCTGATGCAGACCGGCAACCTCTCCGCCGGCGGTGGCTCGATCACCGGCGACTCCGGCGCGATGTTCGAGGTGACGGCGCCGGTCACCATCGACCTCGAGTACAAGATCACGATCAACACCACCGCCGACCGCGGCGTCGCCGTGTTCCACCTCAACGGTCCGGACATCACCCTGACCCGGATGAACCAGGTGTTCGCCGGGGAGACCACGTTCTACGTCGGGCCGAACGCCTCGAACGTCCTGATCACCAACGGCTCCAACGTCACCGCGAACTACTACCCGGAGCGGTTCATCGTGGTGCGCGGCGGGGCCAGCAACATCACGGTGTCCAACTACTCCATCACCGGCTACGCCTCCTCGGCGAGCAGCAACTGGGGCTGGGGCTGGGTGGACGGCACGTCGGCGTCCGCTCCGGTGAACGGGCTGACCTTCGACAACGTCCAGTTCCTGGCCAACCTCAGCGGCAGCTGCAACGGCAGCAGCGCCACCGGGTGCTCCTCCACGCCGATCTCGGTCTACCAGCAGCACGTCAACGACCTGGTGTTCACCAACAACACCGTGGTCAACCTCAACCGTGCCGCGGACAACAACACCCGGCTGGTCGACGCGCGATCGGCCACGCTGAACAACTTCGTCTTCAGCCACAACACGATCACCAACCCCCGGATCTACTCCGGCGAGGCACTGATCGACTTCGGCAGTGCGTCGTCCACCGCGGCGACGGTCACCGACTTCTCGATCACGGACAACGTGTTCACCACCGTGACCGCCGCCAGTGAGGCCACCAACGGGATGATCCGGCTGCCCTACGGCAAGGCGATTTCCGGCACCGGCCTGATCGCCCGGAACAGCTTCGGCGCCGCCACCGGATCGATGCAGGCGATCTACTGGTTCGGCCCGTACTCCGACACCCAGAACGTCAGCTCCTCCGGGGTGCGGATCGAGGACAACCACTTCGACGGGTGGGGCTCCACCTCCGCCCGGTCCACGATCCGGCTGCATCGCACCGGCGCGGTGACCGTGGCCCGCAACACCTTCGGCACGAGCACCGGCACCCAGACCAACACCGTCACCGAGGAGGGCCTGTCCAGCGGCTCGACCGTGCTGACCATGGTGAACAACCAGACGCTCGGCGCCAACGGCAAGCTCAACACCTGGTACCCGACCGCCCGCACGTCGGCCAACGCCCAGGCCGCCGCGCTGAGCGCCCAGCAGTGCACCATCGAGCTGGAGGTCGCCCCACCCAGCGACGCCGACAACACCGTCGATCTGGCGGCCGCGCGCTATCCGGTCACGCCGACCACCCTGGACCTGTACTGGACTGCCGGGAACACCGCGGAGGTGTACCTCGAGTCGGTCACGCTGACCACCGAGGAGCGCACCACCCTGACCGTCGAGCTGCCACTGCCCGGCGACGAGCGGCTCGCGCATCTGCCGGACGGTGCGACGCTGCCGGTCAGCGCGACCACCGGTGACGTCTCCGGTGGGCTGCGGGTGCAGACCCAGGACCCGAACGCCGGGGACACCACCGCGTCCTCCCAGTTCTCCCGGGTGGCGGCCATCGACGGCACGTGCCAGCCGGTGCTCACCATCGACCAGGCCGAGGACCAGAACGACCCGACCCTGGCCCGTGACCTGCACTTCACGGTGACCTCCTCGGTGCCGCTGGACCCGGCCACCCTGGGCGCCGAGGACATCACGCTGGCCGCGGAGCCGACCGCGGACACCATCGACGCCACCCGGCTCAACCCGCGCGTGGTCTCGGTGACCGCCGTCGAGGGGTCGCAGGACACGGAGTTCGTGGTGATCGTCCGGGTGGACGACTCTGCGACCGTGACCGCGTCGATCGCCGCGAACACGGTGACCTCGACCATCGGCCTGGCCAACCTGTCCCCGGCGACCAGCACGGACAACCAGATCACCTTCACCAACCCGGTGGTGGTCAGCCCGGCGATGCTGGCCCTGGTGATCGGCAAGGCCGAGGGACGCGACTACGCCATCGACCTGCGGGCCGGCGCCCCCACCCCCTCCGCCGACCTGGTGTTCAGCACCGGGATGGACGCGGTGGGCGAGGCGCACGGCGTCACGCTGGCCACCCCGGCCCCCCTGATCGCCGCCGGAGCCACCGGGTCGGGTGCGCTCACCATCACCGCGCCGGCGGGCGACGTCGCCGCGGACACCCCGGTGACGATCGCGCACACCCTGACCTCGGCCGACAGCAACTACGACGGGCTGGTGGTCGCAGCGCTGGACCTGCGGCTGTTCGCCACCGACCCGGTGATCGAGATCACCAAGCGGGCCTATGTCGAGGTGGCGGACACCTCCTCCCCGGCGAGCATCGCCGCGACCGGCACCGAGTCGCTGGCCGGCTCCCGCCTGATCGACGGCCAGGCCGTCTGCTGGGTCTACACCGTCACCAACATCTCGGCCGACGACTGGGCCACGGTGCTCACCGACGCGGTCATCACCGACACCGACACCCGGCTGGGCAACGGCGGGGTGATCGGCACCATCCCGGTCCTGGGCATCGGCGAGTCCCAGCAGTTGTCCGCCTGTGCGGTGCTGATCCCTCGCGACACGACGGCCGCGGGATCATGACCGCCGGCCGTCGCCGCGGGGTCCTGTTCGGCCTGTCCGCGGTGGTCGCCGCCGTGCTCCTGATCGGCGGGACGTTCGCCCTGTGGTCGGCCCGGACCGGCTTCGCCGGAGGCACCATCACCTCGGGCGACCTGAGCCTGGAGCTGACCGAGGCGACCTGGGCGCAGGTCACGCCGGGAGTGACAAACCTGGCCTCCGGCCGCTACGACGACGGGCTGCCCGCGGACTTCCACACGATGCCCGGCGACGTGATCGAGATCAGCCAGCCGGTGACCACCACCCTGGTGGGCGAGAACATCGCCGGGGGCTTCTCGGTCGCGGTGGCCGAGGGCGCCGCCGGGGACGTCGAGGCCGGCCGGATCGTGGTGACCTTCTCCGTGCGGGACGACGGCGGCAACACCGTCGCCCCGCAGAACGGCGCCGCCGAGCTGGGCACCACCGTGGTGGTTCCCGGACTGACCGGCAGCGAGGACGCCGCACCCCAGGACTGGACGGTCGTGGTCCGGGTCGAGGTGCGCGGCGAGTACGTCTGGACCGGTGAACCGGTGACCGACGCGACCGGCGCCTGGACGCTGGGTGAGATCCGGGTCGGGCTGGAGCAGGTGCGCGAGGGCGAGGGCTACGCCACCGGGGGTGCGGCATGAACCGCCGCGACCGTCTCTACCGGGTGGCCCCGGTGGCGGTGCTGGCCCTGTGCGCCGGATCGCTCACCGCCCAGGCGCTGTGGTCCGACCGGGACGACGGTGCCTCGACCACCATGCCGACCGGGGCGGTCAGCTTCGCGGCCCAGGCCGCGGACGCGACGACCCCGGTGGTCTCCACGGACGGCGGGCCGGTCACCCTCACCCTGCCGGGCAGCGAGATCATCCGAGTGCTGGACCAAACCGGACCTGACCCGGACCCGGTGTTCTGGCGGTTCACCATGAGTGGCGCCGCGCTGGGCATCACCGGCCTGGCAGTCGATGTCCGCCTGGACAGCACCGTGGACCGGGACGGGACGGTCACCGACATCAGTGCGGGCACCGCCTCCCCGAGCACCGTGCTCGGCGGATCGGTGGTCAAGGTCTACCCGGCGGCGGCCGGCGGCGACTGCTCGGCGGTTCCCGTGACCCCGGCGGGCCAGGAGGACCGCAATGTCGTGATCTACGACGGCGACGGATACCAGCTCCAGGCGGCCGGCACCAACGCGGGCGGCAGCACCCGCACCCAGGAGTGGTGTGTGGCGATGGACTGGATCGACGACCCGGACGGCGTCTACGCCAACCAGGTGCAGGCGACCGCCGTCGGGATGAACGGCGAGGTCAGCACCGCGATCGCCGACTGGTCCGCCGTGGTCGCCTTCCCCCGCTCGCTGCACACCAGCGGCGACTACGTGAACGAGGCGTCGGTGATCGGCACCGGGGCCGACGGCAGCAGACCCCGGGACGAGGACGGCTGGCACGCGGTCCTGTTCCCGGATCCGTCCGCCGAACCCAGCGTGGTGATCACGCTCGACCCGGCGGTCACGAACCTCAACCCCTCCGTGGCGACCGGCGACCAACCGTCGTACTCCGCCACCCCCTGATGTTCCACCCCCGCCGACCCACGTGGTGGGTGGCGACAGCCGGCCCCAACCGGGGCAGATCGAGAGGAAGTAGTCCGATGAACACCACCCCCAATGCCCCGGTCCTGGTCGTGACCGAGGAGAAGAAGCGCCGTAAGGGCCTGATCTGGGTCGCCGGTGGCGCCGCGCTGCTGCTCGGTGGCTCGACCTTCGCCCTGTGGTCGGCCTCCGACAGCTTCGGCGGCGGCACCATCACCGCCGGTGACCTGAACGTCGTGCAGAGTGCCGACACCACGTTCTGGGACGTCTCCGCAGACCGCGAGGACGCCACCGAGACGGTGACCGGCACCGACGGCTCCCAGCTGGGCCACGTCATCACCGCGATCGACGAGTGGCGGATCGTGCCGGGCGACCGGGTCGCGGCGGCGTTCTCCGCGGACGTGACCCTGGAGGGCGACAACCTGGTCGGCCGCCTGAGCCTGGACGGCGCGGAGGAGAACGCGCTGGCCAACACCGGCATGGTCTACACGTACGAGATCTACCAGGACGGTGTGCTGCTGGTCGCCGAGACCGCGCTGCCCACCGCCGCCGACGCCGGCCTGCTGTACCTCTCCGCCCCGGCCGCCGGCCAGAACGCGGGCCTGGAGGACGCCGACGGCGTGAATGTCTGGCAGATGGCGCAGACCACGGAGGACTTCACCGTGGTCGTCTACGGCTCCTTCGACGCGGACACGGCCGACCGGGATCAGGTCGCCGTCTCCGACACCCTCGCCGACCTGACCCTCACCCTGACCCAGGTCCGCGACACCGGCGCCCAGTTCTCCTGAGCCGCCGCCGCACGTGCGGGGGCGGTGCCAGCCCCCTGACGCCGCCCCCGCACCCCACCCGCCACACCGGAGGTCCGTCATGCCGAGCCGGGCAGTCGCTCGTCCCTGGTACGACTCGCCGTGGCGGATCGCCGGTCAGGCACTGACCACCGCGCTCGCGGTGGTGCTGGTCGCGGCGCTGACCGCTCTGGTGCTGGTGCCCCGGCTGACCGGCGGGGCGTCGCTCACCGTCCTGACCGGATCGATGGAACCGACCTTCGCCCCCGGCGACGTGATCGTGGTCCGCGGCGTCGACGACGTCTGCGCCACGGTCGGGGTCGGTGACATCGTCACGTACTTCCCCACCCCGAACGACCCGACGTTGATCAGCCACCGGGTGGTCGGCAAGACGATCGGCACCTTCGACGACGGCACCCGGTGCCGGTTGATCACGCAGGGTGACGCCAACACGGCAGCGGACGACCCGATCTCCCCGGAGCAGGTCCGCGGGACCTTCCTGTACGGCATCCCCCGGCTGGGCTGGGTCCGGCAGTGGGTGGGAGACCACCTGCAGGCCGTGATCCTGGTGGCCGCGGTGGTGCTGATCGGGATCGGCCTGAGCGGCGGGTTCGGCCGGGGACGAACCCGGGTGCTGGCGATCCCCGCCACGGCCTCCGCCGGCGGACCCGCACCGGCCGCTGACCCGGGAGCAGGTACGCCGACCGAGGCCGAGTTGTGGGAGCGGGAGCTGTCGCTGCGTGAACGCGAGCTCGACCTGCGGAAGCGGGAGCTCGCCCTCTCCCAGCGGCAGGTGGCCGTCTCCACTGACCACCCGACCCCCTTCGACCGGAACGAGGCGTGATGGCGACCCGAACCGTGGTGATCCCGGCAGGTCCGGGCACCCCCCAGCAGGTGTGGCGGGTCGGCGACGGTGCCCTGTCGCCGCGGGGCCGGCTGGTGGCCTGGCTGATCGCGGTGGCGCTGTTGCTGATCGGCGGTAGCACTCTTGCCGCGACCGGGGCCGGTCCGATCTCCGGCGCGCGGGACGGCGCTGCCGGGACCGCCGCCGATCCGGCCGCCGGGTCCGCCGCCGGCGCGGGGAGTGCCGGCGCGGACCAGACCGGCACCGTCGTCGCCGGGGCCATCGCCGCGGAGTGGAACGGGCCCACCGTGCACCTGGACTGGACCGGGCGGCAGTACGCCACGGTCGAGGCGGACTTCGTCGGCGACCGGGTGGCGTCCCCCGGAGATCGGGTCGAGCGCACCCTCACGCTGCGGAACGACGGCCCGGCCGACGGCGTGATGTCCGTCAGTCTGGTGCTGGGCCAGGACCTGCCGGCCGACAGCCCGAACCCGGAGCTGGCCGAGGCGATCGACCTGTTCTGGACGGTCGGTGGCGTGTCCGGGCAGCAGTCCTTCGCCACCCTGCTCGCCGACGGCAACCCGACCGTGGCGCAGGTGCAGGTGCCCCGTGGCGCGACCACCGAGGTCACCGTCGGGTTCATGATGCCTGCCGAGGTGAGCGACCACCGCGCCACCGGAGCGGACGGCACGGTGCTGCACTTCCAGGTGCAGGCGCGGTTGCAGGGCGAGACCGCCGCCACCGAACTGCCGCAGCTGGCGATCACCGGTTCGCAGGTGCTCGGGTTGGTGGCCCTGGTGCTCGGGCTGCTGCTGATGGGGTGGCTGTTGCTCGCGCTGGCCCGCCGCCGGCGCTGCGACGACTGTGGTGCCCGGGTCCGCCGGGGTGAGGACTGGACGGCGCGGCGGGTGGACGGCGTCCGGCAGCTGCGGTGTGCGGACTGCACCCTCGCCACCGAACGGGACCCGGTGCGCACCGGCTGACCCGCGCACTCTGCCCGTTCGGGTGTGGTTTTGGACCCGAGTTTGTTGTTTTAGGTTGACTTCGGGAGGTGACCGGCTTCACACTGGTGGGGCCGGGATGATCCGGCCGCACCTCACGATGGAGTCGACGTGTACGCAACGGAGCGCCAGCAGCAGATCCTCGCCGTGGCCCGGCGGGACGGTCGCGCGGATGTCGCCTCCCTGGCCGCCGACCTCGACGTCACCACCGAGACCGTCCGCCGCGACCTGACCGTCCTGGAGCGGCACGGCCTGGTCCGCCGGGTGCATGGTGGCGCGATCCCGGTCGAGCGCCTGGGCTTCGAGCCCGGATTGGCCCAGCGCGAGGGGCTGCTGTCCGCGGAGAAGGAGCGGATCGCGAAGGCCGCACTGGACGAGCTGCCCGACGGCGGCTCGGTGCTGCTGGACGCCGGCACCACCACCGTCCGGCTGGCCGAGCTGCTGCCCACCGACCGGGAGCTGACCGTCGTCACCCACGCGCTGCCGGTGGCGACCGTGCTGGCCACCCGGCCGATGATCACCCTGCACCTGGTGGGGGGCACCGTGCGCGGCCGGACCCTGGCCGCGGTGGGGAGCTGGGCGCTGCGCGAGCTGGCCGAGATCCGGGTGGACGTGACCTTCCTCGGCACCAACGGGCTGAGCGTGGAGCACGGGCTGACCACCCCGGACCTGGCCGAGGCCGCGGTGAAGGCCGCCCTGGTCCGGGCCGGCCGCCGCACGGTGGTGCTGGCCGACCACACCAAACTGGGCCGGGAGGACTTCGCGCACGTCGCGCCCCTGTCCGACATCGACGCCCTGGTGACCGACTCCGGGGTCCCGCCCGAGCTGGCCGAGGAGATCGAGGCCGCCGGCGTCCGGGTGGTGCGGGCATGATCGTCACGCTGACCCCGAACCCGAGTCTGGACCGGGCGCTCGACCTGCCGCGGCTGGAGCCCGGCGGCGTGAACCGGGCGCTCGCGGAGCACCTGCACCCCGGCGGCAAGGGCCTGAACGTGACCCGCGCGCTGACCGCGAACGGGGTGGCATCCCGGGCCGTGCTGCCGGTGGGCGGGCCGGACGGTGACCGGATGGTCGCCCTGCTGGCCGACCAGCAGGTCGCCGCACACCCGGTCCGGGTTGCCGGGCACACCCGCACCAACCTGACCCTGGCCGAGGTCACCGGGCGGACCACCAAGGTGAACAGCCCCGGCGTGGCCCTGTCCGCGGCCGAGACCGACGCACTGCTGGCCGCGGTGCAGGGCGAGCTGCTCCCGGACGCGCGGGCGCTGGTGATCGCCGGGTCGCTGGCCGCCGGGCAGTCGATGGAGCTGCTGACCCGTGCGATCGATCTGGCCGCCGAGGCCCGGGTCCCGGTGGTGGTGGACACCTCCGGTGCCCCGCTGGCCGCCGCGGTCGCCCACGGTGGCCTGTCGCTGATCAAGCCCAACGACGAGGAGCTGGCCGAGCTGACCGGCGCCCGGTTGGACACGGTCGGGGACGTCCTGGCCGCTGCCCGGGGACTGATCGCCGGTGGCCTGGACACCGTCCTGGTCTCGCTCGGCGGCCACGGCGCGCTGCTGGTGCAGGCCGACCGCAGCTGGTGGGCCGGCGGCCCGGCCCTGGTCCCGCTGTCCACCGTCGGCGCGGGGGACTGCACCCTGGCCGGGTATCTGGCCGCCGACGACCCCGACCCCGGCGCCCGGCTCGCCCGCGCCGTCGCCTGGGGCCGTGCGGCGGTCCTGCTCCCGGGCAGCGCCGTGCCCGCCCCCACCGACATCCACCCGACCGAGGTCGCCGTCGTGGCCGACCCCGACCCCGCCACCGCCCTGAAGGAGCTGTCGTCATGAGTCAGTTGCTCACCACCCCGGACCTGGTGCTCACCGACCTGGCCGCCACCGACCGCGAAGACGCCACCGCGCAGCTGATCGCGGTGCTGCACGCGGCCGGCCGGGTCACCGATCCGGAGGGCTTCGCCGCCGACGTCCGGGCCCGGGAGGCGCAGATGCCCACCGGGATGCCCGGCGGGGTCGGCCTGCCGCACGCCCGCTCCGAGCACGTCACCGCCCCGAGCCTGGCGATCGGCAAGCTGCGCCAGGGCGTGGACTGGGGCGCCGAGGACGGTCCGGCGCGCCTGGTGTTCCTGATCGCCGCCCCCGCCGGTGGCGACTCCGACCACCTGAAGATCCTCGCCGCCCTGGCCCGCCGCCTGGTGCACGAGTCCTTCCGCCAGTCCCTGCTGGACGCCCCCGATGCCGCCACCGTGGCCGACATCATCACCCGAGAGGTCGTGCCGTCATGAAGTTCGTCGCCGTCACCTCCTGCCCCACCGGCATCGCGCACACCTACATGGCCGCGGAGGCCCTCGAGCAGGCCGGCAAGGCGGCCGGGCACGAGGTCGTCGTGGAGACCCAGGGTGCCGCCGGTTCCTCCCCGATCGACCCGGCCGTGATCGCCGCCGCCGACGGGGTGATCTACGCCGCCGACCTGGAGGTCCAGGGCCGCGAGCGCTTCGCCGGCAAGCCCACCGTCGACGTCGGCGTGAAGAAGGCCGTGCACGACGCCCCCGGGGTGGTGGCCCAGGCGGTCGCCGCGGTCGAGGCCGGGCCGGTCACCGACGCGCCCGCCGCCACGGCCGCACCCGCCACCAAGGTCGAGCCGAACGCCTCGGTCGGGGCCCGGATCCGGCAGTGGCTGATGACCGGGGTCTCCTACATGATCCCGTTCGTCGCCGCGGGCGGGATCCTGATCGCGCTCGGCTTCATGGTGGCGCAGGCCGCCTGGGGCGAGACCGGCGCGGTCGAGGTCACCGGGGTCTCGGTGCAGACCCTGATCGAGAACTTCAACCTGTTCTCCGGCCAGGACTGGGCGGTGCTGCTGTACCAGACCGGGTCGGCCGCCTTCGCCTTCCTGGTGCCGGTGCTGTCCGGGTTCATCGCCTACGGCATCGCCAACCGGCCGGGTCTGGTGCCCGGCTTCGTCGGCGGGGCGGTGTCGGTGACGATCGGCGCCGGGTTCCTCGGCGGACTGGTCACCGGCTTCGTCGCCGGGTTCCTCGCACTGTGGATCAGCAACTGGCGGGTACCCAAGGGTGTGCGCGGCGTGATGCCGGTGGTGGTCACCCCGCTGCTGTCCTCGCTGATCACCGGCTTCCTGATGTTCGTCCTGATCGGCCGGCCGATCGCCGCGCTGATGGAGGGCCTGACCAACTGGCTGAACGGGCTGTCCGGGTCGAACCTGATCCTGATGGGCGCCCTGCTCGGCGTGATGATGGGCTTCGACCTCGGCGGACCGGTCAACAAGGTGGCGTACACCTTCGCGGTGACCGGGCTGGCCACTCCCGGCCTTGGCCAGGACGCGGTGCAGTACCGGATCATGGCCGCGGTGATGGCCGCCGGCATGGTCGCCCCGCTGGCGCTCGCGGTCGCCACCTTCGTCCGCAAGCAGCTGTTCACCGAGGCGGAGCGGGAGAACGGCAAGGCGGCGGTGCTGCTCGGCCTGTCCTTCATCTCCGAGGGGGCGATCCCGTTCGCCGCCGCCGACCCGTGGCGGGTGATCGTGTCCTCGGTGGTCGGCTCCGGGGTGACCGGTGCGCTGGTGATGGCCTTCGGCTCCGGGTTGCAGGCGCCGCACGGTGGCATCTGGGTGCTGCCGCTGATCAGCAACTTCGCCGGCTTCATCCTGGCGGTGCTGATCGGGACGCTGGTGTCCGCCGCGCTCGTGGTGGCACTCAAGTCGACCCGCAAGCTGCCCGAGCAGGCCGGCTCGGAGCAGCCGGTGGCCGTCGCCGCCTGAGCGTTCCGCGACAGCACCCCCGGTGGTCGTCACCGGGGGTGCTGTCGTATCCGCGTGGTTCCACCTGGTTCGCCACCTATATCCGGTTCGTCCACCGAGCTGGGTACGTCCGGGACTGCCACCATGCGGCTCATGCCCGACGCCGACCAGTTCCTCTCCGCCCTGCTGGCCACCCAGGGAGACCGGATGGTCTCGGCCGAGGACCTCTGCCGTGCCGCGGTCCGCCTGGCCCATGCGCAGGGGGAACTCGAGGAGGCCGAGCGTGCCTACCGCCGGGCCCGGGAGTCCGCCGAGGCGGCCGGATGGGTGCCGGCCGACCTGGACCGTGCCGGGCTGCCCCGGGTCGCCGCCTGGGTCGACACGTCCCCCACGCCGCCGCCTGCCACCGCCGTCTATGACACCCACGTCTACGACACGCCGCTGTACGGCAGCGCCGGTCACGAGTCCTCGACCTACGACGCGCTGACCGCCGAGCAACCCGACGACCCGGCCCGGCTGCACGCCTACCTGCCGCGCTGACCGGGGCCGAACGTCCCGGCCGCACCGGCCGCACCGGGTCTTGACTGCTCAGCGGAACTGCCGACTCGCCCACGGGCGTGCGAACCGGCCACGACGAGTGGAAGGTCCGCATGGCCGCGTTCTACGCCGACGTCACCGAGACCCTGGCGGTGTTCTGGGACACCCGCCCGCACACCCGTGCCGAGCTGCACCGGGTCACCGGCCGGGCGCGCAACACCGTGACCAAGCACCTCGACCTGCTCGTCCGGCACCGGCTGATCCTCGCCGCCGGGAAGGACCCCGCCGCCACCGGCCGGCCCAGTGAACGATTCCGGCTCAACCCCGCCGCCGGGGCGGTCGCGGTGGTGCAGGCCGAGGGCGAGCGGGCACGGCTGACCGTCGCCGACCTGGCCGGGCGGGTGCGCGGCCGGTGCACCGTCGCCGCCGACCTGCTGGCGCCGGGGCTGTCCCGGGCCGCCGCCACGTTCCTGCCCGGCGCCCCGCTGCTCACTGTCCTGCTCACCGGCCCCGGCGCCGCCCGGGTGGATGCCGCCCAGCTCGCCGACGATCTGCCCGCCCGGGTGCAGGTGCGGCCGTGGGCGGAGCTGGCGCTGGCCGGTCAGGGAGCCACCGGGACCGTGCTGTGCCTGGACCTCGACGGCGACCTGCGGGCCGCCACCCTGCTGGACGGCCGGATGGTCGCCGGTGCCGGGGGAGTGGCCGGCCGGATCGGCGGACTGGTGCTGCCCACCCGGGAGCCCGCGCTCGGACCGGCCTGCCACCGCAGCCTGGACGAGGTGCTGGCGGTCGCCCGGTCGGCCCCCGATCGCCCGGTGGTCCAGCTCGCCGCCGGCCGGCACGTCGGGCACGCCGTTGCCACCTTCTGCCGCCTGGTCGACCCCGATGCCGTCCTGGTCGCCGGGCGCCCGGCGCACGACCGGGCGTTCTGGTCCGGCCTGTGCGACGCCGTCACCGCGGGTGCGTCCCCCATCGCCGGTCACCGCACCGAGCTGCGACCGGTCCGCGGCGACCTGCCCACCGCGATCGCCCGCGGCGGCTGCCACGAGGCACGCCGGCTCACCGGCAGCGTCGAGGGCCTGACCCGGCTGCTCCGGGCCGTGGACGGTCCGCGCGCCGACCGGGTGCCGGTCGCGGTCTGAGCCTCAGGCCCGCCGCGCCCGCCAGCGCCACCAGATCCCGAGCACCCGGGCCTTGAACCGGTCGGTCAGCCGCCGCACCGCCGGATACTCGGTGCCCAGCACCCCCAGGCCCAGGAAGATCAACAACCAACCCGGCCCCGGCAGCACCAGCAGCAGCACCCCGGTGCCCAGCACGGCCACCCCCACCGTGGTCACCGCCGTCCGGTACACCCACCGGGTGCTGCGCCGGCGATGCAGTCGCTCGCGCACGGCGGCCAAGCGGCGCAACAGCGGCGACCGCTCGGCGGCGTCGAGCTCGGCGGCGAGGCCATCGGGCTGGGTCATGCGGGGTGAACGAGCGGGGGTGGCGGGGGGTTCCGGTCAGATCATCGCGCGCCGGTCCACCTGCTCGGCGCCCTCGGCCTCCCGCAGCCCACCGGCCCACGGCACCGCGACCCCGGCCGCCAGTGACGCCGGCACGTCCAGCACCCGCTGGTTGCGGCTGCCCCGGAACGCCAGCGACAGATCCTTGCTGGCCAGCTCGAACCGGCCGTCGACCAGCACGTCCACCTCGGCCAGCAGCGCCAGCTTGTCGCCGCCCTCGACCAGCAGTTCCTCGAGGGTGTAGCCGGTCCAGCACCACACGTCCTTGGCCCGGCCGTGCTCGGCCCGCAGCCGCCGGACCACCTCCAGGCAGACCTGGGTGTTGAGGAACGGCTCGCCGCCGAGCAGGGACAGCCCTTGGACCGCGGGGTGCCGGAGGTCGGCGGCGATCCGGTCGGCCAGCTCGTCGTCGAAGGGGGTGCCGTAGCGGAAGGACCAGGCGGCCTCGTTGAAGCAGCCGTCGCAGGCGAAGGGGCAGCCGCTGACGTACAGCGAGCAGCGCACCCCCTCGCCGTCGACCATCACGAACGGCTTGTAGTCGGCGACCCGGCGCTGGCTGAGCCGCTCGGCGGTCCAGTCCGGGCGCGGGTCCCTGGTCATGACCCGCTCGGGAGCGAACCGGTGCTGCCTTCCATGTGCTTGACCCGGGAGGAGATCTCCACGTGCCGGCCGTGCACCATCGGGCGCTGCTGGGGGTTGCCCAGGTAGCCGCAGGTGCGCTTGACCACGTCGCAGGTCCGCGGGTCGGTGTTGCCGCATGCCGGGCAGGCGAAGCCGCGTTCGGTCGGGGTGAAGTCGCCGGAGAAGTCGCACTCCAGGCAGTGGTCGATCGGGGTGTTGGTCCCCAGGTAGCCGACCCGGTCGTAGGCGTAGTCCCAGACCGCCTCCAACGCCTTCGGGTTCTGCTGCAGCACCGGGTACTCGCAGTAGTGGATGAACCCGCCGGAGGCGTACTGCGGGTACTCCGCCTCGAAGTCGAGCTTCTCGAACGGGGTCGGCGACTTGCGCACGTCGTAGTGGAAGGAGTTGGTGTAGTAGTCCTTGTCGGTGATGTCGGGCACCGAGCCGAACTTCTTCTTGTCCAGGCGGCAGAACCGGTCGGTCAGCGACTCGGACGGGGTGGAGTAGACGCTGAACTGGTAGCCGTGCTCGGCGGTCCACGCCTTGGCCCGGGCGTTCAGGGTGCGCAGCACGCGCAGGGTGAAGGCCTTGGCCTCCGGGTCGTTCTCCCACTCGCCGCCGTAGAACGCCGCCGCCGCCTCGTACAGCCCGATGTAGCCCAGGGACACCGTGGCCCGGCCGTTGCGGAACAGCGCGTCGACGTCGTCACCGGGGGACAGCCGCTGGCCGAAGGCGCCGTGCACGTACAGGATCGGCGCGTTCTCCGGCACCGCCTCCTTGCACCGCTCGACCCGGAACAGCAGGGCGTCGTGCACGGTGGACAGCCGCTGCTCCAGCAGGGTCCAGAACGCGTCCAGGTCGCCGCGGGTCTCCAGCGCGATCCGCGGGATGTTGAGCGTGACCACGCCCAGGTTCATCCGGCCCTCGACCACGTCCTCGCCGTTCTCGTCCGTCCAGCCCTGCAGGAACGAGCGGCAGCCCATCGGGACCTTGAACGAGCCGGTGATCTCGACGATCTTGTCGTAGCTGAGGATGTCCGGGTACATCCGCTTGGTGGCGCACTCGACCGCGAGCTGCTTGAGGTCGTAGTTCGGGTCGGCGGCCTCCAGATTGACGCCGCGGCGCAGGGTGAAGATCAGCTTCGGGAAGATCGCGGTCCGGCGCTCCTTGCCCAGTCCGAGGATCCGGATCTGCAGGATCGCCCGCTGGATCTCCCGCTCGAACCAGCCGGTGCCCAGTCCGAAGCCCACCGAGGTGAACGGGGTCTGCCCGTTCGAGGTGAACAGGGTGTTGATCTCGTACTCCAACGACTGCATCGCGTCGTAGATGTCCTTGCGGGTCTTCTCCCGCGCGTACTCCTCCCGCCGGCTCGGGTCCTCGATCCAGCGCTCGGCGTCCGCCATGTGCTTGGCGAAGTTCTTCTCCGCGTAGGGCGCCAGCAGCTCGTCGATCCGGTTCACCGAGCAGCCGCCGTACTGGCTGGAGGAGACGTTCGCGATGATCTGCGAGATCTGGGCGGTGGCGGTCTGGATCGACCGCGGCGGGTCGACCTGTGCGTTCCCGATCCGGAACCCGTCGGCGAGCATGGTCCGGAAGTCGATCAGGCAGCAGTTCGTCATCGGCGCATAGGGGTGGTAATCCAGGTCGTGGTAGTGCAGATCGCCCTTGGCGTGCGCATTCGCCACGTGCGGCGGCAGCATCCGCAGGCCGATCGCCTTGCCCACCGCGCCGGCGGTCAGGTCGCGCTGGGTGTTGAAGACGTCGCTGTCCTTGTTGGCGTTCTCGTTGACGACCGTCTGGTCCTTGCCGATCAGCTGGCCGACCGAGTGGTTGACGTCCAGCGCCCGGCTGCGGGCCAGGTCACGCTGCACTCGGTAGTCGATGTACGCCTGCGCCACCTCGTACTCGTGCGACTCCAGCAGGATGTGCTCGACCACGTTCTGGATCTCGTAGATCTTCACCTCGCCGGTGAAGCGTGCGGCCAGCTCGGTGTGCGCCTGGTCGACCAGGTCGGTCAGCATCAACTGGTGCAGCGGGGAGATCTCGCCGTAGACCTCGACGAAGGCCTTGCGCAGCGCGCCCTGGATCCGGGAACCGTCATAGGGGAGAACCCGGCCGTCCCGCTTGCGCACGGTCAGAGTGGCAGCCTCGGCCACCTGCGGACGGTCGATCTCCATCGCGGTCATCCCGAGTCATCCCTTTCGCCGGGTTTGTGGTACTACCACTAGATGTAGTGGCTGAGCAAGACTCGCAACACAACATGGGGGGTGTTCAGGGACCAAGGTCCTGGCGAGCCACGACGTGCCCGGTGGCGACCGCGGATCGATTTCCCGGCCTTCGGCGTGTCGGATCGAGGGTTGGGCCGACCGGGCGATTTCGGCGGTGTGTGACCACCGGATCCCGGGCCGGCCAGCACACTGCACCGGTGACCTCGACCACACCCGCCGACCTCGACGATCGTGCCCGGCTCTGGACCGGCTGGGCCCAGGCGGCGGACGAGGAGGAGGCCTACCCGCTCGCCGAACGCCTGGTCGCCGGGATCCGCGGCCTCGACGGCGACGCCCTCACCCCGGTGGCGCATGCCCGGCTGCTGCTCCGGCTCGGCCGCCCCACCGAGGCGCTCGCCCTGCTGCCCCGCCAGGACCCCGGCGAGCTGATCGCCGAGCGTCCCCGGGACTGGAACGACGTGATCGCCCTCGCCTGCCTGGCCGCCCAGGGCGACGACGAGGCCCGCGGCGCCCTGATGCGCTGGGGTGCCGACGCCGGCAGCGCCCACGGCGACCAGCTCGCCGACCTGCTGGCCACCATCGGCGCCCAGACCGGTGACCTGGCGCTGGCCGACGACGCCGCCCGCCGGCTGCGACCCGGCTGCACCCCCGGCCGACTCCGCCGCCGGGTCACCGCCGTGCTGGCCCAGCGCCCCCGTCAGGACCCGTACCGGATCGCCGACACCGTCACCGACTGCGCCACCGCCCTGGTCGAGGCCCAGCCGCCCGCCGACGAGGACCCCGGTGTCCTGACCGAGGTGCTCGACGACCTGGCCCGCCGGGGCGACCGGGAGGGCCCCACCCTGCTGCTGACCGCCCTGGACCGGCTGCGGCCCGGCAGCCCGGCCATCGAGGCACTGCTGCGCGACCGGGCGATGCGTCCTGGGCACTGGCGGTCGACCTGGTTCCTGGCGGCCCTGGTCGCCGCCTTCGTCGTGGTCTGCGTCGGGGTGGACCAGTTCGGCTGGCCGAGTGCGCTGATCGCCGGGTCGGGGCCCGCGCTGGTGGTGACCGGCTGGAAGGGCTGGCCGACCCTCTACCCCCAGCTCGGCCCCGCCGACAACGCCGCGCTGCGCCGGATCCGCTCCGGCGGCAGTTCACGGGCCCTGACGGTCGCCCTCGGCCTGCTCGGTTCGGTCTGCGGCGCGATCCTCGCCCTGATCGTCGTCGTCCTGGTCCTGACCGCCATCGATCCCAATGCGGATTCCGGCGACTCCACCGCCGCCGACCTGGCCCTCGGCCTCGCCGTGGTCGCCGGCCTGCTCTGCGGCCCGCAGCTCCTGCTCTCCCTCCGGCGCCGCTCCTCCGCGCGGCTGGCCCGCCGCAAGCGCGCCGCCGGCCGCGCCCGGGAGGCCGTCGACCTCGGCCGGTGTGTCTGCTGGAACGCCGGTGCGATCCGCGGGTCCGACGCCGACGGCTACGCCGATCAGCACCTGGTTCGCTCCGACCCGACCGCCGCCGCCGGACTCGACCTCGGCGGCACCCTCCCGGCCGGCGTCCGCGAATGCCCGGACACCCACCGCCGCTGGCTGCTCGTCCCCGGCGGCGACCGGGGCCGGAGCATCCTGCTGCCCGGCACCGTCCCCGAGCCCGCCGTACCCGCCCCCGACACCACCACCGGTGGGTACCTCTGAGCGCAGCGCCGGGATGAGGCACACTCGAGACCTCGCACTCCCGTTGGAAGGACACTCCCCATGGCCACTCGTCAGGTCGCCGTCGCCTCCGCGGTCGGGCTGCACGCCCGCCCCGCCTCCCTGTTCACCCGCGCGGTCCAGGGCCACGGCATCCCGGTCACCATCGCCAAGGAGGGCGGCGCCCCGGTCGACGCCACCAGCCTGCTCATGGTCATGGGCCTCGGCGTCAAGAACGGTGAGACCGTCGAGCTCAGCTCCGACGCCGACGGCGCCAACGCCGTGCTGGACGACCTGGTCGCCCTGCTCTCCCGCGACCTCGACGCCGAGTGACCATCGCGCTCCCAGGGGAAACCCATTCCCCTGGGAGCGCGACCGCCTGACACCCTGACGCGGACACACCGCGGGCAACGAGGCCCGCCGGTCCGCACATGGAGGTGCCATGGACGACTACCTGTGGGTGCTCAAGCGCCGCGAGATGGACCTGATCCGCGAGGTCGAACCCGACCGGATGGCCGAGCTCGACGAGGACGAGCTGCTCAACCTGCACCGCCGGATCCGCAAGGCCCGCAACAAGAAGATCTCGATCTACCGCCGCACCGCCGCCGACCAGATCGACGAGATCGGCGCCCGCGGCGAGTCCGCCCCCCTGAACGAGAAACACCGGATCCGGCTCGCCGCCTTCGAGGAGGCCCTGTCGGTCGTCTCCGCCCGGCTCGCCGAGGTCGCCCACCAGGCCGCCGAGGACCTGCGCGACGAGCGGATCGCCCAGGCCCGCGCCGGACGGTCGCCCGGGCCGCACGTGGGGGCCGAGCCGTCGGACGAGGTGGACACCGGGCGGGTGCGGGAGCACGTGAAGACCACCGGTGGGGTGAAGCGGGACGCGGACAGCCTGGCGCAGGGGGCGCGGCGGCAGGCGAAGCGGGACGGGCGGTAGGTGGGGCGGGGGCGGGGGTCGTCACGCCAGCGGCGAACACGGGACGCCCAGCCCCACCCCCGCCGTTAGCATCGAACAACGCCAGCCCTCGGTGTGTCCGGCCAGGACCTGTCCGGCCTCCGGGGACGCCGCTCGTGAGGAGTGCACATGTTCGAGAGATTCACCGACCGTGCCCGTCGGGTGGTCGTCCTCGCCCAGGAAGAGGCGCGGATGCTCAACCACAACTACATCGGGACCGAGCACATCCTCCTGGGCCTGATCCACGAGGGGGAGGGCGTCGCAGCCAAGGCGCTGGAGTCCCTCAACATCTCGCTGGACGCCGTGCGCGCGCAGGTGCAGGAGATCATCGGCGAGGGCCAGCAGGCGCCGAGCGGGCACATCCCGTTCACGCCCCGCGCCAAGAAGGTGCTGGAGCTGTCGCTGCGCGAGGCCCTGCAGCTCGGCCACAACTACATCGGCACCGAGCACATCCTGCTCGGCCTGATCCGCGAGGGTGAGGGCGTCGCCGCCCAGGTGCTGACCAAGCTCGGCGCCGACCTGAACCGGGTGCGCCAGCAGGTCATCCAGCTGCTGTCCGGTTACCAGGGCAAGGAGCCGGTGTCGGCCGGCGGCCCGCAGGAGGGGCAGCCGTCCGGGTCGGCGGTGCTGGACCAGTTCGGCCGCAATCTGACCCAGGCCGCCCGTGAGGGCAAGCTCGACCCGGTGATCGGGCGCGAGAAGGAGATCGAGCGGGTCATGCAGGTGCTGTCCCGCCGCACCAAGAACAACCCGGTGCTGATCGGTGAGCCCGGTGTCGGCAAGACGGCCGTGGTCGAGGGCCTGGCCCAGGACATCGTCCGGGGCGACGTGCCGGAGACGCTGAAGGACAAGCAGCTGTACACGCTGGACCTGGGCGCCCTGGTGGCCGGGTCCCGGTACCGCGGTGACTTCGAGGAGCGCCTGAAGAAGGTGCTCAAGGAGATCCGCACCCGCGGCGACATCATCCTGTTCATCGACGAGATCCACACCCTGGTGGGTGCGGGTGCCGCCGAGGGCGCGATCGACGCCGCCAGCATCCTCAAGCCGATGCTGGCCCGCGGTGAGCTGCAGACCATCGGTGCGACCACGCTGGACGAGTACCGCAAGTACATCGAGAAGGACGCCGCGCTGGAGCGCCGGTTCCAGCCGATCCAGGTCGCCGAGCCGTCGCTGGCGCACGCGATCGAGATCCTCAAGGGCCTGCGCGACCGGTACGAGGCGCACCACCGGGTGTCGATCACCGACGGTGCCCTGGTGGCGGCCGCGACCCTGGCCGACCGCTACGTGAACGACCGGTTCCTGCCGGACAAGGCGATCGACCTGGTGGACGAGGCCGGTGCCCGGCTGCGGATCCGCCGGATGACCGCCCCGCCGGAGCTGCGCGAGCTCGACGAGCAGATCGCCGAGACCCGCCGCGACAAGGAGTCGGCGATCGACGAGCAGGACTTCGAGAAGGCCGCGCGGCTGCGCGACGAGGAGAAGCAGCTCGGGCTCAAGCGCCAGGAGAAGGAGAAGGCCTGGAAGTCCGGTGACCTGGACGCCGTGGCCGAGGTGGACGAGGAGCTGATCGCCGAGGTCCTGGCGCTGGCCACCGGGATCCCGGTGTTCAAGCTGACCGAGGAGGAGTCCAGCCGGCTGCTCAAGATGGAGGACGAGTTGCACAAGCGCGTGGTCGGGCAGAACGCCGCGATCAAGGCGCTGTCGCAGGCGATCCGCCGGACCCGTGCGGGCCTGAAGGACCCGAAGCGGCCGGGTGGGTCGTTCATCTTCGCCGGGCCGACCGGTGTCGGGAAGACCGAGCTGGCCAAGGCGCTGGCCGAGTTCCTGTTCGGGGACGAGGACGCGCTGATCCAGCTCGACATGTCCGAGTTCTCGGAGAAGCACACCGTGTCCCGGCTGTTCGGTTCCCCGCCCGGGTACGTCGGTTACGACGAGGGTGGCCAGCTGACCGAGAAGGTCCGTCGCCGGCCGTTCTCGGTGGTGCTGTTCGACGAGGTCGAGAAGGCACACCCGGACATCTTCAACTCGCTGCTGCAGATCCTGGAGGACGGTCGCCTGACCGACTCCCAGGGCCGGGTGGTCGACTTCAAGAACACCGTGATCATCATGACCACCAACCTCGGGACCCGGGACATCGCCAAGGGCGTGCAGACCGGTTTCCAGGCCGGTGGCGACCTGTCGACGTCCTACGAGCGGATGAAGGCGAAGGTGAACGACGAGCTGAAGACCCACTTCCGCCCGGAGTTCCTGAACCGCGTCGACGACGTGGTGGTCTTCCCGCAGCTGTCCCAGGAGGAGATCTTCCAGATCGTCGACCTGATGGTCGCGAAGCTGGACGCCCGCCTGCGGGACAAGGACATGGGCATCGAGCTGACCGAGGCGGCCAAGAAGCTGCTGAGCGAGAAGGGCTACGACCCGGTGCTCGGCGCCCGGCCGCTGCGCCGCGCGCTGCAGCGGGAGATCGAGGACGTGCTGTCCGAGAAGATCCTGTTCGGCGAGCTGCACTCGGGCCAGCAGGTGATCGTGGACGCCGAGGGCGAGGGCCTGCTCGGCGAGTTCACCTTCCGCGGCGACGACCGTGGCCCGCGGGCCAAGGAGCCGGTGTCGGTGGGCGCGAGCTCCTCGGGCAACCCGGCCTCCGGCACCGACGTGCCGCCGGCCCCGCCGATCGCCTCCTCGGGCGACGGTGGCACCGGGCTGATGCCCGCTTGAGCACGACCAGCACGACAGCGCCGGAGGCCGGGACGCACGCCGCGTCCCGGCCTCCGGTGTGTTCAGTGCCCGGCCAGGCCGGTGCTACTGATGTGACTGGCGACTCATCCGGGTGCTGACACCCCCGGTGGTGCTGTCGCCCCGGGGCCACGAGCGCCTACCGTCGGGGGTATGACGCGCCCGGTGACCCTCAGCGACGTGGCACGGGAGGCCGGTGTCTCGTTGGCGACCGCCTCCCGCGCGCTCAACGGCAGTGCCACCCGCACCGTCGGACCGGAGCTGGCCCGCCGGGTGCACGCGGCGGCCGAGAAGCTGCGGTACGCACCGGACGGGGTGGCGCAGGCGATGGCCCGGGGCCGCACGAATGCGATCGGGCTGGTGGTGCGGGATGTCACCGACCCGATGTTCGGCGCGGTGACCGCCGGGGTGACCGGTGCGGCGGACGACGCGGGCCTGAGCGTGACCCTGGCCAGCACCCGGGAGGTGCCGGGCCGGGAGGCAAGCGTGATCGACGCGCTGGCCCGGCAGCGGGTGCGGGCGATGGTGCTGGTCGGCGGGCCCACCGGCAACGGCGAGGCGGATCTGGCCGCGATGCGGTCGCTGGAGTCGTACCTGGACGCCGGGGGCAGTGCGGCGCTGATCGGGGCGAGTATGCCCGGCACCAGCGGGGTGGACGTCGCCGATCACCGCAGCGCCTCCCGGCTGGCCCGCGAGCTGCACGACCGGGGGTACCGGCGGTTCGTGGTGCTGGCGGCGCCGGATGTGCCGGGGCACGGCACGGACCGGCTGAACGGGTTCCAGTCGACGCTGCGGATGCTGGGCGCCGAACCGCCGCTGGTGCACCGGCTGCCGCGGGTGACCCGGGAGGCCGGACAGCGGGCGATGGCCGAGCTGATCGCCGCCGGGGTGCTGGCCGACCGGGGTGCCGGGGTGCCGCTGGTGTTCGCCATCGCGGACCAGGCGGCGTTCGGGGCGATGGTGGCGCTGCGGGACGCCGGGATGCGGGTACCCGAGGACGTGGCGCTGGCCGGCTTCGACGACGGTCCCGGTGCGGCCGAGGTGACCCCGTCGCTGACCACGGTCCGGTTGCCGCTGGTGGAGGCCGGGCGGGAGGCGGTCGAGCTGGCGCTGGCCGGGGAGGCCGGCCGGACGGTGGTGCTGGACGGGGAACTGATCGTGCGGGACTCGACGCCGGCGCTGGGCTGAGGCCGGGCGGGGCCTAGGGCCGCCCGAGCGCGTCCAGCACCATCGGCAACGGGAGCCGGTCGCCGGGCAGGGTGGTGCCGTCGGGTCGCAGGGCGGCGCGGACCAGGGGCAGCCGGCGGGCAAGCAGGATGTCCTCGATCGCCGGCGGCAGGCCCGGCATCCGGCGCAGTGCCCCGGCGAGCAGCAGCATGATCTCCGCGGCGCCCAGGTCGGGGCGGACCACGCCGTGCTCCTGGGCGGCGCGCAGCACCTGCTCGGCGGCGGCGGCGGTGGCGGCCCGGGCGGCGAGCAGCTCGTCCGGGAAGACCTCCTCGTCCGCGGACCGGGGGACCAGCAGCGGGACCAGCAGCGGTAGCCCGGAGTCGACGATGCCGTCGAACAGGTCCCACCAGGCGGCGGCCGGGTCGTCGTCCATCCGGGCCCGGGCCTGCGCCACCAGCTCGCCGACCCGGGCGATCCGGTCGGCGATCACCGCGCGGACCAGGGCACCGCGGTCGGGGAAGTGCCGGTAGACGGTGCCGACGCCCACCCCGGCGGCCCGGGCGACCGCCTCCATCGAGGTGTCCAGCCCGTCCCGGGTGAACAGACCGCGGGCGGCGTCCAGCACGGCCTGCCGGTTGCGCGCGGCGTCTGCTCTCACGCCGGCCAGGTTACGGGAGATTAACCGGAACCGGAAGTTCCGGTTCGGGTGTAGGGTCGGGCCATGCGAGCGATGATCCTCAAGGAGTTCCGCGAGCTGCGGCGTGACCGCAGGACCGTGGCGATGCTGGTCGTGCTGCCGCTGCTGCTGCTGACGATCTTCGGCTACGCCGCCAACTTCACGGTCGACCACCTGGACACCCTGGTGGTCGGACCGCAGGCCGAGCAGGCCTCGACCATGCTGGCCGGCCAGGACCTGCTCCGGATCGACGACGTCCGCCCCGATGCCGACCGGGCCGACGCCGTCGCCGACCTGGCCGCCAACCGGGCCGACATCGCGGTGGTCACCGGCGGCGAGGTGCCCGAGGTGCTGATCGACGGCAGCAACATCTTCGCCGCGCAGAGCGCGAAGGTGCTGGTGGCCCAGCTCGGCGACCGGGTCCAGGGCGAGGTGCTGTTCAACCCGGACCTGGACACCTCCTGGGTGATGGTCCCGGCGCTGATCGGCCTGATCCTCACCTTCATCGGCACGATCATCACCAGCATCGGGATGGTCAAGGAGCGCGCCGCCGGGACGCTGGAACAGCTGGCGGTGATGCCGCTGCGGCCGGTGGACGTGATCGTCGGCAAGATCGCGCCCTACTTCCTGCTGGCCGCGCTGGACATGGTGCTGATCACCGTGGTCGGCCGGGCACTGTTCGGGGTGCCGTTCCGGGGCAGTGTGTGGCTGTTCGTACTGGCCGGGGCGATCTTCCTGTTCCTGGTGCTCGGGATCGGCGTGCTGATCTCGACCGTGTCGCAGAACGCAGGGCAGGCGATCCAGACCGCGATCCTGGTGCTGCTGCCGCAGATCCTGCTGTCCGGGATGCTGTTCCCGCTGGACGCGATGCCGGGCGGGGTGCGCTGGATCGGCTACTGCCTGCCGCTGACCTACTTCATCGAGCTGGCCCAGGGCGTGATGGTGCGCGGGGCCGGGATCGACTCGCTGTGGCTGCCGCTGGTGGTGCTCGCCGGGATGGCGGTGGCGGTGTTCGGGCTCGCGGTCTGGCGGTTCCGGGCCTCGATCACCCCGCGCCGGGCGGTGGCCCGATGAGCTGGGCCCTGACCGGCGTCACCCTGCGACCGGGGGGCGATCCGCTGGACCTGGAGCTGCCGGCCGGATCGGTCACCGCGGTGGTCGGGGGCGACGGCGCCGGCAAGACCTCGCTGGCCCGGCTGGTGGTCGGGCTGGACCTGCCGGCCGCCGGGACGGTCCGGGTGCCGGGTCGGGACGCACTGGGCTTCATGCCGTCCAGCTCCGGGGTATGGGGCGATCTGTCGGTGGCGGAGAACGTCGACCTGGTGGCCCGCACCCACGGCCTGCGTGCCGACGACGACCGGGTGCGGCGGCTGCTGGCCGGTGCGGACCTGGACCGGTTCACCGCTCGCCTGGGTCGGCAGCTCTCCGGCGGGATGCGGCAGAAACTCGGCTTCTGCCTGGCGCTGCTGCACGCCCCCGAGCTGGTGGTGCTGGACGAACCGTCCACCGGTGTCGACCCGGTCAGCCGCACCGAGCTGTGGCGGATGATGACCGAGGCCGCCGCCGACGGCACCACGGTCCTGTTCACCACGACCTATCTGGACGAGGCGGAACGGGCTGGGCAGGTGCTGGTGCTGGACCGCGGCTCGGCGCTGTACACCGGCGATCCGGGTCGGGCCTGGACCGCCCTGCACGGCAGCATCCGCACGGTCGAGGGGGAGGCCACCGGACCGAGCTGGCGGCGCGGGCGGGTGCGGCGCGAGCTGGTCGGCGGACCGGGCACGGGGGAGGCGCCGGACCTGGAGGACACCGTGATCGGGCTGACCCTGGAGCACCGGGGCCCGGAGGCCACGGGTCCGTCCGCCGAGCCCGCCCCGAGCGGTCCCGGGACCATGTCGCAGGGCTCCGCCGTCGAGGTCCGCCACCTGGTCACCGCCTTCGGCGACCAGCGGGCGGTGGATGACGTCTCGCTCACCCTGCGCCCGGGCCAGGTGCTCGGCCTGCTCGGCGCGAACGGGGCCGGCAAGACCACCCTGATCCGCACCGTGCTCGGCCTGCTCGCCCCGGACGGTGGCGAGATCCGGGTGCTGGGCGGTCCGGTCACCCGGCAGGTGCGGCGCCGGATCGGCTACGTGCCGCAGGGCCTCGGGCTGGCCACCGACCTGACCGTGGCGGAGAACCTGGGCTTCGTGGCGGAGGTGTTCGGTGCGGAGCCGGTGGTGCCCGCCGAGCTGGCGGACGTCCGCGACCGGCTGGTCGGGCGGCTGGGGCTGGGCGTGCAGCGGCGGACCGCCTTCGCCGCGGCGCTCGGCCACGGCCCGGAACTGCTGGTGCTGGACGAGCCGACCTCCGGGGTGGACCCGCTGGCCCGGGCGGCGCTGTGGGACAGCGTCCGGGCGGCCGCGGAGGCCGGTGCCGCGGTGCTGGTCACCACGCACTACATGCAGGAGGCCGAGCAGTGCGACGAGGTGGTGCTGATGGCGCGCGGCCGGGTGGTCCGGCAGGGCACCCCCGCCTCGCTGACCGCCGGGGTGCCCGCGGTGCAGGTGGTCACCGCGGACTGGTCCGGCACGGTGCGCACGCTGTCCGCCGCCGGGTTGCCGGTGGCGGTGGACGGCCGGGCGCTCCGGGTCGCCGGGGTCCCGCTGGACCGGGTGCGCGCCGTGCTGCCGGACGCCGAGCTGCGCGAAGTCCCGGCCCGGCTGGACGAGGTGATGGTGCTGGCCGGCTGACCCGGTCGGATCACGCCACCAGGTCCGGCAGGGGGCGCAGGTCCGCGCCGGTGCCGGCGCTGCGGGCCCGGGCGAGGTCATAGGCGTCCTGCATGGACAGCCACGACTCCGCCGAGCGGCCCAGCACCTTCTCCAGTCGCACCGCCATCTCCGGGGTCACCCGTGCGGTGCCGGCGAGCACGCGCGTCACCGAGGTGGGCGCCACCCCGAGCGCGCCCGCGAGCTGGCGGGCGCTCAGGTTCAGCGGCGTCAGGTAGGTCGCCTCGATGAACTCGCCCGGGTGGGGCGGGTTCGCCATGGCCGTCAGGTTCTCGTCGCTCATCAGTGGTAGTCCTCGTAGCTCACGACGTACGCGTCGCCCTGGGCGAACTCGAACGTCATCCGCCAGTTCGCCTGCACGGTGATGGACCACCGTCCGGCCTGGTCGCCTTTCAGTTCGTGCAGCCGATAGCCGGGCAGGTCCATATCCTCGATCCGGCTCGCCGTGTTCAGCGCGGCGAGCTGCATCCGTAGCCGCCCAGCATGCGCCGGGATGACCCCGGCCTTGGAGCCCGTCTCGAAGAACAGCCGGAGCCCCTTGTGCTGGAACGACTTGATCACCGAGCAAACGTAGCGCGTTGCGCAACGCGCGACAAGAGCCGACGCGCATCCGATACCGGCTAGCGCAGCCCGCCGATCGCCTCCGGCAGTGCCTCGGCCAGCGCCCGGGTCTCCTCGTGCTGCGGCTCGGTCATCAGCCGGCGCACCGGCCCGCTCTCCACGATCCGGCCCTCGGCCAGCACGTGGGTGACCGAGGTCAGCCGGTCGACCATCCGCAGGTCGTGCGAGACCACCAGCAGGCCGACCCCGGCCGCGGTGAGCTCGGCGATCCGGTCGGTGACGGTGTCGCGCAGCGCGGGGTCCAGGGCGGTGGCGGGCTCGTCCAGGATCAGGATCTCCGGCCGGGTGGCCAGGGCGTTGGCCAGCACCACCCGCTGCCGCTCGCCGCCGGACAGCGACTGCAGGGTGCGGGCCAGGAAGCGCGGTTCCATGCCGACGGTGGCCAGCACGTCCGCGGGCTGCTGACCGGTGGCCAGACCCGCCTTGCGGGCGTCGTTGAGGGTGTTCAGCAGCAGCCGCTCCACGCTCGTCCGCGGGTCGGCGCCGGACAGGCCCTCCTGGTGCACGGCCCGCACGGTGGTGCGGAAGTGCTTCTTCTCCTTGCGGGACAGCCGGGAGACGGTGCGCCCGCCGTAGGTCGCGCGGCCCTGGGTGGGCTTGTTCAGCCCGAGCAGCACCCGGATCAGGGTGGACTTGCCGGCGCCGGAGCTGCCGATCAGGCCGATGGTGTCACCGGGGGCGAGGGTGAGGTCGACGCCGGTCAGCACTGGGGCGCCGCCGTAGCCGGCCCACACCTGCTGGGCGACCAGGGGAGTGCCGGTCATCGACGGACCTGCGGGGAGGGGAGGCAGCTGGGCACGATCTTCCTTTCCATCGCGGGGTGAACGAGCCGGCGGCCTCCAGGGTTCCACACCACGACGGCCCGGCCGCCCACTCAGGCGGACCGGGCCGTGCGTGAGTGGTCGTTCAGCGGCGGCGGGCCGGGGGCAGGTTCTCCATGTCCTCCAGCTCGACGCCCTTGGTCTCCGGCACCTTGCCCAGCACGAAGACGAAGGACAGCCCGGCGAAGATCGCGTACATCAGGTACGGACCGGTGGCGCCGAACTGGTCCAGCAGCGGCGGGAAGGTCACGGTGATCAGGAAGTTCGCGATCCACTGCGCGGCGGCGGCCACCCCGAGGGCGGCGGCGCGGATCCGGTTCGGGAACATCTCGCCCAGCAGCACCCAGACCAGCGGGCCCCAGGACGCGCCGAAGAACACCACGAAGGCATTGGCCGCGACCAGCGCCACCGGACCCCAGGCGCCGGGCAGCGACACGTCGTCGCCGGAGCCGGAGGACTGGGTGAAGGCCAGCGCCATCACCGCCAGGGAGATGGTCATGCCCGCGGACCCGGTGAGCAGGATCGGGCGGCGGCCGACCTTGTCGATCAGGGCGATCGCGATGAAGGTGACCGCCACATTGGTGACCGAGGTGATGGTGGAGACCAGGAACGACTGGCTCTCGTCGAAGCCGACCGCCTGCCACAGTGTCGTCGAGTAGTAGAAGATCACGTTGATCCCGACGAACTGCTGGAAGACCGACAGCAGGATGCCGGTCCACACCACCGGCAGCAGGCCGAACCGCGGGCCGCGCAGGGTCGCCTTCTGCGCGTTCTCCTGGTCCTTCTTGATCGACTGCTCGATCTGCGCCACCCGCTCGGCGGGGTCCTCGTCGGCGCCGAGCACGCCCTCCAGGACCTTGACCGCGTCGTCGTGCCGGCCCTGGGCCACCAGGTACCGCGGGGACTCCGGGATCCGCAGCGCGAGGATGCCGTAGATCGCGGCCGGGATCACCGCGACCAGGAACATCCACCGCCACGCCTCCCAGCCCAGCCAGAGCACCTCGGAGGCGCCACCGGCGGCCTCCTGCAGCAACTGGTCGGACAGCAGTGCCGCGAAGATACCCAGCGTGATCGCGAGCTGCTGCAGCGAGCCGAGCCGGCCACGCAGCGCTGCGGGGGCGATCTCCGCGATGTAGGCCGGGGCGATCACCGAGGCGATGCCGATGCCGACACCGGCCAGCACCCGCCACAGGATCAGGTCCCAGACGCTGAACGCCAGCGCGGACAGGATCGAGGAGATGAAGAACAGCACCGCGCCGAGCACCATCACCTTGGTGCGGCCCCAGTGGTCGGCCAGCCGGCCACCGGCCCAGGCGCCGAGTGCACAGCCCAGCAGCGCGACGGCCACCGCGAACCCGGTCAGGGTGGACCCCAGGTCGAACTGGCCCTGGATCGCGTCCACCGCGCCGTTGATCACGGAGCTGTCGAAGCCGAACAGGAATCCGCCCACCGCGGCGGCGATCGCGAGTCCGATCGCCTTGTTGTGCGCGGGGTGCCGGCCCTGCGCGGGTGTACTGCCTGTCATGACGACATCCTTCCGACGCGCGGGACCGACGGCCGGTGCACATCGTTGGGCGCCGGTCGAGGGCTCTCCCACCTTTGACCAGGTCGGCACGTCCCGCACCCGGAACGGCCTCCCGGGACGTTAGCGCCGGTCAGCGCGATGCGCGCGGCGAGGGGCGGGATGTGAGTGCTCCGGCGTTGGCCACGGGTGGCGGTGCGGCGGACAATTGCCGGTGATGAGTGCCGACCAGCCCCGCCCCCGTTTCCGCCGACCGGCCATGCTCGACCCGCAGTCCGCGGACCAGATCCCCGGTGGGATCGATCCGGCGCTGCGCTCGCGGGTGGCGTACACCACGGCGGCGGCGCTGGTGCACGGCGGACGGGCCGGTGCGGAGGAGGACCCGGCACTGCTCGATCGCCTGGTGCACCTGGTGGAGTCCGAGGGTCTGGACACCCTGGCGGCGCTGTGGGCGGACTGCCCGGCGACCACCCTGCCGGGCACGCTCTGGCGGCTGTACGTGCTGCGGGAGTGGGTGCGGCGCGACCCGGGCACCCTGGCCGAGCGGTACCGGCTCGGCCTGGACGCGGCGCAGGTGTCGCACGCGGTCGCCGGAGTGGTGTCCCCGCCCGGGCCGGACGAACTGCGCCAGGTGCTGGACGCGGTGCTGTCCGGGGTCTACACCGGCGACCTGGCGGTGGCCCTGGAGCGCGGGGCGGCGTTCTGCCGGGTGCTGGCCACCGGCGCCGCCTTCGACGCCGACCACCTGGACTTCGCGGATGCCGACGCGGCGGGCCGGCTGACCCGGGGCGCCGACGGACTGTTGCGCACCGCCGAGGAGCTGGAGCACGCCGCCGGGCTGTGGCGGGCCGACCTGCTGGAATGACGCATTCCCATGCGGCGGGTGGGATGTCTCACGCCCCCGCCGGGTGACGTCCGGGCCGTGGCGAGTAAAATGGACATCGACGTCGGGCCGCGGTAAGCCCCGGGCTCCAATATCAGCCGCTTCGAGCGGCCACGCGCCGAGAGGCGCTTCCCGGTCCGGCGTCGCTCATCCGTTCCGATCTCCCCGACTGCGCGTGTCGTGAGCGACGAAGCTCACACCGCTGCCGGGACCTCGGTCACACCGCCCGCGCTGATCAGCGGGGAGGCATCCGTCGTTCACCCGGCGTTCATCTTGAGGGTTGCGTGTTCACCCGTTGGCTGCCCTAGCCTGTGCCTGACCAGAGCCCTCTCACTGGGAGCCCCCCGTGCGCCTGCGCCTCACTCCGCGCGACACCTCGTTCTTCGACCTCCTCGCCGCCTCGGCGTCCCACCTCGTCACCGGCGCGAATCTGCTCGCCGAGCTGCTCGGGGCGGACCGGTCGACCCGCAAGTCGATCGCCAAGCAGATCAACGAGGTCGAGCACCTGGCCGACGAGGCCACCCACTCGATCATGCGGCGGCTGAACCAGACCTTCGTCACCCCGTTCGACCGGGACGACATCTACGGCCTGGCCTCCGCGCTGGACGACTGCATGGACTTCATGGACGAGGCGGCCGACCTGATCGTCCTCTACAAGCTGGATGAGCTGCCCAAGCGGGTGTCGGACCAGGTGCAGGTCCTGCAGCGGTGCGCCGAGCTGACCGCCGACGCGATGCCGCGGCTGCGCTCGATGGACTCCCTCGGCGAGTACTGGGTCGAGGTGAACCGGCTGGAGAACCAGGCGGACAAGTCGCACCGCAAGCTGCTCGCCCAGATGTTCGACGAGATCGCCGACCCGATCCTGCTGATGAAGCTGAAGGAGGTCGTCGAGAAGCTGGAGGACGCGGCCGACGCCTTCGAGAAGGTCGCGAACACCGTCGAGACCATCGCGCTCAAGGAGTCCTGAGCTCCCGTGGAGATCGCGCTCGTCGTCGTGGTCGTCGCGTTCGCGCTCGGCTTCGACTACACCAACGGCTTCCACGACGCGGCGAATGCCATCGCGACCTCGGTGTCCACCCGGGCACTGACCCCGCGGGCGGCGCTGCTGATGGCGGCGGTGTTCAACCTGGTCGGTGCGCTGCTGGGCACCCACGTGGCGACCACCATCGCGCACGACATCGTCAGCATCGACGACGTCGCACCCCATTCCGGTCTGGTGATCGTGCTGTCCGCGCTGGTCGGGGCGATCACCTGGAACCTGATCACCTGGTGGCTCGGCCTGCCGTCGTCGTCCACGCACGCGCTGATCGGCGGCCTGGCCGGGGTGGGCGTCGCGTCCGGGATCACGGTGCACTGGTCGGCGATCCTGGACAAGGTCGTCATCCCGATGGTGGTCTCCCCGCTGATCGGCTTCGCGCTCGCGTTCGCGGTGATGGTCGGCGTGCTGTGGCTGGTGCGCCGGGCGTCCCCGGCGCCGGCCCAGCGCCGGTTCCGGATCGCGCAGACCGCCTCGGCCGCCGCGATGGCGCTCGGTCACGGTCTGCAGGACGCGCAGAAGACGATGGGCGTGATCGTGCTGGCCCTGGTGGCCGGTGGCTTCCACGACGGCGACTCGATCCCGCTGTGGGTGAAGCTGGCCGCCGCGGGTGCGATCTCGCTGGGCACCTATTCGGGTGGCTGGCGGATCATGCGCACCCTGGGCCGCAAGATCATCGAGCTGGACCCGGCCCGCGGCTTCGTGGCCGAGTCGGTGTCCGCGATCGTGCTGTACGTGAACGCCTACTGGCTGCACGCGCCGGTGTCGACCACGCACACGATCACCTCCGCGATCATGGGTGTCGGCGCCACCAAGCGGCTGTCGGCGGTGCGCTGGGGCGTGGCCAAGAGCATCGGCGCGGCCTGGGTGCTGACCATCCCGGCGGCGGCGTTGGTGGCCGGTGTGGTCTACATGGTGTTGCACGCCATTCTGGGCTGACCGTCACCCGTTCGGACTAATCGCTCGAATCACCCGAAGTGGACGAATCGCTTCGATGTCCGGTTCACTGCGGGGCATGTCTGTGCGGAAGCTGAACCTCACCTATGTCCTCGGTGGCCTGGCTGTGGCCACCCTCGCCCTCTCTGGTTGTTCCACCTCCGCGCCGGAGGCCCAGCGCGACGAGTCCTCCGGTGAGATCACCGCCTCCGCCGACGCGGACGTGTTCAGCGTCGCAGTCGGCGACTGCCTGGACCTGTCCGCCGGTGCGCTGGAGGAGGAGGTCTCCTCGCTGCCGACCGTGCCCTGCTCCGACGAGCACGACTCCGAGATCTACGCCGAGAAGGTCCTCCCGGAGGGCGACTTCCCGGCCGACATCGAGGAGCAGGCCGCCCAGTTCTGCTACGACGAGTTCGCCGGCTTCGTCGGGCTGTCCTACGAGGAGTCCTCGCTGGAGGTCCAGCCGATGACCCCGCTGCAGGAGGGCTGGGAGCAGGTCGACGACCGCACCATTCAGTGCATCCTGATGAGCCCGGAGCGGATCACCGGGACCCTGGAGGGCTCCGGGGTCTGACGATCCGGCACACCACTCAGACGGCGCGGCCCCTACGGGGGTCGCGCCGTTCGTCATGGCGGCGTCGTGCGGATCGGGTCTGAGTGGTCCGCTCAGCGCGTGGGCCGAGCGCCCTCACCGGGCCCCGGGACACCACCCGGGTCCCGCGGTGCCGGCATCTGGGGGTTGCTGTACTTCCGGCCATGTCCCTCTTCTCAACCCCGGTCCGGCGTGCCGCAGTGGTCGCCGCGGCCCTCCTGACCGTCACGATGCTGGCCGCCTGCAGCTCCGACGACGCCGAGCGCGACGAGTCCACCGGTGAGATCACCGAGGCCTCCGACGCGAGCGTGTTCTCCCTGCGGGTCGGGGACTGCCTCGACTACGCCTCGCTCGGCAGCGGCGACATCTCCACCGCGGGCACCATCCCGTGCGATGAGGCCCACGACGTGGAGATCTACGCCGAGCTCGAGCTCCCCGAGGGCGACTTCCCGGGTGAGGACGCCATCGACGAGCAGGCCTCCCAGTTCTGCTACGACGAGTTCGCCGGGTTCGTCGGCCTGTCCTACGAGGAGTCGGGGCTCGACTTCATGCCGCTCCAGCCGCAGCAGGACGGTTGGGAGGGCGCCGACGACCGGATCATCCAGTGCCTGCTGGTCTCCCCGTCCGACGTGACCGGCACCCTGCGCGACTCCGGCATCTGATCCGCACGGAGCGGCGCCCGCCGGGTCAGGGCAGGTGCCGCTCCACCGCCTGCACCCGCAGCCGGCCCTGCTGGTCCGGGGCGGTGGCGACGTGCGCCACCAGCATCTCCCCGGGCCGCAGCCACGGGTCGGCGGTGGGCAGTGCCGCCCGGGCCTTGCCGCGCGCCCGGTCGGCGATCACCCCGACCACGGTGGGCAGCACCGGCCGGTGCGTGCACAGCGCCAGGTCCACCACACCGGCCCGCTCGGTGATCAGCGCCTCGACCGCGGCGGCGGTGCCGGCCGGATCGTCGCGGTGGGCGTGTTCGGTCAGCGGGGCCAGCTCGGTCACCGGCAGCCCCGCCGCGGTGGCATAGGGCTCGACGGTGCCCCGGCAGCGCGCCCACGGGCTGCTGACCAGCTCGGCCACCCCGAAGGCGGACAGCAGCGGCACCAGGCCCTCCGCCTGCCGGCGACCCACCGGGGTCAGCGGACGGGTCTGCTCCGCGCCGTCGTGCGCCGCCCGGCTGCGGGCCCGGCCGTGCCGCACCACCACGAACGCCCGGGTGTCCAGGCGGCCGCGCTGGTGCGCCTTCACCAGGGTGTCCAGCGGTTCGGTGTCCGCCCGCCGGGTCAGCTTGCGCCGGGCGACCGTGGCGTCCATCCAGGCCACCCGGTCGATCTCGCTGGCCTCGGCGTGCGCGAACGGCGGCCGGGCGTGCAGCGCCGGGCCCTCGGGGCGACCGGCGACCTGGGCCGCCCAGTAGTGCACCCGCTTGTGCCGGCCGTCGGACAGCGCGTACTCCAGGCCGGGCAGCGGGCGGCCGAGCACGATCGGCAGGCCGGTCTCCTCCTCGACCTCCCGGATCGCGGCGACGGTGACGTGCTCCTCGGGTTCGACCTTGCCCTTGGGCCAGGACCAGTCCCGGTAGCGCGGCCGGTGCACCAGGGCGACCTGCAACCGGCCCTGCCGCACCCGCCACACCAGGGCCCCGGCCGCCTCGACCAGCTGGGGACGCTTGGCCTCCCGGGCGGTGCGGGCGGCACGGGCCGCGTCGGCGACGGTGGTGCCCGGGCTCATCGACCCGCGCCCAGCCGACGGCGCTGCCGGTAGATCAGCGCCGACTGCAGGTCGCGCAGCCGCCCCTCCTCACCGAAGGCGTGCCGGGTCCACACCCCGTCCGGCCCGAGGTGCCAGGTGGAGGTCGCATCCGACATCGACTCGTCCATCAGGTCGACCAGCTCGGCGATCTGCTCCGGCTCGGCGATCCGGACCAGGGCCTCCACCCGGCGGTCCAGGTTGCGGTGCATCAGGTCCGCGGAGCCGATGAACACCTCCGGGCCCGGGATCAGCACGTCGGACTCCTTGCCGCCGTCGACCAGGTCCTTGCGCATCCCGCCGTCGGCGCAGAAGGCGAACACCCGCGAGTGCTCCAGGAACCGGCCCAGGATGGACCGCACCCGGACGGTCTCGGACAGGCCGGGCACCCCGGGCCGCATCGCGCAGATCCCGCGCACCACCAGGTCGATCGGCACGCCGGCCCGGGAGGCCCGGTACAGCGCGTCGATGGTCTCCTCGTCCACCATCGAGTTGACCTTGATCTTGATCCAGCTCGGCCGTCCCTCGCGGGCCGCCTGCGCCTCGCGGTCGATCCGCTCGATCAGGCCGGAGCGCACCGAGCGCGGCGCGACCAGCAGCCGGTGGAACCGGGACTTGGGCGCGTAGCCGGACAACTGGTTGAACAGCCGGGTCAGGTCCTGGCCGACATCCGGGTCGCAGGTGAGCAGGCCCAGGTCGGTGTACAGGCGCGCGGTCTTCGGGTTGTAGTTCCCGGTGCCGACGTGGCAGTAGCGGCGCAGGCCGTCCGACTCCTGCCGGACCACCAGCGAGAGCTTGGCGTGCGTCTTCAGCCCGACGATGCCGTAGACCACGTGCACCCCGGCCTGCTCCAGCTTGCGTGCCCAGCCGATGTTGGCCTGCTCGTCGAACCGGGCCTTGATCTCGACCAGCGCCAGCACCTGCTTGCCGGCCTCGGCGGCGTCGATCAGGGCGTCCACGATCGGCGAGTCACCGGAGGTGCGGTAGAGCGTCTGCTTGATCGCCAGCACCTTCGGATCGGCGGCGGCCTGCTCCAGGAAGGTCTGCACCGAGGTGCTGAACGAGTCGTAGGGGTGGTGCAGCAGGATGTCCCGGGCCCGGATCGCGGCGAAGACGTCGCTCGGGGTGGCGGACTCCACCTCGGCCAGGAACCGGTGCGTGGTCGGCACGAACTTCGGGTACTGCAGGTCCGGGCGGTCCAGGTCGGCGATCAGGTTCAGGCCGGTGTGGTCCAGCGGCGCGGGCAGCTGGTACACCTCCTCCTCGACCACCCCGAGCTCGCGGATCAGCAGCTGGCGGATCCGCGGGCTGATCGACCGGGCCACCTCCAGCCGGACCGGCGGGCCGAACCGGCGGCGCAGCAGCTCCTTCTCCAGCGCCTGCAGCAGGTTCTCGGCATCGTCCTCCTCGACCTCCACGTCCTCGTTCCGGGTGACCCGGAAGGTGTGGTGCTCGCGGATCTCCATCCCCGGGAACAGGTAGTCCAGGTGCTGGGCGATCACGTCCTCGATCGGGACGAAGGACATCGGCCGCTTGTCCATCGGCGCCTGCCCGGCGGTGGCGCTCGGCCGGCCCTTGGCGTCCACCGCGATGTAGCGGGGCAGCAGCGGCGGGACCTTGACCCGGGCGAAGTGCTCCTTGCCGGTGGTCGGGTTGCTCACCACGACGGCCAGGTTGAGCGACAGGCCGGAGATGTACGGGAACGGGTGCGCGGGGTCGACCGCCAGCGGGGTCAGCACCGGGAAGATCTGCTTGCGGAAGAACTTGCGCAGCCGGTCCTGCTCGGCGTCGCCCAACTCCTCCCAGCGCACCAGCGTGATCCCCTCGGCGGCCAGCGCGGGCTGGACCTGCTCGGTGAACACCGCGGCGTGCCGGTCCATCAGCTCGTGCGCGCGCTCGGAGATCGACTCCAGCACCTGCCGCGGGCTCAGCCCCGAGGCCGCGGTCACCGCCAGCCCGGCGGCGATCCGGCGCTTGAGGCCGGCCACCCGGACCATGAAGAACTCGTCCAGGTTGGAGGCGAAGATCGCCAGGTAGCGCACCCGCTCCAGCAGCGGCTGACCGTCGTCCTCGGCCATCTCCAGCACTCGCTGGTTGAACGCCAGCCAGGAGATCTCCCGGTCCAGGAACCGGTCGTCCGGCAGCGGGTCGGCCACCACCGGCGGCGCGGGCTCACCGTCGGTGGGCGCGATGTGCTCGGCGATGTGCGCGGCCAGCTCCGGTGCGAGCGGGCGCGGGTTGCGGGCGCGCCCGTCCCCGGCCTGCCCGGCGTCGGCGGCGGGTTCCGGGGCGGTGCTCGCGGCGGCGGCACCGCGGGCGGGCGACCGGCGGCGGGTGCTCGCGGTGCTGCTGCGGCCGTTGGCCGTCTGACGCCCGCTGGTGGCCGCGGCGGTGCCGGTCCGGCGGGTGCGACCGCGGGGAGGCTGGTCCGGGTTGTCGCTCATCGCCCCATGGTGGCACCCGAAGGTGTCCGGTGGGTGACCGAGCGCGGGACCGGGTGCCGGGTCAGAGCCGGTAGACCACGTCCACGGCGCTGCGGTCGAAGCCGGCCCGCCGGTAGGTGGCGATCGCCGCGGTGTTGTCGCCCTCGGTGTAGAGCACCACCGCCCGCAGTCCCCGGCCGGCCAGGTGGCGCAGCATCCGCTCGGTGAGCAGCCGGCCCAGTCCGCGGCCCTGGGCGTCCGGGTGCACGCCGAGCACGTAGATCTCGCCCTCGTCCTCGCCCGGCGGGATCTTGGTCCAACCGGCCGCGAGCAGCCGTCCGCCGTCGGCCGACTCGGCGAGCAGGAAGCCGTTGGGGTCGAACCAGGGTTCGGCCTGGCGGGCGCGCAGATCGTCCAGGGTGAGCCGGCCCTGTTCCGGGTGGCTCGCGAAGGCGGCCGAGTTCAGCGCCAGCCAGGCGTCCTCGTCCCGGCCGGGCTCGAAGGTCCGCAGCCGCACCCCGGGCGACGGGTCGACCGGGTCGGGCAGCACCAGTGGGTCCAGCCGCATCTGCCACAGCTCGCGCACCACCGGCAGGCCGCGGCGCGTGGCCAGCGCCCGGGCGGGTGCCAGGTCGCCGTGCGCCCACAGGTCCACGCCGTCGTTCAGTGCGGCCAGGGCGTCCAGCAACGCGCTGCCCAGGCCGCGGCGGCGGTGGGCGGGGTGCACGACCAGCTCGGCGGTGGCCCGGGCCGGATCGCGGCGGTCGAGCTGGGCGTAGCCGACCACGTCCTGCCGGTTGCCGAGCACCAGGTGGTGCACCTGGGGGCCTGCGCCGGTCAGCCAAAGCAGCGGTTGTTCGGACAGCGGTGGGACGCCGTCGGCCTCGGCGGCGGTCCGGGCCAGGTCCCGCACGGCGTCGGCCTGGTCGCTGGTCAGCGGTCCGGTGCGGTGGTCGGGGGTCATGGCACATGCCTATCAGGTGCGGTCAGGGGTGCATATCGCTGAAATCAGGACAGGACGTACTCAGTTCCGGGCCGATGGTGCGGGGTTGGCGGCGAGGGCGTACTCGGGCGGGCGCCGGGCGGTACCGGTGACCGGCACGATCGCCGGCCGCTTCCTAGGGTGGTGCGGATCGCTCGTCCACCGGGCGATCGCCCCTGTCCGCCCGACTGAGGTGCCCCGCGTGCTCCGAGATCTCGAACTCGTTGTCGATGCTGTCGAGTCCTGGCGAACCCTGGGCCGGGACGTCGTCGTCCGCGGTGACGACGGCTCCGGCCGCAGCACGGTGCTGCGTGCCGTGGCCGACCGGATGACCGATCGTGGGGCCCGGGTGGTGACGCTCCGGGCCGCCGGGCCCCGGGAGAACGCCACCCTGCTGGCCCACCCGTCGTTCCCGCCCACGCTGGCCACCGCCTCCTGCCTGGAGCAGGTGAACTGGTTGGTCGAGGAGCTCTCCGGGCCGGGCGCCACGCTGGTGATCGACGACGCCGACCGGCTGGACCGGGGCAGCGCCGAGACCGTGCGCCAGGCGTTGACCCGGACCGGCGCCGGCCTGGTGCTCAGCGCCGCGGGCCGCCGGGTGGAGCCGGAGGGCGACTGCTTCATCGCCGCGGTGGTTGCCGAGCGGGCACCCGCCGACGTCCGGATCCGCCCGCTGGGCCTGGCCTCCCTCGCCCGGTTGGTCGGTGACGCCCTGGGCGGGCCCGGTGACCTGCCGCTGGTCGCCTCGGTGGCTGCCCGGTCGGCCGGCAACCCGCGGGTGGCCGCGGCGCTGGTGGACGGTGCCCGGTACACCGGTGCGATCGAGTCCGAGGGCGGGCGCTGGCGCAGCGTCGGTGCGGTGGAGCAGGTGCCGCTGGACCCGGTGGTGAACGCCTTCGTGCCCCGGATGACCGCCGCCGAGGTCGATGCGCTGGAACTGCTGTCCGCCGCGGGCCCGCTGCCGCTGGACGCCGCCGAGCGGCTGCTGACACCCGAGGTGCTGCACGACCTGGCCGAACGTGGCCGGGTGGTCCGGTCCCGGGACGCCCACGGCACCCGCTGCCTGGTGGTCTCGCCCCCGGCGCTGGCCACCGCGCTGCGCACCGGGCTGAGCGAGCAGCGCCGGGCGGAGCTGGCCGAGCGTGCCGGGGCGGTCGACCCGCGGCTGCGCCGGACCGACCTCGGCCGGCCGGCCCCGCTGGAGGCGCTGTTCGTCTCCGGGCCCGAGCACACCGAGGCAGGTGCGGAGTGGCTGGCCGGACTGGCCGCGCAGATCGAGGAGCACGAGATCGCCCGGGTGGCGGCGCGGCGTGCGGCCTGGCTGACCGACCCGTCGGTGCACACCGCCCGGCCGTATCTGGACCTGCTGACCCGCCGGCCGGCCGATGATGACCTGGCGCAGGTGTTCCGCTGCACGCCGGTGACCGAGGCCGACGACCCGGCCGAGCGCGCGCTGTTCCGGGCGGACCAGTTGGCCTGGTCCCGGGCCACCGAGCGGTCCACCGCCGTCGCCGACGAGCTCGCCCGGCGGCACGCGGCCGACCTGGCGCCGCTGGTGGAGCTGCGGCGGCAGCGCGAGCGGCTGGTCGCCGGGTGTTCGGTGGACGAGGTGCTGGACCGGGTCCCGCCATTGGAGCAGGGCCTCGGTGCCGTGCTGACGGTGGTGTCGCTGGTCGGTGCGCTGGTCGAGGCGGGCCGCCCGGAGGAGGCGGTGGTGTTCGCCGAGTCGGACCGGCCGGGCGCGATCTCGCGGGTGTTCGGTCACCAGCTGTCCGGGCTGTACGGGCTCGCGCTGGTGCAGCTGGGTGAGGTGGAGGAGGCCGGCGCGCGGTCCCGGGAGCTGTTGTCCGCCGCCTGCGAGGGGCTGGACGCCGTCGGGATCCGGGTGCAGGCCAGTGTGCTGGCCGAGTCGTTGCTGCGCCAGGGGCGGGCCGAGGAGGCGTGGGCCGCGGCCGGCGCCGCCCTGCACCTGGGCAGCCGTGGAGTCGCGGCGGAGCCGTTCCACCGGCGGTCGCTGTCCCTGGCCGCCGCCGCCCGGTCCCGGATCGGCGACCCGGTGGGTGCCTCGGAACTGGTGGCCGAGCTGCGGTCGCTGCCGGTCGCCGACGACGCGCTGGCGCCGGTCCCGGTGGCGGCGGATCTGCTGCCCTCGGCGGCGGACCTGGCCGGTGCTGCGGAGCTGTCGGCCTGACCACTCAGCGGCCGGTGCCGCGACCCCTATCGCAGCCCCGGCTGACCCCTCATCGGGTTCATTGACTGCTCAATCAGACTGTCAAGGGCCCTTAGTCCTAGATCTCGGCGGCCGGATCCCGCCGCGCCTCCGTACTGTGGCCGCCCCTGCTCGCCGCCGTACCCCTGAGGATGCCCATGCGCCGTGATCGTGATCTGCTCCGTGACGCCGATCGGACACTCGCCGCGATCGACTCCTGGCTCGGGCTCGGCCGGGACGTGCTGATCCGCGGCGACGACGGTTCCGGGCGCAGCACCGTCCTGGCGGCGCTGGCCGACCGGCTCACCGCGCAGGGGCACCCGGTGCTGGTCCTGCGGGCGAGCGGTGCCGAGGACCGGTCCGCCCTGGTCGCGCACCCCGAGCTGCCGCCCGTGCTGCGCGACGCCTCCCGCCCCGAGCTCGCCGGGTGGCTCGCCGGCGCACTGGCCGACCCGCGCTCCTTCCTGCTGGTGGACGACCTGCACCTGCTCGACCCGGGCAGCGCGGTGGTCGTGCGCGATGCCCTGGCGGCCGGGTCCGCGGCCCTGGTGGCCACGGCGGGTGGGCGCCGGGTGCTGGGCGCCGGGGCGGCGGCGGTCGGCGCCCTGCTCGCCGACCGGGTGCCGGCCGAGGTGGAGCTGCGCCCGCTGGGCTTCACCTCGATGTCCCAGCTGGCCCACGCCGTCCTCGGCGCACCGGCGGACGTCCCGCTGCTCGCGGCGGTCTCCGCCCGGGCGGCAGGCAACCCGCGGGCGGCCGCCGCCGTGCTGGACGCGGCGCGGCACGCCGGTGCGATCGGGCTGGACGACGGCCGCTGGCGGATCACCGCGGCACTGGACGCGGTGCCGCCGGACCTGGTCGCCGCCGTGTTCGTGCCCCGGCACACCCCGGCGGAGCTCGACGCCTTGGAGGTGCTGGCCGCGATCGGTCCGGTGGAGCGGGACGCCGGGTGCCGGGTGGTGCCCACCGAGGTGCTGCTCGGCCTGGTGGACCGCGGCCGGGTGATCAGCTCACCGGAGCCCGACGGGGAGGTGCTGTTCACCGTCTCGCCGCCGGCGCTCGCCTCGGCACTGCGCCTGGGGCTCGACGAGGCCCGGCGGGCGGCGATCGTGGACCGTGCGCGGGCCGCCGGGATCCGGGCCGCACACCCGGACGTGCACCAGCGCCCGGGCCTGGACGCGCTGCTGGACCCGCGGTCGCACGACGGGGGACTGGGTGCCCGCTGGATCGCCGCGGTGGCTGCCCGGATCACCGAGCAGGAGGTCGCCGAGGAGTCCGCGCTGGCCGCCGCGTGGCGCGCGGAGCCGTCGGTCCCGCTGGCGCTGTGCTACCTGCCACTGCTCAGCCGCCGCCCGGCCGGCCCGGAGGTCGCCGAGGTGTTCGCCCGGACCGTGCTGTCGGACGGCGACGCCCCGTTGGACCGGGCCCTGTTCCGGCTGCAGCACCTGCGCTGGCTCCGGTCCGCCGGGGACCTGGCCGGGGCCGCCGCCGAGGAACAGCGGCACGAGGCCGACCTGCGGCCGGTGGTGGAACTGTCGTCGGTGCGGGACCGGGTGTGGCAGCTGGTCAGCACCGGCCGGCCGCTCGAACCGTATCTGCGGGCCGCCACCCCCCGGGGCGAGGGGCGGCACTCGGGCTTGCTGCTGACCGCCCTGATCGGCGCCCTGCTGGATGTCGGCCGCCCGGACCTGGCGCTGCCGCTGGTCCGGCGGGGTGCCGAGGCCGGATACGGCGGGACGCTGGGCCGGTGGCTGGCCGGGCTGCACTCGATCGCCCTGCTGCGGATGGGCGACCTGGCCGGGGTCGAGCGCCGGTCCCGCGAGCTGATGGCCGAGGCGTGCTCGGACCTGGATCCGGCCGGGATCCGGGTGCACGGGAGCGTGCTGACCGAGGTGCTGTACGTCTCCGGGCGGCTGGACCAGGCGTGGATCGCGGCGTCCACCGTGCTGCGGTTCGGGGTGTCCGGGGCGGTCGAGGACCCGTTCTACCGGCGGGCGCTGTCCCTGGCGGTGCCGATCCGGGCCCAGCTCGGCGACCTGGACACGGCGGGTGAGCTGCTGGCCGAGCTGCGGTCCATGCCGCCCCGGTTCGATCCGGCGATCGGCGCGCTGATGCCGCTGGCCGAGGCCGCCGTCGCCCACCGCCGCGATCCGGAGGAGAGCCGGGCGGCGGACCGGGCACTGTGGCGGGAGGGCATGCGCCTGGTCGAGCTCGGCCAGCTCAGCACCGCGCTGGAGTGCTGGCTGATGCAGTCCCGGGTCCACCCGCCCGAGGACTGGGTGGTGGTCGAGGAGCAGTTCGGCCGCGCGGTCGCGCCGGTGCTGCTGCCCTGGTACCGGATGCACCGCGCGCTGGCCGCCGGCGACCGGGACGCGATCCGGGACGCCCTCCGCACCCTGCCCGCCGGGTCGAGCCTGGCCGCGACCGCCCGGGACGTGCTGGCCGCGGATGTGCCGTCCCCCACGATGGTGTGCTGACGGGAACGCCCCGCCGATCCGCGGCGTTCACCGGACATGGCACCTGACGACGACCTGCGCTCCGTGGATGTGGTGGTCATCGGGGCCGGGCAGGCCGGACTGTCCGCCGCCGCCCACCTGCGCCGCTCCGGCTTCAGTCCGGTGGACGACCCGGCGCCGGGTGCGCCGACCTTCGTGGTGCTGGATGCCGCCGACGGTCCGGGCGGTGCCTGGCGGGAGCGGTGGCCGACCCTGACCATGCGCACCGTGCACAGCGTGTACGAGCTGCCCAACCGCCCGATGCCCGCCTTCGCACCGGACCAGCCGGCCGCCGAGGCGCTGCCCGGCTACTTCGGCGAGTTCGAGGCCGAGGAAGGGCTGCGGGTGCGGCGGCCGGTGCAGGTGCGCACGGTGCGCGAGGTGGATGGCGGCCGGCTCGCCGTCGAGACCGTGGACCGCTCCGGCACCCCGGTCGGTCCGGTGTCCGCGCCGGCGGCCGGAGTGCCGGTGCCGGAGCCGGGCGATCCGCTGGGCTGGGGTGCCGGGACGGGTCGGGTCCGGTCGCCGCGCGCCGCGACCCCGGCGCTGCCCGCGGTGCCGACCGCACCGCGCCGGGTGCGCCGGACCTGGCTGACCCGGGCGCTGGTGAATGCCACCGGCACCTGGACCCGGCCGTTCTGGCCGGTCTACCCGGGGCAGCGCGACTTCGCCGGGACCCAGCTGCACACCCGGGACTACCGCAGGCCGGAGGACTTCACCGGCCGGGACGTGATCGTGGTCGGCGGTGGGACCTCGGCGGTGCAGCACCTGCTGGCGATCCACCCGGTCGCCCGCTCCACCACCTGGGTCACCCGGCGGCCACCGGAGTGGGTGGACGCGGCGTTCTCCCCGGAGCTGGGCCGCGAGGCGGTGGCGCGGGTGGAGCAGCGGACCCGGGAAGGCCGGCCGCCGGCCAGCATCGTGTCCGCCACCGGCCTGTCGCTGACCCCGGAGTACCGGGCCGGGATCGACGCCGGCGTGCTGCTGGCCCGGCCGGTGTTCGAGCGGCTGGTGCCTGACGGTGCACGCTGGGCGCCGGGGCCGGTCGCCGAGGGCTGGATCGACGGGCCCGAGCACGTGCGGGCCGACGTGGTGCTGTGGGCGACCGGGTTCCGCCCGGCGGTCGATCACCTGGCGCCGCTGCGGCTGCGGCACCGCAACGGCGGGATCGAACTGGCCGGCACCCGGGCGGTGGCCGATCCGCGGGTCCAGCTGGTCGGCTACGGCCCGAGTGCCAGCACGGTCGGGGCGAACCGGGCCGGGCGGGCGGCGGCCCGGGAGGTGCGGCGGCTGCTCGGCGCCTGAGGTGTCCGTATCCTGGGCGGGTGACCTCGCAGCCCCGTCGTGCCCGCGCGACCCAGACCATGAAGCCCGCCACCGCCGCGGCCAAGCTCGGCGTGTACCTGCCCGCCACCCCGGCGGAGTTCCAGGCCGGGCCGGTGTCCCGCGACCAGCTCGACGAGTGGCAGCAGAACCCGCCGCAGTGGCTGACCGAGCTGCGCCGGACCGGGCCGCACCCGCGCCAGGTGGTCGCCGCCCGGCTGCGGGTGTCGATGTCCGGGCTGGCCAGGGCCGGGCTGACCGACCCGCTGACCACCGAGCAGATCGACGCGATCATCGCCGAGGCGCCGGAGTGGCTGCACCGGGAGCGGGCCAGCTTCGCCGAGGTCAAGCGCGAGGAGCAGCGGCTCAAGGAGCGCGACCAGCAGCGCTGAGACGGTGTCGGTACGGCCCGCCGGGGAGTCCTCCCGGCGGGCCGTCGTCGTTCCGTGACCGGTTCACCCTTGTTTCTAAGGGTGCCCTCACTTAGGTTAGGCGTGCCTTCCTCACTCAGGAGTTCGTCCACCTATGTCCCGTTTCACGTGGTTCCGTCGCGCCCTGGCACCGGTCGTCCTGACCCTGTCCCTGGCGCTCGCGGGGTGCTCGCTCACCGGCACCGCCGGCAGCGCCGACCCGGTGGCCGCCGCCGACCGGCCCGCCCTGGACAGCCTCACCCCGCTGGACCACCCCCGGGAGTACACCGGGCCGACCACCGCGGTCTCGGCGGCCGACCCGGTCCGGCCGGTCACCGCCGACCCCGCACCCGCCCTGCCCGCCACCGTCACCGACGCCCAGGGCACCGAGGTCACCGTCACCGACACCAGCCGGATCCTGGCCCTCGACCTGTACGGCTCCACCTCCCGGATCGTCTACGAGCTCGGGCTGGGCGACAGCGTGGTGGGCCGGGACACCTCCTCGGACTTCCCGGAGATCGCGGACAAGCCGCTGGTCACCAGCAACGGCCACGAGCTGACCGGCGAGGCGATCCTCGACCTGGCGCCGACCCTGATCATCACCGACACCACCCTCGGTCCCTGGGACGTCGTGCTGCAGATGCGCGACGCCGGGATCCCGGTGGTGGTGGTCGACTCCCACCGCAGCCTGGACACCGTGGCCACTCTGATCGAGCAGGTCGCCGCCGCCGTCGGCCTGCCGGAGGCCGGTGCCGAGCTGATCAGCCGGACCCAGGCCGAGATCGACCGGGTCACCGAGCAGATCGGCCGGCTCGCCCCGAGCGACCCGGCCGACCGGCTGCGGGTGGTCTTCCTCTACCTGCGCGGCACCGCCGGGGTCTATTACATGTTCGGCACCGGCTCCGGCGCCGATTCGCTGATCACCTCGCTGGGTGCGGTCGACGTCGCCACCGAGATCGGCTGGCAGGGGATGCGCCCGATCACCGACGAGGGCCTGATCGCCGCCGCACCCGACCTGATCCTGGTGATGACCCACGGCCTGGAGTCGGTGGGCGGGGTGGACGGACTGCTGGAGCAGGTGCCGGCGGTGGCCCAGACCCCGGCCGGGGAACACCGCCGGATCGTCGACATGGCCGACACCCAGCTGCTCGGCTTCGGCCCGGCGACCGCGGACACCCTGGACGCGCTGGCCCGGGCGTTCTACGCGCCGGAGTCGGCATGACCGCCACCCTGGACCGCCCGGCGACCGCGGCCGCGGAGCTGCCTCGGACCCGGCCGTCCCGGCTGATCCCGGTCACCGCCGCCCTGGTACTGGCCCTGCTGGTGCTCGGGGTGCTCAGTGCGGGCACCGGGCAGCTCGGGGTGCCGCCGGAGCAGGTGCTCGGGTCGGTGCTGCACCGGATCGGGCTGGACTGGCTCCCGCTGCCCAGCCACCCGAACGGCGACGCGGCGCTGTGGAGCATCCGGTTCCCGCGGGTGGCGATGGCGATGCTGGTGGGTGCGGCGCTGGCCACCGCCGGTGCGGTGATGCAGGGCGTGTTCGGCAACCCGCTGGCCGATCCCGGGGTGGTCGGGGTGTCCTCCGGTGCGGCGTTGGCCGCCTGTGCCGGCATCGTCTGGGGACTGAGCTTCGCCGGGGCGTACACCACCGCGGTGCTGGCCTTCGGCGGGGGCCTGGCCGCGACCTTCCTGGTGTACCTGCTGGCCCGGTCGGGCGGCCGGACCGAGGTGGTCACCCTGGTGCTGACCGGGGTCGCGGTGAACGCGGTCGGCGGCGCGGGGATCGCCTTCCTCACCTTCCTGGGCGACACCCAGTCCCGGGAGCAGATCGTGTTCTGGCAGCTCGGGTCGCTGAACGGCACCCGGTGGGCCTATGTCGGCGTGGTCGCGCCCCTGGTGCTGGCCGGGGTGCTGGCGGCGGTGCTGCTGGCCCGGCGACTGGACCTGCTGGCGCTCGGTGAACGGGCGGCCCGGCACGTCGGGGTGGACGTGGAGCGGCTGCGGATCGTCAGCATCGTGGTGGTGGCGCTGCTCACCGCCGCGGCGGTCGCGTTCTGCGGGATCATCGCCTTCGTCGGGCTGGTGGTGCCGCACCTGATCCGGATGCTGCTCGGCCCCGGCCACCGGGTGCTGGTGCCGCTGTCCGCGCTCGGCGGGGCGGTGCTGCTCACCGGTGCCGATCTGGTCGCCCGCACCGCGGTGGCCTACGCCGACCTGCCGATCGGGATGCTCACCGCGCTGGTCGGCGGCCCGTTCTTCTTCTGGCTGATCCGCCGCACCCGCCGCACCGCCGGGGGCTGGGCATGACCGCCGTCGAGGCCCGGGACCTGGGCTACACCGTCGAGGGCACCGCGCTGCTGACCGGCGTGGACCTGGACCTGCAGCACGGCGAACTGCTGGTGGTGGTCGGGCCGAACGGCGCCGGGAAGTCCACCCTGCTCGGTCTGCTGGCCGGGGATCTGCGCCCGTCGTCGGGCACGGTGCGCTACGCCGGGCAGGACGCCCACCGGCTGCCCGCCGCGGAGCTGGCCCGGCGGCGTGCCGTGCTGCTGCAGGAGCACCGGCTGAGCTTCCCGTTCACCGTGGCCGAGGTGGTCCGGATGGGCCGGGCGCCCTGGCGTGGCCGGCCGGAGGAGGCCGAGGACGACCGGGCGGTGGCCGAGGCGGTGGACACCGCGGACATCCGGCACCTGGGCCCGCGCCGGTTCCCCACACTGTCCGGCGGGGAGAAGGCACGGACCTCCTTCGCCCGGGCCCGCGCCCAGGCCACCGGCGTGCTGCTGCTGGACGAGCCGACCGCCGCCCTGGACCTGCGGCACCAGGAGCAGGTGCTCGGTCACGCCCGCGCCCGGGCCCGGGCCGGCGACGCGGTGCTGGCCGTGCTGCACGACCTGTCGCTGGCCGCCGCCTACGCCGACCGGGTGCTGCTGCTCGGCGGCGGCCGGGTGCACGGCCTGGGCACCCCCGATCAGGTGCTGCGCCCCGGACCGCTCAGCGCGCTCTACCAGGTCCCGGTGGACGTGTTCCGGCGCGGCGCCGACCTGGTGGTGCTGCCCGACCGCTCCGCGACCCCCGCCGTCCCCGCCCCCTCGGAGGCCCTGCGATGACCCGCCGTACCGTCCTGGCCGTCCTGCTCGCGCTGGTCATGCTGCCGCTGGCCGCCCCGGGAGCGTCCGCCGCGCCCACGGTCGGGGTGTCCGGGATCGGCGGCCGGGCCGAGGCCGCGCTGGACGGCCCGACCACCCTGCGGCTGACCGGCACCGGCTTCCAGTCGATCCCCGGCGGCTTCGGCGGGATCTACGTGGTCTTCGGCTGGGTGGACGACCCGGCGGGCGGCAGCTGGCGGCCCAGCCAGGGCGGGACCACCGGCACCGACTACGACTACATCCCGGACGCCGAGACCGCGGACAACCAGGGCTACATCCGGTTCGTCGCCTTCCCCGGGTCGGACACCGAGGCCTCGGCGAACGGTGGCACGGTGGCGGCGGACGGCAGCTGGTCGACCACGCTGACCGTGCCCGGCCCGTCGTTCACCGCGAAGGGCCGCGACGGCACCGGGACCCCGGTGGACTGCACCCGGGTGCAGTGCGGGGTGATCACCATCGGCGCGCACGGCGTGGTCAACCCCAGCAACGAGAGCTTCACGCCGGTCAGCTTCGTGGCGGGTGGGGACACCGACTCCGCTGCGGCGGAGAGCGAGGAGGCCGGGTCCGGGGCCACCGCCGACCGGGCCGCGCCCACCGTCGGCGTCGACCAGGCCACCGCGGTGGTCGGCCGGGCGCTCACCTTCGCCGGACAGGGCTTCGACCCGGGCGAACAGCTCACCGTGACGCTGGACGACGGGCTGGTGTCGCTCGGGCCGCTGGCCGCCGGGGCACAGGGCGAGATCGCCGGCACCCTGCAACTGCCCGGTGACCTGCGCACCGGCACCCACCTGCTCCGGGTGAGCGCCGCCGGGTCCGGGCTGAGCACCGAGCTGGAGTTCACCGTCACCGCCGACCCGGCCACCGCCACCGCCGCCGATCTGATCGCCGCCGAGGCCGACCCGGCCGGGCACCGGTGGACCGCGGCCGAGATCGCCCTGGTCGCGGCCGGCGGTCTGCTGCTGATCACCGTGCTGGTGTCCTTCGTGACCGCGCGACGCCGGCGCCGAATGCCCGAACCGTCCGCCACCCCCGAGGAGGTCCGGCGATGAAGCGCCTGCTGGCCGCCGCCGCCCTGACCGGCGCCCTGCTGCTCGCCGCCGCCCCGGTGGCGCTGGCCGCCGACGACCCGGACGGCTCGATCGAGGTCGGTGTGACCATCCCGGACCTGGGCGACCAGGTGGTGTCGGTCGGCAACGGGCAACTGCGGTGGTCGCTGAACGCCGAGACCGGTGCCGGTGCCTACTTCGGCGGCTGCAACTTCCTGATGGCCGGGCTGCCCGGCACGGACGGCGACGCCGGTGGCGCCCGGGTGTGGACCGAGGGCGACGGGCTGTACCGGGCCACCTCCGGCACGGTCCGGATCGACCGGCCCACCGCGGACGGCAGCCGCACCACCGCGGACTGGGCCACCCGGTGCACCGACCGGGACGGCGTCACCGTGACCACCGGCAACAACCGGGTCACCGAGCAGCAGGTGGTGATGGACGGCGGCGTGGGCACCGCCGACCCGGCGGCCGGCACCGCGCAGATCCGCTGGTCCGGCAGCTTCACCGTGGTGTTCTACGGCGGGATGACCTACTGGTGGACCAGCGACCCGGTGCTCACGGTCAACGCCGACGGCACCGCCCGGCTCACCGCCACCGCCGGGGGCTACGCGACCTCGATGACCGACACCTCGCAGTGGAGCAGGCTGCCCGCCACCACCGTCACCCTGGCCACGATGTCCGGGGTCCGGCTCACCGACCAGGGCATCTCGGCCCGGCCCGACTACCGCGGCGTGGCGGTGTCCACCCCCGCCGGTGCCGCCGCCCAGCTGCGGGAGGGCGACGACTGGGGCTCGTTCCCGCAGGACTTCATCGACTTCCAGGGCCGGACCGGCCAGGCCGCGTACTGGTACTCCTCGGGCGGTGCGGCCGACGCGCGCAAACCGGCGACCACGCTGTACGTCAGCTACGACGCGGCATCCGCCCTGGTGCCGGCCGAGGAACGGCCCGCGGCACAGGACACCTCGGCCCAGGGCGGCACCGGCGGCGGTGGCGGGCAGGCCGCCGGCACGGCACGCAGCTCGGGTCGGGCCGCCGCCGCGGTGGACCCGGACCCGCTCACCATCCCGGCGGTGACCACGCTGACCGCCGGCCAGGCCCGGGCCGACCTGATCCCGGCGGCGGTCGCCACCCCGGCCGGGCAGGCCGCGGTCTGGGGCGCCGCCGGCCTGATGCTCGCCGGATCGGGGGCGGTCTTCGGCTTCCGCAGGGGCTGGCTGGTCCTGCCCTGGCGGTAGTCCGGCGGGGCGCCCTCGGGTGCCTCACCGGAGAACCGTGCGCTGTGGGGCGCGCGGTCGGCGCCGGTCCACCCGGACCGGCAGACGAGAGGAACTGACGATGGCTCTTCGGGAGAATCGGGCCCGGCACCGCTGGTCGGCGGTGCTCGGCACGGTCACCCTCGGGCTCGGGGTGGCCGTGGCCACCGCGCTGCCCGCCCAGGCCGCCACCAGCGTCGACGGCGTCGAGCTGCGCTGGGGCCTGAACACCGAGGCGAACTCCGGCGCCTACTTCGGTGGCTGCAACTTCCTGTCCGCGGGCAAGGCCGGGAACACCGGCTCCTCGCGCACCTGGACCGAGGCCGACGGGTTCTACGCCGGCCAGGCCGGGAACGTCTCGGTGGTCAAGGACACCCCCGACGGCACTGCGGTCGCCACCTGGGCCACCAAGTGCCAGACCGCCACCGGCGCGGCCGTCGCGGTCGGCGGCAGCACCGGTTCGGTCGGGGTGTTCACCGCCGGCACCGGCACGGTCGACACCGCGGCGGGCACCGCCTCGATCGCCTGGGACGGCGACCTGACCGTCGCGTTCTACGGCGGGATGACCTACTGGACGCTGTCCGACCCGGTGCTCACCGTCTCCGGCGGCACCGGGCAGCTCACCGCCACCGCCTCCGGGTACGGCACCTCGATGGACGACCAGTCGCAGTGGGTCGAGCTGGCGCCCGAGCAGGTGGTGCTGGCGGACCTCAGCGACGTGACCGTGGACGCCGACGGCTTCGTCGTCACCCCGGACTACCTGGGCGTGGAGGTCACCCCGGCCTCCGGCACGCAGGCCCGCACCGGCGACTCCTGGGGCGCCTTCCCGCAGTCGTTCGTCGACTTCCAGGCCAAGACCGGCCAGTCGTCCTACTGGTACTCCTCCGGCAGCTCCGCGGACCCGCGCAAGGTCGCCACGCCGCTGTCGGTGTCCTGGACCGCCGAGGACGGCACCGGCCCCGGCACCACCCCGGGCACGGACCAGGACCTCGACCTCGGGGTGACCATCCCCGAGGACACCGACCCGGGCACCCCCGGCGAGGGCGAGCTGACCTGGACCGTGCAGAACCCGGACACCCGGGTCAACCTCGGCACCGCCCAGGCCACCACGGACGCCTTCGTGGCCACCGGCACCCTGAACCGGGTCACCGTCTCCGACACCCGCAGCTCCGCGGGTGCCTGGACCGTGAACGGCTCGGCCGGGACCTTCAGCTCCGGCAGCGCCAGCTTCGCCGGCTCGGCCCTGGGCTGGACCCCGGCGCTGGTCGACAACACCGTCGGCGCCGTGGCCGGTCCGGCCGTGACCGCGGGCTCGGGCTCCGGCCTGTCCGCCGCCAGCACCCTGGTGTCCGCACCGGCCGGGCACGCCGCCGGCAGCGTCTCGGTGGACGCCGCACTGCAGCTGTCCGTGCCGCGGGACACCGCCGCCGGCGACTACACCGGGGTGCTGACCCTCACGGTGGTGGGCTGAGGCCGTGGACGCCCCCGTTCCGTTCACCCGCCGCCTGCGCGGTGCGGCATTGCTGGCCGGGCTGCTGCTCGCCCTGCTGCCCACCGCGACGGCGACGGCGTCGGCCGCCCCCACGGCCGACGGTGCGTCGGTGACCTGGGGGGTGGCCCCCGGCGACACCGAACACGGCACCGACCGGGCGAACTACGCCTACCAGCTCGACCCCGGCGCGGTGCTGCACGACGTGCTGGAGGTGACCAACCGCGGCGGCACCGACCTGCACCTGGCCGTCTACGGCGCGGACGGGCTGACCACCACCTCCGGCCAGCTCGACCTGCTGCCCGCCGACCAGCCCTCGATGGACCTCGGCACCTGGATCGTCCCGGACACGGCGGAGATCGACGTCCCGGCCGGGCAGACCGTCGCGGTGCCGTTCACCGTCACCGTCCCGGCCGACGCCACCCCCGGCGACCACTCCGGCGGCATCCTCACCTCACTGTCCGCCGCCACCGGCGACGACGGCACCGTCCGCCTGGACCGCCGCCTGGCCCTGCGGATGCACATCCGGGTCACCGGGGAACTGGCCCCCGGGCTGACCGTCACCGGCCTGACCGTGGAACGGCACCCCGCCCTGAACCCGCTGGCCGGGGACACCCTGGTGATCCGCTACCGGCTGACCAACACCGGCAACACCCGGCTGCTGCCCACCGACGCGGTCGCGGTCTCCGGCCTGATCGGCGACGCCCGGGTGGTCGACGTGTCCGGCACCGAACCGGTCGAGGTGCTGGCCGGCTCCGCGCTGGACCGAGAGGTCACCGTGACCGGCGTGCACACCTGGGGCCGGGCCGACATCCGGGTCCAGGCGCAGGGCAGCACGGTCGGGACGGGCAACGGCGCGACGGTCACCGCCGGCGCCGAGACCTCCGTGATCGCAGTGCCCTGGGCCGCGTTGTCCACCCTGCTGCTGGTGGCCGGGGCGGCGACCGCCCTGGTCCTGCTGCTGCGCCGCCGTTCCGCCGCCGCCCGTGGCAGGGTGGCCCCCGGAACTGCAGCCACCACCCCCGCCGCACCGCTGCGCACGACCCCCTGAGGACCCCCGATGAGCTCCGCCCCGCCGCCCGCCGGTCACCCCGGTGCCGCACCGGGCCACCCCCGCCGCCCCGGTCACCCCGCAGGCACCTCCGCCACCCCCGGTGATCCCGGCCGTCCGGCCGCCCCGGCCGGCCCGCCGGTGGTCCCCACCCCGCCGCTGCCCCGCCGGGTGGTCGTACTGCCCGCCGTGCTGACCTGGCTGGTCGCCGCCTGCACCACCGCCGCCTACCTGGCGCTCGGTGCGGTGCTGGAGTCCGCCCGGCTCGGCACCACCCCGTCCGCCGCCGCGCTGGTGGTGCTGGTGGTCGCCGCCCTCGGCCTCGCGCTCAGCGCCTACGCCGGTCCGCGGCTGAGCCTGGGCGCGGTCGGGCCCCGCGAGGACGAGCGCCGGGACGTGCTGCTGGACCAGCTGTTCCGCCTGGGCGTGGCCTACCGGACCCAGGAGCGCTCGGGCCGGTTCGTCAGCACCGCCACCGACGGGGTCGAGCGGGCGGCGAACTACGAGGCGACCTTCCGGTGGCCGATCCTGGCGTCGATGACCGTGCCGGTGGTGGCGTTGGTCGGCCTTGGGGTGGCCGTCGACCCGGTGATCGCCCTGTGGCTGGCGGTGGCGTTGCCCGGGATCCCGCTGCTGGTCGGCGGGTTCCAGAAGCTGTTCCGCGGCGTGTCCGGCCGGTACCGGGTGACCTCGCGCCGGTTCGCCGCGCAGTACCTGGACGCGATCCAGGGCCTGCCCACCGCCACCGCCTTCGGCCGGGCCCGCGCCAAGGGCGCCGAGCTGGCCCGCTCCGCCGAGGAGCTGCGCCGCCAGGTGATGCGGCTGCTGGCCGGCAACCAGCTGGTGCTGCTGGTGATCGACTCCTCGTTCTCGCTGCTGATGGTCACCTCCGCCGCGGGGCTGGCGATGGTCCGGCTGCGGGACGGCGCGATCACCCCGGGCCAGGCGGTCGCCGTCGTGCTGATCTCCACCGTGCTGCTGGAGCCGCTGGACCGGGTGGGGCAGTTCTTCTACATCGGGATGGGCGGCCGGGCCGCGGTCCGGGAGATCGACACCGTGCTCGCCCAGCATGCGGCGGTCGAGGACGCCCCCGGGGTGCGGGTGCCGGCCGGTGCCGACCCGGACGAGGCACTGGCGCTGGACCGGGTGGACTTCGCCTACCCCGGCGGCGCCCCGGTGCTGCACCAGGTCAGCTTCACCGTGCCGGTCGGCGGCCGGGTCGCCCTGATCGGACCCTCCGGCTCCGGCAAGAGCACGGTGGCCGCGCTGGTGCAGGCCCAGCTGCGGCCGACCGCCGGGATGGTGCGGGTGGCCGGGCACGACGCCACCACGGTGCCGACCGACTGGGTGCGGGCGCAGACCGCCGTCGTCGCGCAGAGCACCTATCTGTTCACCGGCAGCCTGGCGGACAACCTCCGGCTGGCCGACCCGGACGCCGGCGACGACCTGCTCTGGCACGTGCTGGCCGAGGCGAACCTGGCCGATGACGTGCGCCGGTTCCCGGACGGGCTGGCGACCCGGGTCGGCGAACGTGGCTTGTCGCTGTCCGGCGGGCAGGCCCAGCGACTGGCGGTCGCCCGGGCCCTGCTGAAGGACGCGCCGATCCTGGTGCTGGACGAGCCGACCAGCCAGGTGGACGCCGCCTCGGAGTCGGCGCTGATCGAGGCGCTGGACCGTGCCGGGCAGGGCCGCACCGTGCTGCTGGTCGCGCACCGGTTGAGCACGGTCCGCGGCGCCGACCAGGTGCTGGTGCTGGCCGAGGGCCGGATCGTCGAACAGGGCCCACCGGACCAGCTCGGCAGCATCGACTCGTACTACGCCCGCGCGCTGGACCTGTCCGGGATCGGAGGGGAGAACCGATGAGCACCACCATCGCCCCGGAGCTGACCCGGGCCCAGATCTCCCGCCGGCTGATCCGGTTCGGCCGCCCGGTCCTCCCCCCGCTCGGGCTGTCCCTGGTCTGCCGGGTGATCGGCCAGTCGCTCGGGATCGCGCTGCTCGCGGTGGCCGCCGCCGGGGTGGCCCGGGTCGCGACCGACCCGGAGGCGGCCATCGCCCCGACGGTCTGGACCCTGGTGGTGCTGTCCCTGGTCAAGGGGGTGCTGCGCTACCTGGAGCAGTTCGCCGGGCACGCGGTCGCCTTCCGCGCGCTGGCCATGCTGCGGGTGGACTTCTACGACCGGCTCGCGCCGCAGTCGCCGGCCGGGGTGCTGTCCCGCCGCACCGGCGACCTGGTCAACCGCGCCACCAAGGATGTGGACAAGGTGGAGGTGTTCTTCGCGCACACCCTGGTGCCGGCGATCAGTGCGGTGCTGGTGCCGGTCGGGACGCTGGTCGCGTTGGCCATCGCCACCGACCCGCTGCTCGCCCTGGTGCTGGCGCCGTTCCTGCTGCTGGTCGGTGCGGTGGTGCCCGCCTGGGGCCGCGGACCGAGCGCGGACGCCGCCGCCCGGGTGCGGGGCGAGCGCGGCCGGCTGGCCCAGGCGGTCACCGAGTCCGTGCAGGGCGTGCGCGAGGTGCTGGCCTTCGGGGCGGCCGGGCGCCGCCGGGAGCAGGCCGCCGAGCTGGGCCGGGGCGCCGCCGCCGGGCTGGACGTGCTGGCGGTCTGGACCGCCCGCCGCCGGGCCGCCAACGCGGTGCTGGTGCTCGCCGCGGTGGTCACGGTCGCGCTGGCCGGCGCCGCCCGGGTGTCGGCGGGGGTGCTGGACTGGCCGGAGCTGGTGCTGGCGGTGGTGGTCGCACTCGCGGTGTTCACCCCGGTGCTCGCGGTGGAGGACGTCGCCCCGGATCTGGAGCAGGCCTTCGCCGCCGCGCGCCGGATCTGGCGGATCACCGACGCCGCCCCGGCCACCGCCGACCCGGCCGACCCGGTCCGATTGCCGGACGGGCCGCTGGACATCCGGTTCGAGGACGTGACCTTCGGTTACCCGGCACCGGCCCTCGACCCGGACGACGCGCTGCCCACCCGGGCCCGCGCCGCCGGTCCGGTGCTGGACGGGGTGAGCCTGACCATCCCGGCCGGCACCACCACCGCGGTGGTCGGTCCCTCCGGCTCGGGCAAGTCGACCCTGGTCAACCTGCTCACCCGGGCCTGGGACCCGCAGGGCGGCCGGGTGCTGCTCGGCGGGGTGGACCTGCGCGAGGTGGCGCTGGCCGATCTGCGCCGGCACGTGGCGGTGGTCGGGCAGAGCACCTACCTGTTCAACGACACCCTGGCCGCGAACCTGCGGCTGGCCGCCCCGGACGCCACCGACGCGGAGCTGGAACAGGCCTGCCGCCGGGCCGCGCTGCACGAGGCGATCATGGCGATGCCGGACGGGTACGACACCCGGGTCGGGGAGCTGGGCGAGCGGTTGTCCGGCGGGCAGCGCCAGCGCCTGGCCATCGCGCGGGCGCTGCTGCTGGACGCACCGGTGCTGGTCCTGGACGAGGCGACCAGCCAGCTGGACGTGGCGACCGAGGCGGAGATCCAGGACGCGCTGGCCGAGGTGTGCCGGGGCCGGACGGTGCTGGTGATCGCGCACCGACCCGGTGCGGTGCGGACCGCGGACCGGGTGGTCCGGATCGGGGAGCTCACCGGGCAATCCCCGGCGTGACCGGCCGCATCGTGGGCCCGGACCAGCCACCCGGACCTGACCGAGGGTGGTGCGTGCGGCCCGCTGCCCGTCCCCGTCTCGCCGAGAGTGCACAAATGCACGCCTCCCGGCCCCGGAGGCGTGCATTCGTGCACTCTCGATGAGGGAGCGGGCTAGACCCGGGCCCGATCGGCTAGGCCCAGACCCGACCGGCTACACCCGGACCGCGACCAGGTCCCGGATCACCCGGCCCGCGTCCACCCCGCGCTGCTCGAACCGGGTCACCGGCCGGGCCGCCTGCCGGGGTGCCCAGCCGCCGTGGGGGTTGGTCAGCCCGGGGTCGGCGTCCAGCACCTCGCGCATCTGCTCGGCGTAGGGCTCCCAGTCGGTGGCGCAGACCAGGGTGCCGCCGGGCCGCAGCCGGGACCGGATCAGCGCCACGTGCTCCGGGATGATGATCCGGCGCTTGTGGTGCCGGGCCTTCGGCCAGGGGTCGGGGAAGAACACGTGCACCGCATCCAGCGAGTCCGGCGCGATCCGGGTCCGCAACAGGTCCAGGGCGTCACCGTGCGCCAGCCGGACGTTGGTCAGCCCGCCCTGCTCGATCAGGGTCAGCAGGTGCGCGATCCCCGGCAGGTGCACCTCCACCGCGAGGTAGTCCCGGTCGGGGTCGGCGGCGGCCATCGCGGCGGTGGCGTCGCCCATCCCGGAGCCGATCTCCACCACCAGCGGGGCGGAGCGCCCGAACAGCGCGACCGTGTCCAGCGTCCCGGCCTCGGTCAGCGGCGGCAGGCCGAGCTCCGGGTCGTGCACCGAGACCCCGTACCGCGGCCACAGTCGTTCCAGCGCCTCGGTCCGGCGCACGCCGAGCGGGGCACGCCGGGGGTGGAACGTGCGGATCCGGCCGCCCGGCAGCTGGGGCGCGGGATGGAAGTCGCTGCCGGGTCGCTGGTCGGGAGGGATCACGGCGTCGAGGGTAGTGCCGCCCTCAGTCGGTGACCCAGACCGCCTCGGTGGAACCGGCGGGCAGCGTGACGGTGCCCCAGTCGCCGATCGTGACCGTCAGGTCACCGTCCCCCGGCGACTCGGGCAGGGCCACCACGCTGCTGGCCGGCACGTAGTCCAGGGTGCACGGGCCGTCGGTCGGCTCCGGGAAGCTGACCGTCACCGTCCCGTCGGCGCCGGTGGCCTGCGGGTCCGGCACCTGGGGGCAGGTGGAGGAGCCGAAGGTGACCACCGTGATCAGTCCGTCGTCGCTGGTCCGGGCGGCGCCCGCGGCGGCTCCGGTGGGTGGGGTGCCCAGCTCGGCCGGCAGACCGACGATGGTCGCCCCGGCGGTCAGGTCCAGGGTCGGCGCGGACTCCGAGGGGTCGGGGGTGGCGACGGCGGTGCTGCCGGTGTCGTCGCTACCGGCGGTGGTGTCGTCGCCGGCGTCGGTCCCGCCACCGCAGGCGGTCAGCAGCAGGGCCAGGACGGCTCCGGCCGCGATCAGGGGTGCACGCATCTCAGGCCTCCGGGGTGCTGGGCTCGTCGGTGGAGATCAGGTAGAACCGTTCGCCGAACGGCCCGATCACCCCGGCGACCCGGCCGAACGGGCTGTCCTCCGCTTCCAGGAACAGCGACCCGCCCCGGGCGAGGACGGTGGCCACGGCCGCATCGGTGTCCGCCACGGCGAAGGTGGCCATCCACCCGGCGTCCTGGTCGACGCCGCCCATGCCGCCGAGCTCGCGCTCACCGGTGTCGAAGGTGGCGTACTCCATCTCACCGGGTAGCGCGGTGTAGTGGTACCCGAACAGCGCGCGGTAGAACTCCTGGGCGGCGGGGAGGTCCCGGGAGAAGTGCTCGTTCCAGATCATCGCGCCCGGCTCGTTGACGATCCCGGCGCCGATCTGCGTCCCCGGCTGCCAGAGCGCGAACACCGCGCCCAGTGGGTCGGCCAGCACCGCCAGGGTGCCGAACTCCATCACCGGCAGCGGGGCCAGCAGCACCTGGGCACCGGCGGCGGTGGCCCGCTCGACCGCGGCGGCGGCGTCCTGGGTGGACAGGTGGGTCAGCCAGCCGGGCGCGGTGTGCGTGCCCGGGATCGGCGGGTTGAACGCCGCGGCGGGCCGGCCGTGCAGCAGGGCGGTGGTGTAGTGGTTCATCTCGGCCGGCGCCCGGTCGAAGGTCCAGCCGAACAGCGGGCCGTAGAACGCCTCCGCCGCCGCCAGGTCCGGGGCACTGAGTTCGACGGAGGACGGGGTGCCCTCCGGCCAGGGCAGGTCGCGCACGGTCATGGCGGTCTCCTTCGACGGCGGGCAACAGGACTGATCACCCTGTCAGCATCGAGGGTGCTGGGTCACCCGTTCGGGGGCAACCCGGCACCCTCGATGCGTGCGCCGGTCCTGATCAGGCCGCCACGGGGGCACTACGTCCCAGGCCGGCGAACTCCCAGCCCGCCCCGCGCCAGGCGGCCGGGTCGAGCTTGCCCCGGGCATCGATCACCCGCGGCGCGGCGGTCAGCGATGCCAGGGCGGCCGGATCGGCGGCGGTGAACTGCTCCCACTCGGTGAGCACCAGGACCACGTCGGTGCCCTCCACCGCCTCCTCGACGCTGGTCGCGTAGGACAGGGTCGGGAAGGACCGGCGGGCGGTGTCCCCGGCCTGCGGGTCGAACACCGTGACCTGGGCGCCGCGCAGGTGCAGAGCCGCGGCGACGTTCAGTGCCGGGGAGTCCCGGACGTCGTCGGTGTGCGGCTTGAACGCGGCACCGAGCACGCCGATCCGCCGGTTCAGCACCGACCCGCCGCAGGCCCGCACCGCCAGGTCCAGCACCCGCTCGCGCTGGCCCATGTTGATCTCGTCCACCTGCTGCAGCAGCGCCGAGGCCCGGTGCGCGCCGAGCTCGTTCGCCCGGTGCATCAGCGCGCGGATGTCCTTGGGCAGGCAGCCGCCGCCGAAGCCCAGCCCGGCGTCCAGGAACTGGCGGCCGATCCGGCTGTCGTGGCCCAGGGCGTCGGCCAGCACGGTGACATCCGCCCCGGCCGCCTCGCACACCCCGGCGATCGCGTTGATGAAGCTGATCTTGGTCGCCAGGAACGCATTGGCCGACACCTTGACCAGCTCGGCGGTCGGCAGGTCGGTCACCACTACCGGGGTGCCCTCGGCGATCGGCCCGGCGTAGACCTCACGCAGCGTCGCCTCGGCGCTGGGCCCCGCGCCGCCGATCACGATCCGGTCCGGGTGCAGGGTGTCGGCCACCGCTTTTCCCTCGCGCAGGAACTCCGGGTTCCAGACCAGCTCGACCCGGACCCCGGCGGGCGCCTCGGCCGCGACCAGCTCGCGCAGCCGCGCCGCGGTGCCGACCGGCACGGTGGACTTGCCGACGATCAGGGCGTCCTTGGTCAGATTCCGGGCGATGGTGGTGGCCGCGGACTCCACGTAGGACAGGTTCGCGGCGTGTGAAGTCTTCTGCTGGGGAGTGCCGACGCAGATGAAGTGCACATCCCCCCAGGCGGCCGCGGCGGCCAGGTCGGTGCTGAACCGGATCCGGCCGCTGTCCAGGTGGGTGGCCAGCAGCGGGTCCAGGCCGGGCTCGTAGAACGGCACCTTCCCGGCGGCCAGGGCGTCGACCTTGGCCTGATCGGTGTCGGCGCCCCAGACCTCGAAGCCGAGTTCGGCCATCGCGACGGCGTGGGTGGCGCCCAGGTAGCCGGTGCCGAAGACGGCGATCCGGACCGGCGCGGTGGACGGATCGGTGAGGGCGGGTCCGGGGTCGGTGCCGGCGGACAGTTCGGCGGCGGACAGGAACGGGTCGTTCATGGCGGACTCCTCGGCGGTGGGGCGGCGGCGGGTGCGGCGGCGGTTCACGGGGTGCCGCCAGTGGTGCTGGGTGACGGGGTCGGTGCGGGGGTGGGATCGGGTGTGGCCGTCGCGGTGGGAGCTGGTTCCGGGGTGGCGGTGGGGGAGGGTGCGGCGGTCGCGGCCGGGGCCGTGGGCGCCGTGAGCTGGGCCTGCGCGGTCGAGGGTTCCTCGGCGGCGCGTAGCGACTCACCGCCGAAGTTGCGGGCCGGGTCGGCGATCCCGTCGGCGAAGGCCGCCTTGCTGTTGGCCCGGGAGCCGACCCGCCAGTCGTTGGTGGACAGCTGGCCACTGACGTAGGTGGTCACCGCCAGGTTGAACCAGGTGAAGCCGATCACGTCGTCGTTGCGCCCGGGGTCGAAGCCCTGGAAGAACGACCGGATCCAGGCCGGTTTGGTGCCGCCGGTCTCGGAGGCGCCGACCTCGGCCAGCAGGATCTTCTTGTCGGTGAGCTGCCGGAGCTGGTTCAGCGTCCGGTCGAAGGTGTACGCGAAGGTCGAGTCGTTGCCGTCGCGGATCGGCGGGCGCTGGTAGCCGGACACCCCGACCCAGTCCACGTAGTCGTCGCCGGGGTAGAGGCCCTGCAGGGTGTCCAGCCCCTGCTGCGAGGCGGGCAGGTTGTTGATGATGTTCGGCGCCCAGACCCAGATCACGTACTCGTTCGCGCCGTTGGCCTCGAAGATGTCGTGCACGTGCTGCCACATCCGCACGTAGTCGCCGGGCCGGTTGCCGTTGATCGACCCGCCGGAGGCGGTGGTCTCCGACCACGGGTACCAGGTGCCGTTCATCTCGTGATCGAGCCGGATGGCGAGCGGCAGGCCGGTGGCGACGATGTCGCGGGCGTACTGGGTCAGATAGGCGTCGAACTCCCCGTCGATGATCTTGGGCAGGGTGTAGTCCGGCTCCTCGACCACATCATTCTGGGCGTTGATCGGCCGGGACTCCCAGGTCAGCATCGGCAGCAGCCCGCGCTCCCAGGACCGGGTGACGGCATTCGCCCGGAAGTCCTGGTCCCAGCCGCCGAAGTAGCCGACCATGTTCTGCCGGTGCTCGACCTGCTGGGCGGCGTCGTCGAAGGTGGCCCAGTTGAACGGCGCCTGCTCGGTGTACATCCCGAAGTACCGGGTGTCCGGGTCGAGCAGCTCGGCCTTGGCCGGTGCGGTGGGCGGGGTCTGCGGACCGGGCGCGGCCGGGTCGGCGGGCTGGGGCGCCTGCGGGTTGGCGGCGCCCTGTTCGGTACCGGGTGCCGGGGCGCTCGCGGCGGCCGTGCCCGTGCCGGTGGACCCGCTCCGGGCGGCGGACGAACCCGAACCTGAGCCCGACCCGGAAGACCGTGACGAACCCGAACCCGAACCCGAACCCGACGACCCGGCGGCCTCGCGCTCGGCCTGCGCCTGGGCGTGGGCGTCCTCCCCCTTCTTGCGGGCGGCCTGCTCGTCGGCGACCACCCCGCGCAGGGCTGCGGACTGGGAGCGGGAGACATCCAGCTCGTCCTGCAGCCGCTGGTTCTCGGCCAGCAGCTCCTCTTCCCGGGCGGTCAGGGCCGGTTCGCTGTCCCCGGTGACGATCTGGGACACGGTGGGCAGGTTCCACACCACCAGCGTGATCACCAGCAGGGCGGCGGCGATCGCGGTGGTGGCGAGCCGGGCACGGGCGGTCATCCGGCCCATGGTGGGCGCCCACCAGGCCTTGCCCGGGACGGTGCCGGGGCCGGTCAGCTTGATCGGGGCGTCAGACATAGAGCAGCGCCTCCAGGGCGAAGATCCCGGTCGCGATGACGTACGGGATGGCGGCGAGCGGGTTGAGCCGGCGGCGGGGCGGGGCCGGGGTGGCAACCGGGACCGGCGCGGAGGCCGAGCGGGCGGCCCGGCGGGTCGAGGTCGCGGTGCTGGTGGTCAGGGTCCCGGTCGCCGTCCCGGTGCCGGGGGCGCTCGCGGCCGTGACCGGCGGCCAGGGCGAGACGGACCCGGGCCCGGCCGGGGACTCGTCCCGGTCGACCACGTCCACCGGCGCGGGCCGGCTCATCAGCTCCAGCTCGGCCAGCAGCCCCTGGTCGTCCGCCGGGGCACCGGGATCACCACCGGCGTAGGCACCGGCCCGGGTGCCCCAGCCGGAGGCGTGCGCCATCCGCAGGAAGCCGAGCAGCCGGACCGGCATCAGGAAGAACGTCGACACCACGATGAACACCGGCAACCGGAAGAAGTCGCCGGGCACCTCCTGCAGGTGCCGGATCTGCCGGATCGCCATCGACAGCACCGAGGAGGTCACCATCAGCGCGATCACCCAGAACCAGCCGGCGTGCGCGCCGTAGGCCTCCAGCACCGCCTGGTACAGGTTCACCCCGGTGCCGCTGACCGCCCGGTAGACCCAGCCGACGATCGTGCCGACCAGCAGGAACGGCAGCACGATGTCCGCCAAGAAGAACACCGCCAGGATCGGCGCGTGCCCGAGCATCCAGGGCAGCATCCGCAGGGTGTTGTACTGGCTGCCGCGGGCCCAGCGCAGCTGCTGCTTGAACAGCTTGCGGACCTCCAACGGGGCGTCGGTGTAGACCAACGAGGTGTGCTGGTAGACCGTGCGGTACCCGGCCTTCAGCGTGAGATTGGTCAGCGTGCGGTCGTCGGAGACCTCCAGGAAGACGCCCATGAACCGCTGGGTCATGAAGTCGTCCATCACCCGGGTCAGGATCGTGCGGCGGAAGGCGATGGTCCGCCCGGGCAGGCAGCCGACCTGGCCGAGCACCGACTGGGCCGGCATCGAGTACAGCGAACGGGAGTTCTCCAGCCAGTCCGCCCAGCGGGTGATCCAGGACCGGGTGGGCTCCAGGATCCGCTGCCGGGTGGTGACGCCGCCGATCTTCGGGTCGGCGAAGGGTTTGACCAGCTCGCGCAGGGTGCCGGGGGTCCAGACCGTGTCCGAGTCGACCAGGACGGTGATGTCGTACCGGGACAGCTCGGTGCCGATCTTGACCGCGTTGCGCTTGCCCGGGATCGGGGTGTGCACCCAGCGGACCAGGGGTGCGAACTCCTCGCACACCTCGACCAGTCCCGGGTTGGGCTTGCCGTTGATCACGACGATGACCTCGTCCGGCTGCTGCTCGGTCACCCGGTGCAGCACGTCGCGGAACAGGTCGAGCGGTTCGTCCACCACCGGGACGACCACGCTGGTGGACTCGTGGTGGTCCTCCAGGTAGGGCCGGTAGCGGCGGGACAGGCCGACCTTGATCAGCCAGAGAGCCCAGACCAGGCCGGAGAACACGGCGAACAGGTAGAGCTCGGCCTGGGCGTCCAGCATGTGCCGGATCTGCAGGATGAAGATGAACACGGACGTCACCTCGTCGGCTGCTCGGGAGCGGAGGGGCTCGGGATGCCGTCGGCGACGTTGACGCGGCGATGGGCGGGGAGCGTGCTGTGACTGGCTTGCGTCGGAGGGTCACTCGTACGGGTGAACGAGACGGGACGGGGAGGCGGGTGATTCGCCCGGCCGGGGTCGCCCGGTGGGTGCAACCCAGACTGTGACCGGTTCCGGGTGGCTGGCAATCCGATCCATGCCGGATGTGAGATGAGTCACATCCAGATGCCACGATTGTCCCGTTATGTCCCGATCTGGAATCGACGAAATCCGACATAAGCCCGGCGCGGGGATGTGTCAGGCAGGTGACGGGCGGGCGTCCAGGGCGTCACGGGCGGCCGTGACAACAGTCATGTCGCCGTTGTCACCCGCTCGGCTCGCGGAGCAAGGTTGAGCGGAATAGACTCAACTTCGCTCGGGTTGAACCCCTCAGACGTGCCGAGCCCGGTGGCCCGGCCAGCAGGAACCACACGCACGGAGGGACACAGTTGGACGCCAAGTTCACCACCAAGTCGCAGGAGGCCATCGGCGACGCCATCCAGCAGGCGACCGCCGCGGGCAACCCCCAGATCGAGCCCGCCCACCTGCTGAACGCCCTGCTCCAGCAGGACGGCGGCGTGGCGAACGGGCTGCTGGACGCGGTCGGCGCCGACCGCCAGCTGCTCGGCCGCTCGGTGCGCGCCGTCCTGGTCGGCCTGCCCAGCGCCACCGGCTCCACCGCCACCCCGCCCACCGCCTCGCGCGCGCTCGCCACGGTGCTGGACACCGCCTCGGACGAGGCCCGCTCGCTCGGGGACGACTACGTCTCCACCGAGCACCTGCTGATCGCGCTGGCCGCCGGGCAGACCGGCGTCGCCGACGCGCTGCGTGGCCAGGGCGCCTCCCGGGACGCGCTGCTCGCCGCCCTGCCCTCGGTGCGCGGCACCGGCAAGGTCAGCAGCCCGAACCCGGAGGGCACCTTCAAGGCACTGGAGCAGTACGGCGTCGACCTCACCCAGCGCGCCGCCGACGGCAAGCTGGACCCGGTGATCGGCCGTGACTCCGAGATCCGCCGGGTGATCCAGGTGCTGTCCCGCCGGACCAAGAACAACCCGGTGCTGATCGGCGAGCCCGGCGTGGGCAAGACCGCCGTGGTCGAGGGCCTGGCCCAGCGGATCGTGGCCGGTGACGTGCCCGAGTCACTGCGCGGCAAGCGCCTGATCTCCCTCGACCTGGCGGCGATGGTCGCCGGGGCGAAGTACCGCGGCGAGTTCGAGGAGCGGTTGAAGGCCGTCCTGGAGGAGATCACCTCCTCCGAGGGCGAGGTCGTCACCTTCATCGACGAGCTGCACACCGTGGTCGGTGCCGGGGCCGGCGGCGAGGGCGCGATGGACGCCGGCAACATGCTCAAGCCGATGCTGGCCCGCGGCGAGCTGCGGCTGGTCGGCGCCACCACCCTGGATGAGTACCGGGAGCGGATCGAGAAGGACCCCGCCCTGGAGCGCCGGTTCCAGCAGGTGTTCGTCGGCGAGCCGTCGGTGGAGGACACCGTCGCGATCCTGCGCGGACTGAAGGAGCGGTACGAGGCGCACCACAAGGTGACCATCTCCGACGCCGCCCTGGTCGCCGCCGCCGGGTTGTCCGACCGGTACATCACCGGCCGCCAGCTCCCGGACAAGGCGATCGACCTGGTGGACGAGGCCGCGTCCCGGCTCCGGATGGAGCTGGACTCCTCCCCGGTGGAGATCGACGAGCTGCAGCGTGCGGTCACCCGGCTGGAGATGGAGGAGGTCGTGCTCTCCGAGGCCGACGACCCGGCCAGCCGGGAGCGGCTGGAGAAGCTGCGCGCCGACCTGGCCGACCGCCGCGAGGAGCTCGCCGGGCTGACCGCCCGCTGGGAGTCCGAGAAGGCCAGCCACAACCAGGTCGGCGACCTCAAGGCGAAGCTGGACGAGCTGCGGTCGGCCGCCGACCGGGCCCAGCGCGAGGGTGATCTGGCCGCGGCCGGCCGGCTGTTGTACGGCGAGATCCCGGCGATCGAGAAGCAGATCGCGGAGGCGGAGCAGGCCGAGCAGGCCCCGCAGCCCGAGGCGCCGATGATCGCGGACAAGGTCGGCCCGGACGAGATCGCCGAGGTGGTCGCCGCCTGGACCGGCATCCCGGCCGGCCGGCTGCTGGAGGGCGAGACCGCCAAGCTGCTGCGGATGGAGGAGGTGCTCGGCGAGCGCCTGATCGGCCAGAAGACCGCCGTGGCCGCGGTGTCGGACGCCGTGCGCCGGGCCCGGGCGGGCATCTCCGACCCGGACCGTCCGACCGGCTCCTTCCTGTTCCTCGGCCCCACCGGCGTCGGCAAGACCGAGCTCGCCAAGGCCCTGGCCGACTTCCTCTTCGACGACGAGCGGGCGATGGTCCGGATCGACATGTCGGAGTACGCCGAGCGGCACGCGGTGGCCCGGCTGATCGGTGCCCCGCCGGGGTACGTCGGCTACGAGGAAGGTGGTCAGCTCACCGAGGCGGTGCGGCGCCGGCCCTACTCGGTGCTGCTGCTGGACGAGGTGGAGAAGGCGCACCCGGAGGTCTTCGACATCCTGTTGCAGGTGCTGGACGACGGCCGGCTGACCGACGGCCAGGGCCGCACGGTCGACTTCCGGAACGTGATCCTGATCCTCACCTCCAACCTCGGTTCGCAGTTCCTGGCCGACCCGCTGATGGAGCAGTCCGCCAAGGAGGACGCCGTGATGGGGGTGGTCCGGCAGCAGTTCAAGCCGGAGTTCCTCAACCGGCTCGACGACGTGGTGATGTTCCAGCCGCTGACCCTGGCCGAGATCACCGAGATCGTCGACCTGCAGGTGGCCTCGCTGGCCGCCCGGCTCAAGGACCGTCGGCTGCACCTGGAGGTCACCCCGGCCGCCCGGGAGTGGCTGGCGATCGAGGGCTTCGACCCGGCCTACGGTGCCCGGCCGCTGCGCCGGCTGGTCCAGCGCGAGATCGGCGACCGGCTGGCCCGGCTGCTGCTCGCCGGACAGGTGCACGACGGCGACACCGTGCGGGTGGACCGCCCGGTCGGCGAGGTGTCCGGGCTGGAACTGACCCGTGTGGAGCCAGTGAACGACTGAGTGCTCGGCCACCGGCCATGTGAGTATCGGGGTGATGAACCCGACCCTCACCCTGGCCGGTGGCCCAGCCGTGTCCCTGTCCGCTGCCGCGAGCGGCGGTGCCGAGCTCACCGGTCTGGCCGGGTGGGTGGTGAGCGTCGTCGAGGCCCTCGGCCCACTGGGTGTCGGCCTGCTGGTCGCCCTGGAGAACCTGTTCCCGCCCATCCCGTCCGAGGTGGTGCTCCCGGTGGCCGGCTACGTGGCCTCCCAGGGGCACATGTCGCTGTTCTGGGCGATCACCGGCGCCACCCTGGGTGCGGTGACCGGGGCACTGGCGCTCTACCTGCTCGGTGCCTGGTTCGGCCGCGAGCGGTTGCGGCGCTGGCTGGACCGGATGCCGCTGATGGAGGTCGAGGACCTGGACCGGGCGGAGAGCTGGTTCGAGCGGCACGGCGGCCAGGCGGTGCTGATCGGCCGCTGCGTGCCGGTGGTCCGGTCGCTGGTGTCGATCCCGGCGGGCCTGGAAAAGATGCCGCTGCCGAAGTTCCTGCTGTACACCACGATCGGCTCGGCGGTCTGGAACAGTGCGCTGGTCACCGCCGGGTACGTGCTCGGCGCCCAGTGGGAGGACGTCGGGCACTACTCGGACTGGATCAACTACACCGTGTACGCGGTGATCGTGATCCTGGTGGCGAAGTTCGTGATCGGCCGCCTGCGCCGCCGTCGCCCTCAGAGCTGACCGAACAGCTCCGCGACATCGGTGCTGAACAGGTCCTGGCCCTTGATCCGGCTGGTCTCCTCGGCGCCCAGGATCCGGTGCCGGCCCTCGGCGTCGACGATCTGCGAGGCACCACCACGGGTGCCCAGCGGCAGCACGATCCGCTCCGGCTCCGGCTCGTGGGTGGCGACCGCCGGCTCACCGGCGATCAGCGACCGGATGTTGACCGCGACGACGTCGGCGTGCGCCCGGGCGGCCGAGGCGCGCTTGGACTCCGGCACGTCGGTGACGTCCCCGACCGCGAACACCGTCGGCAGCCCGCGCACCTGCAACGTCGGCTCCACCCGCAGCTGGCCCAGCCCGTCGCGGCGATCGGCCAGGTCCCCGGCGAAGTAGCCGCTGTCGGCCTGGTTGCCGTAGCAGCGGAACCACATCTGGGCCTCGATCCGCACCCCGTCCTGGGTGTCCACCGCGAACGGCCCGTAGACACCGACATCCACCGGCGGCAGGTAGCCCAGCCGGGAGCCGAGCACGAAGTCCACCCCGGTCAGCTGCTCGCGGATCGCGGTGCGCAGCTCCGGCAGGTACTCCCCGGTGCTGAGCGCGTCCGGCTCCTTGTCGACCACGGTGATCGCCAGGTCGGGGTAGCGCTCGCGCAGCTCGCCGACCAGTTCCAGGCCGACCGGTCCGGCGCCGACCACCAGCACCCGCTCGGCGGCGGCCAGGCCCTCGCGCATCCGGGCCAGCCGGGCCCGGGCGACCCCGGTCTCGGACTCGATGAACTTGGCGGGGAACGGGTAGGCGGTGCCGGTCGCCAGCACCAGGTAGTCCGCCTCGACCGTGCGGCCGTCCGCGAGCTGCACCCGGTCGGGCACCGCGCGCTCCACCCGCTGGTGCAGCACCGTGCCGCGCTCCAGCAGCCGGTCGTAGGGGATGAACACCCGCTCCTCCCACGCCGGGTCGACCGCCGCCCGCAGCGCCGCGGAGGCGTGCACGAAGGCGTCCTTCGGTTCGATCAGCGTCACGTCGGCATCACCGTCCAGCAGCGACGCGACCCGCGCGCCCCCGTAACCGCCGCCGACCACCACGACCCGTGCCATCTCGCACCCCTCGTCCCCGGGTGCCCGCGCACCCGCCACGGTCAGCCTCTCATCGTCCCCGGCCCCGGCGCAGGGACCAGCGCCCCACCGCGGGCGTGACGGGTCCCACACGCCGGGCTCAGCGGGTCCCGCGGACCGCCCCGGCTGGGCCCAGGTTGTGCAGCGTCGACCCGAACGGGTTCCGCCGCCGCTCGGCGCACACCGGGCACAGCCCGTCGCCGGACACCACCGACACCGCCACCGCGGCCCGGCACCGGCGGCAGGTGGTCACCGGCAGCACCGCCAGCTCCCGGGTGCCGGTGCGGTCGCCGGGTGCCAGTACCCCGGCCCGGTGGAGTGCGCCCGCCGGGCAGATCGCGACGCAGATCCCGCAGTCGGTGCAGGACAGGGGCGCCTGGTGCAGCCGGGCCGGGCCGCCATCCGGGTCCACCACCAGGGCCAGGGCGTGCTCCGGGCAGCTGCGGGCGCACACCCCGCAGGCGGTGCAGTCGTCGGCGACCAGCTCGGCGGCGGGGAGCACGTCGAGGGCCGGGGAAGCGGTGCCGATGGGCTCCGAGGGGGTGGCCGGGGGCGGCGCCGACCTCGGCCCCGCCACCCGCCCCGGGTCCAGCCCCAGCGCCGCCAGCGTCGCCAGCAGCCGCCCCCGCTCGGTGACCGGCCGCCCGTAGGCGCCGGGCCGGCGGGTGCGGGACAGCGGGGCGATCACCCCGCGCCGGGGCAGGTCGAGCCGCTCGACGCCCAGCACCGGCGCCCGCCACACCCGGCCCCACCGCCGTCGCCGGACCATTGCCCGGGGGGCCAGCGCGTCGACGCCGGGCGGCCGGGGTGCACCGGACAGCAGGGCGCGCGCCCGGTCCAGGGCGGGCAACCCCGGGTGGGCCGGGACCGACACCGCCCGGGCGCCGGCCAGGGCGAGTTCCAGCCAGCCGGACACCGGCAGCGTGGCCGCGCAGACCGGCAGCGCGATCACCACCACGCCGGGATGCGGGACGGTCACCGGTTCGGCGCCGGTCGCCGCGCAGCAGGCCAGCACCAGATCGGCCGGCTCCGGGCGCAGGGCCAGCCAGCGCAGCAGCGGCGCGAGCCGGTCGGAGGCGACCTCCGCCCCGGTGGGCGCCCCGGTGGCCGCCCGCAGTGCCTCCGCCGCCCGGGGGGAGGGGCCGTCGGTCATCGGTCCGGCTTGTCGGGCACCAGGGTCCGGGTGGCCTCGGCGAGCACGCCGTCGACCAGCGCGGCCGTCCCGCGGTAGAAGTCGGTCCGGGCATGCTCGGCGATCAGGGCGGTGACGTCGCCGGCCCAGCACAGCACGTGCTCGGTCAGGAAGGTCTGCTGGGTGGCGAGCAGGGCGTCTAGCAGGCCGACGTCCCCGGCATCGATCGCGTCCAGCGCCCGCACGCTCAGTAGGCTGAGGAAGTCCAGCTCCAGGCCCAGGTGATCGTCCGGTTCTCGGTTCAGCGCCGGGGCGACCCGGCCGAGTCGCCGGTAGACCTCCCGCACCTGCGCGGTCTGCTCGTCGAAGACCAGGTGGTCGGCGGTCCGGTGCACCGACTCGTACGGCGGGGCCAGCGGGTGACCGGGACCGACGAACAGTCGCTGGAAGTCCCGTCCCAGATCGAGCGCCGGGGCCCGGGTGCCGTCGAGCAGCAGGCGCACTCCCTCGGCGGAGCGGTCGTCCCGCAGCGGCCAGCCGGCCAGCAGCCCGGGCTCGCGCAGCCGGGCGATCAGGTCCGGGTCCGGTGGGGCCAGCAGCAGCCGGGAGGTGAAGGCGTAGCACCCGGCCAGCACGTCCAGCCGTTCCGCCAGGGCACCCCGGCCGGTGTCGACCCCGGTCACACCCGCTCCACCTGGACCAGGTTGGTGTGCTGGGCATTGCCCTTGGCCAGCGGCGAGGGGTGCAGACTGGTCAGGGTGTTGGTGCTGCCGCCCACGTCCACGCCGTCCGCATCCGGGTCGAACCAGGCACCCTGCGGCACCGACACCACACCCGGGGCGATCCTCGGGGTGACCCGCACCCGGATCCGGATCCGGCCGCGGTCGTTGAACACCTCGGTGGTGTCCCCGTTGCCGATCCCGCGGGCGTCGGCGTCGGTGGGGTGCATCCACATCTGCTGTGGGTGCGCCTCCTGCAGCCACGGGACGTTGCCGTAGCTGGAGTGGGTGCGCGACTTGTAGTGGTGGCCGATCATCTGCAACGGGTAGACCTCCCGCAGCGGGTCCTCCGGGCCCTCCCGGGACTCGACGTACTCCGGCAGGGCGGTGATCCGGTCGCCGTCCGGCAGGGTCCAGGTCTCGGCGATCTCCTGCAATTGCTGGGAGTAGATCTCGATCTTGCCCGACGGGGTGTCCAGCGGGTTCGCCTCCGGGTCTTCGCGGAAGTCCCGCAACGGGATCAGCGGACCGTCCGGGTTGGTCTCCTTGTAGATCCCCTGCCGGCGGAACTCGTCGAAGGCGGGCACGCCGGGGCTTAGCTCCCGGGTCTCGGCGACGATCTCCCGGACCCAGTCCTCCTGGGACTTGCCCTCGGTGAAGTCGTCCTCGACACCGAGCTCGGCGGCGATGCCGGTCAGGATCTCGTACACCGGGCGGCACTCCCACGGCGGGTCGATCGCCCGGTCCGCGAAGATCAGGTAGCCCAGGTTCCCGGCCCGCTGCTGCTGGCCCAGGTCGACCTGCTCCGCGGTCATCGCGTCCGGCAGCAGGATGTCGGCGTACCGGGCCGAGACCGTCATGTGCGACTCGATCACCACGATGTGCAGGTCGTCCGGCTCGGCCAGGATCTCCCCGGTCCGGTTGATGTCCCCGTGCTGATTCACCAGGGCGTTGCCGGCGTACTGCCAGATGAACCGGATCGGCGCGGTCAGGCGGTCGGCGCCCCGGATGCCGTCGGAGGTGGCAGTCATCTCGGTCCAGCGGTAGATCGCGTCGGTCCAGTTGAAGTTGGACACCGAGGTCTCGACCGGGTTCTCCAGGGTGGGGAAGGCGGCGGTCGCCATCGAGGTGAAGCCCTCGCGTCCGCCGGTGCCACCGCCCGGGATGCCGATCTGGCCGATCATCGCCGCCAGGGTGAACACCGCGCGGGCCGAGTTCTCCCCGTTGTGGTGCCGCTGCGGGCCCCAGCCCTGGTTGATGCAGCACGGCTTGGTCAGGGCGATCTCCCGCGCCAGCCGGACGATGGTGTCCGCCGGGATGCCGGTGACCCCGGCGGCCCACTGCGGGGTCTTCGCCACCCCGTCCGGTCCCTCGCCCAGCACGTAGGCCCGGTAGGAGGAACCCGGTGCCGCCTCGGCGGGCAGGTGGTCCTCGTCGAAGCCGACGCAGTAGCGGTCCAGGAACTCCTGGTCGTGCAGGTCCTCGTCGATCATGACGTGGGCCAGCCCGGCGACCAGGGCGGCGTCGGTGTTCGGCCGGATCGGCACCCACTCGTCGCCCATGGTGACCGCGGTGTCGGTGTAGCGCGGGTCGATCACGATGGTGCGGATCCCGGCCTCGCGCCGGGCGGTCTGGCTGGTGAACAGGTCGCCGCCACCGCTCATCCGGGTCTCGTGCGGGTTGTTGCCGAACATCACGAACAGTTTGGTGTTGACCAGGTCGTCGAAGCTGTTGCCGTCGGTCCAGCCGCCGTAGTGGAACGGGTAGGCGGAGGTGATCTGGGCGGTGGAGTAGTCGGAGTAGTGGTTGAGGTAGCCGCCCATCAGGTTCATCAGCCGCGCGACACCGGTGCTGGCCGGCGGCCAGGAGCAGGCGACCGTGGCGCCGAGCACCCCGGTGCCGTAGTTCAGGTAGACCGCCTCGTTGCCGTAGGTGTCCAGCGTCGCGGTCAGCCGCTCGGCGACCTCCTGGAAGGCCTCCTCCCAGCTGATCCGCTCGAACTCGCCCGAGCCCCGCGGCCCAACCCGGCGCATCGGGTACCGCAACCGGTCGGTGGCGTAGATCCGCTGCCGGACCGCGCGCCCGCGCACACAGGCCCGGATCTGCTGGGTGCCGACCGCGTCGTCGCCGGTGGGGTCGGCGTCCACCCGGGTCACCCGGCCGTCCTGCACGGTGAGCAGCAACGGGCAGCGCGAGCCGCAGTTGACCATGCAGGCGCTCCACACCTGCCGGCTGCCGTCCGAGGCGGCCCGGGGAGTCGCACCGGCCTCGCTGATCGGCAGCAGTCCGTAGTGTGCGGCGCCACCGGCGACGGCGACCGCACCACCGGCGGCGGCACTCCACTTCACGAAGCTGCGGCGGGTGACCGGGGCGGCCAGGACAGGGGTGTCGGTCATCGGTTCTCTCCTTCACCGAGCGGGGCGGCGGACACGGTCAGATCCCGATCCGGCCGTAGGAGCTGAAGAACAGGACCCGGCCCAGCACCTCGGCGGCCAGCACCAGGACGAAGGCGCTGCTCGCGGCGATCAGCAGCAAGCGGTCGGCGCCCCGGGCGGCCACCCGGTACAGGAAGATGCCGAGCACCCCGGCACCGAGCACGCCCAGCGCCAGCCGCAGGATCAGCCAGGCACCCCCGGCGGTGGCGATGGTCGCCATCGACCCGGCCGCCGCGGGGGAGCCGTCCGTGGCCACCTGGGCGATCCAGGCCGGGACCGCGATCGCCTCCACGCCGAGCAGCACGATGCAGGCCACCCCGATGCCGCGCAGCGTCCCGCGGATCAGGCCGGCCACCACCACGTCGGGGTCCCCGCCGCGGCGCCGGCGCACCGCCTGGGTGCAGACGAAGGCGGTGCCGATCGCCAGCGACCCGAGCAGGAAGCTGGTGGCGAAGAACGTCACCGGTGTGGTCCAGGAGTTCCAGGCCGGGACGGTCGGGATCAGGTAGACGTTCGCGGTCGCCCACAGGAAGACCAGGCCGACCAGGGCGGTCACCGCGGCCAGCACCTGGCGCAGCACCGGGCCGAACCAGCCGCGCCACTGGCAGATCGCGAACGCGGCACCGAGGCCGGTGAAGGCGCAGCCGGTGAGGATCTCCCGGGACAACCAGGACGACCCCAGGTGGTTGAGCACGTTCAGGGCGTTGATCGGATTGCCCAGGTGGATCATCGAGACCAGCAGCGCGGCGACCATCACCGGGCCGATCGCGTACAGCGCCGGGGTGGTGAGCCGGTCGACGGTGGCGGCGTCGTGCCGGCGGCGGGCGACCACCTGGACCACGCCGAGCACGACGAACGCGCCGACCGCCATCTGGCTGAGCAGGGTGAACAGGATCAGGGGCAGCTCGTGGACGTTCACGGGTCAGATCTCCTCGGGGTCCGCGATCGCGCCGGTCGCGGCGTCGGAGGGTTCGGCGTGCCGGTGCGGGGTGATCACCAGGTTCGGCCGGGTGATCGACGGATCGGGCAGCGGCGCGACATCCGCCCGGTCGCCGTACCGCGCCCGCAGGTCCTCGATCTCCCCGAACTGCAGTACCCGGGACGGGCAGGCCGCCACGCACGCCGGGTCCTTGCCCTCGGCCAGGTAGTCGGCGCAGAAGTCACACTTGCTCATCCGGCCGGTCTCGGCGTTGAACTGGGGTGCCGAGTAGGGGCAGGCCCACTCGCAGAACCGGCAGCCCACGCACTTGTCCGGGTCGACCGAGACGATGCCGTCCTCGCCCTTGTGCATCGCGGTGGTCGGGCAGACCCGCACGCAGATCGGGTCCTCGCAGTGGTTGCAGGAGATCGAGGTGTAGTAGCTGAACACGTTCGGGGTGAAGGTGCCCCGCTCGGGGTCGGTGGACCAGGCACCGCCGGTGTACTCGACCACCCGCCGCCAGGTGACGCCCACCGGCAGGTCGTTCTTGTCCTTGCAGGCGATGGTGCAGGCCTTGCAGCCGGTGCAGTACTCCTGGTCGATGTAGAAGCCCAGTTGCTTCGCCACGGTCGATACCTCCGGCGCGCGGGTGATGTGGCCGGGCGCCCCCCGGGCCCGACACCGGCGGGGGATGCCGGACATCAGCGGCCGGCATCCCCCGCTCGGGCCACCTGACGCGGGGGCGCCGGCGGATCCACGGGGTCGGGACCAGTCTGGGAAGAACGGTGCCCGGCGACGGGGGCCCAAGGTCCCCTGTGAGGTCGTGACGGGGAAAACCGCAGGTCGGAGGCTCGAACAAGCGCAGATCGATACGCTTTTGAAATAGAGAATGGTCACGGCGCAAAAAGCGAACGGGCCCGCCGCGGTGATCCGCGACGGGCCCGTTGCCGGGTCGATCAGAGCCGGGCGAGCAGTCCGGGCAGCCCGTCCGGGCCGGGGTCGATCATCCCGAAGCCGATCAGCGACCGCAGCGGCGCGTCCCCGAGCATCGCGCCCATCTCCGAGTCGGCCATCCCCTCCGGCAGCAGGGCGGTCAGCACCGGCGCCCCGGCGGGGTGGGCCAGCCACTCGTTGAAGGTGGACTCGGTGTCCAGCGGGAGGACGATCTCCTCCCCGGCGACCTGGACCTCGGCCACGGCGCGGATGTCCCGGGAGGACGCGCCGGCCTCGATCACGGTCCGCCCGCCGCCGACCACCCAGCGCCGCAGCGCCGGGTGCCAGTAGGACAGGTCCCGCCCGGTCAGCTCGATCTGCACCCGGGTGGACTCACCCGGCGCCAGCTCGACCTTGGCGAAGCCCTTGAGCTCGCGCACCGGCCGCAGCACCGCCGCCTCCGGGTCGCCGACATAGACCTGCACGACCTCGGCCCCCGCCCGCTGCCCGGTGTTGGTCACCGTGACCGACACCCGGATCGAGCTGTCCGCGCCGGTGCCGGTGACCTCGGCGGTCAGGTCGTCGTAGCCGAAGCTGGTGTAGGACAGTCCGTGGCCGAACGGGTAGGCGACGTCGACCAGGCGGGTGTCGTACCAGCGGTAGCCGATCAGCAGGCCCTCGCCGTAGCGGACCTGGCCGGCCTCGCCCGGGAAGTTGCCGAAGGCCGGGGTGTCCTCGATCCGGTGCGGGATGGTCTCCGCCAGCCGGCCGGACGGGTTGCGCACGCCGAGCAGCAGGTCGGCCACCGCCGAGCCACCGGCCTGGCCGCCGAGCCAGCACTCCAGCACCGCGGCGGCGTCGTCCTGCCACTCCACGGTGACCGCCGACCCGTTGGACAGCACCACCGCCACCCGCGGGTTGACCGCGGCGACCGCGCGCAGCACGGCGATCTGGTTGGCGGGCAGCCCCAGGTGGGTGCGGTCGTAGCCCTCGGACTCGTCCGGTGCGGGCAGGCCCAGGAACAGCAGCACGGTGCCCGCGTTCCGGGCCACCTCGACCGCCTCGGCCAGCAGCGCGTCGTCGTCCGCGTCCTGCGACCCGGCGACCCCGGCGACCGAGAACCCGGCGGCGAACGGCAGCTCGGTGCCGGTGGCGGTGCGCAGGGCGGTCAGCGCGTCGTCCAACCGGGTCGGGTTCACCTGCGAGGATCCGGCGCCCTGGTAGCGCGGGGTACGGGCGAACTCACCGATCACCACCGCCCGTGCGGCGTCCTCGGCGGCGAGCGGGAGCATGCCGTCGTTCTTCAGCAGCACCGACCCGGCCGCGGCGGCCTCGCGGGCCAGCTCGTGGTGGGCCGGGTGATCGATCTCGCCCGGCTCGGCCAGGGCGGGCAGCGCGCGGGCGATCATGGTCAGCACCCGGCGCACGGCCACGTCCAGCACGGCCTCGTCCAGCTCACCGGTCCGGACGGCGGCGACCACCTCGGCGTCGGTCCGCCCGCCGGTGGCCGGCATCTCCAGGTCCAGGCCGGCAGCCAGCGCGGCGACCCGGTCGAAGACGGCGCCCCAGTCGGAGACCACCAGGCCCTCGAAGCCCCACTCGTCCCGCAGGACCTCGGTCAGCAACCAGTGGTTCTGCGAGGCGTAGGTGCCGTTGATCCGGTTGTAGGAGCACATCACCGTCCACGGCTGCGCCTCCGTCACCACCCGCTCGAAGGCCGGGAAGTAGATCTCCCGCAGCGTGCGCTCGTCGACCTCGGCGGAGACCCGCATCCGGTCGGACTCCTGGTTGTTCACCGCGAAGTGCTTCAGCGAGGTGCCCACCCCCTCGCTCTGCACCCCGGCGACCAGGGCCGCGCCGAGCTCACCGGCCAGCGCCGGGTCCTCGGCCAGGTACTCGAAGTTTCGGCCGCAGAGCGGGGAGCGCTTCATGTTGATGCCGGGGCCGAGCAGCACGGCCACGTCGTTGGCGCGGGTCTCCCGGCCCAGTGCGGCACCGACCCGGCGGAGCAGATCGGCGTCCCAGGTCGAACCGAGCGCCGCGGCCGGCGGGAAGCAGGTGGCCGGCACCGAGTCGCCCAGCCCCAGGTGGTCGGCGGAGGTGGCCTGCTTGCGCAGCCCGTGCGGGCCGTCGGTCACCATCACTGCCGGCACGCCGAGCCGCTGTGCGGAGTCGGTGTGCCAGAAGTCGGAGCCGGAGGTCAGCGCCGCCTTCTCCTCCAGGGTGAGCTCGGCCAGAACGCGCTCGACATCGAAGACGTCGGTCATGTGCACCTCCGCGTGCGATCGGCCCGGGGGTCGGTCGCCGGGCGGGTGGGACTAACCTACCGCTCGGTCGGGTTTGTGCCCAGCCCGGGGCGCACGCGGATGCCACAATCGGGGCCGACGGCAACGGAGAGGGACGGGCGAGTGAGCACCGAGGCATTGCCCGGCTACGCCAAGGGGCGGGCCAAGAAGGCGGAGATCCTGGCACAGGCGGTGGCCATCTTCGGCGAGTCCGGCTACCGAGGGGCCAGCCTGCGTGACATCGCCGCCCGGTGCGGCATCTCCCACCCCGGCCTGCTGCACCACTTCCCGACCAAGGAGGCGCTGCTGCTCGCGGTGCTGGAACAGCGGGACGAGGCCGATCAGGCCCGGATGTCCGGCGCCGGCTCCCGCGGTGTCGACACCCTGCGCCGCACCGTCGACCTGGTCCGGGTGAACAGCGAGCGGCGCGGCATCGTCGAGCTGTTCGCCGTGGTCTCGGCCGAGGCGACCGCCCCCGACCACCCGGCCCACGAGTACTTCGTCGCGCGCTACGACCGCAGTGTGGACGTCACCGCCGCCGCCTACCGCGAGGCCCAGGAGGACGGGCAGTTGCTCGCCGGCGTCGACCCGATTAACGCCGGGCGCCAGCTGATCGCCGTGATGGACGGCCTGCAGGTGCAGTGGCTGCTGTCCGACGGCGCGATCGACATGGTCGAGCCGGTCCGGGCCCTGGTGCAGGCGAACCTCACCGTCCCGCTCTGACCCTCACCACCCGGTGCTGAACGCCCAGAACAGGAACCCGAACAGCAGCGCCAGCAGCACCAGGCCCAGCGTCCCCACCCCGCCGAGCACCACACCGGTGATCGCCAGGCCCTTGCCCTCCGCGCCGGTGCGCCGGATCCGGGACAGCGACCAGATCCCCAGCCCGAGACCCACCGGGGCGGCGAGCAGCAACGGGCCGAACAGCAGCGCCAGCACCAGGGCGGCGCCGCTGGTGGAGATCGAGGCGATCGCCAGGCCGTCGTAGGGGCGGGACTGGGGCCAGGCGGCGGGGTAGGCCTGGCCGGGGTAGGCCTGCGCGGGGTAGGCCTGGCCGGGGTAGGGGTGACCCTGGCCGGGGTAGCTCTGTCCGGGGTAGGCCTGACCCGGGTATGCCTGGCTCGGGTATCCCGGTTCGGGGTGCGCCTGGCCCGGGTAGCTCTGGCCCGGATAGCTCTGGCCCGGGTACGTCTGGCCGGGGTATGCCGGTGCGGGCGGAGTGGCGGGTGCAACCGGGACCACGGCGCCGGGTGAGGTGAGGGCTGGGCCGGCTGGGGTGCTCTCCGGCGCGAACCGCGACGGCGGCGGCGGGACCGGGCTGGGCTGGTGTGCGCCGGAGCCGGAGCCGGAGCCGAAACCGGGCTGGGCGGAGCCGGAGCCGAAACCGGAGCCGGCCTGGGCGGTGCCGGAGCCGAAACCGGAGCCGGCCTGGGCGGTGCCGGAGCCGAAACCGGGCTGGGCTGAGCCGAAGCCGGTCTGGGCGGTGCCGGAGCCGAAGCCGGGCTGGGCTGAGCCGGAGCCCGAGCCGGAGCCGAAACCGGTCTGGGCGGTGCCGGACGACGAAGTGGCCGGGGCGGTCCCCGGCGCGGCGAACCCGGGCCGGCCGACACCCGCGCCGGGCTCACCGGCCGCAGGCGTCCACCCGCCCGGCGTCACCCCGAACCCGGTCGGGGCCGGCGGCGGCTGGTACCCGGGCAGCTCGGCCTCCGGCGTGCCGGGTGCGTCCGGCGCCGCGGTGCTCGCTCCGGGGTCGTCCTGCGCGGGCGTGGTCTCGGCTGCCGGGCCGTAGGGCGAGCGGCGCTCGGGCACGCTCGGCTCGTCGCTGGTCATAGCGGGCAACCTAGCTCAGCGGCCCGCCACTGCGGCACTGGTCGGCGAGCGTCATCCGGATGCCCGAGCGGTTCAGGCGGCTTCGGCGATATCCAGCACCACCGGCACGTGGTCGGAGGCGCCCTTGCCCTTGCGCTCGTTGCGCTCGATCGACACATCGGTGACCCGGACCGCCAGAGTGGGGGAGGCCCAGGTGAAGTCGATCCGCATGCCCTGGTTCTTCGGGAACCGCAGCTGCTGGTAGTCCCAGTACGTGTACGTGTGCTCGGCCGGCAGGTGCTGGCGGGAGACCTCGGTGTACCCGGCCTCGGCGAAGGCGGCGAATGCCTCCCGCTCGGCCGGGGTGACGTGGGTCCGCCCGGCGAAGACGTCGATGTCCCACACGTCGGTGTCCAGCGGCGCCACGTTCCAGTCGCCGACCAGCGCCACCGGCCGGGCCGGGTCCTCGGTCAGCCAGCGGGCGGACTCGGCGCGCAGCGCCTCCAGCCAGCGCAGCTTGTAGTCGAAGTGCGGGTCGTCGATCTCCCGGCCGTTGGGGATGTACAGGCTCCACACCCGGACCCCGCCGCAGGAGGCGCCCAGTGCCCGGGCCTCGGTCACCGGGTCCTCGCCCCAGCCGGGCTGCCCGGCGAAGGCCCGCTCCACATCCGTGATGCCGACCCGGGAGGCGATCGCCACGCCGTTCCACTGGCTGAACCCGCTGGTGACCACCTCGTACCCGGCCTGCTCGAAGGCTTCGCGCGGGAACTGCTCGTCCTTGCACTTGGTCTCCTGCATCGCGAGCACGTCGGTGCCCGACCGCTCCAGGAAGTCGATCACGCGGTCGACGCGGGCACGGATCGAGTTCACGTTCCAGGTGGCGAGGCGCATGACCGGCACGCTACCCGGCCGGACCCACAGCGCGCCGCCGCCCGGACAGCCGGGCACGGCAGCCCTGCGTAGGCTGGCGGGATGGGAACCGCACTCGTCACCGGCGCCTCGGCCGGGCTGGGCCTGGAGTTCGCCTGGCAGCTGGCCACCGCCCGTCATGACGTCGTCCTGGTCGCCCGGGACGCCGAGAAGCTGGAGCGCCTGGCCGCCCAACTCCGGGCCGCCGCCGGGATCCAGGTCGAGGTCCTGCCGGCCGACCTGACCGACCGCGACCAAGTGGAGCGGGTGGCCGACCGGCTGCGGGCCGAGGAGCGCCCGGTGGGGCTGCTGGTGAACAACGCCGGACTGGGGCTGCACCAGCGGTTCGTGACCGGTGACCTGGCCCGGGAGGAGGCGGCGCTGGACCTGATGGTCCGGGCGGTGCTGGTGTTGTCCCGTGCGGCCGCCGAGCCGATGGTCCGCCGCGGCCGGGGCGCGATCCTCAACGTCGCGTCGGTGGCCGCACTGACCGCCGGCGGCACCTACTCCGCGCACAAGGCCTGGGTCCGGACCTTCACCGAGGGGCTGGCCGCCGAGCTGCACGGCACCGGGGTGACCGCCACCGCGCTCTGCCCGGGACTGACCCACACCGAGTTCCACGAGCGCGCCGGGATCGACCAGAAGGTGCCGGAGATCGCCTGGCTGAGCGCCGAGCGGGTCGTGTCGACCGCACTGGCCGACGTCCGCCGCGGCGCGGTGATCTCCACCCCGAGCCTGCGCTACCGGGCGGCCTCCGCGCTGCTGCGGGTGCTGCCGCGGTCGGCGGTGCGGCGGCTGGACGAGCCCCGCCGGGTGCTCGGGTTCGGCGACTGACCCGTACCCTGGCGGTCGTGAATACCGCGATGTCCCCGACCCCGCGCGAGCAGCTGCGCGACCTGATCACCGAGCTGGCCGTCGTCCGCGGCAAGGTCACGCTCTCCTCCGGCAAGGAGGCCGACTACTACGTCGACCTGCGCCGGATCACCCTGCACCACCGGGCCGCCCCGCTGGTCGGCCACGTGCTGCTGGACCACCTGGAGGAGGCCGGGCTGGGCACCGCCGACATCGAGGCGGTCGGCGGCCTGACCCTGGGCGCCGACCCGGTCGCCACCGCCCTGCTGCACGCCGCCGCCTCCCGCGGCCAGGACCTGGACGCCTTCGTGGTGCGCAAGGAGGCCAAGGCGCACGGGATGCAGCGCCGCATCGAGGGCCCGGACATCGCCGGCCGCCCGGTGGTGATCCTGGAGGACACCTCGACCACCGGCGGGTCGCCGATCACCGCGCTGGAGGCCGCCCGGGAGGCCGGGGCCGACGTCCGCGGAGTGGCCGTGATCGTGGACCGGGACACCGGCGCGCAGCAGAAGATCGAGGCCTACGGCGTGCCGTACCACTACCTGTTCAGCCTGGCGGACCTCGGCCTGGCCTGATCGGCCGGGCGCTCCACCCGCCACGACCCTCGCTCGGGACCGCCGTCCTCATCGAGAGTGCACGAATGCACGCTTCCCAGCCCGGGAGGCGTGCATTCGTGCACTCTCGGCGAGGAGAGGCGAGGCGAGACGAGACGAGGCGGGGTGAGACGAGACGGGGCGAGGAGAGGCGAGACGGGGCGAGGCGAAGCGGGGACGCGCGGCGGAGTCGGTTGGGAGGACTCGGGCGCGTTCGGCGCGAGGGTCAGGCGACCGAGTCGAACGGGCAGGCGGTGTCCTCGCCCAGCGGGTCGCCGGTGGCCGCGTAGGCCCGGGCTCGCGATCCGCCGCACAGGTCGGCGTAGCCGCAGCTCCCGCATCGGCCGGTGAACTCGGCGGCCCGGATCCGGCGCAGCAGCGGATCGTCCCGGTAGATCTCGGCCAGCGCTCGCTCGCGCACGTTTCCCAGGGCGAGCGGCAGGAAGCCGGCCGGGTTCACCTCGCCGTCGTGCGCGACGAACACGATCCCCTTGCCGTCCCGGGTCGCCGCGGTGTGCGCCGACGACCGCTCGCGGGGCGGGCCGAGCAGCTCGACCAGCCGGTCCGACAGCCGCCGATAGGTCGCGGACTCTGGCACCGGTCCCCCGGCCCGGCGCTCCGCGACCACCCGGCGGAAGAACGGCGCCTCCACCGTGCGCACGATGAACCCGTAGTGCGAGGCGTCGTGCAGCAGGTGGCAGGCGTCCAGGTGCTCGGCCGGGGTGATCGAGCCGGCGCTGGTGCCGCGGCCGGTCTCCACCAGGAAGAACACCTCCCAGATCCTGGCGCCGGTGCGGGCCACCACCTCGGCGACATCCGCGAGCTCGTGCAGGTTGGATCGCATCACCACGGTGTTGATCTGGACGTCCAGCCCGGCGGCCACGAACGCCTCGATCGCCGCCACGGTGTCCGCGTAGTGCCGGGGCACCGCCCGGACGCCCTCGTGGGTGGCCGCGGTCGCCCCGTCCAGGCTCACCGACACCGCCCGCACCCCGCTGGCGGCGATCCGGTCCACGACGGCCGGGGTGAGCCGCGGGGTCACGGCGGGGGCCAGCGCGGTCGGGATGCCCAGGTCCACCGCGTGCTCGACCAGCTCGAACAGGTCGGGCCGGGTCAGGCAGTCGCCGCCGGTGATCACCAGGATCGGGTGCGGACGGCCGAAGCCGGCGATCTGGTCGATCAGCGCCAGTCCCTCGGCCGGGTCGAGCTCACCGGGCAGCGGTTCGGTCAGGGCGCTGGCCCGGCAGTGCCGGCAGGCGACGCCGCAGGCGCGGGTGGCCTCCCAGAACACCAGCATCGGGCGCTGGGCGAAGTCGACCTTCGAGCGGGGTGCGCCGGCGGCGGACGGGTGGGACACGGGGGCTCCTCGGCTGGCGGCTGCGGGACCGGCCCGACGCTAACCCCGCCGGTCCGGCACCCGCCCGGGCCTAGGTCCCGTCCGCCGCAGCGGCTCAGACCACCACCAGGGTCACCGCGACCACCGCCACGGTCGCCACCACCTCGCCCGCGCCCACCACGGCCGGTCGCAGCCGGCCGGCCCGGGGCAGCAGGACCGCGCGCAGCAGCAGTGCCGCCGCGACCGGCACCAGCCACCAGCACCGGGACGCCGTCCAGGAAGCCCCGAGCGCCCCGGCCAGCAGCATCGCGTGATACCCGACCGAGATCCGGTAGGTGCCGGCCTTGCCGCGGTCCCGGATCATCGTCTTGACGTAGGGCACGGTGCCGAGGAAGTAGGCGAACAGCAGCCCGGCCGCCGTCCACGCCCGGGCGTCACCGGCCCACTCCGCCCGGCCCAGCCCGGCGGCCACCACCGTCATCAGGCAGGCCGCGAGCACGGTCACCGTGTCGTTCAGCCAGGACCTGTCCCGCCGCCGGGCCGAGCAGACCAGCGACACCGTCAGCAGCACCGCGTACACCGGTGCCCAGCGCAGCAGACCGGGGTGGGTGACCAGCAGGGCCCCGCCCAGCACCAACAGCGCGGCGCCGTGGCCGAGCACCGGCGCCCGGTACCGGGCCTTGCGGCCGGAGCGCAGCCAGCGGGCGGTGGCGAAGTAGGCGCAGTACGCGGACAGCCAGGCCGCCGTGAGCAGCAGGTGCCACCAGTTCGGCCGGCCGACCAGCGCGCCGACCAGCGGGGGTGCGGCCAGCATCGCCCAGGCGCCGTGCTGGTCCGGGATCCAGCCCTTGGGCAGGCGGCGTCGCGGGGCGCTGCTCATCGGCGGCTCAGCCCGCGGCGGCCCAGTCCGGCACCCGCTCGGCCAGGTCCGCGATCGAGTCGACGACCTGGGTCGGCCGGAACGGGTAGCGGGCGACGTCCTCCGGCCGGGTGGAACCGGTCAGCACCAGGAAGGTCCGCAGCCCGGCCTCGATCCCGGCGACCACGTCGGTGTCCATCCGGTCGCCGACCATCGCGGTGGTCTCGGAGTGGGCGTCGATCCGGTTCAGGGCGGAGCGGATCATCATCGGGTTCGGCTTGCCGACGAAGTACGGCTGGCGGCCGGTGGCGGCGGAGATCATCGCGGCGACCGCGCCGGTGGCGGGCAGGTCGCCCTCCTGGCTGGGGCCGGTCACATCCGGGTTGGTGGCGATGAACCGGGCCCCGCCCTGGATCAGCCGGATCGCCCGGGTGATCGCCTCGAAGGAGTAGGTCCGGGTCTCGCCCAGCACCACGAAGTCCGGGTCGGCGGAGGTCAGGGTGTACCCGGCCTCGTACAGCGCGGTGGTCAGCCCCGCCTCGCCGATCACGTAGGCCGACCCGTTCGGCATCTGGTCGGTGAGGAACTGGGCGGTGGCCAGCGCCGAGGTCCACAGCGAGGACTCCTCGATGTCGATCCCGGACCCGGCCAGCCGGGCGCGCAGGTCGCGCGGGGTGAAGATCGAGTTGTTGGTCAGCACCAGGAACGGCAACTGCGCGTCCCGCAGCGCGCGGACGAACTCGGGTGCTCCGGGCAGCGCGACCCCCTCGTGCACCAGCACGCCGTCCATGTCGGACAGCCAGGAGGAGATCGGCCGCGCGGTCACTGGCCGAAGGCCTTGCGCTCGATGTCGTCGCGGTCGCCGGCCTCGGCGGTGGTGACCGCGGGGGTCCCGGCGGCGGCCTCTCGCTTGGCGTCCCGGCGGGCGCGCAGGATCTCCACCCCCATCGGGATCACCGACACCAGCACGATCAGGACGATCAGCGCCTCGATGTTGTCCTTGACGAACTGGATGTTGCCGAGCGCGTAGCCGAGCAGCGTCACGCCCACGCCCCAGAACAGCGCGCCGAGCACGTTGAAGGAGACGAAGTGCCGGTAGCTCATCCGGCCGACCCCGGCGGCGACCGGGGCGTAGGTCCGCACGATCGGCACGAACCGGGCGATGATGATCGTCCGGCCGCCGTACTTGTCGAAGTACTTGTAGGTCTCGTCGATGTACTTCTGCTTGAAGATGCGCGAGTCCGGCCGGGAGAACAGTTTCCGCCCGGCCTTGGCCCCGATGAAGTAGGCCAGCTGGTCGCCGGTGAACGCGGCGGCGAAGATCAGCAGGCACAGCAGCCAGAGCGGGAAGTCCAGCGACTGCTGGGCCACCAGCGCCCCCGCGGTGAACAGCAGCGAGTCGCCGGGCAGCAGCGGGAACAGCAGGCCGGTCTCGATGAAGACCACGACCACGATGCCGATCAGCGCGTAGGTGCCGAAGGACTCGATCAGGTGGTCGGCGTTGAGCCAGTCCGGGCCCAGGGCCGGCCGGGGGCCGATCATCGGGAGCGTCGAGGACACAGCGGCCAGCGCTGTCGCAACAGACATGGCCACCAGGGTACGGCCGTGGGCGCAGCCGGTCGCCGGGACCGGTTGTGTGGGCCCTGTGCCGATCCTGGACTGTCAGGATGTCCCGGTGACCGATGAGGACGATCGCGAGGTGGGGGTGGGCCCCTGGACCGGGCCGCTGCCCGACGACCCTCGCTACGACCCGGAGCTGCTGGCCCACGGTGACCGGCGCAATGTCGAGGACCGGTTCCGGTACTGGACGGTGGAGGCGATCGTCGCCGAGCTGGACACCCGGCGGCACCCGTTCCACGTCGCGATCGAGAACTGGTCGCACGACCTGAACATCGGCTCCGTGGTCCGCACCGCCAACGCGTTCAACGCCGCCGGGGTGCACATCGTCGGCCGCCGGCGCTGGAACCGCCGCGGGGCGATGGTCACCGACCGCTACCTGCACGTGCAGCACCACCCGGACGCGGCGGACCTGCTCGGCTGGGCCCGCGCCCAGGGGCTGCCGGTGATCGGGATCGACAACGTGCCCGGGTCGGTGCCGATCGAGGGCTATCCGCTGCCGCGCGCGTGCGTCCTGCTGTTCGGCCAGGAGTCCACCGGGCTGACCGAGGAGGCGCAGCGGGCCGCCGAGGCGGTGCTGCACATCACCCAGTACGGCTCCACCCGGTCGATCAACGCCGGTGCGGCCGCGGCGATCGCCCTGCATTCCTGGGCGCTGCGACACGCCTGAACTGCCCGGACGGCCCACCCGGTGTCCGCGGGCCGAGGGTCCCGGCACCCCAGCGCGCAAGACGTGCCAGACTTTGACCGATAGCGAAACCTTCCGACAGGAGCTGCCGCGATGCCCATCGCAACCCCCGAGGTGTACGCCGAGATGATCGACCGGGCCAAGGCGGGCAAGTTCGCCTACCCGGCCGTGAACGTCACCTCCTCCCAGACTGTCACCGCGGCGCTGCAGGGCTTCGCCGAGGCCGAGTCCGACGGCATCCTCCAGGTGTCGGTCGGTGGCGCGGAGTACGCCTCCGGTTCCACCGTCAAGGACCGCGTCTCCGGCACCCTGGCGCTGGCCGCCTACGCCCAGGAGGTCGCGAAGGGCTACGGGATCACCGTCGCCCTGCACACCGACCACTGCGTGAAGAAGAACCTGGACTCCTGGGTCCGCCCGCTGCTGGCCCTGGAGGCCGAGCAGGTCAAGCGCGGCGAGAACCCGACCTTCCAGTCGCACATGTTCGACGGGTCGGACATCCCGCTGGACGAGAACCTGGTGATCGCCGCCGAGCTGCTCGAGCTCTCGCAGGCCGCCCGCACCATCCTCGAGATCGAGGTCGGCGTGGTCGGTGGCGAGGAGGACGGCCACGAGGCGGAGATCAACGAGAAGCTCTACACCACCGCCGAGGACGGCCTGGCCACCGTGCGTGCGCTGGGCTCCGGTGAGAAGGGCCGCTACCTGACCGCCCTGACCTTCGGCAACGTGCACGGCGTGTACAAGCCGGGTGCGGTCAAGCTGCGCCCGTCGATCCTGGCCGACATCCAGAAGGCCGTCGGTGCGGAGCTGGGCAAGGAGTCGCCCTTCGACCTGGTCTTCCACGGTGGCTCCGGTTCCACCGCGGAGGAGATCGCCGAGGCGGTCGACAACGGTGTGATCAAGATGAACATCGACACCGACACCCAGTACGCCTTCACCCGCCCGGTGGTCGGCCACATGTTCTCCAACTACGACGGCGTGCTGAAGGTCGACGGCGAGGTGGGCAACAAGAAGGCCTACGACCCGCGCGCCTGGGGCAAGCTGGCCGAGGCCGGCATGGCCGCCCGCATCGTCGAGGCCAGCCAGCAGCTGCGCTCGGCCGGTCAGCGCATGCGCTGATCACCGCTCGACACGACGAGGCCCCGCTCACCGGTTGGTGGGCGGGGCCTCGTGCCGTGTCCGGGGCGCTCAGGCCTGCGGATCCTCCACCACGTCCAGCAGCTCGCCGATCCGGGTGATCTCCAGCAGGAACTGCACGGTCGGCGGGACGTTGATCAGCCGGATCCGGTGCTCGGTGCGCTGGGCCATCCGGGCGAGGAACGCCACGCCCGAGGAGTCCATGAACGTGACGTGGTGGGCGTCGATGTCGATCGGGAGCCCGGCGGCCTCCGCGTCGTCGCCCGCCTGGGCCAGATCGGCGCCGAGATCCGCGTCCACCTCGCCGGACAGCACGATCCGGGTGCGGTCCTCGGTGCGGATCACGTGCACCGAACCGGGCTCGCCGGCGTCCTGGGCGGTGGTGGTGGTCGCCGAGCCGGGCTCGTCCGCGCGGTGACCCGTGGTGGGTCCGCCCGCCGGGGTGCTGTTACCGTCGCGCACGGTGCTCCTCTCGTCCGGTGCTCTGGCCGGATGACTGACCCGTCATTCTGCCCCTGGCACGTGCCTGCCGGGAACGCTAGACGATCGGAGGTGGTGATGGTCAACTCTGCCGAGCGCGCCACCGCCGCCGGACGCCTGGACGCGCTGCTGGATGGCGCCTCCCACCTGACCGGGTTGCCGGTGCTGGTCGCCGCCGCCCAGCCGCCCGACTGGCCCGTGGTCTACGTGAACCCGGCGTTCACCGAGCTGACCGGTCTCACCCTGGACGACCTGACCGACCCGGGTCCGCGACTGCGCCAGGCGGGTGGGCAGCAGGCGATCGACGCGGTCCGGTCCGCGCTGACCGAGGGCCGGCCGGCCAGTGTGCTGCTGCAGCTGCCCCGGGTGGACGGCGGCCGGTTGTGGGCGCGCAGCGTGCTGACCCCGGTCCCGGACGACGACCGGGTGATCACGCACTGGATCGCCGTGATGGTGGACGTCACCGCCGAGGTCGAGCGGGACGCGGCACTGTCCGCCGAGGTCGAGGGCGCCCGCCGGGAGAGTGCCGCCCTGGGGCTGGTCGCCCGGGTGTCCGACCTGATCATGGACCTGGACGACCCCGGTGGCCTGCGCGACATCGCGGACCTGCTGAGCGCCAGCGTGGTGCGCTGGGCCGCGTTCTACCTGGACGACGGCGGGCTGTACCACGCCGACGGCGTCGCCCCGGACCGCCCCGGCGGCCGCCGGCCGGTCTCGCCCGGGCCGTCCGGTGGGCACCCGCGGAGGTTCGCCGACCCGTGCACCGACCCGGTGCAGCGGCTGCTGGACGAGCCGGGCGACCCCGCGCTGCTGGACCTGAGCACCGCCGTGCCGGGCACCGCCTCCGGCTGGCTGGCCGCCGACCTGCGGCTGCGGATGCCGCAGGAGCTGGTCGACGGGGCCGACCAGGTGCTGGTGCTGCCGGTGCCGGGCCGGCACCGGGTGCTCGGCCTGCTGGTGGTGGTGACCCGTCCCACCGAGGAGCCCAGCCTGCCCGAGACCCGCACCGTGCTCACCCTGACCGCGCGCCGGGTGGGCCTGGCGGCCGAGAACGTGCGGCTGTACGCCCGCGAACACCGGGTGGCCGAGACCCTGCAGCGGGCGATGCTGCCCGAGCAGGCCGAGGTCGACGGGCTGGACGTGTGGTCGTACTACGCGCCGAACGTGGTCTACGCGCAGGTCGGCGGCGACTGGTACGACGTGGTGCAGATCCAGCCGGACGTGGTCGGTGTGGTGATCGGCGACGTGGTCGGGCACGACGTGGAGGCCGCGGCGGCGATGGGCCAGCTGCGCTCGATCGTCCGGGCCTACGCCTTCGAGGTGACCGAGCCCGGGCCGGTGCTGGAGCGGGTGGACACCCTGGTCGGCGGGATGCGGATCCCGCGGTCGGCCGGCCTGGTGCTGACCACCCTGACCCGCACCCGAGCCGAGGACTCCGGCTGCCCGGTCTGGCGGCTGGCCTACTCGCGGGCCGGGCACCTGCCGGCGCTGCTGGTCCGGGCGGGCGAGGTGACCTCGCTGGACGGCGCCGGCGGCCCGCTGATCGGCTTCGGTCACGGCCCACGGCAGACCGCCGAGGTCGGCCTGGAGCCCGGCGATGTGCTGGTGTTCTACACCGACGGCCTGATCGAGCGCCGCAACCGGTCGCTGCGGGACGGGCTGGCCGCGCTGCACCAGGTGGCCGCCGGTGCCACCGCGGTGGACGCCGCCGGGATCGGCGAGGAACTGCTGTCCCGGCTGGCGGACGGGCCGGAGGACGACGTCGCGGTGGTGGTGGTCCGGGTGCCGGATCTGGCCGACGGTGCCGGGATCGCGGGCAATGTCCGCAGCCGGCGCTGGCAGCTGCCCGGTGAGGCGGCCTCGATCGCCCGGGCCCGGCACGCGGTGGTCCGCACCTGCGCCGCCTGGGAGCTGGGCGACCCCTCGAACGCCGAGCTGGTGGTCTCCGAACTGGTCGCCAATGCCGTGCTGCACGGCTGGGGCCGGGTGACGCTGCGGCTGCACGACACCGGCGAGGGCCTGCGGATCGAGGTCGAGGACTCCAACCCGGTGCCGCCGGTGGCGACCGAGGGGCACCCGGGCCGGATCGGTGGCTTCGGGATGCGGATCGTGGAACGGCTGGCCGACTGGGGCTGGCGGCCCTCGCGCGCCGGGAAGGTGGTCTGGGCCCGGGTGCGGCCGGAGGGTCCCGCGGCGTCGTAGTGCCGGTCAGGCGCTGGTGCCGGCCCCGGTGGTCTCGGCGCGCTCGTCCCGCCGCTTCGGACAGTGGTGGTCGTTGTCCAGCCGGAACAGCTCCAGTGCTCCACAGACCTCCAGCACGAACAGGTCGCGCGGGTCGGCGCCGCGCAGCACGGTCGCCCCGCCCCGCTTGCGCGAGGAGTCCGCGAGCGAGATCAGGAACGCCGCGCCGGTGGAGTCCATGAAGGTCACGTCGCACATGTCGATCACCAGCAGCTGGCGGCGCAGACCGACCACCCGGGCGGCGATCTCGGGGAACTGATCCCGCTCGGCCAGGTCCAGATCGCCGGCGATGGCGAGCGTGGTCGTGGTGGCCGAGGTGGCGATCTCGATCATGGGGAGCCTCCGGCGCGGGCGGGGCAGGGGGAGGGGTCCGCGGCACGCGCGCGTTCGAGGGTAATCAGGCGCCGACCGGAGTGCACGCCGGTCCGCCGGAGGGGTGACACACTGACCCGATGACCGGACCGAATCTGCTGCAGCCCGAGCCGACCCTGCTCCCGGACGGGGCGGACGGGGATGCCCGCGCCGTGCTGGACGCCGGCGGCGATCCGCGGGACGCCGCGCGCCAGGTTCCCGCGTCGTCGCTCGCCTGGGCGCTGCTGGCCGAACGGGCACTCGGCGACGAGGGCGACCCGGTCGCGGCCTACGCCTACGCCCGGACCGGGTACCACCGCGGACTGGATGCGCTGCGCCGGGCCGGCTGGCGGGGCCAGGGGCCGATCCCGGCCGACCACCTGCCAAACCAGGGCTTCCTGCGCGCGCTGTTGGCACTGGCGGAGGCCGCCGAGGCGATCGAGGAGGACGAGGAGGCGGAGCGGTGCAGCCAGTTCCTGCTGGACTCGGGCACCTCCGCCGCCGAGGTCGCCGGGCTGCGCTGACCGAGCGGGCTGACCGGGCGGGGCCCCGCCCGGTACGCTCTGACAACGGTGCGTGGCTGCCTGCTGCCCTGCGCCCGGGTCGTCCGCGCCCGCCCGCTGGCCGGGAAGTCTGCGCGGGACCCGCCGCTGGAGCGGGTGGGAGTGGTGAGGACATGCCGGCAGTCGTGGTGCTCGGAACCCAGTGGGGCGACGAGGGCAAGGGGAAGGCCACCGACCAGCTCGGGTCGCGCATCGACTACGTGGTGAAGTTCAACGGCGGCAACAACGCCGGGCACACCGTGGTGGTCGGCGGGGAGAAGTACGCCCTGCACCTGCTGCCCAGCGGCATCCTGTCCCCGGGCGTGGTCCCGGTGATCGGCAACGGCGTCGTCGTCGACCTCGAGGTGCTGTTCCAGGAGATCGACGCGCTGGAGGCCCGCGGGGTCAGCGCCGAGCGGCTGCTGGTGTCGTCGGCGGCGCACATCATCGCCCCGTACCACCGCACCATCGACAAGGTCACCGAGCGCTTCCTCGGTAAGCGCAGGATCGGCACCACGGGGCGCGGCATCGGCCCGGCCTACGCCGACAAGATCAACCGGGTGGGCATCCGGATCCAGGACCTCTTCGACGAGAAGATCCTCCGGCAGAAGGTCGAGGGCTCCCTGGACCAGAAGAACCACCTGCTGCTCAAGGTCTACAACCGGCGCGCGATCACCGTGGACGAGACCGTCGAGGACCTGCTGCGGTTCGCCGAGCGGCTGCGGCCCTACGTCGCCGACACCCCCCTGGTGCTCAACCGCGCGCTGGACGACGGCAAGACCCTGGTGTTCGAGGCCGGCCAGGCCACCATGCTGGACATCGACCACGGCACCTACCCGTTCGTCACGTCGTCGTCGGCGACCGCCGGTGGTGCCTGCACCGGTTCCGGCATCGGGCCGACCCGGATCGACCGGGTGGTCGGCGTGGCCAAGGCGTACACCACCCGGGTCGGCGAGGGCCCGTACCCGACCGAGCTGTTCGACGCCGATGGCGAGTGGCTGCGCCAGACCGGCGGTGAGTTCGGCACCACCACCGGCCGCCCCCGGCGCACCGGCTGGTACGACTCGGTGGTCGCCCGGTACTCCTCGCGGATCAACGGGCTGACCGACATCGTGCTGACCAAGCTGGACGTGCTGACCGGCCGGGACCGGATCCCGGTCGCCGTGGCCTACGACGTCGATGGCCGCCGGGTGGACGAGATGCCCGACGACCAGAGCGACTTCCACCACGCCACGCCGGTCTACGAGTACCTGGACGGCTGGACCGAGGACATCACCGGTGCCCGCGAGTTCGACGACCTACCCCGCAACGCCCAGCGCTACCTCGAGCGGCTGGAGGACCTGTCCGGCTGCCGGATCTCCGCGATCGGCGTCGGCCCGGGCCGCGAGGCCACCGTCACCCGGTACGACCTGCTGGGCTGACCCGGACCCGGACCCGGCCCGCGCCCGGCGCGCTCGCTGTTCCGCCTGCGCCCGGCGCGCTCGCTGTCCCGACTCACCTGCGCGCTCGCTCCACCGCCTCGCCAGGCGCCGAGAGTGCACGTATGCAGGTCTCCCAGGCCGGGAAGCGTGCATTCGTGCACTCTCGGCGCGGCGTGCGGGTTGTGCGGGCCGTGCGGGCTGCCCGGGACGTGCGGGCTGTGCGGGCTGCGCGGGTTGTGGGCCGGCGTGGCGGGGTCCGGGCGCGCAACGGGCACGCCACCCGCCCGCCGGGTGTGAGACCGGGCGCCGGGACCGGCCCCGCGCTGGGTAGGGTCACCGGCGTGAAGATCCTCATCGTCGGCACCGGGGCGCGGGAGCACGCGCTGGCCCGGTCGCTGTCCCAGGACCCCGCCGTCACCGAGCTGCACGCAGCCCCGGGCAATCCGGGCATCGGCGAGGTCGCCACGCTGCACGAGGTGGACCAGCTCGACGGGTCCGCGGTGGCCGCGCTGGCGACCGGGCTGGGAGTGGACCTGGTCGTGGTCGGGCCGGAGGCGCCGCTGGTCGCCGGGGTGGCCGACGCGGTGCGGGCGGCCGGGATCGCGGTGTTCGGGCCGAGTGCCGCCGCCGCCCGGCTGGAGGGGTCCAAGGCGTTCGCCAAGGACGTGATGGCCGCCGCGGGGGTGCCGACCGCCGAACCGCGGGTGGTGACCGAGCCCGCACAGATCGACGCCGCGCTGGATGCGTTCGGGGCGCCCTACGTGGTCAAGGACGACGGGCTGGCCGCCGGCAAGGGGGTGGTGGTGACCGAGGACCGTGCGGTCGCCGCCGCGCACGCCGCGGAGTGCCTGGCCAAGCCCGGTGGCCGGGTGGTGGTCGAGGACTACCTGGACGGTCCGGAGGTGTCGCTGTTCGTGCTGAGCGACGGGACCCGGGTGGTGCCGCTGGTGCCGGCGCAGGACTTCAAGCGGGCCGGCGACGGCGACACCGGGCCGAACACCGGTGGGATGGGCGCCTACAGCCCGCTGCCGTGGGCCCCGGCGGGACTGGTCGAGGAGGTCGTCAACCACGTGGCGCAGCCCACCGTGGACGAGATGGCCCGGCGCGGCACGCCGTTCGTCGGGGTGCTGTACTGCGGGCTCGCGCTGACCTCGAAGGGCACCCGGGTGGTGGAGTTCAACGCCCGGTTCGGCGACCCGGAGACCCAGGTCGTGCTGGCCCGGCTGGCCACCCCGCCGGCCGCGGTGCTGTCCGCCGCCGCCACCGGATCGCTGGACACCCTGCCCGCGCTGCAGTGGCGCCCGGAGGCGGCGGTGACCGTGGTGGTCGCCTCGGAGGGCTACCCGGCGGCACCGCGCACCGGCGACCCGATCACCGGCCTGGCCGAGGCCGACGCGCTGCCCGGGGTGCACGTGCTGCACGCCGGGACCCGCGCGCAGGACGGTGCGGTGCTGTCCGCCGGGGGCCGGGTGCTGTCCGTGGTCGGGGTGGGCGACGACCTGGCCGCCGCGCGGTCGGCGGCCTACGCCGGGGTGGAGCGGATCGGGCTGGCCGGCTCGCACCACCGCTCGGACATCGCCGCCCGGGTCTGACCCGCCCGGGGCTGAGTCGCCCGGGGTTGCGGCCCCGCCCAGTTCGTCACTTCCGCGCCGACGTCGGTAGCGCAGGTGACGAAGTCGGCGCCGGAGTCACGAACTCGGCGCCGGGGGTCGGGGAGGGTCCGGGGTCGGAGGGCCGGGTCCGGGGACGGGGTGCCGGTGCGGTCAGAGCAGGGTGAGCACGCCCAGCACCACCAGCAGCGCGCCCAGGACCAGCGAGATCCCGATCAGCACCAGGTGCACGGTGAGGAACCGGGTGGCGCGGCCCTCGGCGTCCCGGGAGCGCGGGTCCTTGGCGATTCGTTGCCCGAACCGGGGCCAGACGATCAGGTTCCACAGGCCGGCGACCAGTACCAGCAACGACCAGGCGAGGGGGAGGTCCATCGGGTGAGCATCGCACGGGCCCGCCGGCCTGCGGCAGGATGGGCGATATGACGGCCCCCACACTGCCCGGCTGGACGCACACCTACTCCGGCAAGGTCCGCGATCTGTACGTGCCGGACACCACCCAGGAGGCCGGTGCGGCGGTCACCGCGGCGCACGGTGACGTGGTGCTGGTGGTCGCCTCGGACCGGGTGAGCGCCTACGACCACGTGCTGAGCCCGGGCATCCCCGGCAAGGGCGTGGTGCTGACCCAGCTCAGCCTGTGGTGGTTCGACCGGCTCGCGGACCTGGTGCCGCACCACGTGGTCAGCGCCGAGGCGCCGGACGTCCCGGCCGAGGTGCTGGGCCGGGCGATGGTCTGCCGTCGGCTGGACATGTTCCCGGTGGAGTGCGTCGCCCGCGGCTACCTGACCGGCTCCGGCCTGGCCGAGTACGTCGCCGGTGGCCAGGTCACCGGCATCCCGCTGCCCGCGGGCCTGGTGGACGGCTCACGGCTGCCGGAACCGATCTTCACCCCGGCGACCAAGGCGGAGCTGGGCGACCACGATGAGAACGTCACCCTGGCCCGGGTCGGCGAGCTGATCGGCACGGAGCGGGCCGCGCAGCTGCGGGACCTGACCCTGGCGGTCTACGCCCGGGCGGAGTCGATCGCCCGGGAGCGGGGCGTGATCCTGGCCGACACCAAGTTCGAGTTCGGCATCGACCCGGTGACCGGGCAGGTGACCCTCGGCGACGAGGTGCTGACCCCGGATTCCTCCCGGTTCTGGCCCGCCGACCAGTGGCAGCCCGGCCGTGCCCAGCCGAGCTTCGACAAGCAGTTCGTCCGGGACTGGCTGACCTCGGCCGCGTCCGGCTGGGACCGGACCGGGGATGCCGCGCCGCCGGAGCTGCCCGCGGATGTGGTGGCCCGGACCCGGGATCGCTACCTGGACGCCTACCGGCGGATCACCGGGGGAGAACTGCAGCTCTGAGGCCGGCCGCCGAGGAACAGCCGCGGCTCTGATGCCGGCTGCCGGGCAACAGCCGCGGCTCTGAGGCCGACCGCCGGGGGAGAGCGGCGGCTTCGAGGCCGGCGCGCCGGTTCAGGACGCGACGCCGACCGCCTGCTCGGGCTCCCGCTCCGGCGCCGGACCACCCACGAAGCAACGGCACGGCCCGTCGCGGTGCACCCACCCGGCGTACGGGCGGGCCACGCACGGGTGTGCCGAGGTGGGGGCGGGGGCCGGGACCTGCATGCCCAGACCCTGACATGTCAGTGGTGGTCGCAGCCGTGATCAGGGCCACCTCGGGCGGGTGAATCCGAGCTGGATCGCACTCGGTTAGGTAGTGATCCGGGACAATTAGGCCCCTCACGGGTGAGCGCCAGTAGGTACCTAGAATCGGATCATTCGCCCTCCCAGTGCGGCCGGGAAACGCACGGATCGCCTGGATTGCGTGCGTAGGCGCGGCGACAACGGTGCTGAGTGTGTTCCGCGCCCTCAGATGGTGTGTGGGTGAACGCACGACTCGACGGCCCGCCGCTCCTGGGTGTCGCGGACCAGACCTTTGCCGATGTCCGCCGCTGGATCGCGCTCGGGCGTGATGTCCTGGTAGCCGGTGACACCGGTTCCGGGCGCACGCTGGTGCTGCGCCAGCTCTTCGCCCAGGCCTCGCGGCAGGGCACCGGCTGCGTGCTGCTGCGCGCGGCCGGTGACGCGCCGCTGTCGGCCTTCCTCACCCATCCGTCCTTCCCGCAGACCGCCTCGCCGGGCCGCGCTGCCGAGGTGGCGACCTGGCTGCTCGGCGAGCTCGGCGGCCGCCGTGGCACGCTGCTGGTCGACGACTTGGACCAGATGGACGAGGCCTCCTGCACCGTGCTGCTCCGGGTGCTGCGGACCCGCCGGGTGACCCTGGTGGCGACCGTCAACTCCGGCTCCGGCCAGCTGCCGCCCGCCGCCGCCCGTCTGGTCGCCGAGCGCGCCCCGGCCCGGGAGACCCTCACCCCGATGGGCTTCCGCGCGATGGTCCGGTTGATCGCCGGCGCGCTGGACGGCCCGGTGGACGTGCCGCTGACCTCCGCGGTGCTGTCCCGCTCGGCCGGGAACCCGCGGGTGGCGCTCGCCCTGGTCGACGGCGCCCGGCATGCCCGGGTGATCGACCGCCGGGACGGGGTCTGGCAGAAGGTCGGGCAGTTCGACGACGCACCCGCCGATGCGGTGGTGCACGCGCTGCTGGCCCGGGCCACCCCGGAGCAGGTGTTCGCCCTGGAGCTGCTGTGCTGGATCGGCCCGGTGGACCGGGAGACCTGTGAGCAACTGCTCGGCCGGGACATGGTGCACGACCTGATCGCTGCGCACCGGGTGATCGAGCACGCCCGTCCCGGTGGGGCGTCGGCGGAGCTCGCGGTCGCCCCGCCCGCCCTGGGTGCCGCGCTGCGTGGCTCGATCTCCGCGGACCGGGCCCGGGAGCTGTCCCGCCATGTCACCGAGCGGTGTGGCACCGGGATCGTGCTGCCCTTCCAGCACGACGACGACCTCGCGGTCCTGCTGTCCGCCCGGCACCGCCGTGGCGAGGAGGACTACCTGCGCTGGAGCGTCGAGGCCGCCGACCTGGTGCTGGCCGACGCGGCGGCGGAGGAGTCGGCTGCCCGGCGCGAGTGGCTACTCACGCCCACGGTCGCCACTGCCAATACCTACCTGGACCGGTTGCAGCGCCGCCCCGCACGCGAGCGGCTGTCCGCGGTGTTCACCACCACCCCGATCACCGGCGAGGAGGACCCGGAGGATCTGGTCCGGTTCTGCCTGCAGCGGGTGCGCTGGGGTCGCTGGGCCGGGATGGAGTCCGAGGAGCTGGCCGAGCTGCCCGGCGCCGACCACCCCCAGGTGCAGGCCGCGATCGAGTCGCTGATGGGCCTGCGCAGCCGGGTGCTGGACGATCTGGACAGCGCCCTGCCGGTGACCCCGAGCGGGATGCCCTGGGTGGACGCCTGGCAGACGGTCCTGGTCGCCGGGGCGCTGCTGGACGCCGGCCGCCCGGATCTCGCCCTGGCGCACGCCGAGCTGGTGCCGGAGACGGTCGCCCCCGACGCCGCGCACTACGCCGACGGCATCCGGGTGCTGGCCCTGCTGATGAGCGGCAACACCCCCGCGGCCGAGCGCTGGGCCCGGCACCTGCTGGAGTCCGCGTACGACGCCCGGTCGATCACCGGTATCCGGGTGCACTCCGCGGCGCTGACCGAGGTGCTGTTCCACGCCGGTCGCACCGACGAGGCGTGGCGGGTCCTCAACATGGCCCTCACCCTCGGCACCCCGGGCCCGGCGGACAACTCCTTCTACCGCCGTGGACTGAGTGTCGGCGCGGCGATCCTGGCGGCCGGTGGCCACGACGACATCGTCGACGTGCTCGCCCGGGAGCTGGGCACGCCCTGGAACACCACCCAGGTGCTCTGCCCGCTCAGCCCGCTCGCCCGGGCCGCCGTGCTGCGCGCCGCCGGTGACCCGGTCGCCGCGGCCACCGAGCTCGCGGAGGCCGGCGACCTGGCCGCGGAACAGGGGATGGACGCCTGTGCGCTGACCTACTGGCTCGCTCAGGACCGGCTGCCGACCCCGGAGCTGGTGGAGCGGATCGACAGTCTCTCCGCCCGGGTGCACCTGCCGCTGATGGAGCCCTACCTGCGGGTGGGCCGGGCCATCGCCGAGCAGGACACCGAGGAGCTGGCCGCCGCCCTGCCGCTGATCTCCCCGGCGGTCTCGCCCGGGATGGTCACCGCCGCCGCCGAACTGCTGCGCGCCTCGGGCACCGACCCCGATGCGCTGTTCGACCAGGCGTCGCTGCCCCGCGACCGGGTGCACCACGACGACCGGCTGGACCGGCTCACCGCCCGCGAGCGGGAGGTGGCGATGATGGCCCGCCGTGGCCTGAGCAACCGGGAGATCGCCCGGCGACTGCGGCTGAGTGTGCGCACGGTGGAGAACCACATGGCCGCGGTGCTGCGCAAGCTCGGGCTGGACGGCCGCGATGGCCTGCGCAATTGGAACTTCGTCTGACCCGTTGCACCTACCCGCCCGGGGCGGCCGGCACTGAGTGCCGTCCCGGGGCGGGTGACCCTGCTGTTCTCAGCCGTACATCCAGGAGTCCGATGCCCCGCCGTCTTGCGGTGCTGCTCGCCAGCGCCCTGCTCATGATCCTCGTCCCGCTGCCCGCCGCCTGGGCGGTGGACGGCCAGGTGCTCACCGTCAGCACCACCGCCCACAGCCTGGAGGCGGGGGCCGGCATGCTCGGCACCTGGGGGGTGACGATCCGGAACACCGGGGCAGTGGACGCCGACGACGTCTACCTGCGCCACCACTCCGAGGTCGCCGGGTCGGGCATCACCCCGGCCACCTCCTCCGACAGTTCGATCTACTACGACCCCACCTGCAGCCAACCCGGTGGCCCGGGGACCGACATCGTCTGCGGGCCGTACCAGGTGCCCGCCGGGGGGACGTACACCCACAACATCGCGATCCGGCCGCCCGCGGACTACCTGCTCACCCACGGGCAGGTGCCGCTGGCGATGACCGCCGTCGCCGAGTCCGCGGCCCTGGACGCCCGGAGCGCCACCCCGGCGACCTGGGCGCCGGTCGTGCGGACCAACCTGGCCATGCAGACCGCGATCACGGTGGTGGCGGCCGACGCGCCGATCGCCGACCGGCCCTCGGTGCCGTCCGACGGCTCCTACCAGGTCGACAGCCCCGAGGACCGGGATGTGCACTGGATCATCACCAACGGCGGCTGGAGCGACGTCGACGGCATCCGGGGGACCTGGACCGTGCCGGACGAGCTGTACCTGCGCTGGACCCCGCCGAACTGCTCCTTCGCCAGCCCCACCCTGACTTGCACCTGGTCCGACGCCCGCGCCGGGAGCCTCACCACCTTCGCGGTGCCGATCGCCGTGCGCGACGGGCTGCCGATCGGCACCGTGATCCCGCTGGAGGCGCCGGAGGTCAGCTACACCAGCCCCTACGAGGCGCCGGGGCAGACCTCGCACTGGACCGCATCCGTGGTCGGGGCGCCCTACCAGCTCACCGTGACCGGGGTGGGTGTCGTGCCCACCCAGCCGCCGACCGGGTCGCCGACCACGACGCCGCCGGCCACGGCATCGCCGACCACCGCGCCCCCGGCGACCACCTCCCCGGCCGACCCGCCCACCACCGGAGCCGCTCCGGCCCCGGCGCCCGAGGCCCCGGTCACGATCACCGCGGGCGGTCTGGCGGTCACCGGTGCGGACCTGGCGATCGGTGCGGCGGTCGGGGTGCTGCTGATCGGCCTCGGCGTGACGGTGGTGCTGATCCGGCGGACGCGGCCGGAGCGCCGCTGACCGTCCGGCCGCTCTGCGCCGATCGGGTGGCCTGACCCCGTCGCTGGGTGCTGGCACCCACGGGCCCCCTGCGCGACGGCCTAGCGTCGGCAGCACTGTGCTGCGCAACGGCTGCGACCGGCCACCCGCCCGGCTCGTACCCGGGCGGACCGTGGCCGGCTTCCACCCCCGCGACGGTCGACCCGTCGCGGTCTGGGTGCTGCACCCCGCCGGGACGGAGGCCTGGGCGGTGGCCGATCTGTCCCGGGCGATCGCCGAGCTCGGCCTGGACGAATCCGGCGCGGTGCCGCAGCTCGACCCCAGCCGCGCCACGGTCACCGCCGTCGCCGGCGAGGCCACCCTGTGGAGCGCGGCGGAGGTGCTGTCGGTCGCCGACCACGACGACCTGTGGTGGCAGGCCGCGCAGGACCGTGGCTGGTTGCTGGTGATCGCCGGCTGGTCGCGGGAGCTCGCCCGGCCCGGGAACGACGTGCTGCTGCGGTACCTCACCGGCGGCACATCGGCCGGGCTGGGGCTGGTCCGGCTGCCCCGGGAACCCTGACGCACCGGAGCGCCCGCGCGGGTCGGTATCCTGTCGACGCCACCACCACCGCCCGACAACCAGGGAGCACCTGTGGGACGAGTCGTCGTCGATGTGATGCCCAAGCCGGAGATCCTCGACCCCCAGGGCAAGGCGGTCGCCGGAGCGCTGCCCCGTCTGGGCTTCGGGCAGTTCACCTCCGTCCGCCAGGGAAAGCGGTTCGAGCTGGAGGTCGACGGCCCCGTCACCCCCGAGGTGCTCGCCGCCGCGGCCGAGGCCGCCGAGCAGGTGCTGTCCAACCCGGTGATCGAGGACGTGGTCCGCGTCGCCGACTACGAGGCGGATGCAGCGGGCACCATCGTCTCCGAGGGTCTGGCCTGATGACCCGGATCGGGGTCGTCACCTTCCCCGGCACCCTGGACGACCGGGACGCCGCCCGCGCGGTGCGCCTGGCCGGGGCCGAGCCGGTCGCGCTCTGGCACGCCGACGCCGACCTGCACCAGGTGGACGCCGTGGTCCTGCCCGGCGGCTTCTCCTACGGCGACTACCTGCGCGCCGGGGCGATCAGCCGGTTCGCGCCGGTGATGGGCGAGATCGTCGACGCCGCGGGCAAGGGGATGCCGGTGCTCGGCATCTGCAACGGGTTCCAGGTCCTCACCGAGGCGCACCTGCTGCCCGGCTCGATGGTGAAGAACGACCACCTGCACTTCGTCTGCCGGGAGCAGGTGCTCAGCGTCGAGAACGCCGGCACCGCCTGGACCGGCGACTACACCGCCGGTGAGCGGATCACCATCCCGCTCAAGAACCAGGACGGCCAGTACGTCGCCGACGAGCGCACCCTGGACGAGCTGGAGGGCGAGGGCCGGGTGGTGTTCCGCTACCAGGGCTGGAACCCGAACGGTTCCCGCCGCGGGATCGCCGGCATCACCAACGCCGCGGGCAACGTGGTCGGCCTGATGCCGCACCCCGAGCACGCGGTGGAGCCCGGCTTCGGCCCCGACGGTGCTCGCGGGCCCCGCTCCGGCACGGACGGGCTGCGGTTCTTCACCTCGGTGATGCGGGCGCTGGTCTCCTGACCCCTGGGGGTGGCCGCGCCGGGGTCCGGGATGTGGACGCCCGCTGGTGCCCGCCCCGGTGGCGTGGTTACCGTTCCCGGGTGTTCCTGAGCCGGGTGTGTTGTCGCTGAGCTGACGACCCCGCGCGCCCGCGGCCGGACGGCCCTCGCGTGCACCCGCCTCACCCGAGGACACCCCCATGGCTCAGCCCACCCTGGACCGCCCCGCGGTCGACCCCGCTCGTCCCGTCCTGTCGGTCGTTCCCGCTCCGGCGCCCGCGCTGTGGCTGCGTGACCCGGACCTCCCGGGGGTCGAGCACCGGCCCGCCACCAGCACCGATCTCCTGGTCGCCGCCGCCCGGGCGGACGTGATCCGGCTGGCATTCTCCGCCGAGCTGCCCGCGGTCGCGGACCTGGCCGACCGGGCGGCCCTGGCCGCCGAGGCGATCGCCGCCGCCGGCCGCGCCCGGCACCAGGTGACCGTGCTGCTCGACCTGGACGTCGTGCTGGCCCCGGACGACCGGGCCGCCCGCCGCAAGCGTGCCGAACTGGAGTTCCTGGACGCGCTCAGCGGCCTGACCTGGTCGCCCGCCGCCACCCGGGTGGTCACCACCACCGGCCTGCTACTCGCCGAACTGCGCGAGCTGGCCGACCGGACCGGGGTGGACGGCCTGGTGCTGCACCCGCTCGGCGGGGACGACCGGGAGCTGGCCCGGCTGCTGGGCTGAGCCGGCCGGTCCGCGCCGGCGACCGGGTGCCGCCGTGCCGAGTCAGCCGAAGGCGCGGTCCAGGTCGGCGATCAGGTCGCGCGGGTCCTCCAGCCCGACCGACAACCGGATGGTCGACTCGGCGATCCCCACTGCGGCGCGACCGGCCGGGCCGAGCTTGCGGTGGGTGGTGGTCGCCGGATGGGTGACCATCGACTTGGCGTCGCCCAGGTTGTTCGAGATGTCGATCACCCGGAGCCGGTCCAGCACGTCGAAGGTCAGCTTCTTGGCCAGCTCCGGGGTGGCGCCCTCCGGGGTGCGCAGGGTGAAGGTCGCCACCGTGCCGCCGCCGTCCTGCTGGCGCAGTGCCAGGTCGTGCTGCGGGTGCGAGGGCAGGTACGGGTACCGGACCTCCGCGACCGCCGGGTGCCGTTCCAGCCAGCCGGCCACGGTCAGCGCGGACGCGGTCTGGTGCCGGACCCGCAGCGAGAGGGTCTCCAGGCCCTTGAGCAGCACCCAGGCGTTGAACGGGCTGAGCGAGGGACCGGTGTTCCGGATCAGGGTCTGCACCGGCCCGTGCACGAAGTCCTCCGGGCCGAGGATCGCCCCGCCCAGCACCCGGCCCTGCCCGTCGATGTGCTTGGTGGCCGAGTAGACCACCACGTCGGCGCCGAACAGCAGCGGCCGGGACAGCACCGGGGTGGCGAAGACGTTGTCGACCACCACCACGGCTCCCGCGGCGTGGGCCAGCTCGCTGACCCGGGCGATGTCCACCAGGTCCTGCATCGGGTTCGACGGGGTCTCGAAGAACACCACGTCGGCGGGGGTCGCCAGGGCCTGTTCCCACTGCTCCGGCACGTGGCCGTCCACGTAGTCGGTGCGCACCCCCCACTTGGCGAGGATCTCGTCGAAGATCACCACCGAGGACCCGAACAGGGCCCGGGCGGCGACGATCCGCGACCCGCTGCCGACCAGCGCGGCGAGGGCGGTGAACACGGCGCTCATCCCGGAGGCGGTGGCGTAGCAGGCCTCGGCGCCCTCCAGCAGCCGCAGCCGCTCCTCGAAGGTGCTGACCGTGGGGTTGCCGTAGCGGGAGTACAGGAACCGGTCGGACTCCCCGGCGAAGGCCGCCTCGGCGTCGGCGGCCCGGTCGTAGACGTAGCCCTGGGTCAGGAACAGCGCCTCGGAGGTCTCCTGGAACCCGGTCCGGACCGTGCCGCCGCGCACCGCGAGGGTGTCCGGCCGCAGCTCGTCGCGGGGGAGCAGCCCGTCCTGCCAGTCGCCGGGTCCGGCGGCCGTCACAGCGCCCGCCAGGGCAGGCCCTCGGCGCGCCAGCCGGCGTGCCCGCGCTCGCCGTCCGGGCCGACGTCGCCCTCGAAGCCGGTGAGGATGTTGTACGACGGGCCGATCCCGGCGGCGGTGGCAGCGGTCGCGGCGGCGATCGAGCGCACGCCGGACCGGCACAGGAACAGCACCGGGCGGCCGTCGCCCGCGCCCAGCTCGGTCAGCTGCTCGACGAACCGCGGGTTGGGCCGGCCGAGGCCGTCCACCCATTCGACGAAGCCGACCCGCTCCGGCAGGTCGGGCACCCCGATCGTGCGCCACTCGCCCTCGGTGCGGACGTCGACCAGCAGCACCGAGGGGTCGTCGGCCAGGGTTCGCCAGGCCTGCTGCGGGGTCAGGTCCCCGGCGTAGCCGCTCACAGCGGTCGCACCGTCGGCTCGCCCGCGCCGGGGAGGATCACCGCCTGTGCGACGATCACCCGCTCCCCGTCGAAGGTCGCGGCCGGGCTGCCGTACAGCCGGTAGCCCTCGGCCAGGGCGGCGCTCACCCGCTCGCAGAACGACCGGTCGTCCGGTCCGGTCAGCAACCGGTAGGGCAGGGGGGTCTCGCTCATCGCTCCTCCATCGGTCCTGGCGGTAGCACCCTGGGCAGTGGTGGACCCTGCCTGGGCTGCTGCGGCGTCGTCGAGCCAGATCTCTCGGCCGCTCTGGATGGTGGCCCCGACCCTAGACACCGGATCGGCCGTTCCGCCAGGACCGCCCGGAGTGTGGGCACGTCTTGACGATCCGCCGCGGGCCGGTTCACCCTGGGCGGAGGTCATGAGTGCCAGCGCGTAGCCCCGGCTTGCTGGCCGGCAACCCTCCCTCCGCGGCGGGGTGCCCCGGGTGACGACCTGGCCCACCGCCGACCGGTGGTGGGCAAGCGCGGGTCGCCCGGGTCGCCGGGCTGCCCTCCCGTCCGGAGGTCCTTGGCATGTCCGCATCCACCCTCAGCCGCACCGACGCCCTGCTGCCCGTCGTCGGGGCGGACACCCCGGTGCCGCTGGTCGACGGCCGCACCGTCCGCTACGCCAACCTCGACTATGCCGCCTCGGCCCCCGCACTGGACGCGGTGGCCGCCCGGGTGAGCGAAGTGCTGCCGCTGTACGCCTCGGTGCACCGCGGCGCCGGGTACCTGTCCCAGGTGTCCACCGCCCTGTACGAGAACTCCCGGCAGACCATCGCCCGATTCGTCGGCGCCCGGCCGGACGACGTGGCCGTGATCGTCCGCAACACCACCGACGCGCTGAACCTGCTGGCCGGCTGCGTGCCCGGCGCGGTGCTGGTGCTGGACTGCGAGCACCACGCGAACCTGCTGCCCTGGGTGCACAGTACCGGCGAGGACAACCGCCGGACCACCGTGCTGGCCAGCGGGCCGACCGCCGCCGCCACCCTCGACCTGCTGCGCGAGGAGCTGACCCGCGGCCCGTACGCCCTGGTCACCGTCACCGGCGCCTCCAACGTCACCGGGGAGAGCCTGCCGATCGACGACCTGGTGCGGATCGCGCACGACGCGGGCGCCCGGCTGCTGATCGACGGCGCCCAGTTGGTGCCGCACCGGCCGTTCTCGCTGGCCGGCACCGGGGTGGACTACGTCGCGTTCTCCGGCCACAAGACCTACGCCCCGTTCGGCGCCGGCGCGCTGGTCGGCCGCCGGGACTGGCTGGACCAGGGCACGCCGTACCTGGCCGGGGGTGGGGCGGTCCGGGATGTCCGCACCGACCGCACCCTGTGGCAGCCCGCCCCCGCCCGGCACGAGGCCGGGTCGCCGAATGTCCTCGGTGCGGTGGCGCTGGCCGCCGCCTGCGAGGAGCTGGCCGCGCTGCCGGCCGGCGCGCTGGTCGCCCACGAGCAGGAACTGCGCGAGCGGCTGGTCGCCGGGCTGGCCGGGGTGCCGGGGGTCCGGGTGCTGCGGCTGTGGCCGGACTCCGCCGACCCGGTCGGGGTGGTGTCGTTCAGCGTGGGCGAGGACGACCCGGGGCTGGTCGCCGCGTACCTGTCTGCCGAGTGGGGGATCGGGGTGCGGGACGGCCGGTTCTGCGCCCACCCGCTGCTCGCCCGGCTCGGGGTCACCGGCGGGGCGCTGCGGGCGTCGGTCGGGGTCGGCACCCCGGCGGAGGCGGTCGACCGGCTGATCGAGGCGCTGCACGCCTGGACCACCGACGGCCCGGCTGCCCGCTACGCGGTGGTCGACGGTTGCTGGGCGGTGGTGGACGACCCGCGGCCGGCCGTGCACGGCATCGATGCGCTCGCGGCGACCGCGGCGGCCGGGTGCGGGCCGGTGCTGGACGACTGAGGGGTCAGTCCACCCGCACGCCCAGGTGGTCGGCCAGCGCACCGGCCAGGTCGTAGAGCTGGTCGGAGCTGATCGTCGCGCCACGCAGCCCGGCGGTGCCGTCGATCCCGCGCAGCTCCATCCCGCGCAGGTCGGCGTCCTTGAGCTGGGCCCGGCTCACGTCCAGCCGGCGCACCTGGCAGCCCTCGGTGCGCAGCCGGCGGACGGCACAGCCCGCCAGGTCCAGGTCGCCGATGGTGCAGTCGACCAGCCGCAGGTCGTGCACCTTCGCGTCCCGGAGGTTGAGGTAGTCGATCTTGCCGCCGCGGATGGTGACCCGGTCCCAGCCGGAGCCGAACACCTCCAGCGCGCCGAACCGGCAGCCGTCCACGGTCACGTCCCGCCAGGTGCTGCTCCGCGCGCGCAGCGTCCCGGCCCGGCACTCGGCCAGGGTGGAGTCCAGCAGGTGCGCGTGGTCCAGCACGGTCTGGTCCAGGTCGCAGCCGCGCAGCAGGCACTCCAGCACCCGGGCGCCCTCGCCGTCCGCACCGGTCAGGTCGGCGCCGTCCAGCAGCAGCCGGTCCAGGTCGACTTCCGGCGTGAGCGAGCCGTGCCACGGTTCCAGGTCGTCCAGGGGGAGGGGCATGGCCTCACTGTGGCACGGGGGACAGACAGACGGGCCGGTCCGAACCCCTCAGTATCGGACCGGCCCGCGACCGTCTGGGTCACCGGGTGGTGCTCAGATCGGGTCCACCCGCCCGTGCAGGTGGAGCTTGTGCCGCCGGCCGTCCCAGACCGTGTAGCCGAAGCCGGCCCCGTCCCGGGCGACCCGGACGCTGGGGGTCGCGGGCAGCATGACGGGGGCGGCGAACTCGGCGGTCCAGGTGAAGCGGTCACCGCGCTGGGCGCCGACACCGGCGAGTGCCCGGGCGGCGGTGTCCATGCCGTGCGCGATCGCCCGCGGGAAGCCGAAGGCCTTGGCGCTGAGCGCGGACAGGTGGATCGGGTTGGCGTCGCCGGAGACCGCGGCGTACCGCCGTCCCCGGTCGGCGTCGTACCGCCACCGCGCGGTGGGCAGCGGCGGACGGAACTCCTCCCGGTCGGTGCGCTCCGGCCGCTCGGTGCCGGGCAGCCGGACGCCGGGGGCGAGGTAGGTGGACACCCCGCGCCAGGCCTCCGCACCGTCCGGGCCGTGCACGCTGGTGACCAGATCGACCTGGGCGCCCCGGTGGTGCGGGCGCAGGTCCTCGGCCCAGGCGTGCACCCCGAGCTCCTGGCCGAGCAGCAGCGGCCGGTGCTGGGTCACCCGGTTGGCCAGGTGCACCATGCCGAGCAGGGTCAGCGGGAAGTCCGGCCGGGACATCAGCGCGGTGGCCACCGGGAACGCGAGCACGTGCACGAAGCCGGCCGGCAGCCGGTCGTCCGCGGTCTCGCCCAGCAGGTGCTGGTAGGCGGTGAGCCGTGCCGGGTCGGCCCGGACCCCGTCCACCCGCAGCCTGACCGCCGGCAGCGTGGACCGCGACGGCCCGCCGCGGGCCCGCAGCCTGGCCGCCCCGGCGCGCAGGTACAGGCCACCGAGCGCGGGGACGGCCGGCAGCACCACCTCGCGCAGTCCGGCGGGGGCGGTCATCGGCCGACCATCGCCTGACCGCAGACCCGCAGCACCTGGCCGACGATCCCACCGGCGGGCGGCGAGGCCAGGAAGGCGACCGCCTCGGCCACGTCCACCGGCAGCCCGCCCTGTTGCAGCGAGGACAGCCGCCGGGCGACCTGACGGGTCAGCGGCGGCATCTTCGCGGTCATCTCGGTCTCGATGAAGCCCGGCGCGACCGCGTTCGCGGTGCCGCCGAACGCCGTGAGCAGCGGCGCGGTGGCCCGGACCATGCCGATCACCCCGCCCTTGGACGCCGCGTAGTTGGTCTGGCCGCGGTTCCCGGCGATCCCGGAGGTCGAGGCCAGCGACACGATCCGCGGCGCGTCGGTCAGGTCGCCGCTGGTGAGCAGGGCCTCGTTGATCCGCAGCTGGGCGGCGATGTTCACCGCCAGCACCGCGTCCCACCGGTCCGGGGTCATGTTGGCCAGCAACTTGTCCCGGGTGATCCCGGCGTTGTGCACCACGATGTCCAGCCGGCCGTGCCGGTCCAGGGCGTGCCGCAGGATCCGGTCCCCGGCGTCGTCGGCGGTCACGTCCAGTTGCAGGGCGGTGCCGCGGACCGCGTTCGCCACCGTGGTCAGGGCCTCCCCGGCGGCGGGCACGTCCACCGCGATCACGGTGGCGCCGTCCCGGGCCAGGGTGTGCGCGATCGACTCGCCGATCCCGCGGGCTGCGCCGGTCACCACCGCGACCCGTCCGGCCAGCGGCTGCTCCCAGTCGGCGGGCAGGGTGCCGGCCTCGGAGCCGACCTCGATCAGTTGCCCGTCGACGTAGGCCGACCGGCTGGACAGGAAGAACCGCAGCGCGCCGAGCACCGCCGGAGCGGTCACCGGCACGTCGTCGGCCACCACCACGCCGTTGCCGGTCGCCCCGCCGCGCAGTTCCTTGGCCAGCGAGCGCAGCACCCCGTCGATGCCCTGCCGGGCGGCGGCCAGCGCGGGTGCCTGGTCGTCGAGCGCGGGCCGGGACACGGTCACCACCCGGCCGTGCCGGGCCAGGGTCTTGAGCACCGGGGCCAGGGCGAGCACCGGCTCGGACAGGTCCTGCGGGCGTTCGACCTCGGTCAGCACCAGCACCGCGGCAGCGAACCGAGTGCCGTCGCCGGCGTGCCGCCGCACGTCCAGGTCCCAGCCGCCGGTCCGGCCGTCGGTGCCGGACAGGAACCCGGCCAGGGTGTCGGCGTCCTTGCCGGTGCCGAGCACCAGCACCGGGCCGTCCACCAGCGGGCTGCCGGGGCGGTACCGGCGCAGCGGGGTGGGGCGGGGCAGCCCGAGCTTCTTGGCCAGTGTCCCGGTCAGCCCGCCGTTGACCAGGTCGAGGTAGGTGTCGGTGCTCATGCCGACTCCAGGATCGCCGCGACGCCCAGGCCACCGGCGGCGCAGACCGAGATCAGCGCCCGCGCGGTCCGGCCGGTCTCGGCCTTGCGCCGGGCCAGCTCCTTGGCGACCGTGGCGACGACCCGCCCGCCGGTGGCCGCGAACGGGTGCCCGGCGGCCAGCGACGACCCATGCACGTTGAGCTTCGCCCGGTCGACGGTGCCGAGCACGTCGTCCAGGCCGAGCCGGTTCACGCAGAACTCCTTGTCGGACCAGGCCGCGAGCGTGGTGGCGACGGTGGCGGCGAAGGCCTCGTGGATCTCGATCAGGTCCAGGTCGGCCAGGGAGAGTCCCTGCCGGGCCAGCAGCCGGGGGACGGCGTAGGCCGGGGCCATCAGCAGGCCGTCGTCGCCGTGCACGAAGTCCACCGCGGCGGTCTCGGCGTCGACCACCACGGCCAGCGGGGTCAGGCCGTGGGCGTCGGCCCACTCGTCGTTGCCCAGCAGCACGGTGGAGGCGCCGTCGGTCAGCGGGGTGGAGTTGCCGGCGGTCATGGTCGCCGGGGTGTCCAGCCGGGTGCCGAACACCGGCTTGAGTGCGCCGAGCTTCTCCAGCGAGGTGTCCGGTCGCAGGTTCTGGTCGCGCTGCAGGCCGCGGTAGCCGGTGACCAGGTCGTCGAAGAACCCGGCGTCCCAGGCGGCGGCCAGGCGCTGGTGGCTGGCCAGGGCGATCTCGTCCTGCTCCTGGCGGCTGATCCCCCACTGGGCGGTGGTCAGCGCCTGGTGCTCGCCCATCGACAGGCCGGTGCGCGGCTCGTCGACGCCGGGGAAGGCCGGGGCCAGGTCGCCGGGCCGGAACTGCGCGGCGGCCTTGAGCCGCTGCTGGACGCTCTTGGCCCGGTTGATCGCGAGCAGGGTGTGCCGCAGGCCCTCGCTGACCGTGACCGGCACGTCGGAGGCGGAGTCGACGCCGCCGGCGATCGCGGAGCCGATCTGGCCGAGCCGGATCTTGTTGGACACCCCGATCACGGCCTCCAGCCCGGTGGCGCAGGCCTGCTGCAGGTCGTACGCGGGGGTCTGGGCGGACAGCGGCGAGCCGAGCACCGACTCGCGGGTGAGGTTGAAGTCGCGGCTGTGCTTGATCACCGCCCCGGCGACCACCTCGCCGAGCCGTTCGCCCTGCAGGCCGAACCGGGCGACCAGCCCGTTGAGCGCGGCGGTGAACATGTCCTGGTTGCTGCACCGGGCGTAGGCGCCGCCGGCCCGGGCGAAGGGGATCCGGTTGCCGCCGAGCACCAGGGCCCGGGCGGTCGGGGAAGTCACTGGCATGGGAGGTGCTCCGCATCGTCGTCGATGTGCCTGACCGGATCGGAAAAGTCGGGACTTCCGTCCCTTGTGCATCCGATGTCCGAAACTCACAGTACCTGATACTGTCCGTTCTGTGAGCCCGATCACACGGGAACCGTCGACGGAGACGGACCAGGAGGGCGCGGCCGCCACGGTGGCCGGGCCGGAGCCGGTCGCGCCCACCGCCGACGGCCGCTCCACCCGCTGGGACGACCACCGCCTGGCCCGCCGGGCCGACCTCGCCCGCGCCGCCCGCAAGCTGGTGCACCACCAGGGCCCGGACGTGTCGATGGACGACCTGGCCGCCGCCGCGGGCACCTCCAAGTCGATCGTGTACCGCTACTTCACCGACAAGACCGGGGTGCAACTGGCCGTCGCCGAGGAGGTGGTGGCCGACATCCGGGCCGCCCTGGTGGAAGCCGCCCAGACCGCCGACGGGCCGCGCGACGCGCTCCGGGCGATGGTCGGCACCTACCTGGCGATGATCGAGTCCTCGCCGGCGGTCTACACCTTCGTCACCCGGGACGGGTCGGTGGAGCACGTGGTCGACTCGATCACCGAGCTGATCGCGGCACCCTTCGACGACCCGCAGCTGCTGCTCTGGGCCGCCGGGGCGGTCGGCTTCGTGCGCGGCACCGCCGAACTGTGGCTGCGCACCACCCCCCGCCAGGACCGGGACGAGCTCACCGACCAGATCACCCGCTGGCTGTGGACCGGACCGGTCGCGCAGCTCGGCCGGGAGCACCACCCTCAGCACGCGCCAACGACGACGCCAGATCCAGGGGAGCAGCCATGACCACCACCGCACCGGTGCCCACCGACCCGGCCCGCACCATCCGCCCCACCGGCACCGGCCAGCACGCCGAGCCGGACGGGACCCGGGTGGACGTGCCGGCGCTGACCGGCGTGCTGCTCGGCCGGTACGGCGACCTGCGGCGGGACGCCCGCGAGCTGCTCACCCAGGAGCGGTTCTGGCGGATCGAGGGCCAGCCGGTCGCCGACCACCGCGCCCGGGTGCTGGACCAGCTGCGCACCCTGGCCGCGGAGGGCAACGTGCACCGGGCGTTCCCGGTCCGGTTCGGCGGCGCGGACGACCACGGTGGGTCGCTGGCCCGATTCGAGGAGCTGGTCACCGCCGACCCCTCGCTGCAGATCAAGGCCGGCGTGCAGTGGGGGCTGTACGCCTCGGCGATCCTGCACCTGGGCACCACCGCCCACCACGACCGCCTGCTGCCGGACGCGCTCAGCGTCGACGTGCCCGGCGCCTTCGCCATGACCGAGACCGGCCACGGCTCCGATGTCGCCAGCGTCGCCACCACCGCCACCTACGACCCGGCCACCGAGCACTTCGTGCTGCACACCCCGTTCCGGGCCGCCTGGAAGGACTACCTGGGCAACGCCGGCCAGCACGGCACCGCCGCGGTGGTCTTCGCCCAGCTGATCACCCAGGGCCCGGGCGACCCGGCGCCGGTCAACCACGGCGTGCACGCCTTCCACGTGCCGATCCGGGACGCGGCCACCGGCGAGTTCCTGCCCGGGGTCGGCGGCGAGGACGACGGGCTCAAGGGCGGCCTGAACGGGATCGACAACGGCCGGCTCTGGTTCGACCACGTCCGGGTGCCGCGCGCCGACCTGCTGAACCGCTACGGCGACGTCGCCGCGGACGGCAGCTACACCTCCCCGATCGCCAGCCCCGGGCGCCGGTTCTTCACCATGCTCGGCACCCTGGTGCAGGGCCGGGTGTCGCTGGACGGCGCCGCGGTGAACGCCGCCCGGATCGGCCTGCAGATCGCGGTCACCTACGCCAACCAGCGCCGGCAGTTCCCGGGCGCCGACCCCACCGACGAGGTGGTGCTGCTCGACTACGGCCAGCACCGCCGCCGGTTGCTGCCGCTGCTGGCCGAGACCTACGCCTCCGGCTTCGCGCACGAGCACCTGCTGGCCGCCTTCGACGACGTGTTCTCCGGCCGGGCCGACACCGAGGAGGGCCGCGAGGAGCTGGAGACGCTGGCCGCCGCGCTCAAGCCCACCTCGACCTGGCACGCGCTGGACACCCTGCAGACCTGCCGCGAGGCGTGCGGCGGCGCCGGCTTCCTCACCCAGAACCGGCTCACCTCGCTGCGCGCCGACCTGGACGTGTACGTCACCTTCGAGGGCGACAACACGGTGCTGTACCAGCTGGTCGCCAAGCGGTTGCTGACCAACTACGCGCACACCGTCGGCGGCGACCCGGCCGTGATGGCCCGGCTGATGGCGGAGAAGGTCACCGACGCCGCGCTGCACCGGATGCCGCTGGCCCGGGCGGTGCAGACCCTGGTCGACGCCGGGGACGCCCGGCGCAGCGCCGGACAGCTCCGCGAGGCCGACACCCAGCGCGCACTGCTGGCCGACCGGGCGCACACCATGGTCGCCGAGCTCGCCCAGGCCCTGCGCCCGGCCCGCCGCGCCGCCCCGGAGGTCGCCGCGGCGCTGTTCGACGCCCACCAGCACGAGATGATCGAGGCCGCCCGCGCCCATGCCGAGCTGCTGCAGTGGGAGGCGTTCACCCGTGGCCTGGACCAGGTCGCCGACTCCGGCACCCGGCAGGTGCTCACCTGGCTGCGCGACCTGTTCGGCCTGACGGTCATCGAGCGGCACCTGGCCTGGTACCTGCTCAACGGCCGGCTGTCCGCCGGTCGCGCCCGGACCGTCACCTCCTACATCGAGCGGCTGCTGCTCCGGCTGCGCCCGCACGCCCAGGACCTGGTCGACGCCTTCGGTTACCGGGACGAGCACGTGCGGGCCGAGATCGCCTCCGGTGCCGAGGCCCGTCGCCAGGGTGAGGCCCGGGAGTGGCAGCGCGCCCAGCGTGCCTCCGGCCAGGCACCGGTCCCGGAGCCCAAGCCCCGTCGGTAGGTGGTGGGGCCGCCACTCATCGAGTTGCCCCCACAGCGGTTGAGTACCCCCGGCGTCAAGCACCTAACTGACGCATCCGCTCCACCCGGTACGGGAGTGATTTCCCGCATCTCCACGGAGTGGACTGCGTGAGAACCACGATGTGTGCCACGGAGCTGGGGCACCGAGCCCCCGCCACCGGAGGGGCCCGTGAGCCGCCGGTGGTCTGGATCCGGACTGTCGGGAGTGTCCCATGAGCGAGCGCGCCAGAAACGTGGCGACCAGTGCGGCACGGCTACCTGCGCCGAGGCCGAGTGCCGAACCGTCGGTGATCCCGGCGGTGCCCTCGACCGGGGTGGTGGCCGAGGCAGTGGACTACCTCCGGTCGGGCGTGCACGTGAACCTGACCGGCCTGCGCGGCACCGGCCGCAGCCACGTGGTCCGCCATGTCATCGCCGAGCTGGCCGAGGCCGGCCACACCGTGGTGCAGATCAACGGGGTCGCCGCCCTGCGCGACCGGCCGCTGACCGCCCTGGCCGTGGCCGGGGTCTCGGTGCCCGGAGTCGGCGGTGCGGCCGCGATCGCCGGTGCCGCGGTGGCGCTGGGCGGGATGGTCGCCAAGCGCGGCTCGGTGCTGGTGATCGACGACGCCGACGACCTCGACATGGTCAGCGCCGGTGCCGTGGTCGCCGCCCGTGGCCGGCACGCCTTCACCACGATGGTGGTCTCCCGCCGCGCGGGCGCACCCAGCGCCGCGGTGCGCACCCTCACCTCCCACTTCCAGCCCGGTGTGCTGCTGACCGTGGCGCCGCTCGGCTTCGGCCCGCTGCACCAGCTGCTGTCGACCCTGCTGCCCGGCACCGTCGACCCGGCGACCTTCGCCCGGATCGCCACCAAGACCGGTGGGGTGCCCGCCCTGGTCCGCGCGCTGGTCGACACCGCCCGCCGGTCCGGCAAGCTGACCCGCCGCGGCGGGATGTGGCGCGCCACCGGCCCGCTCTGGGACGACGCACTGGCCGCCGCCGTGGAGCCGCTGGTCGGCGACCTGACGCCCGAGGAGCTCGACGCGCTGGCCCGGGTCGCGATGGTCGGCGCCGCGCCGATGGCCGAGATCGCCGGGCTGATCGCGCTGGAGCAGTTCGACGTGCTGGACCGCAGCGGCCTGCTCCAGGTGGTCGGCTCCGACGGCGGCCCGGTGGTCGGGGTGTTCCCGCCGCTGGTCGCCGAGTACCTGCGCAACACCGGCTCCTACGCCAGCCGGCTGGCCGCCGACGAGTTCGCCGCCCGGCACGGTTCGGGTGAACTGCTCGGCATCGGCTCCGCCCCGGTGCTGTCCGGCCCGGGCACCGCCGTGGTGAGCCGGCACATCTCCGAGCACTGGGAGCTGGAGCTCGGCCTGCTGCACCGGCGCTGGCGGGACGACCCGGTCGGCGACGACACCCTGCCGCTGCTGCGCGCCCTCGACGTCACGGCCAGCCCGCGCACCACGATCGACCCGGTGGTGACCGAGGTCCTGGCCGCGGGTCCGTCGCCGACCGCCCGCGCCTGGTCCGCGCTGTACCAGGGCATCGCGCTCGGCGACGACGAGGCGGCCGACCTCACGATCTGCGCCGGCACCGACGACGCCGACCGCACCCTGGCCGCCACCGCCCTGCACCTGCGCACGCTCCGGCACGGCGTGGACCCCCAGGAGCCGGTCCGCCCGTCGACCGCCCTGCTCGCGGTCGCCGAGGCCGAGCGCCTGCTGGTCGCGGGCCGGGTGCTGGACGCGATCGAGGTGCTGGAGCGCACCGGTCACGACGAGCCGCTGCTCGGCCTGGACGCCGACCTGTTCCGCGGCCTGGCCTGGGTGATGTCCGGGCAGACCGAGCGCGGACTGGAGTTTGCGATGGATCACTTCGCTGCGGCGCAGGACTCCCTCGACCCGGCCGGCCTCCAGTCGCACGCCTACGTCGCGGTGCTCGGACTGGTGCTGAACGGCGACTTCGATCAACTGCAGAAGCTGTTCGACGCGGTGATGACCGGCACCACCACCCCGCTGCTCAGCCGCCACTTCCGGGCCAGCCTGCAGATCTGGGCGGCACTGGCCGCCAGCTGGCGCGGCGACCGGGCCTTCGCCCAGCCGATCGCGCAGCAGGCCGAGGTGTTCCACGCCGACCGCGGACCGCTGCCCGGCATGGTGCCGAGCCTGTTGTGCACGCTGGTCGGCGGGCGTCAGGACGGCGGCGAGGAGGTGTGGACCGAGGTCGGCCGGATGCTCGACCGCGGTGAGCTCGCCGCCGCGATCTTCCTGGCGATCCCGGCCGCCGAGATGGACCCCGACACCGCCCGGATCGACCGGCTGGTGCAGGCCTGCGACGGCGTGCAGGGCCCGGTGCTCACCGCCCTGGTGCAGTACGTCGCGGCCGTCGGCGCCGGTGACCCTGACCAGCTGGCCGAGGCCGCCACCGCCCTGGAGACCGCGGGCTGCCGGCTGCACGCCATGCGCGCCGGTATCACCCGGGCCATGGCGCTGCGCGACCGCGGCGACCGGGCCGGGGCCGCCGATGCGGTCGACCTGATCTGGACCGCGGCCGCCGCGCGCGGACCGGTGCCCCGGGGGCTGTTCGCCCGCCTGGTCGCCACGCTGGAACTGTCGCCCCGGGAGATCGAGAGCGCCAAGCTCCTCGGCCGCGGAATGGACCTGCAACAGATCTCGGCGCTGGTCGAGATCAGCCCGCGCACGGTCGAGAACCACGTCTTCGCCCTCTACAAGAAGGTCGGGGTGGAAGGCCGGGACCGGCTCGCCCGGGCGGCCTCGACCTGGTTGGGCGCAGGGGAGGACTGACCTTCGCCCCGCACCACCACGATCGACCGGATCGACGTCCGCGCCCGCGGCTCGATCCACCACGAATCACCGCGGCCGGTCCGTGCGCCCACGGTCACCCACCCAGGATGGCCAGGTTGTCGACTCGCACGTCGGCGATCCACTCCGGTCGGGGTGGCGTGCCCGGACCGGGCCCCGTGAGGGGCAGGCGGTGCGGCCCGCGTCTCGCACGGGGCGGGCCGCACCCCGCCGCTCCCACGACGGACGAGAGGAAGGCAGTCGGTGTGAAGCCAGCACCTGCGGCTGTCCTGGCGATGGCGATCGCAGGTGTCTGGGTCTTCGGTCCGGCCACCGACGCCGTCGGGGCGCCCCCGCTCAGCGCGACCGACGCCGGTCCCCTCGCCACCCTGGACAGCTGCACCGACCAGGGCGGCACCTGGCTCGCGCAGGGCCGGATCACCGACCCGGACACCGCATCCGCCGAGCACCGGCTGGAGGTCTTCTTCGCCGGGGCGGACGGGGTGGTGGTCGGCCGGGAGTGGGTGGTCGCACCCGCCGGCGCCACCGCCTGGGAGCTGTCCTATGCCACCGACGTCGCGCCGATCCGCTGCCTGATCGGCTCGGTCACGGTCACCGAGGTGGCCGAGGAGGGCGGCACGGTCGAGGTCTGGCGGTTCGTCGCCTTCGGGGCGTCGGCTCTGGTCCTGGTCACCGCGGGCGGGTTCGCGATCCGCGAGCTGGTCCGGCTGCGGCGGCGCGGGGAGTCGGCGGACCTGCCGGTGGCCGGGGAGCTGGAGACGGGTGCGGAGGTGCTGGTCGCCGGGACGCCGGAGACGGGTGCGGGCGTGCCGGTGGCCGGGGAGCTGGAGAGCGCCGGGGACGTGCCGGTCGCCGAGATCGAGGGGCTGTCGGCCGGGACCGGCGACGGCCCGGAGCCGGACGGAGGCGAGGCGGTCGGGTCGGCCGAGGCAGTGGCCGACGAGGTGGCCGAGCCGGCCACCGACGTGGAGGCGGTCGAGCCGGTCGAGGTCGCGGAGGCGGAGGTGTCCGACGGGGCACCGGAGCTGGGCGGGGCACCGGAGCTGGACGAGGCGCCGGAGCCGGGGCAGGCGGCCGAGCTGGACGAGGTGTCCGGCACCGACGAGCAGGTGCCGGGGATCGACGAGCGGGACGAACTGCCCGCCGAGCTGGACGAGCTGTCCGACGCGGACCCGGTGGTCGGCGAGCAGGTCGACGGCACGGCCGAGCTGGCTGGTCCTGCGGTCGAGCCGGAGGAGGTGCCCGCGGGCATGGCCGAGCCGGACGAGGTGTCCGGCGGGACCGAGCTGGACGAGCTGGACGAGGCCGACGACATGTTCGACCCGTTCCCGATGCCGGAACCGGAGCCGATCGAGGCGCCGGCGGAGGTCACGGCATCGGTCGCGGCCACCGAGCAGGCGGCCGAGCCCGAGCCGGACGACGCGGTGCAGACAGTGCCCGCGGCCCAGCCGGACGAGGACGAGGACACGGACTGGCTCGCCGACCTGCTGGGCGGGGACGCGACCGACGACGCCGACACCGACGAGGACGGCGACGACTGGCTCGACGCCCTGTTCGGCGACGACTCCGACGAGGACGAACCGTCCGCGCCGGGCGACGACGAGGGCCTCGACTGGCTCGACGACCTGTTGGCCCCCGACCAGGGCGGCCGGAGCACCACCTGACCGACGTGAGCGACCCGAGGAAGGAAGTAGACGTGGCTGAAGGCAACCCCCGTCCGACACATGGCGACGTCCTGCGTGCACCGGGCGACGCCGAGTTGGTCAGCAAGGCCAAGCAGGGGGACACCCTCGCGCTGGCCTGGCTCTGGGAGCGCACCGTTCCCGCGCTGCGTCGCGCCTGGCACGCCGCCGGCGAGACCGGTGAGCCGGACCTGGAGTCGATCGGCGCCTCGCTCGCCCAGAAGCTCACCGACGGTGGTGGCCCCTCCGGCCACGATCTGCGCCTGTTCCTCTACACCCAACTGCGCGCCCAGCGCGGACCGGTGCGGGAGGAAGCCGATGAGCCTGCGCCCCGCCCGGGCGGACAGCTCGCCGAGCGCCTGTTCGTGAAGCTGCCCGGTTCCGCCCGCGAGGGACTGTGGTTCGGCGACATCGAGCGCCTCACCGAGGACTCCGCCGCCCAGCACCTCGGGATCGATTCCGACGAGCTCGGCGCGCGCTACGAGCAGGGCCGCCGCGCCCTGGTCACCGGCTGGCTCAAGACCCGGCTCGCCGCGGAGAAGAACCTGTCGCGCTGCCGCGCCCAGGTCGCACTCCTGGTCCGCGAGGCCACCGAGGGTGCACTGCCCGAGCCCGACCGCCTCACCCTGGCGACCCACCTGTCCGAGTGTGAGCGCTGCGCCGCCATCCACGCCGACATCGAGGTGTTCCGGGCCGGCTACCCCCGCTTCCTGGTGGCGATGGCCCTCGGCCCCGGCGTCGCCGACTCCTGGTTCGCCGAGGACGAGGCCCCCGCCACGACCGTCGAGCCGATCGCCGCCGCCGACGAGGCACCCGCCTCCGCCGATGACCGTGCCGCGGACACCGGTGTGCAGCCCGCCCCCGAGCGCGCCGACGAGCCCGCGGACCGCGCAGCCGTGGCCGAGGGCGCCGGCCCCGACACCGCCGAGCCGCAGCGGTCGGGTTCCTCCCGGTCGATGTGGCGCGCACTCGACGAGCTGCGCAGCCGCCGCCTGGAGATCGGCCCCACCTTCGGCCGCCGCAGCAGCAGCCTCGAGGACGCCCCGCAGGTCCAGCACAGCTGGCCGCCGCTGACGGCCGGCACGCCCCAGGCGCCGGAGGACCCCTCGGCGGACACCGAGACGGTCGAGGCGCCCGACCACACCCCCCTCGCCCGCGACGAGGCGCCGAACCCGCCCGCGGACGCGCCCACCCCGGCCGAGTCGCCGGAGCCCACCACGGCCGAGGCCCCGGAGGCGGTCGGCGACGTGCCCGCCGGCCCCGAACACGACTCGTCCGAGCCGCACGCCGAGGCCGTCACGGCCGAGCACCAGGACGACACCGCAGAGCGCATCGACCTGGAGGACGGTGGGCGCGCCACCGATCTGCACGGCTCGGCACAGGGCACAGACCTGCGGGACGACGCGGCGCGCCAGGATGACGCCCCGGACGCGGAGGCGCACGACTCCGTCGCGCCGGCCACGGACGCCGACTCGACCGGCGGACCGGACACCGAGGCGCCCGAGGCCACGGACTCGGCCGTCGATGGTCTGGACGCGCCGGCCGACACCACTGACGTCGACGGCGCCCCCGGCTCCGCGGACGCTCAGGCGCTCGCTGACACCGAGGCGGCGGACGCGGCCGACACCGCGCTCGCCGACACCGACGACCTGCCGAACGCCGAAGGCGACGCGGTCGACGCCGCTGCCACCGGGGAGCCGGACCTCCCCGTTGCGGCCGAGCAGCAGCCCGCCCCGGCTCAGCAGCCCATCACGACCGGCCCGGACAGCCGCGCGCCGGAGCTGGATGCGAGCACGCCGGAGCGGGTCGAGGCCGGTGCCGACGTGCTTCCGGACCCCGAGCCGGTCAGCCCGCCGTCCTGGCTGGTCGCCCCGGCTGCCACCGCGATCCCGCGCAGCCCGGCGGAGCGACTGGACGACGAGGTACCGCCGGCCACCACCCCGGTGCCGTCGTGGCTGACCGCGGGGCCCGCGTCCCCGCTGTCATCCCCGGTGCTGCCGGAGCAGGACGCGCCCATGACCACCTTCCCGACCTCAACCGAGCCCGCATCGGAGCTGGAGATGACCTCACCGACGAGCACCCCGATCCCCGACGTACCGAGAGCCACCGAGGCTGCCGGGTCCCCGCTGCCGGGTACGCCCGACGCGGTGCCCGCCCCGGTCGTCGCTGCGGAACAGCCCGCCGCGGTCGTCGAACCGATCAAGTCCCTGCCCGAGCCGGCCCAGGTCGAGCCGGAGCCGACCCCTGTGCTGCCGGAGCCTGTCCCGGTCGCGCCCGAGCCGGCCCCCGCCGCGGTGAGCGCTCAGCCCGCACCGGTGGCACCCGAGCCCGCCCCGACCGCGGCGGCGATCGCCGAGCCCGCCCCCGTGGCGACAGCGCCCGCCCCGACCGAGACGACCCATCCCGGGGCCGTCCACGCGGAGACCGTGCCGGCCGCGACCGCTCCCGCCCAGCCCGCTCCCGCCCCGGTGGTGTCGCAGCCCGCCCCCGCACCCGTGGTGGTCCCGGCGCCCGCCCCGGTCGTCGTCGCGGAGCCCGCGCCCCCGGTGGAGGTCGTGCACCACCTTGCCCCGACTCCGGGCTCCGTCGATCCGCTGCAGGTGTCCGCGGCGGCGCCCGAGCCCGCGCCGGTGCCGGTGGTGATCCCGGCGCCGAACCCGCCGGTGGTGAGCCCCGCCGCGGTCGCCACCCCGGCGGCTGCCACACCGCCCGCCCCGGTCGCGACGCCCGCGCCTGCCCCAGTGGCGGCACCCGCCCCGGCCCCGGTCGTCGTCCCGGCCCCGGTGGCCGCCCCCGCTCCGGTGCCGGTGGTGATCCCCGCCCAGCCGGTGGTGGTGCCCGCGCCGCAGCAGACCGAGGCCCCGCAGGTGACCACGCACGGCCTGGGCATTCCGGACTCCGCGACCGTGGCGGCCCCGGCACCCGTCGCACCCGTGCCGGCTCCGGCCGAGCGGCACGTGGAGATCGAGGGTCTGCACCCCTACCTGGTGTTCGACGGGGCGCACCCGAACCAGTCGCCACGGGCGAAGGACGCCGCGGTGTCGCTCGCCCGGGTCCGGGCCGAGCAGCTCGCCCGGCGTTCCGTGGGCGAGTCGGTGGCCGACCCCAAGCCAGAGGCGGTGCTGGTCCGCGACTCGGACGCCGACTGGGGTCAGCGCCTGGCCTCCCTGGACAGCCTCGCCTGGGTCTCCACCGTGGAGGCACGCAGCGTGGTGGAGCCCCGGGGCGACGGCACCTTCGCGGTCACGGTCCGGTTCGTGGGCGCCGGGGGATCCCCCGCGCTGGTCGCGACCGGAAGTGACTGGGACTCCCAATGGTGGGGCGGCGACGGCAAGGTCACTGCCCTGATCGGACAGGTCGTGGTGCGGACCGCGTTCGGCCTGCTCGGCGAGCCGGAACCGTCGAGCGTCGAGTTCCTCGACGTCACGGTCGACAACTGAATACCTCTCGACACAACCGACAGAAGGAATCATGGCCAAGAACAACACCGCACCCCTGACCGTGCGCAGCCAGTCGATCGGTGACATTCCGCGTCGCAGTGCTGTCCGCAACCCCTCCTCCACCGCGATCATCGACGGTGACACCCGCTTCACCTACGCCGAGCTCGACGGGGTGTGCGACCGGGTCGCCGCCGCCGCTCAGTCCGCCGGCCTGGCCAAGGGCGACGTCGTCATGGTGATGTCGCGCAACTGCTGGCAGCTGGCCGTCCTGCCGTGGTCGATCGCCCGGGCCGGCGCCGTGCTCGCCCCGGTGAACACTTTCCTGACCGCCGACGAGGTCTCCAAGCTGATCACGCTGGTCGACCCGCGGGCGTTCATCGTGGACCGGCACTGCGTCGAGGTCGCGACCGAGGCCCTGGAGATGGCCGGTCGCAGCGACGTCACCCGCCTGGTGATCGAGCCGTCCTCGAAGGCGACCGAGCTGGGCTGGGGCGACTTCGGCGACTGGGCGAGCTTCGAGGGCACCCCGAACCGGGTGGACGTCGACGACAGCGACCCGGTGCGCCTGATGTTCACCTCGGGCAGCGAGTCCCTGCCGAAGGCGGTCATGCTCAGCTCCCGCGCACTGATGTGGCAGTACGCCTCGGTGGTCGCGGACGGCGAGTACGTGGCCGACGACGTCGAGCTGCACTTCATGCCGATGTACCACACCGGTCAGATGGACGCGTTCCTCGGCCCGGACCTGTACGTCGGTGCGACCTCGGTGATCGTGCGCAACGGCACGCCGACCGAGATCATGCGGATGCTCAAGGCGCACCAGGTGACCAAGATGTTCGCCACGCCGACCAAGTGGATCGAGATCCTGGCCAGCCCGGACTTCAACGCCGAGTCCTTCGCCTCGGTGCGCAAGGGCTACTACGGTGCCTCGGCGATGCCGGTGCAGGTGCTGCGCCGCCTGCACGAGCAGCTGCCGCACGTCCGGCTGTGGAACTACTACGGCCAGACCGAGATGTCGCCGATCGCGACCGTGCTGACCCCGGAGGAGCAGATCGCGTTCGCCGGGTCGGCCGGCCGTCCCGCCCTGAACGTCGAGATGGCGATCCTGGACGAGGAGAACAAGCCGCTGGCCGATGGCGTGGTCGGTGAGGTCTGCTTCCGCTCGCCGCACACCGCGCTGGGCTACTACCGGGACGAGGCCGCGACCCGGCACCTGTTCCGCGGCGGTTGGCTGCACAGCGGTGACCTGGGCTACCGGGCGCCGACCGGCCGGCTGTACTTCGTGGACCGGATGCGGGACACGATCAACATCGGCGGCGAGAAGGTCAGCACGGTCGAGGTGGAGAACGCGATCACCTCGCACGAGGACGTGCACGAGTGCGCGGTCTTCGGTGTGGCCGACCCGGTCTACATCGAGGCCGTGATCGCGGTCGTGGTGCCGCGTCCGGGTGCCGCGGTGGACCCGAAGGCGCTGCAGACCTTCGCCCGCCGGATCCTGGCCAGCTTCAAGGTGCCGCGCCACATCTTCGTGGTCGAGGCGCTGCCGAAGAACGGCACCGGCAAGGTGCTCAAGCGCCAGCTCCGCGAGCAGTACGGCAATGTCGGCCTCTGAGTCGTCATCGCTGAGCGTCGTCACGGCGTCGGGCCCGGTGCCCGGCGCCGTGTCGGCGTTCCCGGAACCGGCATGACCGGCGCGGACCGGTCGCCGTGACCGGGCGGGCACCTCGGCGGCGACTGGCCGGGCTGGGGCTGGTGGCGGCGCTGGGCGCGGTGGGCACCGTGTTGTCCGTCCCCGGCCTGTCCCTGCCCGCCCGGGCGCACACCCCGGCGCTGTCCGTGTCCACCGCGGTCCGGGACGCGGAGGGCATGCCGCGCTCCGGCTCCTACACCCGGGCCGGTGACGTGCTCACGATCCGGGCCGGCGTGACCCCCGGCGACACGCTCGCGGTCACCATGCCCGACGGGTCACGCAGCGGCGCCGAGTGCACCGGCGGGACCACCACCGGCGGGGCGAGCTCGACCAGGACCAGCACCGACGGGTCCGGCTCGGCAGGGTCCGGCTCGACCGGGATCAGCTCGACCGGGGCCAGCGCCGCGGGAGCGGGCACGCAGAGCACCAGCACCGCGCAGTGCGTCGCGGTCCGCTACGCCCTGACCCAGGACGACGTGGACCGGGGCTGGGCGGAACTGACCGTGGAGGCCACCGCGGCGACCGGCCGGCTGGAACGCGCCCGGGTCGTGGTGCACGGCGCCGGGACGGCCGGGCTGTCCGTGGGCGAGGTGTCCGAGACCGCCACCGGTGCGGTGGTCGAACTGACCAACACCGGCGACCTGACCCTGTCCGACCCGGGGCTCGTGGTGGACGCGGGCGACGGGGACGCACCGGCGACCAGCTGCTCCACCGGCGACATCCCACCGGGCGGCACCACCACCTGCTCGATCGGCCCGGACGCCTCCGGCGGGCTGACCGGCACGGTTGCCGCGGTGGCGATCACCCCGGACGGCACCGCCGTGCACACCGACCCGGCGGCGGTGGCGACGACGACGTCGCCGCGCGGCCCCGAGGTGGCGACCGGTGGGATCGCGCGCCGGGACTCGGCGACGCGGTGGCCGATCGCCCTGGCGGCCGGGTTGGCGGGGACTGCGGCACTGGCGGTGCTGGTGCGCCGCCGTCGCCGGTCCTGACCGGCCCGTTCCCCATTGAGCGTGCGGTCCGGGCGGGCCGCACCGACGCCCGGGTGACTATCCGAGTCGGGGCACCGCCGCCAGCAGTCGCCGGGTGTAGGCCTGTGCGGGCTGCGCGAGGACCTGGGCGGTGCCGCCCTGTTCGACCACCCGGCCGTGGTGCAGCACCACGGTCTGCTCGCACAGCCGGCCGACGATGCCGATGTCGTGACTGACCAGCACCAGGGTGAGGCCCTGGTCGATCCGGAGCTGGTCCAGCAGCCCGACCACCTGGGCCCGGACCGACACGTCCAGGGCGCTGACCGGCTCGTCGGCGATCAGCACGCTGGGGGAGGGGGCCAGTGCCCGGGCGATCGCAATCCGCTGCCGCTGCCCGCCGGAGAACTGGGCCGGGTACCGCCCGGCGACCTCCGGGTCGAGGCCGACCGCGAGCAGCACCTCCGCGACCCGGGCCCGGTGGTCGCCGGGGACCCGGAGCGAACGCAGGGGTTCGGCGACCGCGGCCCCGACCGACATCCGGGGGTCGAGGGAGGAGCGCGGGTCCTGGAACACCACCTGCACGTCCTGGCGCAGTCGGCGCAGCAGCCCGCGGTCGCGGCGGTTCAGGGTCTCGCCGCGGAACCGGACGGTGCCGGAGGTCGGCGAGTCCAGGCCGAGCAGCAGCCGGAGCAGGGTGGACTTGCCGGAGCCGGACTCGCCGACGATGCCGACCGAGCCCCCGGCGTGCACCGCCAGGTCGACGCCGTCCAGGGCGCGGGTGCTGCCGAACACGCGGGTGACCTGCTCGGCGGCCAGCACGGGCGTGGTCATCGTTCCTCCATCGGCGGCAGCTGCCCGGCGCGGGCGGCGGCGACCAGTTCGCGGGTGTAGGGGTGCTCGGCACCGGCCAGCGCGTCGGCGACCGGGCCGAGTTCGACCACCCGGCCGTCGCGCATCACCGCCAGGTCGCGGGCGACCCGGGCCACCACCGGCAGATCGTGCGAGACGAAGACCAGGCCGACGCCGGTGCGGTCCACCAGGTCGTCCAGCAGGTCCAGGATCTCGGCCTGCACCGTGACGTCCAGCGCGGTGGTCGGCTCGTCGGCGATCAGGATCCGCGGCTCGCAGGCCAGGGCCATCGCCAGGGCGACCCGTTGCCGCTGCCCGCCGGACAGTTGCCACGGGTAGGAGCCGAGGATGCGCTCGGTGTCGTCCAGCCGGACCAGTCCGGCCAGCCGGGCGGCCTCGGCCCGGGCGGCGGTTCCGCGCAGTCCGCGGTGCAGGCGCAGCGGGCCGGTGATCTGGCGGCCGACGGTCATCAGCGGGTCGAGGGCGGTCAGCGGCTCCTGGAAGACCATCGCGATCTGGCCGCCCCGGATCGAGCGCAGCCGCCGTTCGGGCAGGGTGAGCAGGTCGGTGCCGTCCAGCAGCACCCGGCCGGTGGCGGTCATCCCGTCCGGCAGCAGGCCGAGGATCGCGGCGGCGGTCAGCGACTTGCCGGAGCCGGACTCGCCGACCACGCCCAGCCGCCCACCGGGGGCCAGGGACCAGGACACCCGGTCCAGCAGGGTGCGGCCGGTGGAGGTGGTGACGGTCAGGCCGTCCAGGGTGAGCAGGCTCATCGGTCCCCCCGCAGGCTCGGGTCGGTGCGCTCGCGGATCCCGTCGCCGAGCAGGTTCAGGCCGAGCACCGTGATCACGATCGCCAGGCCGGGCAGGATCGCGCCCCAGGGCTGGACGGTCATCGTGGACTGCGCCTCGTGCAGCAACCGGCCCCAGGAGGCGTTCGGCGGCGGGGCGCCCAGGCCGAGGTAGGACAGTGAGGCCTCGGCCAGCACCGCGGAGCCGCCGAGCAGCATCAGCTGCACCAGCAGGGTGGGGGCGATGTTCGGGATCACGTGCCGGGTGATGGTGCCCCACCAGCCGGTGCCGGCGGCGTGCGCGGCGGTGATGTAGTCCTCGCGCAGCACCCGGGCGACATTCACCCGGGTCACCCGTGCGATCACCGCCGAGCCCGCGATGCCGATCGCCCAGATCGCCGAGGACAGCGAGGCGCCGCGCACGGTCACGATCAGCATGGCCAGCAGCAGGGTGGGGAAGGCGATCAGCAGGTCGACCGCGGACAGCAGTGTGACGTCCACCCACTTGCGGGTGGCGCCGGCCAGCACACCGATCAGCATGCCCAGCACCCCGGCGACCAGCATCGACGCGGCGGCGACCACCAGGGCGTTGCCGGCGCCGACCATGATCTGGCTGAACAGGTCGCGGCCGAGCCGGTCGGTGCCCGCCCAGTGCGCGGCGCTGGGCCCGCCGAGGCGTTCGCCGGAACCGGTGTCGTCCAGCGCGTACGGGGTCCAGACCAGGGAGACCAGTCCGACCACGGCGACCAGCCCGACCAGCACCAGACCGGCGATCAGGGAGGGCGACCAGCGGCGGGGCCGGCGGCGGACGGTCGCCGGGGCGTCGGTGTCGACCGGGGCGGTGAGGTCGACGCTCATCAGGCCACCCCCGCCAGTCGCAGCCGGGGATCGATGACCCGCTGCACCACGTCCACCAGGGCGTTCATCACCAGCACCACCGCGGTCAGGGCCAGCACCAGGGTCTGCACCACCGGCAGGTCGCGGCCGGTGACCGAGGTGAGCAGCAGCGTGCCCAGGCCGGGCAGCGCGAAGACGTTCTCGATCACGACCGCGCCGAGCAGCGAGGTGGCCAGCTCGATCCCGAGGATGGACACCACCGGCACCGCGGCGTTGCGCAGCCCGTGCCGCCGCAGCGCCTGCCAGCGGGAGTAGCCGAGCGAGCGGGCGGTGCGCAGGTAGTCCTGGTCCAGCACGTCCAGGGTGGCCGAGCGCACGTAGCGCACCATCACCGCGGACATCGCGATCGCGACCGTGATCACCGGCAGGGTGAGCGACCGGATCGCGCCGGCCGGGTCGTCCCAGCCCTGGCGCGGGAACCCGCCGGAGGGCAGCCAGCCGAGCTTCAGTGCGAAGACCAGCACCAGCAGCACACCGACCCAGAACACCGGGACGGCGACGCCGAGCTGGCTGACCGCGGAGACCGCGACCCCGACCGGCCCGCGGCGGTACACCGCGGCGATCACCCCGAGCGGCACCGAGATCAGCACGGCCAGCACGAAGGCGGCCAGGCTGAGCGGCACCGTGATCGGGAGTTTGGCGGCGACCAGGTCCGCGACGGGCTGGCGGGACGTGAACGAGTCCCCCAGATCGCCGCGGACCAGGTCGCCCACCCACTGGGCGTACTGCACCGGCACCGGCTGATCGGTGCCCAGCTCGCTGCGCAACGACTCCAACTGGTCGGTGGTGGTGCCGACCCCGAGCGAGGCGCCCGCCGCGTCGCCCGGCAGCAGCCGGAGCACCGCGAAGACCACCACGCTGGCCAGCACCAGCGAGACCAGCAGGGCGCCGATCCGGAGCAGTACCGCCCTCATGACCGCGTGATGTCCGCGACGTAGAACGACTCGGTCACCTGGTTCTCCGGGAAGCCGGTGATCTCCGCGCGCGCCACCCGGATCTGCGGGTCGAGGTACAGCCAGGCGGACGCCGCCTCCTCGCCGATGGTCTCGTTCACCCGGGTCAGCAGCTCGACCTGCTCGTCCTCGGTCGCCGCCTGGTCGGCCTGGGCCACCCACTCCTGCACCTCGGGGTTGTCGTAGCCCCAGTAGAAGTCGGGGTTGGCGTACCAGAGCACGTCACGCGGGTTGACGTGGCCCATCAGCGTGGTGTCGAAGTCGTGGTCGGTGTACACCTTCTGGTACCAGGTGGCGTCGTCGATCGGGTTCGGGGTCAGGGTGACGCCGACCGCGGCCAGGTTCTTGGTCAGCAGCGCCAGGATCGCCTCGGTGGTGTCGTCCGGGATGTAGTCCACCGACACGGTCAGGTCGCTGACCCCGGCCTCGGCCAGCAGCGCCTGGGCACCGGCCGGGTCGTAGGCGTTCTGCTCGGACAGGTCGACGTACCAGGGGTCGGTCGGCGGGACCATCGAGCCGATCACCTGGCCGTAGCCGTCCCACACCGCCGACAGGATCGCCTCGCGGTCGATCGCCCGGTACAGCGCCTGCCGGACCCGGACGTCGTCGAAGGGCGCCTGCCGGTCGTTGAACGCCCAGAGCTGCTTGGTGGTGCTGGTGCCCTCGGTGATCGTGAAGTCCGGGTTGTCCCGGAACTGCACCAGCTGGTCCGGCGAGTCCTCGGCGATGACCAGGTCCAGGTCGCCGGTGAGCAGGGCGTTGTTCAGCGCCGTGGTGTCCTGGAAGAACCGGAACGTCACACCGGAGTTCTTGGCCGGCTCGCCCCAGTAGTCGTCATTGCGCTCGATGGTGAGGTGGTCGCCCTGCACCCACTCGACGAACCGGTAGGGGCCGGTGCCGTTGTCGGCGGTCAGCTCGGTGTCGCCGTCCTGCACGATGGTGATCGAGGCCAGGTAGAACGTCAGGCCCTGCGACGGGCGGGACAGGTCCAGCTCGACGGTGTCGTCGTCCACCGCGGTGACCTGCTCGATGGTCTGCAGGTCACTCTTGCGGGCGGCCTTGGAGTCCGGGCCGATCGCCTCGGTGATCGACCACACCACGTCGTCCGCGGTCAGGTCGGTGCCGTCGTGGAAGGCGGCCTCGGTCTGCAGGTGGAAGGTGTAGGTCAGCCCGTCCTCGGACACGTCCCAGGACTCGGCGAGGGTGGGGATCACCTGCCCGTCGACGTCCACGCTGGTCAGGCCCTCGTAGACGTTCCGGGTCATGGTCTGGGAGATGCCGGAGGATCCGCCGACGTTGCGGACCAGGCCGGTGGGCTCGTTGGTGGAACCGATCACGATCTCGGCGTCGTCGGCCGAGTCGGTGGCCCCGGAGCCGGAACCGCCCGAACCGCAGGCGGCCAGGGCGAGGGCCGTGACCAGAGTGAGGGAGGCGCCGAGACCGGCGCGGTGACGGAGTCGCACGTGCGGGATTCCTTTGCGGAGTGCCCAGGACAGGCTGAGCAGGAGGGATGCGCCGTCCGTCGAGCGTACGGGTGGGCCGGGAACGGCGCGCAGGGGGAGGGGGTGCGGGGTGACCGCGGGTGGGTCCTCGCCGCGGCCCGTGCCGTGGGCGGTCGGGGCGCTCGCGGGGACGGCGCCGGGTGCGTCAGGTCAGCGACAACAGCACGCGGCGGTCGACAGGGGTCGACAGCAGCGGGTGCGGGGGGTGTCGGTGAGGTGGCGCATGGTGGTCATGACACTAGCAGCGCGCGAATTGTTCCCCGATCACGGCGACTCGGCCATCCGGGTGCTTTCGGATGATCTGCCGCTTTCAGTGTGATTTGTCCGGTAGACACGGGGCATGGGTGCACTGGTGACGGTCGTGGTGCCGACCTACAACGGGTCGCGGCATCTGCGGCCGACCCTGGACTCGCTGGCCGCCCAGGACCACCCCGACCTGGAAGTGCTGGTGGTCGACGACGGGTCCACCGACGGCAGCGACGACCTGGCCGAGGCACACCCGGCGGTGTCCCGGGTGGTCCGGCAACCGAACCGTGGCGTGGCCGTCGCCCGGAATCGCGGGCTGGCCGAGGCGGCCGGGCAGTGGGTGGGCTTCCTGGACCAGGACGACCTGTGGCACCGCAGCCGGCTGAGCACCCTGCTCGCGCTGGCCGAGGACACCGGCTCCCCGGCGGTGGCCGGCACCGAGCGCGCGTTCGCGCTGCACCAGGACCGGGCCGCCCTGCACGCGCTCGCCGACGGCCGGGAGGACTGGGCGGACCACTGGATCGACGCCGGCGCCGAACCCGAGCTGGTCGACACCCGGACGCTGGACGGCTCGGGCCGGGTCGAACACCTGGACTTCGACCGGATCCGCCGCGGCCCGGTCACCGTCACCACCGCCGTGCTCTACGACCGGACCCTGGCGATCAGCGCCGGCGGCTGCGCACCGCACGCCCGGGCGCTGGACGACTACGTGCTGCTGCACTCGGTGGCCCGGCTGATCGGCAGCATCCCCCGGGTGGACAGCGGCGACCTGTTCTACCGGGTGCACCCGGAGTCGACCACCACGGTCTCCCCGCTGGCCGGGCCGTACCTGTCCACCCTGGCGGCGCTGCGGCTGGGCCGCACCGGGCCGGACACCCAGGTCGAGTCCGAGTACGTCGACCACCTGTTGTTCGCCCTGCCCCGCAGCCCGCTGCGCACCGCCGACCAGCTCGCCCTGCTGCTGCTCACCGTCCCACCGCGCCGCCGCGCCCGGTGGCTGATGCGCTGGACCGCCCGCCGGGCGCACCTGCGCTGACCGGCCCGTCCCCGTCTCGCCGAGAGTGCACGAATGCACGCCTCCCGGCCCGGGAAGCGTGCATTCGTGCACTCTCGAGGAGGAAGCGGGGCCGTGGGGAGCGTCGGCGGTCAGGACGGGTTGCAGCGGGCCAGCATGGTCTGGACCAGGCCGACGTCCGGGCGCCACGGTTCTAGGTTCCAGCTCTCCTTGTCCGGGGCGCCGACCTGGTGGCAGGTCAGCTGGTCGTGCATGCCCTGGCTGTCCGCCTCCGGCTGTGCGGCCACCAGCTGGGCCCAGAGCAGCGCGTCCACCACCAGTCCGCCGCCGCGCGCCCAGGTGCTCGGCACCACCGCCAGCGACCGGCCACCCTCGTCGTCCAGGTCCGCCCAGGTCGCCGAGCGCACCGCGACCGTGGCCAGGGTCAGCCGGACGGTCGCCGGTGGCACGGTCGCCCGGAACCCGATCAGGCCGTCCGGCGCCACGGTCGCCTGCGCCCCGTCCGCGTCGATCCCGGCCGCCGCCAGCCCCGCGGGGTCCCGCAGCAGCACCCCGCCGTCGGACAGTGCCTCGGCGGTCCAGCCCTCCGGGGCGGCCAGCAGCACCAGATCCTCGCCGGAGTCGGTGGACAGCTCCAGCGTGGTCGCACCGTCCTCGTCACTGGTCTGCCCCGGCACCGCACCGTCGGTCACCCGGTACTGCACGGTCAGGCCGCCGACGGTCAGCGCGGTGCCGGTGCCGCGCAGCTCCGCCGCCGTGACGTCCTGCGCGGCGGCCGTGGTCGCCGGGGCGGTCGGCTCGGCGGTGGGGGCCGGATCGTCCGGGGCGGCGGTGCAGGCGGTGAGGATCAGCAGCCCGGCGAACAGGGCGAGGGCGAGGCGGGTCATGATGCGGACGACTGTAGGCCCCGCCCGCGCCGCCCGTGCCGGTGTCGATCCGCGGGTAGCCTGTGCCCCGACGCCGTCCCGCCCCGGGCCGCCCGGGCACCATCCGCAAGGGATCCGATGACCACGTCCACCACCGACACCACGGACACCGTCGAGCACGCGGCGCAGACGCCGGACCAGGAGCAGCCCTTCGCGGAGCTGGGGCTCAAGCCGGAGGAGTACAAGCGGATCCGGGACATCCTGGGCCGCCGCCCCACCGCCGCCGAGCTGGCGATGTACTCGGTGATGTGGTCGGAGCACTGCTCGTACAAGTCCAGCAAGAAGCACCTGAGCACCTTCGGGGCGAAGACCACCGACGCGATGCGCGAGCACCTGCTGGTCGGGATCGGGGAGAACGCCGGTGTGGTGGACATCGGTGACGGCTGGGCGGTCACGTTCAAGGTCGAGTCGCACAACCACCCGTCCTACGTCGAGCCGTACCAGGGTGCGGCCACCGGGGTCGGCGGGATCGTGCGGGACATCATCTCGATGGGCGCCCGGCCGGTGGCGGTGATGGACCAGCTGCGGTTCGGCGCGATCGACCACCCGGACACCGCCCGCGTGGTGCACGGCGTGGTCTCCGGGGTCGGCGGGTACGGCAACAGCCTCGGCCTGCCGAACATCGGCGGCGAGCTGGTCTTCGACGCCTCCTACCAGGGCAACCCGCTGGTGAACGCGCTGTGCCTGGGCGTGCTCCGGCACGAGGACATCCACCTGGCCAACGCCTCCGGGGTCGGCAACAAGGTGGTGCTGTTCGGGGCGCGGACCGGCGGTGACGGGATCGGCGGGGCGTCGATCCTGGCGTCGGAGACCTTCGACGACACCAAGCCGTCCAAGCGGCCCAGCGTGCAGGTCGGCGACCCCTTCATGGAGAAGGTGCTGATCGAGTGCTGCCTGGAGCTGTTCGCCGCCCACGTGGTGGAGGGCATCCAGGACCTGGGCGCCGCCGGGATCTCCTGCGCGACCAGTGAGCTGGCCTCCAACGGTGACGGCGGCATGCACGTCGACCTGGAGAACGTGCTGCTGCGCGACCCGACGCTGACCGCGGGCGAGATCCTGATGTCCGAGTCCCAGGAGCGGATGATGGCCGTGGTCCGCCCGGACCAGCTGGACGCCTTCCTGGCGATCACCGCCAAGTGGGACGTCGAGACCGCGGTGATCGGCGAGGTCACCGGCACCGGGCGGCTGACCATCGACCACCACGGCCGCCGGATCGTGGACGTCGACCCGAAGACCGTCGCGCACGAGGGCCCGGTGTACGACCGGCCGTACTCGGTGCCGACCTGGCAGGGCGGCCTGAACGCGGACACCACCGCGGGGCTGGCCCGGCCGGCCACCGGTGCGGAGCTGCGCCGGACCGTGCTGGACCTGCTGGCCTCGCCCAACCTGGCATCCAAGGCGTGGGTCACCGACCAGTACGACCGGTTCGTGCAGGGCAACACCGCCGCCGCGCAGCCGGACGACGCCGGGGTGATCCGGGTGGACGAGTCCACCGGCCTGGGTGTCGCCCTGGCCACCGACGCGAACGGCCGCTACGCCAAGCTCGACCCGTACACCGGGGCGCAGCTGGCGCTCGCGGAGGCGTACCGGAACGTGGCGACCTCCGGCGCCCGGCCGCTGGCGGTCACCGACTGCCTGAACTTCGGCAGCCCGGAGGACCCGGCGTCGATGTGGCAGCTGGTCCGGGCGATCGAGGGTCTGGCGGAGGCCTGCCAGGCGCTGTCCGTGCCGGTGACCGGCGGCAACGTCTCGCTGTACAACGGCACCGGCGAGCCCGGCAAGATCGACTCCGCGATCCACCCGACCCCGGTGGTCGGCGTGCTCGGCGTGCTGGACGACGTGGCCAAGGCGGTCCGCTCCGGCTGGACCGAGCCCGGGCAGTCGGTCTACCTGCTGGGCGTCACCCGCGCCGAGCTGGACGGCTCCGCCTGGGCCGAGGTCGCGCACCAGCACCTCGGTGGCGTGCCGCCGCAGGTGGACCTGGACGCCGAGCGCCGGCTGGCCGAGGTGCTGATCCGGGCCGCCCGGGACGGGGTGGCCGACGCGGCGCACGACCTGTCCGAGGGCGGTCTGGCCCAGGCGCTGGTCGAGTCCAGCCTGCGCTACGGCGTCGGCGTGCAGGTCGATCTCGGGCCGCTGGCCGAGCGCAGCGGGCTGACCCCGTTCGAGCTGCTGTTCTCCGAGTCGACCGCCCGCGCCCTGGTCGCGGTGCCGCGCGGCGAGGAGGTCCGGCTGGAGGACCTGTGCACCGCGCAGGGCGTGCCGGTGCTCAAGATCGGGGAGACCGCCGAGACCTGCACCCCGGGTGCCGGTGCGCCGGTGGACGAGCTGCCCGCCGACCACGTGCACGCCGCCGCGGTGGAGGTGCAGGGGCTGTTCACCCTGCCGCTGTCCGAGGCCCGGGAGGCATTCGAGGGGACGCTGCCGCGCTACTTCGGCTGAGCGGGTGTCCCGCCGGTTGAGACGCCGGCGCATGCCATTCGGGCATTGGGTGCACGATGGCAGTCCGCACAGCACGACCTTGTGGTCATCGGCCGCCCGCAGGTCCCATCGAGAGGCGCTCGCCCGCCCCTACCCTGTGCCGCAGCCTGTCACCGACCACGAGGAGTCATGACCGTGCATCCCCGCCTCACCGCCGTGTTCGAGGAAGTCCTGCGCCGGAACCCCGGTGAGACGGAGTTCCACCAGGCCGTGCGAGAGGTGGTGGACAGCCTCGGCCCGGTGATCGACGCCCGCCCGGAGTACGCGGACGCCGCCGTGCTGGAGCGGCTGTGCGAGCCGGAACGGCAGATCATCTTCCGGGTGCCGTGGGTGGACGACTCCGGGGTGATCCGGGTCAACCGCGGCTTCCGGGTGGAGTACTCCTCGGTGCTCGGGCCGTACAAGGGCGGGCTGCGGTTCCACCCGTCGGTCTACCTCGGGATCGTGAAGTTCCTCGGCTTCGAGCAGGTGTTCAAGAACGCGCTGACCGGCATGCCGCTCGGCGGTGGCAAGGGCGGGTCCGACTTCGACCCGCGCGGGCGTTCCGACGCCGAGGTGATGCGGTTCTGCCAGTCGTTCATGACCGAGCTGGCCCGGCACATCGGCGAGTACACCGACGTGCCGGCCGGTGACATCGGTGTGGGCACCCGGGAGATCGGCTACCTGTTCGGCCAGTACAAGCGGATCACCAACCGCTACGAGTCCGGCGCGCTGACCGGCAAGGGCGTGGAGTGGGGCGGGTCGCTGGTCCGCACCGAGGCCACCGGCTACGGCACCGTGCTGTTCGCCGAGGAGATGCTGCACACCCGCGACCGGTCGATGGCCGGCCTGCGCGTGGTGGTCTCCGGCTCCGGGAACGTCGCGCTGCACGCGGTGGAGAAGGCCCAGCAGCTCGGTGCGCACGTGGTCGCCTGCTCGGACTCGCACGGTGCCGTGCTGGACGAGGACGGCCTGGACCTGGATCTGCTCAAGCAGGTGCGGCTGGCCGAGCGGCTGCCGGTGCGTGCCTACGCCGAGCGCCGCCCGAACGCCCGCTACTCCCCGGACGCCCGGGTGTGGGACGTGCCGGCCGAGGTCGCGCTGCCCTGTGCCACCCAGAACGAGCTCACCGCCGCCGACGCCAAGTCGCTGATCGCCGCCGGTGTGCTGGCGGTCGCCGAGGGCGCGAACATGCCCACCACCCCGGACGCCGTCGAGCTGTTCCAGAACGAGCGGGTGCTGTTCGCCCCGGGCAAGGCCGCCAACGCCGGCGGTGTGGCCACCTCCGCGCTGGAGATGCAGCAGAACGCCAGCCGGGACGCCTGGACCTTCGACTACACCGAGCAGCGGCTGGCCGACATCATGCGCGGCATCCACGACCGCTGCGCCGCCACCGCGGAGGAGTTCGGCGCGCCGGGCGACTACGTGGTCGGGGCCAACATCGCCGGGTTCACCCGGGTCGCCGACGCGATGCTCGCCCTGGGCGTGATCTGACCCCGGTCGCGGCGACGGGGACAATGGCCTCATGCCACCCCGTCGTCGCACCGACCCCGCCGTGGGCCGCGCCGCCGTCACCACCTGGCGCGACCACCCGGAGGACCTGACCGCCCGCCGCACCGCCGTCCGGTTCACCCTGGAGGAGCTCGCCGACGTCGCCCCGGGCCACACCGTGGAGGTCCGGGTGCCGCCGGACGGTGCAGTGCAGGCCGTCGAGGGGCCCCGGCACACCCGCGGCACCCCGCCGAATGTGGTCGAGACCGATCCGCAGACCTGGCTGGAGCTGGCCACCGGCGCGCTGGACTGGGCGGATGCGGTGGCCGACGGGCGGGTGTCCGCCTCGGGGGAGCGGGCGGACATCTCCGCGCTGCTGCCGTTGCAGGCGACTCGGCGGCGCTGAGTCAGGCCCGGCTGAGCACCACGGTCTCGCCCCGGATCGCCCGCAGCGCCCCCGCCGACGCGGCCGCCAGCACCGCGTCCAGGTCGTCCAGCCCGGCGGGTGGCACCACCAGGGTGAACACCGCGTGCTCGCCGCCGTAGTCCACCTCCCGCACCTCGGCGTCGTGACCGTCGGCCCAGGCGGCCAGCACCCCGTGCAACCGGCCGGCCTCGGTGTGCGGCACCGGGATCGTGACCACCGTGGCGGGCAGCCGGCGCAGCAGCCTCGCCCGGTCCAGGGTCTCGGAGACCGCGGTGGAGTACGCCCGGACCAGGCCGCCGGCACCGAGCTTCACGCCACCGAAGTACCGGGTGACCACCGCGACCAGGTCGGTCAGTTCCCGGCGGCGCAGCACCTCCAGCATCGGGATGCCCGCGGTGCCGGAGGGTTCGCCGTCGTCGTTGGAGCGCTGCTGGTCGGCGGTCAGGCCGACGGTCAGGGCCACGCAGTGGTGCCGGGCGTCCCAGAACTGCTTGCGGCGGGCGGCGACCACGGCGTCGGCCTCGGCCACGGTGGACACCGGCTCGATCCGGGTCAGGAACCGGGACTTCTTCTCCACCAGCTCGTGCTCCACCGGGGCGGCGACGGTGGCGGGGTAGGCGGAGATCACACCCCCGAGGGTAGGGCCGGGCCGGTGGCACCCGGTCGCAGCGCCTAGGATCGCCGGGTGGTCGACGGGACGCAGGACGAGGGCGAGCTGCCCACCGAGCAGGAGCTCGAGCGGGTGGCGGCGGACGCGACCGTGCGCCGTGCGCCGAAGTTCCGGGCCTTCATCACCGCCGGGGCGTTCCTCGGGCTGGTGATCGGCGTGGTGCTGGCCCTGGTGTTCGCCAGGGCGGACTCCGGGCAGCTGGCCGCGGAGCAGGGGCAGGCCTTCATCAGCGCCTTCGAGGGCGAGGGCGCGATCCGGTTCCTGTCCGCCGCCGCGGGTGCGGTGCTCGGCGGGCTGCTGGGCGCGGCCGCCGCGGTCTGGGCCGACCGGCGCAGTGTCCGCCGGAGCCACCGCCCGGACTGAACCCGCAGTGCGGTGTGTCACCATAGGACTTGTGGCCCCCCGCGGAGACGGACTCCTCAACCACGACCTGATGCCGGGTGAGAAGGGACCTCAGGACGCTTGTGGCGTCTTCGGGGTCTGGGCACCCGGTGAAGAGGTCGCCAAACTCGCCTACTTCGGGCTCTACGCCCTGCAGCACCGCGGACAGGAGTCCGCGGGCATCGCCACCTCCAACGGTGAGCAGCTGCTGGTCTACAAGGACATGGGGCTGGTGTCCCAGGTCTTCGACGAGACCGCGCTGAACGCGCTGCACGGGCACATCGCCGTCGGGCACGCGCGGTACTCCACCACCGGTGGCTCCACCTGGGAGAACGCGCAGCCGACGCTCGGTCCGACCGCCGGTGGGACGGTCGCCCTGGCGCACAACGGCAACCTGACCAACACCGCCGAGCTGGTCGACCTGGTCGCCGAGCGCTACGGCAACCAGCGCCGCGGCGAGCTGGCCCGGGGCAACACCACCGACACCGCACTGATCACCGCGCTGTTCGCCGGGGACCCGGACCGGACGCTGGAGGTGACCGCCGCCGAGGTGCTGCCCCGGCTGCGCGGCGCGTTCAGCCTGGTCTGGATGGACGAGCACACCCTGTACGCCGCCCGGGATCCGCAGGGCGTCCGGCCGCTGGTGCTGGGCCGCCTGGAGCGCGGCTGGGTGGTCGCCTCGGAGACCCCGGCGCTGGACATCGTCGGCGCCTCCTTCGTCCGGGAGATCGAGCCGGGCGAACTGATCGCGATCGACGCCGACGGGCTGCGCAGCCGGCGGTTCACCGAGCGGCAGCAGCCGGCCGGCTGTGTGTTCGAGTACGTGTACCTGGCCCGGCCGGACACCTCGATCTCCGGTCGTTCGGTGCATGCCGCCCGGGTGGAGATGGGCCGCCGGCTGGCCAAGGAGCACCCGGTGGACGCCGATCTGGTGATCCCGGTGCCCGAGTCCGGCACCCCGGCGGCGGTCGGCTACGCCCAGGCCAGTGGGATCCCGTTCGGCCAGGGGCTGACCAAGAACGCCTACGTCGGCCGGACGTTCATCCAGCCGTCGCAGACCCTGCGCCAGCTCGGCATCCGGCTCAAGCTCAACCCGCTGCGCGAGGTGATCCGCGGCAAGCGGCTGGTGGTGGTCGACGACTCGATCGTGCGCGGCAACACCCAGCGCGCCCTGATCCGGATGCTCCGGGAGGCCGGGGCCGCAGAGGTGCACGTCCGGATCAGCTCGCCGCCGGTGAAGTGGCCCTGCTTCTACGGCATCGACTTCGCCTCCCGCGCCGAGCTGATCGCCAACGGCCTGTCGGTGGACGACATCGGCGCGTCGCTCGGGGCGGACTCGCTGGGCTACATCTCGATGGAGGGCATGATCGCCGCCACCGAGCAGCCGGCGAACCAGCTCTGCACCGCCTGCTTCACCGGCAAGTACCCGATCGAGTTGCCGCCCTCGGACCGGCTGGGCAAGCACCTGCTGGAGCAGAGCGAGCTGCCGCTGGGCCCGGACGGGCTGTCCGCCATCGTCCCCTCGACCGGCGGATCGACCGCCCTGGAGCACCCGTGAACACCAGTCCCGTGACCTACGCCGCCGCCGGGGTCGACACCGAGGCGGGCGACAAGGCCGTCGAGCTGATGAAGGACGCCGTGCGCGCCACCCACGGGCCGCAGGTGGTCGGCGGGGTCGGCGGCTTCGCCGGGCTGTTCGACGTCTCCGAGCTGACCCGGTACCGGCGGCCGCTGCTGGCCACCTCCACCGATGGCGTGGGCACCAAGGTCGCGATCGCGCAGGCGATGGACGTGCACGACACCATCGGCTTCGACCTGGTCGGGATGGTGGTCGACGACATCGTCGTGGTCGGCGCCCGCCCGCTGTTCATGACCGACTACATCGCCTGCGGCAAGGTCGTGCCGGAGCGGATCGCGGATGTGGTGCGCGGGATCGCCGCCGCCTGCCAGGTCGCCGGCACCGCCCTGGTCGGCGGGGAGACCGCCGAGCACCCCGGGCTGCTGGGCCCGGAGGAGTACGACGTGGCCGGCGCCGCCACCGGCGTGGTGGAGGCCGACGAACTACTCGGTCCGGACCGGGTGCGGGCCGGTGACGTGCTGCTGGCGCTGGGCTCGTCCGGGCTGCACTCCAACGGCTACTCGCTGGTGCGCCGGGTGATCGAGGTCGCCGGCTGGTCGCTGGACCGGGAGGTGCCGGAGTTCGGCCGCACGCTGGGCGCCGAGCTGCTGGAGCCGACCCGGGTGTACGCGGCCGACTGCCTGGAGCTGATCGCCGCCGGTGGGGTGCACGCCTTCAGCCACATCACCGGTGGCGGGCTGGCCGCAAATGTCGCGCGGGTGCTGCCCGCCGGGCTGGTGGCCGACATCGACCGCGCCGGCTGGCAGCTGCCGCCGGTGTTCTCCGTGCTGCAGCAGCTGGGCCAGGTGCCGTGGCACGACCTGGAGCGCACCCTCAACCTGGGGGTCGGGATGGTCGCGATCGTGGACGCGGACCGGGCGGACGCCCTGCGGGCCCGGGCCGAGCACCTGGGCCTGGCCGCGTGGACGCTCGGCGCGGTGCGGGACCTGGATCCGGCGCGGGACACCGAGAGCCCGGACCTGGTGGCCGGGACCAAGGGTGTGCACGGCGGAGCGGTGCGGCTGCGGAACGGCTACCGCGTCTGAGCTGCCGGGCCTACTCGGGGCCGAGCGCTGACCGGGACACACCGCGCCCGCGGCGGGGAATGACCTCCGCCGCGGGCGACCGTGTCAGTCCGGCGAGGTCAGCGCTCGTCCGCCCAGCGGGAGTAGTCGTCCTCGTCGTCGGAGTCCTGTCGGCTGTCCGTGACCAGGTTGCTCCGGGTTTCCGTGAGCTCGCGCTCGAGGACCCGGTAGTCCGGCTCAGGGCTGAAGTACTTCAGCTCCCGAGCCACCTTGGTCTGCTTAGCCTTCTGACGGCCGCGCCCCATGGCACCGACCCCCTCAACGTGGAAGCGGGGCGGCTCCGTGCTCACACGTGCGGCCCCGGGATGCTGGAATATCTGTTCGATTGGCAACGGTACATGCCCGGTCGGCGATCCGGCCACTCGCCGGTCGGCCGAATCACGACGGAAGGCCGCTACCTGCCACGAAACCGGGGCCTGCAGGGGTCGAATCCGGTGAGGTTGCTCACATCGCCGGGGGTGGGGAGCCGTGCGCGGTGCGGCGGCGACACGTCCGGGACCGGCGTGACCTGCCCGCCGAGCCGATCCGGCCGATACGACCTATCCTGTCCGCATTAGTGATGGTTGTCCGGGATGGGATGTTGGTCCCACTTCGGGGCCTTCCGGCATGACAGGCTGGGTGCGTTCCGGGGGGCCACGCAGAGGAACACGCAACGCGACGCCGACGGTCCGTCAGGGCCGTGGGCGCCCAGTACACGGGGTTGTCAGCCGCACCGGCACCCCCCATGCCACGGAGGTATCGATGTCCGCTCCCCACACCGAGAACGAGGTGCTCCTGACGCCCTCGGAGGTGGCCACGTTGTTCCGCGTCGACCCGAAGACGGTCACGCGCTGGGCGAAGGCGGGCAAGCTGTCGTCCATCCGCACCCTCGGCGGGCACCGCCGGTACCGCGAGACCGAGGTGCGCGAGCTGCTCGGCGGCATCCCCGATCAGCGCGAGGACGGCTGACCCGACAGCGCCACGCTGTCCGAAAACCGCCAGCGCCCCATGGCTGGCGGGGCGAGGATGGGGTCATGACGACCTCCACCGCCCCGCTGTCCGCGCTGGTGCTGCCCACGCCCGCCGGCCCGTTGGCCGTGCTGCTCACCCCGGAGGACGGCGTGGTGCGCGCCGCCGGCTTCGCACCGGTGGCGGACATGACCGCCCGGCTGGACGCACGGCTCCGCACCCGAGGGGTGCAGCAGGTCGCCGCGACCGGCCCGATCGCCGACGCCGTGGCGCGCTACGCCGCGGGCGACCTGGACGCGCTGGCCGAGGTGCCGGTGTCCCAGCCCGGCGGCCCGTTCACCCAGCGCGCCTGGCAGGTCATGCGCGAGATCGCCCCGGGCGAGACCCTGACCTACGCCGAACTGGCCCAGGCAGCAGGCAGCCCCACCGCCGTCCGGGCGGCGGGGTCGGCCTGCGCGCGCAACCTGATCGCCCCGTTCGTGCCCTGCCACCGGGTGCTGCGCACCGGCGGGGCGATGGGCGGGTACTACTACGGGCTGGACGTGAAGCGAGCACTGCTCGCCCACGAGTCCGGGCTGCTCAGCGCCGCTTGATCGCCAGCACCACCAGGCCGGCCACCGCGGCCACGCCGCCTGCCAGGATCGCCCGCGCCCGGTTGCGGTTCGCCGGGTCGGCGGCCGGATCGGTGCCCACCGCGTCCCGGACCAGCCGGGTGGCGGACTCCTTCGCCTCGGCGACCTGGGTGCGCGGATCGAGCTTCGCGGCCAGCGCATCGGCGGTCGCCGCCAGGTCGGCACGCGAGCGCGCGACCTCGGCCTCGTAGTCCGCCACGGTCAGCTTCGGGGCGTTGTCGCTCATCGCTGGAACCCTTCCTTCACGGCGGTGGAGACCGCGTCCGCGTCCTGCTTCACGCCCTCGATCGCCTTCTCCGGGGTCGGCGGGACGCCCTGCTTGAGCTTCTTGACCCCGATCAGGGCGAGCACGCCGATCACCAGCAGCATCGCCACCAGCACGACCAGGGCCGCCAGCCAGGCCGGCCAGACCACGGCCAGGGCGAGGATCACCACGGTGATCGCCACCCCGAAGGCGAAGAACCCGAGGAACCCGGCTGCGGCCAGCAGGCCGATCCCGATCCCGGCGGCCTTGGCCTTCTCGGTCAGCTCGGCCTTGGCCAGATCGATCTCGGCCCGGACCAGCCGCGCGGTCTGCTCGGACATCTGGCTGACCAGGTGACCCAGCGACGGCTGAGCCGGCGGATCGGTGACGGGGGAGGGTCCGGACGGGCCCGATGCGAACGTCATGCCTTCTCCTTCGTCGGTGTGCCGGATCCCAGTCTGTCCCGTTCCGGCGCGCGGCGCAGGTCAGGGTGCTGGTCAGCCTAGCCACGGTGCGACGATGGGGAAGTGACCCCGGTCCCGGACAGCCGCCCCGCACACCACCACCCCCTGTTGCTCGCGTTGGTCGCGGCCACCGGGGCCCTGGGCGCGCTCAGCCGAGCGCTGATCGGCGTCGCGTTGCCGCCGGCCCACGGCTGGCCGGTCAGCACGCTGATCGCGAACCTGACCGGGGCGCTGGCGCTCGGCGTCGTACTGGAGGCGTGCGCGCGCTTCGGGCCCTGGCACCGTACGGCGCTGCGGGTCCGGATCGCGGTGGGCACCGGGTTCCTGGGCGGGTACACCACCTTCAGTGCGCTGGCGCTGGAGACCGAGCGGCTGCTGGCCGCCGGCGCGATCGGGCAGGCCACCGGCTATGTGCTCGGCACGATGGCCGGTGGGGTGCTGTTGGCCTGGGCCGGGATCGGGATCGGCCGGCGGCTGTCGATCGGGGTGCGCGGATGAGCCCGGCCCTGGCGGTGCTGCTGGCGCTGGCCGGCGGAGTGGGCGCCGCGTGCCGGTTCTGGCTGGACGGGGAGATCCGCCGGCGGTGGCGCACCGTGCTCCCGGTGGCGACCATCGCGATCAACGTGTCGGGGTCGCTGCTGATCGGCCTGATCGCCGGGGCGCACCTGTACCTGGGGCTGGGATCCGGCTGGCAGACGGTGCTGGCCACCGGGTTCTGCGGCGGCTACACCACGTTCTCCACCGCTGCGGTGGAGACGGTCCGGCTGGCCGAGGAGCGCGAGCGGGTCCGGGCGGTGCTGAACGCCCTGGGCACGGTGGTGCTCACCGTCGCCGCGGCGGCCGCCGGACTCGGGCTGATGGCGCTGATCGGGAACTGATCGGGCGCGGACCGGGCGCTGCCCGGGCGCTGGGCCGGCGTGCTGGACAGCGGGCGGGCCGCGTGAAACCGTGCACCCCGGACCGCTCGAGACCGTGGCGGCCCCGGCGTCGACCGTGAGTGGGCGTCCCTCGTACAACCCCGGCGATCCCGGGGCGGAAAGGCGGTACCGCCGCCATGACCGACGCGCTCGACCGGACCTGGTTCGTCGCACCCGACGTCCCGATCGACCTGGACAACTGCGCCCGCGAGCCCATCCACATCCCCGGCTCGGTCCAGCCGCGCGGACTGCTGCTGGTGGTCCACGAGGCAGACGGCCGGATCCGCCAGGCCTCCGAGAACGTCCGCGAGCTGCTCGGCCGCCCGGTCGACCAGGTGATCGGGCACACCCTGACCGAGGTGCTGGGCACCGCGGCCGATGCCACCGTGCGCGACCAACTCGACGACGTGCCCGACACCCGGGTCCGCAACCCCGGGCTGGTCCGGGTCGACGTCGGCGGCCGCCCGGTCGACATGGACGTGGTGGTGCACCGCCCGCCGGGCGAGGCCGGGGTGTTCGTGCTGGAGCTCGAACCCGCCGACGGGGTGCGACCGCTGACCTACGGCACCACCTACGAGGGCGTCCGGGACGCGATCGCCGAGCTCAACCGCGGCACCACGCTGTCCGGGCTCTACGACCTGGCCGCCCGGCACGTGCGCCGGCTGACCGGCTTCGACCGGGTGATGGTCTACCGCTTCGACGCCGACTACAACGGCGAGGTGGTCGCCGAGGCCAAGCGCGGGGACCTGGAACCGTTCCTCGGCCTGCACTACCCGGCCTCCGACATCCCGCCGCAGGCCCGCGCGCTGTACGAGAAGTCCTGGATCCGGTTGATCTCCGACGTCGACTACGTCCCGGTCCCGGTGGTCCCCGCACTGCCCGAGCCGCTCGACCTGACCTACGCCAGCCTGCGCTCGGTGTCGCCGATCCACTGCGAGTACCTGCGGAACATGGGCGTGCGGGCCTCGATGTCGATCTCCCTGCTCCGGGACGGGAAGCTCTGGGGCATGATCGCCTGCCACCACTACGCCGGGCCGCACGCGCCGTCCTACGGGGTGCGGGCCGCGGCGGAGTTCCTGGGCGTGGCACTGTCCCTGCGGCTGATCGCCCAGGTCGACCAGGATGCCCTCGACGCGTCCCGGGCCTCGTCGGTGATCCTGGCCCGGCTGGTCGCCGCCTCCCGCGACGAGGAACGCCCGCTGGCCGACGCGCTCACCGCCGACGACGCGCTGCTCGACCTGGTGCCCGCCGACGGGGTGCTGGTCTGCGCCGACGGCGAGCTCGCCGGACGCGGCCGGGTGCCCGCGGAGCCGGACCGGCTGGTCGCCTGGGCCGCCGAGACCGCCGCGGGAGCGTCCAGCGCCGGTGCCGGGCTGATCCCCGGTGGACCGGCCGGCCCCGAGGGTGGCCAGGTCGCCGGCCTGCTGGTGCTCGACGAGCTGCCCGCGGACGCCCCGCACACCCCCGGGGTCGCCGGGCTGCTCGCGCTCGCACTGCCGGACGGCGGCGCGGTCGTCTGGCTCCGCGACGAGGTGGTGCGCACCGTCGACTGGGGCGGCGACCCCACCGGCAAGGAGCTGGTCCAGGACGGCGACCGGTTCCGGCTCAGCCCGCGCCGCTCCTTCGAGCTGTGGCGCGAGCAGGTCGGCGGGCGCTCGATGCCCTGGGAGGACGCCGAGGTCAGCGCCGCCGAGGACCTGCGCGGACACCTGGTCGAGGCACTGTTCCGCCGCGGCCGGCGCGAGGTCCGGGCCGCCCAGGCGGTCCAGCGTGCCCTGCTGCCCGCACGGATGCCCGCCCTCGACGGCTGGCAGGTGGCCGCGCACTACCGGCCCGCCGACGGTGCCCGGGTCGGCGGCGACTGGTTCGACGTGCTGCGGCTGCAGGACGGCCGGATGGCGGTGGCGGTCGGCGACGTCACCGGCCACGGGCTGGCCGCCGTGGGCGCGATGGGTCAGTTCCGCAACGCCATGCGCGCCTACATGCTCGACTCCGCGTCGCCGTCCCGGGTGCTGCACCGGCTGGCCGGCCTCGCCCGGTGGACCTTGCCCGGGCAGATGGCCACCCTGGTGCTGGTCGTGATCGACCCGGCGACCGGCCGCTACGACTACGCCTCCGCCGGTCACCTGCCGCCGCTGCTGATCGACTCCGGCGGCGCGCACTGGCTCCGGGTGCTCGGCTCCCCGCTGATCGGGCTGCTGGACGGCGCGCCCGCCCAGGAGTCCGGCGTCCTGGCCCCCGGCGAGCGGATGGTCCTGCTGTCCGACGGCGTGATCGAGCGCCGCGGCGAGTCGCTCCGGATCGCGATGGACCGCGCCGCCGCCGCCACCGCCGGCCTGCGCCCCGACGGCCTGGACGCGGTCGTGCGCGACCTGCGCGACCCCGACTCCGACGACGACGCGACCCTGGTGCTCATCGCCCGCGACTGACGGGCCCGGGCCGGGCCCAGCCGGGCGCCCGGCGCCGGCCCGCGACAGCGCCGGCCGGCCGGGCCCTGGTCGCGGCGTGTGCCCCGGGGCCAGCCCGCGCGGCTGTGCGTCGAGTGCGAAGAAGTTGCTGCGGTTCGGGCGATTAGGGCGGCAGTTTCTCCGCATTCGTGGGCGCGGGAGCGGGCCGGGTCGGTTCTGGACAGCGCCGAGGGCGCAGTTCGCGTTGGTCCCGGGGGTGATTTGGGCAACGGGAACTGCGCCCTCGCGCGCGGGTGGGGGCAGTGGGGCGTTCGCGAGGGCGCGCTGGGGCTGGGTTTCGGCCGGACGCGGGGCGAGGCTGCGCCTGGCCCGCGACTGACGGGCCCGGGCCCGGGCCGGGGGCACGGCGCCGGCCCGCGAGGCCCTGGTCGCTTGTGCCCCGGCGTCAGCCCACCCGCCTGCCTGACGAGTGCGAAGAAGTTGCTGCGGTTCGGGCGATTCGGGCGGCAGCTTCTCCGCGTTCGTGGGCGCGGGAGCGGGCCGAGCCAGCCCCGGGCAGCGCCGAGGGCGCAGTTCGGGTTGGTCCGGGGGTGGTCCGGGCAACGGGAACTGCGCCCTCGGTGGCCGCTGGGACCGGGGTGAGCAGTCGTGTGTGGGCTTGACGCGGCGGGGCCGCGCGGGGCGGCCCGGTGAGCCGGCCGCCCGGCCCGCGGTCAGTTGCCGCCGAGGAGGCTGGCGAAGTCGGGCGTGCCGGCGAACGGGTCGGTGGTGGTCCGGGGTGCGCGGGCGGCGACGGTGCGGGCGAGTTCCGCACCGGCGCGCTCGATCCGGGTGGGCAGCGGGCTGGGCTCGCCCGCGGTGCTGCCGGCGGCCCAGTCGTCGGTGGCGGCGAACACGCTGGTGGTGGCGACGTCGGCCCGCAGGTAGGTGAACAGCGGGCGGACCGAGTACTCCAGGGCGAGCGAGTGCCGGGGGGTGCCGCCGGTCGCACCGAGCAGGACGGGCAGCCCGGTGATCGCGTCCTTGTCCAGGATGTCGATGAAGCTCTTGAACAGCCCGGAGTACGTGGTGGTGAACAGCGGGGTGACGGCGATCAGGCCGTCCGCGCCGGTCACCGCGTCGATCACCTCGGTGAGGGCGGTGCTGGCCACCCCGCCGGTGAGCATGGCGTTGATGATGTCGTGCGCGACGTCTCGGAGTTCGATCACCTGGACCTCGGCCTCGACCCCCTGCCCGGCCAGCGCGGCGCGGGTGGACTCGGCCAGGCGGTCGGCGAGCAGGCGGGTGGAGGACGGCTGGGACAACCCGGCCGAGATGGCGACGATGCGGCGTGCGGTCATGGTGGTGATTCTCCTCAGCGGGTCACCGCGTCAGCGGCGTCCATGTCGTTCTCGGCGGTCTTGCCGGTCCAGTGGTCGGCGGCCGCGGCCTGCTGCTCGCGCACCTGTCCGGCGGCCCGGGCGGCGGCGACGCGGTCGGCGTGGCTCGGCGGGTCGGAGGGCACGTCGGCCGGGCGGTCGGACTCCATCTCCTTGCGCAGCACCGGCACGACCTCTCCGGCCAGGATGTCCATCTGCTCGAACACGGTCTTCAGCGGCAGGCCGGCGTGGTCGATCAGGAACAGCTGGCGCTGGTAGTGCCCGACCTCGTGCCGCATGGCGGCGTAGCGGTCGATCACCTGCTGCGGCGAGCCGACGGTCAGCGGGGTCTGGTCGGCGAACTCCTCCAGCGAGGGCCCGTGGCCGTAGACCGGTGCGACGTCGAAGTAGGGCCGGAACTCGTTCACCGCGTCCTGGGAGTTCTTGCGCATGAACACCTGGCCGCCGAGCCCGACGATCGCCTGGTCCGCCCGGCCGTGGCCGTAGTGCTCGAAGCGCTGGCGGTAGAACTGGACCATCTGCTTGGTGTGGCTCATCGGCCAGAAGATGTTGTTGTGGAAGAAGCCGTCGCCGTAGAACGCGGCCTGCTCGGCGATCTCGGGGGAGCGGATCGAGCCGTGCCACACGAACGGCGGGACACCGTCCAGCGGGCGGGGCGTCGAGGTGAAGCCCTGCAGTGGGGTGCGGAACTTGCCCTCCCAGTTGACGACGTCCTCGGTCCACAGCCGGCGCAGCAGCGCGTAGTTCTCGATCGCCAGCGGGATGCCCTGGCGGATGTCCTGGCCGAACCAGGGGTACACCGGGCCGGTGTTGCCGCGGCCCATCATCAGGTCCATCCGTCCGTCGGAGATCACCTGGAGCATGGCGTACTCCTCGGCCAGGCGGACCGGGTCGTTGGTGGTGATCAGCGTGGTCGCGGTGGACAGGGTGATGTGCTTGGTCCGGGCGGCCAGGTAGCCGAGCATCGTGGTGGGGGAGGACGCGACGAACGGCGGGTTGTGGTGCTCGCCGGTGGCGAAGACGTCCAGGCCGACCTCGTCCGCGTGCTCGGCGATCGCCAGGATGTTGCGGACCCGCTCGGTGTCGTCGGGGGTCCGGCCGGTGTGGGGGTCAGGGGTGATGTCGCTGACCGTGAAGACTCCGAACTGCATGGCCTACTCCTGGGATCAAAGTCGATGCGTTTGCATGTACTTGCGCTCCAACGAGGCCGGTCTAGGACTTATTCCCCAGACGGCACCGGCCGGGAGAACCGCCGGGTCACCAGGTACAGCACCAGACCCACGGCCATCAATACCCCGGCCAGTGCCCAGTGTCGCGCCTCCTGCTGGGTCAGCAGCCCGAGGCAGGTCGCCGCGGCCAGCACCGGGACCGGCGTCCACACCCGGAAGTGCGGCCGGTCCACCGGGTCCCGGCGCAGCACCAGCACCGCGACATTCGTGCTGAGGAAGACGAACAACAGGAGCAGCACCACGGTCGAGGCCAGGTCGACCAGCGAGCCGGTCGCCGCGAGCAGCATCGCGACCGCGGTGGTGACGACGATCGCCACCCACGGCGTGCGGCGGTGCGGGAGCACCCGGCCCAGGGCGGCGGGCAGCAGACCCTCGCGGGCCATCCCGTAGGCGAGCCGGCTGGCCATGATCATGGTGAGCAGCGCGCCATTGGCGACCGCGATCAGCGCGATCACCGAGAACAGCTGCAGCGGCACGCCCCCGGCCGCGCGGACCACCTCCAGCAGCGGTCCGCTCGACCCGGAGAGTGTCTCGGGGGAGACCACCGCCGGTGCGACGATGCCGACCAGGACGTAGATCACCCCGGCGGCGATCAGGGCGCCGAACAGTGCGCGCGGGTAGACCCGGCGGACGTCGGTGACCTCCTCGGCCAGGTTCGCCGAGGTCTCGAAGCCGACGAAGGAGTAGAACGCGATCAGCGCACCGCCCAGTGCGGCCATCCCCCAGGAGGTCTCCGCGGGCAGCTCGGCCAACCGGCCGAGGTCGCCCTCGCCGCGGCCCATCACGATCGCGCCGAGCACCACCACCAGCAGCAGACCGCTGACCTCGATCACGGTCATCACGACGTTCGCGCCCAGTGACTCCTTGATTCCCCGGGCGTTCAGGGCGGCGATCAGGGCCAGGAACACCAGGGCCGCGGGCACCGCCGGCACGTCCCAGAACGCGCCGAGGTAGTCCCCGGCGAACGCCAGCGACAGCCCCGCGGCGGAGGTGACCCCGGCCGCGAGCATGCAGAAGCCGACCAGGAACGACACCAGCGGGCTGCCGAAGGCGCGCTGGGCGAACACCGCCGAGCCGCCGGCCTGCGGGTACTTGGTCACCAGCTCGGCGTAGGAGGCCGCGGTGAGCAGCGCCATCAGCAGCGCGACGATCAGCGGCAGCCAGACCGCCCCGCCCGCCTCGACGGCCAGCTCGCCGACCAGGGCGTAGACGCCGGCGCCCAGGACATCGCCCAGGATGAACAGGAACAGCAGGGGGCCGGTGACGGCGCGGCGCAGGCCGGTGGTGCTCTCGGACATGTCAGGCAGTATTCGGGCGGCCCGGTGGTTCCGCACGGCGAGGCGAGGGCCGGCGGATCACCCGTCCGGCTCAGGCGGGACCGCGCATTCCGGACAGGTCGGACGATCCGTGACTGAATCGTGACCTCTCTCGGGTGAGTGGCGGTGACCAGCAGTAACACTCATACCCACTCAGCCGGTCCGAATAGTCCGATGTCCGATTCGTCCGCAAACGGGCTGTTCGTGCTGTGGGCACGGATGGCGGCGTGTCGGCGGCCATGTGTCCAATGCGTCCACTGATCAATCCGTAGCGATCGATGTCGCTTCGCAGGGGGTACGGACATGGTGGGTGTGACGTCGTCGCGCGCCTGGAAGGCGCTTTCCGCGGCGGTTGCGGTAGTGCTGGCATTCGTGTGGGTCGTGCTGACCCCACAACCGTCCAGGGCGGCGCCCGGCGACGCGAACGCCAGTGGCGTCACGCTCGGCCTGAACGCGAACCTGCTGGGTGTGCCGCTGGTCAACCTCTCCGGCACGGTCGGCACCGCGGTCGCCCCGGCGGCGGGCGGCACCAGCAGCACCGGCATCCTGGACGTGGGCGCCGTGCTCGGCACCGGCATCGGCGTGACCGCGGGCGGCACGGTGACCGACATCACCGCGACCCGGACCGCCACCCAGTCCTCGGCCTCCGCCGAGATCGCCGGGGTGACCATCGGGGTGCTCGGCATCAACGCCGTGCAGACCGGGGTGGTCCGGGCGCAGGCGATCTGCCCGGCCGGCGGTACCCCGACCTCCAGCGCCTCGGTGACCAACCTGGTCCTGCTCGGCCAGGCGGTCACGCTGAACGCCGCCACGCCGACGGTCAGCGTCTCGGCGGCGGTCAACGTCGCCGGGCTGGTCGGTGCGCGCCTGGCCGCCACCGCCCAGCAGATCACCACCACCACCGCCACCGGTGCGACCGCCACCGCGGTGCTGGTCTCCCTGACCCTGACCGCCACGGTCGGCCTGCCCACCACCCTGAACCTCGGCACCGTCCAGCTCGCCAGCGCGAGCTGCACCGCCCCGAACGCCGCCGCGAGCAGCCTGAGCCCGTCCTCCGGCCCGACCCGCGGTGGCACCACCGTGACCATCACCGGCGCCGGGCTGCAGAACACCACCGGCGTCACCTTCGGCGGCGTCCCGGCCACCGGGGTCACCGCCGCCGCCGACGGCAGCTCGGTCACCGCGATCGCCCCGGCCTCCGAGACCACCGGCGCCGTCCCGGTCAGCGTGCTGCGCCCGACCGGCAACCTGACCGCGGGGACCTTCACCTACGTCGCCCCGGCGATCACCGCGGTCAGCCCGCCGCAGGGCAGCACCGCCGGCGGCACGCAGGTCACGCTGACCGGCACCGGACTGCTCGGCGCCACCGGGGTCAGCTTCGGCGGCACGGCCGGGACGATCGTCGGCGCGCCCACCGACACCTCGATCACCGTGACCACCCCCGCCCGCCCGGCCGGAGCGGTGGCGGTGACCGCCGTGCTGCCCGGCGCGGACGCGACGATCGCCGACGGCTTCACCTACGTCACCCCGACCGCGCCGATCATCACCGGCTTCACCCCGGCGCAGGGTGTGGCGGCCGGTGGCACCACGGTCACGTTCGCCGGCAGCAACCTGGCAGCGGTGACCGCGGTGACCTTCGGCGGCACGGCCGCGACGATCGTCGGCACCCCGACCGCGACGTCGCTCACCGTGACCACCCTGGCACACGCCCCGGGCCCGGTCGACGTGGTGCTCTCCGGCACCGGCGGCACCACCACCGCCCCCGGGCAGTACACCTACCTGGACGACGGGTCGCAGGCCACGATCACCGGGATCAGCCCCGACACGGTGCCGACCAGCGGCGGGACCGAGCTGACCATCTCCGGCACCGGTCTGGCCGGGGCGACCGGCGTCACCGTGAACGGGGTCCCCGCGACCCTGGTGTCCGTGGCGGCGGACAGCGTGGTCGCCACCGCCCCGGCGTCCGAGACCGCGGGCCCGGTGACCGTCCAGGTCCAGTTCCCGGCAGGTGAGCGCAGCGCGGGCACGATCGACTACACCACCCCGGCGATCACCGCGGTCGACCCGGACAGCGGACCGGCCGCCGGCGGCACCACGCTCACCCTGACCGGCACCGGCCTGGCCCCGGTCACCGAGGTCACCATCGGCGGCGCCCCGGCCACCGTGGTCGGCACCCCGGCGGACACCACCCTCACGGTCACCACCGCGGCGCACGCCCCGGCCACCGTGGACGTGGTCGCCGTCCTGCCCGGCGCCGACGCCACCGCACCGGACGCCTTCACCTACCTGGCCGACGGCACCGGCGCCACGGTCACCGGGATCGACCCGGCGACCAGCCCGACCTCGGGCGGCGGCACGCTCACGGTCACCGGCTCCGGCCTGGACGGGGTCACGGCACTCACCATCGGCGGGCAGACCGCCACCGACCTGGTCGTCGCACCGGACGGCACCACGGTGACCGCGACCGTCCCCGCCACCGAGACCGCCGGGGCCGCCCCGGTGCAACTGGTCTTCCCGGCGGGCACGCTCGACGCGGGCACCCTGGTCTACGCCGCCCCGGCGATCACGGCGGTCACCCCGTCGCAGGGGCCGGACGAGGGCGGCACCGACGTCACCCTGACCGGCACCGGCTTCACCGGGGCGACCGACCTGCTGCTCGACGGCGAGTCGATCCCGTTCACCGTGGCCTCGGACACCGAGCTGACCTTCACCACCCCGGCGCACGCGGCCGGCCTGGTCGACCTGACCGTGGTGCTGCCCGGCCTGGACGTCACCGCGGCCGGCGGCTTCGCCTTCCTGCTGGAGGGGGTGGCGGCCGTCGACGCGGTGACCCCCGCCGAGGGCCCGACCTCCGGCGGCACCACCGTCACCGTGACCGGCGCGAACCTGGGCTCGGTGACCGAGGTGCTGTTCGACGGCGTGCCGGCCACGATCGTCGGCACGCCCACCGCCGGGTCGCTCACCGTCACCAGCCCGGCGCACCCGGCCCCCGGGCCGGTCACGCTGACCCTGACCAACGAGGGCGGCGACTCCTGGGTCCCGGGCGGCTTCACCTACCTGGCCGACGGCACCGCGGCGAGTGTCGACTCGCTCACCCCGGCCCAGGTCCCGACCGCAGGCGGCACCACGGTGACGATCACCGGCTCCGGCCTGTCCGGCGCCACCGGGATCCTGGTCGGCGGCGAACCGGCCGCCGACGTCGTGGTCGCCGCCGACGGGTCGAGCCTCACCTTCACCGCACCGGCCACCGAGACCCCGGGGGCCGCCCCGGTGGTGATCCAGTTCCCGCTGGGTGACGCCGCGGCCGGTGACCTGGAGTACCTGGCGCCCACGCTGGACGCCCTCGACCCCGCGCAGGGCCCGGTCTCCGGCGGCACCACCGTCACCCTGACCGGCACCGGCCTGGAGCGCGCCACCGGCGTGACCTTCGCCGGGACCGCCGCCACCGGCCTGACCGTCACCGGTCCGGGGGCGATCACGGTGGCCACCCCGGCGCTGCCCGCCGGGACGGTGGACGTGCTGGTCGAGCTGCCCGGAGCCGACGCGGCGCTCGCGGACGCCTTCACCTACCTGGACGACGGGTCGGGCGCCGAGGTCACCGGGCTCAGCCCGGACACCCTGCCCACCGCGGGCGGCACGGTCACGGTCACCGGCACCGGACTCGGCGGCGCCACCGCGGTCACCGTCGGCGGAGTCACGCTGACCGGCCTGACCGTCTCGGACACCGCGATCACCGGCACCCTGCCGCCCGGCGAGACCGGCGGTGCGCAGGCGGTCGAGGTGGTGTTCCCGGCCGGCACGGTCGCCGCGGGGGAGCTCACCCTGGTCGCCCCGGAGCTGACCGCGGTGTCCCCGTCCTTCGGCATCACCTCCGGCGGCAACACGCTGACCCTGTCCGGCAGCGGGCTCACCGGGGCCGAGGCCGTGCTGGTCGGCGGCGAGTCCGCCACCGTGCTGACCGCCTCGGACACCGAGCTCACGGTCACCGCCCCGGCGCACCAGCCCGGTGTGGTGGACGTGGTGGTGCAGTTCCCGGGCGCGGATGCCGCACTGCCGCTGTCGTACACCTACCTGGACGACGGCACCGGGGCCACCTTCACCGGGATCGCCCCGGAGCAGGTGCCCACCTCCGGCGGCGTGCCGGTCACGGTCACCGGCACCGGCCTGCAGAACGCCTTCGGGGTCACGGTCGGCGGTCGCGCCGCCACCGACGTCCAGGTGAACGACGAGGGCACCGCGATCACCTTCACGGTCCCGTCCGCCGAGGTCGCCGGCCCCGCCACCGTGAGCGTCTGGTTCCCGGCCGGCGCGCAGGTGGCCGGCCAGCTCGCCTACCTGGGGCCGGAGATCACCGCGATCACCCCGGCCGAGGGTCCGGCGTCGGGCGGCACCGAGGTCACGATCGAGGGCACCGGCCTCACCGGGGCCACCGCGGTGCGGATCGGTGGCGACCCCGCCACGGTGCTGGCGAACACCGGCACCACCCTGCGGATCACCACCCCGGCCGGCACCGCGGGTCCGGCCGACCTGGTGGTCGAGCTCGACGGCGCGGACGCCACCGCGGCCGGTGGGTTCACCTACCTGGAGGACGGCTCCGGGGTCGAGGTCACCGACCTGGCCCCGGCGACCAGCTCGACCGGGGGCGGCGGCACGCTGACCGTCACCGGCACCGGGCTGGACGCGGTCACCGCGGTCACGATCGGCGGCACCGAGGCGACCGATCTGGCGGTCGACGGCGACGGCACCGAACTGACCGTGACCATCCCCGCCAGTGAGACCGCCGGGAGCGCGCCGGTGGTGCTGGTGCTGCCGGCCGGCACCCTGGACGCCGGGGAGCTGACCTACGTCGCGCCCACCCTGACCGACATCAGCCCGGCGCAGGGCCCCGCAGCGGGTGGCACCGGCCTCACCCTGACCGGCACCGGGTTCACCGGTGCCACCGAGGTGAGCATCGGCGGCGTCCCGGCGACGTTCACCGTCGCCTCCGACACCGAGATCACCGCCCCCACCCCGGCCCACGCGCCGGGCACGGTGGACGTCGTGATCGCCCTGCCGGGTGCGGACGCCACCGCCGCCGACGGCTTCGAGTACCTGGAGGACGGCTCCGGCGCCACCGTGACCGGGCTCGCCCCGGCCACCACGAGCACCGCCGGAGGCGGGACGCTGACCGTCACCGGCACCGGGCTGTCCGGCGCCACCGGTGTCACCGTCGGCGGCGTCGCGGCGCAGGACCTCACGGTGGCCGGGGACGGCAGCACGATCACGGTGACCATCCCGGCCGCCGACGCCGCAGGGCCGGTCGCCGTGGTGATCGAGTTCCCGGCCGGCACCCTGGACGCCGGGACGCTCACCTACGTCGCCCCGGCGGTCACCGGGGTCAGCCCGGCCGAGGGGCCGACCGGCGGGGACACGCTGGTGACGATCACCGGCACCGGACTGTCCGGCGCCACCGGGGTGAGCTTCGGCGGCGCGGCCGGGATCGGCCTGACCGTGGTCTCGGACTCCGAGCTGACCGTGCGCACCCCGTCGAGCGCCGCCGGAGTGGTGGACGTGGTGGTCGAGCTGCCGGGGGCGGATGTGACCGTGACCGGCGGCTACGAGTACCTGGCCGACGGCACCGGCGTGGTGGTGGACGGCCTCAGCCCGGCGACCAGCCCGGTCGCCGGTGGCGGCACCCTCACCGTGACCGGCTCCGGCCTGGACGCGGTCACCACCGTCACGATCGGCGGGGTCGAGGCGACCGGTCTGACGGTCGACGGCGACACCCTGACCGTCACCATCCCGGCGAGCGAGGTCACCGGTGAGCTGCCGGTGCTGCTGACCACCCCGGGCGGCGACGTGCTGGCCGGCGGCCTGACCTACACCGGTTCCACCGTCACCGGTCTGGCGCCGGAGCAGGGCCCGGCCGGCGGCGGCACCGAGGTCACCGTCACCGGCACCGACCTGGGCGCGGTCACCGCGGTGCAGGTGGACGGACTGCCCGCCACCGACGTCGACGCCACCGGCGGCACGGTCACCTTCACCACCCCGGCGCACGCCGTGGGCACGGTGACGGTGGTGCTGGTCCAGCCGGGGCTGGACGTGACGCTCGACGGCGCCTTCACCTACCTGGACGACGGCTCCGGGGCCACGGTCGACGCGATCGACCCGGATCAGGTCCCGCTGTCCGGTGGTGTCACCGTGACCCTGACCGGCACCGGGCTGTCCGGCGCCACCGGGGTCACCGTGGACGGGGTGGCGGCCGAGGACGTGGTGGTCGCCGAGGACGGCACCGGCCTCACCTTCACCGCCCCGGCCGGCACCGACCCGGGCACCGCCACGGTCGAGGTGGTGTTCCCGGCCGGGGCCCTGCCCGCCGGTGACCTGACCTACGCCGACGACGGGTCGCAGGCCACCGTCGGCTCGCTGACCCCGGCGCTGGTGCCCACCCACGGCGGCGACCAGCTGGTGATCTCCGGCAGCGGGCTGGACAACGTCACCGGGGTCCGGATCAACGACATCGAGGCCACCGGCCTGACGGTCGCCGGGGACGGCAGCTCGGTGACGGTCACCGTGCCGCCCTCCGAGCTGGACGGCGCGGTCCCGGTACTGCTGACCTTCCCGGCCGGCACGGTGTCCGCCGGTCAGCTCGGCTACGAGCCGCCGTCGATCACCTCGGTCACCCCGCCGCAGGGCCCGGACGAGGGTGGCACCACCGTCACCATCGACGGCGGGAACCTCGGCCCGGCCACCCGGGTGCTGTTCGACGGCGTGCCGGGCACCGCGCCACAGGTGACCTCCCCGCAGGGCCCGGTGCTGTTCGCCGTGCCGAGCACGCTGACCGTGGTGGCACCGGAGCACGAGCCCGGACTGGTCGAGGTCACGGTCGAGCTGCCCGGCCAGGACGCCGTGCTGGCCGACGGATACGGGTACCTGGCCGACGACGGGCCGACCGTCGAGGCGATCGACCCCGGCACCGGGCCGACCACCGGCGGCACCGAGGTCACCCTGACCGGGACCGGGCTGGACACGCTCAGCTCCGTCACCTTCGACGGGCTGGACGCGACCATCCTCAGCGCGAGCCCGGACACCGCCGTGGTCAGCACACCGGCGCACGACGTGGGCCCGGTGGACGTGGCGTTCACCAACCAGGACGGCACCACGGTGCTGCCCGGCGCGTTCAGCTACGACGACGCGACCGGGCCCGGCGGCACCGAGGACCCGCTCACCGTGACCGCGTACACCCCGCGGGTCGGACCGGCCTCGGGTGGCCAGACCGTGACGATCACCGGCACCGGGTTCGTGCCCGGCGACACCGTGGTCACGTTCAACGGGGTGTCGGCCGCGGTGACGGTGCTGGACGCCGACGTGCTCCTCGCGGTCACGCCGGCGAACCCGGTCGGCACCGTGCCTCTGGTGGTCACCGCCGGGGTGCAGCAGTCCGCGACGCTGAGCTACCAGTACGTGGCCGACGCCGCCCTGCCCGGCCCGCCGGTGGTCACCGGGTCCGACCCGGGCACGATCCCGAGCAGCGGGGGGATCGCGGTGACCCTGGGCGGCTCCGGCTTCGTGCCCGGTGCGACCTCGGTCTACCTGTGCGGGCAGCTGATCCCGGCCGACCAGGTCACGGTCTCCGGCGACGGCACCGTGCTGACCTTCACGGCCCCGCCCTGCAGCACCGGGGCGCAGACCGCGATCGTCATCACCCCCGGCGGCACCACCGCGGTCACCCTGACCTACGTCGGTGACGCCGCCTGGGCGGTCGCCCGCTCCGTCGACGGGCTGAACCCGTGGCGGCTCGCGACCACCGGTGCCCCGACCGGCGGCACGCCCTGGGCGGCCCTGCTCCTGGTGGTCGCCGGGGCCGGGTTGCTGGTCATCCGGCGGGCCGTCGTCCGCCGCCGAGCTCGGTCGGCGATCCCGATCCGCTGACCGACCGGGGCCCCGCCCACCCGCCGACGGCGGGGCCCCACCCCGACCGCCACTGCCCCGTTCCCGACCGCACCCGGGACGGGGCAGTGGCTTGCCCGGCCGGGAACCGGGCATGCTCCCTCAACTCCCCGGACCGCCCGCCGATGGGAACCGGGACAGGGAAGGACCAGACCGCATGACCGAGGGCATCGCCGGCATCACATCCCGGATCGCCGCCATCCAGGCCGACCTGGCCGACCTCAGCAGCCGGGTCACCGGCCCCGCGACGGGCACGACGACCACCAGCTTCGCGCAGGCCCTGGCCGGCCAGCTCGGCGCCACGACCGGCACCGCGACGACCACCGGAACCGCCGCCGCGACCCCCGCCGTGGACACCACCCGGAACGCCGACGGCGTGCCCACCGCGCTCGCGGACTACGGCAACGGCCGGATCCCCACCACCGCCCTGCAGCAGGTCGGCGACACCGGCCACCGGCTCTGGGCGCCCGCCGCCGAGTCCCTGACCCGGCTGATCGCCGACGCCAAGGCCCAGGGCGTCACCATCGGCATCACCGACTCCTACCGGTCGTACGAGTCCCAGGTCGACGTCGCCGCACGCAAGGGCCTGTACTCCGAGGGCGGGCTGGCCGCGGTGCCCGGCACCAGCGACCACGGCTGGGGGATGGCCGTCGACCTGGACCTGGACTCCACCGCGCAGGCCTGGATGCGGGCCAACGGCGGCCGCTACGGCTTCGTCGAGGACACCCCGCGCGAGCCCTGGCACTGGGCGTACACCGCCTGACGGCCACGCCGGTCGCAGGTCGGTGAGCGAGATCAGGCGTCCGGCGGCACCCGCCTGGCGCCGAGGTCCCAGGGCTGGAACACCCGGTCCGCCCCGCCGTGCAGGGTGGAGCGGGTGCGATCCGCCTCCGCCTCGGCCGGCGTGATGTCCGGAGCGTCCTCGGCCGCCCCCTCCGCCGCGCGCAGCACCGCCGTCCGCCGCTGCCGCTCGATCCACATCGTCAGCAGGTCGAGCCGCTCCACCTCCAGGTGCACCGGCCGCCGCTGGGCCTCGCGGCGGCGGCTGACCAGCCCGGCCTCCTCCAGCACCCGCAGGTGCTTGGACACCGCCTGCGGGGTGATCGCATAGGGCGCCGCCAGCTCACCGGCGGTGGCGTCACCCCCGGCGAGGCGGCCGACGATGTCCCGCCGGGTCGGGTCGGCCAGGGCCGCGAGCACGGCGGTCAGCGCATCCACCGGGCGATTGCACCATCCCGGCGCGGTGATGATCAACCCGCCGGTTGCACAACCTGCGGCGCAGAAGCGACACACCGCCCGATGAGGCGGGGGATGTCGGTGGTCGGTTCTACCGTCGGAGACATGACACACCACTGCCTCTACTTCGATGACGGGAACGGCGTCGAGCTGCTGTGCGAGTGCGGCAGCGTGGCGGTCTGGATCCGGGAGGACGCCGACGGCGAGGCCGTGCTGGTCGCGCTGGACGTGGAGCCCGAGGAACTGCGCCAGACCGCCTGAGCCGCCGGGTCAGCCCGCCGGTGGCGGCGCCGCGGGGCTCCCGGTCGACAGCACCAGCCCGATCGTGGTCCCGGGCGGCGCTGACCCGGAGGGCGACTGCTGCACCACGGTCCCGGCGGCCGACTCGTGCGGCGTGGACCCGACCACCCGGGCCGGGAAACCGGCCTCGGCCAACGTGCTGATCGCCGCGGTCTGGTTCTGGCCGACCACCGAGGGCACGCCGACCTGCTTCCCCACCACCTGATCCGGGTTGGGCGCCCCGAACGGCGGCACCCCGACCCCCTCCAGCGTCCGTTCCATGAACCGCTTCCAGGTCGGCACCGCCACCGAGGAACCGAAGACGTTCCGGTAGTAGCTGCCGTTGATCGTGATCCGCTGCATCGGCACCATCGCCTCCGCGTGGCCGACCCAGACCGCGGTGGCGCGCAGCGGGGTGAACCCGACGAACCAGGTGTGCTCGTTCCGGGACGTGGTGCCGGTCTTGCCGGCCGCGGTGAACGGCGGCGGGCTGGTGCTGGCGGTGCCGTTCCACACCCCGCTGAGCGCGTAGGCGACCGCGTTGGCGATCTGCGGGTCCAGCGCCTGGTGGCAGCCGGCGTCCGGCACCGGCAGCGGGTTCCCGTCCGCGTCGGCGACCGCGAGGATCGCGATCGGGGAGCAGAACGTGCCGCCCGCGGCGAAGGCGGCGAAGGCGGCGGCCATGGTGACCGGGGCGACCGACTCGGAGCCCAGCACGTTGGCCGGCAGCACCTGGAACGGCCCGTCGCCGGACGGCCCGCCCGCGCGGTGGATGCCGAGCGAGGTCGCGGTGTCGATGATCCCGCACAGGTTCAGCTGGGAGGCCATCGCCAGGTACCCGGAGTTCACCGACCCGGAGGTGGCCTGCTGCACGGTCATCATGCCGCCGGAGCGCGGGCCCTCGGCGTTGGAGAACCGGTACTCGGTGGAGCCGTTCAGGCCGGTGCACGGGGCGTTGAACTCGCTGAACCGGTAGGAGAACCGGGTGCCGTTCACCACCTGGCTCAGGTTGTGCCCCTCCTTGAACCACTGGGTGAGGGTGAACGGCTTGAAGGTCGATCCGGGCGGGAACCCGCTGCCGCCGCCGTAGTCGAAGTCGGTGTTGTAGTTCACCGCGGTCTCGCGGTCACCGTGCTGCTCGGTGTTGTTGTAGACCCGGTTCTGGGCCATCGAGGTGATCTTCCCGCTGCCGGGCTCCACCGTGACGATCGAGGACGCGACACCCGAGGGGTCCGCCACCGGGATGCCGTTCTTCACCTCCTCGTCGGCGATGGTCTGCTCGCGCACGTCCAGGGTGGTGGTGATGGTCAGCCCGCCGCGGTAGAGCTTGTCCACCCGTTCCTCGGGGGTCTCGCCGAAGGCCGGGTCGTTGCGGATCACCTTGGTGACGTAGTCGCAGAAGTACCCGGCGCCGCGCACGGTCTGTTCGGCGGCCATGCAGCCCACCCGCGGTTCGCTGACCACCAGGGTGTCGGCCAGCGGGGTGGCCAGCCCGGCGGTGAGCTCCTCGGCGGTGATGTAGTCCTGTTCGCGCATCAGGCGCAGCACCCGGTCGCGGCGCTCCTGGGAGCCCTCCGGGTTGCGCACCGGGTCGAAGGCGGTCGGGCTCTGGGTGATCCCGGCGATGGTGGCGGCCTGCAGGTAGTTCAGCTCGGCGGCGGAGGTGCTGAAGAACCGCTGCGCCGCGGCCTCCACCCCGTAGGTGTTCACACCGAACTGCGCGATATTGAGGTACGACTCCAGGATCTCGTCCTTGGTCATCTCCTTCTCCAGCGCGATCGCGAGCTTCGCCTCCCGCAGCTTGCGCAGGTACCCCTCCGCGCCGTCGGCCTCCCGCGCGGCATCCACCGCCGCCAGATCGTCCTGGCGGACCGCGGCCTCGATCAGCACGTTCTTGATGTACTGCTGGGTCAGCGTCGAGGCGCCCTCGGTCCGGCCGGGGTTGGTGAGGTTGCGCACCGCGGCCCGGAGCATGCCGGTCGGGTCGATCCCGCCGTGCTGGTAGAACCGCTTGTCCTCGGTGGCGATCACCGCGTTCTGCATCGGCTCGCTCACCGCGGCCAGCGGCACCACGATCCGGTTCTCGGCCCAGAACTCGGCCAGCTCGGTGGTGCCGTCCGAGGCGAGCATCACCGACTTCTCCGACAGCGGCTGGCGTTCCAGCTCGGTGGGCAGGTCCTGGAACGCCTGGACCGCCATGTCGGTGGTGCCGTCGGCCATCGCCACCGCCGGGGCGACCAGCCCGGCTGCGAGCACGCCACCGAGCGCCGAGGTGCCCACCAGCGCGAGCACCAGAGCGAGTGCGGTGAACACGGACATCCGGCGTCGGGAGCTGCGCGGCGGCCTGACCATGGGCCCACGCTAGGGGAGGAGCGCACACCCAGCGCGGCCATCCGGTCACAATTCGGAACCGAGTAGTGGCAGGCTCGTGGCCGGACCCGGCGGAGGAGGACGGCGATGGTGCAGGATCCGGAGCGCTTCCTGGTCAAGGGCCGGCTGGAGCGGTTGCCCCGTCGCCAGGCGGATCGCGGCCTGGTGCTGCGCTGGCTGGCCCCGCGGGTGAGCGAGCTGGAGGAACCGCTCACCGAACCGGAGCTGACCGAGCGCCTCGCCGCGATCGTGCAGGACCCGGTAGGTATCCGCCGCGACCTGATCGAGGCGGGTCTGCTCACCCGGACCCGGGACGGCGCGGAGTACTGGCGCACCCGGGTGACGGAGTTCGATCCGTTCTGATCGCCACCTGCTGCGTGGTGTCAGCGCAGCCGGAGCCGTTCCACCATCAGGTCGGCCTCGTCCAGGACGTCCCCCGCCGCCCAGGCCATGTCCCGCCGGGACTGGGTGATCGGGCGCAACACCTCCGCGTCGACCAGCCGCTCGATCGCCGCGTAGGCACGGGCCGGGGACGCCCCGGTCATCCGGGCCACGTCGTGGGCGTCCACGATCGGTGTGCTGGTCAACATCGGCAGCAGCGCGGCGACCGCCGACCCCCCGCGCGGCCGGACTTGCTCGCGCCACCGCTCGGGCAGTGTCACGAGCCGTTCCGCCGATACGGCTGCCTCCTCGGCGGCGCGGATCGTGGCGTGGGCGAGATAGAGGGCGAAGGGCTCGATCTCGCCGCTGCGGTAGTCGTTGACGAGGCCGAAGTAGTGCTCCCGGTCGGCGACGATCGCCGAGGCGACCGGGACGGCCATGCGGGTCGTGACGCCGCGGTAGCGCCACACACCGTTGATGAGCGAGCGCCCGACGCGGCCGTTGCCGTCGGTGAACGGGTGGATCGACTCGAACTGGGAGTGCGCCACCGCGGCGTGCAGGACCGGGTCGATGTCGGTCCGCCGCATGAAGGCCACCAGGTCCGCCATCAGTCCGGGAACGCGCCCGGGTTCGGGCGGGACGTGCACTGCGCCTGCCGGCGAGCGGTTCGAACCGCCGATCCAGTTCTGCATCTCCCGCAGCCGTCCGGCGTACCACCGGTCCTCGGCGTCGTCGGCCATCAGCGGGCGGTGCGCGGCGAGGATGTCATCGAGGCCGACGCCGTCCGTCGAGCGGTCGACCAGCAGGGTGAGGCCGTCGATCGCGCCCTTGACCGTGCGGGCGGTCCTCGGTGCGCTGATCCCGTACTGGGCGCGGGCCAGCTGGTCGACGGTGGTGAGTTCCTCCTCGATGCGGGACGAGGCGATCGCCTCGGTGCGCAGCAGGAACGGCTCCAGGGTGGCGATCTGCCCGGCATACGTCCGTTCCAGCACGGCGATGTCGATCTGCGCGGCGCGGCTGGCCGCGAGGAGGTCGGCGCTGGCGACCAGGGGCAGGTCCGCGATCAGCGGCGGGATCGAGGCGGCGTACTCCACGATCTCGGAACGCCGGCCGGACCTAGGTGCCCACGGGAGGACCTCGCTGCCGTGCGGCGGCACCGCGGGCGGGCCGGCGGTGGGGTCGTGGGGCTGAGACATGGGCGACTCCCGACGTGAGGACGCCACTATTCTCGGTTACCGGGCTAACCGAGAACAAGATCGCGGTCGTTCTCGGTTGTCCGGGCTAGCCCCGCGCCAGCACCGCCCACACGCTCTTGCCCGCCGGCCCGTGGTCGGTCACGCCCCAGTCCGCGCCGATCCGGGCGAGCATGCCGATGCCGCGCCCGCCGAGGTCGCCGGGCCGGGCGGTCACCAGGCTGGGCGGCAGCGGGTCGTCGTCGCGGACCTCGACCCGGACCCGCTCGGGCTCGACGGTGATCGTCACGCTGACCGCCCGGGTGTGGGCGTGCCGGACCGCGTTGGTGACCAGCTCGCTGACCAGCAGCTCGGCGAGGTGCACCAGGTCGTCGGGCAGGTCGTGGCCGGACAGGAACCGGGCGGCCCAGCCGCGGGCGGTGGCGACGGCGGTGAGTTCGGCGGGCACGGTCCAGCGCGCGGTGGCGGCGTGCTCCATCGGACCTCCCCTGGCGGGTCGCCGGACAGGTTAGCCGGGCAGCTCCGCGGTCGCAGCGGGGTCCGCGACCGAGAAGTTGTGCCGGAACACGTCCTGCGGGTCGTAGCGGCGTTTGAGCTCGCGCAGGCGGGACAGGGCGGGTTCGGGGAAGACCTCGGCCAGCCGCTCGGGTCGCCGGTCGGTCTCGAAGCTGGAGTAGATGCCGCTGAAGTGGCCGGCCATCGCGTCCCAGATCTGGTCCAGCCGTTGCCGGCTGGCGCCGAAGGCGACCACCGAGAAGTTGGCGGTCCGGTGCGCGTAGGCGGTGTTCGCGGCGGGGACGTCGGCGACCGCGCCCCCGGCGGCCCGGATCTGGAAGAAGTAGGTGTGCCCGCTGCGGATCAGCGCGGCGGCGTCGGCGGCGAAGCCGGGGGTCAGGTGCTCGATCATCCCGGAGCGGCTGACCGGCTCGCCCTCGCCCTGGTGCTGCTCGTCCGGGGCGACCACCACGGCGCTGTACGGCAGCAGCTGCACCTGCTGCTGGACCAGGGGTGCGAGCCGGGCGAAGGGTTGCAGCCGGTCGATCACGGTGTCCGGGTCGGTGCTGTCCACCATCGCCATCACCTGGGCGTAGATCCGGCCGTTCTGCGGGCGGCCCATCAGCAGGAACGGGGTGACGTCCCGCGGGGCGTCCTCGACCAGGGCTCCGTAGTCGACCAGGAACTCCTCCAGGTCGGTGGCGTCGAAGACCAGCTGGGCGAAGCCGACGTCGGTCACCGGGTCGGCGACGAACTCGAAGGCGGTGACGATGCCGAGGTTCGCCCCGGCGCCCCGCACGCCCCAGAACAGGTCCGGGTTCTCGGTGCCGGAGGCGCGCAGCACCGAGCCGTCGGCCAGCACGATCTCCACCGCGCGCAGGTGGTCCAGGGTCAGCCCGTACTCGCGGACCAGGAAGCCGATCCCACCGGCGGTGGCCAGTCCACCGACGCCGACCCCACCGGAGTCGCCGGAGGTCAGGGCCCAGCCGTGGGGTGCGAGCGCCTGGGCGACCTCGCCCCACCGGGCGCCGGGGCCGATCCGCACCGAGCGGGTGCCGGGGTCCAGCACCTCGATCCGGTTCAGCCGGCCGAGGTCGATCACGATGCCGCCGTCGTTGGTGGAGCGGCCGCTGATCCCGTGCCCACCGGAGCGGACCGCCAGCGGCACCGGCTGGGTGCGGGCCCAGCGCAGCGCGGCGACCACCCCGGCGGTGTCGGCGGGCCGCAGCACCAGCCCGGGGTTCCCGCCGCGCATGTACCCCGAGCGGACCGAGGCGTAGCCGGCGTCGCCGGGCTCGACCGCGTCGGCCAGCAGGGCGGCCGGGATGCCGTCGTAGTCGATGCCGGGTCGCCGGGCGGCGCGGATCGCGGAGCTGCGCGGCTGCCGGACCCGGGTGCCGGCGCGCTTGCGGGCCGCGGCGACCAGCTCCCGGACCCGGGGTGCGACGGTGCTCGCCCACTGCGGGTGGTCGCCGCGCAGCAGCAGGGTGTCGGCGCGCCCGTCCAGGATCAGCTCGGCCAGCTCCTCGGAGCCGGTGGCGGCGTCGACGGTCCGGACGATCCGCAGCTCCGCCGGGTCGCGTCCGGCCGCCCGGGCCGCCGCCTCCGGGGTCTGGTCGTCGTCGGCCCACCACAGATCCGCCTGCCGTCCGGCTAGCACCTGGGCGCCGGGGGAGTGCACGCCGAGCACCGGGGTGTGGGCGGGTGCCGGTCCGCGCTGGGCACCGTCGGCCCGGTGGTGGTGGCCGTCCAGGTGCAGCGGGGTCGGGTCGGCGGTGGCCCACATCCCGCGCATCACGGCGATCGCCTCGGCGAGCTCGTCCTGGTCCTGCCCGGCGAGCACCAGATCGACCCGGCCACCGGCCAGGTGGTCGAGGCCGGCCAGGGCCCGCGCGGTGACGGTGGCCGGGCGGGCGGCGTCGACCTCCACCAGCAGCCGCAGCGTGCCGGTCCGGGCGGCCACCCAGGCGGCGACCGTCCACGGGTCGTCCGGCCCGCCGGCCACGGCGACCAGGTCCAGTCCGTCGCGTTCGGCGGCCACGGCGCGGGCGGCGGGGTCGATGCCGGCGTCGGCGTCCAGCAGCAGGCCGAGCTGCAGCGGCAGTCCGCGATCGGTCATCGGGCCGCCGCCACCAGCTCGCGCACGGCGGGGGCGATCTCCTGGCCGTAGGGGTCGATCAGCGCCGGGTCGTCGGCGGCCAGGATGAAGCCGCTGATCCCGTACTGCACCGCCAGCGTGGCGAGCTGCTCCACCCACTGCTCCGGCGGACCGACCAGCAACCGGTCACTGGCCCGCGCGGTGAGCTGGCCGTTGAGGTTGAGCAGCCGGCGGACCGCGGTGACCGGTCGCCCGGCGGCCTGCGCGGCGTCGTCGATCCGGCGGTTGCCCTCGGCCAGATCGTCCAGGCTGGACAGGTAGCCGAGCGAGGGCAGCCAGCCGTCCGCGGCGGTGCCGGTCAGGCGCAGCATCCGGGGCTTGTACGCGCCGAGCCAGATCCCGACCGGGTGGGCCGGGGCGGGTCCGCGCTTGGCGCCGGCGACCGGGTAGTAGTCGCCGGGCAGGTCGAGCCGGCCGGTCTGCTCGGTGTCCCAGAGTGCGCGGATCACCGTGATCGCCTCGGTCAGTGCGTCGACGCCCTGCCCGGCGGTGCGGCGCGGCCCGCCCATCGCGGCGATCGCGTCCCAGAACGCGCCGGAGCCGAGACCGAGCTCGACCCGGCCGCCGGTGAGCCGGTCCAGGCTGGCCACCGCGCGGGCCAGCACGGCGGGCGGTCGCAGCGGCAGGTTGGCCACATTCGGGGCCAGTGTGACCCGGGAGGTGACCGCGCCGACCCAGCTCAGCAGGGTCCAGGTGTCCAGGAAGCCCGGCTGGTAGGGGTGGTCCTGGAAGGTGACCAGGTCGAGGCCGGCCCGCTCGGTCTGCTGTGCGAGGGCGACCACCCGCTCCGGGGCGGCGGCGCTCGGGGTCAGGAAGGTGCCGAACAGCAGGTCGTGTCCGTAGTCGGTCATCAGGTCTCCAGGTAGGCGGTGTCGCCGATCGTATGCATTGCAGACGATTGGCTCAACCGGCGGGTGCTGCCTACGATTCCAGGATGGACCCGCAGACATCCGACCGCCGCACGGACCTCGGCTGGTCGCTCGGGGTGCTGCTGCGCGGGTACCAGGTGGCGCTCGGCTCCGCGCTGGACAGCCTCCCGCACGGGTTCCGGGGCTTCCAGGTGCTGCACGCGGTGTCCACCGGCCGGCACGACAGCCAGCTCGCGCTCGCCGCCGACCTGGGCATCGACCGCACGGTGATGACCTACCTGATCGACGACCTGGCGGCGGCCGGACTGGTGGAGCGGCGCCCGAACCCGCAGGACCGGCGGCAGCGCCGGGTGGTGCTCACCGAGGACGGCGCGCGGCGACTGGCCGAGTGCGAGGCCGTGGTGGGTGGGGCCGAGGACCACGCCCTGGCCGCGCTGGGCGAGCAGGAGCGGGCCGAGCTGTGTGCGCTGCTGCGGCGGGCGGCCCAGGGTGCCCGTGACCTGGGCGCGGACCGCGATCCGTGCCGGGTGGTCGAGGACGCGGTGGCCGCGCTGGGCTGAGCCGGCCGGTCCCGGGGGCAGGTGCCTCGGGGTCAGGCGGTCCGCATCGCCGGCCGCAGCGGCACCAGGACGATGTCCAGCTCGGCCAGCAGCTCGACCAGCCCGTCGGACAGACCGCCGCCGTGGTCCACGTACCGCTCGACCTCGCGCAGTGCCTCCTCGGCCTGACCGGCCAGCAGGGCGGCGTCGGTGTGCCCGGCGTCCACCGCGGCCCGGGCGGCGATCGCGCGCTCGGCCAGCGAGTCCCGCACGGCGGCCGCCTGCTTGGCGGTGACCGCGAACACGGCGGGGATCGCGCCGGTCGAGGTCACGTCGTCGGGGCGCAGGCCTCCGACCGCACGCCGACGACCGTGCTGGCTCTGCTGCGTCATCTCGGCCCCTGTCGAGTGAAGGTGTTCTGTCCGGTTCCGCCTGATGCACGGAGGTGATCAGAGGCTATGCCCGGCCGCCGACGTGCACGGGGAATCGCAGGTGGGGTGAGTGTCGAGGGGGCGCCGATTGGGTGGTACACCCCGGCAACGACGAAGCCCCGCACCTGGGGTGCGGGGCTTCGTGCGGTGGCTCCGACCGGCGTCGATCCGGTGACCTTTCGATTTTCAGTCGAACGCTCTACCAACTGAGCTACAGAGCCTCGAACGACGACGCCGGTCGTCACATGTAACGACCGGCGATGCCGAGCGACCCCGACGGGACTTGAACCCGCGACCTCCGCCGTGACAGGGCGGCGCGCTAACCAACTGCGCCACGGGGCCTCGTGAAGAGACCTTCGTACTCCATACTTCCACACACACGAGCCGTACCCCCAACGGGATTCGAACCCGTGCTACCGCCGTGAAAGGGCGGGGTCCTAGGCCGCTAGACGATGGGGGCGCAGAGCCGCCCCTGACGTCGAGGCGTCTTCAGACCGAGATGAAGCTTACGTGCTGTCGGGCCGAACTCCAAAATCGGCCACAATGGCCGGGTGGTGGAGATGTCCCGGGCCGAGTTCGAGCTGGCCGTGAGCGATGGGCTGGACCTGGTGCCCGAGTCGCTCACCGCCCAGATGGACAACGTCGTGGTGCTGGTGGAGGACGACGCGCCGCCCGAGGACCCGGAGCTGCTCGGGCTGTACGAGGGCACCCCGCTGACCGAGCGGGACGGGTTCTGGGCCGCCGGATCGCTGCCGGACCGGATCACCATCTTCCGCAACCCGACCCTGGCGATCTGCGAGACCCGGGAGGACGTGGTGGAGGAGGTGGCGATCACCGTCGTGCACGAGATCGCCCACCACTTCGGCATCGACGACCAGCGCCTGCACGACCTGGGCTGGTCGTAGCCTCGACCCCATGAGCACCCGCACCCGCCTCGGCGTCGTCATCCTCCCGCAGCAGCGCTGGTCGCAGTCCCGCGCGCTCTGGCAGCGAGCCGAGGAGTACGGCTTCGACCATGCGTGGACCTACGACCACCTGGCCTGGCGCTCGCTGGCCGACGAGCCGTGGTTCGCCACCGTCCCGCTGCTGGCCGCCGCGGCCGCGGTCACCGAGCGGATCGGCCTGGGCACCTGGGTGGCGTCGCCGAACTTCCGGCATCCGGTGCCGTTCGCCAAGGACGTGATGGGGCTGGACGACATCTCCGGCGGCCGGTTCCTGCTCGGCCTGGGCGCCGGCGGCACCGGGGTGGACGCGTCGGTGCTGGGCGAGGCGCCGACCCGGGGGGAGCGGACCCGGCGGTTCGAGGAGTTCGTGCCGCTGCTGGACGCCCTGCTGAGCCAGCCGGTGACCGAGCACCAGGGTGAGTTCTACACCGCGCACCAGGCCCGGATGATCCCGGGCACCCTGGCCCGGCCGCGCACGCCGTTCGTGGTGGCGGCCAACGGTCCGCGGGCGATGGCGGTCGCCGCCCGGTACGGCCAGGGCTGGGCGACCTTCGGCCCGGCGTTCGCCGCGGGGGAGGGCGACCAGGAGGCGTGGTGGGCCGGGCTGGCGGAGCTGGTCGAGCAGTTCCGCGAGGTGGCCGAGCCGATCGGGCCGGTGCCGCCGATGTACCTCAGCCTGGACGGTGCGCCGCGGTACTCCCTGGAGTCGCCGGAGCTGCTGGTCGAGGGCGTGCAGCGGGCCGCCGAGCTCGGATTCAGCGACGTGGTGGTGCACTGGCCGCGCGAGCACGGGATCTACGCCGGCTCCGAGGACGTGATGGCCGAGGCGCTGTCCCGGCTGGGCCGCTAGTTCCCGCGGGCCTGGCGGGCTTGCCAGGCGCTGGAGACCATCTCGGTCAGGCTGTGCCGCATCTGCCAGTCCAGGTCGCGGGCCGCCGCCTCGCCGGAGGCCACGATCCGGGCCGGGTCACCGGCGCGCCGCGGGGCGATCTCGGGGGTGAAGTCGATCCCGGTGCCGGCCGCCATCGCGGACATGATCTCCCGGACCGAGACGCCGTCGCCGGAGCCCAGGTTGTACACCGGGCGCAGCTCGCGGCCCTCGGTCAGCGCCCGGGCGGCCGCGACGTGCGAGGTCGCCAGGTCGGCCACGTGCACGTAGTCGCGCACGCAGGTGCCGTCCGGGGTGGCGTAGTCGTCGCCGTTGATCCGCGGCGTCCGGCCCTCGGCCAGCGCGTCCAGCACCAGCGGGAACAGGTTGTGCGGGCTGGTGTCGGCCAGGTCCGGGGACCCGGAGCCGACCACGTTGAAGTAGCGCAGCGAGGTGTGGTGCAGCGTGGTGGCGCGGGCCTGGTCGCGCAGCAGCCATTCGCCGATCAGCTTGGACTCGCCATAGGGCGACTCCGGCGCGGTCGGGGTGTCCTCGGTGACCAGGTCGACGTCCGGGGTGCCGTAGACCGCGGCGGAGGAGGAGAAGACCATCCGGTCGACCCCGGCCTCGGCCATCGCGGCCAGCAGGTGCACGGTGCCGGTGACGTTCTGCTCGTAGGTGTGCAGCGGGCGCTGGACCGAGACCCCGGCGTACTTGAACCCGGCCAGGTGTACCACGCCGGTGACGCCGTGCTGGGTCAGGGCCTCGGTGACCAGTGCGGTGTCCAGGATCGAGCCGCGGACGAAGGGCACGTCCGCCGGGACGAACTCGGGGTGACCGGAGGACAGGTCGTCCAGCACGACGGCGGGGATGCCCACCTCGCGGAATGCCCGCACCACGTGCGACCCGATGTACCCGGCACCACCCGTCACCATCCACGTCATGTCGCCAGCCTAGCGCACAGATGGTGGTTCGTGTTCGAACACGGTGGTTTGTGTGAGTTTCCGGATTCCGGTCGTGGGATCGCCGACGGTGAGGGAGAGTGCGTGCACCCGTCGTGCAGTGGCGGGTCGGCAGGTGCTCAGTATGCTGAGGATCTGCCGCGACCGCAGGAGGGCCCCGATGCACCGCACCGAGACACCCCCCGTGGGCACGCGGCTCCCCAGCGACCTGGTGGTCCCGTTCGGGCGCCGGGTCGAGCAGGGGATGGAGCTGGTCCGCGCCGGCCTCGCCGAGCAGGTCGACCTCCGCCGCAGCCGGGCCCGTGACCTCGCGCCGGTGCACGCCGCACTCTGGCGGGCACTCGGCGAGCAGATCGGCGGGCGGCTGATGCGCCCCCGGTTCACCCTGGCCGCCTACCTCGGTCTCGGCGGAGCGGACCCGGCCGCCGCCGCACCCGTGGCCGCCGCCCAGGAGCTGCTGCACACCGCGATGCTGGTGCACGACGACCTGCTCGACCACGACGAGACCCGTCGCGGCCGCCCGAATGTCACCGGCACCGCCCGGCACCGGCTGGCGGGCGCCGGGATCACCGGCCGGGCCGCCGACGACCAGGTGCTCGCGGTCGGCGTGCTCGGCGGGGACGTGGCGCTGGTCGCCGCCCTCGGGCTGGTCACCACCGCCCCGATCGCCCCCGAGGTTGCCCTGCGGGTGCTGCGCACGATGACCGAGTCGGTGGACACCACGGTCGCCGGAGAACTGCTGGACGTCACCGGGGCGCTGTCCGGCCCGGCCGAGGTGGATGCGCTGCGGGTGGCCGAGCTCAAGACCGCGGTCTACTCCTGCTGCACGCCGCTGGCGGTGGGCGCGATCCTGGCCGGGGCGGACGACGGGACCATCGGGGTGCTGGACCGGTTCGGCACCGCCTTCGGGGTGGCCTTCCAGCTGCTGGACGACGAGCTCGGGGTGTTCGGCGACCCGGCGCTGACCGGCAAGTCGACGCTGAGCGACCTGCGCGAGGGCAAGCGCACCGAGCTGCTGCGGCTGACCTTCCTGCGCGCCGATCCGGCCGGACGCCGGGTGCTGGACCGGCACCTCGGTCGCCCGGACCTGGACGAGGCGGGAGCCGCCCGGCTGCGCGCGGTGATCCGGGACTGCGGGGCGCTGCACCAGGCCCAGCAGGTGCGCGCGGCGGCGATCGACCGGGCCCGGACCGCGGTGAGTGCCGGGCTGCCCGGCGAGTTGGCCGACTATCTGACCGGTCTGACCCGGATGCTGGCAGCGTGACCGCAGACGACTCCGCCCGGGCCCGTGCCCTCGCGCTGTACCACCGCACGGCCGCGCGGTCCTGTCACGAGGTGCTCGCCGGGTACTCGACCTCCTTCGGGCTGGGCTCCCGGGTGCTGCCCGTGCGCCAGCGCCGGGACATCGAGGCGGTGTACGCGCTGGTCCGGATCGCGGACGAGGTGGTGGACACCCGGGGCGGTGCGGACGCGGCGCAGGCGCTGGACGAGCTGGCGGGGCAGGTCGCCCGGGCCCTGGTCACCGGCTGGTCGACCAACCTGGTGGTGCACGCCTTCGCCCGGACCGCCCGCCGGGTCGGGATCGGCGCGGAGCTGATCGACCCGTTCTTCGCCTCGATGCGGGCCGACCTGACGATCCGGGTGCACGACGAGGACTCCTACCGCCGGTACATCTACGGCTCCGCGGAGGTGGTCGGGCTGATGTGCCTGGCGGTGTTCCTCAACGCCGACCGTCGCCCCGGCGACCCGCTGCGCACCGCCGACCCGGACACGGTGGCCGGTGCCCGGGCCCTCGGCGCCGCGTTCCAGAAGGTGAACTTCCTGCGCGACCTGGCCGCCGACACCGACGAGCTGGGCCGCCGGTACTTCCCCGGGGTGGGCGACCGGGGCCCCGACCAGCAGCAGTACGCTGCGATCCTGGCCGACATCACCGCGGATGTGGACCGGGCCCGGCGCTCGCTGCCCGCACTGCCCGCCCGGCCGCGCGCCGCGGTGGCGGTGACCCTCGGGCTGTACGACCGGCTGCTCACCCAGCTGGCCGAGCTGCCGCCGGAACAGGTCCGGGAGCGGCGGGTACGGGTGAGTACGCCACGCAAACTGATCGTGCTCGGCCGGACCCTGGCCGGCGAACTGAGCGGAGGTGGCCGGTGAGCGGCCGGGTGATCGTGATCGGCGGCGGCATCGGTGGCCTGGCGACCGCCGCCCTGCTGGCCCGCGGCGGCGCCGAGGTGACGCTGCTGGAACGCCAGGACCGGGTGGGCGGCCGGGCCGGGACCTGGGAACAGGACGGCTTCCGCTTCGACACCGGGCCGTCGTTCTACTTCATGCCCGAGGTCTTCGACCACTTCTTCGCGCTGTTCGGCGAGCGCACCGCCGACCATCTGGACCTGGTGCGGCTCGACCCGGCCTACCGGCTGTTCTCCGAGCCCGACGGCCCCGGGCCGGCACGACCGGTGGAGCTGCCCGCCGACCCGGAGCAGGCCTGGGCGCTGTTCGAGTCGATGGAACCGGGTGCTGGGGCAGCGGTGCGCGAGTATGCGGCGCAGTCCTCGGCGGCGTACCGCACCGCGCTGGACCACTTCCTGTACACCACCTTCGCCCGGCCGGACCGCGCGTTGTCGGCCGACGTGCTGCGCCGCTCCGGCACCCTGGCCGGCCTGCTCAGCCGGACGCTGGCCGACCGGATCGCCCGCACCACCGACCACCCGGTGATCCGGCAGATGCTCGGGTACCACGCGGTCTTCCTGGGCAGTTCGCCCTACCGGGTACCGGCGCTGTATTCGCTGATGAGCCATCTGGACCTGGTCGACGGCGTGCTCTACCCGCGCCGTGGGATGTACACCCTGATCGAGGCGATCGAACGGATCGCCCGGGCCCAGGGCGTGCAGATCCGCACCGGCGCCGATGTGACCGGCATCGAGGTCGATCCGGCCCCCCGCGACCTGCGCCACCCGCGGCGGACCGGCACCGCCCGCGGCGTCCGGCTGGCCTCCGGCGAGCTGCTGCCAGCGGACCTGGTGGTCTCCGCCGCCGATGTCTTCCACACCGAGACCGCGCTGCTGCCCGCCGAGCACAGCGCCCGCCCGGAATCGTGGTGGACCGACCGGGGACCGGGGATCTCGGCGCTGCTGATCATGGCCGGCGTCCGCGGTCCGCTGCCGGAGCTGGCGCACCACTCGCTGTTCTTCACCCGGGACTGGCCGGGCAACTTCGACGCGATCCTCGGGCCGGAGCTGCGGGTGCCGGAGCCGGCCTCGCTGTACGTGTCCCGGACCACCGCCACCGACCCGAACGCCGCCCCGCCCGGGCACGAGACGGTGTTCGTGCTGGTGCCGTTCCCCGCCGACCCCGGGCTGACCGACCTGGACGGCTACGCGGACCGGTTCCTTGACCAGGTGGGCGACTGGGCGGGCATCGACGGACTGCGCTCGCGGGTGGTGACCCGGCGGGTGGTCGGGCCGGCGGACTTCGCCCGGGACTTCTCCGCCTGGCGCGGCACCGCCCTCGGCATGGAGCACACCCTGGCGCAGAGCGCGATGTTCCGGCCGGGCAACCTGTCGCCCACCGTGCCGAACCTGCTCTACACCGGGGCCGGGACCGTGCCGGGCGTCGGTCTGCCGATGTGCCTGATCAGCGCCGAGCTGGTTGCCAAGCGACTGCTGGGCGAGACCTCGCCGACCCCGCTGCCCACCCCACTGCGCCCCGGTTACCTGGATGCCGCCCGGCCGCGGGGTGTGTGGCAGTGGACCTGACCGGCCTGGCCTACCTCGGCGCGCTGCTGGTCTCACTCGGCGGCCTGGCCCTGATCGACCGCCGGTTCCGGCTGGCGTTCTGGGCGCACCCGCGGCGCACCGCGATCTGCCTGGTCATCGGCGTGGCCGGGTTCCTGCTCTGGGACGTGGCCGGACTATTGCTCGGCATCTTCGCCCGTGGGGAGAGCCCGCACATGACCGGGCTGCTGCTCGCCCCGGACCTGCCGGTCGAGGAGGCGGTGTTCCTCACCCTGCTCTGCTACGTGGCGCTGCTGGCCTGGCGCTGGTTCGACCGGCAGGCCGCCCTGCGGGAGCGGTACCGGCAGGAGGAGGACCGATGACCAACATCGTGCTGAACCTGCTGGTGCTGGCGGTGCTGGTCGCGGTGTCCTGGCGGGTGCTGCGCCGGCGGCGGGCCGGGGCGCTGGTGTGGACCGCCTTCCACCTGTGCCTGCTCACGATGATCTTCGACACCCTGATGATCGCCGCCGACCTGTACGTCTTCGACCCGGGCAAGATCCTCGGCGTGTACCTGTGGGGCGCACCGCTGGAGGACTTCGCCTACGCGATCGCCGCCGCCCTGGCGATGCCGGTGCTGTGGACCGTGCTGGCCGCCCGCGACGACCGCCGCCGATCGGAGACCGCCGCGTGAAGGACGTCCTGGCCGCCTCCCGGCCGTTCTCCTGGATCAACACCGCCTACCCGTTCGCCGCCGGGTACCTGATGGCCACCGGCGGCCGGATCGACGCGGCGCTGATCGTCGGCACGCTGTTCTTCCTGATCCCGTACAACCTGCTGATGTACGGCGTGAACGACGTCTTCGACTACGCCTCCGACCTGGCGAACCCGCGCAAGGGCGGCATCGAGGGTGCGCTGGCCGACCGGAGTGCGCACCCGCGGATCCTGTGGGCCGCGGTGGCCGGGACGGTGCCGTTCATCGCGGTGCTGCTGGCGCTGGGGTCGCTCGCCGCCGGGCTGGTGCTGGCGCTGGTGGTCTTCCTGGTGGTCGCGTACTCGGCCCCGGTGCTGCGGTTCAAGGAGCGCCCGGTGCTGGACTCGGCGACCTCCGCGCTGCACTTCGCCGGGCCGCTGCTGTACGCCCTGGTGCTGGCCGGCGCCCCGCTGACCGCCCGCACCACCTGGCCGGTGCTGGTCGCCTTCGTGCTGTGGGGGATGAGCTCGCACGCCTTCGGAGCGGTGCAGGACGTGCGCGCCGACCGGGCGGGCGGGATCGGCTCGGTTGCCACCGTCCTGGGCGCGCACCGCACCGTGGTGGCCGCCACCACCGGCTACCTGCTCGCCGCCGCCGTCCTGCTGGTGCAGCCCTGGCCCGGGGTGCTCGCCGCCCTGCTGCCGCTGCCCTACGCGGTCAGCACCGCCCGGTTCTGGCGGGTCGATGACGACGACTGCGAACGGGCCAACGCGGGCTGGCGGACCTTCCTCTGGCTGAACCTGGTGGTGGGCTTCGCGGTCACGATGCTGCTGATCGCCATCGCCCTGACCTGACGCCGGGAGGCTGCGCGGGCTCGCGCTGTCTGCGCCCGCCCGCCCGCGCTGTCTGCGCCGGCTCGCCCGACCGCGCCCGCCCGCCCGCGCCCGCCTTCCTGCGCCTGCGTCGTCGAGAGTGCACGAATGCACGCCTCACATGGCCTGAAGCGTGCATTCGTGCACTCTCGGCGTGCGGGTCCGAGTACGAGTGCGGGTCGCGAGCGGTGTGCGCGGCGGACGGCGCGGGGCGCGAAGGGCTGAGCTCGGGCGGTCAGCCCGGCAGCGGGTCAGCCAGTTCCGGGAGTTCGGCCCCGGCCTCGAACGCCGGGGCGTGCAGCAGGGTCACGGTCGCCCAGCCGCGGGCCAGCAGGCCGGCGTCGGTGTCCGGCTCCTGGGTGGCGGAGTTCTCCTGGTAGGTCAGCATCAGATTGCCGTGCTCGACCTCCCGGATCCGGGCCTGCACTGCACCGAAGGACGCCAGCGGGGCCTTGCGCAGCCCGCGGACCCGCTCCGGCGGCAGGTCCGGCACGTTGAGGTTGACCACGTGGTTCGGCAGCCGTTCGCGGTCCAGCAGCCAGCGCAGCACGTGCTCGGTGTAGAGCTCGGCGGTGGCCCAGTGCTGCGGGCGGGCGTCGGCCAGGGAGACCGCGAGCCCGCGGATGCCGTGGGTGTTGGCGGACAGCGCGGCGCCGACGGTGCCGGAGTGCAGCACCGCATGCCCGGTGTTGGCGCCCCGGTTCACCCCGGACAGCACGAAGTCCGGCTTCGGGCCGAAGCCACCGTGGGCGGCGACGAAGGCGATCATCGCCGGGGCGGCCCGCACCGCGAAGGACGGCACCCCCTCCGGCAGCCCGGGCGCGTCGTGCCGGTCCACCACCAGCCGGCCGTCCTGTTCGGCGCCCAGCAGGGAGGCCGCGGCACCCGAGGAGTCCCGGGCGGGCGCGGCCACCATCACCTCGGCGCCCACCGCCAGTCCCACCCGGGCCAGCACGGCCAGCCCCTCGGCCTCGATCCCGTCGTCATTGGTCACCAGAATCCGCACCGGTGTCCCTCCCGTCCTCGTCCACGTCGTTGACGCTGATCTGCTCGGCGAACCGCTCGATCTGCTCCCGGTGCCCGGTGCCCAGCCCGCGCCGGGTCACGTTCAGCGCCCCTGCCGCCGCACCCAGCCGGGCGGCCTCGGTCATCGCCAGGCCCCGGCCGACCGCCACCGCGATCCCGGCGGTCATCGAGTCCCCGGCCCCGCGGTGGTCCACCGTGGTCACCACCGGGGCGACCACCTCCCGGACGTGCGCGGCGGTCACCAGCAGCGCCGGGTCGGCCGCCCGGGACACCATCACCGCACGCACCCCCTGGGCGTCGCCGCGGGGGTGGATCAGCCGCCGGGCACCGTCCCGCAGCGCCGGCACCGAGTCGTCCTCGGCCAGCTTGGCCTCCACCAGCTCGGAGTGCGACATCTTGAGCACGTCCACCCCGGCGTTCACCGCCTCCCGGGCGGCATCACCGGACAGATCGGCCACGGTCTTGATCCCGGCGGCGCGCAGGTCGCCGACCAGCCGCCCGAAGAACGACCCGGGCAGCACCCGCGCCGGGAACGCCCCGGTGATCACGCAGACGTCGGCGTCCAACGCCTCCACCAGCGCGGTGCCGTACAGGTCGTCGATCTCGTGCCGGTCCAGCCGGGACGGTGGCATGAACGCCAGCTCCTGCCGCTCGCCGCCGCGCCGGTCGTGCAGGTAGGCGCCGTTCGACCCGGCGGTGCCGATCGCCCGCACCCGCAGGTTCTCCTTCTCGGCCAGGTGGGCCAGCACGGTGCCGGTCTCGCCGCCGAACGGGCCGCACAGCACCACGTCAGCGCCCAGGGAGTAGGCCATCCGCGCCACCCATAGCCCCTGGCCGCCGGGGTGGACGTGCAGCTCGGTGTCCTGGTCCTGGGAGCCGGACTCGATCGTGAGGGTGAGGATCGGGGTCGGCGCGATCACGCAGACCCGCGGGGAACGACTGACCGGCATGCGTGACCTCCGCTGTCGATGAGCGCTCATCGTGACCCGGGCGGCCGTGACCCGCATGTGGGGATGCCGCGAAGGTCTGTCGCAGCGGTGGAGGGCCGGCGGGTCGCGTGCTCGGATGGGGCGGTGACTGAAGAGACTTCTGACGCCGGACAGGTGCTGGTCCCGCTGCTCGCGGTGGCCGGCGCCGTCGTTCTGGCCCTGCTCGCCGCCTGGCTGGTCAAACTGCTGGTGCGGACCCTGGCCACCAAGTCGGTGATCGCCGGCGACCTGGCCCGTCGTGCCCGGCACCCGTTGCGTGCGGTGCTGGTGGTGATCGCGGTCTGGATCGCCCTGCGGGTGTCGGTCCCGGCCGCGACCTGGCGGGACTCGGACTGGCTGGGCGCGGTCCAGCACGTGCTGCTGATCGCCCTGATCGGCACCGGGACCTGGCTGGTCGGCTCGCTCGCCTTCGTGATCGAGGACGCCGCGCTCAGCCGGTACCGGGTCGATGTCCGGGACAACCGGCACGCCCGCCGGGTGCGCACCCAGATCCAGCTGCTGCGCCGGATCACGGTGGCGGCGCTGGTGGTGATCGCGGTGGCCGCGGTGCTGCTGACCTTCCCCGGTGTGAGCGCCTTCGGGGCCAGCCTGCTGGCGTCGGCCGGTGTGCTGTCGATCGTCGCCGGTCTTGCCGCGCAGAGCTCGCTGGCGAACGTCTTCGCCGGGTTGCAGCTGGCCTTCACCGACGCGATCCGGGTGGACGACGTGGTGATCGTCGAGGAGGAGTGGGGCCGGATCGAGGAGATCACCCTGACCTATGTGGTGGTGCACGTCTGGGACGACCGGCGGCTGATCCTGCCGTCGACCTACTTCACCCAGACCCCGTTCGAGAACTGGACCCGCCGCGCCGCCGAGCTGCTGGGCACCGTCGAGCTGGACGTGGACTGGCAGGTGCCGGTGGACGGGATGCGCGCCGAACTGAACCGGCTGCTGGCGGACACCGACCTGTGGGACCGCCGGGTCGGCATCCTGCAGGTCACCGACGCGGTGAACGGCATGGTCCGGCTGCGGGCGCTCGCCTCCGCGGTGGACGCCCCGACCCTGTTCGACCTGCGCTGCTACCTGCGGGAGGGGCTGGTCGCCTGGTTGCAGGCGCACGCCCCGGAGGGCCTGCCGCGCACCCGGCTGGAGACGATCACCCGGTCCACCACCCCGGCCCCGGTCACCGCACCCGACCCGGCCACCGCCGGGATGCCGCAGGACGCCCGCCTGTTCACCGGCAGCGTGGCGGCGATGGAGCGCTCGCGGTCCTTCGCCGGGCCGGGCCAGGACGTGATCGACGAGCGGGAGGAGCACGCCGCGGACGTGGCGGAGCGCTCCGGTGAGCAGCCGGCGGTCGAGGAAGCTGCCGCGCCGACCGCCCCGCGCCGGACCGCCGGGTCGGGCCAGGTGCCGTCGTTCGCGGACACCGACCGGCTGGTGCTGCCGGTGCCGGACGCGGAGCAGCCGGTCGCGCGACTGGGCGTCGCGGACCCGGGGGAGACCGGAACCGTCGCTGGGCCGAACGCACCCGGAGCGTCCCAACCCTCGGCCGAGGCCCCCGCCGTCGATGACACCGCCGCACCGGGACCGGCCCCCACCCCCGGCGCGACCCCGCCGCCGGCGCCGCCGACCGAGCAGCTGCCCCCGGTCCGCCAGGAAAAGAAGTCCTGGGACGACTCCTCCGCCCCGACCCCGGCCAGCACGGCCGCGGACCAGGGCACCGCGGTGCTCCCCGCCGTGCCCGCCGACCCGGAGCCCCAGCCCGCTGACCAGGAGCCGGACACCCCGCCGGACCCGCCGCGCCGTCGCTCGATCCGGTCCAACCCGGTCGATCCCGGCACCGGCGGACGCTGAGCGAACCGCACCGCGCGCCACCTGTCGACCGGGGGACGCTGGGCGGACACCGGGGATCTTGCCCAGCGGACACCGGCTTGCACCGCCCCCCGGCCCCTGGCGACGGTGGAGTGGTCCGAAGGTCGCACCCCCTGGGGGACGGCCCGACCCGGCAACGAGAGGAGCCCCCGTGCTCACCTTGACCGAGAACGCCAGCACTGCCGTCCGTGACCTGACCGAGCGTGCGGGCCTGCCCGACTCGGGTGGGCTGCGCATCGCGGAGTCCGAGCAGCAGGCGGGCAGCTTCGAGCTCGCCCTGGTGCCCGAGGCCGCCCCGGGTGACGACGTGATCGACGCCGGCGGCGCGACCGTGTTCGTGTCGCAGTCGACCTCGCCCGCCCTGTCCGACCTGCAGCTGGACGCGGACCCGACCGTCTCCGGCGGTCCGGGCTTCACGCTCACCCCGCAGCAGGTCTGACCCTGCCCGGCCGATCAGGCCCGGCGCCCATCCGTGGGTGCCGGGCCTGACGTCTGTCCGGCGCCGAACGCTCGATAGGATCGCCCGCGTGACTGACACGCCCGCCGCCCCCGCTGCCACCGACATCCCCGAGCAGATGCGGGTCCGGCGCGAGAAGCGCGACCGGTTGCTCGCCGAGGGCCAGCAGGCCTATCCGGTCGGCGTCCCGCGTACCCACACCATCGCCCAGGTCCGGGCCGCGCACCCCGACCTGGAGCCGGGCCAGGAGACCGAGGACGTGGTCGGCGTGGCCGGCCGGGTGGTCTTCCTGCGCAACACCGGCAAGCTGTGCTTCGCCACCCTGCAGGACGGCGAGGGCAACCGGCTGCAGGCGATGCTGAGCCTGGCCAATGTCGGCGAGGAGCGGCTGGCCGCGTTCAAGTCCGATGTCGACCTGGGCGACCACCTGTTCGTGCACGGCACGGTGGTGTCCTCCCGGCGGGGCGAGCTGTCGGTGATGGCCGATTCCTGGCAGCTGGCCGCCAAGTCGCTGCGCCCGCTGCCGAACCTGTACGCCAAGGGTGAGGAGGGCGGCCCGGAGCTGTCCGAGGAACTGCGGGTCCGCCAGCGCTACGTCGACCTGATCGTCCGCCCGGCCGCCCGCGACATGGTCCGCCGCCGGGCCCAGGTGGTGCGCTCGCTGCGGGAGAACTTCCACCGCCGGGACTTCATCGAGGTGGAGACCCCGATGTTGCAGACCCAGCCCGGTGGTGCGGCGGCGCGCCCGTTCGTCACGCACATGAACGCCTTCGACATCGATCTGTACCTGCGGATCGCCCCCGAGCTGTTCCTCAAGGAGGCGGCGGTCGGCGGTCTGGAGCGGGTGTTCGAGATCAACCGGAACTTCCGCAATGAGGGCGCGGATTCCACACATTCGCCGGAGTTCGCGATGCTGGAGGCCTACGAGGCGTACGGCAGCTACGACACGATGGCGGCGCTGACCCAGGACCTGGTGCAGACCGCCGCCCTGGACGCCCTCGGTTCCACGCTGGTCACGCTGCCGGACGGCACGGAGTACGACCTGGGCGGGGAATGGGCGCAGGTCAGCATGTATCCGGCGCTGTCCGAGGCGCTCGGGGAGGAGATCACGCCCGAGACCACCGTGGAGCGGTTGCAGGCATTCGCCGACCGGTTCGAGATCGCCCTGGATCCGAAGAATGTCACCCACGGCAAGCTGGTCGAGAGCCTGTTCGAGCACCTGATCGGCGACCACCTGTACGCGCCGACCTTCGTGCGGGACTTCCCGCTCGACACCAGCCCGCTGACCCGCGACCACCGCAGCATCCACGGCGTGGTGGAGAAGTGGGACCTGTACGTGCGCGGCTTCGAGCTGGCCACCGCGTACTCGGAGCTGGTGGACCCGGTGATCCAGCGCCGGCGGTTCGAGGCGCAGGCGCTGCTGGCCGCGGCCGGTGACGAGGAGGCGATGCGGGTGGACGAGGACTTCCTCACCGCGATGGAGTACGCCCTGCCGCCCACGGGTGGGATGGGCATGGGCATCGACCGCCTGCTGATGGCCCTGACCGGTGCCGGAATCCGGGAGACCATCCTGTTCCCCCTGGTCAAGCCGCAGTCCTGATCGAGGCATATTCTGCTGACATGAATCTGCTGCCCGCCCTCGCCGCGATCATCCCCTCGCTCGGGGTGGGGATCATCTTCTGGGTGGCGATCCGCGCGTTGATGAACGCGGACCGCACCGAACGTGCCGCTTTGGCGCGGATGGACGCCGCCGAGCGCGCCGCTGTCACGTCAGAGGATGACGGGTCGTCATCGCACCGCGAATGATCGCAATCGCTCAAAGGGTCATGAGAATTCGGCGCCACGCTTTGACGGGCGGCTCCGGAGCGTGCATGCTTTCGCGGGACAGATCGTCTGCCGCTTTTCTGGGGGTCGGCGGCCGCATGAATGATCCTGGAGGACGACATGGCACAGAAGGTTCAGGTTCTGCTGGTCGATGACATCGACGGTGGCACCGCGGAGGAGACCGTCACGTTCGCGCTCGACGGTGTGCAGTACGAGATCGACCTGTCCGCGGAGCACGCCGCCGAACTGCGGAACGCCTTCGGCACCTGGGTGGGTCACGCACGCAAGGTGAGCGGCCGTGGCAGCCGGGGTGGTTCGTCCTCCGGGTCCGCGCGCCCGCGCCGGTCCAGCGACGCCGGCGACGTCCGGGCCTGGGCGAAGGAGAACGGCTACGAGGTCTCCGAGCGGGGTCGCATCTCCGCCGAGATCCGCGAGGCCTACGCCGCCGCGCACTGACGCCACACGCGAACGGCCCGGCTCCCCACGGTGGGGGCCGGGCCGTTCGTCGTACCGGGGCCGGTCAGGGCCGCTTGGCGGTCAGCTCCCGCACCGCGGCGTACTGCTCCCGGACCTGCGGGGTGGGCTCGGCGGTGTAGACCTCGGACTCACCGGCGGCCGACCAGGCCGGGGGAGTGTCCGCACCGCTGAGCACCCAGGCGGCCTGGCGGGCGGCACCGTCGGCCACGTACTCGCCCGGGGTGGGCACCGTGACATCGAGTCCCAGCACCGCCGGGGCGATCCGGCGCACCGCCTCGGACTGCGCGCCGCCGCCGATCAGGAACACCCGCTCCACCGGCACGCCCAGGACGCGCAGCGCGTCCAGCCCGTCGGCGAGGGCGCAGAGCATGCCCTCCACCGCCGCCCGGGCCAGGTGGGCCGGGGTGGTGTTCGCCAGTCGCATCCCGTGCAGGGCGCCGGTGGCGTCCGGCCGGTTCGGGGTGCGCTCGCCCTCCAGGTACGGGATGTGCACCAGCCCGTCGGCGCCGGCGGGTGCGGACAGTGCCAGCGCGGACAGCCCGGCGTGGTCCACCCCGAGCATCCGGGCCGCGGCGTCGAGCACCCGGGAGGCGTTCAGCGTGCAGGCCAGCGGCAGGTAGGCGCCCGAGGCGTCGGCGAAGCCGGTGACCATCCCGCTGCCGTCCGCGGTGGGTCGCGCCGAGATCGCGCTGACCACGCCGGAGGTGCCGATCGAGATCGCCACGTCACCGGTGCCCAGGCCGAGCCCGAGCGCCGCGGCGGCGTTGTCGCCCGCGCCGGGGCCGAGCAGGGCGCCGCCGGGGGTGCGCCCGGCGACGGCGTGCGGGGCGACCACCGTGGGCAGCACCGCGTCATGTCCGAGTGCCAGCTCCAGCAGGTCGCGGCGGTAGTCCTCGGTGAACGGCGACCAGTAGCCGGTGCCGGAGGCGTCCGACCGGTCGGTGGTCAGCGCGGCCAGGTCGGTGCTGCCGGCCAGTCGCCAGGTCAGCCAGTCGTGCGGCAGGGCGACCGCGGCGACCCGGGCCGCGTTCTGCGGCTCGTGGTCACGCAACCAGCGCAGCTTGGTGACGGTGAGCGAGGCGACCGGCACCGAGCCGATCGCGTCCGCCCAGGCCTGGCCACCGCCGAGCTCGTCGATCAGGTCCAGGGCACTGGGGGCGGAGCGGGTGTCGTTCCAGAGCAGGGCGTCCCGGATCACCCGGCCCTCGGCGTCCAGCGCGACCATGCCGTGCTGCTGACCGCCGACGGCCAGCGCCTCGACGTCGTCCAGGCCACCGGCATCCGCGGCGGCGGCCTGGAAGGCCTCCCACCAGCGCTCCGGGGCGACCTCGGTGCCGTCCGGGTGCGAGGCGCGGCCGGTGCGCACCAGGGCGCCGGTCTCCGCGTCGCGGACGACGATCTTGCAGGACTGGGTGGAGGAGTCCACCCCGGCGACCAGCGCCATCGCTTCGGTCCCTTCCTCAGGTGCGAGTCGGGACCCGGCGGCGGGTGCCACCGGGTCCCGACGGGTCGGTCGGCTCAGCGAGCGCCGAGCGCGTGCTCCAGCGCGAGCTGGTTCAGCCGGACGAAGCCGAAGCCGCGCTCGGCGACGCCCTCGACGTCGAAGTCCTCGAACGCGGACCGGTCGGCCAGCAGATCGGCCAGGGTCTCACCCTCGCCGAGGGTCGGCTGCGACAGCTCCAGCACGCCGGAGGCCTCCAGCGCCTCCTGCACCTCGGGGTCGGCGCGGAACGCCAGCGCCCGCTCCTTCAGCAGCAGGTAGGTCGCCATGTTGGCCTTGGCCGACTCCCACACACCCTCGAAGTCCTCGGTGCGGGACGGCTTGTAGTCGAAGTGCCGCGGGCCGTCGTAGCGCGGGCCGCCGCCGGGGAAGCCGTTCTCGATCAGGTCGACGGTGGCGAAGGCGCTGAACAGGTCGCCGTGGCCGAACACCAGGTCCTGGTCGTACTTGATCGAGCGCTGGCCGTTGAGGTCGATGTGGAACAGCTTGCCCGCCCACAGCGCCTCGGCGATGCCCTGGGTGTAGTTCAGGCCGGCCATCTGCTCGTGACCGGTCTCCGGGTTCAGGCCGACGATGTCGCCGTGCTCCAGCTTGGCGATCAGGGCGAGCGCGTGGCCGATGGTCGGCAGCAGGATGTCGCCGCGGGGCTCGTTCGGCTTCGGCTCGATCGCGATCCGCAGGCCGTAGCCCTTCTCCTTGATGTACGCCGCGACGGTGTCGATGCCCTCGGCGTAGCGGTCGTGCGCGGCGTTGAGGTCCTTGGCCGAGTCGTACTCGGCGCCCTCGCGGCCGCCCCACATCACGAAGGTGTCGGCGCCGAGCTCGGCGGCCAGGTCCACGTTGCGGATGACCTTGCGCAAGCCGTAGCGGCGCACCCGGCGGTCGTTCGAGGTGAACGCGCCGTCCTTGAAGATCGGGTGGCTGAAGGTGTTGGTGGTGACCATCTCCACCGTGATGCCGGTGTCGGCCAGCGCCTGCTTGAACCGGGCGAGGATCCGGTCGCGCTCGGCGTCGTCCGAGCCGAAGGGGACCACGTCGTCGTCGTGGAAGGTCACGTGGGCGGCACCGAGCTCGGCGAGCTTGTGCACGGACTCCACCGGGTCGAGCCACGGGCGGCTCGCGCTGCCGAACTGGTCCTGGGCGTTCCAGCCGACGGTCCAGAGACCGAAGGAGAACTTGTCTGCGGGGGTCGGCGTGGCCGCCATGGGAGTTCCTCCTCGTTGAGACAACGATTTGTTGTGCCAACGAACTTATCCGCCCGAACACGGTAGGGTCAAGCGCATGAGAGCCACCGGCACCCCCGCCCGCCAGGGGACGCTGCGCGAGCACAATCTCCGGCTGGTGCTGGGGCACGTGCTGGACGCGGCCGCCGGTGCCGACCCCGCTCCGCCGTCCCGTGCCGACGTGGCCACCGCCACCGGGCTGACCCGCGGATCGGTGTCCGCGCTGGTCGATCTGCTGATCTCCGCCCGGCTGATCGCCGAGCTGCCACCGGTCGCCACCGCCCGGGCCGGTCGCCCCGCCGTCCCGCTGGTGCCCGCCGCCGGGACCGTCGCCGGGATCGGTGCCGAGGTGAATGTCGACTACCTCGGGGTGCGGGCGCTCGACCTGTCCGGCCGGGTGCTCGGGCACCGGACCGCCGACGGCGACTTCCGGGATTCCGAGCCCGCGGCGGTGCTGGCCCGGCTGGCCGTCCTGATCGGCGAGCTGCGCGCCGACCTGCCCACCGACCTGCGCGCCGCCGGGGTCTGCCTCGCCCTGCCCGGACTGGTGGACCGGGTGACCGGACCGCTGCGCCAGGCGCCGAACCTCGGCTGGCGGGACGTGGACGTGGCCGCGCTGCTCACCGGGCACCCGGAGCTGGACGGACTGCCGGTCCGGTTGGCGAACGAGGCGAACCTGGCCGCCCGCGCCGAGTCCTGGGCCGGGCAGGCCGGGGACTCGTTCGTCTACGTCTCCGGTGAGGTCGGCATCGGTGCCGCCGTGGTGCTCGGCGGCGAGGTCTTCGCCGGACGGCACGGCTGGGCGGGGGAGATCGGGCACACCGCGGTCGAGCCGGAGGGCCCGCCGTGCACCTGTGGCGCCCGGGGCTGCCTGGAGCAGTACGCCGGCAAGGACGCCCTGCTGCGCGCGGCGGGCCGGCCGCTGTCCGAGAGCGTGGACGACCTGGTCGCCGCGGCCGCGGGTGGCGACCTGGCCGCCGCCACCGCCCTGCGCCGGGGTGGCGACGCGCTCGGCGTGGCGCTGGCCAACTTCGTGAACCTGGTGGACGTGGAGCGGGTGGTGCTCGGCGGGATCTACGCACCGCTGGCCCCCTGGCTGACCGACCCGGTGATCGCCCAGCTGCGCACCCGGGTGCTGGCCGCCGCCTGGGAGGACGCCCGGGTGCAGGTGGCCGCCGGGGGTCCGCACGCCGCGCTCACCGGCGCGGCACTGGCCGTGCTGCGCACCGTGGTCGAGGATCCGTCCGCGTGGGTGCCGCTGCCCGCCGAGGCGTGAGGCCCGCGCGGGCGCACGTAGGCTCTGCGCGTGACAGAGCAGCGACGCGATCTGTGGATCGGCACCTATCCCGCCGCCGGAGCCGGGACCCCCGTGGGTCGGGGCGAGGGCATCTGGCGGGTGGGGCTGGACACCACCACCGGCACCCTGACCGCCCCCGAACTGGTCCGGGCCACCCCCGCCCCCTCCTTCCTGGCGCTGGACCGCGCCTCCGGGGTGCTCTACGCGGTCGGGGAGGACGGCCAGGGCACGGTCAGTGCCTTCCGGCCGACCGGCACCGGCCTGGAGCCGCTGGGCACCGCGTCCAGCGGCGGCGCCGACCCCTGCCACCTGCTGGTGGACCCGCAGGGCCGCGCGCTCTACGTCACCAACTACAGCTCCGGCACCCTGGCGGTGTTCCGGATCGGCCCGGACGGGCTGACCGGCACCGCCCCGGACCAGATCTTCGGCCACAGCGGCACCGGCCCGGTCGCCGACCGGCAGGACGGGCCGCACGCGCACTTCGCCGCCCTGGCCCCCGGTGGCGCCCACCTGCTGGTCAGTGACCTCGGCACCGACCAGCTGCGCCGCTACCGCCGGGACCCGGAGACCGGCCTGCTCGCCGACGACGGGATCGCCGCCACCTTCGCCCCCGGCTCCGGCCCCCGGCACCTGGTGTTCTCCGCCGACGGCCGGATCGCCTACGTCGCCTGCGAGCTGGACGACACGGTGACCGTGCTGGCCTGGGACCCGGCCTCGGCCACCGGCACCGTGGTCCAGCACGTGCCGGCCCAGGAGTCCGGCTCCTCCACCGTCGAGTCCTTCCCCAGCCACATCGACCGGGACGGCCACCGGGTCCTGGTCACCACCCGGGGCCCGGACCGGCTGGCCACCTTCGCCGCCGGGCCGGACGGTCTGCTCGCCCCGGCCGGCCAGGTGTCGCTGCCCGGTGACTGGCCCCGGCACTTCGCGATCGTCGAGGACCTGGTGGTGGTCGCCGACCAGACCTCCGGCACCCTGACCGTGCTCCGGGACGGCGTGCCCACCGCGCAGATCCCGCTACCGGCCCCCGCCTGCGTGCTGCCGGCATGACCACCGCCCGCTCCACCACCGCCCGCTCCGCCCAGCAGCGCCTGGGCCGGATCGCGCTGATCGCCACCGCCGGCGGCCTGCTGTTCGGCTACGACACCGGCGTGATCAACGGCGCCCTGGACCCGATGTCCGCCGACCTCGGGCTGAGCACCTCGGCCGAGGGTGTGGTCACCGCCAGCCTGCTGGTCGGCGCCGCGCTCGGGGCGGTCGGGGCCGGGCGGCTGGCCGACGCGCTGGGCCGCCGGCGCACGCTGCTGGTGCTGGCGACGCTGTTCTTCGCCGGGGCGGTCGGGTCGGTGCTGGCGCCCGGCCTGGCGTTCATGCTGGCGATGCGGTTCCTGCTCGGCCTCGCGGTCGGCGGCGCCTCGGTCACCGTGCCGGTCTACCTGGCCGAGCTCGCCCCCACCGAGCGGCGCGGCGCGCTGACCGGGCGGAACGAGATCGCGATCGTGATCGGCCAGCTCGCCGCGTTCACGATCAATGCGGTGATCGGCACCCTCTGGGGTGAACACGCCGGGGTGTGGCGGGCGATGCTGGCGATCCAGGCGCTGCCGGCGATCGTGCTGTTCGCCGGGATGCTGCGGATGCCCGAGTCCCCGCGCTGGCTGGTGGCCCGCGGCAGGGACGACGAGGCGCTCGCGGTGCTGGGCCAGGTCCGCGAGGGCGACCGGGCCCGGAACGAGCTGGCCGAGATCCGCGCGCTGGTCGACGCCGAGCGGCACCAGGCGCGGGCCGGCTGGGCCGATCTGCGGCTGGGCTGGGTGCGCCGCCTGGTGCTGATCGGGATCGGCGTCGCGGTGATCAACCAGACCGGCGGCATCAACGCGGTGATGTACTACGGCACCCAGCTGCTGCGCCGCACCGGGTTCAGCGGCGACGTCGCCCTGATGACCAACGTGCTGAACGGCGTGTTCTCGGTGATCGGGATGCTGGTGGCGCTGGCGATCATCGACCGGCTGGACCGGCGCACGATCATGATGCTCGGCCTGGCCGGGGTGGTGTTCAGCCACCTGGCGGTGGCGCTGTGCTCGGCGCTGATCCCGGACGGCACCGGCCGGTCGGTGGCGGTGACCGTGTTCCTGGTGCTGTTCGTCTTCTTCAACCAGGCGTCGGTCGGCCTGCTGTGCTGGGTGGTGCTGGCCGAACTGTTCCCGCTGCGGCTGCGCGGCTTCGCGATCGGGCTGTGCGTGTTCTTCAACTGGACGTCGAACGCGCTGATCAGCGGCTTCTTCCCGTCGATCGTCTCGGCCGCCGGGATCACCGCCACCTTCGCCGGATTCGCCGCGGTGAACGTGCTGGCCTGGTGCTTCGTCCGGTTCGTGCTGCCGGAGACCCGGAACCGGTCGCTGGAGGAACTGGAACAGAGTTTCCGCACGGCGGGTTGAACCTCCCGGGCAGAATGGCCCGCGTCCGTCGTCGTCCCAGGGAGTGCCCGTGTCCACGCACCGCCAGCGCATCGCCATGCTGAGCGTGCACACCTCGCCCCTGGACCAGCCCGGCACCGGTGACGCCGGCGGGATGAACGTCTACATCGCCGAACTGTCCCGGGCACTGGCCCGCCGGGGCGCCACGGTGGAGATCTACACCCGGGCCACCAGCTCCACCCAGCCGGACACCGTGCCGCTGGACGGCGACGACGAGCGGGTGCTGGTGCACCACGTGCTGGCCGGCCCGTACGAGGGCCTGGACAAGAACGACCTGCCCGGTCAGCTGTGCGCGATGACCGCCGGGGTGCTGCGGTCCGGAGCGCACCGCCCGGCGGGCTGGTTCGACGTGGTGCACGCGCACTACTGGCTGTCCGGCCAGGTCGGCTGGCTGGCCGCCGAGCGCTGGGACGTGCCGATGGTGGCGACCATGCACACCCTGGCCCGGGTCAAGAACGCCACCCTGGCCCCGGACGACACCCCGGAGCCGCCCGGCCGGGAGATCGGTGAGGAGCAGGTGGTCGCCGCCGCGGACGCGCTGATCGCGAACACCGCGGAGGAGGCACACGAGCTGGTCGAGCTCTACGACGCCGACCCGGCCACCGTGCACGTGGTCGCCCCCGGCGTGGACCTGCGCACCTTCACCCCAGCCCGGGACGAGGCCGAGCGGATGGCCTGGCGGCGCGAGCTCGGGCTGCCCACCGACCGGGACGTGTTGCTGTTCGCCGGCCGGGTGCAGCCGCTCAAGGCGCCGGACGTGCTGGTCCGGGCGCTCGGCGTGCTGCGGGCCCAGGGCCGGCCGGTGCCGCTGCTGGTGGTGCTCGGTGGCCCCTCCGGGCGGCCGGGCGCGCTGCGCGACCTGCGCGCGCTGGCCGAGGCCTGCGGAGTGTCGGACCAGGTGTGGTTCCGGCCGCCGGTGGCCCGTCCGGTGCTGGCCCGCTGGCTGGGCGCCGCCGATCTGGTGGCGATGCCGTCCCGCAGCGAGTCCTTCGGGCTGGTCGCGGTGGAGGCGCAGGCGGCCGGCACCCCGGTGGTGGCCACCGCGGTGGGCGGGCTGCGCTCGGTGGTCGCGGACGGGATCTCCGGCCGGCAGGTGCGCGGGCACGACCCGGCGCGCTGGGCGGACGCGATCGCCGCGCTGCTGGCCGACCCGGCGGTGCGCACCGACTGGCGCCGGGCGGCCCGGCGGGTGGCGGCGGGCTACGGCTGGGACGCCACCGCCGAGCAGGTGCTCAAGGTGTACGCCCTGGCCGCCCAGCACCGCCGGGCCTGAGCCGGCGTCAGTCCTGGATCGGCTCCGCCAGGAACACCGGGATCACCCGGTCGGTCTTGGTCTGGTAGTCCGCGTAGTCGGGGTAGGCGGCGACCGCCCGCTCCCACCACAGCGCCCGCTCGTCGCCCTCGATCTCCCGGACCCGGTAGGACGCCTTGTGCGGACCGTCCTGGAGGTCGATCTCCGGGTGCGCGACCAGGTTGGCGTACCAGCCCGGGTTCTTCGGCGCGCCGCCGAGGGAAGCGACCACCGCGTACACCCCGTCGTGCTCCACCCGCATCACCGGGATCTTGCGCACCTTGCCGCTCTTGGCGCCCAGCATGGTCACCACGACCACCGGCATGCCACGCAGTTCGGTGCCCTCGGTGCCACCGGAACGCTCGATCGTCTCGACCTGGTCGCGGACCCACGCCTGCGGGCTGGGCTCGTACTCGCCTGTGATAGCCATACCGCTGCGAACACCGCACCGGCCGCGGCTGTTCCGCGGGTCGAACGTCCCCCGACGCTTCGCCGCGGTGTGCGGCAGGATGGGACCCATGACCTACACCCTGGTGCTGCTCCGCCACGGCGAGAGCGAATGGAACGCCAAGAACCTGTTCACCGGCTGGGTGGACGTGGCCCTGTCGGAGAAGGGCGTCGCCGAGGCCAAGCGCGGCGGCACCCTGCTGACTGATGCCGGCGTGCTGCCGGACGTCGTGCACACCTCGCTGCTGCGCCGCGCGATCACCACCGCGAACTACGCGCTGGACACCGCCGACCGGCTCTGGATCCCGGTCAAGCGCTCCTGGCGCCTGAACGAGCGTCACTACGGCGCGCTGCAGGGCAAGGACAAGAAGCAGACCCTGGCCGAGTTCGGCGAGGAGCAGTTCATGCTCTGGCGCCGGTCCTACGACGTGCCGCCGCCGGACATCGAGCTGGGCTCCGAGTTCTCCCAGGACTCCGACCCGCGCTACGCCGGTGAGCCGATCCCGCGCGCCGAGGCGCTCAAGCAGGTGCTCGACCGTGCCCTGCCGTACTGGAACTCCGACATCGTGCCGGACCTCAAGGACGGCAAGACCGTCCTGGTCGCCGCGCACGGCAACTCGATCCGCGCCATCGTGAAGTACCTGGACGACGTGGACGACGACACCATCGCCGGGATCAACATCCCGACCGGCATCCCGCTGGTGTACCACCTGGACGAGGAGACGCTGAAGCCCACCAACCCGGGCGGCACCTACCTCGACCCGGAGGCCGCGGCGGAGGCGATCAAGGCCGTCGCCAACCAGGGTCGCTGACACCCACGACGAAGGCCCGGTCCGCATCGGACCGGGCCTTCGTCATGTCCGGGGTCAGTGCGCGGCGCTGGGGTCCCCGGCGAAGTCGCCGGTCACCAGGAAGGTGATCCGCTTGGCGATCGACACCGCGTGGTCGCCGAACCGCTCGTAGTACCGGCCGAGCAGCGTGACGTCGACGGTCTGCTGCGGGGTCCCGGTCCAGCCGGAGCCGAGCAGCACCCGGAACGTCTCCTCGTGCAGGTGGTCCAGCCGGTCGTCCTCCGCCAGGATCGCGGCGGCCACCTCCAGGTCGTGGCTGTGCAGCACCTCGGTGGTCTTGGCGGCCACCCGGACCGCGGCCTCGTTCATCTCGGCGAACACCGCGGCCAGTGCCGGGTCCACCGCCGGGTGCGGGTAGCTGCGCCGGGCCACCTGCGCCACGTGCCGGGCCAGATCGCCCATCCGCTCCAGGGTGGCGCTCATCCGCAGCGCGGAGACCACCACCCGCAGGTCGGTGGCCACCGGCTGCTGCTGGGCCAGCAGCAGCACGCACCGCTCGTCCAGGTCGCGCTCCAGGGCGTCGATCGCCAGGTCGTCGGCGATCACGGACTCGGCCAGGGTCAGGTCCTGGCGGGCCAGCGCCTCCCCGGCTGCGGTGATGGCGTGCTCCACCCGGCGGCTCATCGCCACCAGATCGTCGCCGAGCTGCTTGAGCTCGGCGTCGAAGATCTCCCGCATACGTGCGTCCTCTCCTTCATGCGCGCGCACGTCCGTGCGCAGACCGGCCCCCACGCTTCCATGCGGAGGTGAACTGCTGGGTGAACGCCACGTCGCCGCGCGGTGAACGCCGGTGAACACTCATCGTCCTCGCCCCGGGATCATGCGTCGAGGGCGCGATCCCGGTCCTGGGCGGCCGTACGCTGACGGCGTGGAGGGGCTGACAGGGCTGATGATGCTCGCCGCCGGGGGTCTGGGACTCGTGGTCGGTGTGGGGGCGACGCTGGCGTTCCGGTGGAGCGAGCGCGCCCAGCGCACCGTGCCCGAACGACCCGAGCTGGTGCTGGACGACGGGCTGGTCCGGGTGCTGGCCGTGCTGCGCTCGGCGGCCGTGGTGCTCGGCGACGACGACCAGGTGATCCGGGCCAGCCCGCCCGCCTACGCCTACGGGGTGGTGCGGGACGGCCAGATCGTGCACGCCGCGATCCGGGAGCTGATCGAGGACGTCCGGCGCACCGGGGTGATCCGGGACGAGGAACTGGAGCTGCCCCGCGGCCCGCTCGGCCCCGGCACGATCATGTTGCAGGTCCGGGTCGCCCAGCTCGGCCCCGGGCAGCTGCTGGTCCTGGCCGAGGACCGCACCCAGGCCCGCCGGCTGGAGGCGATCCGCCGCGACTTCGTGGTGAACGTATCCCACGAGCTGAAGACCCCGGTCGGCGCGATCTCGCTGCTGGCCGAGACGGTCCAGGACGCCGCGGACGACCCGGAGGCGGTCCGCCGGTTCGCCGGCCGGATGATCGCCGAGTCCCAGCGGCTGTCCGCCCTGGTGCACGAGATCCTGGAACTGTCCCGGTTGCAGGTGGCCGGTGCGCTGCAGGAGATCCAGGTGATCGACGTGGACGCGGTGATCGCCGAGGCGGTGGACCGCGCCCGGACCGGGGCACTGGCCAAGCAGATCGACCTGGACGTCGGCGGGCAGAGCGGTGCCCAGGTGTTCGGCGACCCGACCATGCTGGTCCAGGCGGTGCGCAACCTGTTGGACAACGCGGTCTCCTACTCCCCGCCCGGCACCCATGTCGGGGTCGGGGTGCGCGCCCAGGACGGGCTGGTGGAGATCGCCGTCGTGGACCAGGGCATCGGCATCCCGGCCGAGGAGCAGGACCGGGTCTTCGAACGGTTCTACCGGGTGGACCCGGCCCGCAGCCGGGAGACCGGCGGCACCGGGCTCGGCCTGTCCATCGTCAAGCACGTCGCGGCCGACCACGGCGGTGACGTCCAGGTCTGGTCCCAGCCCGGCCGCGGTTCCACCTTCACCCTCCGCCTGCCCAAGGCGGCCTCCGCCGAGGAAGTCGAGGCCCACCAGCGGGCGCTCGACAGCGACCCGAAAGGCCTGACCCTGTGACCCGCATCCTGCTCGTCGAGGACGAGGAGTCCTACCGCGACCCGCTGGCCTACCTGCTGACCCGGGAGGGCTACCAGGTCTCCACGGCCGCCACCGGCACCGAGGCGGTCGAGCGCTTCGACGCCGAGGGCGCGGACCTGGTGCTGCTCGACCTGATGCTGCCCGGCATCTCCGGCACCGAGGTCTGCCGCCACATCCGGCAGAGCTCGGATGTGCCGGTGATCATGCTGACCGCCAAGGACTCCGAGATCGACAAGGTGGTCGGGCTGGAACTGGGCGCCGACGACTACGTCACCAAGCCGTACTCGTCCCGGGAGCTGCTGGCCCGGGTGCGGGCGGTGCTGCGCCGCCGGGTCACCGGTGCCGCCCCCGCCGGTGAGGAGGAGGACGACGACGACCACGTCCTGGTGTCCGGGCCGGTGCGGATGGACGTCGAGCGGCACGTGGTCACGGTGAACGGCCAGCCGGTGGCCTTCCCGCTCAAGGAGTTCGAGCTGCTGGAGCTGCTGCTGCGCAACGCCGGCCGGGTGCTGACCCGGGCGCAGCTGATCGACCGGGTCTGGGGCACCGACTACGTGGGGGACACCAAGACCCTGGACGTCCACGTCAAGCGGGTCCGGGCCAAGATCGAGCCGGACCCGGGCAACCCGGTGCTGCTGCTGACCGTGCGCGGGCTGGGCTACAAGCTCAACGACGACAGCCGGGTCACCGCCTGAGACCCGAGTGTTGCACCGTCGTTCACCCGGGGTTCACCCGGTGACGGATGACCGGTCACCTGACGCTCCTACCGTCGTCCTCGGTCGCGCACTATCAGGGTGCGCGCGGACCACGACAGGACGGAACACTGTGAAGCTGAACCGCGGAACGGGCGCGCTCGCCCTCGCCGGCGTGCTGGCCCTCTCCCTGGCGGCCTGCGGCTCCGACAACCCCACCGGTGAGGACACCACCGCCGCTTCCGGCTCGGGTGAGACCAGCAGCCTGAGCGGCGAGCTCAACGGCTCGGGTGCCTCGTCCCAGGAGTCGGCGATGGAGGCCTGGCGTGCCGGCTTCCAGAGCCAGAACCCGGATGTGACGGTCTCCTACGACCCGGTCGGCTCCGGCGGCGGTCGCACCGCGTTCCTGGACGGCTCGGTCCAGTTCGCCGGCACCGACTCCGCCCTGGAGGAGGAGGAGCTGACCCAGGCGCAGGACCGCTGCTTCGGCTCCGGCGCGGTCGACCTGCCGGTCTACGTCTCCCCGATCGCGGTCGTGTTCAACCTGGAGGGCGTGGACAGCCTGAACATGTCCGCCGCCACCATCGCGAACATCTTCAACGGCACGATCACCACCTGGAACGACCCGGCGATCGTCGCGGAGAACCCGGACGCCGAGCTGCCCGCCACCGCGATCACCCCGGTGCACCGCTCCGACGAGTCCGGCACCACCAAGAACTTCACCGACTACCTGGCCAAGGCGTCCGGTGGCGCCTGGGCCGACGAGGCCTCCGGCGACTGGCCGCTGGACGGCGGCGAGTCCGGTGCGCAGACCTCCGGCCTGATCCAGGCGGTGCAGGGCGGCAACGGCACCATCGGCTACGCGGACTTCTCCAAGGCCGGCGACCTGGGCCTGGTCTCGATCCAGGTCGGCGACGACTGGGTGGCCCCGTCCGAGGAGGGTGCCGCCACCGCGCTGGACGCCTCCCCGCGGGACGACTCGCGCGCCGACGGTGACATCGTGATCGACATCGACCGCGAGACCACCGAGGCCGGTGCCTACCCGATGATCCTGGTGTCGTACCTGGTCGCGTGCCAGGCCTACGACTCCCAGGACGACGTGGACCTGGTGCAGGGCTTCCTGACCTACGTCGCCTCGGCCGAGGGTCAGGCCGCCTCGGAGTCCGCCGCCGGCTCGGCCCCGATCTCCGACGCGCTGCGGACCGACGTGCAGGCCTCGATCGACGCGATCACCCTGGCCTCCTGACGTCATGGCGGATCCGGTGCCACGACGGGCCGGATCCGCCATCGCCGGCCGGTCCTCCTGCCCCGTGCAGGCGGACCGGCCATCGGTGTGAACGCCCCTGCCACCAGTGGAGAACGAGTGACCAGCACCCAGTCCGGGACCGTCGCCCCCGACGCCCCGCCCACCGGCCGAACCGCGCGCCGCCTGCGGCAGACCCGATCGGACCGGGGCGCCAGCCGCGTGTTCCGGTGGGTGTCCACCGGCGCCGGCATCCTGATCCTGGGCATCCTGGCCGCGGTCACCATCTTCCTGGTGATGCGGGCGATGCCGGCGATCACCGCCGACCCGTCCGACCTGGCCGACAAGATCAGCTGGTTCCCGGACGACACCAGCCTGCTGGGCTTCATCGGGCCGATGGTCTTCGGCTCGCTGCTGGCCGCCGGCCTGGCGCTGGTGATCGCGACCCCGCTGGCGATCGGGATCGGCCTGTTCATCTCGCACTACGCGCCCCGCCGGCTGGCGACCGCCCTGGGCTACGTGGTGGACCTGCTGGCCGCGATCCCGTCGGTGGTCTACGGCCTGTGGGGCGGCCTGGTGCTCAGCCCGGTGATCCAGCCGGTGTGGGAGTTCCTCGGCCGCTGGCTGGGCTGGTTCCCGCTGTTCAGCGGCGCCGTCTCGCCCACCGGCCGGGTGATGATGACCGTGGCGGTGGTGCTGGCGGTGATGATCCTGCCGATCATCACCGCGATCTGCCGGGAGGTGTTCCTGCAGACGCCCCGGCTGCACGAGGAGGCGGCGCTGGCCCTGGGTGCCACCCGCTGGGAGATGGTCCGGATGGCGGTGCTGCCGTTCTCCCGCTCCGGGATCATCTCCGGCGCGATGCTCGGCCTCGGCCGGGCGCTGGGCGAGACGATGGCGGTGCTGATGATCCTGTCGCCCGGCTTCACCTACTCGTTCCAGCTCCTGGTGGCCGGCAAGCAGCAGACCATCGCCGCGAACATCGCCGCCCAGTTCCCGGAGGCGAACCAGACCGGGGTGGCCACGCTGATTGCCACCGGCCTGGCGCTGTTCGTGATCACCCTGGCCGTGAACATGGCCGCCCGCGCGATCGTCGCGCGGCGCAAGGACTTCTCGGGGGCGAACTGAGATGGCGACCGTGACCGAGACCCCCAAGCCCACGCTCGAGGAGCTGCTGCGCACCACCGACCCGGCGCGCCGCCGCAAGGACATCCTGATGCGGACGCTGATCACCAGCGCGTTCGTGATCACGATGATCCCGCTGGTGTCGCTGACCTGGACCGTGGTCTCCCGCGGCATCGGCCGGTTGGACGGGTACTTCCTGCTGCACTCGATGCGCGGCGTCTTCGGCGGGATGGACGCCGGCGGCATCTACCACGCGATCGTCGGCACGGTGCAGATCACGCTGTTCGCGGCGCTGATCTCGGTGCCGATCGGGCTGCTGACCGCGATCTACCTGGTCGAGTACGGCGGCGGGCGGCCGCTGTCCAAGCTGATCACCTTCCTGGTGGACGTGATGACCGGCATCCCGTCGATCGTCGCCGGCCTGTTCGCTTACGCCCTGTTCGCGCTGCTGCTCGGACCGGGCGCCAAGATGGGCGTGATCGGCTCGGTGGCGCTGTCGGTGCTGATGATCCCGGTGGTGGTCCGCTCCTCGGAGGAGATGCTCCGGCTGGTGCCCAACGAGCTGCGCGAGGCGTCCCTGGCGCTCGGGGTACCCCGTTGGCTGACCATCATCAAGGTGGTGCTGCGCACCTCGGTCGCCGGGCTGACCACCGGCGTCATGCTGGCCATCGCCCGCGTGATCGGGGAGACCGCGCCGCTGCTGATCACGGTCGGCGTGGTCGACTCGATCAACTTCAACCTGTTCGACGGCCGGATGATGACGCTGCCGGTGTACGTCTACCGGCAGTACGCGCAAGGATTGGTCGCCTGTAGCCCGGACGACACCTCCTGCGTCGCCGACATCACGGTGCAGCGGGCCTGGGCGGCCGCGCTGACCCTGTTCCTGATCGTCATGCTGCTCAACCTGATCGGCCGGCTGGTGACCCGGTTCTTCGCCCCGAAGATCCGCTGACCCGCCAGCCCCGACACACTCCCGAAGGACATCTGCGATGGCACAGCGCATCGACGTCAAGGACCTGAACATCTACTACGGCAACTTCCGCGCCGTGGCCGACGTGAACATGACCATCGAGCCCCGCTCGGTGACCGCGTTCATCGGCCCGTCCGGCTGCGGCAAGTCGACCTACCTGCGCACCCTGAACCGGATGCATGAGGTGATCCCCGGCGCCCGGGTCGAGGGCACCGTCGCGGTGGAGGGCGTGGACCTGTACGGCTCGGACATCGACCCGGTGGCGGTGCGTCGCCAGGTCGGCATGGTGTTCCAGCGGCCGAACCCGTTCCCGACCATGTCCATCGCCGAGAACGTCCTGGCCGGCATCCGGTTGAACAACCGCCGGATCTCCAAGTCCGACGCCAACGACTTGGTGGAGCAGTCGCTGCGCGGGGCCAACCTGTGGAACGAGGTCAAGGACCGCCTGGACCGCCCCGGCTCCGGCCTGTCCGGCGGTCAGCAGCAGCGGCTGTGCATCGCCCGGGCGATCGCGGTCAAGCCGCAGGTGCTGCTGATGGACGAGCCGTGCTCCGCGCTGGACCCGATCTCCACCCTGGCGATCGAGGACCTGATCGCCGAACTGAAGAGCGAGTACACGATCGTGATCGTCACGCACAACATGCAGCAGGCGGCGCGGGTGTCGGAGAAGACCGCGTTCTTCAACATCGCGGGCACCGGGGAGCCGGGCCGGCTGATCGAGATCGACGACACCGCGACCATGTTCTCCTCCCCGCGCGAGCGGGCCACCGAGGACTACATCTCCGGCCGCTTCGGCTGAGCCGCCCCGGACGCGACCGGGCACTCATCCCGATACCCAGCCACCGTTTAGTGCGCTGAGGGGGCCCGGCGGCAGGGGCATGCTGGTGCCCGGGCGAGCGTCGGAGGGGGTGCTGGTGCGCAAGCTGATCGCGGCCGGTGTGGCGACGGTCGTGGCCATCGCCCTGATGACGGGCTGTACCGGGGCGGAGCAGATGCCGGCGGTCGCTCCGAGCATGCTGCCGCCGTCTGCCCCGTTGACCGTCGACGGCATGGACCTCGAGCCGCAGGTGGACGAGGCATCCGGTGCCGTCGTTCTCCCGATGGACCACTTCCAACCGACCTGGGAGGAGAACGACGTCCTGGCGACCGCGAGCAGCGTCGACCTGGCGCTGTGCGCGCGGGACCGAGGAGTGACGTTCCTCGCGGCCGGGCTCGCCTTCGACGCCATCTACCTGTCCGAGTCCTACTACGGGCCCTGGACGGTGGCTCAGGCCGAGCGTTTCGCCTTCGTGCCGCCGATGACCGACGCCGACCTCGCGGCCAACAGCGTGACCGGCACACCCGCCGCGTCCAGCCCCGCGGGTGACCCGGGGCCGGACCCCAACCTCGACCTGACCGACGAGGACTGGGCCACGATCGACGAGTGCGGGGCCTCCGAGGCGGGTGCGACGTTCCGGGAAGCGACCCAACTGAACGGGCCGTGGACCGAGCAACTCGATGCCGCCGAGGCAGCGCTGCTCACCAGTGACGAAGCCGTGGACCTGTTCGATGAACTCGGAGCGTGTTTCACATCCCGTGGGATGGAACCGAGCCCGGACGCGCCGTGGACGGTCGTCGGTGCGGTGGTCGACGAGATCAGTGAGCAGCAGGTGCAGCTCGCGTCGAGTGTCGTCGCGTGCAAGGAGGAGACGGGGTTCACCGAGCGGATGGCCCGGCTGGAGGCCCGCGCCACCATCCCTGTCATCACCGAGTTCGCCGGAGAGCTGGCGGATCGGCGGGAGCAGATCGACGCGGCCGTGGCCGACGCACGGGCACTGATCGCGGCCAACGGCGACGTCATGCGTCCCGACTCCTGAGCGCCGAGCTCCCGTGGCCGCCCGCGAGGCGACGTGACGACGGCCCGGCACCCAGGGCGGGTGCCGGGCCGTCGCGCGTGGCGGTCAGGAGTCGAGGGTGTCCTCGGGCTCGGGGACCAGGTCGGTGTACTCCGGCAGGGTGCCGTCCAGCACCGGGACCGGCAGGGTCTCGGTGCCGGCGGTGGCGGTGGACAGGGTGAGCTCGGTGGTGGCGCCGGGGGCGTCCGGGGTGACCAGGATGACCTCCTCGCCCTCGGTGCCGCCGAGCAGCACGGTCTCGCCGGCCGGGATGCGCAGCGTCGCCGAGTCGTCGCCGACGGTCAGTTCGACCACGGTGGCCTGGTCGCCGCGGTTGCTCAGCGCACCCTGCAGCGCCCCGGGCTGATCGGCGGCGGCGGCGATCAGCACCAGGTTCTCCGCGCTGATGTCGCCGAGCGCGGCGCCGACGCCGTCCGAGGCGTCGTACTCCATCTGGGAGGTGATCTGGTTGGTCACCGAGCAGCCGGACAGGGCGGCGGCGAGGGCGACGGCCGCGACGGCGGAGGCGCGGCGGAGGGCGGATGTGCGGCTGCGGGCCACGGTGGCTCCCTGGGGGTGGATCGACGTCTGCCCCCTGAGCCTACGGCGCACGGCGGCATCGAGGTGACCGGTTGTCAGAATCCTGGCGCGGGCGGCGGCGTCGTCGCAGGTCAGAGCGTCGCAGCCCCGATCCCGCGTGGCCGAAACGGCCCCGGTCGGACTCTAGTCACGACAGTGGCATTCCGGGCCGTACGCCGGTGCGTGTCGCGACGTCCAGCCGATACACAGGCGCCTGACCTGCGCAAACGCTGCTGGCCTTCAGGAATCTTCACGAAGTCTGCCCGATTTCGCGTGGTAAGATGGGTATCCGCGAAAGGGGACACCTCCAGATGACTTTCACTGTTGGGGAGACCGTTGTCTACCCGCACCACGGGGCAGCGCTGATCGAGGAGATCAAGACCAGGACCATCCGCGGCGAGGACAAGATCTACCTCAAGCTGAAGGTCGCCCAGGGCGATCTGACCATCGAGGTCCCGGCGGAGAACGTCGACCTGGTGGGCGTGCGTGACGTGGTCGGCCAGGAGGGCCTGGACCGCGTGTTCGAGGTGCTCCGGGCGCCGTACACCGAGGAGCCGACCAACTGGTCGCGCCGGTACAAGGCCAACCTGGAGAAGCTCGCCTCCGGCGACGTGATCAAGGTTGCCGAGGTCGTCCGTGACCTCTCCCGCCGGGACGCCGACCGCGGCCTGTCCGCCGGGGAGAAGCGGATGCTCGCCAAGGCCCGCCAGATCCTGGTCTCGGAGCTCGCGCTCGCCGAGCACACCGAGGAGGAGAAGGCCGAGGCCATCCTGGACGAGGTCCTCGCCTCCTGAGACGGTCGCCGTGACCGTCACCGCGATCATCACCGCAGCCGGGAGTGGCCGGCGGCTCGGACATCCGCAGCCGAAGGCCCTGGTCCGACTGCACGGGACGCCGTTGCTGCAGCACGCGGCACGGCGTCTCGTCATGTCCGGGCAGGTGGACGACCTGGTGGTCACCGCCCCCGCCGGGCACGAGCGCGCCTTCCGCACCCTGGTGCCGGAGGCGATCGTGCTCACCGGCGGCGCGACCCGGCAGGAGTCGGTGGCCGCCGCCCTGGCCGCGCTGCACCCGGAGGCCGACGTGGTGCTGGTGCACGACGCCGCCCGGCCGCTGGCCTCCCCGGAGTTGGTCTCCCGGGTGGTCGCCGCGGTCCGGGCCGGGCATCGCGCGGTCGTGCCGGGGCTGCCGGTGACCGACACCATCACCGCGGTGGACCCCTCCGCCGAGGGCGCCACCGCCGCGCTGGGCACGGTGCCCCGGGCCGGGCTGCGTGCGGTGCAGACCCCGCAGGGCTTCGACCGGGCGGTGCTGGATGCCGCGCACCTGGCCGGCCGGGACTCGGGCACCATGGCCACCGACGACGCCGGGCTGGCCGAGGCGCTCGGCGAGCCGGTGTGGCTGGTCCCGGGCGAGGAGTCGGCGATGAAGGTGACCACCGCGCGTGATCTGGCGCTGGCCGGCCTGCTGTTGGATGAGGGCGCATGATCCCCCGGATCGGTCTGGGCGTGGATGTGCACGCCTACCACCCCGCGCCGGAGCCGGGCGCCGAGCTGCGGCTGGCCGGGCTGAGCTGGCCGGGGGAGGCGCCGCTGGCCGGGCACTCCGACGCGGACGTGGCCGCCCATGCCGCCGCCGAGGCGCTGCTGTCCGCCGCCGGGCTCGGCGACCTGGGCGCGGTCTTCGGCGTCGACCGGCCGGAGTGGGCCGGGGCGGCGGGGGTCGACCTGCTGGCCGAGGCCGCCCGGCAGGTGCGCGCGGCCGGGTTCACGATCGGCAACGTCGTGGTGCAGGTGATCGGCAACCGCCCCCGGATCGGACCCCGGCGCGCGGAGGCCGAGGCGGTGCTGTCCGAAGCGGCCGGCGCCCCGGTGTCGGTGTCGGCGACCACCACGGACGGTCTCGGCCTGACCGGCCGGGGCGAGGGGATCGCGGCCGTGGCGACCGCGCTGCTGGTCGAGGAATCCGGCTAAACCAGCACCGGGGCCGGCCGGCGGCGGGGCGCACTCGCCACCAGCACCCCGGCGATGATCACCACGCCCAGCGCCAGCTCCACCGGCACCGGTCGTTCCCCGAATGCCAGCCAGCTCGCCGCGAACCCGACCACCGGCACCAGCAGGGAGAACGGCGCCACCAGGTGCGACGGGTGCCGGGCCAGCAGCGCGGTCCAGATCCCGGAGCCGACCACGGTGGCGATCAGCACGGTGAACGCCAGTCCGGCCAGCGCCCAGGCGGCGGTCGGGGTGCCCAGGGTGGTCAGCGACCGGCCGATCGCGTCGGGTCCGTCGACCAGCCAGGCCAGCGCGAACATCGGCAGCGGCGGCACCACGGACATCCAGAGCATGAACCGCAGCGGTTGCGCCGGCCGGGCCTGCCGGCTGCACACGTTGCCGACGGCCCAGCCGAGCCCGCCGCACAGGGTGAGCAGCACCGGCAATACCCCGGCCTGCGCCCCACCGGAAGCCCGGACCACCGCGATCCCGGCCAGCCCGGCCACCGCCAGGCCGATGCCCAGCGCCTGCCGTCCGGTGACCCGCTCCCGCAGCCAGATCGCGGCGATCAGCACGGTGAACGGCGCCGAGGACTGCAGCACCAGTGAGGCCAGCCCGGTCGGCATCCCGCTGTCCATCGCCAGGTAGAGGAAGGCGAACTGCAGCACGCCGAAGCCGATCCCGTAGCCGAGCAGCCAGCGCACCGGCACCTGTGGCCGCGGCACGAACAGCAGCGTGGGCACCGCCAGCAGCCCGAACCGCAGCGCGACCAGGAAGAACGGCGGGAACTGCTCCAGCGACAGGTGGATCGCCGGGAAGTTCAGACCCCAGCAGACCACCACCACCAGGGCCAGCAGGCGATCGCGTCCGGACATGCCGGCATCGTCGTCGCCGGACAACGTCCAGCACCATCGAAAGATTCGCACCCGACTCTGTAGCGTTGCTTCATGGACGTCCATCACCTGGCCACGCTGCGGGCGGTCCGGGACACCGGCGGGGTGACCGCCGCCGCGGCCCGGCTGCACCTGACCCCGTCCGCGGTCTCCCAGCACCTGCGCGCACTGACCGAGCGGGTCGGCACCCCGCTGGTCGAGCGGGTGGGCCGGGGCATCCGGCTGACCGACGCCGGCCGGGCGCTGGCGGAGGCGGCGGTGGACGTGGCGGTGGCGCTGGAGCGGGCCGGGTCGGCGGTGGACGAGTTCCGCGGCGCACCGGCCGGGAGCGTCCGGGTGGCGTTCTTCCAGTCGGCCGCGGTGCTGCTCGCCCCCGGGCTGCTGCACCGGGTCGCCGCCCACCCCGGGGTGGAGGTGCACCTGGGCGACCGGGATGTGGCCCAGCAGGACTTCCCGGCACTGACCGCGGACTTCGACTTGGTGGTCGCCCACCGCCCGGACACCGGCGAGGACTGGCCGCCCGGCGTGCGGGTCGCCCCGCTGCTGCGCGAACCACTGGACGTCGCCCTGCCCGCGGACCACCCGCTCGCCGGCCGGGCGTCGCTCACCCCGGCGGAGCTGGCCGGGCAGCGCTGGATCGCGGTACAGGAGGGGTTCCCGGTCGCCGGGGTGCTGGACCGGGTGGCCGCGGTCGCCGGGTCGCCGGCCCGGGTGGTGCAGCGATTCAACGACTTCGGGGTGGTGGAGGCGCTGGTCGCGGCCGGGCACGGGATCAGCCTGCTGCCCCGGTACACCGCGGGTGGGCGGCCCGGGGTCCGGCTGGTCCCGCTGGCCGGGGTGGGCGCCGCCCGGCGGATCGAGGCGCTGACCACCCCGGAGCGCGCCGCCCGGCGGGTGGTCCGGGTGGTGCTGGACGAGCTGCGGGCCGAGGCGGCCGCGATCACCGCGTGAAGCCGGGGGAGACGGGCCGGTAGCCTGGTGCGGTGAGCCTGCGCCTGTTCGACACCGCCACCCGCGAGGTGCGTGACTTCGTCCCCGTCGTCCCGGGTCAGGTCGGCATCTACCTGTGTGGTGCCACCGTGCAGGCGCCGCCGCACATCGGGCACGTGCGGTCGGTGGTCGCCTTCGACGTGCTGGTCCGCTGGCTGCGCCGCACCGGGCACCGGGTGACCATGGTCCGCAACGTCACCGACATCGACGACAAGATCCTGAACCGCTCCGCCGAGGCCGGCCGGCCGTGGTGGGCCTGGGCAATGGAGAACGAGCGCGCGTTCACCGCCGCCTACGACGCGCTGGGGGTGCTGCCGCCGACCTACGAGCCGCGCGCCACCGGCCACGTCCCGGCGATGGTCGAGCTGATGCAGCGGCTGGTCGAACGCGGGCACGCCTACTCCGCCGGACCCGGTGACGTGTACTTCGACGTGCGCTCCTGGCCGGAGTACGGCTCGCTGACCAGCCAGCGCCTGGACGACATGGCGCCCGACCCCTCGGCCGCGGAGGGCGACAAGCGCGACCCGCACGACTTCGCGCTGTGGAAGGCCGCCAAGCCGGGTGAGCCGGAGACCGCCTCCTGGGACACCCCGTTCGGCCGCGGCCGTCCGGGCTGGCACCTGGAGTGCTCGGCGATGGCTCGCCGGTACCTGGGCGACACCTTCGACATCCACGGCGGCGGCCTCGACCTGCGGTTCCCGCACCACGAGAACGAGCAGGCCCAGTCCCGGGCGGCCGGGTACGGCTTCGCGCAGTACTGGCTGCACAACGGCTGGGTGACCCAGTCCGGCGCCAAGATGAGCAAGTCGCTGGGCAACGGGCTGCTGGTCAGCGCCCTGCTGGAGACCGTCCGCCCGGCGGTGCTCCGGTACGCGCTCACCGCAGTGCAGTACCGGTCGATGCTGGAGTGGACCGAGGACACCCTGGCCGAGTCCGAGGCGACCTGGGACCGGCTGGCCGGGTTCGTCGACCGGGCGACCGAGCGGGTCGGCATGGTCGACATCGCCGCGGTCGAGCTGCCCACCGGCTTCGCCGCCGCCCTGGACGACGACCTGAACGTGCCCGCCGCGCTCGCGGTGGTGCACGAGCACCTGCGGGCCGGGAACACCGCGCTGGCCGCCGGTGACGACCCGGCCGTGCTGGCCGAGCTGGGCGCCGTGCGCGCGATGCTGGACGTGCTGGGCCTGGACCCGGCCGGCGAGCAGTGGGGCATCCGCACCGGCGACGACCGGACCGGCGCCGCCCTGGACGCCCTGGTGCGGGCCGAGCTAGACGCCCGTACCGCCGCCCGGGCCGCCAAGGACTGGGCCACCGCCGATGCGATCCGGGACCGGCTGACCGCCGCCGGCATCGCGGTCGAGGACTCTCCCACCGGCGCGCGCTGGTCGCTCGCCGCCCGCAACGACTCCGAGGACATCTGATGGCCGGCAACTCCCAGCGCCGCGGCGCCACCCGCAAGAGCGGCAAGAAGCCCACCGTCGGTTCGGGCGGTCAGCGCCGTCGCGGCCTGGAGGGCAAGGGCCCGACCCCCAAGGCCGAGGACCGCACCTACCACTCCGCGCACAAGAAGAAGGTCGCCGCCCAGAAGCGCGCGTCCACCACCACCCGGCGCCCGGCGAGCGGCAAGGGCCGCGGCGCGGTCACCGAGGTGGTCGCCGGACGCAACTCGGTGGTCGAGGCGATGCGGGCCGGCATCCCGGTCTCCACGGTGTACATCGCCACCCGGCTGGAGTCGGACGACCGGACCCGGGAGATCCTGCGCACCGCCGCGGACGAGGGCTACCCGCTGCTGGAGGTCACCAAGCCCGAGCTGGACCGGATGACCGACGGCGCCGTGCACCAGGGCGTCGCGATCCAGGTGCCGCCCTACGACTACGCCGACGTCGAGGACCTGCTCGACATCGCCGCCGCCAGCGACCGCCCGCCGCTGATCGTCGCCCTGGACGGCGTGACCGACCCGCGCAACCTCGGCGCGGTCCTGCGCTCGGCCGGGGCCTTCGGCGCCCACGGGGTCCTGGTGCCCGAGCGCCGCTCCGCCGGGGTCACCGCCTCGGCCTGGAAGGTCTCCGCCGGTGCGGCCGCCCGGGTGCCGGTCGCGCGGGCGACCAACCTGGTCCGGGCGCTGGAGCGGCTGCACGAGGCGGGATGCTTCATCGTCGGCCTGGACGGCGGCGGCAGCACCACCGTCGCGGACATGCCCTACTCCACCGACCCGCTGGTGCTGGTGATCGGCTCCGAGGGCAAGGGCCTGTCCCGCCTGGTCGCCGAGCACTGTGACGTGATCGCCTCCATCCCGATCGCCTCCGAGGTGGAGTCCCTGAACGCCGGGGTGGCCGGCGGCATCGCGCTGTACGAGGTGGCGCGCCAGCGCAGCCTCTGATCGGATGCGGGGGTGCGCACCCTCGTGATCACCGGAGCCAGTGACGGGATCGGCGCGGCCGCGGCGGCCCAGCTCGCCGGGCCGGACCGGCGGCTGGTGCTGGTCGGCCGCAACCCGGACAAGACCCACGCGGTGGCCGAGCGGGTGGGGGCGGACGCGGCGTTCGTGGCCGACTTCGCGGAGCTGGCGCAGGTGCGGGAACTGGCCGCCCGGATCACCGAGCGCTACCCGCGGATCGACGTGCTGGCGAACAACGCCGGCGGCGCGTTCGCCGGACCGGCGATCACCGGCGACGGGGTGGAGCTGACCTTCCAGGTGAACCATCTGGCGCCGTTCCTGCTCACCGGGCTGCTGCGGCCGGTGTTCACGCCCCAGACCGCGGTGGTGACCACCGCCAGCATCGCCGCCCGGCTGTTCAGCCGGTTCGACGTGACGGATCTGGACACCTCACGGCACTACGGGGCGACCAAGGCCTACGGCAACGCGAAGCTGGCGAACATCCTGTTCACCCGGGGGCTGCACGCCCGCGGGGTCCGGGCGGTGGCGTTCCACCCCGGCAACGTCGCCACCGCCTTCGCCCGGAAGACCACCAGCCCGTTGAAGCTGCTCTACCGCACGGCGCTGAACCGGTTCCTGATCCCGGCCGAGGAGGGCGGGGCGCGGCTGGCGTTCTTCGCCGAGAGCGACGCCTGGCGGTCCGGGCAGTACTACGGCCGCCCGGGCCGGGTGGACCGCCTGCCGCGCCGGGCGAGCGACCCGGCCCTGGTCGAGCAGCTCTGGGCCGGCAGCGAGCGACTGCTCGCCCGGTGATGTCACCACACATGCGGATCCTCGCGCGACAGACGCCCACATGCGCATGTCGCCCGGATTGCCGCATGTCGCGGGGGCGGGGGAGGAGGGTGGCTCGCCTTGACTCACTGAGCCGATGGGGAGACATCCGCTAGCCGATCAGCGGGTCGGCCTCCTCGCGCAGGTCCGCGGCGGAGACCCCGAGGATCGCCTCCTCGTCCGGGCGGTTCGGCAGGATGTTCTTCACGTAGGACTTCACCGCCTCCGGCATCGGCACGTCCCGGCCCTGCTGCTCGGACAGGAACCAGCGGTGGTCGAGCAGCTCGTGGTAGATCTGGGCCGGTTCGAGCTTGGGCCGCAGCTCGCGGGGCACCGCCCGGACCGCGGGCTCGAACACCCCGTTCAGCCAGTCGTGCGCGACGAAGTTCTCGTCGTCGTTCTGCCGGTCGGTGGCCGCGGCGTAGCCGTCCAGGTCGTTGAGCAGCCGGCGGGCCTGGTTCTCCTGCACGTCCAGCCCGGTCAGGCGCATCAGCCGGCGGGAGTGGTGCCCGGCGTCGACCACCTTCGGCTGGATCCGGACCGAGGTGCCGTCCAGGTCGGTGGTGATGTCCAGCTCGCCGACGTCGAAGCCCAGGTCGTTCAGCCGGTCGATCCGGGCCTGCACCCGCCACCGGTCGCCGGAGCCGAAGGACTCGGCCTCGGTCAGGGCGCCCCACAGCTCCTGGTACCGCTCGGCCAGCGCGTCGCCGATAGCCACCGCGTCGACCTCGTCCTCCAGGAACTCACCGGCCTGCAGGTCCATCAGCTCGCCGATGATGTTGACCCGGGCGACCTCCAGGTCGTAGCCGCGCTGCCCGTCGGTGAGGCTGTCGTGCAGGTCGCCGGTCTCCGCGTCGACCAGGTACGCGGCGAAGGTCTCGGCGTCCCGGCGGAACAGGGTGTTGGACAGCGACACGTCGCCCCAGTAGAAGCCGACCAGGTGCAGGCGCACCATCAGCACCGCCAGGGCGTCGATCAGCCGGGTCGCGGTGTCCGGGCGCAGCGCCTGGCTGAACAGCGAGCGGTAGGGCAGGGAGAACCGCAGGTGCTGGGTGATCAGCACCGGCTCCAGCGGCTCGCCGTCCACGTCGGTGCGGCCGGAGATCACCGCCACCGGCTCCACGCTCGGCACGTCCAGCCGGCTGAGCTGGCGCAGCAGCTCGTACTCCCGGTAGGCGACCGTCTCCCCGATCTCCTTGATCGCGATCACCCGGCCGGACAGCCGCGCGAAGCGGACCGTGTGCCGGGAGATACCGCGGGGGAGCGCGGCCAGCTGCTCGGCGGGCCAGTCCGCGAGCGGGATGTGCCAGGGCAGGTCCAGCAGCGCCGGGTCCGGGGCCGCGGCCGTGATCTGCAGGCGGGGTCGATCCATGGGTCACATCCTCCCATCCATGACCGAAGGGGCGGGGTCCGGCATGAGCCGAGCCCCGCCCCTCCGGGTGGAGATGTGGTGTGCGTCAGGCGTTGATGCGGGCACCGGAGCCGGCGTGGAACAGGTGCTCCTCGCCCGGGCGGATGGTCACCCAGATCGTGTCGCCCTTCAGCGGGACCTCACGCGGCCCGACCCGGACGATCACCTGCGAGTCACCGGCGCCGGAGGTGACCTCCGCCGCGGCGGAGTCGCCGGCCAGCGCGCCGTAGACGTAGGCGTCCGAGCCCAGCTCCTCGACCAGGTTCACCACGATCGGGATCGCGTTCGGGGTGCCCTGCGGCACCACGTCCAGCGACTCCGGACGGAACCCGATGGTGATCTGGTTCTTGTCGTCCGCGGCGAGCTGGGTGAGCGCGTCCCGCGGCACCGCGATGCCCGCGGAGCCGACGGTGGCGATGCCGTCCGCGACGTCGAAGGTGCCGATGTTCATGGCCGGGGAGCCGATGAAGCCGGCGACGAAGACGTTGGCCGGGGTGTCGTACATGTCGCGTGGGGTGCCGACCTGCTGCAGCAGACCGTCCTTCAGCACGGCGATCCGGTCACCCATGGTGAGCGCCTCGGTCTGGTCGTGGGTGACGTAGACCGTGGTGACGCCCAGGCGGCGCTGCAGCGAGGCGATCTGGGTACGGGTCTGCACACGCAGCTTCGCGTCCAGGTTCGACAGCGGCTCGTCCATCAGGAACACCTGCGGCTGGCGGACGATCGCACGGCCCATCGCCACACGCTGACGCTGACCACCGGAGAGCGCCTTCGGCTTGCGGTCCAGGTACTGGGTCAGGTCGAGGATCTTGGCGGCCTCCTCGACCCGCTGGCGGATGTCCGCCTTCGGGGTGCCGGCGATCTTGAGCGCGAACCCCATGTTGTCGGCCACGGTCATGTGCGGGTACAGCGCGTAGTTCTGGAACACCATCGCGATGTCCCGGTCCTTCGGCTGGACGTCGGTGACGTCGCGGTCGCCGATCAGGATCCGGCCGGAGTTGACGTCCTCCAGGCCGGCGAGCATGCGCAGCGAGGTGGACTTACCGCAGCCGGAGGGGCCCACGAGGACGAGGAACTCGCCGTCCTCGATGTGCAGGTCCAGGGCGTCCACAGCGGGGCGCTCGGTGCCCGGGTAGACCCGGGTGGCCTTGTCGAAAGTGACCGTAGCCATCATCGTTCCCTTCACCGGCAGGTACGTGCCGGACGATCCGTAGTGAAGAGTGTCAGTGTGTCTTCGCTGACACGGGCCGAGGGGCCACCACCGGCGGTGGAGGTCCCCCGTTCCCAGGGTCATCCTGCCACAGGTTGGGTGTGACCCGGACCACGTCCCGGACCTGTCAGGTGACCGGGGCCAACCGGTCGGCGCGCAGCACGAACAGCTGGTGGCGCTGGGCGACCAGCAGCTCGGCGTCGGCCGGCATCGGCGCGGACCACAGCCGCTCGCCGGTGCGCAGATCGAGCGCCACCAGCACCGGTTCGCTGTCCTCGCGGGCGAGCAGCAGGAGTTGGCGCCCGTCGGTCACCGGCTGGGCGGACCAACTGTTGTAGGCCACCACGTCCGCGTCCCAGAGGGTGGCCCCGGTCCGGGCGTCGATCGCGTGCAGGGTGTCCGAGGTGCTGCCGTACAGCACCCCGCCGACCAGGATCGAGGAGTACGGCTGCCAGCCGTTGTGCTCGGTGGCCCAGAGCAGGTCGCCGCTGCCGGCGTCGACGGCCTGCAGCTCCTGGGCGAACTCGTGCGTGATGAACTCGACGTCCGGCGCCGACCCGTCGTCCACCCCGAGGGGCAGCACGGTGCCGGTGCCGAGGTCCACCTGCCGGCCGGCGTCGTCGATCAGCCACAACCGGCCCGCGCGTTGCAGCCAGAATCCGCCGGCCCGGGTCGGCAGCGGCCGGGCGCCCTGACCGACCTCCCGGCCGTCCGTGCGGTCGATCAGCCAGGTGCCGTCCGGTGCGGACACCGCGATCAGCTCCGCCCCGACGGTGACGGCCAACCGGTCGGTGGCGGTGATGTCCGGCAGGTCCCACGGCTCGACGGACACCGACCACAGCTCGGTGCCGCCCGGCCCGGTGGCCTCGACGGTGAGCCCGTCGCCCTGGTCGGTGGCGGTGACCAGCAGACCGTCCGCCCCGGCGGCGGCGCTGCCCGGGGCCAGTGGCGTGGCGGCACGGATCTCCCCGGTGGCCGGGTCGATCCGGAGCAGGGTGGTGCGCCCCCAGCGCAGCCACCAGTTGTCCGGGTCCTGGTGCGCGAGGCTGCCCCAGCAGACCAGCTCGCCGCGATCGCCCCAGCACTCGGCCTGCGCGAACTCGCCGGAGTGCGGGGTGCCCAGCGGCAGATCGGTGCGCCAGAGCTGGTCGCCGGTCTCGGGGTCCGTCCCGGTGACGAACACCCCGATCCCGCTGGCGTCCCAGAGCCGGCTGATCAGGACCCCGCCCACCTCCTGACCCGGGTCCAGGGTGGTCAGCCGTGGTCCGGGGCCGCCGACCCGGACGTCCGGCCCGATCGGCCGGATCACGCCGGGCACGGCCTGCAGTCGTTGGTAGTCGCGCTGCTCCACCGATCCGGTGCCCAGGTCGGCCAGCACCAGGACGGCGGCCAGCACCACCGGGGCGGGCCACCAGCGGCGGGCGATCCGGCGCCAGGGCAAGGGGCCGCGCGGCGGGCGGACGGCGGGGGCGGGCTCGCGGCCGGTGACCCAGTCGTCCTCGACCAGCTCGACCTCGTCCATCCGCCCGCGGGTCACGGGTCTATCCGTTCCCGGGCAGCCGCTCGGCCAGGCCGACCAGGACGGCGGTCAGTGCGTCGGGGTCGGCCACCCGGTACCGCGCGGCGGTGTCGCCCTCACCGACCTTCACCCCCAGGTCGTCCGCGCCGAGCACCGCCAGTGCGTGCTCGTCGGTGACGTCGTCCCCGGCGTACAGCACCGCACCGGCACCCAGCTCGGCACGCAGCGCGGTGATCGCCGATCCCTTGTCCGCGGTCAGCACCGACACCTCGACCACGTTCTTGCCGTGCAGCACCGCCGAGCCCAGCTCCGCGCCGATCTCCAGCGCCTCCGCCTCGGCCGCGGCCCGGATCGCCGAGTCGGCCAGCCGGGTGTGCAGCACCGCGGCGGCGGGTTTGGTCTCCACCCACACCCCGTCCCGGCCGCGGGCGACCGCCTGCATCCGGGCGGCCAGCTCGGTGAGCCGGGCGGCCTGCGCGTCGTCCAGCCGGATGTCCTGGCGGTCCAGGCCGTGGCCGGACACCCGGGCCCGCTCGGCCCCGTGCGACCCGATCAGCACCGTGCCCTCCGGCGGCGAGGCCAGCCGGTACAGGTCGGCCAGCGCCCGGCCGGAGACCAGCGCCACCCGCACCAGGTCGGGCCGGGCCGCCAACTCCGCCAGGGCACCGGCCGCGGCGGGGGACATCCGGGAGCGCTCCGGGTCGTCCTGCAGCGGGGCCAGCGTCCCGTCGAAGTCCAGCGCCAGCAGCAGCGGCGGCCGGGCGGCGATCCGGTCCAGCGCGGCGGCGACCAGCTCAGACATGGCTGGACCGCACCGGCACCGCGGTGAGCACGGACAGGAAGGTGTTCGACCAGTTGGCCACGTCGTTCTCCAGCACCCGGCGGCGCAGCCGGCGCATCCGCTTGCGGGCCTCGCGCGGGTCGATGTTCACCGCGTGCATGATCGCGTTCTTCAGCCCGGAGATGTCGTGCGGGTTGACCAGGATGGCGGCGCCGCCCAGCTCGTCGGCGGCGCCGGTGAACTCGCTGAGCACCAGGGCACCACGGTCGTCCGAGCGCGCGGCGATGTACTCCTTGGCGACCAGGTTCATCCCGTCCCGCAGCGCGGTGACCAGCATGACGTCGGCGGCCAGGTAGAGCGCGGCCATCTCCTCCATCGGATAGGAGTGGTGCATGTAGTGGATCGCCGGGTGGCCGAACTCGGAGTAGTCGCCGTTGATCCGGCCGACCAGGATCTCCACGTCGTCCCGCAGCTGCTGGTAGGCGCCGACGTTCTCCCGGCTGGGCGAGGCGACCTGGACCAGGGTGGCGTCCTCCACCGACAGCCGGCCGTCCTCCAACAGCTCGCCGTAGGCCTTGATCCGGTGCCGGATGCCCTTGGTGTAGTCCAGCCGGTCCACGCCGAGCAGCAGCACCTTCGGGTCGCCGAGTTCGGTGCGGATCTCCTTGGCGCGCTGCTGCACCTCCGGGGTGCGGGCCATGGTGTCGAAGGCGTGCGAGTCGATCGAGATCGGGAACGCCGCCGCCCGCACGTGCCGCTCCACCCGGCCGTTGGCGTCGGTGAGCGTGACCATCTGGCCGCGGGTGGTGTGCTCGGTCAGCCGGCGCACCGCCCGGACGAAGTTCGCCGCGTCGCCGCCGCGCTGGAAGCCGATCAGGTCCGCGCCGAGCAGCCCCTCGACCACCTGCTTGCGCCAGGGCAGCTGGACGAAGATCTCCAGCGGGGGGAACGGGATGTGGTGGAAGTAGCCGATCCGGATGTCCGGGCGCTGCTCGCGCAGGTACTTGGGCACCAGTTGCAGCTGGTAGTCGTGCACCCACACCGTGGCACCCGGCGCGGCCTGGGCGGCCGCCGCATCGGCGAACCGGCGGTTGACCCGCTGGTAGGCGTCCCACCACTGCCGGTGGAAGGTCGGCGGCTGGATCACGTCGTGGTAGAGCGGCCACAGGGTGTCGTTGGAGAAGCCCTCGTAGTACTGGGTCAGGTCGTCCTCGGACAGGGCGACCGGCACCAGGCGCATGTCGTCGGCGTCGAAGGGCTCCAGCTCCAGGTCGGCCGATCCGCCCCAGCCGACCCAGGCGCCGTCGGACTTCTGCACCACCGGTTCGAGGGCGGTCACCAGGCCACCGGGGGAGCGGGTCCAGGTCGGTTCGCCATTGTCGTCCAGGCTGACGTCCACCGGGAGGCGGTTCGCCACGATCACGAGGTCATAACCTGCAGTTGCCACGATTTCTCAGCTCCTTGGGCTCGACCTGACGATAACGTGACCTGGGATGTTTCGCCGGGGAACCGGTGATGAGCGGAGCCTGTGCGCATCCCGCGCGCCCTGGCCCGGGGTCCGATCGACGGCGGTTACCGTGCCCTGCATGGAGCGCGTGGGCCTGGAACCGGGCGCCGAGATCGGCGGGTACACCATTCTCGCCCCACTCGGCTCCGGCGGCATGGGCACCGTGTACCGGGCGGTCGACGGCGGCGGGACCACGGTCGCGCTCAAACTGCTGCACCCGCACATCGGCGCCGACCCGGCCGCCCGCGAGCGGCTGCGCCGGGAGGTGGCCGCGCTGCAACGGCTGCGGCACCCCGGGGTGGCGGCGGTGCTGGACGCCGAGGACGACTCCACCGAGGCATTCCTGGTCACCGAGTTGGTGCCCGGCAAGGACCTGTCCGCCCACGTGCGCAGCCGCGGCCCGCTGGACGCCGCCGCGCTGCACCGGTTGGCCGACCGGCTGGCCGATGCGCTGCGCGCGGTGCACGAGGCAGGGGTGGTGCACCGCGACCTCAAACCGTCCAACGTCGTGCTCGGCCCCCAGGGTCCGGTGCTGATCGACTTCGGGGTGGCGCAGTCGGTGGACGAGACCCGGCTGACCTCGGCCGGGTTCGTCGTCGGCACCCCGGGTTACCTGGCGCCGGAGTTGATCGGCGGGGCGGAGCCGACCCCGGAGACCGACTGGTGGGGCTGGGCCGGGCTGCTGGTGTTCGCCGCCACCGGGCGGGCGCCGTTCGGGGTCCGGCCGCTGGAGGCGGTGCTGGCCCGGACCCGGGAGGGCGACGCCGACCTGCGCGGACTCGGCCCGATCACCTCCGGTGCGCTCTGGGATGCGCTCGCCCCGGAGCCGGGCGACCGGGCCACCCCGCAGGAGGTGGTGGCCGCGCTGGCGGAGGCCGAACGCCGGGGGGAGAGCTTCGACCCGGACGTCACCACGCCTGCCACCGGCGCCACCACCGTGCTGCCCGGGGCGATCGCGCCCGCCCGCACCCGGGAGGTGGCCACCGGGGCGGCGACCGAGGCGCTGCCACCGGCCTACCCGGCCACCGAGCGGCTCGGGACGGTCGCCGCGCCGTCCGACCCGGCGACCCGGGCGTACCCCGCCGGCGGCCCACCGACCCAGGCGTACCCGGCCGGGGCCCCGCCGACCCAGGCGTATCCCGCCGGGGCCCCGCCGACCCAGGCGTATCCCACCGGCGGACCCGCGACCCAGGCGTATCCCACCGGCGCGCCGACCCAGGCCTACGCCACCCAGGGCCCGCCGACCGAGGCCTACCCCGCGACCTACCCCGCGGCAGGCCCGTCCACCGAGGTCTACCCCCCGGCCCGCCCCGGCGACCGACCCGGCCCGTGGGCACCGCCCAGCCAGGAGCCCGCCCCCGCCTGGCCCGGCTACGCCGAACCGCCGGTCCGCCCGGCCCCGCCCCGCCGCGCGGGCTCGCTGCTGGCGCTCGGCCTGCTCACCGTGGCCGGGGCGGCGGTCCGGCCCGGGGTCACGCTCCTGGTGCTGCTGCCGCTGCTGCTGGTCGCCCGGACGGTGGGTTCGGTGGTCGACGCGACCCTGCGCCGCCGCGACCGGGTGGGGCCGCGCCGGTCGGACGGCCTGCGCGCGGTGGTCGCCTCGCCCTGGCACCTGCTGCGCGCCCTGGTCGGGGTGCTGCCCTCGCTGCTGGTGGCGGTGGCGCTGGTGCTGATCGTCGGTGGGGTGGGGTGGTGGCTGCTGCACGCGGGTGGCGAGCAACCCGATCCGCTGCTGGAGGCCGGGCTGCTGGCCGTGACCGCGGTGATCGGGTCGATCGCCCTGTGGTGGGGGCCGGGATCGCGCACCACCCGGGAGGGCGCGAGCTGGGCGCTGGGCGCGGTCGCACCGGGGCGCTGGGGTGCCGCGGTGCTGGTCCTGCTGGCGCTCGCGGTGGCCGGTCTCGCGGTGTGGACGCTGCTCGGCGGCGATCCGGTCGACTTCAGCCCGTTCGGGTCGCCGCCGGTGCCGAGTTCGTGAGCCGTCCCAGGGTTTTCCCGGGTTCGGCCCGTACCCTGAAGGCCATGTCTGCCCACCGTGCCCCCACGCGACCGTGGCGCGTCCTGCGCGCGCGGTTCGGCGTGCCCGGGGTGGTGGGCCTGGTGTCGGCGCTCGCGCTCGTCGCCGGTGGCTGGCTCGGGCTGGCCCGGGTGCTGGTGCACCAGTGCGCCGCGATCGAGGGGCCCTTGGCCGAGCTCGGGCAGCGGCTGACCCTGCTGCGCGACGTGCCGGACTGCCCGGCGGGGACCCTGGCGGTGGTGCCGGGCGTGCCGCAGACCGCGGTGCTGCTGGTCGCCCTGGCGTTGCCGGTGCTGGCGGCGCACGCGGCGGTCGGGGCGCTGGGCGTCGGGCTGATCGCCCTGCTGACCCGCGCGGCCGGCGCCGCCCTGGGCGTGCTGGCGGCGGTGCTGCCCGACCTGGGTGCGCTGAGCCGGTTCCGGGTGCAGGTGCGCGAGCGGATCGGCATCCTGGTCGAGCACCGTGCTCCCACCCTGCCCTCCGGTGTGCCGGGGGACCGCCACCCGCTGCGGGGGCCGCCGGTGGCCGTGGCCTGAGGCCCGCCACCCCCGACCCGTCCCGTCAGCAGAGCAGGAAGCAGATCATGTCCAGCAACTCCCCCCGGCCGTCCAAGGCCGAGCGTCGCGATCAGGCCCGTGAGCAGGCCCGCCAGATGCGCGAGGCGCAGCGCAAGCGCGAGCAGCGCAACAAGTTCATCGCCATCGGCGCCGTCGTGGTCGCCGTCCTGGCCCTGGTCGGTGTCGGCGGCTGGCTGTGGATGCAGTCCAACCAGCCCGGCATCGCCTACACCGCCGACGACGCCGACACCATCACCCTGGCCGACACCACCGCCCCCGCCTCCGCCGGGGAGAACGGCGGCATCCCGGTCGGCCAGGACGGCGTGGCCGGCGAGGCCGAGGACGGCAACGTCGTCGTGTCGGTCTACACCGACTTCATGTGCCCCTACTGCGGCCAGTTCGAGCAGGTCAACGGCCCCGAGCTGGAGGCACTCCGCGAGGAGGGCGGCGTGACCGTCGAGTACCACCTGCTGTCCTTCCTGGACTCGCAGTCCCGCGGCGCCGAGTACTCCACCCGGGCCGGGAACGCGGCCGCGGTGGTCGCCGACCAGGCGCCGGAGCAGTTCGCCGACTTCTTCGCCGCGCTGTTCGCGGACCAGCCGGACGAGGGTTCCAAGGGCCTGTCCGACGCGGAGATCGCCCAGCTGGCCCGGGACGCCGGGGTGCCGGACGACGTGGTCGACCAGTTCACCGCCACCGCCGACGGCCAGGACTGGCGGACCTTCGCCCCGTGGCTGCAGGCGAACGTCAACCAGATGCGCGAGGACATGGGCCAGGTCGGCACGCCGTACGTGATGATCGACGGCGAGCAGTTCCAGGGCGACCTGTACACCGCCGGGGCGCTGACCCAGGCGGTCGAGGCCGCCAAGGGCTGACCCGTTCCCGCAGGCCGCGGCCCCGGACGACCCGGGGTCGCGGCCTGCGTGCTGCGTAGACTCCGTCGGTGCCCTCCGTCCTCGTCGACCTGACCCCGCTGCGGGTGAGTCCGGCATTCCGGCGGCTCTGGCTCGGACTGTCGATCGCCAACCTCGGCACCCAGTTCACCGTGGTCGCCGTGGGGCTCCAGGTGTACGAGCTGACCCGCTCCACCTTCTCGGTCGGCCTGGTCGGGCTGTGCGCGCTGTTCCCGCTGGTGATCTTCGGGCTGTACGGCGGCGCGATCGTCGACCACGCCGACCGCCGCACCGTCGCCCTGGTCGCCTCCGCGGTGAGCTGGGCGGCCACCGGGGTGCTGGCGATCCAGGGCTGGGCCGGCAGCGACCACGTCGGGCTGCTCTACCTGCTCACCGCGGTCCAGTCCGGCGCCAACGCCGTGAACAGCCCCGCGCGATCCGCGATCATCCCGCGGCTGCTGGAACCCCGGCTGATGCCCGCCGCCAACGCGTTGCAGACCATCGGCTGGAACGTCGCGCTCACCGGCGGTCCGCTGCTCGGGGCCGCCCTGGTCGCGGTCGCCGACTACGGCCCGGTCTACACGATCGACGCGGTGCTGTTCACCTTCGCCATCGTCGCGCTGTTCCGGCTGCCGTCGATGCCCCCGGAGACCGACGCATCGGCGCCCCGCCGGGCCCGGGCCGGACTCGGGTCGGTGCTGGACGGGCTGCGCTACCTGGGCACCCGGCCCAATGTGCGGATGACCTTCATCGTCGACCTGATCGCGATGATCACCTCGATGCCCCGGGTGCTGTTCCCCGCGGTGGCCCTGCTCTACCTGGGTGGCGGGGAGACCACCACCGGCGTGCTCACCGCGGCGATCGCCCTGGGCGGGATCGTGGCCGGCCTGTTCTCCGGCGGACTGGCCCGGGTGCGCTGGCAGGGCCGGATCATCATCGGTGCGATCGCCTCCTGGGGGTTGTCGATCGCCGCCTTCGGCGCCCTGCTGGTGGTCGTCGGCCGGGGCAGCCCGGACCACGTGGTCTGGATCGCGCTGGTGCTGGCCGTGGTCACCCTGGCGGTGGCCGGCGCCTCGGACGCGGTCAGCGCGGTGTTCCGGCAGACCATCCTGCAGACCGCCACCCCGGATGCGATGCGCGGCCGGTTGCAGGGGGTGTTCACCGTGGTGGTGGCCGGCGGCCCCCGGCTGGGCGAACTGCTGCTCGGCGCGGTCTCCACCCGGCTCGGTGAGGGCGGGGCGGCGCTGGCCGGCGGGCTGGCCTGCGTGTTGCTGCTCGGGGTGGCGCTGTGGTGCCAGCGCTCGTTCTGGGACTACGACGCCCGCGATCCGCAGCCCTGAGTGCGACCTGAGGCCGACGCGGGTCCCGGTCGGCCCGGGGGACAATGGTCGGCATGACCGGCCTCGACCTGCCCCACCCCGACGACCTCACCGACGACGAGCGCGGCCTGGTCGACCTGCTCCGGCAGAGCGCGGTCCAGATGCTCCCGGACGGGACCGTGCTGGAGACCGACGACATGCTCGGCGCGCTGCGGGCCCTGCAACAGGAGTTCGTCCGGTTCCGGCTGTACTACAAATTCGGCATCGACGAGGTGCTGACCAAGATCACCATCCTGCGCGAGGAGTTCGAGCAGGCGCACGACTACAGCCCGATCGAGCACGTGCGGCACCGGCTGAAGTCGATGGAATCGCTGATGCAGAAGGTGATCCGCACCGGCACCCACCTGTCCATCCCGGCGATCCGGGAGTCGATCCACGACATCGCCGGCATCCGGATCACCTGCTCCTTCGTGTCGGACGCCTACTGGGTGCGCGACATGGTGGCCCAGCAGCCCGACCTGGAGGTGGTGAACACCAAGGACTACATCGCCCACCCCAAGCCGAACGGCTACCGGTCGCTGCACATGATCGTCCGGGTGCCGGTGTTCCTGTCCGACCGCACCGAACACGTCGACGTCGAGATCCAGCTGCGCACCATCGCGATGGACTTCTGGGCCAGCACCGAGCACAAGCTGTACTACAAGTACGGTCGCGAGGTGCCCGCCCACCTGCTGGCCGAGCTCACCGAGACCGCCCGGCTGTCCGCCGAGCTGGACGACCGGATGGCGCAGCTGCGAGCCCAGATCAACGGACTGGACGGGGTCGACGGCGCCGGGGCGGCGGCTCGGTAAGCTGTCCGCTGCACCCCGCGGGGTGCGCGCCTCCTTAGCTCAGCTGGCCAGAGCAACTGTCTTGTAAACAGTAGGTCGCCGGTTCGAATCCGGCAGGGGGCTCCGACCGCGTGCGCTGCTCGTCGGCATCTTCGCGCGCCGCACGCCGACTGGCCATGCTGTGAGCGCGCAGGTGGGAATGTGTGCCGCACTCGCGCGAGCTGGCTGAGTTCAGGAAAGCGCGGGCGGAGGCCTCAATGGCATCGCCAGATATCCGATATGACGAAAGTCCCCATGCGAGTGCGCCTCGCTCCGCTAATTTGCGGCCATGTCTGCTCCCTCCGCTCCTGAACCTGCGCACTCGACTCCGGTCCCGAAGGAACCGTTCTACCGTCGGGTATGGGTGCTGGTGACGGTCGGTGTGCTGATCCTCATCGGTGCGATCGGAGCCGTGGCTGGAAACTCCGATAGCGGGGATGACCCGCAGGCTGCCTCGACCGCCTCCGGGCTGGCGGTGAGAGATGATGCCATCGAAGTCCCCGACGTTGTAGGAATGAGCCTCGACGACGCGGTGGCTGCACTCACTAAGGCTGGTCTCACCTACAACACCATTGGCGACTCCGGCGAGGTTGAGACGCAGGCGCCGTCCGGCGGAACGGACGTGCTTCCCGGGACCCAGGTGTTGCTCACTGTGGTGGATCGTGAGGCAGAGAAGGCCGCCGAGGAAGCCCGCCAGGCTGAAGAGCAGGCCGCCGAGGAAGCCCGCCAGGCTGAAGAGCAGGCCGCTGCGGACGCGGCAGCCGCGGCCGAGGCCGCCCGGATCGGCAACGTCTCGCAACAGAACGCCTACCGGTCCGCCGTCTCCTATCTCGACTTCTCGGCGTTCTCTCGTGCCGGACTTATCCGCCAGCTGACGAGCGAGTACGGGGAGGGTTACCCGCCGGAAGACGCCGAGTTCGCAGTAGCGCGGCTGGAAGCTGAGGGTGGAGTCGACTGGAATGCCGAAGCGGCTGAGGCGGCCGCGTCTTACCTTGAGTACTCCGCGTTCTCGCGTCAGGGGCTGCTCGATCAGCTCACGAGCGAGTATGGCGAGCAGTTCACTCCGGAGCAGGCGGAGTACGGAGTCAGCACGACAGGGCTCTAGCGAGCACGCCGGTCCAGTGCTTCGTACGCGGGCCGGAGGACTCCGTTGCCGCTCCCGTCGAGCGCGTCCGGCCCGCCGACCGCACACTGTCCGCCATGGACATCCGTAGCGCAGCGAGGCACCTCCGGTGACCCGGGCCGTCATCGTGCACGGCACCGGCGGCCACCCGGACGTGATCTGGTACCCCTGGCTCGCCGACCGGCTGGCCGCCCGCGGCTGGACGGTGGACCGGCCGCACTTCCCGGACCTGAACGTGACCACCGTGGACGACTTCCTGCCCGGCGCGCTGGAGCGGTTGGCGGTGGACGAGGACACGGTGCTGATCGGGCACTCCGGCGGGGCGGCGCTGCTGCTGGCGGTGCTGGAGGCGATCGAGGTGACCGTGCCGCAGGCGGTGCTGGTCGCCGGGTACAGCACGCAGCCGAACGACAGTGCGGAGCCGGTGCTGCGGGCGTCCTACGACTGGGAGCGGATCGCGGCGCATGTCGACGATCTGGTGCTGGTGAACTCGGTGACCGATCCCTACGGCTGCGACTGGCGGCAGGGGATGGCGATCCGGGACCGGGCCGGCGGCACCCTGGTCGTGCGGGACGAGGGGCACTTCGGTGATGTCGATCAGCCGTTCGACAGCTTCGAGCTGCTGGACCGGCTGATCAGCGCCGGGTAGGGGCTCCGGACATGGAAAAGCCCTTGGCCGCGCAGGGGGCAGGCGACCAAGGGCAAAGCCCACTTTACCCGATCGAGGGCCGCCGCGTCACGAGCAGATGGGTGAAGCCGGTGTGAGTCCGGCCACGGCCCCGGCCGGTCAGCTCCCGCTGCGGCCGGTCTCCTCCAGCAGGCGCAGGGCGGCGGTGACCCGGGGGTTGCGCGCCGGGTCGGCGTCGATGCCGAGGGTGCCGTAGATCCCGTTGATGTGGTTCTGCACCGACTTCTCGGTGATGTGCAGCACCTCGCCGATCCCGGCGTTGGACAGGCCCTGGGCGAGCAGCCGCAACACCGCGTACTGCCGGTCGGTGAGCCGGGCGACCGCCGATCCTGCCCGCGGCGACATCCGTTCCAGCAGCACCGGGTCCAGGGTGGTGCGGCCGGCGGCGGCGGCCCGGATCGCCTGGACCAGGGTGTCCGCGCTGGTCGAGGTGGTCTTGGACAGGTAGCTCCACCCGCTCGCCACATCCGGCGGCAGGTCGAGCAGCAGGTCCATCGCGTCGTGCGCGGACAGCAGCAGGATGCCCAGACCCGGTTGGCCACGGCGGACCGTGACGCCGAGCGCGATGCCGTTGCCGTCCGGCAGGTCGATGTCGAGCACGGCCACGTCGACGGCGCCGGGTCGCAGCGCGGCGGTCGCCTCGCGGACGGTGCCGACGGAGGCGACCACCCGCACGCCCGGGGCGGAACCCAGGGTGAGTTCCAGCATGGAGCGGAACAGCGGCTGGTCCTCGACGATGGCCACGCGGATGGCACGGGGGGCGGTTTCGGTCATTGCTCCCAGTATCGTCGGGCTCCGGCGCTTCACGTGCGACGACGCGCGGGACGCACTGCGACCACGGACGGTGAGGATGAGGCTCGGACCCCAGGACGCCGATCGGGCGGACCGCGGCGCACTGCTGCTCGCGACCGGATCGGTGATGGCGGTGTTCGCCGTGGGCGCGGCGGTGCAGAGCGCGTACGTCTACCAGAACCAGGTCGCGGACGGCTCCGGGGTGCCGGTGTGGGCCCGGATCCTGGCCAACCTGGGCGCGGTGCTGACCGTGCTGCTGCTGTACGGCTGGCGGGGTGCCGCCCTGTCGGCCCGGGGGACCGGGTGGCTGATCCTGGGCGCCGGCGCGACCGGTGTGCTGGCCGGGCTGTGCCGCTCCGGGCTGCAGGTGCTGCTCGGGGTGTACCGGCCGTCGAACCTGGGGGCGCTGGGCACCGACCTGATCAGCGCGGTGGCGGTGGCCTGGATCGCCAGCGTCTTCGGGTTCACCACGATGCGGTCCCGGCAGCGGCTGCGCGCCGAGATGGCGAGCGCGTCCCGGGGGCAGGTGCAGATCGAGCTGGCGCTGGCGGCCCTGCAGCACGAGGAGGTCCGGGTCCGGCGCGAGGTGGCCGAGGGGCTGCACGGCACCGTCCAGCAGCGGCTGGTGCTGGTGGTCGCCCGGCTGGACCGGCTCGCCGACCGGCTGCGCCGCGGCACGGTGGAGCCCGCCGACCTGGCGCTGCTGGCCGAGGCCCGTACCGAGGTCGAGACGGTGCGCGAGGCCGATGTCCGGGCCACCAGCCGGATGCTCTACCCCGATCAACTCGAGGTCGGCATGGTGCCGGCGATCCGGGCGCTGCTGGGCCGGATCCCCACCTCGGTGAACACCCGGCTGGGGGTGGCCGCCGAGGTGCGTGCGCTGGACGACCCGGCTGCCTCGCGGCTGAGCCAGGGCGAGCGGCTGCTGGCGGTCCGGGTGGTCGAGGAGGCGGTCAGCAACGCGCTGCGGCACGGCCGGGCGGGGGTGATCGACGTGCGGCTGTCCCGGGAGGACGACGCGGTCCGGGTGTCGATCTGGGACGACGGCACCGGCCTGGGGGACAACCCCGGGCCGGCCTCGGGCACCGCCCGGCTGTCCGACCGGCTCCGGCTGGCCGGGGGTGAACTGCGGCTGACCTCGGAGCCCGGCGACGGGACCCGGCTGGAGGCTACGGTGCCGGTGGAGTCGCTGCGCACTGGGTCGTAGGTCCCACGGCAAACGGGTGACCCGAAACCTGGTGGTACCGGGTCGGATGTCGGAATTGTCCCGGTCCGAGCGGGTGAAAGCGGCTCACCCGGACCGGCGGGTGGGTGCCAGCACCCAGGCGGCGCATCGGCGCAGGTCACCGCTCGCCCTACATTTCCGGCGCCCCGGACCGCGCGATCCGCCGAGACCCGGGGCGGCGTCATTTCCCCTGGTGACGCCCCCTGTAGACCCGGAAGGTCACCGCTCATGTCCGCAGCCGTCGCTCCCCGTCGCACCACCCGCCGCAAGGTGGTCGCCCTCACCATCGCCGCCCTGGGCATCACCGGCCTGGGCCTGGCCTCCGCGGCCCAGCTCAACCTGACCTCCGGCGCGCTCGGCGCGGGCACCACGGTGGTGGCCTCCTGCGACACCGACGGCGTCGCGGTGAAGTTCGCCGACACCTTCTCCACCACCGCCAAGGGGTACGCGGTCACCGGGATCACCCTGTCCGGGGTGTCCACCGCCTGCGCCGGCCAGGGCGTCACCGTCGACCTGCTGGACAACGACCCGGCCGCCGCCGCCACCTCGATCGGCACCGTCACCGCCACCGTCCCGGCCGGGGGCGGCACCGTGACCATCCCGGTCACCGCGTCGGTCAAGGCCTCCGACGTCAAGGGCGTCGCGGTCGTCATCGCCGGCTGACCCAGCGGTGACCCGGTTCGGCCGGCCGGCCGTCAGGACGGGGGTGGCGCAGCGGCGTCACCCCCGTCCGGCGCGCCTGCGGTCGGCCGCCGGGTGGCTGCTCACCGCCGCCGTGGTGGCCGTGCTGGTCTGGTTCGGCTGGCCGACCACGCTGGGCGGCTGCACCACGCTGACCATCGTCTCCGGTCACTCGATGGAGCCGACGTACTACACCGGCGACCTGGTGGTCTCCCGCTGTGGGCGGCCCGAGGTCGGCGACGTGGTGGTCTACACGCCGCCCGGCGTCGACCAGGGCCGGGTGATCCACCGGGTGGTCGGCGGCGACGCCCGGGACGGCTGGGCGATCCGGGGCGACAACAACGACTTCTACGACCCCTGGCGGCCGCACCAGGAGGACGTGCTCGGCATCGCGGTGCTGCACGTGCCCGGGCTGGGCCGGGTCGCGGCGATCCTGCTGGACCCGTGGGCCTGGGCGTCGCTGCTGGTGATCGCCGCCGGCGTGCTGCTGTGGCCCGGCCGGCCGGCGGCGGACTCCGAGGCAGACCCCGCGCCCGAGCCGGAGTCCGCACCGGAGCCGGAGCCGGTCCGGTGACCGCGACCCGCCCCGCCACCCGTCCCACCACCCGCCGAGCTGCCCTCGCCGTGCTGGCCGTGCTGCTCGCCGCCCTGGCGGTCTGCGGCCTGCGCCCCGCCAGCGCCGCCCGGCTCGACCTGCGCGGCGGCAGTCACCTGCTCAGCTCCGCGGCCCCGTGCACCACCGCGACCCTGACCGCCGCACCCGGCAGCACCGTCTCCGGACAGGCGACCACCCTGGTGCTCGGCGGCATCCCGGCCGCCTGCGCCGGTGCCGCCGTGGCCGTGCGGATGTACGCGGCCGACGGCACCCCCACCGGCACCGCCGACAGCACGGGCACCGCGGTCGCCGGCAGCCTGACCCTCACCGTGCCGAGCTACGCCACCGACCGGATCGCCGGGACCGCGCTCACCCTGAACGGCTGGGCGGTGCCGGTCACCTGGGCCGCGCCGACCGGCACCCCGGCCGGGCCGGTCACCCCGGGCCCGGGCACCACCTTCACCGGCCTGACCTGGTCCCAGCTGGCGAACTCCGGCACCCAGGCCTGCTTCAGCGTGCAGGTCTCCGGCGCGGCCGGCACCACCTGGCGGGTCGATCTGCACCTGGACCAGCGCCCGTTCAACGGCGTGACCTCGGCCGACGGCTTCCAGGTGCACAGCCCGTGGTTCGGCCAGGTGCTGGGCGAGCCGTCCGGCGGCGTGCTGTCGATCGGGGGCAGGGCCGGGTACACCACCCTGGCGGCCGGGCAGTCGATCACGGTCACGGTCTGCCACTACAACCTGCCGGCCCCGCAGTACGACCCGGCGCTGAGCTACAGCCAGAGCACCGGGGCGGTCACCGGCAGCGCGAACTACGCCTGCATGACCACGACGGTCCGGGTGTCCGGCACCACGCAGTTCTACGCGGGCTGGCGGGCCGACATCGACCTGCGCCCGCTGCTGGACTACCTGCGCGACCGGGGCATGAGCACCGCCGGCGCGCGGTTCAGCGCGCCCGGCAACTACACGCTGGCGCAGCTCAGCGGCACGGTCTACCGGGTGACCCCCACCGCCTGGGACACCTGGGGCGTCCGGGACGACAGCCCGCAGAGCGTGCAGGTCTGCGTGCAACCCTGACGAGTGAATCCGCGCTCCGGATGCTCAGCGGGCCCGCCGGGCGGACGATCAGCCGATCGGGACCGATGGATCGGCCCCGAGGAGTCCACGGAGGGGACAGGCGATGGGGCTGACACGTGCCCGCCGCACCGCGGGTGTCACGCTGGCGCTGCTCGGCGGCGCGGGTCTGGCGGTCTCCGCCGCGCGCGCGATGAGCTGGGAACAGCTCGGCCCGGTCTCCGCCGGGGAGTGCGTGGTGGACGCGATCCGGATCGGCTACGACGTGGACTACGACCCGGCGCTCGGCGGCTACGCGGTCACCACGGCCCAGCTGTCCGGGGTGCCGGAGGGCTGCACCGGCCGGGAGCTCGCCCTGACCCTGCGGGACACCGCGGACCGTGCGCTGGCCGAGTCCCGCACGGCGGTCAGCTCGCCGCTCACCACGGTGGCGCTGACCGGTCCGGTGCCCGCCCAGGACGTGGCCGGGGTGTCGGTGGCGCTGGTCTCCGACCAGGGCTGAGGGCCAGATCAGGGCCAGGCAGGGCTGAGGAGTCAGACCTCGGTGAGCTGCGGCAGTTTGGCGGTGCGCCCGTCGCCGGAGCTGGTGCCGTGCAGCCGGTGGGTGGCCCAGGGGTAGACATGCAGCCGCAGCCATTCGGCGTCCAGCCGGGCCTGCGCGGCGCGGGAGATCGGCGGCGCCGGGGCCAGCGGCTCGTCCCACGCCGGGTCGTCCGGGGTCAGGCCGAGGGCGGCCAGGGCACCCTGCGCCACCCGGGCGTGCGACTCGGTGGTGAGGTGGATCCGGTCGGGCGCCCACATCCGCAGGTCCTTCAGGTGCCGCATCCCCCACAGGTCCACCACGTAGGCGCCGTGCCGCCGCGCGATCGACCACAGGTGGGCGTTGAAGATCGCCACCCGCGGCCGGGTGGCCTGCAGCAGCCCGGATCCGCTGACGTCCATCCCGGTGGCCAGCAGCACGTCGGCGCCGGTGGCCCGGATCCGCTCCACCGCGGCCTCCAGGTTGCGCGCCAGCCGGTCCACGTCGGCGGCCGGGCGCAGGATGTCGTTCCCGCCGCCGACCAGGCTGACCAGATCGGGCTCCAGGCGCAGTGCCGCGGGGACCTGTGCGGTGACGATCGGCCGCAGCAACTTCCCGCGCACCGCCAGGTTGGCGTACTGCAGACCGGGGAGCCCGGCGGCCCGGCGCCGGTCGGACAGGTGCCCGGCCAGCACGTCGGCCCAGCCGCGCATCGGGGCGTCCGGGCCGTGCGGGGCGTCCCAGAGTCCCTCGGTGAAGGAGTCGCCGACGGCGACGTAGCGGGCCCAGCGGGGCGCCTGCCCACCGCCCGACAGATCCGTGGTCATGCCAGCCATCCTGCCTCAGGCCCGGGTGGCCGTGCTCAGGTCCCAGTCGATCGGTGTGGCGCCCTGCTCGGCCAGCAGCTGGTTCACCCGGGAGAACGGCCGGGAGCCGAAGAACCCGCGGCTGGCGGACAGCGGGCTGGGGTGGGCGCTCATCACGGCGGGCACCTGGCCCAGCCGGGGCCGCAGCGACTGGGCGTCGCGGCCCCACAGGATCGCCACCAGCGGGCCGCCCCGCTCGACCAGGGCCTCGATCGCCCGGTCGGTGACGGTCTCCCAGCCCTTGCCGCGGTGCGAGGCCGGTGCGCCGGGCTCGACGGTCAGCACCCGGTTGAGCAGCATCACGCCCCGGTCCGCCCACACCGATAGGTCGCCGTCCTCGTGCCGCGGGACGCCCAGGTCGTTCTCCAGTTCCTGGTAGATGTTCGCCAGCGACCGGGGCAGCGGCCGGACGGTGGGCTGCACCGAGAACGACAGGCCCATCGGGTGCCCGGGGGTGGGGTAGGGGTCCTGGCCGACGATCAGCACCCGGACCTCGGCCAGCGGGCGGCGGAAGGCGTTCAGGATCGCGTCCCCGGCGGGCAGGTACTGCCGGCCGGCGGCCAGCTCCGCCCGCAGGAAGGCGCCCATCTCATGGATGCGGCCCTCGACCGGGGCGAGCGCCTCGGCCCAGTCGGCGGCGATCAGGTCGGACAACGGTGCGGGCGGTGTCGCGGTCACCCGGCGAGGGTAGCGAGGCGGGTGGCGATCGTGGGGCCGGACCGGTGGCCGGCCTGAATGACATGGGTGTGATTCGGGTCGTATCCTGGTGCGGTTGGGCGAACGGGCGAGGAGGGCACCGATGAGCGCGATGACCGAGGCGGTCCGGGCCGGCGACGGCCTGTCCGAGCGGGACGAGCAGGTGCTGGCCTTCGAGCGGCAGTGGTGGAAGTACGCCGGGGCCAAGGAGCAGGCGATCCGCGAGCTGTTCGACATGTCCGCGACCCGGTACTACCAGGTGCTCAACGCCCTGATCGACAACCCCGCGGCCCTCGCGCACGACCCGATGCTGGTCAAGCGGCTGCGCCGGATGCGCTCCACCCGCCAGCGCCAGCGCACCGCCCGCCGGCTCGGCACCGACGACTGACGCGCCCCACCTGCACACCTTCTCCACCACAGTCGCCCGCCCGCTCGTCGCGGTCGCACAACCCGAGCCGTTAGCCTGTCCGGCGTGACGAAGGGCAACTACCCCTATCCCGAGGACGAGTTCGACGCCGCACCCGGCTCGGACACGCCGATCGGAGTCCATCGCGCGCCCCGGAGCTGGTGGTCGCGCTGGTGGCCCTTCGTCGTCGTGATCGTGGTGGTGCCGGTGCTCACCGTCGGCGCCGTGCTGTGGACCTCGTCCTGGGACGGTCTCGGCACCAACGACGACCAGGCCGGGGTGGAGCTGACCGACGACCCAGCCAGCACCGAGGGCGATGACGCCGCGACCGACCCGGCGGCCGAGGACACCGGTGACGGGACGCAGGAGGGCGGCGAGGACGCGACCGCCGAGGACCCGCCGGTCACCGAGGAGCCCCCGGCGGTGGACTATGCCCAGTCGATCGACGTGCTGAACGCCGCCCGGCGCAACGGGCTGGCCGCGGACGTGGCCGGCCAGCTGGAGGAGGCGGGCTTCACCACGGTCACCGCGGGCAACGGCGATGCCACCGCCGCCGACGTGACCACGGTGTTCTACGCCTCGCCGGAGCTGGCGACCACCGCCCAGGCCGTGGCGGACGCCCTGGGCATCGCGACGGTGCAGGAGTCCGCGGCGGACGCGGGCAGCGGGATCGCCGTGTTGCTGCGGACCGACTTCGTGGGCTGATTCGGCGATTCACCCCTTTCGCCCCACCCCGGGCGGGGCTACGCTCGGCGCCACGCCGCAGTCGGTCCCCCGGGGCACCTGTGGCGGTGTCAGCCGAAACACACAGTCGCAGGAGCACCGCATGCCGCAGGGCACCGTCAAGTGGTTCAACGCCGAGAAGGGCTACGGGTTCATCACCCCGGCCGACGGCACTCAGGATCTGTTCGTGCACTTCAGCGCGATCCAGACCGATGGCTACCGCAGCCTGGATGAGGGCCAGAACGTGGAGTTCGAGGTGGGGCAGGGCACCAAGGGCCCGCAGGCCGAGCAGGTCCGGCCGCTCTGACGTCGACGGCGGGGCCGGCACCCTCCGGTGTCCGGCCCCGCCGCGTCGTCGTCCCGGTCAGGGCTCTCGCGGGCTCAGGACTCCAGGGCGGCCACCGCCAGCACGACACAGGCGGCGGTCCAGGCCAGGGGTGCGACCGCGGCGGGTGACCCGTCGTCCAGCACCTTCTCCGGCAGTGCGCCGAGGTCGGTGCGGTGGTCGTCGAGCCAGTTCAGCCAGGTGATCGCCTGGTCCGTCTGACCGTTGCTCGCGGCGGTCAGGGCGTACAGCGACGTCTGTGGCGTCCAGGAGATGCCGTCCTGCCGCCAGCCCGCGCCCGGGGCCAGTCCGCCGGCCGGTCGCGCCATCAGGCCGGCGGAGTCCTGCCACGCCTCCAGCGCGCCGTCGAGGGCGACCGGCTGGAACGGCGGCAGGGTGAACGCGCTGGCCGCGTCCGCCTGGTCGCCGCCGGCGTAGCGGCCGTAGTCCGCGAACTCCTCCTGCACCGCGTCCCGGGTGAGCGCCGCCGCCTCCCGGGCACTGTCGGCGCGCCCCTCGTCGCCCAGCACGGCGTAGATCTCCACCGCGCCCTCCAGCCCGGCCAGCACCGGTGCGACCGTGCCCAGGGTCAACTCGTCCTCGGGCACCTCCCAGTAGTCCGGCGACGCTGCGGGCAGCCCGTCCCCGGCGACCAGCCGTTCGGCGTGCGCCGCGGTCCGGTCGACCAGCGGACGCAGCTCGGTGGCGGTGGCCACCGGATCCGGTGCAGCGGCGACCACCTGCGCGCTCGCCCACAGCACCCAGCCGACACCGTCGGTCTGCTCGCCGCGGTCGTCCGGGGTGTCGCCGGAACCGTCCGGCAGGTAGCGGGCCTGGAACGAGCCGTCCGGCTCCTGGACCCGGGCCAGGAAGTCCAGGATCTCCAGCGCGTCGGACAGGTGGCCGGTCTGGGCCAGCGCCACCGCGACGAAGGATGCGTCCCGGGGCCACACGTAGCGCCAGTAGGGCGACCAGGCGGCGACCGCGGCGCCGTCGTCCAGCACCAGGGTGTGCAGGTCGAGCAGGGCGTCGGTGACCAGGTCCGCGTAGGGCCCGTCCGCCCCCGGGATCTCACCGGCCTCCAGCCAGGCCAGCTGTGCGGCGGCCTGCTCGTCGTCGCCGGTGCTCGCCGGGTCGTCCACCACCCGGGTGCCCTGGTGCAGCAGCGGTTCGGCGCCCTCCGGGACCAGGCTGCGCCCGCCGTCGGCGTCGATCACCACGGCCTCGGAGTACAGCGCGATCCGGGCGCTGCGCGGGCCGGTCGCACCCCAGGCGACCAGGACCGCGGCCAGCGCGGCGAGCACGACGACCGGGAGGGCGCGGCGCCCGTGCCGGACCGAGGGGGCTGACATGGGCAGACACCGTAATCCACCAAGACCGCCGGATCGGCGCGGAACGTCCCGCGGTGTCTTGCACTCAGAGGGGTCGAGTGCTAACCATTGACTTAGCACTCTCCGGTGGAGAGTGACAGAATCGAGAACATCTGGCCGACCCGGTGAGGTCCGCCGCACGCCGGGACATGACCGGCGGGTGGCAGGCCGTCCGTCGCGGGCACCGCTCGGCCGACCCAGTAGCCATCAGTGAAGGATCGATAGCCCCATGGCCAAGATCATTGCCTTCAACGAGGAGGCCCGGCGCGGCATCGAGCGGGGTCTGAACACCCTCGCCGACACCGTCAAGGTCACCCTCGGCCCCAAGGGCCGCAACGTCGTGCTGGACAAGAAGTGGGGCGCCCCCACCATCACCAACGACGGTGTCTCCATCGCCAAGGAGATCGAGCTCGAGGACCCGTACGAGAAGATCGGGGCCGAGCTCGTCAAGGAGGTCGCCAAGAAGACCGACGACGTCGCGGGTGACGGCACCACCACCGCCACCGTGCTGGCCCAGGCGCTGGTGCGCGAGGGTCTGCGCAACGTCGCCGCCGGCGCCAACCCGATCGCCCTGAAGAAGGGCATCGAGAAGGCCGTCGAGGCGGTCACCGAGCAGCTCCTGGCCCAGGCCAAGGAGATCGAGACCAAGGACGAGATCGCCGCCACCGCCGCCATCTCCGCCGGCGACCAGGCGATCGGCGAGCTGATCGCCGAGGCCCTGGACAAGGTCGGCAAGGAGGGCGTCATCACGGTCGAGGAGTCCAACGCCCTCGGCCTGGAGCTCGAGCTGACCGAGGGGATGCGCTTCGACAAGGGCTTCCTGTCGGCGTACTTCGTCACCGACCCGGAGCGGCAGGAGGCCGTCCTGGAGGACGCCTACGTCCTGCTGGTCGAGTCCAAGGTCTCCAACGTCAAGGACCTGCTGCCGCTGCTGGAGAAGGTCATCCAGACCGGCAAGCCGCTGCTGATCGTGGCCGAGGACGTCGAGTCCGAGGCGCTGGCCACCCTGGTGGTCAACCGGATCCGCGGCATCTTCAAGTCCGTCGCCGTCAAGGCCCCGGGCTTCGGCGACCGCCGCAAGGCGATGCTGCAGGACATGGCGATCCTCACCGGTGGCCAGGTCGTCTCCGAGACCGTCGGTCTCAAGCTCGACCAGGTCGGCCTCGAGGTGCTGGGCACCGCCCGCAAGATCGTCGTGACCAAGGACGAGACCACCATCGTCGAGGGTGGCGGCGCCGCGGAGCAGATCGCCGGCCGGGTCAACCAGATCCGCGCCGAGATCGACAACTCCGACTCGGACTACGACCGCGAGAAGCTGCAGGAGCGCCTGGCCAAGCTGGCCGGTGGCGTCGCCGTCATCAAGGCGGGTGCCGCGACCGAGGTCGAGCTCAAGGAGCGCAAGCACCGGATCGAGGACGCCGTCCGCAACGCGAAGGCCGCCGTGGAGGAGGGCATCGTCGCCGGTGGTGGCGTCGCCCTGATCCAGGCCGGCAAGACCGCGTTCGAGACGCTGACCCTGACCGGTGACGAGGCGACCGGTGCGAACATCGTCAAGGTCGCCATCGACGCCCCGCTGAAGCAGATCGCCGTCAACGCCGGTCTCGAGGGTGGCGTGGTCGCCGAGCGCGTCCGCAACCTGCCCGCGGGCCAGGGCCTCAACGCCGCCACCGGCGAGTACGAGGACCTGCTGGCCGCCGGTGTGAACGACCCGGTGAAGGTGACCCGTTCCGCGCTGCAGAACGCGTCCTCGATCGCCGCGCTGTTCCTCACCACCGAGGCCGTCGTCGCCGACAAGCCGGAGAAGGCCGCCCCGGCCGCCCCGGACGCCGGTGGCATGGGCGGCATGGACTTCTGAGTCCCGCCGCAGCCTGACCCGACCACGGGCCGGTCACCCCTCGCGGGGTGGCCGGCCCGTGGCGTGTGCCCGCCGGTTCAGGCGCGGGGCAGGGTGTGGTGGTCGGGGAGCTCGGCGCCGGGGTGGATCTGCTCCAGCGGCCGGTCGGTGCCGTCGCCGGCCTCCCGGGACTCGATCTCGGCCAGCACCTTCTCCAGCTTGTGCAGCTCCGCGCCCAGGTTCTGCCGGGCCGGTTCCTCCCACGCCGCGCCGAGCGGGCTGACGAACAGGCTCGGCCGGTTCAGCAGCTTGCGCACGATCTTCAGCCGGGCGCGCAGGTAGTCCGGCATCGGGATGCCGGCGTACTCCTCGCGGACGTCGTGCAGGTAGGCCTTGTACCGCTGCGGCTCGGCGGCCAGCATCGCCAGGTCGGCGTCGCAGAGCACCGCACAGTCGAAGTCGCTCGGGTCGGCGGCGTGCCGGACCAGCGCGATCACCATCTGGTGCACCCGGGCCACCGCGGACTCCGGCAGGCCCAGCGCGGTGAGCTGCTCGCGGGCCAGGGCGGCGGAGGCGACCTCGTTCTCCCCGCCGCGGTTGGCGTAGGCGGCGACCTGGTCGGCGTCGAAGATCGCACCGTGGTACCAGGCGGCCAGCCGGACCAGGTCGGGCTCGTGGGTCTCCTCGGCCAGCTCGTCCACCCGGGCCAGCACGTCGGTCAGGTGCCGGAGGTTGTGGTAGGTCCGGCCGGTGCCGGTCCAGCGGTCCACCAGGTCGCTGCCGACCCGGCGGATCTCCTCCTCCGGTGCGGTCGCCCCGGCGCCGACGGCACTGCGGACGAATGCGGACAACAACCACTGCGGTGCGTCGTAGACGCCCATGGAACAAGCCTCACGCAAGACGGAAACCCTGACGGACGCGCCATCGTAGCCCGCTGCGGCGACACCGGAGACCCGGGCTCAGTCCACCTGCTGCTCGGTGTCGTCCAGGGCCGGCAGTTCCACCCGCACCGTGGTGCCGCCACCGGGGGTGGGCTCGATCCGGACCGAGCCCAGGTGGGTGTCGACGATGGCCGCCACGATCGCCATCCCCAGGCCGGCGCCGCCGCCGGTGCCGGTGGCCTCGCGGGTCCGGCTGGCGTCGATCCGGTAGAACCGCTCGAACACCCGGGCGGCGTGCTCGGGCGGGATGCCCGGCCCGTGGTCGCGCACCTCCAGCACCACCCGGTCGCCGACCCGGCCGACCAGCAGTTCGGCCGGGGACCCGGTGGGGGTGTGCCGGGCGACGTTGCCGACCAGATTGGCCAGCACCTGGCGCAGCCGGGACTCGTCGCCGCGCACCACGGTGGCCGGCAGCGCGTCGTCCGCCCCGGGCACCAGCGGGCCGACCCGCACCTCCCGGGTCGGGTCCAGCGCGCGCAGGTCGTGGGCGGCGTCGGTGGCCAGCACCGCGAGGTCGACCGGATCGGTCCGCCCGGGCCGGTCCGCGTCCAGCCGGGCCAGCGCCAGCAGGTCCTCGACCAGGCCGCCCATCCGGGTGGCGGACTGCTCGATCCGGCGCATGGTGTCGTCGACCTGCTCCTTCTCGGTCAGCGCGCCCATCCGGTACAGCTCGCCGTAGCCCCGGATCGCGGCCAGCGGCGTGCGCAGCTCGTGCGAGGCGTCGGCGACGAACCGGCGCATCCGCTCCTCCGAGGCGGTGCGGGCGTCGAAGGCGGCCTCGATCTGGGTGAGCATGCCGTTCAGCGAGGCCGCCAGCCGGCCCACCTCGGTGCTCTCCGGGCCGGAGGGCACCCGGCGGGACAGGTCGCCGGCGGCGATGGTGGCCGCGGTGTCCTCGATCTCGCGCAGCGGGCGCAGCGAGCGGCGCACCGCCCAGGTGCCCGCCACCGCGCCGATGATCATGATCGCGGCGGCCGACGTCCACAGCGCCACCGCCGCGGAGCGCACGATGCCCTGCACCTCGCCCATCGGCCGGGCCACCGTGACCCAGCCGATCAGCTCGCCGCTGTGGCTGCTGGTGACCGGCACCACCACCGCCCGCCAGGCCGACCCGGCGCGCGAGGAGTGGATGGTGAACGGCTGGCCGAGGTAGCGCTCGACGTTGTCGAAGGTGAGGTCGGGCATCACCGGGTCGCCGAAGGTCTCGGTGGTGGCGGGGGACGGGTCGATGGCGCCCTCGGAGGTGAGGATGTGTGCCTCCAGGGCGAAGTCCACCTGGACCCACTCGCCGACCGCGACGCCGTCCAGGTTGCCGTCCCGGGTGTACGCCGCCGCGGTCTGGCTGGCGTAGGACTTGGCGGAGGACACCAGCTCCTCGTCCACCTGCCCGATCAGGTAGCGCTGCAACAGGGTGGTGGTGGCGGTGCCGGCGATCGCCAGGCCGACCGCGAGCAGCACGGTGCTGATCCCGACCAGCCGGACGCTGAGCGGGGTCCGGCGCCACACCCCGCGCACCCGCTCCAGCCCGCGGCGCAGCGGGTGCGGCGGGCTCGGCTCGGGGAGTGGTTCGGCGCCCTGGGCCCGTGCCTCCGCGGAGCTGAGATCGACCGGCTCGGTGGCGGAGGGCTCGGTCACGATCCGCTCGGCTTGCGGAGCATGTAGCCGACCCCGCGCTTGGTCTGGATCAGCGGCACCACCGGTCCGTCCGGCCCCTTGAGCTGGTCGACCTTGCGGCGCAGGTAGGAGATGTAGGACTCGACGATGTTCGCGTCGCCGCCCCAGTCGTACTGCCAGACGTGGTCCAGGATCTGCGCCTTGGACAGCACCCGGCCGGGGTTGAGCATCAGGTAGCGCAGCAGCTTGAACTCGGTGGGCGACAGGTCGACCACCTGGCCGGCCCGGCGCACCTCGTGCGAATCCTCGTCCAGCTCCAGGTCCTCGTAGTGCAGCACCGAGCTGGACTCGGCCTCCGCACCGGTGGTCCGGCGCAGGATCGCGCGGATCCGGGCGACCACCTCCTCCAGGCTGAACGGCTTGGTGACGTAGTCGTCGCCGCCGACCGTCAGGCCGGTGATCTTGTCCTGGGTGTCGTCCCGGGCGGTCAGGAACAGCACCGGCACGTGCTGGCCCTTCTCCCGCAGCCGCCGGGTCACGGTGAACCCGTCCATGTCGGGCAGCATCACGTCCAGCACCAGCAGGTCGGGCTGGAACTGCTTGGCCAGGCGCAGGGCGCTGCCCCCGTCGGCGGCGGAGTGCACGTCGAAGCCGGCGAACCGCAGCGAGGTGGCGAGCAGCTCGCGGATGTTCGGCTCGTCGTCGACGACCAGCAGGGTGGCTTCGGGTCCGGATGTGGCGCTCACGCTGCCAGTCTGCCGCGGATCGCTGAGGGTTTCCTGGGAGAGTGCTGCGGATTCATGGGATCGGCGGGGCAGGCGCTACCGTGCTGCCTCGTGACCGTGGCACCCTCCACCCCTGTTGTGACCGTCGTCCGGATGGATGACGAGGTCCCCCTCGACCGGTTCGCCGACTGGCTGGACGGCGTGCGCGTGCGCCTGGTGCGCGCCGACCTGGGCGAGGACCCCGGCCCGGCGAGCGAGCTGGACGGGCTGATCGTGCTCGGCGGCCGGATGTCCGCCCACGACGACCAGCTGCCCCAGGTGCCCGCCGCCCGCGCCCTGCTGGCCGACGCGGTCGCCGCCGGGGTGCCCACCCTCGGCATCTGCCTGGGCGCCCAGCTGCTGGCGGTGGCCACCGGTGGCCGGGTGCACGTGGATGCCCCGCCCGGACGCGAGGCCGGCGCCGTGGCCCTGCACTGGCGGCCCGAGGCGACCGGTGACCCGGTGCTCGGCGAGCTGGCCGGCGACCGCGGCGTGCTGATGCCGACCATGCACTCCGACGCGGTGGTGGACCTGCCGCGCGCCGGGGTGTGGCTGGCCGCCTCGCCGATGTACCCGTACCAGGCGTTCCGGATCGGCAGCGCCTGGGGGGTTCAGTTCCACCCGGAGGCCTCCCCGGAGCTGATGCGCCGCTGGGCCGAGCTGGACCAGCTGCCCGCGGACGAGGCGGAGGCGATGGTCGAGCAGGCCACCGCCGCGGACGACCGGGTCGCCCGGGACGGCCGGACCCTGGCCCGGGCGTTCGCCGCCCAGGTGCGCGCGGCGGCCTGACGCACGACGGCCCGCCACCCCACCGGGGTGACGGGCCGCGCGCCGGGGGACTCAGCCCTCGATCTGCGGGGTGGGGCGGCCGGCCTTGAGCTGGGCCAGCCGGGCCTCGACCTCGATCTCGGTGCCGGCGGACTCCAGCTCGGCGAACTGGGCGTCCAGCGAGGACGCGGCGATCTCGGCCTGGCCCATCGCCAGCGCCTCCTCGCGGCGGACCTTCTCCTCGAACCGGGAGATCTCGCTGGTCGGGTCCAGCACGTTGATCGTGCCGATCGCCTGCTGCACCTGCTGCTGGGCCTGGGCGGACTTCTGCCGGGCGACCAGGCTGTCGCGGCGGGACTTCAGCTCGGTGAGCTTGTCCTTCATCTGGGCCAGGCCCGACTTCAGCCGCTCCGCGGTGTCCCGCTGGGAAGCGATCATCGGCTCGGCGGTCTTGACCTCCTGCTCGGCGGCGATCTGCTTGCTGATCGCGACCTTGGCCAGGTTGTCGAACTTGTCCGCGTTCACGGTGTCGCCGGCGCTGCGGTACTGGTCCGCGCGGGCGGAGGCGGCCAGCGCCTTGCTGCCCCACTCCCGGGCCGCGGCGACGTCCTCGGCGTAGTCCTGCTCGGCCAGGCGGAGATTGCCGATGGTCTGGGCGATGGCCTTCTCGGCGTCCTGGATCGAGCCGGTGTAGTCGCGCACCAGCTGGTCCAGCATCTTCTGCGGGTCCTCGGCCTGGTCCAGCAGCGCGTTGATGTTCGCCCGCGCCAGCTGGGTGATCCGGCCGAAGATGCTCTGCTTCTCCGTCATGTCATGCCTTCCTTCTCGGGGAACATCCGGCCCGGGGACGGGCCGTCGTCGTCACTGTCCAGATCGGCGGGCTCAGAACCCGCCGCCGCGGCCACCGCCGCCACCGCCGCCGAAGCCACCTCCACGGCCGCCGCCGCCGAAGCCACCCCCGCGGCCACCGCCGCCGAAGCCGCCACCGCCGAAGCCACCCCCGCGGTGCCCGCCGCCCCGGTGCCCGCCGCCGCCGAAGCCGCCGCCGCTGCCGCGCAGGATCGAGTCGATCAGGATCCCGCCGAGCACCATGCCGCCGATCCCGTCCAGGCCGCCGCCGCCACTGCCCGGCCGGTTGCGCCGGTCGTGCTCCTCCACGTCCTGCTGCGCCAGCCGCTGGGCCTCCGCGACCCGCTGTTCGGCCTGCTGGGCGGCCACCAGGGCGCGCTCGGGGTCGCTGTCGCGCTGGTCGGCCGCGGTCCGGTACAGCCGGTCGGCCTCCGCCAGCCGGGTGCGGGCCTGCGGGCCGACCACGCCGCGACGGGTGTCGATGAAGTCGCCGGTGCCGCGCAGTCCGGCGGCGACCCGGCCGAGCACCTGGTCCAGCAGGCCCTGGGCGCGCCGGGCCCGGTCCGCGGCCTCCCGCATCGGGGCCAGCGCGTTGTCGATCGCGGCCTCCGCGGCGGTGAGCCCGCGCAGCGCGGCCAGCGGGTCGCCGCTGCCGGTGCGGGCGGTCCGGGCGGACTCGATCGCGGCCCGCGCCTCGGCCGCCCGGGTCTGCACCGTGGCGTCCCGGGGGGCCATCCGGGCCGCGTCGTCCAGATCCGCGGAGATCGAGGCGATCCCGGCGTCCAGCCGGGCGCCGATGGTGGCCAGCTCGGCGCCGGCCTGGTCCACCGCGTCCAGCAGGGTGCGCACCTGGCCCAGCGCCTCCTGGGCGGCCCGGGCGTAGCGCGCGGCGGTGCGCCGGTCACCGGCCTGCACCGCCTGCTCGCCCTGGGCCAGCGCGGTCTGCACCTCGTCCAGCAGGGCGGTGGCCTGGTCCGGGTTCTGCCGCACCGAGGCCAGCGCGTCGGCGGGGTACCGGGCGGCCAGGGTGTCCAGGGTGGTGCGGGCGGCGGGGATCCGGGCGCGCTGGTCCGCGGCGGAGCGCGCGTGCTCCTGCAGGGCGGCCCCGGCACGCTCCTCCACCTCGCGCAGCTTGCTGAACGCCTGGTTCTGCGCCTCCAGCGCGGCCGACACCTGCTCGACGATCTGCAGGATCCGGGTGGCGGTCTCCCGGACCTGGGGCTCGGTGTCCGGGATGTCGTCGTCCAGGGTCTGGCGCAGCCGGAACGCCTCGGTCACCTGCGCCTTGGCCTGGGCCAGCACCCGCTCGAACTCACCGGTCGCCTCCGGGCCGAACTGGGCCTGGGCGAAGCCGAGCTCCTGTTCGGCGGTGCGCAGGTCGTCGTCGATCCCGACCAGCGCGGAGGCCGAACGCCGGTCCAGCTCCGCGGTGGGGATCTGCGCCGCCGCCCCGCCGCGGCCACCGACCCCGGCCGGTGCACCGCTGCGGGCCCGCCGGCGGGACGCGACCCAGGCGATCAGCGTGATCGCGACGATCAGCACCAGTCCGCCGATGAACACCCAGCCCAGCGCGGACCCGCCACCACCGGTGGCCGCCGACCGGATGCCGTCCGCCGCGGTGATCGCGGCACCGGCCCAGTTGTTGTCGCGCAGTTGGTCCTCGACGTCCACGGCCACCGAGTCCAGGTCCCCGGAGGACAGGCCGGGCACGTTCAGCGGCGCCAGGGTGTAGACCCGCGCGTCGGTGGCGACCGCCAGCACCAGGTCCTGCGAGCCGAGTCCGGTCAGGCTCGCGGCCTGGTCGGCCCAGTCGGCGGGCGTGCTCCCACCGAAGTCCGGCACGTACACCACGTAGAGCTGGTAGTCGGTGTCCTCGGCGAGCTGGTCCAGGGCGGACTGCACCTGCGAGGTCTGCGATCCGCTCAGCACCCCCGAGGTGTCGGTGATCTCCGAGCTGAGGGCGACCGGGTCGGTCATCGGCAGGGCGGCGGGCGCGGCGGCGGGGCCGAGCGCGGCGCCGGCGGCGACGGCCAGGCTGAGGACGGGCGACAGGACCGGCAAGCGGGCAATCCCTTCGTGCGGCGGTGCCCACCCCAACGAGGCGGGCGCCGGGCGGGTTCCCGCGGCGCCGAGGGGACGTCCGCTGCCGAGGACCCGCCGGGCAGCAACCTAGCGGGCGGCGCGCCGTGATGGGTGGTCGTGCACCCCCGGTCTAGGGGTCGCCGTCACCCGGCAGTGGCCTGATCCAGGTCCTCCGCGTCCACGATCCGGTAGGCGTACCCCTGCTCGGCCAGGAAGCGCTGCCGGTGGGCGGCGAACTCCTGGTCCACGGTGTCCCGGGCGACCACGGCGTAGAAGTGCGCGGTGCGGCCGTCGCCCTTCGGTCGCAGCAACCGGCCGAGCCGCTGCGCCTCCTCCTGCCGGGAGCCGAAGGAGCCGGAGACCTGGATCGCCACCGACGCCTCGGGCAGGTCGATCGAGAAGTTGGCGACCTTGGACACCACCAGGGTGGTCAGCTCCCCGGCGCGGAAGGCGTCGAACAGCCGCTGCCGCTCGGTGACGGTGGTGGCGCCCGTGATCACCGGGGCGCCGATGTCCTCGGCCAGCTCCTCCAGCTGGTCCAGGTACTGCCCGATCACCAGGGTCGGTTCCCCGGCGTGCCGGCGGACCAGCTGCTCGACCACCCGGATCTTGCCCGGGGCGCTGGCGGCCAGCCGGTACTTGTCCTCCGGCTCGGCGGTGGCGTAGGTCATCCGGTCCCGGTCGGGCAGGGTCAGGCGCACCTCGACACAGTCGGCGGGGGCGATGTAGCCCTGCGCCTCGATGTCCTTCCAGGGCGCGTCGTACCGCTTGGGCCCGATCAGGCTGAACACCTCGTCCTCGCGGCCGTCCTCCCGGACCAGGGTGGCGGTCAGGCCGAGCCGGCGCCGGGCCTGCAGGTCGGCGGTCATCCGGAAGATCGGGGCCGGCAGCAGGTGCACCTCGTCGTAGAGGATCAGGCCCCAGTCCCGGGCGTCCAGCAGCTCCAGGTGCGGGTAGACGCCCTTGCGGCGCATGGTCAGCACCTGGTAGGTCGCGATGGTCACCGGGCGGATCTCCTTGCGGGCACCGGAGTACTCGCCGATCTCGTCCTCGGTCAGCGTGGTGCGGCGGATCAGCTCGTCCCGCCACTGCCGGGCGGAGACGGTGTTGGTCACCAGGATCAGCGTGGTGGTCTTGGACCGGGCCATGGCCGCGGCGCCGACCAGCGTCTTGCCGGCGCCACAGGGCAGCACCACCACCCCGGAGCCGCCGTGCCAGAACCCGTCGGCGGCCTCGGCCTGGTACGGCCGCAGCTGCCAGGGCCGGGGCGCGCCGTCCGGGCCGGGGTTGGACTCGCCGGACTCGTCCAGGTCGATCGCGTGCGCCTCGCCGTCGACGTACCCGGCCAGATCCTCGGCGGGCCAGCCCAGCTTGAGCAGCGCCTGCTTCAGGGTGCCGCGCTCGGAGGGGTGCACCACCACGTCGGTGTCGTCGATCCGCTGCCCGACCAAGCCGGCGGTCCGCTTGGAGCGCAGCACCTCGGCCAGCACCGCCGGGTCCAGCGCGTGCAGCACCAGGCCGCGGGCCGGGTCCTGCACCAGTTGCAGCCGCCCGTAGCGGGACATCGTCTCGGCCACGTCGACCAGGAGGGCGTGCGGCACCGGGTAGCGGGAGTACTCGAGCAGCACGTCCACCACCTGCTCGGCGTCGTGGCCCGCGGCCCGGGCGTTCCACAGGCCGAGCGGGGTCAGCCGGTAGGTGTGCACGTGCTCGGGCGCGCGCTCCAGCTCGGCGAACGGCGCGATGGCCCGGCGGCAGGCCTCCGCCCGCTCGTGGTCGACCTCCAGCAGCAGGGTCTTGTCGCTCTGGACGATCAGGGGTCCGTCGGTCACGGGGCGACTCCTTCAGCCTGGTTCTCGATCCGGGTCACCCCGGCGACACGGTGGGCGGCGACGACGATCTCGGCATCCCGGGCGGTGTCGGTGACCCGGACCCGCCCGCCGTCGACGCGCAGCGGCCGCACCCGGCGCCGTTCCAGGGCGCCGCGGGGGCCCACCAGCTCCAGCCAGACCTCGGCATGGTCGGCGGCCGCCTCACGCAGGGTGGCCAACGCCGTGCCGGGGTCGTCTGTTCCCCCGGTGCGCGGACCGGTGCGCAGTCCGCCCGCCGGGGACTCCCCGCGCCGCAGCACCTGCACCAGGGTGGCGGCGCGCTCGGCCGGGTCGATGGTGTCCACCCGCTCGGCCGGGCGGCGGCGGGCGGGCGGGATCCGCTGCTGCACCGGTGCGGCGTGCAGCACCCGGCCGTCCGGGGTCTCGGCCACCGGCGCCAGGCCCCGGGCGCGCAGCGCGGCGAGCAGGTCGGCCAGCGGCGCCTGGGCGGCCAGCACGGTCGGGGCCAGCCGGATCAGGCCCAGCCCGGCCAGCTTGGGGTCCTCGGCCAGCCCGGCCAGCAGGGTGGGGTCCTCGGTGCGCAGGTAGGAGGTGGCCGACCCGCCGCGCAGCAGCCCGTGCCGACGCGCGGCATCCCGGACCAGGTACTCCAGCGGCTGCGGCACCCCGCCCCGGGTGTGCGCGGCCAGCTCGGCCAGCAGCTCGTCGGCGCCGCGGCCGGCGTCCAGGGCCCGGCGCACCGACTCCGGGGTGAACCGGATCGTCACCGCCCCGCCCCGGGACTCCACCACGGCGGTGGCCTCGATCAGCCGGTCCAGCTCCGCGGAGGGACGGCCGGGCACCACGCCGGTCAGGTCGCCCTGCAACAGCAGGTCGTCCACCGCCGGGGGCAGATCCGTGGCCAGGGCGGCGGCCGGGTCCTGCTCGGCCAGCAGCGCACGCCCGGCGCCGGCCAGCGCCCCGGCGCCGAGCAGCCCGAGCAGCCCGGCCTCGGTCAGCACCGCACCGATCGCCTCGGCCGGCGGCACCGCCCGCGGCGCCTGCCAGGCGAGCAGGTCGCGCACGTCGTCGGCGGCCGGGGCGCTGCCCGGCGGTAGGTCGGCCAGTGCGGCCAGCACCTGGCGGCGCAGCCGGGGCGCCCACGGGCGGGCCAGTTCGGGGCCGAGCGGCGGCCGGACCAGGGCCCGGTCGTCACGGGTGCCGACCAACGCCGGCCACCGGGTGGTCTGCGCCCACCAGCCGGCCAGGGCGGACCAGCGCTCCGGCAGGTCGCGGGCGGCCCACTCGTCGGCGGTGGCGGTCGGCCGGTAGTGCGGGCGCTCCTCGCCGTCGTCCCGGATCAGGCCACCGATCGCGGCCAGCTCGATCCACAGCGCCGCCTCGGGCTCCGGCACGCCCAGCTGCTGCGCAGTGCGGCGCAGGTCGCGCACCCCGGCGCCCCCGGCCCGCAGCACCGGCGGCGGGGTGGTCGCCCACAGCTCCACCAGCCCGGCCACCAGGCGCACCGCCCGCTCGGCCGCGGCCACCGACTCGGCCGCCACCAGGTCCGCCCGGCGAACCGGTGCGGCGGCGGGCACCGGCGGCCGGCTCGGTTCGGCGTGCACCCGGCCACCGCGCAGCCGCAGGGCGACGTCCCGGGGCAGCACCACCCGGTCGCGGTCGGCGGCCTGCAGCAGTCCGGCCGCGATCAGCTCGTCCGCCGCCGCCGCACCCGGGCCCTCGGTCGGTCGCCGGCCCACCGGCGGTCCCCAGGTCAGCGCGTCCAGCACGGCCCGGGCGGCGGGGGAGACCTCCGGCAGCGGGTCGGGCAGCACCGCTCCGGTCAGCACGGGGGACAGCCCCGCCACCACCGGGCCCAGCGCCTCCGCCAGGCCCGGCGCCGGCCGCAGCGCGGGATCGCCCGCACCACCGGACACCGGGTACAGCAGGGCCAGCTCGGTGGCGGTGCGCAGGCGCTCGCGGACCAGCGCCCCGTCGCCCCGGCCACCCCCGATCGCGGCCACCACGTCCCGGGCCCGCAACCCGGTGTCCCGGTCCAGCACCACCACGGCCTCGATCGCCTGCAGCACCCCGGCGTCCAGGCCGGCCAGCGCGCGGTCCAGGCTCGGGCGGCTGGTGGCGCGGGCGGCCAGCGAGGACAGGGTGGCCGGGGACGGGTGCGCCAGATCGGGCCGGCGCAGCAGCAGGTCCACGAGCTGCTCGTCCGACCGTGCGCGCAGGTGCTCGCTGTACGTGGACATCCGCACCACGATACGTGGCCGGGCCGCTGCGGCGTGCCGCGGGCCGGTGGGCGGAGTGCTGGTGCACCATCTGCGCACCGGTCAGCCGACGGAGGGGTGGGACGCGCGATGCGCCGACGGGTGGTGGTGGCCAGCACGGCGGGGATCTTCGTCGAATCGCTGGACTGGACCATGTACGGGCTGCTGGCGCCGTACTTCGCCGGACAGATCTTCCCGGGCGACGACCCGGTGGCCAAGGTGCTGGGCGCCTACGCGGTGTTCGCCGCCGGGTTCGTCGCCCGGCCGGTCGGCTCCTTCGTGATGGGCCGGATCACCGACACCCGGGGGCGCCGCACCGGGCTGCTGGTCTCGGTGACGCTGATCGCGATCGGCTCGCTGGTGATCGCGGCCGCGCCGACGGTGGCGGTGGCCGGGCCGTGGGCGGCGGTGATCGTGGTGGCCGCCCGGGTGCTGCAGGGGATCGCGATGGGCGGCGAGGTGGCCACCGCCGCGACCTATGTGGTGGAGGTCGCCCCGCCGCGGCGCCGGTACCGCTACGGGGCGTTCGCCTACTCCGGCGACGCACTCGGCACCCTGGGCGGCACGGTGGTGCTGGCGGTGCTGCTGGCCGTGCTGGGCGGGGACGGGGTCCGGGACGGTGGCTGGCGGATCGCGTTCCTGATCGCCGGGCTGTGCGGGCTGCTCGCGCTGTGGATCCGGCGCGGGGTGCCCGAGTCGGAGATCTTCGAGCGGGCCCGGGCCGCCGGGGCCGAACCCGCCGGTGCGCTGCTGCGCCGGCACGCGGGCCGGATGGTGCTGGCGTTCATGCTCACGATCGGATCGACGATGGGGGTGTACTTCGGCTCGGTGTACCTGCCGGAGTTCGCCGGGCACACCGGGTACTACACCGAGGAGCAGGCCACCGGGCAGCACACCGTCGCGCTGATCTGCCTGCTGGTGGCGATGATCGGCTCCGGCTTCCTGTCCGACCGGGTCGGGCCGCTGCGGATGATCCGGCTCGGCTTCACCGCCGCCGCGGTGCTGGTGATCCCGCTGATGCTCGGGCTGGCCGCCGGGGTGGTGCCGTACCTGGTGGCCGCGCCGCTGTTCACGATCTGCGTCGGCCTACAGCTCGGCGTCACGCCGGTGGCCGGGGCGCGGCTGTTCCCGGTGCCGGTCCGGGCGGTGGGGCTCGGCGTGCCGGCCGGGGCGGCGATCGCGGTGTTCGGCGGCACCTTCCTGTTCGTCGCCGAGTGGCTGATCTCCCACGACCGGCTCGGCCTGGTGCCGGTGTACGCCGCGCTCGGCCTGACCGTCTCCGCCGTCGGCTCGTGGCTGGTCGGCGAGAAGCTGTTGTACCCCGTCGATACGGTGGCCGGGACCCGTGCCGCCGTCGTTGCTGGATCGGAGCCCTGAGATGTACCTGCACCCCGATGACCTGTCCGCCCTGCGCTCCGACGCCCAGGCCCAGCTGCCCGAGGTGGCGGCCCTGCGGCATGCGCTGCACCGGGTGCCCGAACTCGGGCTCGACCTGCCCCGGACCCAGCAGCTGGTGCTGGACGCGCTGGCCCCGCTCGGCCTGGAGGTGACCACCGGGGAGTCGATGAGCTCGGTGACTGCGGTGCTGCGTGGCGACCGGCCGGGCCCGGCGGTGCTGCTGCGCGGGGACATGGACGCCCTGCCGGTGACCGAGGACTCCGACGAGCCCTTCGCCAGCGAGCACGCCGGGGTGATGCACGCCTGCGGGCACGACCTGCACACCGCCGGGCTGGTCGGTGCCGCCAGGCTGTTGGCCGCGCGCCGGGACCGGATCGCCGGGTCGGTGGTGTTCATGTTCCAGCCCGGCGAAGAGGGTCCGGGCGGGGCGGAGCCGATGATCGAGGACGGGGTGCTGGACGCCGCCGGCGATCGGGTGGTCGGGGCCTACGGGCTGCACGTGATGTCCGCGGTGCTGCCCACCGGGCTGGTCGCCGGCCGGTCCGGGACGATGCTGGCCGCCGCCGACTCGGTGCGGGTGACGGTGCACGGCAAGGGCGGTCACGGCTCGATGCCGCAGCTGGCGCAGGACCCGGTGCCGGTCGCCGCGGAGATCGTGCTGGCGTTGCAGGCGATGGTGACCCGGCAGTTCGACGTCTTCGACCCGGTGGTGGTCACGGTCGGCCGGATCGCCGCGGGCACCGCCGACAACGTGATCGGGTCCAGCGCGGTGCTGGAGGCCACGGTGCGGACCTTCTCCGAGGAGGTGCACCACCGGGTGCCGGAGCGGCTGCGCCGGGTGTGCGAGGGGGTGGCCGCGGCGCACGGGCTGACCGTGACCGTCGACTACCGGCCTGGCTACCCGGTGACCGTGAACCGGCCGGAGGAGACCGACCGGGCCCGGGAGCTGACCACCGGGCTGTTCGGCGAACGGTCCTGGTACGAGGCGCCGCAGCCGATCGCCGGGGCGGAGGACTTCTCCTACGTGCTGGAGCAGGTGCCGGGCGTCTACCTCGGGCTGGGCGCGACGATCGCCGGGGCGGATCCGATGACCGCGGCGTACAACCACTCCCCGCAGGCCCGGTTCGCCGACGAGGCGCTCGCGGTCGGACCGGCGGTGCTGGCCGCGCTCGCCCTGGACCGGCTGGCCCAGGGGTGAACTGAAGGCCGGTCCGGGCGACACCTCAGGTCACGCCGGTCGGCTGCCGATGGAACCGGACGTACCACTGTCGTCCGGAGGGATCGCCACACCGATGCCGCATCCCCGTCAGCTGCCCGGGCCGGCGCACCAGGTGTGTGTCGCGCGCCAGGGCATCTACGACGTGCTCGGCCGGACCATCGGGCACGAACTGTTGTTCCGGCCGTCGGCCACCGCGGAGACCTCCGGCCTGGGCGGGGTGGAGACCATCGACGACAACCGGGCCACCGCCTCGGTGATCGTGGCCACCCTGACGTCGTTCGGGGTGGACGACCTGGCCGGCCACGGTGACCTGTTCGTCAACGTGCCGCGGTCGTTCCTGGTGGACGAGCTGCCGGTGGCCCTCGACCCGCACCGGGTGGTGCTGGAGGTGCTGGAGCACGTCCCGCCGGACGACGAGGTGCGGGCCGGGATCGTCGCGCTGCGCGCGCGGGGCTTCGGGATCGCGCTGGACGACATGGCGCCGGACGATCCGCGCTGGCCGCTGCTGCCGCTGGCGGACTACGTGAAGGTCGACATGTCGCAGCTCGGCGACGGGCTGGCCGACTTCGCCGCACAGCTGCGGGCGGCGGCACCACTGGCGGCGCTGGTGGCGGAGCGGGTGGAGACCGAGGAGGACCTGCGCACCGCCCAGGACGCCGGCTTCCCGCTGTTCCAGGGCTACTACTTCCGCCGCCCGGTGGTGTTCACCCGGCCCGCGCTGGCCCACCACGCGGTGGTCGCCGGGCGGCTGCTGGTCCAGCTCGGCGACCCCCAGGTGTCCTACCGGCGGCTGGCCCGGCTGACCGCGGCCGATCCGGCGATCGCGCTGCAGGTGTTCCGGATCGTCAACTCGGTCTCCGGGGCGGGGCGCACCGTCCGGCACCTGCACCAGGCGCTGGTGCTGCTCGGCCGGGAACGGTTGCGGGCGATGCTGGTGCTGGAGGTGCTGGCCACCGCCGGGCACCACGACGACGAGATCCCGCTCACCGCGCTGGCGCGCACCCGGGCGGCGGAGATCCTGGCCCCGCACGACGCGCTGGAGGCGTCCACCGAGGCCCTGGTCCGGCTGATGAGCGATCTGCTGTCGGTGCCGGTGGCCGAACTCGACCCGCAGCTGCGCCGCCGGGCACCCAGTGTGGCGGTGGTGGAGGCCTGCGACGTGCTGGACGACTACCTGGACGCGATGGGCTCGCAGCGGTCGCCGGTGATCCCGGCGCCGTACACCGGACTGCAGATCTCGATGGTCTACCTGACCGCCCTGCGCGAGGCCCGGGCCCTCCTGGCGACCGTCTATCAGCCCGTGGTGGCGGCCCGTCGTGCCGCGCCGCCGGTCAGCCCGGACACTCGGGTCCCTCCGGAGGTCCCCGACCGGTAACCTGGGACGGTACGTGCCGCCCGGCGATGCCGGTCGCGGCCCCGACGAACACCCAGGGGAACTCAGTGCCCACCGGCAAGGTCAAGTGGTTCGACGCCGACCGCGGATTCGGCTTCATCGCCGCCGAGGACGGTAGCGAGGTCTTCCTGCACGCCTCCGCGCTGCCCGCGGGGATCGGCACGCCCAAGCCCGGCACCCGGGTCGACTTCGGCGTGGCCGACGGCCGCCGCGGTCCGCAGGCGCTCTCCGTCAAGATCCTGGACCCGGTGCCGTCCGTGGTCCGGGCCACCCGCAAGCCCGCCGATGACATGGCCGTCATCGTCGAGGACCTGATCAAGGTGCTGGACCGGGTCGGCAACGAGCTGCGCCGCGGCCGGTACCCGGAGAAGGGCCGCGCCACCCAGGTCGCCGCCCTGCTGCGGGCCGTCGCCGACGACCTGGAGGCGTGATGGCCGCCGCGGCGCGCAGCAAGGAGCCGGTGCTGACCGGTGCGGTGGAGCTGGCCCGTGCCGCGGCGGTGGAGATCGCCGAGCAGCCCGAGCACGTCGGCGAGCACCTCGGGTACACCATCGACGAGGACCGGCTGGTCTCGCACCGCTTCGCCTGCACCGCGAAGGGCTACCGGGGCTGGGTGTGGACCGTCACGCTGTCCCGGGTGCCGCGCGGCCGGGTGGCCACCGTCTGCGAGGCGGTGCTGCTGCCCGGCGACGACGCGGTGCTGGCCCCGGCCTGGCTGCCCTGGGACGAGCGGCTGCGCCCCGGCGACATCGGCCCGGGCGACGTGCTGCCGTTCAAGCCGGACGACCCGCGGCTGGAGCCCGGCTGGACGCCCACCGGCGACCCGGAACTGGACGAGGTCGCGATCGACGAGCTGGCGCTCGCCCGGCAGCGGGTGCTGTCCCCGGTCGGGCTGAACCAGGCCGCCGACCGCTGGTACCGCGGCCGCCAGGGCCCGGCCACCGCCGCGTCGGTCGCCTCCGCCGAACCGTGCCTGACCTGCGGCTTCCTGATCCCGTTGCAGGGCCCGCTCGGGGCGGTCTTCGGGGTGTGCGCCAACGAGTGGTCGCCGGACGACGGCAAGGTGGTGGCGCTGCAGCACGGCTGCGGGGCGCACTCCGAGACCGACGTGCCGGACCGGCCGTCCGAGTGGCCCGACCCGGCGCCGCTGGTGGACGAGCTGCTGGTGGAGGTCACCGCCGCCGGGACCGGTGCCGCTGCGGTGGACGTGGACCCGCCCGCCGAGGGCCCGGCCGCCGACGACGCGGGGGAGCCCGCCGCGGCGACCGATCCCGCCGAGGGGTCCACCGAGTCGTCGCGGTGAGCACCGACGTCTTCGACACGCGCGCCGTCCGGGAGCGCGTGCTGGGGACGTGGCGGACCGACCCCGCCCGGCTGCGCGAGGACGCCAACACCGAGGAGGACCACGCCCGCGGGTACTACCGCGACCGGGTGGTGGTCGAACTCGCCCAGAACGCCGCGGACGCCGCCGCCCGCTCCGGCCGGCCCGGGCGGTTGCTGCTCCGGCTGACCGGTGACCGGCTGGTGGCCGCGAACACCGGTGCGCCGCTGGACGCCGCCGGGGTGGCCTCGATGGCCGCGATGCGGGTGTCCACCTCCCGGGACGACGCGAGCGGCGCCGCGCTGGTCGGCCGGTTCGGGGTGGGCTTCGCGGCGGTGCGTGCGGTGGCCGACCGGGTGACGGTCGCCTCCGCGGACGGGGCGGTGGAGTTCTCCGCCGACCGGACCCGCGCGGCGGTGGCGGCGCTGGGCCCGGAGCAGGCCGCCGAGCTGGACCGCCGGGAGGGTGCGGTGCCCGCACTGCGGTTGCCGTTCCCCGCCGAGGACCGCCCGGAACCCGGCTACGACACCACCGTGGTGCTGGAGCTGCGCGACGACCAGGCGGCCGAGGCGGTGTCGGCGATGCTGGCCGAGGTCGGCGATCCGCTGCTGCTCGCGCTGCCCGCGCTGACCGAGATCGTGGTGGAGGACGAGCGGGCCGGGCGGCTGCGCCGGATCGCCGGGCTGGACGAACGCTGGTACCGGGCCACCGCCACCGGGGAGCTGCCCCCGGCGGCGATGGCCGGGCGACCGGTGGAGGAACGCGGCCGCCGCGGCTGGCGGATCACCTGGGCGGTGCCCCGCCGGGCCCTGGTGGACGACCCGGTCGCCGCGCTGTTCGGCGAGGCGGAGCCCGGTCCGTCCTGGCCCCGGGTGGTGCACGCGCCGACCCCGACCGATGACGTGTTGGACCTGCCTGCGCTGCTGGTGGCCACCCTGCCCCTGGACCCGACCAGGCGACATGTCGCCCCGGGGGCGGCCACCGACGCCCTGCTCGCCCTGGCCGCGGAGCTGTACGCCCGGTGGGCCGCCGACCTGGCCGCCGCCGGTGAGGACCCGTTGCTGCTGGCGCCCACCGGCCTGGCCGGCAGCGAGCTGGACCGGCAGCTGCGCGAGCTGCTGATCGACCGGCTGGCGCACACCCCGCTGCTGCTGCCCGCCGGACCGGATCCCGAGCCGATCGCCCCGGTCCGGGCGGTCGGGCTGACCGGCGACGGCGCCCCCGCCCTGGCCGCGGCCCTGTCGCCCTGGTTCCACGCGCTGGTCGCGGTGCCACCCGGCCGTACCGCCGCCGCCCGGCTGCTCGGCGTCGAGCTGCGGGACGCCGCCGATCTGATCGAGGAACTGCCCGCCACCGCCGACGACCCCGCCCGGTGGCACGACCTGTATGCCGCCCTGGCCGAGGCGGTCACCGACCCGCGCACCCGCGAGCTGCTGGCCGCCCTGCCGGTGCCGCTGGCCGACGGCCGGGTGGTCCGGGGCGCGCGCGGCCTGCTGCTGCCCGGGCCCGGGGTGGACACCGACCGGCTGGACGGCCTGGGGCTGCGCCTGGTCCACCCGCGGGCGGCGCACCCGGTGCTGGAACGGCTCGGCGCGCTGCCCGCCGGCCCGGAGGTGCTGCTGGACCACCCCGCGGTCCGCCAGGCGGTGCTGGACAGCGCCGAGGAGGACGCGGACACCGCCGAGCGGGTGTCGGAGGCGGTGCTCGACCTGCTGCGGGCCGCCGGGGCGGACGGCCGGGACGGTCGCCCGGTGCCGGTGGACCGCGCGGTGTTCGGGGTGCTGACCCTGCGCGACGCCGACGGCGAACCGGCACCGGCGCACGGCCTGCTGCTGCCCGGGTCGCCGGCCGCCGAGCTGCTGGACCCGCGGGTGCTGGGCGAGGTCGACGGCGATCAGCTCGACCGCTGGGGCGCCGGGGTGCTGACCGCCGCCGGGGTGCGGGCCGGGCTGGTCGTGCTGCGGGCCGAGGACCGGGTGACCGGGGACGGCCCCGAGGACGAGGTGGACGACCTGCTGGCCGAGCAGCTGGACGGCTGGGCGGAGTACCGGGAGGCGCTGGCCGGGTCGCTGGGCACCGGCGCGGTGTTGGAACCGCTGCTGGCGGTGGCCGACCTGGATGCCGTGCACCCGGACCGCTGGGCCGAGGCCCTCGCCGCCCTCGCCCGCCCCGGTGCCACCCGGGACGCCCTGCTGGACCCGGTGCGGGCCGCCGACGGTCCGGGGAGCGCACCGAGCTACACCCTGTGGTGGCTGCGCGAACGGGCCGGGCTCGGGCTGGACCGGCCGTTCGCCGGACCCGAGGCCGACCCCGCGTTGCGCCGGTTGCTGCCCGCCGCCCCCGGCCTGCTGGCCGGACTCGACCCGGCGGTGCTCCGCGGGCTCGGCGCCGTCGACCGGGCCGACCAGGTGCCCGCCGCGGACTGGGAGCGGGTGCTGCGCGGCGTGGCCCGGGTGGGGGAGACCCTGCCGGTCAGCTGGTCCGCCGCGGTCTGGTCCGCGCTGGCGGCGGCCGACGACCCGGTGCCGGTGGAACTGCTGCCCGCCCTGGTGGCCGCCGACCGGGTGGTGCTGGTGCACGCCGAGGACGCGGCGGTCGCCCCGGCGCCGATGTGGTGGCAGCGCACCGACCTGGCCGCCCAGCTCCCGGTGACCGGCGGTGGCGACCCGGAGCGGATCGCCACCGTGCTGGACCTGCCGCTGAGCTCCGAGCTGGCCGACGGCCTGGTGGACGACCCGGACGACGGCGCCCTGTCCGTCACCCCGGAGGCGGTCCGCGACCTGCTGCCCGGCGCGCCGATCAGCTGGATCGAGCACGAGGACCTCCGGGTGGACGGCGTGCCGGTGGACTGGTGGGTCGAGGGCACCGGCCCCACCGCCACGGTGCACGCCACCCACCTGGCCGGGCTGGCCCGCGGACTGGCCCAGGCCGCCGGACGGTGGGAGCTGCGCACCACCGCCGAACTGCTGCTCACCGAGCCGGGCCGGGCGGACGAACTGGCGGTGGAGCGGGTCGCCGAGTGAGCACCGTCCCCGCCACCCCGCCGATCCGGCTGCTGATCGCCTCCGCCTATGCTCCGGCGGCGCTGTTCGAGACCGGACTGGGCGCGATCACCCCGGTGATCCCATTGCTGGCGGTGCAGCTCGGCGGCGGACTCGGCCAGGGGGCGCTGGTGGTGGCGCTGCTCGGGATCGGCCTGATCCTCGGCGACGTGCCCGCCGGTGCGCTGGCCGCCCGGGTCGGCGACCGCCGGGCGATGCTGATCGCCGCGCTGGTGGCCGCGGTGGCGCTCACCGGGTGCGCGCTGGCCCCGTCGCTGCCGCTGCTCGCGCTCGGGGTGCTGGTGGTCGGGGCGGTCTCCGCGGTGTTCCACCTGGCCCGGCAGTCCTTCCTGACCGAGGTGATCCCGGTGCGGCAGCGGGCGCGGGCGCTGTCCACCCTGGGCGGGGTCAGCCGGATCGGCGCGTTCCTCGGGCCGTTCCTGGGTGCCGGGCTGCTGCACCTGGCGCCGCTGCGGTCGGTGTTCTGGCTGGCCGCCGGGCTCTCGCTGCTGGCCGGGCTGGTGGTCGCGGTCGCCCCGGAGGTGGACCGGGAGGGTGCCCGCGGCCGTCCGGCGGGCTCCGGGCCGGGCGCCTGGACGCTGCTGCGCCGGCACGGCCGGATGTTCGCCACCCTGGGTCTGGCGGTGGTGCTGGTCGGTGCGGTCCGGGCCACCCGCCAGGTGGTGCTCCCGCTCTGGTCCGAGCACCTGGGGCTGGCCCCGGCCACCACCAGCCTGGTCTTCGGGCTCTCCGGTGCGGTGGACGTGCTGCTGTTCTACCCCGGCGGCCGGTTGATGGACCGGCGCGGGCGGCTGTGGGTGGCGGTGCCGTCGATGCTGATCCTCGGCGGGTCGATCGCGCTGCTGCCGCTGACCGGATCGGTCGGCACCCTGGCGATCGCCGCGATGGTGATGGGCTTCGGCAACGGGATCAGCTCCGGGGTGCTGATGACCCTGGGCGCCGACGTCGCCCCACCGGAGGCCCGGGCGACCTTCCTCGGGGTGTGGCGGGTGTTCCAGGACTCCGGTACCGCCGCCGGGCCGCTGGTGGTCTCCGCGGTGGGCGCGCTGGCCGGGCTGGCCGCGGGCATCACCACGATGGGGGTGGCCGGTGTGGTCGGGGCGGCGGCCCTGGCGCGCTGGGTGCCGCGGTGGTCCGAGCACGCGAACGCCCGGACCCGGGCCGAGGCGGCGCGACGGCGGCTGGCCGGGCCGGACCCCTGCTGACCTGCGGTTCGGCCCGATCTGGGCGACGATGAACCGTGTCCCTCTCCCGCTGGCTGGTCGCCACCACCGAGTACGCCGGGCTGACCGCCTACACCGGCGGGATCGGCACCCACTACGCCGCGCTGCTCCCGGCGCTGGTCCGGTCGGGTGCCGAGGTCGACCTGCTGGTGCTGTCCGGTGAGCCGGTGACCGGTCACCGGCGGGACGGGGTGCGGGTGTTGCCCGCGCCGGCGGTGACCGGGGGCGTGCGCCGGGCCCGGGCGGTACGGGACGTGTTCCGGGCGGGGGAGTACGACCGGGTGTTCCTGCCGGAGTGGAGTGCGCTGGGCTCGCGGTTGCCGCGGTCCGCGCCGTTGCTGACCAACCTGGCGACCAGCACCCGGCTGGCGCACGAGGTGGCCGGCTTCACCCCGCGGTCTTTCGGGCTGCGCGGCGGGGCCCGGGTGCTGCTGCAGCAGCGCCGGGAGGACCGGCAGGTGCGCCGCTCGGCCGGGCTGATCGCGATCTCCCGGGCCATGCTGGATTGGAACCAGCGGACCCTGGGTGGGTTGCCGCCGGCCCGGATCGTGCGCAACTGCGTGGACGTGGCCGGGGTCCGGGCAGCGGCGCAGACCGCGGAGCTGCCCGCCGGGTGGCCGGGCGGCGACGGGCCGGTGCTGCTGTTCCTGGGCCGGCTGGAACGGCGCAAGGGGGTGGTCGACGCCTTCGCGGCCTTCGCCGAGGTGGCGGCCCGGCGGCCGGATGCCCGGCTGGTGCTGGCCGGGGCGAGCGGCGACCGCCGGTTCGAGCCGGATCGCCCCGCGCTGCTGGGGATGCTGCCGGTGGCGGCGCGCGACCGGGTGACCTGGCTGGGTCACGTGCCGGGGCCGGAGCTGCACCGTGGGGTACGGGCGGCGGCCGTCACCCTGTGCCCGTCCCGGTGGGAGGGGTTCGGCAATGCCGCGCTGGAGGCCAAGGCGGTCGGCAGCCCGGTGGTGTTGACCAGCGGCTCCGGCTACGACGACTTCTGCACCGACGGGGTGGACAGCCTGCTGGTGCCACCGGCCCGGCCGGACGCGCTGGCCGCGGCGGTGCTCCGGCTGCTGGCGGACCCGGTGCTGGCGGCGGAGCTGGGCCGCCGGGCCCGGGCCGGTGCCGACCGGTTCATGCCGGACCCGGTGGCGGTGGACCTGCTGGCGGCCGCGGACCAGCTGCTCGGGCCGGCCGGCGGCTGAGCCTCAGGCCCGGCGCCAGGTCGTCCCGTCCCAGCGCACCGCGCCCGCGGCGGCGAACTCGTCCAGCCAGCCGGTCATCGGCCACCAGCCCCAGCGCGCGGCGAACCGCGCGCCGTTGCGCAGGATGTCGTCCAGGTGCTGCCACGGCGGGCTGCTGGCTGGGTGGTACTGGTGGTAGGCGTGCGCCCCGCCGACCCAGGCCAGCGGCACCCCGGCGGCCCGCAGCGCACAGGCGAAGTCGGTGTCCTCCCCGCCGTAGCCCTGGTAGGACTCCTCGAACCGCGGTCCGGCGGCCCACCGCCCGGCGGTCAGCGCGAAGGACAGCGACCAGAACAGCGGGTACTCCGCCGGACCGGCGAGCTGGACCCGGCCGGGCTCCGGCGCCGGGCGGGCCGGATGGGGGGCGGTGGCGGCGGCGAGCGCGGCGGGGTCGTCCACCGTCGCGTCCGGCGGCAGGTAGGTCACCGGGCCGCAGAGCACGGCATCCGGGTGCTGCTCGGCGGCCGCCCGGTAGCGGGCCGGCAGCTCGGGCCCGGGCACGCAGTCGGCGTCCAGGAACACCAGCAGCTCCGCGCCGAGCTCGACCGCCCGGTCGGCCGCCGCGTTCCGGGCCGCGGCCAGCCGGAGGCCGTCCGGTCCGGGCGGCAGGTGCAGCACGGCGTCCACCGGCAGCTCCGGCGGATCCTCCGCACCGACCCACGCCACCACCCGCAACGGACCCGGCCGCAGCGCCCGGAGCTGGTGCCGCAGATGGTCCAGCCGCGGTGCCGAGCACAGCGAGAGCACCGCGGTCAGCATCCCGGCCTCCGGGCGGTGTCGGCGATCACCTCGGCGGCCCGGGCGGCCGCACCCGCGGTCCGCCACTGGGACCAGTCCGGGTCCAGCTCGGCGGCGCGGTCCAGTAGCGCGGGCCACCGGGACGGCTCCGGCCAGTGCGGGGTCACCACCGCCAGCCCGGCCACCGCGAGCGCCCGGGCCGTGGTGACCTGCTCCTCGAACGGGCGGTCCTGCGGGACCACCACCGCCCGGGCACCGGCGACGGCCAGGTCGGCCACCGAGTTCTGCCCGGCGAAGGCGACCACCGTCTCGGCCCGGACCAGCTCCGGCCAGGGATCCTCCACCCAGGCCGGCGAGCCGAGCACCGTCCACTCCCGGTCCGGGGTGGCGGCGCCGGCGGCCGCGATCTGCTCGCCGGTGACCTCGGTGCCGCCCAGGCCGCCGAGCAGCAGCACCCCGTCCCGGTCGGTCTCCGGCACCGGACGGCCCTCGAAGCGGCTGATCCCGCCGACGTGCACCACCTTCTCCCGGACCGGGTCCAGGTGCGGGGCGGGGACCAGGCCGGCCGGCCAGGGCGCGATCACCCGGGCGGCGGCCCGTAGGCCGAGGTCGTGCGGAGCGTCGTCCCGGCGGCCGGGCTGGGCGATCAGCACCGGCGCCACCCCGAGCAGCCGGGCGAACAGGGTGACCTCGACCGAGACGTCCACCACCAGGGTGCGGATGCCGTACTCGGTGACCGCGGCGGCGATCCGGGCCAGCCGTCCGGCGTGCCCGGGGTGGCCCAGCGGCGCCCAGTGCAGCAGGCCGCCCGCGGTCGGATCGGCCCCGGCGGGGTCGCCGCCGCCCGGCAGCCGGTCGTCGTCCCGGTCGAGCCGGATCCAGGTGCAGTGTGCGGGCAGGTGTGCCGGGGCGGGCAGCGAGCTGAAGCAGACCAGGTCGGCGTCCAGGTGCCGGGCGGCGGCCCGCCAGCGGCCGAGGTGGCCGGAACCGTGGTGGTGCACGTACCAGCCGATCACGGGCCGGGTCATGCACTCAGCTCCACGGTGGGGCGGGGGCCGGTGATCAACTCGGTGAAGATCCGTTCCAGGGCGTCGGTCCGGGCGTCCAGCGACCAGGTGGCGAGCGCGGCGGACCGGATCCGGGCCCGGTCGGCCGGGCGGGTGTGCGCGACCAGGTGCCCGGCGGCCTCGGCCAGGGCGGCCACGTCCCCGGGGGGCACCGCGATCATCCCGGCCGAGCGCCGGGCGATCTCGGTGATCCCACCGGTGCCGAAGGCCGCGACCGGGGTGCCGCACATCAGCGCCTCCGGGCCGACCAGGCCGAAGGGTTCCGCCCACGCCGGGGTGCTCAGGGAACAGGCACTGGCGCCGATCAGTTCGGCCAGCGCGGGCTGATCCAGCAACCCGGCGTAGCGCACCTGCCCGCCGACCCGCGGCAGCACCACCTGCTCGGCGTACTCCCGGTCACCGATCCGGCCGGCCAGGGTCAGCGGCATCCCGAGCGACCGGGCCACCGCGATCGCCAGGTGCGGCGCCTTCTCCGGCACGATCCGCCCGGACCACACCAGGCCGTCACCGCCGGGGCCGAGCGGCCAGGCCTGCGCGGCGATCCCGTTGGGCAGCACGGTGGCGTCCACCCCGGCGGCCCGCCACTGGTCGCGGGTGTGCTCGCTCACCGCCAGGAAGCGCACCGCACCGGCCCGGGCCACCGCGTCCACCAGTTCCGGCTCCAGCGGGGTGTGCAGGGTGCAGACCATCGGCACCCCGAGCTCCGCGGACCGGCGCAGCGGCAGTCCGTGCAGGCAGTGGTTGGCGATCACGTCGAACCGGTCGGCGTGCTCGCGCACCAGGTCGAGCGCCCGGTCCAGGGCGGGCACCGAGCGGGTCAGGTAGTCCGGCGGGTAGGTCGAGTCGGTCGGCCGCATCCCCTCCGGCCAGGCCAGGGCGGGCAGCACGAACTCCGGCGGCCCGTCGTCCAGGAAGTCCGACCCGGCCACCGCGATCAGCGAGACCCGGTGGCCGCGGGCGCGCAGCTCGCGGACCTCGTTCCACACCGCGGACTCCAGCCCACCGGCGTGCGGGCGGCGGATCGGGAACCGGAGCGGGGCGATCACGCAGATGCGCAGCGGGGCGGTCATCGGATCCGCCCGGCGAGCAGGGTGCGGTACAGGTCGCGGTGCCGCTGCGCGGTGTCCCGGTCCCCGGCCAGCCGCTGGGCGTGCCGGCGCTCGACCAGGGCGGCGCGTTCCGGGCTGCCGGGCCGGGTGGCGCCGGGGCCGGTGAGCAGGGCGTGCAACGCCCCGGCCAATCCGGCACCGGACCGGTCCCGGGCGAAGGAGGCGACCGATCCGTCCCGGTGCTGGTCGCGGTAGTGGCCGACCTCGGGTGCGGCCACCGGGACGCCCAGGTCCCAGCACAGTTCCAGCCAGCCGGAGTGGGTGCCGTGGCGGTAGGGCAGCATGCAGGCGTCCAGGGCGGCCAGGCTGCGGGCCAGCTGGTCGTCGTCCAGCCGGTCGTGCTCGATCAGGTCCAGCTGCGGGGAGCACGCGCACAGCGCCCGGACCGCGTCCCGGGCCCGGCGGTCGCGCACCTGGTGGTGCAGCCGGACCTCCGCCCGGACCGGCAACCCCTGCAGGGCCGGGTCGCTCAGCGCGGCGAGCAGGGCGGCGGTGGCGGCGGGGCCGTCGACATTCGGCCGCAGGTCCTTCAGGTACAGGCCCACCACTCGGGCACCGGTGGCCGGCGGCACCTGCGGCGGGGCACCGGCGAGCAGTCGCGGGTGGGGGAGGACCACGGCGTCCCGGTCCCAGCGCCGGGCGATCTCCGCCGCCGCGCCCGGGGTCAGGGTGAGCACGGCATCCGCCCGCGGCACCAGCACGTCGAGCTGCGCGGCGTACCCCCGCTGGTCGGTCAGCTGCGGGTGCTGCAGGTCGTGCACGGTCAGCACCACCGGCCAGCCGACCGCGTGCGCGGCATCCAGGGTGGCGGCCAGGTGCTCGGGGCTGAACGACTCGGTGCCGAAGTGCACGTGCAGCAGGTCCGCCTCGGCGGCGTGCTCGGTGATCCAGCGCGGGTCGAGCACCACCGGCGGCCACCACTGTCCGGGCGCGGCGCCCGGCGGCGGCGGGTCGGACAGCACCACGACCTCCGGGTGATCGGTCACCCGGGCGACGTAGGGGTGCCCCGCGGGAACCGACACCACCCGCACCGGGCGGGTCGCCGAGGGGGTCACGGCGCGGCCGGGGCCGGTCGCGACCGGGGACAGGGGGGTCATCCAGGTCCTTCACTCGAGCCCGCGCGTGATCGACGGCCCTGGTCACGAGCCGTGCCACGTCAAGCGGTGTTCGCAGTGTCGCGCGGTTGCCGACCCCCCGCGACTCCACGACCATGACCGCGATGACCAGCCCCGATCTTCCCGCCCTGCTGCTGACCGGTGAGCCACGGCACGGGGTCGCCCGCTACGCCCGCGACCTGGCCGGTGCGCTCCGCCGCCGGGAGCCCGGCATCCCGCTGGTCACCGAGCCCGACCCGGCGGACCTGGTCCGGGCGGCGGCCGGCCACCGGCGCTGCCACCTGCACGTCACGGACCGGATGCTGGCCGCCTCCCCGGCCGAGGCGGCGGAGCTGGTGGCGCGGATCGCCGGGGTGACCCGGCTGACCGTCACCCTACACGACGTCCCGCAGGAGTCCGACGGCCCGCGCAATCTGCTCCGCCGCGGCGCCGCCTACACCCGGGTGTGCCAGGCGGTGGCCGGGGTCGCGGTAAACAGCGGGCACGAGGCGGCGCTGCTGGCCGAGCACCGGGTGGTGGCCGATGCCGCGCGGGTCCGCGTGATCCCCCTGGGCGCGACCCCCGGTCCGGTGCCGCGGGTGGTGGCCGCCCCGACTCCCGGGGTGACGGCGCTGGTCGCGGGCTGGGTCTACCCGGGCAAGGGGCACGAGGAGGTGATCCGGGCGGTGGCCGCCGCCACCGAGCAGCTGGGGACGCCGGCCGGCACCGTGGTCGCCGCCGGGGCGCCCTCACCCGGGCACCAGGACGAGGTCGGCCGGCTGACCGCCCTGGCCGACGAGCTCGGGGTCCGGTTCCGGATCACCGGCGGGCTCCCCGACCGGGAGTACGCCGACGCCCTGCGCGCCCCCGGCATCCCGGTGGCCGCCCACCGGCACCTGTCCGCCTCCCGCACGCTGCTGGACTGGGGGGAGCAGGGCCGGCGGCCGCTGGTCGCCGATTCGCGCTACGCCCGGGAGATGGCCGCCCTGCGTCCCGGCACCCTGCAGCTGTGCCCGGAGAATGGGCTGGCCGGCGCCCTGGCCACCGCACACCAGGATCCGGCGCTGACCGTACTGCCGCCGGGCACCGGGCTGGGCCCCACCCTGGACGACGTGGCCGCCGCGTACCTGGACTGGTGGCGGGGATGAGCCGGGGCACCGCGTTGCCCGGCAACCGCTGGGACCTGCTGGACGGGCGATGGCCCGACCGCCCGCCCCGGGTGTCGGTGATCGTGGCGCACTACGACCAGCCCGCCCAGCTCGACCGGACCCTGCGGGCGCTGGCCCGCCAGGACCATCCCGCCGAGCGGACCGAGGTCCTGGTGGTGGACGACGGTTCCCCGCGCCCGCCGGTGGTGCCTGCCGGCGTCCGACTGTTCCGCCAGGAGGACCGCGGGTTCCGGTTGGCCGCCGCGCGGAACCTCGGCGCCCGGGCCGCCACCGGTGATGTGCTGGTGTTCCTGGACGCCGACACCGCACCCGAGCCGGGCTACCTGCGCGCGCTCACCCGGCTGCCGGCGCTGGCCCCGGACGTGCTGACCGTCGGCCGCCGCCGGCACGCCGACCTCACCGGCACGCCGCCCGGCGCACCGGTGGAGCGACTCGGTCCGGCCCGGGAGCTGCCCGAACCGGAGTGGCTGGTGGCGGCCTACCGGCGCAGCCGTGACCTGCTGGACGCCGACGACCGGTCCTACCGGCACGTGATCGGCGCGGTCACCGCCTGCAGTCGCGAGCTGTTCGACGCCACCGGCGGCTTCGCCGAGTCCTTCACGTCCTACGGCGGCGAGGACTGGGAGTGGGCCTACCGCGCCTGGCTGGCCGGGGCGGTGCTGGCACATGTGCCCGCCGCGGTCGCCTGGCACGACGGGCCGGAGTGGTCCGACCGCGGCGACGGCTCCACCCTGGCCGCCAAGAACGCCGAGGCGCTGCGGCTGGCCGACCTGATCCCGGTGCCGGGCTCCCGCGGCCACGGACTGCCCACCGCCCATGCCGACCTCGCGGTGCTGCCACCGGAGGGGGCGAGTCCGGCGCAGCGCTTCCTCGCCCTGGACTCGGTGTGCGCCGGTCTGCCCGGTGCGGTCGCCACCGACGCCCTGGACGGGCCCGCCTTCGACCGGGTGCGGGTGGAGATCCGGCTCGACCGCCCGCTGCGTGCCCGCGGCACCGCGGTCGCGGACGCCGTGGCCCAGCTGGACGCCGAACAGCTCGGCCAGGTCGCCCTGCACGACCCGCAGGGCCGGCGACTGCTGCGGATCCGCGCCCGCCGGGCCCTCGCCCGTGCTCGGCGCTGGGGTCGCGACGACCTGTTCGGCCGGGCGGATCGGGTCACCGATCAGGTCGAGGCGCTGGACGGCGAACCCGACCTGGAGGCGTATCTGGGCGGTTGGGGCTGAGCTCAGCGCCCGGGCTTGCGGGCCCAGAGCAGTCCGGCCACGCCGAGCAGCGCGCCGACGCCGCAGGTCCAGGCGCCGTGCGGCCCGGTGGTGCCGGTCAGCCAGAGCACCAGGGCGACCACCAGCGCGACCAGCCAGACCGCGATGCCGACCCGGAACACCGGACGCAGGCTCACCGGCACCGGTTCGGGGCTGGGGCGGCGGCGTTCGGGGCGCAGCGCGAGCTGCAGGAAGGACGGCACGGGGTCAGCCTAGGGCCAGTTCCGGTGCCGGCTGTGCGTAGGTGGCGCGGTGCGGGGAGGTCCACCCAGTTCCCGCGCTCAGTTCCCGCGCTCAGCTCCCGCGCTCAGCTCCCGCCGAACGCCAGCGACGTCGCCGTGGCCAGCGCCTGCGGCACCGCGGCCAGGTAGGCGTGCGCCACGTCCCAGGGCTCCAGCCCGGTGGCGGCGACCGCCTCGGGGTCGTTCTCCTCGTGGGCGAGCACCGCGGCCAGCGCCCGGCCGTGGTGCCCCTCGTGTCGCAGCAGCGCGGCGGACAGCTGGTCGGAGACGCCGGTGCGCTCGACCAGATCGGTGAGCGCGATCGCCTGCTGGGCGGCCACCGCGGACAGCAGCCCGACGGTGTACCCGGCATCGTCCCCGGCCAGCGCCCGGCAGGTCAGCGCCCGGGTCAGCACGGTCCACAGCGCGGCGACGGTGTTCGGCCGGGCGTCGATCAGCGAGGCGATCGCCAGCGCGTGCAGCTGCCGGGGACCGACCAGGACCACCGCCTGCCGGACCGAGTCCACCTCGGTGCGCAGCCCGAAGGCGGAGGAGTTCACCAGGTGCAGCACCCGCATCGACAGCTCCGGATCGGCGGCCACCGTGGTGACCACCGCGGTCTGGTCGACCTGGTCCGCGGACAGGATCCGCAGCAGCTCCAGGCACTGCAGCTCGCCGGCGCTGAAGCTGCGCCGCACCGGCGTCTGGTCGCGCTGGAACAGCGGTCCCTGCACCAGGTCCGCGCCCAGGTCGCCGGCCCGGGTGACCCGCTCGGTGGAGTCGGCCCGCTCGGCGATCACGGTGGCGCCGGCGTGGTGCGCGCGGTCGACCAGCAGGGCGAGCTGGTCGTCGGTCCGGGCCAGGTCGATCTTGACCAGGGCGACCCGGTCCAGCAGCCGGTCCTGGGGCGCGGAGCCGTCGTAGTCGGCCAGGGCCAGCCGGGAGCCACGGGACCGGGCCAGGTCGGCGAGCGCGTCGATCTCCGGGTGCCGGGCCAGGGTGGGGGTGATCTCCAGCACCAGGCGCTCGGGGTCACCCCAGATCGAGGTGGTGCCGGCCAGCACCCCGGCGGTGGCGCGCAACAGCACCGGCCGGTCGGAAGCCAACCCGGACAGGTCCAGGGCGGCGTACTCGGCGTCCGCGTGCGACTCGGCGGCCTGGTCGGGCAGCGGCTGCCCGTCCGGGCCGGTCACCCGCACCTGGACCGCATAGCCGTAGACGCTCCGGTCGTGCTGCACCACCGGCTGGCGCAGCACGGTCACGTTGCCGGTGCCGGCGAGGGTCATCTGTCCTCCAGGACCTGGGACGCGGGTCAGGGGCGGCCGAGGGGCGCGCGCAGCGGCCAGTCCTCGGACAGCACGGTCTGCGCGGCGGCGCCGGTGGCGGGGTCCACCAGCAGCGGGGCGAGCAGGTTGGCGGTCGGCGGCTGGGTGCCCTGGGCCGGGCGCACCACCACCAGCACCCGCAGCCGGTCGGTGCCGAGCAGTGCGTGCAGGTCGGCGCCGATCCGCGGGTGGTAGTCCGGGAAGTAGGGCTCGGGGTCGACGACGAACAGCCGCACCGGCCGCAGGCCCTCCGGCGCCGAGCGCAGCGCGTACAGCGACCCGCCGTCGTCCAGCGCGGACACCTCGAAGTCGGTGTGGCCGTCCAGCCCGGGCATCGCGGTGCGCAGGTGCACGGCGGTCGGCAGGACGAGGGGAGTGGTGATCAGCGTCGTGGTCATCGCAGGTAGTCCAGGAGAGTCGGCTGGAGGACCTTGGCGGCGGCCCCGAGGGCGCCCTTGTAGGCGACCTCCTGGGTCTGCAGGTCCAGGATGATCTGCGCCAGGTCGATGTCCTCGATCTCCGACAGCCGCGTCTTGCTGGTCAGCGTCTGGTCGGTGATCCGGCTCTGCGCCGTCTCGATCTGGTTGGTGCGCGCACCCACCGAGGCGACCTCGGTGAGCATCGCGGTGATGTGCTCGTCCAGGGCGTCGACCTGATCGGTCGGGTCGCCCCCGGCGCGCAGCGTGGCGGAGATGGCGTCGAGCCGGGCGAAGACCGAGTCCGGCCCGTCGCCGAAGACCGCACTGCCGGTGGAGTCCACCCGGACGGTGGTGCCGTCGCCGACCGTGCGGGTCACCTGGCCGCCGGTCACCCCGCGGAAGGTGCCGTCGTCCTCGAAGGCCGGGGCGGCGGTGGTCCCGGCGAAGACGCTGCGGCCCAGGTACGTGGTGTTCGCCTGCCGCAGCAGGTCCGCCTTGAGACCGTCGATCTCCTCGGCGAGCGCGATCCGGGAGGTCTCGCCGAGGGCGGCGTCACCGCCCTGCAGGGTCAGCACCCGCACCCGGCGCATGTCGGCCAGCGAGGTGGTCAGGGCGTTGTCCACGGTGGACAGCCAGGAGTTCCCGTCGGCGGCATTGCGGGAGTACTGGTCCAGCATCCGCTGCTCGCCGCGCAGCCGGAGCATGTCCGAGGCGCCGGCCGGGTCGTCCGAGGGACGGTTGATCGTCTTGCCCGAGGACGCCTGCGCCTGCAGGTCGGCCATCTTCTGCAGGTTGGTCTGCAGGTTGGCCAGCGTCGAGTTGCGCACCGTCAGATGCGTCACCCGTCCGATCGCGGTCATCGGCCCACCACCCCCGTGCGGTTGATCAGCGTGTCGAGCATCTCGTCGATGGCGGTGAGCACCCGGGCCGCACCCTCGTAGGCGCGCTGGTAGGCCAGCATGTTGATGCTCTCCTCGTCGGTGTCCACCGAGGTCTGGGCCAGCTGCTGCGCCTCGGAGGTGGCCCGGGCGGCCTCGGCGACCGAGGCCCGGGACCCGGCGCTCGCGGCCCGCACGCCGAGCTGGACCACGCTGGCGGACCAGCTCGCGTCCGGACCGGTGGGGTCGGTGGCCAGGGCGGCGAGCCGGTCGCCGACCGACCCGTCCAGCGCACCGGCGCCGGCGGCGGCCAGGCCGATGTCCTTCGGGTCGGTGATCGCCACGCTCAGGCCGAGGGCGGCGGGCTTGCTCGTGTCCAGGGCGAAGAAGTCACCGGCGGGGGTACCAGTGGCGTAGCCCGCCTCGGTGTAGGCGTCCCCGTGCAGCGCGTTCACCTGGTCGTGGATCTGGGTGGCCAGGGCGTTGTAGCCGGCGGCGGCCTCGGTCAGCATCCCGCCGGAGCCCTCGGCATTCGGCGGCGCCAGCACGGTCAGCAGCCCGGCGACCCGGCCGCCGTCCAGCCCGGCACCGGCGCCGTTCTTGGACCAGACGATGTTGACCGTGCCCCCGGCCATCGCCTGGTCGAAGGTCTTGGCGCCCGTGACCTCCAGGGTGTTCACCTTGGAGCCGTTCACCAGCGCGTTGCCGCCGACCATCACGTCGACGGTGCCGTTCTCCTGGATCCGGGCCGAGGCGCCGACCAGGCCGGACAGCTGGGTGATCAGCTGGTCGCGGGCGTCCATCAGCTCGTTCGCGGAGCCGCCGGCGTTGGTGATCGCCAGGATCCGGGTGTTCAGGTCGGCCAGGTTCGCCGCGGTGGTGTTCACCTGCGTCACCAGGGAGTTGGTGGTGGTCAGGGTCTGGTTCCACTGGGTCTGCGCGCCGTTGTACAGGGTGGCGATCTGCTGGACCACGGCGGTCGACCGCTCCAGCAGCACCGACCGGGACGCGGTGCCCTCGGTGGACTTGGACGCCTCGGACCACGCGGTCCACATGTTCGACAGCTGCGCCGCCAGGCCGGTGTCACCCGGTTCGCCGACCGCGTCCTCCAGCTGGGTGTAGGAGGTCGCGATCTGCTGGAGGTAGGCCGCGCCGGAGGTCTCGGTCCGCAGCCGGGCGTCGATGAAGATGTCGCCCATCCGCTCGAAGCCGCTGGTGAACACGCCCTGGCCGACCCCGCTGGAGGTGGCGAACATGGACGGCACCGAGCTGGCCGGCAGCGAGGACAGGGTCGCGCGCTGGCGGGTGTAGCCCACGGTGTTGGCATTGGCCACGTTCTGGCCGGAGACCTCCAGCCCCTGCCGCTGGGCGATCAGCGAGGAGAGGGCGGTGCCGAGTCCGGAGAAGGTGCTCATCGTCGTGTCGGTCCTCTCCGGCGGTCAGAACGACCGGTCGATCAGCTGGGCGGTGCGGTCCGAGGCGGCGGAGTTGCCCTGGCCGTCGTAGGTCTGCACGGAGTCCTGCAGCGACAGCAGGGTCTCCTGGGTGGCGCGGTGGCTCATGGCCAGCAACTCACGGTTGCCGTCGGCCAGCTGCGCGATCTCGGTGGTGAGGGTGACGAAGGCGTCGCGGTGAGCGCGCAGCAGTTCGTCCCACGGCGCCGGGGCGTGCTCGGCCAGCGCGGCCAGGCTCGACCCGGCGGGCAGGCCGAGCTCGATCGCGACCGCGTCGGACTCCGCGGAGCGCCCGAGTTCGGCGTCGCGGATCTGCTCCAGCACCGTCTCCACCTCGCGGGTGGCGTGCGCCAGCCAGCGGGTGCGCCCACTGGTCAGCAGCAGCTGCTCCTCCTCCAGTTTGAACAGCAGGAGTTCGAGCAGGTGTCGCTCGGTCCACAGGACGTCGGACAGCTCGCTGAGCGCCATCGCGCGGTTCTCCTTCACTGGGGTGTGGGGCGGGTACCCCCTGTCCATCGGTCACCCGGGCCGGGATGTGAACGGTTCCCGGCCGACTGTCCGAATCGGGCGGATCGGGCGCTTCGGTCATGACGGATTGTGAGCTGCATCACACTCGGTCGAGTGTCACCCGGTGGAATGGGGGAGCTTGTCCGATTCGCCGACCGGAAAGGTCCGAAATTCCGGTCGGCGACGGAGGAATCGGACACGCCATGAAGTTCATGTGAATTGCTCAAGCGCATTGATGCCGGGGCCGAGAACCGGGGGGTGAACAACGCAGCCGCCGGAAACGCCGCCCACGACGACCTGGTCGTGGCGCACATGCCCCTGGTGGGCTACCACGTCAGCGAGGTGCTCGCCCGGGTGCCCGCCACGGTCGCCCGGGAGGATCTGGTCTCCGCCGGGCACCTCGCCCTGGTGCTGGCCGCCCGGGCCTACGACGCCGAGACCGGCGTGCCCTTCGCCCGGTACGCGGCGCTGCGGATCCGGGGCGCCCTGATCGACGAGCTGCGATCGATGGACTGGGCGAGCCGCGGCGCCCGGCACCGGGCCCGCGAGCTCGGTGCCGCCCACGACCGGCTGACCGCCACCCTCGGCCGCACCCCGTCCCGGGACGAGCTGGCCGGCGAGCTGGGCACCGACGTGGCCGCCGTCGACCAGGCCCGCCAGGACGCCGAGCGCCGGGTGCTGTCGATGGACGCCGCGGTGCACCCGGTGGCCGACCTGGTCCGGGACGAGGCGCCCGGCCCGGAGGACAACGTCCTGATGGGCGAGCGGCTGCGCTACCTGCGTGCCGCGGTCGAGACCCTGCCCGACCGGCTGCGGCTGGTGATCGAGGGCCTGTTCCTGCAGGACCGCTCGGTGGCCGAACTCGCCGAGGAGCTGGGCGTCACCCAGTCCCGGATCAGCCAGCTGCGCACCGAGGGGCTGGGCCTGATGCGCGACGGCCTGAACGCCAGCCTCGACCCGGAGCTGGTGCCGGTGGCCGCCCGCCCGGACGGGGTGGCCGAGCGCCGGCGCCGGTCCTACTTCGCCGCGGTGGCCAGCCGCGCGGCGATGTCCGCGGCCGCCGCCCCGGTGCTGCCCACCCAGCACACCACCACCCCGGCGGAGCAGCAGACCTACGCGGTCTGAAACTCCCCGCACCCAATCCCTCAGCCGGGTCCACGCCCGGCCGATGTGACCGGGTGAGCCCACGGATGGGCCACCTACGACCCCACTCACGGAGGACACGATCATGGGTCTGTCGATCAACCAGAACCTCGCGGCACTCAACTCGTACCGCAACCTGTCCAACACGCAGAACGACCTGAGCCGCTCGCTGGAGAAGCTGTCCTCCGGCCTGCGCATCAACCGCGCGGCGGACGACGCTGCCGGTCTGGCGATCTCCGAGGGCCTGCGCGCCCAGATCGGTGGCACCCAGCAGGCCGTGCGCAACGCCCAGGACGGCATCTCGGTCGTGCAGACCGCCGAAGGCGCGCTCACCGAGACGCACTCCATCCTGCAGCGGATGCGGACCCTGTCGGTCCAGGCCGCCAACGACGGTGGTCTGTCCGACACCGCCAAGGGCAACATCCAGGACGAGCTGGACCAGCTCAAGACCGAGCTGACCCGGATCTCCGACACCACGCAGTTCAACGGCACCAAGCTGCTGGACGGCAAGTACTCCGGCACCTTCCAGGTCGGCGCCAACACCTCGGCGCAGGACAAGATCTCCGTGGACCTGACCCGGACCGCGGGCCTGTCCTCGGAGGGCCTGGGCGTCTCCGGCATCAACGTGACCGCCGTCGCCTCCGACGCCTCCAAGGGCGACGTGGTGAACGCGGTTGCGGGCACCGCCGGCACCGTCACCTTCGCCGACGCCACCTACGGCGCCGACGTGTCACTGGGCGTGCTCAACGGCACCGTCTCGGTGGGCTCGAAGTCCCTGGACCTGGCCTCGGTCGAGTTCAGCAAGGCTGACGCCACCGGGGCCGGCACCTCCGACCTGGGCAAGCTGAACGACGCGCTGAAGGCCGCCTTCGGCACCCAGGCCGACGGCACCACCGCCAACGTGACCGCCGCCTTCGACGGCACCGACCTGGTCATCACCGGCACCGCGCCGGCGGCGGACGCCTCCGCCTCCGCCGTGGCCGCCGCCTCCCCGACCTTCACCCAGAAGTCCGGGGCGTCCGAGGCGATCGACCTGATCGACGCCGCGATCACCGACGTGTCGAAGACCCGTTCCCAGCTGGGTGCGGTCCAGAACCGCTTCGACCACACCATCAACAACCTCAACGTCGCGGTCGAGAACCTGACCGCCTCGGAGAGCCGGATCCGCGACACCGACATGGCGTCGGAGATGGTCTCGTTCACCCGGGCCCAGATCCTGTCCCAGGCCGGCACGGCCATGCTCGCGCAGGCCAAGTCGATCCCGCAGAGCGTGCTGCAGCTCCTGCAGTGAGCTGACCTGCTCGTGACGGGCGGTGGACCGGACCCACATCCGGTCCACCGCCCGCGCCGCATCGTCTGAGAGGAAACGCACCGCCATGGCCGGTCTCGGCATCGACGGACTCGTCAGTGGGCTGAACACCACTGAGCTGATCGACCAGCTGATGGCCGTGGAGGCCAACCAGCAGACGCTGCTGAAGTCCAAGAAGACCTCGACGTCCTCCCTGGTGACCGCGCTGCAGACGCTGAACACCAAGGTCGCCTCGCTGGCCACCGCCGCGACCAGCGCCGCCGCCGCGAGCAGCTGGCAGGCGGTCAAGGCCACCAGCTCGGACACCGCGGCCGCCACCGCCACCGTCGGCGAGGGCGCCACCCCCTCCACCCTGACCTTCCGGGTGGACGCGACGGCCGCCGCCCAGTCCACGATGTACACCCTGCCCGAGTACTACGACGGCACCCCCAGCTTCACGCTGACCGCCCCGGACGGCACCACCCGGACGATCGCCGCGGCCAGCAGCAACATCACCGACGTGCTGGCCGCCTTTAACGCGGACGGCACCGGGGTCAAGGCCTCCGCGCTGAACGTCGGCACCGCCGCCGAGCCGCAGTACCGGCTCCAGCTCACCGGCACCGAGACCGGCGCCGCCCATGCCTTCACGCTGACCGCGGACAACCCGCTGGACGGGTCGAGCCTGACCACCCAGTCCATCCGCTCCGCCGCGGACGCGAAGATCACACTCTGGCCCGGCACCGACGCCGAGTCGGTGGTGACCTCCTCGACCAACACCTTCGACAAGCTGGCCACCGGGGTCTCGGTGACCGCGGTCAAGGCCGGCACCGAACCGACCACGATCACCGTCACCCGGAACGACACCGCGCTCAGCTCGCTCGCCTCCGGCCTGGTGAACAACCTCAACACCGTGCTGTCCGAGATCAGCTCGCGCACCGCCACCAGCACCTCCACCGCCGACGACGGCGGCACCGTGGTCACCGGCGGCCTGTTCTCCGGCAACACCACCATCCGGCTGCTGCAGCAGGAACTGGCCAGGGCGGGCTCCGCCTCGGTCGGCGACAGCTCCGCGGCCCAGGTCGGCATCGTGCTGAACAAGGACGGCACCTTCACCTTCGACCAGGAGACGTTCACCGCCGCGATGAACGCCGACCCGGCGAAGGTCCAGCAGGTGATCACCTCGATCGCCGCCGGGCTGGAGAAGGTCGCCACCGCCGCCTCGGACGAGACCAAGGGCACGCTGACCAGCCAGATCACCACGTGGCAGGGCGAGGTCGACGACCTGGCCGACCGGATCGCCAGCTGGGACACCCGGCTGACCGACCGCCGCGCCGCCCTGGTGAAGACCTACGCGGCCCTCGAGGTCTCGCTGCAGAAGCTCCAGTCGCAGTCCGACTGGCTGACCAGCCAGATCTCCCAGCTCAACGCGAACAACTCGAACTGACGGGGGATCCCAGGATGGCCGGCATCGACGCCTATCGTTCTCGCTTCCTGGCCGACGCGGTCGCCACCGCCGGCCCGGCGAAGCTGCTGACCATGCTCTACGACCGGCTGGTCCTCGACCTGGACCGGGCCGAGTCGGCGCTCCGCGAGGGCCGGCGACCGGACGGCACCCAGCAGCTCGCGCACGCCCAGCAGATCGTCGCCGAGCTGATCGCCGACCTGGACGTCGACGCCTGGGACGGCGGCGAAGGGCTGCTCGCCCTGTACACCTTCGCGCTGTCCGAACTGATCGAGGCCGGCCTGACCGGCGACGCCGATCGGGTCGCCGGGGTCCGCGGGGTGCTCGCCCCGCTGCGCGACACCTGGCACGAGGCCGCCGCCAGCATGTCCGCCGAGCTGCCCACCCAGCGCGAGGCCGCGCTCGGCGCTCCCACCGGGGTGCTCGGTGTCGGCTGAGGTCCTGGACTGGGACGCCGCCTGGCTCACTGCCCTGGACGACCTCGAACTCGCCGCCGACGAGGCCGAACGCCTGCTGGCCAGCACCCACCTGCCGTCCACCGCCGAGGTCGCCGCCGCCGCGCGCTGGACCCCGCCCACCGGGTTGGGCCTGCTGCCGCTGGCACTCAAGACCCGCGCCGAGGCCCTGCTCGCCCGGCACCTCGACCTCGCCCGCCGCACTGCCGCGGCCGCCGCGATGAGCCGCCGGGAGGCCTCGGTGGTGCAGCAGATCACCGCCCGGGCGCCGGCGCTGCCGGTGTACCTGGACGCGGAGGGCTGATCCGGCGCCTGCGCTAGCCCTCGGGCTGATTGGGGTCGACGGTATCCGGGATCGTGATCAGGAACTCCGGGATGGTCAGCACCGCCACGTCGTTCGAGGTCACGTCGTCGGTGGTGGCGTCCGAGATGCTGATCTCCAGCGTGGACGCGGGCCGCTTGGGCGCGCCCAGCTGGCCAGAACCGATGCTGGTGAAGACGTGGTCCCAGTTGTCGGGGTCGTAGACCACGCTGATCTCGAACGTGCGCGACTCGCCGATCGCGAGCGGCGTCTGGACGACCACCTGCGTGCCGCCGTCCACCGCGATGGTGGTCACGTCCGTCAGCGGCTGGGATCCGGGACCGAACACCCCCAGCACGGTCCAGTAGCCGTCCGGTTGGGCCGGGATGAACAAGGTGATCGGCTCGGTGCCGTCGACCTCACCCGTGTTCGACAGCTCCACCGTGTGGCTCTGGGCGTAGGGGCGCACCTCGAGGTTGATCACGGCGCGGTTCGGGATGCCGGTCGGCGGTTCGGGGATGGTCTGCTCGGGGAAGGCGATCGCGTAGTCGACGAGCGGGCTGGGCTCGGAAGGCGTGGGGGTGGGGTCCGGGCTCGCGGGGCTGGGGCTGGGAGCCGGTGCTGTGTCACTCGGGGCAGGTGTCGATGTCGGTGTCCCACCCGCGCAGTCGTCCTCGGTCGACGTTGCCGCCCGGGCGGGCGCGCTGTCGGCGATCGCGAGGCAAGAACCGGCGCCGAGGGCCAGGGCGACCAGCGCCGTCATCGCGATCGGCGTCCGTGGGCCGCGCCGTGAGCGGCGGGCCGCTGTGACCGCCACCACGCCGAGGGTGATCAGCGCGAGCGAGACAAGGACGAGCGGGAGCGTGCTGTTGCCGGTGGCGGGAAGGCAGTCGATGGTCATCTGGAGGTGCTTTCGTTCGGATACGGCCGAGCAATCTCATCGGGTGGGCGGGACGTCGGCAGGTCTCGCGGAACACGGGCTATCCCGGGTCGAACTCAGGCAGCGTAGGTCGCACAGGAACTACCTAGCCGCACGTCATCGCACGGTCGGATCGCCACCGGCCGCCCGACATGCACCATCGTGCTGTGGCTAGGTGGCACACTGCCGAAGCTGCGTGGAAAGGTCGAAGCGGACAGGGTGGTGGCGCGGCTTCACCACCTAGCGGAACCACCCCGCGATCCGGCATCCCGGGGCAATTCGGACCCCTTGCTGTGAATGCCGGGACGAGCGCCACGATTTTCGCCGTTCTGCCTCACACCGGTGACCCCTCGGCCGATGGGCAGGTCGAGCACGGATCGCTCGCGCAGCAGGCCACGGATCGGCCGACCAGGCACCACCCTCGAAGAGGACCACTGGCCGATGGGCATGTTCGATTCCGTGAGCTTCGTCGCGCTGTCCAGCGCGCTCGACGGCCTGGCGCTGCGCCAGCGATCCATCGCCGAGAACGTCGCGAACATCCAGACCCCGGGCTACCAGGCCAAGCGGGTGTCCTTCGAGGATGCGCTGTCCCGGGCGGTGGGCAACGGCAGCGGCGCGGCCGAGGCGACGGTGGCGCGCTCCCTGGAGCCCACCCGCGAGGACGGCAACAACGTCAACCTCGACACCGAGACCCTGCTCAACGTCGACACGAACCTGCGCTACCAGCTGGCCACGCAGGCGATCGACGGCACCTTCTCCGCCATCCGCACCGCCATGAGGACTTCCTGATGACCACCTTCGGGGCGATCGGCATCGCCAGCACCGGAATGACCGTGTACCGCAAGTGGATCGACGCGGTCTCGGACAACCTGTCCAACCTGAACACCGTCCGGGCGACCAACGAGGACGCCTACCAGGCCAAGTACGTGATCGCCTCGGAGATCTCCAGCCAGAACGGTGGCGGGGCACAGGTGGCCGGGATCGCACTCGGGTCGGCGGAGGGCCGGATGGTCTACGAACCGGACAACCCGCTCGCGGACGAGGACGGCTACGTGAAGTACCCCGACATCGACATGGCCAGCCAGATGGGCCAGCTGATCATGGCCCAGCGCGGCTACCAGGCGAATGCCGCGGTGGTCGACCGGGCCAAGGCCTCCTACGAGGCCGCGCTGCAGATCGGACGGAACCAGTGAGCATCCAGCCCGTGTCCGGTGTGACCAGCACCGGCTACCTCGCCGCCCTGAACCCGAGCTCGGCCGTGACCTCGGTCGGGGACGGCGGCTTCTCCGACGTGCTCAGCGGCGCGGTGAACTCCCTGACCCAGGCGCAGTCGACCAGCAACGAGCTGGCGATCAAGGCCGTCACCGGTGACCTGGACGACGTGCACGACTACACGGTCGCCGCCGCCGAGGCGAAGCTCCAGCTGGAGCTGACCGCCGCGGTCCGGAACAAGGCGGTCGACGCCTTCACCGAGATCATGAGGATGCAGGCCTGATGCCCGCGCAGGTGAAGTCCCTGTTCGGGCGGCTGTCCGCGGCGGTGAAGCAGTTCAGCCTGCCGCAGCGCACCTTCGCGCTGATCGCGGTCGCCGCCCTGGTGCTCGGCGGGATCGCGCTGGCCAGCTGGGCCACGAAGCCGACCATGAGCCCGCTGTTCTCCGGCCTGTCCGCGGCGGATGCGTCCGCGGTGGTCGACCAGCTCAGCTCCGAGGGGGTGCAGTACGAGCTGACCGACGGTGGCAGCACGGTGCTGGTGCCCGCGGACCAGCTGTACTCGATGCGGCTGAAGCTGGCTGCGGCCGGGTTGCCCGCGAACGAGGACGGCGACGGCTACTCGCTGCTGGACGGCATGTCGATGACGTCGAGCGAGTTCCAGCAGCAGACCACCTACCAGCGCGCGATCGAGGGCGAGCTGGCCAAGACGATCGGTGCGATGCAGGGCGTCGACTCGGCCAGCGTCAAGCTCGCGCTGCCCACCGACTCGGTGTTCGTCTCCGAGCAGCAGGACCCGACCGCCTCGGTGTTCATCCGGACCACGGCGGGCAGTTCGCTGTCCACCGATCAGGTCGAGGCGATCGTGCACCTGGTGTCGGCCGGCATCGAGGGGATGAAGGCCACCGACGTCGCGGTGATCGACGCCAGCGGCCAGGTGCTGTCCGCCGTCGGCACCGGTGTGGCGGGGGCGTCCGGCAACCAGACCACCACCGACTACGAGAGCCGGGTCACCTCGGCGGTGCAGGCGCTGCTGGACCAGGTGCTCGGCGCCGGGAAGTCCGCGGTGACGATGGCCGCCGACCTGGACTACGACCAGACCCAGCGCACCACCGAGGAGTTCTCCGCCGCGCAGGACGTGCCGCCGCTGGCCTCCTCGACCACCACCGAGGAGTACACCGGCACCGGCTCCGGCACGGCGACCGGGGTGCTCGGGCCGGACAACATCGCGGTGCCCAGCGGTGACGGCACCGGCGACGGCAGCTACACCAGCACCTCGGAGGACGTGAACAACGCGGTGAACAAGGTGACCGAGGTGACCCAGCAGGCGCCGGGCTCGGTCCGCCGCCAGTCGCTGGCGGTCGCGGTGGACACCACCGCCGCCGCCGGGATCGACATGGCCCAGTTGACCGAGATGCTGTCCGCCGCCGCCGGGATCGACGCCGAGCGCGGCGACACCATCTCGGTGCAGCGGATGACCTTCGACACCACCGGGGCCGACGCGGCCGCCGACGCCCTGGCCGCCGCCGATGCCGAGGCCGCTGCCGCCGCCCGGGGGTCGCTGATCCGGCAGGCCGCGATCGCCGGTGGCCTGCTGCTGCTGGTGATCATCGTCGCGGTGGTGTTGGCCCGCCGGTCCCGCCGGGCCAAGCGCGAGGCGCTGGACATCGGCGAGCTGACCACCGTGATGGAGCCGCCGGCCGACCTGCCGGAGCTGGAGGAGCCCGCGGACATCCCGCCGGCCCTGCCCGGCCCCGCCGAGGTGGACCCGGTCGCCGAGTCGCTGGCGGTCAAGCGGGCCGAGATCTCCGCGCTGGCCGACGAGCAGCCGGGTGAGGTCGCCGACCTGCTGCGCGGCTGGATGAGCAACCCGGCGGGGCGGCGATGAGTACGCCGACCATGACTCAGGGCCTGACCGGCACCCAGAAGGCCGCGATGCTGCTGTTGCAGCTCGGCCGGGAGCGGGCCGCGCGGGTGATGTCCCAGCTGGACACCGCCGAGATCGAGGAGCTCACCGCGGAGATCATGCGGCTGGAGCGCCTGGACCAGAGCGTCGCCGACGAGGTGATCGAGGAGTTCTACCAGGTCTCCGCGATCGGTCCGGCGGTGGGCGGCGGCATCGGCGCGGCCACCCAGCTGCTGGAGGGCGCGCTGGGCCGGGACGAGGCCGCCGGGATGATCGAGCGGCTGCAGACCTCGATGGCCGGGCAGCCGTTCGAGTTCCTGCAGCACGCCGACGCCCGGCAGGTGCTGTCCCTGCTGAACGGCGAGCACCCGCAGGCGGTCGCCCTGGTGCTGGCCCACCTGCGCCCGGAGCACGCCTCGGCGATCCTGGCCGGGCTGCCCGCCGAGCGGCAGGCCGAGGTGGCGCACCGGATCGCGCTGATGGAGCGGGCCTCCCCGAATGTGGTCCAGGTGATCGCGGAGAGCCTGCAGCGCAAGGCGTCCACCGTGCTGACCCCGAACGAGATGGCCGCGATCGGTGGCGTGCAGCCGCTGGTGGAGATCATCAACCGGGCCGACCCGACCACGGAGAAGCTGATCCTGGAGGGCCTGACCAACCGGGACGAGTCCCTGGCGGACGAGGTGCGCAGCCGGATGTTCGTCTTCGGCGACATCGTGCTGCTGGAGGACCGGGCGATGCAGCTGGTGCTGCGCGGGGTGGAGACCAACGAGCTGTCGGTCGCCCTGAAGGGTGCGGCGCCGGAGGTGCGGGAGAAGATCCTGCGCAACCTGTCCGAGCGTGCCCGGGAGAACCTGGAGGAGGAGGTCGAGCTGCTCGGCCCGGTCCGGCTGTCCCAGGTCGAGGAGGCCCGCGCCGGCATCGTGCAGGTGATCCGGCGGCTGGAGGAGTCCGGCCAGATCGTGATCCGGCGCGAGGGCGAGGACGAGTACGTTGCCTGAGACCTTCACGCCCGCCTTCGCCGGGAACGTCCCGGCGCAGCACACTGCGGACTCCCGCGCCGCGGGCTATGCCGCCGGGTACGCCGCGGGCTACGCCGCTGGTGCCCGGGAGGCCGCCCGTGCCGCGGAGCTGGAGTCCGAGCGGGTGCGGGCCGAGTCGGCCGCCGCCGAGTCGCGCCGCGCCGCGGAGCACCGGGCGGCGCTGGACACGCTGGCCGCCGCCGCCCGGGCCGCCGCCGACCGTGCGCTGCCGGTGCTGGCCGAGGCCGAGCAGACGCTGGTGGCCGCCGCCACCGAGCTGGCCGCCGCCGTGCTCGGCCGGGAGCTGTCGGACCGGGAGACCTCCGCCCGCGCCGCACTCGCCCGGGTGCTGGCCGCGATGCCCGGTGCCGGGCTGCACACCATCCGGCTGCACCCCGCCGATCTGGACACCCTGGTCGCCGCGGGTGCCGGTGCCCCGGCGCCGGCCGGGGTCGAGCTGGTCGCCGACCCGGCGCTGGCGCCCGGCGACGCGGTCGGGGAGTTCCCCGACGGCGTGCTGGACGCCCGGATCGGCACCGCACTCGCCCGGGCCCGGGCCGAGCTGGGGGTGGACCCGCGATGACCGGGCCCGTGCTCCCCGCCCAGCGCGACGCCGCGACCACCGGATCGCCGCGTGCCGCCGCGGTCCGCCCCGCGCCCGCCTTCCACCCGACCGCCGAGCTCGCCCCGCGCTGGCACCGTGCGCTGACCGCCGCCGCCCCCGAGCGGACCGGCACCGTGCGCGGCGTGGTCGGCCTCACCGTGGAGGTGGCCGGCACCGGCGCCGCGGTCGGCGAGCTGGTCGGCATCGACTCCGGTGCCACCGAGACCCTGGCCGAGGTGGTCGCCACCGGCGCCGGATCCGCACACTGCATGCCGCTGGGCCCCACCCACGGTCTGCGGGCCGGGATGCGGGTCCGCCCGCACCGCCGCGCCCTGAGTGCCCCGGTCGGACCGGGTCTGCTCGGCCGGGTGCTGGACGGCCTGGGCCGCCCGATCGACGGCAAGGGCCCGCTGACCGGCATCGACCAGGTCGAGGTCACCGGCCATGCCCCGCACCCGCTGGCGCGCGCCCGGGTGGACCAGCCGCTGGAACTCGGGGTGCGGGTGCTGGACACGCTGGTCGCCGCCGGCCGGGGTCAGCGCCTGGGCCTGTTCGCCGGGTCCGGGGTCGGCAAGTCGTCCCTGCTGTCGATGATCGCCCGGGGTACCGAGGCCCAGGTGTCGGTGATCGCGCTGGTGGGGGAGCGTGGCCGTGAGGTCCGCGAGTTCCTGGAGGACGACCTGGGACCGGAGGGCCTGGCCCGCTCGGTGGTGGTGGTCGCCACCTCCGACGAGCCGCCCGCGGTCCGGCTGCGCAGCGCGTTCGTGGCGACCCGGATCGCGGAGTGGTTCCGCGACCGCGGCGACGACGTGGTGCTGATGATGGACTCGCTGACCCGGGTGGCGATGGCCCAGCGCGAGGTCGGCCTGTCGGTCGGTGAGCCCCCGGCCACCCGCGGTTACCCGCCGAGCACCTTCGCCCTGCTGGCCCAGTTGCTGGAGCGCGCGGGGACCGGGCCGGTCGGTTCGGTCACCGGGCTGTACACCGTGCTGGTGGACGGCGACGACCACAACGAGCCGATCGCCGACGCCGCCCGGTCGATCCTGGACGGGCACGTGGTGCTGGACCGCAAGCTGGCGGTCGCCGGGCACTTCCCGTCGGTGGACGCGCTGGGCTCGATCAGCCGAGTGGCCTCCCGGGTGCTGGACGGCGGGCAGAAGCAGCTCGCCACCCAGCTCCGCCGGGTGATGGCCGCCCGGCGCCAGGCCCAGGACCTGCTGGACGTCGGCGCCTATGTCGCCGGCTCCAACCCGCTGGTGGACGCCGCGGTCGCCCATGCCGGGGCGATCGACGACTTCCTGCGCCAGGGCATGGACGAGGCCGCCCCCGCCGCACAGTCCTGGTCCCGGCTGGCCGCCCTGGTGGACGCGATGGGGGAGATCCGATGAGCGCCTTCCGGCTGGCCGGCCTGCTGCGGCTGCGCGCCCTGGCCGAGGAGCAGGCCGCGGTCGAGCTGGCCGGTGCCACCCGGGCCCGGGACACCGCCGCCGCCCGCCGGGCCGCCACCGAGGACGCGTTGGGCGCCGCGGGTCTGCCGGCCGGCACCGATGCCACCGCCCTGCGCGCCGTGATCGCCAGCCGGCTCGCGCTCGGCGGCCTGCTGGTGGAGCAGCGGGCGTTGACCGCCGCGGCCCAGCAGGTGATGGACGACCGGGCCGAGGACTGGTCGGCCGCCCGGACCCGGACCCGCACGCTGGAGAAGCTCGAGGACAAGCACGCCACCGCCGAGGCCGAGGCGGACCAGCGGGCCGAACAGCTGGTGCTGGACGAGATCGCCGGCCGCCGCGGTGGCACCCGCCCGGCCCTGCCCGGGGAGGACGCATGACCGGCATCGCCGCGGTGCAGGCCCGGATGGCCGAGATCCGCGCCCTGGTGGCACCCACGACGACCACCACGACCACGACCGCGACCAGCACCGAGGCCACCACCGCCTTCGCCCAGGCGCTCGCCACCGCGAGCGCGGACACCGGCACCACCGCGACCACCACCGTCTCCGGCTCGGTGACCGGGGAGTCGCTGGTCGAGGCCGCCAAGGCCTACCAGGGCACGCCCTACGTCTGGGGCGGTGAGTCGCTGGACGAGGGCGGGCTGGACTGCTCCGGCCTGGTGCAGCGCGCCCTCGCCGACCTGGGCGTCACCGGCATCCCGCGCACCGCCCGGGAGCAGATGACCCTCGGCGAGGAGGTGCCGTCGCTGGACCAGGCGCGGCCCGGCGACCTGCTCGTGTTCGGCGGCGGCAGCCACATCGGCATCTACGTCGGCGACGGGCAGATGATCGACGCCCCCAAGCCCGGCGACCAGGTGCGGATCCGGGACGTCTACACCGAGCCGACCACCATCCGCCGGATCCTGCCGTCGGCAGCCGAGGTGGGTGCGGCCACCGCCGCGAGCACCGCATCGGCCGGGCAGACCGCGCTCGCGGTGCTGGCCGGCAGCGGCGCGGGCTCCGCCACCGGCTCCTCCGCCGCCACCGCGAGCCTGCTGTCCGCGCTCACCGGGACCTCGGCCACCGGGTCGAGCGACCTGACCGACCTGACCGCCCTGCTGGGAGTGACCGCATGACCACCGTCCAGACCACCGCGGCCACCCGGACCGGCATCGTCGCCGAGGCCCGCACCGCCACGCGCGGCACCGGCTCCGGCTTCGACGCCGTGCTTGCCGGGGCGCTGCGCGACGACCGCGGCGCCGACCCACTGGCCGCCCGGCGGAGCGCCGACCGCGGCTCCGGGGTGGCCGAGCGGTCCGCCGCCTCACCGGTGCCGTCCTGGGTCAGGTTCCACCCGCTCAGCGTGTGGTCG
>NZ_JAAXOX010000003.1 GCF_012396125.1 Cellulomonas denverensis | reverse complement strand
CGGACCCAGCCCCGGACACGCCGAGAGTGCACGAATGCAGGCCTCCCGGCTCGGGAGGCCTGCATTCGTGCACTCTCGGTGCGGCTAGTGCGCGGCGAGGTACCCGGCCAGTCGGTCGGGGCGGTCGGTGATGATCGCGTCGACGCCCAGAGCGAGGGCGGCCGCCCAGTGCTCGGGCTCGTCGAGGGTCCAGACCATCACCTGGACGCCCGCCCGGTGCAGCAGCTCGACCAGGTCCGGGTGCTCGGCCAGCAGCGGGCCGGCCGGGTTGCAGGTGACCACCCCGAGGTCGGCGCACACCGACAGCAACTCGTCCACCGAGTCGAAGCCGAACACCAGCAACCCTCGGCGCAGCGACGGAGCGGCCTCGGCCAGCGCCGCCACCGTCTCCGGCCAGAAGCTCTGCCCGATCACCCGGTCGAACAACCCGGCCTCGGCCAGCGGACCGGTGACCAGGCGGACCTGGTCCACGGTCCACGCGCCCTTGATCTCCAGCAGCAGGTCGATGCCCGGGCGGCGGCCGAGGAAGTCGATCACCTCGGCCAGGGTGGGCACCGGCTGGCCGGCATAGGCCGGGGCGAACCACGACCCGGCGTCCAGGGCGCGCACCGTGGCCAGGTCCATCGCGCTGATCGGACCGGTACCGTCGGTGGTGGCGTCGGCGGTGTCGTCGTGGATGATCACGACCCGGCCGTCGGCGGTCAGCTGCACGTCCAGCTCGATGCTGCCCGCCCCCGCCCGCCACGCCGCCTCGAAGGCCGCCAGGGTGTTCTGCGGGGCGACGGAGGAGTTGCCGCGGTGCGCGATGACGGTCGGGGTCTGACTCACAGGTAGGGCTCCACGTTCTCGCGGTAGGCGGTCTCGAGCTGCGGGGTGATCGACTCGAAGGCGGTCGCCGGGTCGGTGCCCTCCAGGACGATCTGCTCGATCGCCGTGTTGAGCAGGGCGTCGGCACCCGGCACGAACACCCGAATGTAGTCCTGCGAGCGCGCCTTCTCCCCGAGCTGGTCGACCGCGGTGCGGAACTGCGGGGCCCGCTCGTAGACCGCATTCATCGTGTCGGACTCCACCGCCGAGGTGCGCACCGGCATGTACCCGGTCGCCTGGGAGAACGTGGCAGTGTTGTCGGTGTTGGTGAGGAACTGCACGAACATCGCCGCGGCGAGCTGCTTCTCCGGGGTCGAGGAGGCCGAGACCGCCACGCCGGTGCCGCCGGTGGGCGAGCCGCCGCCGTCCGGGCCGTCGGGCAGGAACGCGGTGCCCACCTCGAACGAGGCCGACTCCAGTGCTCCGGTCAGCGACCCGGTGGACCCGATGGTGGAGGCGATCAGGCCGCTGGAGAAGTCGGCCATCGAGTCGGTGGCCGACACCGTGGCGACCGGCTCACCGTTGTTCACGCCGGCCACGCCGTGGAACAGGTCGGACAGGAACTGCCCGCCGGCGATCGCCTCCTCGGTGTCCAAGGTCACCTCGAAGCCGTCCGAGTACTGGCCGCCCTGGCCCCAGATCATGTTCTCGAACCACCAGGCGCCCCAGGACGGACCGGTGGACAGCCCGAACGGGCTGCCGCCGTCCGGCACCTGGCCGGCCAGCTGCGCGCTCCAGTCCTGCAGCTCCGCCCAGGTCTCCGGCCCGCGGTCCGGCAGCCCGGCAGCGGCCCACATGTCCTTGTTGTAGTAGAACAGCGGCGTCGACCGGGCGTAGGGGGCGGCCCAGTGCTGGTCCTCGTACTCGTAGTCGCCGTACAGCGCGGGCTGGAAGTCCTCGGCGTCGGCGTCCAGGTACTCGAAGACGTCGTCCAGCGGGATGATCTGGTCGTTCAGGTGGTAGCGGAACCACCACACGTCGGAGGCGATCACCGCATCGGGCATCTCGTCGGACTGGGATGCGGCCTGGAAGCGCTGGGCGACCTCGTCGTAGTTCGCCCCGGCGGTGACCAGGTTGACCGAGATCCCGGTCTCGGCGGTGAACTGGTCGATCAGTTCCTGCTCGACGTCCTGGGACTGACCCGGGTGGTTGGACCAGAACGTGATCTCGTCGGCGGGCTCCACCTGCGACCAGTCGGTCGCCTCGGTGGCGGCGCCGGACTCGGAGCCGGTGCCGCCGACCGCGGGGCCACCGCAGGCGGTCAGGGTCAGCGCGGCGACGGCGGAGAAGGCTCCGGCGAGGACGGCGCCGCGGCGACGGCGTCCGGGCAAGGCGTGGGACACGGGGGTGCTCCTTCGGGTCGTGCACCCGGGATCCGGGCGCGCGGGGGTGACCCGGGCCTGACAGGGGGTGGCCCGGGAGTCGGGGGGCGGGGTCAGCCGGTGACGGCGCCCGCGGTGAGGCCGTCGACCAGGCGGCGTTGCAGCACCAGGAAGACGATCAGGATCGGCAGGGTGACCACGACGGTGGCGGCCAGCAGCACGCCCCAGTTGGTCATGCCGTCGATGTTCTGCAGCAGGGTCAGGCCCACCGGCAGCGTCATCTTGTCCGGGCGGTCGATCACCAGGAACGGCCACAGGTAGTCGTTCCACTCGGTGACCACCGACACCAGGGTCACCGCGGCGATGGTCGGGGTGCTCATCGGCACCACGAACCGCCACAGCTTGCGCCAGTGCCCGGCACCGTCGAGTTCGGCCGCCTCCAGGATCGAGGCGGGCAGGGTGAGGAAGTGCTGGCGGAACAGGAAGGTGCCGAAGGCCGACGCCAGGCCGGGCACCAGGATCCCCTGGTAGGTGTTCAGCCAGCCGAGGCTCGCGACCAGGGTGTAGTTCGGGATGATCGTGATCTGCGGCGGGATCATCAGCGTCGCGATCACCAGGCCGAACAGCACCTTCTTGAACGGGAAGTCCAGGTAGACCAGCCCGTAGGCGCAGCCCAGGCCGAGGATCACCTTCAGCCCGGCGCCGACCACCGTCAGCCCGACGCTGTTGGCCAGCAGCCGGCCCAGCGGGATGGTGTCGGCCGCCTGCTGGTAGTTGGCCGGGTCCAGCGAGCCGGGCAGCCACTGCAACGGCAGGCTGTACAGCTCACCCGGGGTCTTGAACGAGGCCAGCGCCAGCCAGATCAGCGGGGCGCCGAGCACCACCGTCGCCAGGATCATCGTCAGATACCCGACCACCGGCGGGCGGCGGCGAGCCGAGCGCCCCGGCGGGGTGGGATGGCGGACCGGGGCGGGCGGGGCGGCCACGGCGGGCTCCGGCGCGGCCTGCCGGCGCGGGGTCAGGACGCTCACGAGTAGTGCACCTTCCGCTGGATGAAGCGCATCTGCACCGCGGTGACGGCCAGCAGCACCAGGAACAGGATCGTGGCGACCGCCGAGGCGTAGCCGGCCCGGCCGTTGACGAAGCTCTCCTCGTAGATCGAGTACATCAACGTGGTGGTCGAGCCGAGCGGGCCGCCGCTGGTCATCGCCTTGATCAGGTCGAAGGACTGCAGCGAGGCCAGCATCATCGTGACCAGCAGGAAGAACGTGGTCGGGGTCAGCAGCGGCAGCACGATCGAGCGCAGGGTCCGGCCCGGGGAGGCACCGTCCAGCGCCGCGGCGTCCTTGAGGTCCTGCGGCACCGACTGCAGGCCGGCCAGGTAGATCAGCGCGACGTAGCCGACGTTCTTCCACAGGTAGACCACCACGATCATCACCAACGGCCAGGGCCGCTGGGTGTACCACTGCGGGGAGTCCAGGTTCACCAGCTGGAGCAGCTCGGCCATCAGGCCGTAGCGCGGGTCGAAGATGAACAGCCACAGGATGCCGACCGCGAAGCCGGACAGGACGTACGGCGCGAAGGCCACCGTCCGGGCCAGCCCGCGCCCCCGCAGCCGGCGGTTCAGCAGCAGGGCCAGGCCGAGGCCGAGCAGCATCGAGCCGCCCACCGTCACCACGGTGAACACGGCGGTGGTGCCGACCACCCGGCCGGTGGTGGCAGCGGTGAACCACTCGATGTAGTTCCCCAGCCCGACCTGGCGCGCCACCGGCGACCCCAGGTTCCACTGCAGGGTGGACAGGTAGAAGCTCTGGATCAGCGGCCGGTAGACGAACACCAGCAGCAGGGCGATGTTCGGGCCGGCCAGCAGCAGGAACCAGCCGAAGGCGTGGCGGCGACGGCGGGCGCTGAGGCCGCCCCGTCGCGCGGGGCCGGCGGGCCGGGCGGGGCTCGCGGCGCCGGTCGCGGCACCACCCGGGGCGGGCGGCGCGAGGACGTCTGAGGTCACGGGGATGAGGACTTCCGTTCGCAGGTCACGGGGCGCCGAGCCGGCGGCCACGGCCAATCTAGGAACGGCCGCACGCCGATCCGGGCGATGTCGGCAAGGCTTCGGTGCCGGTTCGCCAGGTGTTCATCCCGGACGTCCGCCGGTCAGCGGGTGGACAGACCCGGGTCGCGCAGTGGTCGCCTCCCGGTCGTCGCGGGCTACTCTCCCCGGGTGTCCTCCCGTCCCACCCCCGCGCCCGATCCGACCGTCCGGGCGGCGGTCCGCACCGCCCTGTCGGTGTCGGTGGCCACCGGGCTGTACGGGATCTCGTTCGGGGCGCTCGCGGTGGCCGCCGGGCTCGACCTGCCCCAGACCATGGTGCTCAGCCTGGTGATGTTCTCCGGCGGCTCGCAGTTCGCCGCGGTCGGCGTGCTCGGTGCCGGCGGGGCGGCCGGAGCGGTGGTGGCCACCGCCGGGCTGCTCGGTGCCCGCAACGGGCTGTACGGGGTGCAGGTCTCCGGCCTGCTCGGCGCCCGGGGCTGGCGCCGGCTGTTGGCCGCCCAGCTCACCATCGACGAGTCCACCGCGGTCGGCACCGCCCAGCCCACCCTCGCCGCCGCCCGGGCCGGGTTCTGGTGGACCGGGGCCGGAGTGTTCGTGCTCTGGAACGCGTTCACCCTGGCCGGCGCGCTGCTCGGCGACGCCCTGGGCGACCCGCGGCGCTACGGGTTGGACGCCGCGGCGGCCGCCGCCTTCCTCGCCCTGCTCTGGCCGCGCCTGACCGGGCGGGATGCGGCGGCACGCACCGCCCGCTGGGTGGCGCTGGCGGCGGCCGGGACGGCCCTGGCGTTGACCCCGGTGGTGCCCGCCGGGGTGCCGGTGCTGGCGGCGGCGGTGCTGGCGGTGGTGGTCGGGGTACTGGCCCCGGGCGACGGCACGGACGCGGAGGTCCGCGGCGGTGCGGCCGTGACGCCGGCCGCGGCGCACCAGGCGTCCCGTTCAGAGACCGACCGGAAGGACCCGCGATGACCACCCTGGACCGCGCCACCGCCTGGATCGCCGTGCTGGCATCCTCCGCCGTGGTCTACGCGACCAAGCTGGCCGGCCACCTGGTCCCCCGCCGGCTGCTGGACAACCCCCGGGTCACCCGCACCGCCGCCCTGGTCACGGTGGCCCTGCTGGCCGCCCTGGTCGCGGTGCAGAGCGCCACCGGCGACGGGGCGGTGCAGCTGGACGCCCGGCTGGCCGCACTGGTGGTCGCCGCGATCGCGCTGGTGCTGCGCGCGCCGTTCATCGTGGTCGTCGTGGCGGCGGCCGCGAGCGCCGCGGTGCTGCGCGCGGTGGGCTGGATGGGCTGACCCGGTCTCAGACCGCGATCGGCGCCTTGATCGTCGGGTGGTGCTGGTAGCCGACCACCTCGACGTCCTCCAGGGTGTAATCGAACAGCGAGTCCGCCTGGCGCAGGTGCAGCGCCGGGAACGGGTACGGCTCCCGGGTCAGCTGCTCGCGCACCTGGTCGACGTGGTTGTCGTAGATGTGGCAGTCCCCGCCGGTCCAGACGAAGTCGCCCGGCTGCAGCCCCACCTGCTGGGCCACCATGTGCGTGAGCAGCGCGTAGGACGCCAGGTTGAACGGCACCCCGAGGAACAGGTCGGCCGAGCGCTGGTAGAGCTGGCAGGACAGCTTCCCGTCCGCCACGTAGAACTGGAACAGCGCGTGGCACGGGGCCAGCGCCATGTTCGGGATCTCGGCCACGTTCCAGGCCGACACGATGTGCCGGCGCGAGTCCGGGTCCCGGCGCAGGTTCGCCAGCAGCTCGGTCAGCTGGTCGATGTGCCCGCCGTCCGGGGTCGGCCAGGACCGCCACTGCACGCCGTACACCGGGCCGAGCTCGCCGTCCTGGTCCGCCCACTCGTCCCAGATGGTGACGTTCCGCTCCTGCAACCAGCGGACGTTGGAGTCCCCCCGCAGGAACCAGAGCAGCTCCTGCACGATCGAGCGCAGGTGCACCCGCTTGGTGGTGACCAGCGGGAAGCCCTGCGACAGGTCGAAGCGCATCTGGTGCCCGAACACGCTGCGGGTGCCGGTGCCGGTGCGGTCCGACTTCGCGGTGCCGGTCTCGAGCACCAGCCGGAGCAGGTCCTCGTAGGGCGTGGTGCGCGTGGCGTACGGCTGCTCGGTCATGGGGCCCCATGGTAGGCGGCGCAGGGCGACGAGAGGAGTGACACGCTCCTGCCCGACGCGGGACGAGCAGCCTTTCGCGGGAGCCCACGGGGTGCCCCGGCGACCGCCCCGCGTGACACTGGCCCCATGTCCGCCGCCGTCCTACCGCCCACCGTCGCCGCCCACCTGCCCACCGGCCTGCTGATCGACGGCCGGTGGCGACCGGCCACCGGCGGCGGGACCTTCCCGGTCGAGGATCCGGGCACCGGCGAGACCCTGTTCGATGTGGCGGACGCCACCACCGAGGACGCCCTGGCGGCCCTGGACGCGGCGGACCGGGCGTTCCCGGCCTGGCGGGAGGCTGCGCCGCGCACCCGGTCCGACCTGCTGCGGGCGGTGTTCGACGTGATGGTGGCCCGGACCGAGGACATCGCCGCCCTGGTGACCGCCGAGGGTGGCAAGCCGCTGGCCGAGGCCCGGGCGGAGGTGCAGTACGCCGCCGAGTACGTGCGCTGGTACTCCGAGCAGGCGGTGCGGCTGGACGGACTGGCCCGGCGGGCACCGGCGGGCACCCACCACCAGATGGTGCTGCGCCGGCCGGTGGGACCGGCGTTGGCGATCACGCCGTGGAACTTCCCGATCGCGATGATCGCCCGCAAGGTCGCCCCGGCCCTGGCGGCGGGCTGCCCGATCGTGGTGAAGCCGGCCCGGCTCACCCCGTTGACCACCGCGTTCTTCGCCGAGCTGATCCGGGAGGAGCTGGCCGCCCGGGACCTGCCGCCGGGCGTGATCGGGGTCATCCCCACCGCGTCCTCCGGGAAGGTCACCTCCCCGGTGATCGCCGACCCGCGGCTGCGCAAGTTGTCCTTCACCGGGTCCACCGAGGTCGGCCGGACGCTGCTCGGCCAGGCGGCACAGAACATCCTGCGCACCTCGATGGAGCTGGGTGGCAACGCGCCGTTCCTGGTGTTCGCCGATGCCGACCTGGACGCGGCGGTCGAGGGGGCGGTGGCGGCCAAGATGCGCAACTCCGGGCAGACCTGCGTGGCCGCGAACCGGTTCCTGGTCCAGGAGCCGGTCGCCGCGGAGTTCGCCGACCGGCTGACCGCGGCGTTCGAGCGGCTGCGGGTCGGGCACGGCACCGAACCGGACGTGACCGTCGGGCCGCTGATCGAGTCGGCGGCGGTGGACCACGTGGCGGAGCTGGTGGCCCGGGCGACGGACGACGGTGCCCGGGTGCGCACCGGCGGGGAGCCGATCCGGGGCCGCGGGCACTTCTACCCGCCCACCGTGCTGGACCGGGTCCCGGCGGACACCCGGGCGGTGACCGAGGAGATCTTCGGCCCGGTCGCCCCGGTGGTCTCCTTCGCCACCGAGGACGAGGGCATCGCGCTGGCGAACGCGACCGAGTTCGGCCTGGTCGCCTACGCCTACACCCGGGATCTGTCCCGGGCGCTGCGCCTGACCGAGGCGGTGGAGGCCGGGATGATCGGGATCAACCGCGGGATGGTCTCCGACGCCAGCGCGCCCTTCGGCGGCGTCAAGCTGTCCGGCATCGGGCGCGAGGGCGGCGAGGCGGGGATCGAGGAGTACCTGGAGCCGGTGTACGTGGCATGGTGAGCCCATGACCAGCCCGCTGACCCCCACCTCCGACGTCTCCGTCCGCCCCGCCGTGCCCGGCGACGAGCGGGAGGTGGCGCGGGTCCAGCTCGCCGCCTGGCGGGAGGGACTGGCCGAGGCGCTCGGCGACGCGGTGCTGGACGGGATCGACCCGGCACAGCTCACCGCGCAGTGGGCGCAGGCGATCAGCACCCCGCCCGGTCCGGGGTTCCGGGTGCTGGTGGCGATGCACGGACCGCGGCTGGTCGGCTTCGCCTCGGTCGCCCCGGTCACCGCACCGGTGGACAGCGGCGACGACCGGCCCGGCGGGGAGATCCTGGCGCTGGAGGTGCTGCCGGAGGCACGGCGGGCCGGGCACGGCTCCCGGCTGCTCGCCGCGGTGGTGGACCTGCTGCGGGACGAGGACCGGGCGACCAGCGTGCAGACCTGGGTGCTGGACGGCGACGCGGTGCGCGAGCAGTTCCTCGGTTCGGCCGGCCTGGACGACATGGGCGCCCGTCGCCGGCTCGGCAACGAGGGCGACCCGCGCGAGCTCACCGAGCACCTGTGGGCCGCCGAGTTCTGAGCCACGGCCCGGGGGCGCGACCGCACCCGACGCGGGCGGACGCCTCGATCGGCAGGGCGGCACCAGTCGCGGGCCGACGCCCTGACCAGCAGGGGCCCGCTACTCGCTGCCGGTCCCCCGTCCGCGGTGGATCCGGGAGGCGGTACGCAGCGTGGCGCGGGCGCGCTTCCGGTCGCCGGCCGCCTCGTAGGCGAAGGCCAGCCGGTACCAGGCGCCCCAGTCGTCGTCGGCGGCCTGTTCCGCCTCGGTCCGCGCCTGGTCGAAGGCGGCGACCGCAGCGGCCCGGTCGATCCGGCCACCGGGCGACCGGGGCAGGTCGTCCACCGGGAGCTCGTCCCGCTCGGCCAGGGTGTCCGCCATTCGCTGCACGTCGATCGCCAGGAACCACTCCCGGGCGACCAGCACCAGGACCAGCAGCGGCAGCACCGCGAAGCCGAGGCCGAGCCCGATCCCGGCCGGTTCACCGGTGCGGATCAGGGCCACCGACCGGCCGAGCACCAGCCAGAGGTAGAGCCCGAGCAGCGCGGTGAGCGCCACCGCCGCGATCAGCGAGGTGCGCCGCCGACCGCCCATCAGCCCAGGTCCAGCAGCTGGTCCAGCCCGACGGTCAGCCCGGGCCGGTCGCCGATCGCGCGCACCGCGTGCAGCACGCCGGGCATGAAGCTGACCCGGTCGAAGGAGTCGTGCCGGATGGTCAGCTGCTCCCCCGGGTTGCCCAGCAGGATCTCCTCGTGCGCGGTCAGCCCGCGCAGGCGCACCGCGTGCACCCGGACCCCGTCGACGTCGGCTCCGCGGGCACCGTCGGCGGCGCTGGTGGTGGCATCCGGCATCGGGCCGAGCCCCGCCTGGGACCGGGCGCGGGCGATCGCCTCCGCGGTGTGCCGGGCGGTGCCGGAGGGCGCGTCGGCCTTGTCCGGGTGGTGCAGCTCGACCACCTCGGCGGACTCGAACCAGCGGGCGGCCATCGCAGCGAACCGCATCGCCAGCACGGCACCCAGGGCGAAGTTCGGTGCGATCAGCACCCCGACCTGCGGCTGGGCGGCCAGCTCGGTGCGCAGCCGGTCCAGTGCCTCGTCGGTCCAACCGGTGGTGCCGACAACGGCGTGGATGCCCTGCCGGATCAGCGCGGTGACATTCGCCTCGGTCACCGACGGCACCGTGAAGTCGACCGCGACCTGTGCCCCGGTGTCCGCCAGCGCGGCGACGTCGTCGTCCCGGTCGAGCGCCGCCACCAGCTCCAGGCCGGGGGCGTCCTGCACCGCCTCGACCACGGTCCGGCCCATTCGTCCCGCCGCGCCCAGCACGGCCACCCGCAGAGTCGTCACGGTCGGTCACCCTAACCCAGGGGCAGCGCCGCACCCCGGCGGACCAGCTGTTCCAGGCCGAGGTGGTCCAGCCCCAGCCGGAGCAGTTCCCGGGGCGGCAGCGCCCGCAGGTCGCCCAGCACGGTCAGCACCCGGCCCAGTGGCGCACCGGCGGGCACCGCGTCCCGCACCGTGCAGCGCAGGCGCTGGGCGGCGGCCAGTTGCTCCGGACCGGTGCCGACCGCCTCGTCCAGCAGCCGGAACAGCTCGGACGGTGGAACCTGCGCGGCCCGGGCGACGTCGACGGCGGTCACCAGCCCGCGCTCGGCCAGGATCAGGCCGACCGCCTCGCCGAGCCGCTGGCGGAGCACCGGGTCCCGCGGCATCGCCCGCGCGGCCAGCTCCCGGTCCAGCGCGCGTCCGTCATCCAGCCCGGCGTCCCCCGGCACGGCGGCAGTTTCCGGCACGGCGGCACCCTCCGACCCGGCGTCCACGCCAGCCCTCACCGCCTCCCACGCCGTCGTCCCGTCCACCAGCGCCCGCGGTTCCCCGACCCCGAGCCGGACCAGCGCCTCCGGCCGCAGCCGCAGCACCGTGACCCGGGACCCGGCCGGCTCGCGCACCGCCCACGGCCGGGTGCTCGGCCCGCACAGTGCCGAGCGCAGCTCCTGGCGCTCGCCGCTGAGCAGGTCGACCCGTTCCGCGGCGTCCGCGCGCAGCACCAGCGTCGGCAGCGGGGTGGGCAGCACCAGCCGGAAGCCGGGATCGGTCACGGTGAACGCGGTGAGGTCGTGCACCAGCTCGCCGCGGACCAGCACGCGGCGCCGGGCGGGGACGGTGGGGGCGCTCATCCCCCTATCTTGGCCGATGACGGCCCGGGAGGTCAGTCCCCGAACGGCCCGACCCGGACCACCGACCGCGGCCGGGACGCCAACTCGGCGGCCAGCACCCGGACGTCCTCGGCGGTGACGGCGCGCAGCCGCTCCAGGGCCTCCTCGGTGGACAGCAGCTCGCCGTGCACCAGCTCGGACTTGCCCAGCCGGCTCATCCGGGACCCGGAGTCCTCCAGGTTGAGCACCAGGCCACCGGACAGCTGCCCGATCGACCGGCGCAGCTCCGCCTCGGTGATGCCACCGTCGGCCAGCCGCTCCCACTCGGCGATCAGCAGGTCGGTGACCTGGTCCACCTTGGCGGGGGTGCAGCCGGCGTACAGCCCGAAGATGCCGGTGTCGGCGTGCCCGGCGGCGAAGGAGTAGGTGGAGTACGCCAGGCCGCGCTTCTCCCGGATCTCCTGGAACAGCCGCGAGGACATCCCGCCGCCCAGCACCGCGTTCAGCACCGAGAGGGTGAACCGGCGGGGGTCGGTGGCGGTGATCCCCACGCCGCCGACCAGGACGTTGGCCTGCTCGGTGCTCCGGGTCACCGTGACCCGGGTGCCACCGGCGGGCACGATCGCCTCGGTGGCGGTGCGGCGTCCGGCGGGGGCGACCCCGTCGCGCAGCTCCCAACCACCGTCGGCCAGGGCCTGAACCACCTGGGCGGCCAGGGCGTCGTGGTCCACCCCGCCGGCGGCGGTGACCACCAGGGTGTCGGGGCGGTAATGCTGGCGGTAGTGCTCCCACACCGCCTCCCGGGGCACCGCACGGATCGTCTCCGGCGTGCCACCGATCGGGCGGCCCAGCTCGTGGTCGCCCAGGACGACCGCGGCGAAGCGCTCGTGCGCCACATCGCTCGGGTCGTCGTCGTTCATCGCGAGCTCTTCGAGGATGACCCCGCGCTCGGTCTCCAGTTCCTCGGCGTCCAGCCGGGCGGAGGTGACCATGTCGGCGATCACGTCGGTCGCCATGGTCAGGTCCTCGTCGAGCACCCGCGCGTAGTAGCAGGTGTGCTCCTTGCCGGTGGCCGCGTTGGCCTCGCCGCCGACCTCGTCGAAGGCCTCGGCGATGTCCATCGCGGAGCGGCGGGCGGTGCCCTTGAACAGCAGGTGCTCCAAGAAGTGCGTCGAGCCGTGGTGGCCGTCGCTCTCGTCCCGGGACCCGACACCGACCCAGGCGCCCACGCTCACCGAGCGCATCCCGGGGACGCGCTCGGTGAGCAGGCGCACCCCGCCGGGCAGGACGGAGCGACGGATGTCGTCGCCGTCCTGCCCGGCGGAGGTCAGCTCGGCCCCGGACTCACCCGGGGCGACGAGCGGGAGGTGCAGTGGCACGTCAGGCGTCGGCCTTCTTCTCGTCGCCCTCGGTGTCCTCGACCACGGCGTGCAGCGACAGCTTGCCGCGCGGGTCGATCTCGCCGATCTCGACCTGGACCTTCTGGCCGATCTTCAGCACGTCCTCGACGTTCTCCACCCGCTTGCCGCCGACCAGGCGACGGATCTGCGAGATGTGCAGCAGGCCGTCCTTGCCCGGGGACAGCGAGACGAAGGCGCCGAAGGTCGTGGTCTTGACCACGGTCCCGACGAAGCGCTCGCCCACCTCGGGCATGTGCGGGTTGGCGATCGCGTTGACCGCCGCCCGCGCGGCCTCCGCCGACGGACCGTCGGTGGCGCCGATGTAGACCGTGCCGTCGTCCTCGATCGAGATGTCGGCGCCGGTCTCCTCCTGGATCTGGTTGATCATCTTGCCCTTGGGGCCGATGACCTCGCCGATCTTGTCGACCGGCACCTTCACCGAGATCACGCGCGGGGCGTTCGGGGACATCTCGTCCGGGACGTCGATGGCCTCGTTCAGCACGTCGAGGATCGCCAGGCGAGCCTCCTTGGCCTGGGTCAGCGCGTCCGCCAGCACCGAGGCGGGGATGCCGTCGAGCTTGGTGTCCAGCTGGATCGCGGTGACGAACTCGCGGGTACCGGCGACCTTGAAGTCCATGTCACCGAAGGCGTCCTCGGCACCGAGGATGTCGGTCAGCGCGGCGTAGCGGGTCTCCCCGTCCACCGTGTCGGAGACCAGGCCCATCGCGATGCCGGCGACCGGGGCGCGCAGCGGCACACCGGCGTTCAGCAGCGACAGGGTGCTGGCGCAGACCGAGCCCATCGAGGTCGAGCCGTTGGAGCCCAGCGCCTCGGAGACCTGGCGGATCGCGTAGGGGAACTCCTCGCGCGAGGGCAGCACCGGGATCAGCGCCCGCTCGGCCAGCGCGCCGTGACCGATCTCGCGGCGCTTCGGCGACCCGACTCGGCCGGTCTCACCGGTGGAGTAGGGCGGGAAGTTGTAGTTGTGCATGTACCGCTTGCGGGTCTCCGGCGACAGCGTGTCCAGCTGCTGCTCCATCCGGAGCATGTTCAGCGTGGTGACACCCATGATCTGGGTCTCGCCGCGCTCGAACAGCGCCGAGCCGTGCACGCGGGGCAGCACCTCGACCTCGGCGGACAGGGTGCGGATGTCCCGCAGGCCACGCCCGTCGATCCGGAAGCCGTCGGTGAGGATCCGCTGGCGGATGACCTTCTTGGTGACCGCACGGACCGCGGCGGACAGCTCCTTCTCCCGGCCCTCGAACTCGCCGGCGAGCTCCGCGAGGACCTCGGCCTTCACCTCGTCCTGGCGGGTCTCGCGGGACTGCTTGTCCGCGATCGACATCGCCTCGTGCAGCTTGGCCTCGGCGGCCTTCTCCACGGCGGCGTAGGCGTCGGGCTGGTAGTCCGGGAAGGTCGGGAATTCCCGCACCTCCTTGGCGGCCTTGGCGGCCAGCTCCTGCTGCGCCTCGACCAGCACTCGGATGAAGGGCTTGGCGGCCTCCAGTCCCTCGGCGACCTTCTCCTCGGTGGGGGCGACGCCGCCCTCGTCCTTGATCAGGTTCCAGGACTTCTCCGGCGCCTCGGCCTCGATCATGGCGATCGCGACGTCGTCACCGACGACCCGGCCGGCCACGACGATCTCGAAGGTGGCGCGCTCCCGCTCGGTGTACCGGGGGAAGGCCACCCACTGGCCGTCGATCAGGGCGATCCGCACGGCGCCGACCGGGCCGGAGAACGGCAGGCCGGAGATCTGGGTGGAGATGGACGCGGCGTTGATCGCCAGCACGTCGTAGGCGTCGTCCGGGTGGATCGCCAGCACGGTGATGACGACCTGGACCTCGTTGCGCAGGCCCTTGACGAACAGCGGGCGCAGCGGGCGGTCGATCAGGCGGCAGGCCAGGATCGCGTCGGTCGAGGGACGGCCCTCGCGACGGAAGAACGAGCCGGGGATCTTGCCGGCGGCGTACTGCCGCTCCTCGACGTCCACCGTCAGCGGGAAGAAGTCGAACTGGTCCTTGGGGTGCTTGCCCGCCGTGGTGGCCGACAGCAGGGCGGTCTCGCCGTCCAGGTAGGCCATCGCCGAACCGGCGGCCTGCTTGGCCAGCCGTCCGGTCTCGAAGCGGACGGTGCGGGTGCCGAACGAGCCGTTGTCAATGACGGCCTCGGCGAACTGGATCTCGGGACCCTCCACGGGTGCCCTCCTTCGGGTTCGTGAGCTCCCGGGCCGCGGCGGTCTTCGATCGAGGTCCACGGAGCGTGTGCTCCGTGACCCACTACCGAGGACCGGACGAGACCGGACGGGCGCTCGGGTCTTTCGGATGGTGCGTCAGGGACATCCGGCCCCTGACGCAGGACCAGCCCGGACCCCGCCTGGGGTCCGGGCTGGTCACGCGGTCATCGCCGCAGGCCGAGCCGCTCGATCAGGGCGCGGTAGCGGGTGATGTCGGTCTTCTGCAGGTACGCCTGGAGCCGACGACGCTGGCCGACCAGCAGCAGCAGGCCGCGCCGGCTGTGGTGGTCGTGCTTGTGCTCCTTGAGGTGCTCGTTCAGGTCGTTGATCCGCCGCGTCAGCAGCGCGATCTGGACCTCCGGGGAGCCGGTGTCGCCCTCGTGGGTGGCGTACTCGGCGATGATGGACTTCTTGGTGTCGTTGTCGAGGGGCACGACTCTCCTTGAATGTCGTTGCGCGGTGCTCCGGGGCAGGTCCACCCGGGCGCTCTCGGTCCGCGGCCGTTCTGACGGCGAGGCAACCCTATCAGCCGGACAGACCCAGGACCTCACGCACCGCGGCGACGTCGGTGTGCATCTGCTCGATCAGCGCCTCGATGTCGGTGAACCGCAGCGTCGGGCGCATCCGGGCCACGAACTCCAGCACCACCTGGGCGCCGTACAGGTCCAGGTCGGTGCGGTCCAGCACGTAGGCCTCCACCCGGCGCTGCTCGCCGTCGAAGGTCGGGTTGGTGCCCACCGAGATCGCGGCCGGCAGCGGGGCGCACTCCCCGGACGGTTGCGGCTGCCCACCGGCGGGGCGGACCACTCGCAGCCAGCCGGCGTACACCCCGTCCGCGGGCACCATGCCCTCGGACTCCGGCTCCAGGTTGGCGGTCGGGAAGCCCAACTCGCGGCCGCGCGCGTCGCCGTGCACCACCACCCCGCGCATCCGGTGCGGGTGGCCCAGCACGGTCGCCGCCGCCCGGACGTCCCCGGCGGCCAGCAGCTCGCGCACCCAGGTGGAGGACCAGCGGCGGTCGCCCTGCTCGGCGGCGGTGACGTCCGGCGCCCCGGTCACGTCCTCGATCACCCGCACCGTGAAGCCGTAGCGCTCCCCCAGCTCGCGCATCGTGCCCAGGTCGCCGGAGTTGTCCCGGCCGAAGCGCACGTCCCGGCCCACCACCACGGTCCGGGCGCGCAGCCCGTCCACCAGATAGGTCCGGACGAACTCCTCCGGGGTCTGCCGGGCGAAGTCCAGGGTGTACTCGACCAGCAGCACCGCATCCAGGCCGGTGCCGGCCAGCAGCTCCAGCCGGTCTGCGTCCCCGGTGAGCAGCGGCGGCGCGGTCTCCGGCCGGTGCACCCGCTGCGGGTGCGGGGTGAAGGTCACCGCCACGGTGGCCAGTCCGGCCGCCCGGGCATCCGCGACCATCCGGGCCAGCACGCTGGCGTGCCCGCGATGCACCCCGTCGAAGTTGCCGATGGTGACCACCGAGGGCCCGAAATCCCCGGGCACCTGCCCGAGTCCGGTCCAGCACTGCACGCGCGGCTCCACTCTCTCCTACGACGACGGCCCAGCATCCCACGTCCGGCGGCACCCCGGCGCGCACCGGTCAGGGTGCAGCGAACACCAGCACCGGCCGGGCCTGCGGACCCCGGTCCTCGATCAATGCCACCAGGTCCCCGCCCGGCCCGATCGCCGCGACGGTCCGCTCGGCCCCGTCCACCCCGCTGGGCGCGATCCGCTGCCCGTGCCCCAGCGCAACCGCCTCGGGGCCGGTCAGCTCACGCACCGGGAAGGTCGCCCGGGCCGCGTCGGCCAGCGGCAGGGTGTCCAGCGGCCGGTCCATCGGCCAGGCCTCCAGCTCGTCCAGCGTGCGCGCCGACTCGACCGGGTAGCCGCCGACCCGGGTCCGGCGCAGCATCGTCAGGTGCCCGCCGACGCCGAGCGCGATGCCCAGGTCGCGGGCCAGCGCGCGGATGTAGGTCCCGGAGGAGCACACCACCCGGACGTCGAGGTCCACGATCCCGTCGGCGGCCCGGACCTCCCCGACCTCGAACTCGTGCATCGTCACCGGCCGCGCGGTCAGCTGCACGTCCTCACCGGCGCGCACCCGGGCGTAGGCCCGCTGCCCGTCGATCTTGATCGCGCTCACCGAGCTGGGCACCTGCTGGATCGGCCCGGTCAGTGCCCGCACCGCCTCGGCCAGCCCACCGGGGACCTCCGGCACCGGGGTCCGGGCGACCACCTCGCCCTCGGCGTCGTCGGTGGTGGTGGACACCCCGAGCCGGATGGTCGCCCGGTACTCCTTGTCCGCGCCCACCACGTAGGTCAGCAGCCGGGTCGCGCGCCCGACCCCGAGCACCAGCACCCCGGTGGCCATCGGGTCCAGCGTCCCGGCGTGCCCGACCTTGCGGGTGCCGGCCAGCCAGCGCGCCTTGGCGACCACGTCGTGGCTGGTCCACCCCGCCGGCTTGTCGACGATCAGCAGGCCGTCGGCCGCGGTCGGTCGCCGCGGCCGGCGGTCCCGCTGCTCAGCGGGCATCGTCGTCGGAGTCGTCCTCGTCGTCGACCGGCTTCTTGTACGGGTCCGCGTCCCCGGCGTACTGCGCGGACGACGCCAGCTCGGAGACCTCGCGGTCCCGGCGGGCGGCCTCCAGCAGGGCGGCGTCCAGGTGGGCGGCGGTCTCCGGCACGGCGTCCAGCACGAACTCCAGGGTCGGGGTCAGTCGGACCCCGAGTTGCTTGCCCACCTCGGAGCGGATCAGCCCGGTGGCGCTCTTCAGCGCGGCGGCGGTGCCCTGCCGGGCCTCGTCGTCGCCGAAGACGGTGTAGAAGACGCTGGCGTGCTGCAGGTCGCCGGTCACCCGGACATCGGTGACGGTGACGAAGCCGAGCCGCGGGTCCTTGATCCGGGTGTCGAGCATCTGCGCGACGACCTCGTGGATGCGGTCGGCGACCTTGCGGGCCCGGGGGTGGTCCACCATGACTGCTCTCTCTTTCGGTGCGTTGCTGCTGTTCGGAGGATCTTCCCCCGAACGGCGGTGGGCCCGCACCTCGCGCCGGGTCGGCGCGGGTACGGGCCCACCGGGACCGGGATCAGGAGCGCGGCTTCTCGCGCATCTCCCAGGTCTCGATCACGTCACCCTCGCGGATGTCGTTGTACGACCCGAGGCCGATACCGCACTCGTAGCCCTCGCGGACCTCGGTGGCGTCGTCCTTGAACCGCTTGAGCGACTCGATGGTCAGGTTGTCCCCGATCACGTTGCCGTCGCGCAGCACCCGGGCCTTGCTGTTCCGGCGGATCTCCCCGGAGCGGACCAGCGAACCGGCGATGTTGCCGGCCTTGGAGGAGCGGAACACCTCGCGCACCTCGGCGGTACCGAGCTGCACCTCCTCGTACTCCGGCTTGAGCATGCCCTTGAGGGCCGCCTCGACGTCGTCGATCGCCGCGTAGATGACCGAGTAGAACTTGACCTCGACCCCCTCGCGGTCGGCCAGCTCCTCGACCCGCTCGCCGAACTTGACGTTGAAGCCGATGATCACGGCGTTGTCCACCGTGGCCAGGTTCACGTCGTTCTGGGTGATCGCGCCGACGCCGCGGTGGATCACGCGCAGGTCGACCTCCTCGCCCACGTCGATCTTGAGCAGCGCGTCCTCCAGGGCCTCGACGGCACCGGAGACGTCACCCTTGATGACCAGGTTGAGGGTCTCGACCTTGCCCAGCTCCAGGGCCTTGGTGAAGTCCTCCAGGCTGATCCGCTTGCGGCGCTTGGCCAGCAGGGCGGCACGCTCGGCGGCCTCACGCTTCTCGGCGATCTGGCGGGCGGTCCGCTCGTCCGGCGCCACCAGGAAGGTGTCACCGGCGCTCGGCACGGACGCCAGGCCCAGGACCTGCACCGGACGGGCCGGACCCGCCTCGGTGACCGTGTTGCCGTGCTCGTCGAACATCGCACGGACCCGGCCGTGGGCGGTGCCGGCGACGATCGCGTCACCGACGTGCAGGGTGCCGGACTGGACCAGGACGGTGGCCACGGAACCGCGGCCCTTGTCCAGGTTGGCCTCGATGGCCACACCACGCGCGTCCTTGTCCGGGTTTGCCCGCAGGTCGAGCGCCGCGTCGGCGGTCAGCAGGACGGCCTCCAGCAGGCTGTCGATGCCCATCCGTTGCTTGGCCGACACGTCGACGAACATGGTGTCGCCGCCGTACTCCTCGGCCACCAGGTTGTACTCGGTCAGCTGCTGGCGGATCTTCGCCGGGTTGGCGTCCTCCTTGTCGACCTTGTTCACCGCGACCACGATCGGCACACCGGCCGCCTGGGCGTGGTTCAGCGCCTCGACGGTCTGCGGCATCACGCCGTCGTCCGCCGCGACCACCAGGATCGCGATGTCGGTCACCTGGGCACCACGGGCACGCATGGCGGTGAACGCCTCGTGACCCGGGGTGTCGATGAAGGTGATCGGACGCTCGATGCCCTCGTGCTCGGCGCGCACCTGGTAGGCACCGATGTGCTGGGTGATGCCACCGGCCTCACCGGCGACGACGTCCGTGGACCGGATCGCGTCCAGCAGCTTGGTCTTACCGTGGTCGACGTGACCCATCACGGTCACCACCGGCGGCCGGGCCTGCAGCTGCGAGTCGTCCTCGTCGGCCAGCTCCTGGTCCAGGTCGATGTCGAAGGACTCGAGCAGCTCCTTGTCCTCCTCCTCCGCGGACACCATCTCGACCACGTAGCCGAGCTCGGCGGCCAGCGTGCCGAAGGTGTCCTCGTCCAGGGACTGGGTGGCCGTGGCCATCTCGCCCAGGTGGAAGAGCACGGTCACCAGCGACGCCGGGTTCGCGTCGATCTTGTCCGCGAAGTCGTTCAGCGACGCGCCGTGACGCAGGCGGATGACCGTGGAGCCGTTGCCCCGGGGCACCTGCACGCCGCCGAGCGACGGCGCCTGCATCTGCTCGAATTCCTGGCGCTTCGCGCGCTTCGACTTCCGTCCCCGGACCGGGCGGCCACCGGCGCGCCCGAAGGCACCCTGGGTGCTGCCGCGACCACCGGCGCCACGGGGGCCACCGCCGCCGGGACGGCCGGCGAACCCGCCGCCACCACCGGGACGACCGCCACCGCCGCCGTAGCCACCGCCGCCACCACCGGGACGGCCACCGCCGCCACCGGGACGGGCCGGGCGCTCACCCGGACGCCCCACCCCACTGGTGGAACGACCCGGCATCATGCCCGGGTTCGGGCGCGGGCCACCGCCGGGACGCGGCGCCGCGGGACGCGGACCACCCGGACGGGGGCCACCAGGACGCGGACCGCCCGGACGGTCGCCGCCACCGGCCTGCGCGGCCGGGGCCTCGGCGTTGCGGCGCTCCCCCGGACGGGGCATGCCCTGGGAGGGGGCGAAGGGGTTGTTGCCCGGACGCGGACCGCCCGGACGGGGGCCACGGCCCTCGCCGGAACGGGGCATGCCCTGGGACGGTGCGAACGGGTTGTTGCCCGGACGCGGACCGCTCGGACGCGGGGCGCCCGGGCGGGGGGAACGACCCTCACCGGAGTCGGCGGCCGGAGCGGCGGACTCGGCGGCGGGGGCGGCCGGAGCCGCGGCGGGCTTCGGCGCGGGGGCCGGCTTGCTCGCGGTGGCCGGCTTCTCGGCCGGGGCGGCGGGCTGCTCGGCGGCGGCCGGGGCAGCAGGCTGCTCCGCCGGCGCGGCGGCCGGGGCCTCCGCCTGGGCGGCGGCCGGCTTGGCAGCGGGCTTGGGGGCCGGCTTCGCGGCGGCGGGCTTGGACTCGGCCTTGCCGTCGCCACCCGCGGCGGGGTACGTGTCCCGCAGCTTGCGGACCACCGGCGGCTCGATCGTCGAGGACGCCGAGCGCACGAACTCACCGAGTTCGTTCAGCTTGGTCATGAGGGTCTTGCTATCGACTCCGAGCTCCTTGGCGAGCTCGTAGACGCGGACCTTGGCCACATCTCTCCTGTCTCGGTCCGCCCAGGACAGGGTCGGACCGTCGTTAGTGCTGGGTACTCATCGCTGGGTACTCATCGGTGCGTGCTCATCGGGCAGCCATCGGCTTCTCAACCCGCTTCCCATGTCGACGGTGCTCAAGGCCACCGGTGGTCCCGGTGGCCGGTTCCCCTCATCACCCGAGCTGCCGGTGCACCGCGGTCGTGTCCACCGGTCCTGCGATCCGCAGGGCCCGGGGGAACGCACGACGGCGCTCGGCGAGCTCGAGGCAGTGAGGGTCGGGGTGCAGCCACGCCCCCCGGCCCGGCAGCGACCGGGCCACGTCCACCACCAGGTCCCGGGGGGCGATCCCCCCGGAGGTGACGGGCGCGGCCACGACCCGCGTCAGGGCCGACCTCGGGCCGGTCCGCCGACATCCCACGCAGGTGCGGACAGGATTCGACCTGCCACGCACACGGGGAATGCCGGGCACGACCTGCCCAGCCTCATCAAGTCTAGCGCGCGAGGTCAACGGCTGAGACCGTCGGCCCCCGCGGCGGGTTCCGGAGCCGGGCCGGAACCCTCGGCGGCGTCGGACCGGATGTCGATCCGCCACCCGGTCAGCTTGGCCGCGAGTCGCGCGTTCTGGCCCTCCTTGCCGATCGCCAGCGACAGCTGGTAGTCCGGCACGACCACCCGGGCGGCCCGGGTGTCCGGGTCCACCACCGTGACCGAGACCACCCGGGCGGGCGACAGCGCGTGCGCCACCATCTCCGCCGGGTCGTCCGAGTGGTCGACGATGTCGATCTTCTCGCCCTGCAGCTCGGCCATCACCGCGCGGACCCGGGCGCCCATCGGGCCGATGCAGGCACCCTTGGCGCCCAGCCCCTGCACCCGGGAGCGCACCGCCATCTTGGTGCGGTGCCCGGCCTCGCGGGCCAGCGCGGTGATCTCCACGCTGCCCTCGGCGATCTCCGGCACCTCCAGCTCGAACAGCTTGCGCACCAGGTTCGGGTGGGTGCGCGACAGCGTGATCTGCGGGCCCTTGGGTCCGCGGGAGACGTCCAGCACGTAGGCCCGGATCCGGGCGCCGTGCGGGTACTCCTCGCCGGGGACCTGCTCGTGCTGCGGCAGCACGGCCTCGGTGCCGCCGACGTCCACCAGCACCACCCGCGGGTCGCGGCCCTGCTGGATGACCCCGGAGAGCACCTCGCCCTGCTTGTCCCGGAACTGGCCGAGCACCTGGTCGTCCTCGGCGTCGCGCAGCCGCTGCACGATCACCTGGCGGGCGGTGGCGGTGGCGATCCGGCCGAAGCCGGTCGGCGTGTTGTCGAACTCCGGGCCCAGCTCGGTGCGCGGCGGGGTGGCGACGATCGCGGCGCCGTCCTCGTCCTCGCCCGCCGGCGGCTCGGCGGCCGGCACCGTGATCCGCTCGCGCGCCCACACCGTCACGTGGCCGGTGCGGCGGTCCAGCTCCACCCGGGCGTCCGGGTAGGCGTCCGGGGTGCGGTGGTAGGCGGACAGCAGTGCCTGCTCGATCGCGGAGACCAGGATGTCCAGGCTGATCTCGCGCTCGCGCTCGATCAACCGCAGTGCCTGCATGTCGATGTCCATGTCAGTCCTCCTCGTCCTTGCCGCCGCGCAGCTCCACCTCGACCACACCCGCCCGCACCGCCGACAGCGGGGTGCGCACCGGCTCCCCCACCTTGGGCGGACGGCCCTTCACCCCCGGCGTCTCCGGCGTGACGACCAGCGTCGCCTCCGCCTCGCCCTCGGGCTCCACCGCGACCAGCCGGCCGCGCAGCGCCCCGCCGCCGGCCAGCTCCAGCACCACCAGCCGGCCGATCGCCCGGGCGTAGTGCCGCCGGGCGGTCAGCGGCGCGGTGGCACCCCGGGTCGAGACCTCCAGGGTGTAGCGCTCGGGCAGGCGGTGGTCCACGGAGTCCAGGGCCTCGGCGACGGCGCGGGTCACGGCGGCGACCGCGTCCAGGTCCACCGAGTCGTCGGCGTCCTCGGGGGCGTCGACCACCACACGCAGCACGTGCCGGCCGCTCTCGCGCACCAGCTCCACGTCCTCCAGCCACAGCCCGGCGGCGGACACCAGGGGTTCCACGAGCGGGCGGATCTCGCTGCTCGGCGCGGACATGAGTCCTCCAGAAGTCGGCTGTCGTCGGACGGCACCGACCGGCGAGGCGAGCTGACGTTGTGCGGTTGTCATACGTTGCGCGTCGCATCGGTACGGCGGGGCCGTCCCTTGCTGGGCCCAGCGTACTGACTCCGGGAGGCCCCGCAGTCCATGGCAGGATCGCGCGTGATGAGCGCCACGTCCACACCCCGTACCCGTCACCGCCTGGCCGCGGCGGTCGCCGTCGCCGTGCTCGCCCTGTCCGGCTGCGGACTGCGCCTGGAGACCCCGGACCCGACCGAACCGTCCCCGGACGCCGCCGAGACGCTGCGGGCCGCCGCGGTGGACGACGCGCTGGCCCTCGCCGACGGGGCCGGGCAGCTCATCGACGGCGCCGACCCGGCCCTCGCCCCGGTGCTGACCCTGGTGCAGGACGCCGCCGCCGAGCAGGCCGCCCAGCTCGGCGGGGTCTACGACTCCGGGCTGCCGCAGCCCACCGGCTCCCCCACCGCGACCACGGCCGCGCTCACCGGCCCCGACGAGCTGCTCACCCTGCTGGGCAGCACCGCGATCCGGGCCCGCACCGAGGCGCTGTCGGTCGCCGACCCGCAGATGGCCCGGCTGCTCGCGGTGATCGCCGCCGCCCGCGCCCAGCAGGCAGTGCAGCTCGCCGCCGCTCTGGGCACCGATGTCCCGCCGCTGACCACCGACGACCCCGAGCCGGCCGCCGACCCCACCGCCGGCGAGGCGGACGGTTCGGGCTCCGGCGACGGTTCGGCCACCGCGGCCGCCGGCACCGGGCTGGACGCCGCCACGATGACCGCGCTGATCGCCGCCGAGGACCAGGCCGGCTTCGGCTACGAGGTCGCCGCCGCCCGGCTCGCCGACGACGCCCGCGCGCAGGCCCTGGCCGCCGCCCGCACCCACCGTGCCCGCGCCGAGGAGTGGGCCCGGCAGGCGGGCGTCGCCGACACCGGCCAGGACCCGCGCCGGGTCAGCTACGACCTGGGCGGCACCCCGGCGGATGCCGACGCCGCCCGGACGTTCTGCGCCGGGCTCGAACAGCGGCTGACCGAGGTGCACGCCGACGCGGTGCTCGCCAGCACGGCGGACGGCACCGACCGCCACGTCCTGGTCGACCGGCTGCGCGAGGCCGCCACCGACCTGCTCTCCTGGGGCGGCACGGCGACCGCGCTGCCCGGGATGGACCGGCTCGCCACCCCGGAACCGAGCCCCAGCGCCTCGTCCTGACCCGCTCCGGACACACGACGGCCCGGCCGGGAACATTCCCGGCCGGGCCGTCGCGGCCACTCAGGCCCGCATCGCGTCCACCAGCTCCGCCACCCGGTCCGCCGCCTGGGCGACCGGCACCTGCTCGGACTGCGGCCCGTCCGCGGTGACCACCCGGGGGCGGACCTCCACCACGCCGTCGGCCAGTCCGCGGCCGACCACGACCACCAGCGGCACGCCCAGCAGCTCCGCGTCGGCGAACTTGACCCCCGGCGACACCTTGGGCCGGTCGTCGTAGAGCACCTCGATGCCGCGGGCGTCCAGGGCGGTCGCCAGCGCCTCGGCCGCCTCGAACACGGTCTGGTCCTTGCCGGTGGCGACCACGTGCACCTGGGCCGGGGCGACCTGCGCGGGCCAGGCCAGTCCCTTGTCGTCGTGGTTCGCCTCGGCCAGCGCCGCCAGCACCCGGGACACCCCGATGCCGTAGGAGCCCATCGTGACGACCTGGGCCTTGCCGTTCTGGTCCAGCACGGTCAGCCCCAGTGCCTGGGCGTACTTGCGGCCGAGGGCGAAGATGTGACCGATCTCGATCCCCCGGGCCAGCTCCAGCGGACCCGACCCGTCCGGCGCCGGGTCCCCGGCCCGCACCTCGGCGGCCTCCACGGTGCCGTCGGCGGTGAAGTCCCGCCCCGCCACCAGATCGAAGACGTGCTTGCCGGACTGGTTCGCGCCGGTGATCCACCGGGTGCCGTCCACCACGCGCGGGTCGAGCAGGTAGCGCACCGCGGTGCGGCCCTCCTCGCCGGCCGCCTTGCCGTCGGCGTTCGGGCCGAGCACCGCGGGGCCGATGTACCCGCGGACCAGCTCCGGGTGCGCGGCGAAGTCGGCCTCCACGGCGGTTTCCACCTCGGCCGGCGCGACGTTGGCCTCCAGCCGCTTGAGGTCGACCTCCCGGTCGCCGGGCAGCCCGACCACCAGCAGCTCGCGCTCCCCGGTCGGGTGCACCAGCGCCAGCACCACGTTCTTCAGGGTGTCCGCGGCGGTCCACTCCCGGTCCGGGCGCGGGTGCTGGGCGTTGGCCAGCGCCACCAGCGAGTCGATGGTCGGGGTGTCCGGGGTGTCCTCGACGTGCGCGGCCGGGACGTCCGAGGCGTCCACCGGCTCCGGCACCACGGTGGTGACCGCCTCGACGTTCGCGGCGTACCCGCCCGGCGAGCGGACGAAGGTGTCCTCGCCGATCGCGGTCGGGGTGAGGAACTCCTCGGACCGCGAGCCGCCCATCGCGCCGGAGGTGGCCGCGACGATCACGTACTCCAGGCCGAGCCGGTCGAAGATCCGCTGATAGGCCGCGCGCTGGCGCTGGTAGGACGCCTCCAGGCCCGCGTCGTCCAGGTCGAAGGAGTAGGCGTCCTTCATGATGAACTCGCGCCCGCGGATCAGTCCGGCGCGCGGCCGGGCCTCGTCGCGGTACTTGGTCTGGATCTGGTAGAGCGCCAGCGGCAGCTCCTTGTAGGACGAGTACAGGTCCTTGACCAGGAGGGTGAACATCTCCTCGTGGGTCGGCGCCAGCAGATAGTCCACCTCGCGGCGGTCCTGCAGCCGGAACAGGTTCGGGCCGTACTCGGTCCAGCGGCCGGTCGCCTCGTAGGGCTCGCGCGGCAGCAGCGCCGGGAAGTGCACCTCCTGCGCACCGGCGGCGTTCATCTCCTCGCGCACCACCCGCTCGACCTTGCCGAGCACCCGCAGGCCGAGCGGCAGCCAGGTGTAGATCCCGGGCGCGGCCCGGCGGATGTACCCGGCGCGGATGAGCAGCTTGTGGCTGGCCACCTCGGCGTCGGCGGGGTCCTCGCGCAGCGTGCGCAGGAAGAGCGTGGACAGGCGTAGAAGCATGGGGTGCAGCCTAGTGCGGCGCGCCGCTGCCGGGCCCCAGGTCACCCCCGCAGGCCGCGGTACGGCCTGCGGGGGCGTGCCCGGCCAGTCCCCTGTGCTTATCCGGCCGGACGTCCCTGGCGCCCGTCCCGGCACCGAGGCACCGGGGGGACGCTCTTCCACACCGCCCGCGGGCGGCCCCTGCTGTGGAAGGACACCCCATGACGAGGTGTCGCTACGACTCTATGTCATAGGGACCATGACAGGTGCCACGACCGGCCCGAACCGTGAGTCGGAACCGCTCACACTGGCGGGTGCGGGCAGCCAAATGGGGGTGGTCTGCGCCACGATGTGGGTATGCCCGAGCTGCCCGAAGTGGAGTCCCTGGCCGGATTCCTCCGCGACCGCACCGCCGGCCGGAGGATCACCGCCGTCGAGGTGGGGGCGATCAGTGCCCTGAAGACCTTCGATCCGCCACCGGACGCGCTGGTCGGCGGCACCGTCACCGGGGTGGACCGGCACGGCAAGTGGCTGGACCTCGCGGTCGGGGCCGACCTGCACCTGGTCTTCCACCTGGCGCGGGCGGGCTGGCTGCGCTGGTCCGACCCGCTGCCGCGCACCCCGGTCCGGCCCGGGCGCTCACCGCTGGCCCTGCGGCTGCGGCTGGACGACGACTCCGGCTTCGACCTGACCGAGGCCGGCACCCGCAAACGCCTGGCGGTCTACCTGGTGCACGATCCGGCCCAGGTGCCCCAGGTCGCGAGCCTCGGCGTCGACCCGCTGTCACCGGAGTTCACCGTCGAACGCCTGGCGCAGCTGATGGCCGCCAAGAACCAGCAGATCAAGGGCCTGCTGCGCGATCAGGGCACCATCGCCGGGATCGGGAACGCCTACTCGGACGAGATCCTGCTGGTCGCCCGGACCAGCCCGTTCGCCCTCACCCGGTCCTTCGACGCCGCGCACACCGCCCGGCTGCACGCCGCGGTGCTGTCCGTCCTGACCGAGGCGATCGAGGCCTCCGCCGGGCGGCCGGCCGCCGAGCTCAAGGACAGCAAGCGGCGCGGGATGCGGGTGCACGGCCGGACCGGCGAACCGTGCCCGGGCTGGAACGGGGTGCCCTGCGGGGACACCGTGCACGAGGTGTCGTTCGCCGACTCCTCGCTGCAGTACTGCCCCACCTGCCAGACCGGCGGCAAGCCGCTGGCGGACCGGCGGATGTCCCGGCTGTTGAAGTGAGGCAGGCCGGCGGTGACGCCGGGGCGTTGTCGTCGGCGAGCGCCGGAATCGCCGACCTGGGAACCGCGGCGGCCGCCACTACGTGCAGCGACTAGAACAACACGGTGGCAAAGGTCCCGACCTGACGGAAACCGACCTTCCGGTACGCCGCCATTGCCCGGGCGTTGTAGGCATTCGCGTACAGCGACACCACCGGCGCGACCTCCCGGCGGGTCTGGGCGACCACCGCCGCCATCCCCGCCTCGGACAGCCCGGCACCGCGCCGGTCCGGGCGTACCCAGACGCCCTGCACCTGCGCGACACCTCCGGCGACGGCGCCGAGTTCGGCCTTGAACACCACCCGGCCATCGGCGTCCATCCGGACGTAGGACCGCCGGTCGCGGATCAGCCCGCGCACCCGGGCCTCGTACGCCCCACCGGAGCCGGCCAGCGGGGAGTAACCGACCTCCTCGGTGAACATCTGGACACAGGCCGGCAGCAGCGCGTCGAACTCCTCCGGACGGCTCAGCCGTACCTGCGGGTCGGGGGCGACGGCGGGGTCGTGGTCGAGCACCATCGACGGCTGGTCGTCGCGCACCTCGCGCACGTGACCCCAGGCGGGCCGCAGCCGGTCCCACAGTCCGAGTGCGGCCGGGGCCTCGCCGACGATGGACGAGCACCGCCGGCCCTGCGCCCGGCCGAAGGCCCCGAAGGCCTCCAGGGCGTGCTCGGTGATCAGCGCGGCGCGGGCGGGATCCACGTCCGGCAGCGCGGGGATCACCGGGACCAGGTTCGCCCCGGACCAGCAGATCGCGACCAGCAGGCCGTCCACCTGGTACCCCCACAGGTGACCACCGGTGCGGCGCAGTCCGATCCGCGCCGCCTGCTCCAGCCGCACCGTGGCCAGCACCGAGGCCACCGGGTCGAGCCCGCAGACCGCGAGCGCCGCGGGCAGGTCCTCGTCCCCGAGCACCCGTCCGGTCCCCGGGCCGCTGCGGACGCCGGGCCCCGCCGCCGTCACCACGTCCCTCACGACACCCGCACCACCGGCGCGGCACCGTCCACCGGCGTCATGCCGTCCGCGATCCGCATCGCCTCGTCGATCAGGGTCTCCACGATGGCGGACTCCGGCACCGTCCGGACCACCTCGCCCTTGACGAAGATCTGGCCCTTGCCGTTCCCGGACGCCACCCCCAGGTCGGCCTCCCGGGCCTCCCCCGGTCCGTTGACCACACAGCCCATCACGGCGACCCGCAGCGGCACGCTCAGGCCCTCCAGCCCGGCGGTGACCCGCTCGGCCAGCGAGTAGACGTCCACCTGCGCACGCCCGCAGGACGGGCAGGACACGATCTCCAGCTTCCGCGGCCGCAGGTTCAGCGACTGCAGGATCTGGATGCCGACCTTGACCTCCTCCACCGGCGGGGCGGACAGCGACACCCGGATCGTGTCGCCGATGCCCTGGCTGAGCAGCGCGCCGAAGGCCGTGGCGGACTTGATCGTGCCCTGGAACGCCGGGCCGGCCTCGGTCACGCCCAGGTGCAGCGGCCAGTCGCCCCGCTCGGACAGCAGCTCGTAGGCCCGCACCGTGACCACCGGGTCGTGGTGCTTGACCGAGATCTTGAAGTCGTGGAAGTCGTGCTCCTCGAACAGCGAGGCTTCCCACACCGCCGACTCCACCAGCGCCTCCGGCGTGGCCCGGCCGAACTTGGCCAGCAGCCGCGGATCGAGCGACCCGGCGTTCACCCCGATCCGGAGCGACACCCCGGCCTGCTCGGCGGCGCGGGCGATCCCGCGCACCTGGTCGTCGAACGCGCGGATGTTGCCCGGGTTCACCCGGACCGCCGCACAGCCGGCATCGATCGCGGCGTAGACGTAGCGCGGCTGGAAGTGGATGTCCGCGACCACCGGGATCTGCGACTTGCGGGCGATCGCCGGCAGCGCGTCCGCGTCGTCCTGGCTGGGCACCGCCACCCGCACGATGTCGCAGCCGGCCGCGGTCAGCTCGGCGATCTGCTGCAGGGTGGCGTTGACGTCCGCGGTGACCGTGGTGGTCATCGACTGCACACTGACCGGGGCGTCGCCGCCGACCTCCACCGAGCCGACCCGGATCTTCCTGGTCGGGCGGCGGGGGGCCAGCACCGGCGCGGGCGGCTCGGGCATCCCGAGGGCGATCGGCGTGGTCACCGGCTCATCATCGCACCGTGCACCCGGCCCGCACCTCGGGGCTCAGCCGGTGATCGGGTTGACGATGTCGGCCAGCATCAGCACCACGCTCATGCCGCCGAGCAGCACGAACACCCCGAGCGCCACCGGCTGCAACCGGGCGGCGTCGGCGGGCCGGGGCCGGGGCAGGTGCCGCAGCCGGGCGGTCTGCCGCTTGATGCCCTCCCACATCGCCGCCGCCACGTGCCCGCCGTCCAGCGGCACCAGCGGGATCAGGTTGAAGGCGAACAGCGCCAGGTTCAACGACGCCAGCAGGGACAACATGCTCGCCACCCGCTCCGCGATCGAGAAGCCCGCCGCGTCGGAGCCGCCGATCTGGCCGGCGATCTGGCCGACACCGACCAGGCTGATCACCCCGTTGGGATCCCGCTCGCCGCCACCGAAGGCGGAGCTGACCGTGTTCACCACCGTCACCGGCAGCGTCGCCACCGCCTTGGCCGTCTCCCAGGTCGCCTGCGCCGTGACGCCGAGCGCCTCGGACACCGGCTGGCGCACCAGCTCGTCCGCGGGGCTGATCCCGACGAAGCCGACCTCGGTGTAGACCGGGTCGCCGTCGGCGTCGGTCACCACCTGGCCCTGGTCGTCCACCTGCGGGCGCTCGGCGGCCACCGGGGTGAGCTGCAGTGTGACCTGCTCGCCGTTGCGCTCGACCACCACCGGTACCGTCCGGCCCGCGTCCTGGCGGATCAGCCCGGAGACCTGGTCCCAGGAGCTGATCGCCTGGCCGTCGTAGGACACGATCCGGTCGCCCGGCTCCAGCCCGGCCGCCGCACCGGGCGACTGCGGGTCGTCGGCGGAGCAGCTGGTGGCGGTGGACCCGGCGGGCAGCACGCACTCGCTGACCGACGCCAGGGTGGTCGACGACTGCGGCATGCCGATCCCGACGTAGACCACGCCGAGCAGCACCACCGCGATCACCAGGTTCATCACCGGGCCGCCGAGCATCACGATCAGCTTCTTGGGCGTGGACAGCCGGTAGAACGCACGGTGGTCCTCCCCGGGGCGGATCTCCTCGGCGCTGGCCTCCCGGGCCTCGGCCGCGATCCGGCTGAACCAGCCGCGCACCGGCGGGTTGCCCACCGCCTCCGGGGTCGGGTACATCCCGATCAGCCGGACGTAGCCGCCCAGCGGGATCGCCTTCACGCCGTACTCGGTCTCACCGCGGGTGCGCGACCACAGGGTCGGGCCGAAGCCGACCATGTACTGGCTGACCCGGACACCGAACTTCTTGGCCGGGACCATGTGGCCCACCTCGTGCAGCGCGATGGAGACCAACACGCCCACGATCAGGACCAGCACGCCGATCGCGTAGGCCATCACCCCTCCATCCTGACTGCGAGAACCGCACCATGGTGCCCCAGATTCCTGGGGACCGGCTGGACGTTCAGTGATTGTGCGGGCCGACGTCGGCGGCCACCCGGTTCCGCCCGTCCCGCTTGGCCCGGTACATCAGCGCATCCGCCCGGGCGATCACCTCGTGCGGGCCCTCCCCCGCCCGGAGCATCGTGACCCCGACGCTGGCGGTCACCGGCACCCCCACCTGGGCACCGATCGCCTCCGGCAGCAGCACCCGCAACCGCTCGGCGGTCTCCGCCGCCCCGTCCGCGGTCAGTCCCGGCGCCACCGCGACGAACTCCTCGCCGCCCAGCCGGGCCACCAGGTCGCCGGAGCGCAGCGCCCCCTCCAGCACCCTCGCCACCGCGGTCAGCACCCGATCCCCGGTGTCGTGCCCGTGGGTGTCGTTCACGTCCTTGAACCGGTCCAGGTCCAGGTAGAGCAGCGCCACCGGCATCCCGGCCGCCACCAGCCGGGCCTGGTACACCAGCTCGTCCTCCAGCCGGCGCCGGTTCGCCGCACCGGTGAGCGGGTCGCGGTAGGCCATCTCCCGCATGCTCGCCGCCTCCGCACTGGCGGTGCGGGCAGCCTGGTACGCCCGGGCCGCCTGCTCCTTGCTCCGGGCCAGCACGTGCAGCATTGCCGCCAGCACCGCCAGGTACACCGCGTAGCGGACCAGATCCAGCAGGTGCCCGGTGTCCCGGGGCGGGGTGAGCAGCCCGATCGGTCCCACCACCAACACCGCCAGGACCACCGCCGCCGCGTGCAGCCCCGCGGGGCGGGTGCCGAACACCACGTACCCGATCACGGTGAACAGAGCCAGTCCCATGAACACGGTGGGGAACAGCGAGTCCCAGCCACCCCCGTCCGCCGGGCTGATCGACAACCGGGCCGCCAGCAGCGCGAGCCACACCAGGTCCAGCCCCACCAGCACCAGCCGGGCCACCGGCAGCACCGCCCGCGGCCGGCGCAGCACCAGCCAGGCGAACAGCCCGATCACCCCCACCAGCGCCGGCGAGGTCCAGCGCACCAACAGGTCGGACCAGCGCAACACCGCCACCGCCACCACGGCCACCAGCCCCACCGCCAGGCAGACCAGCAACACCCGCCGGATCGCCGCGGTGGTGGGGTCGTCCGCACGCCGGGCGATCGGTACCTCCCGGTACGGGGCGCTCATGCGGGCACGGTACCGGCGGTGCACCGGGGCGTCAGCGGTCCGGGGACGACTTCACCCTGCCGACCCCCACGGAACCCAGCCGCTCGCCGGCCGCCCGCGCGATGGCCACCGGTGTGCTCCGTGCCCGGGCGCGGCCCGGCCCCACCGCCGTTGCCGTTCCCCGCACGGACGCCGATGCTGACTCCATGAGCCTGCCCGCCCTGGCCTGGCGCACCGAGACCGAACCGCGCGCCGTCCCGCTCTGGCACGACAACGACCCCGACTACGCCCCTGCTCCCCCGCTGGACGGCGACACCACCGCGGACGTGGTCGTGGTCGGCGCCGGGGCGAGCGGCCTGTGGGCGGCGTGGGCGCTGCTGGACGCCGATCCGGCGCTCGACATCCTGCTGATCGACGCCGGAACGGTGGCAGGCGGCGCGAGCGGCCAGGGCACCGGCGCCTGCTCCGCCTGGACCGGTGCCCTGCACCCCCACCCCGGCGGACACGGCACCCTGGCCACCGCGCTGCTGCGGGACGCGGTGGTCGAGGTCGGCGGCACCGCGGCGGCCGAGGAGATCGAGTGCGACTTCCGGTTCCGCGGCGCGCTGCGGGTCGCCCGGGACCCCCGCTCGCTGGCCCGGGTGCGTGCCGCCCTGGACCCGGGTGCCGACGACCAGTCGCTGGACCCAGGAGCGCTGGGCCGCCGGGTCCTGGTGCCCGGCGCCCTGGGCGGGGTCAGCACCGCGGACTGCGCCACCGTGCACCCGGTCCGGCTGTTGCGTGGGCTCGCCGGCGCCCTGGAGTCCCGGGGCGCCCGGATCGCCGAGCACACCCGGGCGGTGCGGATCAGCCCCGGCGCCGTCGTCACCGACCAGGGCACCGTCCGGGCCGACCGGATCGTCCAGGCCACCGGGGCGGCCACCGTGCCGGGCGGAGTCTGGTCGCCGCGGACCGTGGGCGAGGTCGCGCTGGCGACGGTGCCGATCGAGGCGGCGCGCTGGGAGCGGATCGGGCTGCGGCGCGGCCAGCTGCTGCACGTGGCCCGCTCGGGTGGGTGGCCCTGGCCCGTCGGGCGGACGGCCGCGGTGGGGCAGGGGACGGAGCCCTCCCACGCCCACGCCCACGCCCCCGCCGCCCCCGACCGCCCGGCCCGCCGCAGACTCGGGGGCGTGGCCCAGCCGTGGGGCGCACTCCCCGCCGAACCGCCGGACCTGCGCGCGGTCCGGACGTCGGACGACCGGCTCGTCCTGATCGGCGTCCTCCCGGGGCTCGGGCGACGGCCCGGCGGTACCCGACCGGCCGGCGCCTACTGGGCCGGGGCAGCGGTCGGGGCGGTCTCCCGCCGTCAGGCCGGCACCAACGCCACCGCATCGGATCCGGCCCACCGGGGCGCCACGGCCCGGGCGGTGCGCCGGCTGCGCGCGATGTCCGCCGACCTGTTCCCCGACCTGGCCACGGTGCCGGTCAGCCACGCCTGGTCCTGGACCCGCGCCGCCGCCGACCCCTACCCGGTGGGCGTCACCGCGGACGGCCTGGCGTGGATCGGCGGGCACGGCCCGGAACCGCTCGCGGCGGCGAACCTCTCCGGGCGGGTGCTCGCGGACCTGCTCACCGGGTCGGACGGCGCGCTCACCCGGGCCGCCGAACACGGCTGGGCCTGAGACCGGCTAGCGCCCCAGCAGCTCGGTCGCGCGCACCCGGCCCCACTCCTGCGCCGCGAGCACCTGGTCGAGCGTGGTGGTGTCCACCCCGTCCCGGTGCTCGGACAGCACCCGCTCAACGGTGGCCACGATCGCCGGGAACGGGCACGCCCCGGCCAGGAACGCCGCCACCGCGACCTCGTTGGCCGCGTTCAGCACCGCCGGGTGGGTCGCCGAGGCCGCCACTGCCGCCCGCGCGAGTCCCACCGCCGGGAACGTCCCGGAGTCCAGCGGTTCGAAGGTCCAGGTGGCCGCCGTGCTCCAGTCGCAGGGCGGCACGGTCTCCGGCACCCGGTCCGGCCAGCTCAGTCCGAGCGCGATCGGCAGCCGCATGTCCGGCGGCGAGGCCTGCGCCAGCGTCGACCCGTCGGTGAACTCGACCATCGAGTGCACCACCGACTGCGGGTGCACCACCACCTCGATGTCCGCCGCCGGGACGTCGAACAGCCAGTGCGCCTCGATCAGCTCCAGGCCCTTGTTCACCAGGGTGGCCGAGTTGATCGTCACCACCGGGCCCATCCGCCAGGTGGGGTGCGCCAGCGCCTGCTCCGGGGTGACCGCGGTGAGCTGGTCGGGGGTGCGGCCGCGGAACGGCCCACCGGAGGCGGTCAGCACCAGGCGGCGCACCTCCTCGCGGCGGCCCCCACGCAGCGCCTGGGCGATCGCGGAGTGCTCGGAGTCCACCGGGACGATCTGCCCGGGGCGCTGCTGGGCGGCCCGCACCAGGGCGCCGCCGACCACCAGGGACTCCTTGTTCGCCAGCGCCAGGGTGTTGCCCGCGGTCAGCGCGGCGAGGGTGGGACCGAGGCCGACCGACCCGGTGATGCCGTTCAGCACCACGTCCGCCGGCCGGGCCGCCAGTTGGGCGGCGGCCTCCGGCCCGGTGAGCAGTTCGATGCCGGCCTGGCGCAGACCGGCGGTCGCGGCGTGCCGGGTGTAGGCGGCGAGCACCGCACCGGCGGCGCCCGGGTCGGCGACCGCGACGGTCTGCGCGCCGAGTCGCACCGCCTGGGCTGCCAGCGCCTCGGGGTCGGCTCCCCCGGCGGCCAGTCCGGTGACCCGGAACCGCCCGGGGTTGCGCCGGATCACGTCCTCGGCCTGGACCCCGATCGAGCCGGTGCAGCCGAGCAGGACGACCTCGCGGGGCGCGGTCATGCCGCCCGGCTCACTCCGCGGCGAGCAGGACGTCGACCGCCCGCTCCAGGAAGGCGTCCACCGGTCCCTCGTCGTAGGCGTGGTTGCCCCGGGCCCGGGCGAAGACCGCGGTGCGCAGTTCCTGGGCGGCCAGCGGCTCGTTCCGGTCGAAGTAGGCGATCAGGCGGTGGCACAGGTCGTCCACCTGCGCGGCGTCATAGCCGGTCTTCCGGCCGGTCGGCGGGGCGAAGCGCTCCCCGTCCGGACGGGTGAGCCGGCCGTACAGCGTGCGGGCCTGGTCGGCCAGGTGCTCCAGCCAGGCCTGACGGCCACGCTCGTTGATGAAGTCGGCCCGGGACCGCGCCACGAAGGCGGCCTCCAGGCGGTCCAGCGCGGCGTCCACCGCGGTGGTGGAGTACCCGTGCCGCACCAGGTCGAAGGCGACGGTGCGTACGTCCTTCCCGGTGAGCGCGCCGGCCGGTCCCTGCTCGTACACGGTCCGGGCGTGAGCGAAGAAGTCGTCGACCTCCTCCGTGTGGTACCCGGTCTTCATCCCGGACACCCTGCGGAACATGCCGCCGTCGCTCATTCTCAGTCCTCCTCAGCCGCCAGCTGACCGCAGGCGCCGTCGATGTCGCTGCCCCGGGTGTCCCGCACGGTGGTCGGGATGCCGTGTGCGCGCAAGCGTGCCACGAACTCGGCCTCGACCGCGGGATCGCTCGCCGTCCACTTCGAACCGGGGGTCGGATTCAAAGGAATCGGGTTGCAGTGCACCCAGCCGCGCCCGCGCCGGTTCAACTCGGTGCCCAGCAGGTCGGCGCGCCAGGCCTGGTCGTTGATGTCCCGCATCAGCGCGTACTCGATCGACACCCGGCGGCCGGTGGCCTCGAAGTATCCGCGGGCGGAATCGAGCACCTCCTTGACCGAGAACCGGCTGTTCATCGGGACCAACTCGGAGCGCAGCTCGTCGTCCGGGGCGTGCAGCGACAGCGCCAGGGTGACCGGGATGCCCTCCTTGGCCAGTCGGTCCATCGCCGGGGCCAGGCCCACCGTCGACACCGTGATGTTCCGGGCGCTCATCCCGAAGCCCTCCGGCACCGGGGCGGTCAGCGCGCGCACCGTGGCCAGCACGGTCTTGTAGTTCGCCAGCGGCTCACCCATGCCCATGAACACCACGTTGGACAGCCGGGACTCGCCGCCGGGCACCTCGCCGGCCGCCAGCGACCGCGCCGCCGAGCGCACCTGCTCGATGATCTCCGCCGCCGACAGATTGCGGGTGAGGCCGAGCTGGCCGGTCGCGCAGAACGGGCAGGCCATGCCGCAGCCGGCCTGGGAGGACACGCACAGGGTGGAGCGGCTGGCGTAGCGCATCAGCACCGACTCGACCTTCGCACCGTCGAACAGGTGCCACAGCGTCTTGACCGTGGTGCCGCCGTCCGCCCGCAGCGTGCGCGCCGGGGTGAGCAGCGGCGGGAACAGCGCCTCCACCAGCAGGTCGCGGGTGGCCGCGGGCAGGTCGGTCATCGCCGACGGGTCCGAGGTCAGGTGGCTGAAGTAGTGGGTGGCCAGCTGCTTGGCGCGCAGCGGCTTCTCCCCCAGCTCCACGACCTTCTCCACCCGCTCGGCGGGGGTCAGGTCGGCGAAGTGCTTCGGCGGCTTGCCGCGGGCACCCCGGGCGGGGGTGGACAGGTTGAGGGCAACGGGGGTCGAGGTCATGCGAGGCTCCGGCGTGTTGTCGGCTGAGGTGGTGCGCCCGGACGGGTCAGGCCGCGACCGGCTGCAGGGCGTGCAGCAGCAGGTAGATCACGGGGGCGGCGAGCAGCAGCGAGTCGATCCGGTCCAGCACTCCGCCGTGGCCGGGAAGCACGCTGCCCATGTCCTTGAGTTCGAGGTCCCGCTTGAGCAGCGACTCCGCGAGGTCACCGAGCGTGGCCACCGCCACGGCCGCGACCCCGAGCAGCGCCCCCACCGCGGGGTCACCGTCGAACATGAGGTGCACACCGAGCACCCCGACCACACAGGCCAACACCACGGACCCCGCCAGACCTTCCCAGGTCTTCTTGGGGCTGACCGACGGGGCCAGCGGATGCCGCCCGATGAGCACCCCGACGGCGTAGCCACCGGTGTCGTTGGCCACGCACAGCAGCACGAACAGCGCGACCCGGGCCGCCCCGTCCTCGGCCGCCAGCATCAGCATGACGAAGCCGCCCATCAGCGGCAGGTAGGCGGCGGCGAACGCCCCGGCGGTGGCGTCGCGCAGCGCGGCGGGGCCGGTCCCGTCCAGCACCCGCCAGATCACCAGGCCACCGACGGTGAGCACGAAGGCGACGAACAGCGCCTCCGGGCCGGCGACGTAGGCCGAGACCAGGATTCCGATGTCCCCGACCAGGAGCGGCAGCAGCGGGATGTGCACCCCGCGGCGGGCGAAGGCCTGCGCCAGCTCCCAGATGCCGACGCCCACGGCGACCACCGCCACCACCCCGAAGACCTCCTTGCGGAAGATCAGCGAGGCGGCGACGGCGGCGAGCAGTCCGAGACCCACCCCGACCGCGGCCGGGAGATTCCGGCCGGCGCGGGTGGGTGTGGTGGGGGCGACGGTGGTGGACATGACTGCCTCAGACCTCGAGGAGCTCGCTCTCCTTGGCGGAGAGCACGGTGTCGATGGTGTCGACGTGCCCCTTGGTCAGGGACTCCAGCTCCTTCTCCGCCCGGGCGACCTCGTCCTCACCGGCGTCGCCGTCCTTGGCCAGCTTGTCCAGCGCGTCCTTGGCCCGGCGGCGGACGCTGCGGATCGAGATCTTGGCGTCCTCGGCCTTGGTCTTGGCCAGCTTCACGTAGTCCTTGCGCCGCTCCTCGGTCAGGGCGGGCAGGATGATCCGGATCGCGTTGCCGTCGTTGCTCGGGTTCACCCCGAGGTCGGAGTCGCGCAGCGCCTTCTCGATCGCGGACATCGCCGACTTGTCGAAGGGCGAGATCAGCACGGTGCGGGCCTCGGTCACCTGGAAGGACGCGAGCTGCTGCAGCGGCGTGGGCGCGCCGTAGTAGTCCACGACGATCTTGTTGAACATCGCGGCGTTCGCACGGCCGGTGCGGATCGCCGCGAAGTCCTCCTTGGCGACCTCGACTGCCTTGTCCATCTTCTCCTCGGCCTCGAGGAGGATGTCGTCGATCACGGTGGCTCCTTTGGTTCTGTGGTCCTCGGACGGTGGGTGGGTCAGTCCTCGGTGACCAGGGTCCCGATCTTCTCACCCCGGAGTGCCCGGGTGACATTCCCCGGCTCCTCCAGGCCGAAGACCCGCATCCGCACGCCGTTGTCCCGGCACATGCTCAGCGCGGTGGAGTCCATCACGCCGAGCTCGCCGACGATGGCCTCGGTGTACGTCAGGTGGTCCAGGCGGCGGGCGGTGGGGTCGGTGCGCGGGTCGGCGGTGTAGACGCCGTCCACCCCGTTCTTGCCCATCAGCACCTCGTCGCAGTGCGTCTCCAGCGCGCGCTGCACCGAGACGGTGTCGGTGGAGAAGTACGGCAGGCCCGCGCCGGCGCCGAAGATCACCACGCGGTCCTTCTCCAGGTGCCGGATCGCCCGCAGCGGGATGTACGGCTCGGCGACCTGGCCCATCGTGATCGCGGTCTGCACCCGGGTGCTCACCCCGGCCTGCTCCAGGAAGTCCTGCAGCGCCAGGCAGTTCATCACGGTGCCGAGCATCCCCATGTAGTCGGCCCGGGCCCGGTCCAGGCCCATCGTGGCCAGCTGCGCACCACGGAAGAAGTTGCCGCCGCCCACCACGATCGCGACCTGCACGCCCTCGGCCACCGCGGCGCCGATCTCGCTGGCGATCCGGCGGACCACCGCGGCGTCCAGCCCGATCGAGCCGCCGCCGAACGCCTCGCCGGACAGCTTCAGCAGCACCCGCCGTGCGGTACGCGCCTCGCCGGTCGTCTCGTCGATCATGGTGGCCATGGGGATTCCTCCGGGAGTCGTCGGCTGGCAGGTGGTGCTGATGGTGCTCGCGCCGGTGGCCCCGGCCCTGTGCGGGCCGGGGCCACCGGATGCGGGGTGCGTCAGGCGCCGACGCGGTACCGGACGAAGCCGGTCACGGTGCCACCAGCCTCGGTGAGCACCTGGCCGACCGACTTCTTCGGGTCCTTGGCGAAGGGCTGGTCCAGCAGGACGACCTCCTTGAAGAACCCGTTCAGGCGGCCCTCGACGATCTTCGGCAGCGCGGCCTCCGGCTTGCCCTCGTTGCGCGAGGTCTCCTCGGCGATCCGGCGCTCGTTCGCGACCGTGTCGGCCGGGACCTCGTCGCGGGTCAGGTACTGCGGGGAGAACGCCGCGATGTGGGTGGCGATGTCGCGGGCGATCTCCGCACCCTTGGCGTCGGTGGCGACCAGCACGCCGACCTGCGGGGGGAGGTCCTTGTTCACCTTGTGCAGGTAGACGGTGACCTTCTCGCCGGCGACGCGCTCCACGCGGCGCACGACCAGCTTCTCGCCCAGCACCGCGGCGGTCTCGTCCACGATCTCCGACAGCGGCTTGCCGTCGACGTCCGCGGCGAGCAGGGCGTCGGCGTCGCGGGCACCGGAGGCGACCGCGGTGGCGAGGACCTTGTCGGCCAGGGTGATGAAGGTGGCGTTCTTGGTGACGAAGTCCGTCTCCGAGTTCACCTCGACGATGACGCCGACCTCGTTCTCCCCGTCACCGGCGGTGATGACCTCGGCGGCCACCAGACCGTCGGACGCGGAGCGGCTCTCGCGCTTGGAGACACCCTTGAGGCCCTTGACGCGGATGATCTCCAGCGCCTTGTCCTTGTCGCCGTCGGCCTCCTCGAGGGCCTTCTTGACGTCCATCATGCCGGCACCGGTGGCCTCACGGAGGTCCTTGATGTCAGCGAGGCTGTAGTTCGCCATCTGTGTATCCGTCCTTGTGGGTCGTGGGGGTCAGTTGGCGGAGTCGGACTCGTTCGCGGCGGCCTCGGCGGCCTCCTCGACGGCCGGAGCGGCGTCCTGACCCGGGACGGCGGCACCCTCGGCGGGGCCGGCCTCACCGGCGGGGGCACCGTCGGTCTCGGCAGCGGCCTCGGCGGCGGGCGACTCGGCGGCCTCGGAACCGGCGAGCAGCTCGCGCTCCCACTCGGCCAGCGGCTCGGCCTCGGCGGCGGTGCCGGCGGCGGCACCCTCGGTCTGGCCGGAACGGGCGGCGTGGCGGGCCATGGTGCCCTCGGCCGCGGCGTCGGCGATCACGCGGGTCAGCAGCTGCACGGCGCGGATGGCGTCGTCGTTGCCCGGGATCGGGTAGTCGACCTGGTCGGGGTCGCAGTTGGTGTCCAGGATCGCGACGACCGGGATACCGAGCTTGCGCGCCTCGTCGACGGCCAGGTGCTCCTTGTTGGTGTCCACGATCCACACGGCCGAGGGAACCCGGGCCATGTCGCGGATGCCGCCGAGGGTCTTGGCGAGCTTGTCCTTCTCGCGACGCATGATGAGCAGCTCCTTCTTGGTGAAGGCGCTCCCCGCGACGTCGTCGAAGTCGATGAGCTCGAGCTCCTTGAGCCGCTGCAGTCGCTTGTTGACCGTCTGGAAGTTGGTCAGCATGCCACCGAGCCAGCGCTGGTTCACGTAGGGCATCCCCACGCGGGCGGCCTGCTCGGCGATCGGCTCCTGGGCCTGCTTCTTGGTGCCGACGAACAGGATGCTGCCGCCGTGGGCGACGGTCTCCTTGACGAACTCGTAGGCGCGGTCGATGTAGGACAGCGACTGCTGCAGGTCGACGATGTAGATGCCGTTGCGCTCGGTGAAGATGAAGCGCTTCATCTTCGGGTTCCACCGACGGGTCTGGTGCCCGAAGTGGACACCGCTCTCGAGCAGCTGGCGCATGGTCACGACGGCCATGGCACGTCCTTCCGGCGCACCCCAGCGGGGGCGCGCAGCATGATCGCGGGCTCCGCAGTCGGCGGGGCCCGCTCGTCCGGTTGTCGATGCCCCCGGGTGGGTGCATCCCTGGCGTCATGCCGTGGCCGACACCACCCGGTTGCCCGGGTGGACCGCTGCCGGCGCCGGCCCGCCCTGGGGCGGTTGATGACGCGCGATGTCGACCGGCACAGACCGGTCGCAAGCAGAAGCTTACCGGAACGACGCAGCGATCGAGGCCGTCCGGCTGTGGGCGTGATCACCGGGCGGCCACCTGCCCACAGGCCCGGCGACCCGGCCGTGGTCCCCAACCCGCCGGACCGGCTCTGGTCCAGGCGCGGTGCCACGCGGACCCTCACGTCATGACGACTTCACCCGCCATCCGGAACCGCCGGACCCTCGCCGCCCTCGGCACCACCGTGCTGCTGGTCGCGCTCGGGCTGACCGGCCTGCACCGCGCCTCCGCCACCCGCGGCACCCCTGCCGCGTCCCCGGCGACCGGAGGGACCGGCTGGACCGCCCCGGTCCAGGATCAGCCCGAGCTGCTGCGCGCCTTCGACCGGCCCGCCCAGCGCTGGTCACCCGGGCACCGCGGGATCGACCTGGCCGCCAACCCCGGCTCACCGGCGCTCGCCCCACGCGACGGGACGGTGACCTTCGCCGGCACCGTGGTCGACCGGCCGGTGCTCACCGTCACCCACGACGACGGCCTGCGCAGTTCGCTGGAACCGGTGCTCGCCACCGTGTCGGTCGGCGACCGGGTCCGGGCCGGCCAGGTGATCGGGACCGTCGGCGGCGGGGCGAGCCACTGCGATCCGGGCTGCTGCCTGCACTGGGGCGTGCGCGAGGGCGAGGAGTACCTCGACCCATGGCTGCTGCTGCACGGCGGGCCGGTGGTGCTGCTGCCGGACGCCGGCGCCCTGGGGGACGTCGCGGGCGGGGCCGGGTCGGACGGGGTGGCGGTCGGAGCAGGCGCCGGGTCAGCCGCGGTCGGCCTCGGTCAGCCGGGCCCGCAGCCGGAGCATCGCCGCGGTGTGCATCTGGGAGATCCGGGACTCGGTGACGCCCAGCACCCGCCCGATCTCGGCCAGGGTCATGCCCTCGTAGTAGTAGAGGACCAGGACCAGCTTCTCCCGCTCGCCGAGCTGGTCGATCGCCCGGGCCAGCAGAAATTTGGTCTCCTGCGCCTCGAAGGAGTCGCCGGGATCCGGGCTGCGGTCGTCGCCCAGGGTGTCCAGCAGCGAGAGCCGGTCGGAGTCCCCGGCGCCCAGCAGCTCGTCCAGGGCGGCCACGTTCACCGTGGACAGCTGGGTGAACAGCGCCCGCAGCTCACGCAGCTCGATCTGCAACCGCCCGGCCACCTCGCGCTCGGTGGGCACCCGGTGCAGCTCGGACTCCAGCTCCGCGTAGGCGCGGTCCACCGCACGGGCCTTGGTCCGCACCGAGCGCGGGATCCAGTCCATCGCCCGCAGCTCGTCCAGGATCGCGCCGCGGATCCGGGAGGACGCGTAGGTCTCGAACTTCACCGAACGACCGGGCTCGTACTTCTCGATCGCGTCGATCAGGCCGAACATGCCGTAGGACACCAGGTCCGCCTGCTCGACCATCGCGGGCAGCCGCATCCCGACCCGGCCGGCCACCGCCGACACCAGCGGGGCGTAGTGCAGGATCAGCCGCTCGCGGACCAGCCGGTCGCCGCCGGCCTTGAACGCCGCCCAGTCGGCCGCGACCCGGTCCGCGGCGGTGCGCTGCTCGGTGTCCTCGACCAGCTCGTCCGCGTCCAGCGGTTCGACCAGGGTCAGCTGTGGCAGGTCCTGGGCCAGGTCGCCCAGCGCCTCGGTCACCGTCACGGCGTCGGCCAGCGCACCGGCCAGGTCGGCGTCCTCGGTCAGCAGCACCACAGTGGCGAGGGCGGCGTCCGCCGGCTCGGCATCGACACCGACCTGGTGCGGGATGACGCCGCGCGGCGCGCGGAGCGCACGCGAGGGAGCACCGGGGGCGGTGTGCTCCTCGACCGGAACAGTCATGGTGGTCTCCGTCTCGCGGGTCATGCCCGGGGGTGGGCCTGCTCGAAGGACGCGCGGAGGCGGTCCGCGGTCACGTGGGTGTAGCGCTGGGTCGTGGCGAGGCTCGAATGGCCGAGCACCTCCTGCACACTGCGCAGGTCGGAGCCCCCCTCGAGCAGATGGGTCGCGGCGGAGTGCCGCAGCGCGTGCGGGGCGATGTCGTCCACCCCGGCGGCTCCGGCGACCTCGTGCACCGCGCTGCGCAGCTGGCGCTGGTCCAGCCGACGGCCCCGGCGGCCGAGGAACAAGGCCGGGCCCGAACCGTCCACCGCGAGCGCGGGACGGCCGCGGTCGAGCCACTGCCGGGTCGCGTCCACGGCGGGCTCCCCCACCGGCACGACACGCTCCTTGCCGCCCTTGCCCAGCACCCGCAGCGTGCGCTCGGACAGGTCCAGGTCATCGACGTCGGCGCTGCACAGCTCGCCGACCCGGACACCGGTGGCGTAGAGCAGTTCCAGGGCGGCCCAGTCCCGCAGGTGCACCGGGTCCTCGTCGTCGGCCCGGGTGCGCGCCACGTCCAGCAGGCCCGCGGCCGAGTCCTGGGACAGCACGGTCGGCAGAGTGGAGGACGGCCGGGCCGAGGCCAGCCGCAGCGCCGGGTCGGTGGCGATCCGGCCGGTGCGGGAGGCCCAGGCGAAGAACGTCCGGATCGCGGCACCCCGGCGGGCCAGCGTGGCCCGGCTCCGCTCGGCGGCGGCCATCGAGGCCAGCCAGCCGCGCAGCACCGCCAGGTCGACACCGGCCAGCCCGTCGACCCCGTTCCGCCGGGCGTAGCCGCCCAGGCCGTTCAGGTCGCCGACATAGGCCCGGATCGTGTGCTCGGACAGCCCGCGCTGCGCCCGCAGGTGGAGCACGAAGTCATCGACGAGCGCACTGTCCGCGCCCGTCTCCTCCACCCCTGCTGCCGCCTGCACGGCTCTAGGGTGACCGTCACACCTCCGGGCGACAAGAATGGTGTGTGGGGAATCACCCACCCTTGGGCGAATCACGGTTGTATGTCCGATTTTCCGGGACCGATCCGGCCCCGAACGGGTGATCGTCCGGCCATCCGGTTCAGGAATGCTGCGCCACCGGCCGATGGGTCTGGGTCCTTGGACCCGGCCCGACAGCCCCCATGGGATGATTACTCTCGTCCCCTGTGGGTGCCGACGCACGCACCCCGGACCGGTTGGCGCCGCACCTCCGGATCCCCTCGGTGCAGCCCGGAAGGACTCCCCTCATGCCGTACGAACTCGACGCCTTCGTCGCGCCTGCCGACACCGCGCAGGACCTGCACGCCCGGATCCCGCAGTCCACCCTGGTGCCGCTGCGTGCCGGGATGGCGCTGGTGCTCGGCCCCGACGACACCGACCTGATCGAGAGCGAGCAGATCGGCACCGTGCTGGCCGGCCTGACCGTCGCCCGGATCGTCGCGGACTTCTTCGGCGGGCTCGGTTGGCAGAGTGCCTGGTTCTACCGCGACGGTCGGCTGACCTGGTCCGATGTGGAGAACCCCACCACCGACGAGGACGCCGCGACCTGGCCGATCAACCGCGCCCTCGCCGACCTCGGCCACCGCCCCACCCGGCGCGCGCCCTGGAACGACTCGGTGCTGCTCGATTCGTTCGGCGACGTCGGTCTCGGACACCGGCAGAGCAACGCCGGGTGGATCCGGTTCGCGCACGAGGGCGGTGACGGCGACGCGATCACGGCCGCCGAGGAGGAGCTGGTGCGCCGCTCGGTCGGCTGACCCGCGGTCCCCACGCCCAGGCGCCGGTGGCGCCGCCGTCCACGTCCCCTCCGACGCTCCCCCTCTCGCCCCATCCCGCTGCCCCTGTCGGGCGCGTCGGAGTGCCGGACGGGGACAGGCAGCCCCGCCGTCCGGCCCGACCGCCCTCACCGCTCAGGCTCCGGCACCGTCGCCCACCTCCCCTCCGACGTGCGGCGTGCCACCCCGTCCAGCTCCAGCAGTCCGAGCTCGGCCTCCACCTCGTCGATCGCCAACCCGGCGCGGGCCGCCACCCGGGCCGTGCCGGCCGGATAGCGCCTGAGCGCGTCCATCACCCGCGCCCGGCGGCTGTGCGGCGGTGCGTCCCCGGGTGGCGAGCGCCGTGCACCCCCGCTCATGTCTCCCCCACGGGCGCGCGAGCCGTGCCCAGGTCCCATCGCGACGAGGCCACATCCGGACCCGTCGTCGCCGGCATCGGGTCCGCGCCCGCCGTCCGATCGCACCGCCGCGCCCACCAGCAACTCCCGCACCTCCGCCGCGTCCGTGACGCAGACCCCAACCCCCGAGCGCAGCAGCCGGTGACACCCCGCCGACGCCGCCGACGTGACCGGTCCGGGCACCGCGCCGACCGGGCGGAACAGCTCGGCGGCATGGTGGGCGGTGTTGAGCGCCCCGGACCGCCAGCCCGCCTCGACCACGACCGTGGCACCGGTGAGCGCGGCGATCAGGCGGTTGCGGAGCAGGAAGCGTGACCGGCTGGGTGGTCGCCCGGGTGGGCTCTCCGCGATCACCGACCCGCCCTGGTCGATCACCCGGCGCAGCAGTTCGGCGTTCCCGGCCGGGGTGAGCCGGTCCGGGCCGCCGGCCAGCAGGGCGACCGTGCTCGCGGCGGGACGGCCCGCGAGCGCACCCCGGTGGGCAGCCGCATCGATCCCGTAGGCCCCGCCGGACAACACCGTGACGCCACCGCGGGCCAGATCGACGGCGAGGTCGGTGGTGACCTGTTCGCCGTAGTCGCTGGCGGCCCGGGCGCCGACCAGGGCGACCGAGCGGGCGACGAGCTGATCGACCCGGGGTTCGCCGCGGACCCACAGGCAGATCGGGGCCGTCCCACCGAGGTCGGCGACCCGCTCCGGCCAGCCCGTCCGGCCCGGGATCAGCGGCTGGGCGCCGATCCGGCCGGCGGCGGCGAGCATCCGCTCGGGATCGGTGTCGAGGCGGGGCCGCCAGCGTTCCAGCGCCCGGGCGAGCACCGGGACCGCCCGGCCGGACGGTGCGGACAGCGGCGCGTCCGGGTCGGTGTCGTCCAGGACGCGCAGCCGCTCGACCAGCACCCGAGCGGCCCGGGTGGGCGACAGGGTGCGGGCGGAGAGCAGCCACTCCCAGGCGGGCGCGGCGCCGAGGGCGTCGATCACGGCGACCGCAGCCCGGTCGCCAGGTTCGGTGCAGCAGGACCAGCCGACCCGGGCGAGCAGCTCGGCGTCGGCGGCGGCCCGGCTCACGACCCGGCTCCCCAGGTCCACAGCAACAGCACCCAGCCGAACAGCTCGCCGTCGACGGCCGCCCCGCTCACGACCCGGCTCCCCAGGTCCACAGCAACAGCGCCCAGCCGACCAGCTCGGCGCCGATGGCCACCCCGCTCACGATCCGGCACCACGCGTCCGCAGCAGCAACGCCCGGCCGATGTCCTCGCGGTGCGGGGCCGGGGAACCGGCCAGGTCGGCGAGGGTCCAGGCGATCCGCAGCACCCGGTCGGCGCCGCGCAGGGTCAACCGCCCGGCGTCCAGCGCCCGGTGCAGGTCGTCCAGCAGCCCGTGCCGCGGGCCGAGCAGGTCGCGCAGCCGGGCACCGGGGGCCTCGGCGTTGAGGTGCCAGGGGTCGCCGGCCCAGCGGGCACGTTGCGCCCGGCGGGCGGCGGCGACCCGAGCGGCGACGGTGGCGGTGTCCTCGCCGGGTGCGGCGCCGTCGATCGCCCGCACGGCGGGGACCTCCACCTGGAGGTCCACCCGGTCGAGCAGCGGCCCGTCCAGCCGGGCTTGGTACCGGCGCCGTTCCTGCGGGGTGCAGCCGCAGTCCCGGCCCTTGCCGGTGGCACGGCCGCAGGGGCAGGGGTTGGCCGCCAGGACCAGCTGGAACCGCGCCGGGAACCGGACCGCGCCGGCGGCCCGGTGGATCACCAGCTCGCCGTGTTCCAGTGGCTGTCGCAGGGTCTGCAGCACCCGGGTGCTGAACTCCGGCGCCTCGTCCAGGAACAGCACGCCGCGATGGGCCCGGGACGCGGCGCCGGGCCGGGGCCAGCCGGAGCCGCCGCCGACGATGCTCGCGGCGCTGGCGGTGTGGTGCGGGTCCTCGTAGGGCGGCCGGTGCATCAGCCCGGCGGCGGGGTCGAAGGTGCCGGCCACCGAGTGCACGGCGCTGACGTCCACCGCCTCCGCCTCGTCCAGGTCGGGCAGCAGGCCGGGCAGCCGGGAGGCGAGCATGGTCTTGCCGGCGCCGGGCGGGCCGGTGAGCAGCAGGTGGTGTCCCCCGGCGGCGGCGACCTCGACCGCGTGCCGGGCGGTGCGCTGGCCGAGCACGTCTGCCAGGTCGCCGGCCCGGCCCGGTCCGGCGGAGGGGGTCCGGGTCGCCGCGACGGCGCGCACCGGGCTGAGGTCGGCCTCGCCGCCGTGCAGCCGGACCACCTCGGCCAGGCTCGCGCAGCCGGACACCCGGGCGCCGGGCACCAGCTCGGCCTCGGCCACGTCGGCGGCCGGCACCACCACCCGCGACCGGCCCTGGGCGACCGCCTCGGCGACGGCCGGGAGGATGCCGCGCACCGGTCGCAGCCGCCCGTCCAGGCCGAGTTCGCCGAGGTGCACGGTGTCCCGGGTCCGGACGGGGTCCAGCGCGCCCGCGGCACCGAGCACCGCAACGGCGATCGCCAAGTCGAAGCCGGGTCCGTGCTTCGGCAGCGCCGCGGGGGTCAGGTTGACGGTGATCCGGCGGGCGGGCCAGGCCAGGCCGGTGCAGGCCACTGCGGCCCGCACGCGGACCTTCGCCTCGGACAGCGAGGTGTCCGGCAGCCCGACCAGGACGAAGGCGGGCAGGGCGCTGGCCAGGTGCGCCTCGACCTCGACCACCCGGGCGGTCATCCCCAACAGCCCGACGGCCAGCGCCCGGCCGAGCCCGCTCACCGCTCCCCCGCCAGCAGCTCGATCCGCGCCGGGCCGCCCGGTGGCAGCAGCACCGCGATCACGTCCACCCGGACCCCGGCGGGATGCTCGTCGTGGGCGGCCAGCCAGTGCGCGGCCAGCCGCCGCAGCCGGTGCAGCTTGGCATCGGTGACCGCCTCGGCGGGATGGCCGTAGCCGGTCCCGGTGCGGGTCTTCACCTCGACGATCACCAGCTGTCGGCCGTCCAGGGCGACCAGGTCGATCTCCCCGGCGGCGCAGCGCCAGTTCCGGTCGATCACCCGCCAGCCGCGGGCCTCGATCCAGCGGGCGGCCAGGTCCTCGCCCCGGCGTCCCGTGCTCCGCCTGTCCGGCATCGCGTCACCTCCTGGCAGGAGGCTGGCGGTGCGGGACGGAGCCGGTCCACGGCGGTCAGGGCCGCCTGGGGACCATCACGGGCTGATCGGCGCTGTGGACAGCCGACGCCCCGAGGATCACCGGCCGAAGCCGCTGCCCCCGCCCAAATCGAGGTCGGCCTTGACCAGTTCCTCGACGTTCACGTCCTTGAAGGTGACCACCCGCACCGACTTCACGAAGCGCGCGGAACGGTAGACGTCCCACACCCAGGCGTCGGCCAGGGTCAGCTCGAAGTAGACCTCGCCGGCCGCGGACCGCACCTGCAGGTCGACGTGGTTCGCCAGGTAGAACCGTCGCTCGGTCTCCACCACGTACGAGAACAGGCCGACCGCGTCCCGGTACTCGCGGTAGAGCGCGAGCTCCATCTCGGTCTCGTAGTTCTCCAGATCCTCGGCACTCACCCGGACATCATCGCCCATCCCGCCCGAGGAATCGCATCGACGCGGTCAGAGCACCGGCACCGCGCCGGCGACCTCGGTCCGCACGGCCTCGGCGGCCTCCTCGCCGACCCCGGGCAGCCGCCAGGACCGCCGGTGGTGCACCGTCGGGCCGAGCCGCCGCAGCGCGTCCACGTGCTCGGCCGAGGCGTAGCCCTTGTTGTCGTGCCAGCCGTACTCCGGGTGCTCGGCGGCCAGTTCGAGCAGCAGGGCGTCCCGGGTGGTCTTGGCCAGCACGCTGGCGGCGGCCACCGCAGCGCACTTCATGTCCGCCTTGATCATCGTGGTCACCGGCGGCACCGCGCAGACCGGTGCGGGCAGCACCGGCCCGTCGTCGAACAGCGTGCCCTGGGCCGGCGGCGACAGGTAGTCGTGGTTGCCGTCCAGCAGCGCCGCGTCGGGGGTCAGGGCGAGCCCGTCCAGCGCCCGCTGCCCGGCCAGCCGCAGGGCCGCGATGATGCCGTACTCGTCGATCTCGGCCGGGCCGGCGTGACCGACCGACCAGGCGGCCGCCCAGCGCTGGATCCGCGGCACCAGGGCCAGCCGGGCCGCCGGGGTGAGCAGCTTGGAGTCCCGGACCCCCGCGGGTGCGGGCTTGCTGTCGGCGGTGACCACCACCACGCCGATGGTGACCGGGCCGCACAGCGCGCCGCGGCCGACCTCGTCCAGGCAGGCCAGCGCGGTCGCCCCGTCCCGGAGCATCTGGCGCTCGACCCGCAGCGACGGCGGCACCGCCCGGGGGCGGGCCATGGTCGCGGTCACGACGGGTCGGGCACGTCCGCGAAGACGTCCCCGGGGTTGCGGAGCAGGCCCATCCGGTCCAGCGGCCACAGCTTGACGAAGGCGGTGCCCACGACGGTGTCCATCGGGATCGCACCCCCGCCCGGGTCGCCCATGTGGAACCGGGAGTCGGCCGACTCCTGACGGTTGTCCCCCATCACCCACAGCGAGTCCTCGGGCACGATCACGTCGAAGGCGATCTGGCTCGGGATCGCGCCGGGGGCCAGGTAGGCGCTCTCGTCGATGGCCACGCCGTTGACCTCGAGCGGCGACCCGTCGCCGGCGGAGACCACGTGATCGCCGGGCAGGCCGATCACCCGCTTGATCAGGTGGTCCTCGGACTGCTGGGGCATCAGGCCGACCGCGATCAGCACGTCCTGCACCGCATTGGTGTCCACCTGCTCCTCGGCGGGCAGCCAGCCGCCCGGGTCGGCGAACACCACGATGTCGCCGCGGTGCACGTCCAGCGGCTCGGGCACCAGCTTGCTGACCAGCACCCGGTCGCCCTCCAGCAGAGTGTCGTGCATCGACGCGCTGGGGATGAAGAATGCCTGGGCGAGGAAGGTCTTGACCACCCAGGACAGCACGATCGCGCTGACCAGGATGATCGCGACCTCACGCAGGAAGCCCAGCACCGGATTGCGCGGACGGCGGTTCTGCCGGCGGGTGGCGGGGGTGGGGACCGCCGCGTCCCCGGTGGTGGGGGCCGACTCGTCCCCGGTGCTGGCGTCCTGGTGCGTCACCCGCACACTGTGCCACGTGCGCAGGTCACCCGCCCAACCCTGCGCGCGCGATTCCGGCACCCACACGCAACCTCCCCGGACATGCCACGGGGGCGGTCACCGTCACCGGTGACCGCCCCCATGGAGCAGGAGTGCCGCGACTCAGGCCTTCTTGGCCGGGGTGTCGCGCTTCTCCTTGATCTTCGCCTTCTTGCCGCGCAGGTTGCGCAGGTAGTACAGCTTCGCGCGACGCACGTCACCGCGGGTGGCGACCTCGATCGACTCGATCGTCGGGGAGTGCACCGGGAAGGTCCGCTCCACGCCGACGCCGAAGGAGACCTTGCGGACGGTGAACGTCTCGCGGATGCCGTCGCCCTGGCGGGCGATGACCACGCCCTGGAAGAGCTGGACGCGGGAGCGGTTGCCCTCGACGACCTTGACGTTCACCTTGAGGGTGTCACCGGCACGGAAGTCCGGGATGTCGGTGCGCAGCGAGGCGGCGTCGACACTGTCGAGCAGGTGGGACATCTCGTTTCACTTTCCCGCCGTGCCACAGGTCACGTGCGTCATCGTCGGCACCGGTGCAGGGACCCGTGCCGGAAGTGGGCATCGTTGCGGTGTGCGGCCCGTCGGGCGGTCGTGATCGTCTCCCCTGTGGCAGAGACGCGGCCTACGCGCACCAGCGCACTAGTCTGCCACAGTCTGCGGCCCGGCCGGAAACGGCCCGTCCGCGCCGATCGCCCAGCCCAGTTCCGCGAGCGTGGCCCGGTCCTTCTTGTCCAGCACCGCCGGGTCCAGCCGCCGCAGCAGATCGGGCCGTCGCGCGGCCGTGCGGGCCAGCGCCTGGTCCCGCCGCCAGCGCTCGACCTTGCCGTGGTGACCGGACAGCAGCACCTCGGGCACCTCGGCGTCCCGCCAGACCGGCGGCTTGGTGTAGACCGGGTACTCCAGCAGTCCGGCCTCGCCGTGCGACTCCTCCACCAGCGAGTGTGGGTTGCCGACCACCCCGGGCAGCAGCCGTGCCACCGCCTCGATCAGCACCAGCGCGGCCACCTCGCCGCCGTTGAGCACGTAGTCGCCGAGCGAGTACTCGCTGACCCGCACCCCGCGCGCGGCGTAGTGCTCGGCCACCCGGGCGTCGATCCCCTCGTAGCGGCCGCAGGCGATCACCAGGTGCTCGTCCGCGGTGGCCAGCGACTCGGCCTGCCGCTGGGTGAGCGGGGCGCCGGACGGCGTGGGCAGCAGCAGGTGCGCGCCCTCGTCCAGCAGGTCGTCCAGCGCGGCGCCCCAGATGTCCGGGCGCATCACCATCCCCGCGCCACCGCCGAACGGGGTGTCGTCCACCGTCCGGTGCCGGTCGGCGGTCCAGTCCCGCAGGTCGTGCACCCGCAGGTCGAGGATGCCGGAGGTGCGGGCCTTCCCGACCAGCGACAGCGACAGCGGTGCCAGGTAGTCCGGGAAGATCGTGACGACGTCGATCCTCATTCGCCCGCGGTCTCCTCGCTGATCACCAGGTTCTGCGCGTCGGAGGCCAACAGTCCACCCGGCGGGTCGATCAGCACCCGGCCACCGGGGACGTCCACCACCGGCACGATCGCCCGGACGAAGGGCACCAGGGTGCGGCTGCCGTCCGGCTCGCGCAGCACCAGCACGTCCTGCGCGGGCAGATGCTCCAGGCCGGTGATCTCGCCCAGCAGCCGGCCGTCCACGTGCTCGGCGCGCAACCCGGCCAGTTCGTGCGGGTACCAGGCGTCGTCCTCGCCCTCGTCGTCGGCCACGTCCACCACCAGCGACACCCCGCGCAGGTCCTCGGCGGCGGTGCGGTCCGCGACCTCCGCGAACTGGACGTACCACCGGCCCTGCTGGGTGCGGGTGCGCGCGACGGTGAGCGGTCCGCGGTCGGCGGGATCGGTGGGCAGCACCGTGCCGACCGCCAGGCGTGCCTGCGGGTCGTCGGTGCGCAGGTCGAGCGCAACCTCGCCGCGCAGTCCGTGGGCGCGGCCGATCCGGGCGACGGTCAACTGCATGGGGTGCTCCTCGGTGTCGGCATGGCACAGGCCCGGACCCCACCGGTGGCGGGGGCCGGGCCTGTCACGGCGGTGCGCTCAGCGCCGGGCGACGTCCACGACGTCGACCCGGACCGGGCCATCGGTGGACAGCGCGCCGACGACGGTGCGCAGGGCGCGGGCCGTCCGGCCGCCACGCCCGATCACGCGGCCGAGGTCGTCGGGGTGGACCCGGACCTCGAGCAGGTCGCCGCGGCGCAGCGCACGGGCGTCCACCCGCACGTCGTCCGGGTGGTCGACGATCCCGCGGACCAGGTGCTCGAGCGCGTCGGCGAGCATCAGGCCTGCTCGTCCTCGGCCGGAGCCTCGGTCGCGGTCTCCTCGGCCGGAGCGGCAGCCTTCTTCTCGGCAGCCTTGGCCTTGGCCTTCTCGGCGTCGGCGGCGACCGCGTCGACGGCGGCCTTCACGTCGGCCGTGGCGGCCTTGGTGCGCAGGGTGCCCTCGGCGCCCGGCAGGCCCTTGAACTTCTGCCAGTCGCCGGTCACCTTGAGCAGCGCCATGACCTGCTCGGTCGGCTGGGCGCCGACGGACAGCCAGTACTGGGCCCGCTCGGAGGAGATCTCGATCAGCGAGGGCTCCTCGGTGGGGTGGTACTTGCCGATCTCCTCGATCACACGACCGTCCCGCTTGGTGCGGGAGTCGGCGACGACGACGCGGTAGTACGGCGCACGGATCTTGCCGAGGCGCTTCAGGCGAATCTTGGTGGCCACGGGGTGGTCTCTCCTGGTTGATGTGGGGCGGCGGGGCCGGTGCGCACGTGGGGCATGCGGTGGCGGTCCTGCCTGTGTGTCACAGCATCGCGCGGGTAGAGGGGCCGCGGGAGCCGAGTACAGCAGGCCATTGTGCCAGACCCGCGCCAGTGCTCCCAACCCCTGGCGCGCTGCGCCGGATGGCTGAACAGGGGCCGGGTCCCGGGGCAGGTGGCCGGAGCCGACGTTACCGTGTGCGCCCCGAGGAGAGGACGACCGTGACGGTCCAGCACGAACCCGCCCGCACCGAGCTGTCCGGGATCAGGACGCTGTGGGCGCAGGTGCCGGGCGATGCGCGCGGCTTCCTGGTCTTCGGCGTCGGGCAGCGCGATCTGCCGCCGGAGCTGACCGGGCTGCACCATCTGGTCGAGCACCTGGTGATGCGTCGGGTCGGCCGGGTGGCCACCGAGCACAACGCGTCCTCCTCCCCCGACTCGATGGTCTTCTACGCCGCCGGCTGCGACGAGGACGTGAGCGACTTCCTGCGCCGGGTCGGCGATGCGGTGGCCGGGCTCGCCACCGTAACCGAGGAGGAGGTCGCCGCCGAGCGGGCCACCATCGTCACCGAGATCGGCGCGGAGGGGGTGTACGCCACCGCCGACGGCTTCTCGCACCGCTGGGGTCCCACCGGTCTGGGGGCGATCGACCTGGGTCACGCCGCACTGCCCGCCCTGACCGCTGCGGATGTGCACGCCTTCGCCGCCCACTGGCTGACCACCGGGAACGCCCGGCTGGTGTTCAGCACCCGGCCGCCGGAGGGGCTGTCGGCGGCGGTGCCGCCCGGACCGGTGCCAGCCCGCACGCCCGAGCCCGCTCCCCTGCCAGGCCCGACCCCCGCGTTCGCGGTGGGCACCGGGGAGACGCTCGGCCTGTCCTTCCTGGTGGATGCCCCGGTGCAGCGGCGCCAGCTCGCCGCCACGGTGCTGGAGGAGGCGATGACCCGGCGCCTGCGTCTGGAGCGTGGGCTGGTGTACGCGGTGGAGCTGGTCGCGCTGTGGACCGGACCGGAGAGCGCGCACTGGAGCCTGATGCTGGACCCGCAGGACACCGCGGTGGACGAGACGGTGCTGCTGGCCCGGCAGGTACTGGCAGACCTGGTCGCGCACGGGCCGGATCAGGAGCTGCTCGACCACGCCCGCGCGACCCTACGCGCCCGGCTCCGGTCCACCGACACGGCGCTGACCGCACTGATCACCACCGCGGAGAACGAGCTGCGCGGCTGGCCCACCCCGACCACCGCCGACCTGCTGGCCGCGCTGGAGATCGGCACCGCGGACCAGGTGCGCGAGGTGCTGGGCGGCATCGCCGGCACCCTGCTGCTGGTGGTCCCGGGCCGGGTCGGCCTGCTGCCGGAGACCGAGGAGGCGCTGGAGGGACTCGGCCTGACCCCGCGCCCCGGGCTGTCCCACTACCGCGGCATGTCGACCAAGGAGATCCGCGCCGATCTGGTCACGGACGGGAACCCGGACGGGCCAGGCAGCCTGTTCGACGTCCGCACCAGCATCCACCGCGGGAAGTTCTGGTCGCCGTGGCGCGGGATAGATCTGGCGATCGGCCGGAATCAGCTGGTGCTGATCGACATCGCCGCCCGGATCCGGGTGGAGGACATCGCCCTGGTCGGCCGGGACGACGACGGCGCATGGGAGGTCGTGACCTGGCAGGGCGGGGTGGTGTCGATCGTCACGGGCGGGTTCCGCGGTGCGCAGAAGCCGTGGGACCGGTTCGTCGCCGGGCTGCCGGACCGGGTGATCCGGCACAAGACCGGGTTCCCGGCGCGCCCGGCCGCGGACTGACGGGGCGGGCGGCCCCGGCCACCGGCCGACCCGTCAGGCCACCCGCACCCCGCGCAGCAGCACACCCCGCGGCGCCGCCAGCACCCGGGCGTCGGCCCGCGGGTCCGCGTCGTACACCACCAGGTCCGCCGACTCCCCCTCGACCAGCCCCGGCATCCCCAGCCACCCCCGGGTCCGCCACGACGCCGCGGCGACCACCTCGGCGTCCGCGATCCCGGCGGCCAGCAGCTCGGCGGCCTCGTCGGCGATCCGGCCGTGGGCGATGGTCCCACCGGCGTCGGTGCCGAGCAGCAGGGGCACCCCGGCGTCGTACAGGTTCCGGACGTGGGCGTACCGGCGGCCGTGCATCCGGCGCATCCGCGCGGCGTAGACCGGGTACTTCACCGCCTGGTCGGCGATCGCGCCGAACTGGGCGACCTGGAGCAGGGTCGCCGTGACCGGGATGCCGGCCGCGGCGATCCGGTCGATCTGGGCCGGGTCGGCGCCGGTGGCGTGTTCCAGGCAGTCGATCCCGGCGTCCAGCAGCCCGTCCAGCGCCTCGGTGGCGAAGGTGTGCGCGGTGACCCGGGCGCCGTGTTCGTGGGCCACCCGCACCGCCTCGGCCAGCACGTCGTCCGGCCAGAGCGGGCGCAGGTCGCCGTCCGGACCGAGGTCACGGTCGATCCAGTCCGCGACCAGCTTCACCCAGCCGTCGCCCCGGTCGGCCTCCTCGGCCACCGCCGCGGGCAACTCGGCGACGTCGGCCAGTTCCCGGGCGTAGTGCCGCAGGTAGCGCTTGGGCCGGGCCAGGTGCCGTCCGGCGCGGATCAACCGCGGCAGGTCGTCCCGGTCGTCCATCCACCGGGTGTCCGCCGGAGAACCGGCGTCCCGGATCAGTAGCACCCCGGCATCCCGGTCGGCGCGGGCCTGGCCGAGGGCGGTGTCGCGGTCGACCTCGCCCTGTGCGCCCAGCCCGATGTGGCAGTGCACGTCGACCAGGCCGGGCAGGACCCAGCCGTCCAGTGATCCGTCGACCTCGGCCGGGCGTTCGAAGGTGATCCGGCCGCCGACCACCCAGGCCTGCGCCGCGACCCGGTCGCCGTCGACGATCACCGGGCCGCGCAGGTGCAGGGCGGTCATGTCACCGCCCGCCGAGGAACCTGTCCAGCCCCTCGGGCAGCTCGATCGCGGCGGGGTCCTGCGGCTGCGGGCCGCCCAGCCCGAAGGCGGAACCGGCGGGGGCGGCGGGCGCGATCCCGGCGGCCCGGTCCGCGGCGGCCTTCTCCTGCTGGGCGCGCTTGGCCGGGTTGCCGGACTTGCCCTTGACCTTGCGGGACTGCTGGGCCTTGCCGCGGGACTTCTTGCCCGAGCCCGGCAGCATCCCCATCCCGGGCACCGGCATCCCGCCACCGCGGGACATCTGCTTCATCATCTTCTGCGCGGCGTCGAACCGCTCCAGCATCCCGTTGACATCCGAGACCTGGACGCCGGACCCCTTGGCGATCCGGGACCGGCGCGAACCGTTGATGATCTTGGGGTTGACCCGCTCGGCCGGGGTCATCGAGCGGATGATCGCCTCGACCCGGTCGACCTCGCGCTCGTCGAAGTTGTCGATCGCCTCCCGCATCTGCCCCATCCCGGGCAGCATGCCGAGCATCTTCTTCATCGAGCCCATGTTCTTCAGCTGCTGCATCTGCTGCAGGAAGTCCTCGAGCGTGAAGCCCTCACCGGAGGCGAGCTTGCCCGCCATCTGCTCGGCCTGCTCGGCGTCGAAGGCCTTCTCGGCCTGCTCGATCAGGGTGAGCACGTCGCCCATGTCCAGGATGCGCGAGGCCATCCGGTCCGGGTGGAACACCTCGAAGTCGGTGAGCTTCTCACCGGTGGAGGCGAACAGGATCGGCCGACCGGTGACCGAGGCCACCGACAGTGCCGCACCACCGCGGGCGTCGCCGTCCAGCTTGGACAGCACCACCCCGGTGAACCCGACCCCGTCGGCGAAGGCCTGTGCCGTGGCGACCGCGTCCTGGCCGATCATCGCGTCGATCACGAACAGGATCTCGTCCGGGTTCACCGCGTCGCGGATGTCGGCGGCCTGCTGCATGAGCACCTGGTCCACACCGAGGCGGCCGGCGGTGTCGACGATCAGCACGTCGTGCTGCCGGGCCCGGGCGGTGGCCAGGCCCTCCCGGGCGACGGCGACCGGGTCGGCGCCGACCACGATGTCGTCCTCGGCGCCCTGGTTGCCCGGGTGCGGCGCGAACACCGGCACCCCGGCCCGCTCGGCGACCACCTGGAGCTGGGTGACCGCGTTCGGGCGCTGGAGGTCGGCGGCGACCAGCAGCGGGGTGTGGCCCTGACCCTTGAGGTGCAGCGCCAGCTTCCCGGCCAGCGTGGTCTTGCCGGCACCCTGCAGACCGGCCAGCAGGATCACCGTCGGCGGGTTCTTCGCCAGGTGCAGCGGCCGGTTCTGGCCGCCGAGGATGCCGATCAGCTCCTCGTTGACGATCTTGACGACCTGCTGCGCCGGGTTCAGCGCGCCGGAGACCTCCGAGGACAGCGCCCGCTCGCGGACCGCACCGGTGAAGGAGCGGACCACGGGGACGGCGACGTCGGCGTCCAGCAGGGCGCGGCGGATCTCGCGCACGGTGGCGTCGATGTCCGCCTCGGACAACCGGCCCTTCGTGCGCAGGTTCTTGAAGGTCGACGTCAGACGGTCGGACAGGCTGGCGAACACCGCGCGGACCTCACCTCTCGGGATTCTCGGGACGCCTCAGCCTACCTGCCGCCAGGCCGACCAGATCGTCGACCAACCGGGCCCGCCAGGCGGTCCAGGCGGTGGGGCCCGCGGCACTGGCATCCGCCTCGGTCAGCGCGCGCAGCAGGTGCAGCAGGTCCGGTCGGTGATCGACGGCGGTCAGCAGCCGGTCGACGGTGGCCGGGTCCTCCGGGTCGGCGGTGGTGGCCAGCTCGGACAGGGTCAGGTGCTCGCGGACCAGCAGCGCGATGTCGGCCGCCTCCGCGGGGGTGAAGCCCATCCGGGCGGCGATCGGACCGGCCAGCCGTGCGCCCGTGACCGCGTGGTCGGTGGCCCCGGCCCGCTTGCCGATGTCGTGCAGCAGCGCGGTGACCAGCAGCAGGTCGGGCCGCTGCACGTCCTTGCGCAGTCCGGCGGCGACCGCGGCGCACTCCACGCAGTGCCGGTCCACGGTGTGCTGGTGGATCGGCGAGCGCTGCGGCCGGTTCCGGATCGCCGCCCACTCCGGGATCCAGGTGGTGACGACCCCCGCCAGGTCCAGCGCCTCCCAGACCGGCACCTGCGCCGGGCCGGTGGCCAGCAGCTGCACCAGCAGGGTGCGGGCGCTGCGCGGCCACGGGGTGGGCAGCGGCGGGGTACGGGTCAGGCTGGTGACGCTGATCGGCGACAGGGTCAGCCCGGTGCGCGCGGCGGTGGCGGCCGCGCGCAGGGCGAGCACCGGGTCGTGCTCCGGCTGGGCGTCGGCGGCCAGCACCAGCTCCCCGTCGTGCTCGACCAGGCCCTCGGCGACCGTGCGCAGCCGGGGGGCGGTGCGCCGGCCGCGGACCAGCACCGGGGCGCGGGCCGGGCGGTGCAGGGCCTGGCGGGCGTTGCGCGCGGTGGAGTCCAGCGCGTAGGAGATCACCCGGCCGGCCTCGGCCAGCCCGGCCAGCAGGTCGTCCCGGTCCCCCACCCCGAGCAGGTCGGCGACCTCGTCCTGGTCCGCGGCCAGCAACCGGTTGGTGTGCCGGCCGGTGACCGTCTGCACCGCGTCCCGCACGTCCAGCAGGTGCGCGTGCGCGGCGTCCACCGCCCCGTGCGGCCGGTCGGTGAGCCAGGTGGCGGCCAGCGCGGACAGCACCACGGCGTCCCGGATGCCGCCCCGGGCCTCCTTGAGGTCGGGTTCGATCAGGTAGGCGAGCTCGCCGTGCCGTTCGGCGCGCTGCCGGGTGGAGGCCAGCAGTTCGGGCAGCCGGCGCCGGGCGGCGGACCGCCAGTCGGCGAGCAGCGCGGACCGGGCCCGGTGCACGATCCCGGCGTCACCGGCCACCGGGCGCAGGTCCAGCAGCCCCACCGCCGCGGGCAGGTCCCGGCTGGCGACCTGGCGGCACTGGGCCAGCGAGCGCACCGAGTGGTCCAGGTCGAGCCCGGCGTCCCAGATCGGGTACCAGAGCCGGTCGGCCAGCGCGGCGATGTCGGCGGCGGAGTGCCCACGGCCCTCGTGCACCAGCAGCAGGTCCAGGTCCGAGGCGGGGCTGGCGTCGCCGCGGCCCACCGAACCGACCACGCCGAGCCCGATCCCGGGGGTCTCGCCACCCCCGGTCGCCTCGGCCCACAGCTCGGTCAGGGCGCCGAGCACCAGGTCGGACATCGCCCGGCGCCGGGCCCCACCGTCCTGGTACCGCCGAGCCAGCGCGAACCGGGCAGCGGAGAGGTCCCGCACCCCCACCGTCGGGGGGTGCGGGACCTCACCGGTCGTCACGGGGTGACCGTCACAGGGCGTCCGGGCCGTGCTCGCCGGTCCGGACCCGGGCGACGTCCTCGACCGGGACGACCCACACCTTGCCGTCGCCGATCTTGCCGGTCTGGGCCGCCTTGACCAGCACCTCCACCACCTCGGCGGAGTCCTCGTCGCGGACCAGCACGTCGATCTTGACCTTGGGCACCAGGTCCACGGTGTACTCGGCGCCGCGGTAGACCTCGGTGTGACCGCGCTGACGGCCGTAGCCGCTGGCCTCGCTCACGGTCAGGCCGCGGACCCCGGCTGCTTCCAGGGCGGACTTCACATCGTCCAGCCGATGCGGCTGGATGACCGCCGACACGAGCTTCGTCATCACTTCACCTCCGTCACCACGCGGGCTCCGCCCAGCGTCTCGTACGCGGTCTCACCGTGCACCGCCAGGTCGATCCCGCCGACCTCGGCCTCCTCGCTGACCCGCCAGCCGAGGGTGACCTTGAGGATGTACCCGATCACCAGGGTCACCAGGCCGGAGAACACCAGGGCCAGCAGGGCGACCACGATCTGCACCACGAGCAGCTTGACCCCGTCGCCGAAGAACAGCCCACCCTCGGCGGCCAGGAAGCCGATGCCGATGGTGCCGACCAGACCGCCGACCAGGTGGACACCCACCACGTCGAGCGAGTCGTCGTAGCCGAACTTGTACTTCAGGCCGACCGCCAGCGCGCACAGCACACCGGCGACCACACCGAGCACGATCGAGGTCACCGGGCGCAGCGCACCGGCGGCCGGGGTGATCGCGACCAGGCCGGCGACCACACCGGAGGCGGCGCCCAGGCTGGTGGCGTGCCCGTCCCGGATCTTCTCCGTGATCAGCCAGCCGATCATCGCCGCCGCGGTGGCCGCGGTGGTGTTGACCCAGGCCAGACCCGCGTTGCCGTCGGCGGTGAAGGCCGAACCGGCGTTGAAGCCGAACCAGCCGAACCACAGCAGGGCGGCACCGAGCATCACGAACGGCAGGTTGTGCGGCCGCATCGGCTCCCGGCCGAAGCCCTTGCGCTTGCCGATCAGCAGGGCCAGCACCAGGCCGGCGATACCGGCGTTGATGTGCACCACGGTGCCACCGGCGAAGTCGATCGGGGCGACGTTCGCCACCGCATTCTCCGCATCCCAGCCGAACATCAGCGCCGCGACGCCGTTCTCGTTCAGGCCGGACAGCAGGCCACCGCCCCAGACCATGTGCGCCAGCGGGAAGTAGCTGACGGTCACCCACAGGACGGCGAAGACCACCCAGGTGCTGAACTTCACGCGGTCGGCGATGGCGCCGGAGATCAGCGCCACGGTGATGATCGCGAAGGTCACCTGGAAGGCCACCCCGACGATCACCGGCACCCCGAAGGCGTCGATGGCGAAGCTGCCGTCGTCGTTCCAGATCGTGCCGCTGAGTCCGAACTGGTCGAACGGGTTGCCGAACAGGCCCCCCACGTCGGCGCCGTACGACATCGACCAGCCGTACAGCACGTAGACGACCACCACCGCACCAATGGCGATGAAGGACATCATCATCATGTTGAGCACGGACTTGCCGCGCACCATGCCCCCGTAGAAGAACGCCAAACCAGGCGTCATGAGCAGCACCAGGGATGCTGACATCAGCATCCAGGCTGTCGCTCCGGTGTCCAGGTCCATGTGGAACGCCTCTCCCCTCGCCAGCCGGGCGGCCGGTCGGGGAACAGCGTGGAGCGAGGCGATTTCGACGGTTCGCCGGGCGTGTTACACCGGTGTGACGGAAGCTCTCCGGAGGTAAACGTTCGGTTGCGGCGTCCGGTTCAGCCCAGAATGCCGTCCACGAACTCCTCCGGGTCGAAGGGCGCCAGGTCGTCCGGGCCCTCGCCCAGGCCGACCAGCTTCACCGGCACGCCGAGCTCGCGCTGCACCGCCACCACGATGCCGCCCTTGGCCGTGCCGTCCAGCTTGGTCAGCACGATGCCGGTCACCCCGGAGACCTCCGCGAACACCCGGGCCTGGTTCAGCCCGTTCTGCCCGGTGGTCGCGTCCAGCACCAGCAGCACCTCGGACAGCGGGGCCCGGCGGGTGATGACCCGGGTGATCTTGCCGAGCTCGTCCATCAGCCCGGCCTTGTTCTGCAACCGGCCCGCGGTGTCGACCAGCACCACGTCCGCCCCGTCGTCGATGCCCGCGGCCACGGCCTCGAAGGCGACCGACGCCGGGTCGGCGCCGTCCTTCTCCGAGCGGACCGTGCGCACCCCGACCCGTGAGCCCCAGGTCTCCAGCTGGTCGGCGGCGGCGGCGCGGAAAGTGTCGGCCGCGCCCAGCAGCACGCGGTTGCCCTCGGCGACCAGCACCCGGGCCAGCTTGCCGACGGTGGTGGTCTTGCCGGTGCCGTTCACCCCGACCACCATCACCACGGCGGGGGTCCGGCTGCCGTCCTCGGCCTGGCCGGGCGTGGTGGCCAGCGCGCGGTCCAGCGACGGGTCGACCAGGGCCAGCAGCTGCTCGCGGAGCAGGCCGCGCACCTGGGCCGGGTCCTTGAGCCCCTGCACCCGGGCCTGGGTGCGCAGCGCGTCGACCAGCTCCGCCGAGGGCCCGGCGCCCACGTCGGCGAGCAGCAGGGTCTCCTCCAGCTCGTCCCAGTCGTCCTCGGTCAGGTGGTCGCGGGAGAGCACCTGCAGCATCCGGGCGCCCAGCGGCGAGCCGGAGCGGGCCAGCCGGTCCCGCAGCCGCGCGAGCCGTCCGGCGGCCGGGGCCGGCACCTCGAGCTCGGGCGCCGGCGGGGTCTCGACCGCGACGTCGTCGGCGACCGGCGCCTCCGGGGCGTCGACCTCGGCCGGACCGGCCGGGCGCTCCAGGGTGGTGGTGCCGGTGGCGTCACCGCCGCGCCGGCGCCGGGCGATCCAGGTGCCGCCGCCGGCGATCACCGCCAGGGCGGGGACGGCGACGTAGAGCAGGGTGAGAAGGTCGGAGTGGTCCACGGGAGCAGTCTGTCAGGCGGCGCGGGTCGGCGCCGCCCGCCTCAGTGCTGGGAGGAGATGCTGGTCCGGCGGGGCGCGCGCGGCGGGGCGGGCTGCTCGGGCGCCTCGGTCCGGGCCTGGTCGGCATGCGGCTGCTCGCCACCGGCAGCGTCGGTGCGGTGCCCGCGCGGGTGCAGCAACCACGGGCCGCGGTCCTGGCTGGGCAGACCGTCCTCCGCACCGCGGTCGTGGTGCCAGATCTGGCCGGCCCGGTCGCCGGTGCGCTCGATCAACTCGGCGAACTCGTCCAGCTGCAGGTAGTCGTCCCCGGGGCGGGCCTCGGCGTCGAAGAGCTCGTCGAAGGGCACGTCGACCGGCTCGGGCTCGGGCACCTTGTTCTTGCGGTCCCGCCAGCCGGCCTTGAAGTCGGCGACGAAGGTCCGCCAGCTGGTGCCCTCGTCACTGCCGCGGCTCGCCACGACGATCACCGCCACAGCGGCCACCAGTGCCAGCAGAACCCCTACCACGTACGCGCCCATGGCACCATCCTCCGCTTCTGCGGCGAAGTCGCCCGTCGAGCGGCCCGGGTCCTGGCGCAACTGGCACCGGATCTTCACAATCCGGGCGATCTAGGCGATTTATCCGGCGGCGGACTCGTCGGCGAGCCGCTGGCTGATCACCGTCGTGACCCCGTCACCGCGCATCGTCACCCCGTACAGCGCATCGGCGATCTCCATCGTGCGCTTCTGGTGCGTGACCACGATCAGCTGGGAGTCCTCCTGCAGCTCGCGGAAGATCTCCAGCAGACGGCCCAGGTTGACGTCGTCCAGTGCCGCCTCGACCTCGTCCATCACGTAGAACGGGCTGGGCCGGGCCTTGAAGATCGACACCAGCAGCGCCACCGCGGTCAGCGACCGCTCGCCACCGGACAGCAGCGACAGCCGCTTGACCTTCTTTCCGGCCGGCCGGGCCTCGACCTCGATGCCGGTGGTGAGCATGTTCGCCGGGTCGGTCAGCACCAGCCGGCCCTCCCCACCGGGGAACAGCCGGGGGAACACCCGGTCGAACTGCGCGGCGGTGTCCCGGTAGGCGTCGGTGAACACCTGCTCAACCCGGTCGTCGATGTCCTGCACGATCTGCAGCAGGTCGGCCCGGGACTTCTTCAGGTCGCCGAGCTGCTCGACCAGGAACTGGTGCCGCTCCTCCAGCGCCGCGAACTCCTCCAGCGCCAGCGGGTTGACCTTGCCCAGCCGGGCCAGCGCACGCTCGGCAGCGGCCAGCCGCTTCTCCTGCTGCTCGCGCACGAAGGGCATCAGCTGGGTGGCGCCGTCCTCGTCCTGCACCGGCGAGCCGTCCTCGGCCAGCACCGGCACGCCCTGGTGCGGGCCGTACTCCTCGACCAGCACCGCGGGGTCGATGCCCAGCTCCTCCACCGACCGGTTCTGCAGGGCCTCGATCCGCATCCGCTGCTCGGCCCGGGCCATCTCGTCCCGGTGCGCGGCGTCGGTCAGCCGGGCCAGCTCGCCCTGCCGTTGATCGACCTCGGTGCGGACCGCCGCCAGCTCGGTCTCCCGCTCGGTGCGCGCCGCCTCGGCCGCCTCCCGGGCGTCCGCCGCCCGCTGCAGGGCGTGTTCCACCGCGGTGAGCGCCCGCTCGGCGCCCCGGGCCACGGCGGTGGCGGTGGCGGACTGCCGGGCGCGCTGCTGCTCGCGGCGGGCGGCGCGCTCCCGGGCCTCCCGTTCGGCCCGGGCGGCCCGGTCCAGCGACTCGGCCCGTCCGGCCAGCGCCCGGGCGCGCTCCTCGCTGGTGCGCAGGGTCAGCCGGGCCTCGGTCTCCTGCGCCCGGGCGGCGGTGGCGCGCTCGGCCAGCGCGTCCCGGTCGGCGGTGCGCTGCTCGATCGCCGCCTCGGTGTCCTGCGGCTCGGCCTCCGCGGCGGCCAGCCGGGCGGTGAGCTCGGCGAGTTCGGCCTGCCCGTCCGCCAGCGCCTGCTCGGCGGTGGCCAGGGTGGCCCGGATCCGGTCCGCCTCCGCGGTGGCCGCCCGGGCGGTGGCGCCCAGGTGACCGAGCTGTTCGGCGACCGCGGCCAGCGCGGCGTCAGACTCGTTCAGCCGGTCCAGCGTCTCCTCGTAGGCGGCGCGGGCGGCTGCCTCGGCCTCCCGAGCCTCGGCCAGCGCGAACCGGGACTGCTCGGCGGTGGCGGTCGCCCGCGCGGCACCGGCCCGCGCCTCGTCCAGCGCCGACTGCAGGTGCAGCGCGCTGGGCGCCGCCGCCGATCCACCGTGCGCCCGGTGCGCGGCCAGCACGTCGCCGGTCCGGGTGGCCACCACCAGCTGGGGTGCCTCGGCCAGCACTGACCGGGCAGCGGCCAGGTCGTCGACCACCACCACCCCGGTCAGCAGACCCCGGACCGCCGGACGGATCGACGCTGGCGACTGCACCAGGTCCAGCGCCCAGGTACTGCCCGCGGGTGCCGCGCCCTGGTCCGGCTCGCTCGCCGCGCCACCGTCCGCCACCACCAGCGCGGCCCGGCCTGCGTCCTGGTCGCGCAGGAACCGGATCGCGTCCACCGCCGCGCCCACCGACTGCACCGCCACCGCGTCCGCACTCGCCCCGAGGGCGGCGACGATCGCCTCCTCATCCGGCTCCGCCACCGCGATCAGCGCGGCCAACGATCCGACCACCCCGGACAGGTCCTCGGCGGCCAGCAGCGCACCGGCACCGTCCTTGCGGGTCAGGCTCAGTTCCAGGGTCTCGATCCGGGACTCCAGTGCCCCGCGCTCGGCCTGGGCGGCGGCCAGCCGCTCGGTCAGCTCCCGGACCCGGGCACCGGCCTGCTCCAGGGTGTCGGCTGCCGCCTCGTGCTCGGCGTCCAGCCCTTCCTCGCTCTGCTCCACCCCGGCGACCTGGGTCTCCAGGGCAGTGAACTCGACCGTGGCCGCATGCCCGCGCTTCTCCGCCTCGGCCAGCGTCTGGTGCAGCCGGCCCAGCTCGGCCTCGGTGCCCTCCAGGCGGCTGCGGCGGGCGGCGACCTGTCCGGCCAACCGGGCCAGCCCCTCCCGGCGGTCCGCGGCGCCACGCAACACCGCGGCCAGCGCCCGCTCGGCCTCCTGCGCCTGCTGCTCGACCTCCTGCCGGGCGCCCTGGGCACGGTCCAGCGCCTCCTGGGCGACCGCCACCTCCCGGGCCAGTTCGGCCTCCGCCGCCCGGGCACGCTCGGCCTGGCGCTCCAGTTCCTCCGGGTCGCGGCCGTCGGTGCGCTCCGGGGCCGCGGCGCCGAGCAGCCGGGCCCGGTCGGCGGCCAGCGAGGCCGTGCCCCGCAACCGCTCACGCAGCGCGGACAGCCGGTACCAGGTGTCCGCGGCCTCCCCCAGCGCCGGCGCGGCCTCGGCGGCCTCCCGCTCCAGGGTGGTCAGCCGGTCGCGGGCGGCGTTCAGCGCCTGTTCGGCGGCGGACTTGCGGGCCAGCAGAGCGGACTCGTCGGCGATGTCCTGCGCCAGCGCGGCGGTCAGCTGGGCCAGGTCGTCGGCCAGTAGCCGGGCCCGCGCGTCCCGCAGGTCGGTCTGCACCAGCTGCGCCTTGCGGGCCACCTCCGCTTGCCGGCCGAGCGGTCCGAGCTGACGGCGCAGTTCGGTGGTCAGGTCGGTCAGGCGGGTCAGGTTCGCCTGCATGGCGTCCAGCTTGCGGAGCGCCTTCTCCTTGCGCTTGCGGTGCTTGAGGACCCCGGCGGCCTCCTCGATGAAGCCGCGCCGCTCCTCCGGGGTGGCGCGCAGCACCGCGTCCAGCTGACCCTGCCCGACGATGACGTGCATCTCCCGGCCCAGCCCGGAATCGGAGAGCAGTTCCTGGATGTCCAGCAGCCGGGCGGCCCGGCCGTTGATCGCGTACTCCGACCCGCCGTTGCGGAACAGCGTCCGGGAGATCGTCACCTCGGTGTACTCGATCGGCAGCGCGCCGTCGGTGTTGTCGATGGTGAGCGCGACCTCTGCCCGGCCCAGCGGCGGACGCCCGGAGGTCCCGGCGAAGATGACGTCCTCCATCTTGCCGCCGCGCAGCGACTTCGCACCCTGCTCGCCCATCACCCAGGCCAGCGCGTCGACCACATTCGACTTCCCGGAGCCGTTCGGGCCGACGACGCAGGTGACCCCGGGCTCGAAGTTCAGCGTCGTCGCCGAGGCGAACGACTTGAACCCGCGCAGGGTGAGCGTCTTCAGATGCACGCGGGGCAGCCTAGTTGCGAAGTCGGGCCAGGGCGGTGACCGGGGGGCCGGTCGCGGTTCGAGCCGTGGCGATCGATCGCTGTGCCGACCTGCGCGGGGAGCGTGTGCCGGCGAGTACCGGGCCTTCGGGTCGACGCGGGAACCCGCCCGGGACCGGACGGGCGCGGGTCCTGCCTCATGTCTGGGGCGGACGCCGACATCACCATCCAGGACGGGACGTCATGCGGTGCGGCCGGCTGGCGGTCGGGCCACGAACGCGAAGGATCGTCGGACCTCACCGGGGCGTGTCGGTGGTGGCGGGTAGTGTCGTCTTATGGCACTTGACCTGCGCGAACACGACCACCGGGAGCTCCCGGTGCGGTCGAGCGCGCGGGTGTTCACCGACCCGTGGGACGTCGGCGGTGACCTGTGGTGGCTCGAAGACGGCGGTCTGCCCGACCCGGTCGAGGACGCACCCCCGCGGTGGGTCGAAGACCCGGTGCTAGCCGCCCGGGTCGCGGCCGAACAGACGGCGGCCGACCCGACGTTGGACCCGCGCGCCCAGGTCGAGGAGATGCTCGCGGAGAACGGTCCGGTGTTGGCCCGGATGCTGGCCAACCTCGACCCGGTCGCGGTGGACCTGTTGGACCTGCCCGCGGTCGCCGAGGCCGCGGCACGGTTGGAGTCCTGGGCCCACGCGGTCTCCGCCAGGGTGGCCGCAGAACTGGCCGAACGGGACGAGATGAACCCGGTCTGGCCCGAGTACGCCGGGAACGTCCACCGCCCGAACACTGCGGCGGATGAGTTGGCGATCTACCTGAACATCGGGCGCCGGTCCGCCCAGACCCTGGTGGATGAGGGGTTGGCGTATGAGCGGTACCTGCCGGGCACGGGTCAGGCGCTACGGACCGGGCGGATCGATACCGCCCGGGCCCGGGTGATGGTGCGCCGCCTGGCCGGGGTGGACCTGTTCACCGCCGAGGAAGTCGAAACGACCGTGTTGCCGGGTGCGTCGGAGCGGACCGCGGCGCAACTGTCCCGTGACATCGACCGGGCGTTGCTACGCGTGGACCCTGATGGTGGGGCGATGCGGCGCCGGCGGGGGCGCGCGGACCGGCACGTTGCCCGCCCCAAACCCCTCGGGGACGGGATGGCCGGGATCTGGGCGTTCCTACCCGCCCAGGACGCCGCCCGACTGGACAAGGCACTGGACGCCTCCGCCCACGCGCTACGCCACGGAGGAGACGAACGCACCCTGGCCCAGTTGCGCGCGGACGCGCTGCTGGACGCGGCACTGGTCGGACCCGCCTGGGCGCCACTGCTGCCCGAGCACGGCCAGGACAACGACCACGGCGCCGACGGGGACCATCACGAGGGATCAGCCCACCGTGCGCCGTCGGTGACCCGGCCCCGGGTCGAGGTCAGGGTGACCGTGCCCCTGTCGACACTGATCGGTGCGGACGACGAACCCGCCGACATGGATGGACACGGGCCGATCGACGCGACCACCGCCCGCGCCCTGGCCGCAGGAGGTGTCTGGCGGCGCCTGGTCACCGACCCCCTATCCGGCGCAGTCCTGGACGTCGGGAGAACCCGATACCGGCCACCACAAGAACTCGCCGACCACGTCATCGCCCGCGACCGCACCTGCGCCAGACCCGGCTGCACCGTACCCGCGACCGCCTGCGACCTCGACCACACCATCCCCTTCAGCGACGGCGGACCCACCGCCGCCACCAACCTCGCACCCTTGTGCAGGCGCGACCACCTGCTGCGCACCCACGCCGGACACCGGATCGAACAGACCGCCGCGGGAGAAATCGTCTGGACCAGCCTCACCCGCCGCTACGTGTCGGTGCCCGGACGTGACGGCTACCACCGCATGCTCCGCGAACGACCAGGCGACCCACCCGGGACCATCACCGGCCAACCAGCAGGCCCGACAGAGGCCACCTACGAACCAGCACGCCCGACAACGGCGGGGGTTGAGCGTGCACGCCCCGCGACGGCGACCGATCAACCCGCGCACCCGACGACGGCGACCGGTCAACCCGCGCGCCCGACCACGGCGGCCGATGCACGCATGCTCCTGACCGTGGGGACCCACGCGCCCGCACACCCGAGTGCAGACGCGGGGGACGAGATCATCCCGTTCTGACCGGTGCCGCACGACGACGCACGAGCGTCCATCCGGCCGTGGGCGGCGTCAGGCAGGTGGTGAGCAGCCCGCGCGAGGGCCGACGGCAGTACCAGGCGGTGCCAAGCACGTGGTGATCAAGGCCACCCGAGACCCGACAGCCGCACCCCGGCGACACCGCATGTCGGCGCCGCGTGGCACGATCACGCGGTGTCTTCCCCGCCCTCCGACCGCTGGCGCGAGGTGCTCGGCAGCCTGGTCGCCTCGGTGACCGCCGAGTCCGCTCCCCCGGCGGCCGAACCGACCACCGCCACCGGCCTGCAGTTCGAGCTGCGCGAGCTGACCCCGCGCACCCGGGAGCGGTGGAACGGCCCGACCTCGCGCACGGTGGGCGGCCGGGCCCGGCGGGACGACCCACCGGGGAACGGGCAGTACCGCCTCGCAGTCCGGCCGGTGCTGCGGACCACCAAGGGATGGGCTCGCGGCAATGTCACCTGGACCAACATCCCGCACCAGCGGACCCGGTTGGGGCTGGACCCGGCCCAGCACCGCTGGTTCTGCGAGGTCGGCGCCCTGCACCGCGCCGCCGGGCCCGCCCTGCCCGGCACCGACCCGGACTGGGTGTTCCTGGACGAGTTCGCCAACCCGGTGCTCTGGGACCTGCTGGACCAGGCCCGTGAGCTCGGCATCGCCTTCGTCGGCTCCGGCATCGGCGCGCAGGTCCGGGTCGGTGACCGGGCCGAGCTGACCCTGGATGCCGCCCGCGCCGACGACGCGATCCGGCTGACCGCCCGGCTGACCGTGGACGGCGAGCCGGCCGACCCGCGGCACGCCCACCCGATCGGTGATCACGGGCTCTACGTCGCCGACCCGGCCCAGCCGCGCCGGATCCTGCTCGCCCCGGTGACCGCCCCGCTGGACGCCCAGCAGCTCGCCCTGCTCGGGACCGGCGGCCGGCGAAGCGTGGCGGACGCGCTCGGCGACGGGGTGCTGGTCCCGGCCGAGCAGATCGGGGAACTGCTCGGCACGGCCCTGGACCTGCGGTCCGCAGACGGTTCGGTGTCCATCCCGCCGCCGGCGCCGCCGACCCTGGTGCTGACCGTGCGCTTCGCCCCGCGGCACACGGTGGAGTTGGGCTGGTCCTGGCGCTCCGCCCCGCGCAGTGCCCCGGCGCCCGACCCGCGGTCGCTGATCCCGGCCGGGACGCTGCCCGTGGGCTGGTGGTCCGAGGACGGGCTGCCGCTACCGGTGAGTCTGCGGGACGTGGAGGCGGCCGAGTTCGTCGCGGTCACGCTGCCGCTGATCGACGCGCTGCCCGGGGTTGCGGTGGAGACGGTCGGCACCCGGCCGGACTACCGCGAGCTGCGCGGCGACCCGGTGCTGACCGTCACCACGGTGCCGACCGAGAAGCACGACTGGTTCGACCTGGGGGTGACGGTCACCCTGGAGGGCCGGGACATCCCGTTCGTCCCGCTGTTCCGGGCGCTGGCCCAGGGCCGGAAGAAGCTGATGCTGGTCGACGGCAGCTACTTCGCGCTCGACCACCCCGCGCTGGCCACCCTGAGCGAGCTGATCACCGAGGCGCGCGACCTCGGCGAGTGGGAGACCGGCCCGCGGATCAGCCGGCACCAGACCAGCCTGTGGGCGGACTTCGTCGACCTGGCCGACCAGGCGACCCCGGCCGTGCAGTGGCGGGCGCTGGTGGAGGAGGCCGCCGCCGACGCGCCGCGGCCCACACCACCGCCCCGCGGACTGCGGGCCCGGTTGCGGCCGTACCAGCAGGACGGGCTGGACTGGCTGGCCTTCCTCTGGCGGCACCGGCTGGGCGGGATCCTGGCCGATGACATGGGCCTGGGCAAGACCGTGCAGTGCCTGGCGCTGATCCAGCATGCGGTGGAGTCCGGCAGCACCGGCCCGTTCCTGGTGGTCGCTCCGACCTCGGTCACGCCGAACTGGGTAGCCGAGGCCGCCCGGTTCACCCCCGGGCTGCGGGTCCGGCGGATCGCCGCCACCCAGGCCACCGGGGTCCGGGTGGCCGATCTGGCCCGGGACGCCGACCTGGTGGTGACCAGCTACGCCCTGCTCCGGCTGGATGCCGAGGCCTACGCCGCCGTGGACTGGGCGGGCCTGGTGCTGGACGAGGCGCAGCAGGTGAAGAACCACAGCTCCCAGGTGCACCGCGCCGCCCGCGACCTGGGCGCACCCTTCACCCTGGCGGTGACCGGCACCCCGATCGAGAACTCGCTGACCGAGCTGCACGCCCTGCTGGCCCTGACCGCGCCCGGGCTGTTCCCCTCGGCGCGGGCGTTCGCCGAGCGCTACCTGCGGCCGATCGAGGGCGAACGCACCGGGGTGACCGCCGGACGGGGTGCCGGGTCGCTGCCGTCCGACCTCGGGCGTTCCCGGCAGGAGCGGCTGGCCCAGCTGCGCCGCCGGGTCCGGCCGTTCCTGCTCCGCCGGACCAAGGAGCTGGTCGCCGCCGACCTGCCTGGCAAGCAGGAGCAGACCCTCACCGTGGAGCTGTCCCCCGCGCACCGGGACCTGTACGACCTCTACCTGCAGCGCGAGCGCCAGAAGCTGTTCGGCCTGATCGACGACCTGGACCGGCAGCGGTTCATCGTCTACCGGTCGCTGACCCTGCTGCGGATGCTCGCCCTGGACCCGGTGCTGATCGACCCGGAGCAGACCGGGATCGGCTCGGCGAAGCTGGATCTGCTGCTGGAGCAGTTGGACGATCTGGTGGCCGAGGGGCATCGCGCGCTGGTGTTCAGCCAGTTCACGTCCTACCTGGACCTGGCCGCCGAGCGCCTGACCGCGGCCGGGGTGCCGTTCGTGCACCTGGACGGGTCGACCACCGGACGGGAGCGGGTGATCGAGGAGTTCCGCACCGGCGACGCCCCGGTGTTCCTGATCAGCCTCAAGGCGGGCGGCACCGGGCTGAATCTGACCGAGGCGGACTATGTGTTCCTGCTCGACCCGTGGTGGAACCCGGCGGCCGAGCAGCAGGCGATCGACCGCACGCACCGGATCGGCCAGGACAAGCACGTGATGGTCTACCGGTTGATCGCGGCGGGGACCATCGAGGAGAAGGTGCAGGCGCTCCAGGCCCGCAAGGCCGAGCTGGTCAGCGCGGTGATCGACGACGGTAACCTGTTCTCCGCCGCCCTCACCGCCCAGGACGTCCGCGACCTGCTGGGCTGAGCGGGGCCCGGGCGGGGCCCCGCTCGACGGTCGGTCAGGGGATCACAGGGCGGGGAACCACAGCCCGATCTCCCGGGCGGCCGACTCCGGGGAGTCCGACCCGTGCACCAGGTTCTGCACCACCGCGCTCCCCCAGTCCCGGCCCAGGTCGCCGCGGATGGTGCCCGGCGCGGCGGCGGTCGGCTCGGTGGACCCGGCCAGCGACCGGAAGCCCTCGATCACCCGCTGGCCCTCGGCGACCACGGCCAGCACCGGCCCGGACTTCATGAACTCGACCAGGGCGCCGAAGAACGGCTTGCCCTGGTGCTCGGCGTAGTGCGCGGCGAGCAGGTCGTCGTCGGCGGTCCGCAGCTCGGCGGCGACCAGGGTGTAGCCCTTCGCCTCGATCCGGCGGAGCACCTCCCCGGTGAGGCCACGGCGGACTGCGTCCGGCTTGACCAGGATCAACGTGCGCTGGATGTCGCTCATGCCGGTCACCCTAAGCTGGCGCGCCGGGCGGCGTCCTCCGGTCGGGCTAGCCGAGTTCCTCGGGGTGGGCGGCGTCATAGGCCGCGCGCTCGGCGTCGATCCGCGACCCGAGCCGGTACGCCGCCACCCACAGGGCGATGAACACCACCCCGAGCAGGAACATCATCGGGATCACGAAGCCGCAGGCCAGGACCAGCACCTGGGCGATCGACCCGGCGATGTACCCGCCGGGCAGCGTCACCATCCGGGACAGCAGGACGAAGACCAGGAACATCACCCCGGCCACGGTCCAGATCACGGCGGCCGGCAGCACCGCGAGCCCGTACGCCGTCAGCGCCGCGAACAGCACCAGCACACCCTCGAGCAACAGGATCGTCGAGGTGAACTGGGGCTTGGCGGGCTTCTTCCGGCGGACGGGCCGCGGTGCTGGCTGACTCACGCGGGCAGGTTACCTGTCGTCACGCGGGTCGGGGTCCGCGGTCGCGGTGACGGCCACCACGGGCTGCGGCTCATCCGCCGCGGGGCCGGACTCAGCACTCCGGGGCGCGGCCACCGCCTCGCCGCGGGCGACCATGCCGGCCACGTCGGACAGCCGGACCTCCTTGAGGAACAGCGCCAGGACGAAGCCGACCGCCAGCAGCGGGACCAGGTACCAGAACGCGGGCGCCAGGGCGTCGGTGTAGGCGTTGACCACCCCGTCGTGCAGCTCCGGCGGGAGCTGGGCCACCACCGCCGGGGTGAGCGAGTCGGCACCGGCGGAGCCGTCCACCGCGCCACCACCGTCGCCGAACACGCCGGTGAGCCGCTCGGTCAGCCGGGTGGTGAAGATGGTCGAGAACAGGGCCGTGCCGACCGCGGCGCCGATCTCGCGGAAGAAGTTGTTGGCACTGGTCGCGGTGCCGATCTCCTTCGGGTCCACCGAGTTCTGCACCGCCAGCACGATGGTCTGCATCACCAGGCCCAGACCGGCGCCCAGCACGAAGATCATCACGCCGAACAGCACCATCGACATGTCGCCGGTGATCGCGGTCAGCCAGGCCAGGCCGGCGGTGGCGATCGCCATGCCGACCACCGGGTACAGCTTGTAGCGGCCGGTCTTGGTGATCAGGAAGCCGGAGGTGATCGCGGTGAGCATCACGCCGACCGTCATCGGCAGCATCAGCAGCCCGGACTCGGTCACCCCGGAGCCGGTGGACATCTGCAGGAAGGTCGGCAGGAACGCCAGCGAGGCGAACATGCCCATCCCGATCACCAGGCCGATCAGGGTGGCCAGGGTGAAGGTGCTGTTCTTGAACAGGTGCAGCGGCAGGATCGGCTCGCTGGCGCGCAGCTCGACCAGGACGAAGGCCACCGCGGCGACCAGGGTGCCGATCAGCAGGCCGATCAGCCGGCCGTCGGACCAGTCGTAGCCGCCCTCGCCGGTGAGCGAGGTCCAGCTGGTCACCAGCACGATGCCGGAGGTGGCCAGGGTGAGCAGCACGATCCCGGCGACGTCCAGCTTGCGACCGGAGCGGTGACTGGGCAGCTTCAGGGTGAACCAGGCGGTGATCAGCGCGGCCAGCCCGATCGGGATGTTGATCCAGAAGCACCAGCGCCAGTCGGCGTGGTCGGTGAACAGGCCGCCGAGCAGCGGGCCGGCCACCGCCGAGACACCGAACAGCGCGCCCATCGGGCCCATGTACTTGCCGCGCTCCTTGGCCGGCACGATGTCCGCGATGATCGCCTGGGACAGGATGATCAGCCCGCCGCCGCCCAGGCCCTGCACGCCGCGCCAGATCACCAGCTCGATGAAGGACTGCGCGAAGCCGGCACCGGCCGAGGCCAGGGTGAACAGGCCGATGGCGAACAGGAACGGCCAGCGCCGCCCCCACAGGTCGCCGAACTTGCCGTAGAGCGGCATCACGATCGCGATCGCCAGGATGTAGATCGTGATGACCCAGCCCTGGTGCTCGACGCCGTTCAGCTCGCCGACGATGGTCGGCATCGCGGTGCCGACGATCGACTGGTCGAGGGAGGACAGGAGCATGCTGGCCAGCAGCGCTCCGAAGATCAGCCAGATCGTGCGCTGGTTCAGCACGACCAGCGGCTTGTCCGGCGCAGGTGCCGTGTTCGCCATGGGAAGGTCCGTTCTGGGGTCGGGGCACACCGCTGGACGGCGAGCCGTCATCGGCGGGTGGTGGTGGTGAGGGGCGCGGCGGTGGTCAGGCCGGGGCGCGGGTGGTCAGGATGCCTGCCAGGTCGCTGACGACGGAAGGCAAATACTCCTGGACCTCCCCCGTCTGGCCGGAGGAGTCCCAGCGCACGAAGGTGCTGTGCGCCAGGCTCATCAGCAGGGCGCCCACCAGGTGGGTGGTCGCCTCGTCGCAGCCGCTGCCGAGCCGGCGGCGGACCAGCTCGGCGGTGTCGTCGTGGTGTTGCTGGATCAGGGAGTAGGCGCGGATCAGCAGCTCGGGATGACCCTTGGCCAGCTCGAAGGCCCGGGCCATCCGCTCCTTGCCGAGCGGCGGGTGACCCAGGACCACCCGGACCAGTTCCTCCAGGTCGGGCAGCAGGTCCCCGGTGGGGCCGCCCGCGGCGAAGACCTCGGCCGCCTCGGAGTCGAAGCTCCACTGGGTCATGCCGAGGACGGCGTCATCCTTCGACTCGAAGTAGTTGAAGAACGTGCGCACGCTGCAGCCCGCCTCGGCGCAGATCGCCTCGACGGTGACCTGGTCCAGGCCGTGCTCGGCCGCCAGGCGGTGGGTGGCGTCGACCAGCGCCTCGAGCCGGGCACGCTTCTTGCGCGCCCGCAGCCCCTGATCAACTTCTTGCATGGCATGCATTTTTGCACGCTCTGCAGAATCCGTCGTACCACGCGGGCTGTCTCCCGCGTCACAGTCAGACCTCGCCGAACCCCTCGTCCACCGCGCCGATGAAGGCGTCCACCGCGGCCCGAGCCTGCGGCCCGGTCGCCGACAGGGTCAGCGTCTGCCCCTGGGTCGCACCGAGCTGCATCAACTCCAGCACACTGGCCGCGTTCACGCCGTTGACCTGCACCGCGGCATCGAACCCGGCCATCATCCGGGACAGGATCGCGGCCGGACGGGCGTGCAGCCCGAGCGGGTTGCGCACGGTGACCTGGCCGGAGATCGCCCCGGGGTCCTCCGCCGCGGGGGCGGGTGCCTCGGCGGCCGGCGCCGCAGGGGGCTCGGCAACCGGGGCACCGCCGGCGCGTTCGGCCGCGGACTGCACGGCGTCCAGCCCGGCGCCCCCGGCGGCCTCGACCGCCGCGACCACCGCGCCCTCGACCAGCGGGGCCTCCGCCAGTCGCACCCGGGCCGCCACGTCCTCGTCCAGCAGCTCCAGCACCATCTCGGTGGTGAGCACCGCCGAGCCGAGGTCGGTCAGCACCAGCACCTGCCGGTCCTCGGCGGCGGCCTGCTCGATCGCCTCAGTCACCAGGTCCACCGAGGTGCCCAGCCCACCGGCCGGGTCACCACCGGCGGGCACGATCGTCACCCCGGGTGCCATCTGCCCGGCCAGGTCGCGCAGCCCCTCGGCGATCAGTGCCGAGTGCGAGACCAGGACCAGGGCGACCCCCGCGGTCATGCGGCGGTCTCCGCGGCCGCTTCCAGGATCAGCGCGGTCGAGGTGGCACCCGGGTCCTGGTGCCCCACCGACCGTTCACCCAGGTAGGAGGCCCGGCCCTTGGTGGCGAGCATCGGCACGGTCGCCTCGGCACCGGCCCGGGCGGCCTCGGCGGCGGCGGCCAGCACCGCCGCCGGGGACGCACCCTGATCGGCGGCCGACACCGCGGCCTCCACCGCCGGGGTCCAGGCGTCCACCATGGTCTTCTCCCCGGTGGTCGCCTTGCCGCGCGCCACGATGCCCTCCAGGCCGGCCTCGAGCAGCGCCACCACCGCCTGGGCGTCCAGCTCCGGCACCCCGGTGACCTTCGCGGCCCGCAGGTAGGCGGTCCCGTACAGCGGACCGGCCGCGCCGCCGACGGTGGACATCAGGGTGGTGGCGACCAGCTTGAACACCGCACCCGGGTCCGCCGGCGGCTCGTCGAGCCCGTCCAGCTTGGCCACCACGGCGGTGAAGCCCCGGCTCAGGTTCTCCCCGTGGTCACCGTCCCCGATCTGCCGGTCGAGCTCGATCAGCTCCTCCCGGTGCTCGGCCACCACCTGCGCGGTGCGCCGAATCCACGCCACCGCCCAGTCCGTACCCAGGCTCTCCGCCATGCTCCGTTGCCACCTCTCGCGACGCCGCTGACCCTGTTGTCCGGCTGTACGTCACCAATGCAACGCGGGCGTGGTGACCGGCGCATCCCAGAGCGCGGTCAGCTCGTCGTCCAGCCGGAGCACAGTGACCGAGGCGCCCTGCATCTCCAGTGATGTCACATAGTTGCCGACCAGCGACCGGGTCACCGCGACCCCGCGCTCCTCCAGCAGCTTGCGAGCCTGACGATAGACGACGAACAGCTCACTCAGCGGCGTGCCACCCATACCGTTGACGAACAGCAACACGTTCTCGCCCGAGGCCAGGCCCAGGTCCTCGACCACCGGGTCGAGCAGCATCCGGGTGATCTCGTCCGCCGGGGCGAGCGGGATCCGGTGCCGGCCCGGCTCGCCGTGGATGCCGATCCCGATCTCGATCTCGTCCTCGGGCAGGTCGAAGGACGGCTTGCCGGCGTGCGGGACGGTACAGGCGGTCAGCGCCACGCCCATCGAGCGCACGTTGTCGATCACCTTCTGCGCCACCGCGGTGACCGCATCCAGGTCGTCGCCCCGGGTGGCGGCGGCACCGGCGATCTTCTCCACCGCCACCGTGCCCGCCACGCCGCGGCGGCCCGCGGTGTACAGCGAGTCCTCGACCGCGACGTCGTCGTTCACGATCACGGTGCGGACGGTGATGTCCTCGGCCTCGGCCAGCTCGGCGGCGGTCTCGAAGTTGAGCACGTCGCCGGTGTAGTTCTTCACGATCGCCAGCACACCGGCGCCGGCGTCGGCGGCCGCGATCGCCGGGGCGATGGCATCCGGGGTCGGGGAGGTGAACATCGCGCCGGGCACCGCGGCGTCCAGCATCCCGGCACCGACGAACCCGGCGTGCAGCGGCTCGTGCCCGCTGCCCCCACCGGAGACCAGGCCGACCTTGCCGGCGACCGCACCCCCGGCCCGGCTGACGAACAGCGGATCGGTGTGCATGGTGACCAGGTCGGCGTGGGCGAGCGCGAAGCCCTCCACCGACTCGGCGACGACGTTCTGCGGGTCGTTGATGAGCTTCTTCACGGCCGAGTCCTTTCCGCGGGGACAGCAGACGGCGTCGTCTGCTGTCCCCACAGTCGCGGCGGTTGCCCGGCGCGTCAAGGAGGAAACGTGCACTAGGTGTGCACGTTCGTTCAGGCGCGCCCGAACAGCACCCGCGCCTCCGCGACCAGGAAGATCGACCCGGTGACGATCACCCCGGCGCCACGCTCCACCCCGCCCTCGGCGAGGTCGCCGGCCAGGGTCACGGCATCGTCCAGCCGCTCACGGATGTGCACCCGGTCCTCGCCGAAGACGTCCACCGCGATCTCGGCCAGGTCGTCCACCTCCATCGAGCGATCCGACGCCGCCCGGGTGATCACGATCTCGGCCAGTGCGGGCTCCAGCGTCGCCAGGATGTTCTCCGCGTCCTTGTCGCCCATCACGCCGATCACCCCGACCACCCGCTGGAAGGCGAAGGCCTCGTCCAGCGCGGCGACCAGCGACTCGGCACCGGCCGGGTTGTGCGCCCCATCCACGATCACCGTCGGGCTGGCGCGCACGATCTCCAGCCGGCCCGGGGAGTCGACATCGGCGAAGGCCGCCTCGACCACCCCGCCGTCCAGCGCGCCGCCGCCGGCCATCAGGGCCTCGGTCGCCGCCAGCGCCGCCAGCGCGTTGTGCGCCTGGTGCGCGCCGAACAGCGGCAGGAAGACCTCGGTGTAGATGCCACCGGTGCCGCGCAGGGTGAGCAGCTGCCCGCCGACCGCGATCTGCCGGTCCAGCACCTCGATGTCCACGCCCTCGCGCACCACCCGGGCACCCCGGGCCGCCGCCTCGCCGAGAATGACCGCCTCGGCCTCCTCCTGCTGCTCGGCCAGCACCAGGGTCGCGCCGTCCTTGATGATCCCGGACTTCTCGCCGGCGATCTCCACCAGGGAGTGCCCCAGCCAGCGCTCGTGGTCGTGCGCCACCGGCGTGATCACCGCGACCTCGCCGTCCACCACGTTGGTGGCGTCCCAGCGGCCACCCATCCCGACCTCGATCACCGCCACGTCCACCGGGGCGTCGGCGAAGGCGGCCAGCGCCATCACCGCGAACACCTCGAAGAAGCTCAGGCCCGGGCGGCCCTGCTCCTGCTCCCGCACGTCCACCATGTGCACGTAGGGCGCGACGTCCTGCCAGGTCGCCACGAAGTCCTGGTCGCTGATCGGCTCGCCGTCGATCGCGATCCGCTCGGTCACCCGGCTCAGGTGCGGGCTGGTGAACCGCCCGGTGCGCAGTCCGTGCTCGCGGACCAGCCGCTCGATCATCCGGGCGGTGGAGGTCTTGCCGTTGGTGCCGGTCACGTGCACCACCCGGTAGGCGCGCTGCGGGTCGCCCAGCAGCTCACAGACCTGGCGGACCCGGTCCAGGGTGGGGTCGATGTCGTGCTCCGGGCGGCGTTCCAGGATGCCGGCGTAGACCTCGTCGGCCTCCCGCCGGGCCTGGGCGGCCAGGGCGTCCGCGTTCGGCTTGCTCATGCGCCCACCTTGGCCACGGTCACGGTCAGCTCGCCAGCGGTGCCGACCGACACCGAGGTGGACAGGGTCTCCCGGGCGATGAAGTCCCGGTGGGTCTCCACCGCGGCCCGGTCCTGCTCCGGCACGCCCAGGGTGAGCGCGATCCGGTCGGACACGTCCAGGCCGGCCGCCTTGCGGGCGTCCTGCACCGCACGCACCACGTCCCGGGCGTAACCCTCCGCCAGCAGCGCGTCGTCCAGCCGCAGGTCCAGCAGCACGAACCCGCCGCCGGGCAGCACCCCGGCCGCCAGCCCTTCGCCCCCGGCCATGTCGATGGTGGTGGACAGCTCGTACTCGGTGGGCAGCAGCGGCACCGGCCCGTCGTCGGTGCTGACGACCACCTGGCCGTCGGCGTCCACCGACCACGCGCCCGACTTGGCGGCCTTGATCGCGGCCTGCACCCCCCGGCCCAGGCGCGGACCGGCGGCCCGGGCGTTCACCGCGAGGTTCTGCCGCACATCCAGGCCGGCCTCCTCGATCGTGGTCAGCCGGACCGCCTTGACGTTCAGCTCCCCGGCCAGCAGGTCGGTGAACGGCGCCAGCGCGGCCGGGTCGGCCACCGCCACCCGCAGCTCGTGCAGCGGCTGGCGCACCCGCAGGCCATGCGCCTTGCGCAGGCCCAGTGCGGCCGAGACCGCCTCGCGCACCGCGTCCACCGCGGCGACCAGGTCGTCGGCCGGGGCCAGCGCCAGGTCGTCCGCTCCGCCGTCGCCGAGCACCGGCCAGTCGGTCAGGTGCACCGAGCGGCCACCGGTCAGCCCGCGCCAGACCTCCTCGGTCAGCAGCGGCGCCAGCGGGGCCATCACCCGGGTCAGGGTCTCCAGCGCGGTCCACAGCGTGTGGAACGCCACCGGGTCCTCGGCCCAGAACCGGTCGCGCTGGGTGCGCACGTACCAGTTGGTCAGCAGGTCCAGGTGCTGGCGGACCGTCTCGCAGGCGCCGGGCACGTCATAGGCGTCCAACTGGGCCGTGACCTGCTCGACCAGGGTGCGGGTCCGGGCCAGCAGGTAGCGGTCCATCGTGCTGAGCTGGTCGTCCGGGGTGACCCGGCGGGCGGCCACCGGCGTCTTCGCGGCATTGGCGTAGAGCGCGAAGAAGTACCAGGTGCTCCACAGCGGCAGCAGCACCTGGCGGACCTCGGAGCGGATCCCCTCCTCGGTGACCACCAGGTTCCCGCCGCGCAGGATCGGCGAGGCCATCAGGAACCAGCGCATCGCATCCGACCCGTCCCGGTCGAAGACCTCGGTCACGTCCGGGTAGTTGCGCAGCGACTTGGACATCTTGCGGCCGTCCGAGCCGAGCACGATGCCGTGCGACACGCTGGTCAGGAAGGCCGGCTTGTCGAACAGCGCGGTGGCCAGCACGTGCAGCAGGTAGAACCAGCCGCGGGTCTGCCCGATGTACTCCACGATGAAGTCGCCCGGGTAGTGATGCTCGAACCAGTCGGTGTTCTCGAACGGGTAGTGCACCTGGGCGTAGGGCATCGACCCGGAGTCGAACCACACGTCGAAGATGTCCTCGATCCGGCGCATGGTCGCGCGGCCGGTCGGGTCGTCCGGGTTCGGCCGGGTCAGCTCGTCGATGAACGGCCGGTGCAGGTCCGGCTCGCCGTCGTCGTTCACCGGCAACCGCCCGAAGTCGGCCTCCAGCTCGGCGAAGGAGCCGTACACGTCCACCCGCGGGTACGCCGGGTCATCGCTCACCCAGACCGGGATCGGCGTGCCCCAGAACCGGTTCCGGGAGATCGACCAGTCCCGGGCACCGGCCAGCCAGTTGCCGAACTGGCCCTCCTTGATGTGCTCCGGCACCCAGGTGATCTGCTCGTTCAGCTCGACCATCCGGTCCCGGAACTGGGTGACCCGGACGAACCAGGAGGACACCGCCTTGTAGATCAACGGGTTCCGGCAGCGCCAGCAGTGCGGGTAGGAGTGCACATAGGACGCCTGGCGCAGCACCCGGCCCTCCGCCTTCAGCCGCTGGCTGATCGGCCGGTTCGCGTCGAAGACCTGCTCCCCGGCGACGTCGGTCACGAACGGCAGGAACCGGCCGCCGTCGTCCACGCTGAGCACGGTCGGGATGCCCGCCGCCTCGCACGCCTCGGAGTCGACCTCGCCGTAGGCCGGGGCCAGGTGCACCACACCGGTGCCGTCCTCGGTGGTGACGAAGTCGCCGAGCAGCACCTGCCAGGCGTTGGCCTGGTCGTCCCGATCGGCCAGATAGTCGAACAACCGCCGGTAGCGCAGGCCGGCCAGCTCACGGCCCGGCAGCTCCCGGGTCACGGCGGCCCGGGCGGCCTCGACGTCGTCGTAGCCCAGGTCCTTGGCGTAACCGGCCAGCAGGTCCGCGGCCAGCAGGAACGGCCCGTCCCCGGCGGTGGTCCCGTTCGGCCCGGCGGGCAGCACCGCGTAGGTCACGTCCGGCCCCACCGCGAGCGCCTGGTTGGTCGGCAGCGTCCACGGCGTGGTGGTCCAGGCCAGTGCGGACACCCCGGCCAGGCCCGCCGCCTCGGCCGCCTCACCGATGAACGGGAAGGAGACCGTCAGGGTCTGGTCCTGCCGGTCCTGATAGACGTCGTCGTCCATCTTCAGTTCGTGGTTCGACAGCGGGGTCTGGTCGTGCCAGCAGTACGGCAGCACCCGGTAGCCCTGGTAGGCCAGGCCCTTGTCGTAGAGCTGCTTGAACGCCCAGATCACCGACTCCATGTAGGTCGGGTCCAGCGTCTTGTAGTCATGCTCGAAGTCCACCCACCGGGCCTGCCGGGTGACGTACTCCTCCCACTCCCGGGTGTAACGCAGCACCGAGGACCGGCAGGCCTCGTTGAAGGCCTTGATCCCCATCTCCTCGATCTGCGACTTGTCCGTGATGCCGAGGATCCGCTCCGCCTCCAGCTCGGCCGGGAGACCGTGGGTGTCCCAGCCGAACCGGCGCTCCACCCGGCGGCCGCGCTGGGTCTGGTAGCGCCCGACGATGTCCTTGGCGTAGCCGGTCAGCAGGTGCCCGTAGTGCGGCAGGCCGTTGGCGAACGGCGGGCCGTCGTAGAACACGAACTCGTTCGCGCCGTTCTCCCCCGCCGGGCGCTGGTCGATCGAGGCCTGGAACGTGCCGTCCTGCTGCCAGTAGTCGAGCACCTGCTGCTCCAGGGCGGGCAGGTCCGGGGAGGCGGGCAGCGCGGCGGCGTCGGTGGGCTCGTCGCGGTGCATCGGGTAGGCCATGACGGCGCTCTCCTGTGGTCGGCGGTTCAGCGGGGCCACGGGGACGACACCCGGGCGACTGCCGTCGCCGGGAACCGCGGTACCACCCCGCTTGCCGACCCGCCCGAGGGCGCCCGACCACTCATCACGGCTGTGACGGGCCTACCCGTCCGGTTCTACTGGGGCCGTGCGGCCCGTTCTTCCGGAGGCTCCCCGGTGATGGCCGGATCGGTGCCTGTGCCGGACATGGTAGCCCGGCCGCGCCTCAGGCGGTCACCGGCGGCAGCGCCGACCACGGGAAGGTGATCCACTTCGCGGTGCGGCGCCAGACGAAGTCCGGCGACACGATCGAGTGCGGCTTGGCGTACAGCACCACCGTGCGCGCCTCCTCGCAGTGCTTGGCGACGATCTTCTGCACCAGTGCCAGGGTCTCCCCGGTGTCCGCGACGTCGTCGACCACCAGCACCCGGCGGCCGACCAGCGCGTCGGTGTCCAGGAACGGCGGCAGCACCTGCGGCGCGGCCAGCCGGGCGTCCACCCCGGTGTAGAACTCCACGTTCAGCGCGTCGCAGGCCTTCAGCCCGAGCGCGTAGGACAGCGCACCGGCCGGCAGCAGCCCGCCACGGGCCACCGCGATCACCACATCCGGCGCGAAGCCCGAGGCCACCACCTCGCGGGCCAGCTCGCGGGCCGCCTCGCCGAAGGTGTCCCAGGTCAGGATCTCGCGATCCTCGGGAAGGTCCTGTCCCACTGCGGCCTCGGCGATCGTCATGTGCCGATGCTAGACGGCCCGCGGTGCGCCCAGGATGGGACCGGCCTGCGACCATGGGGCCCATGTCCCCGCGCCGCCCGCTCGTCCTGCTCGACCTCGACGGCACCCTGACCGACTCCGCCCCCGGCATCCTCGGCTCGATCCGCGACACCTACGCCCAGCTCGGCATCCCGGTCCCCGCCGAGGACGTGCTGCGCGGCTTCGTCGGACCCCCGCTGCACGAGAACCTGCTCGGCCACGGCGTCCCGGCCGACCGGCTGGACGAGGCGGTCGCCGCCTACCGCCGCTCGTACGCCACCGGCATGTTCGACAACGCCGTCTACCCCGGCATCCCCGCCGCCCTCGCCGACCTGCGCGACGCGGGCGCCCGGCTGATCGTCGCCACCTCCAAGCCGGAGCCGTTCGCGGTGCGGATCTGCGCGCACCTGGACCTGACCCGCCGGGTGGACGCGATCGCCGGTGCCTCGATGGACGGCCGTCGCGGCAGCAAGGCCCAGGTCGTCGCCCGGGCACTGGCCATGGCCGGGCTGGACGCGCACGGCCCCCGGATCATGGTCGGCGACCGCGAACACGACGTGCACGGCGCCCGGGAGCACGGCATCGCCACGATCGGCGCCGGCTGGGGCTACGCCGCCCCCGGCGAACTGGCGGCCGCCGGGGCGTTCGCCGTCGCCGACCACCCCGGCGACCTCGCCCGGACGGCGCTGGCAGCCCTCGACCACCGGGGCTAGCGTCGGAGCCCGCATAAGGGAGGGCGACCCATGGCCGACGTGGTCTGTGATCTGGCAGTGTCCCTGGACGGCTTCGTGGCCGGTCCGGGCCAGGACCTGGAACATCCGCTGGGCGAGGGCGGTGAACTGGTGCACCGCTGGCAGTTCGAGGCCGCCGAGGAGAACGCCACCGAACTCGCCGCGATCGTCGACGCCGGTGCCTACGTGATGGGCCGCAACATGTTCGGCCCGATCCGCGGCCCCTGGGAGTCCGCCGACCCGTGGGACGGCTGGTGGGGCGACGAACCCCCGTACCACGGCCCGGTGTTCGTCCTCACCCACCACCCCCGGCCCGACCTGGTGATGGCCGGCGGCACCACCTTCCACTTCGTCACCGACGGGCCCCAGGCCGCCCTCGACCGCGCCCGGGCAGCCGCCGGGGACCGGCACGTGTCGATCTGCGGCGGGGCGTCCACGGTGCGCCAGCTGATCGACTCCATCGACGAGCTCCGGCTGCACGTGGCGCCGGTGCTGCTGGGTGCCGGGGAGCGGCTGTTCGACGGGGTGGCGGCGGTGGACCTGGTGCCGGTGGCGGCGCGGGCGACGGAGCTGGTGCTGCACACGACGTACCGGCGGCGGGCCTAGCCCTTCGCGGTCTGGGTGTTCGACACCTGCGCCCGGGGCCGGACCACCAGCGTGTCGATGTTCACGTGGTGCGGCCGGGTCAGCGCGAAGGCGATCACGTCGGCGATGTCCTCGGCGACCAGCGGCTGGTACCCGGCGTAGACCTGGGCCGCCCGCTCCGCGTCGCCGCCGAACCGGTTGAGCGAGAACTCCTCGGTGGCGACCGCACCGGGGGCGATGTCGATCACCCGGACCGGCCGGCCGATCAGTTCCAGCCGGAGGGTGGTGGTGAGCATCCGCTCGGCGTGCTTGACCCCGGTGTACCCGCCGCCGCCCTCGTAGGGGCCGATCGCGGCGGTGGAGGTGACGACCAGGATGTCGCCGCGGCCGGAGGCCTCCAGCAGCGGGAGCAGGGCCTGGGTGATCCGCAGGGTGCCGAGCACGTTGATGTCGTACATCCGCTGCCAGTCGGCGGGGTCGGCCTGGGCGACCGGTTCGAGGCCGAAGGCACCGCCGGCGTTGTTGACCAGGCTGGTCAGTCCACCGGTGGCCGCCAGGTGTGCGGCGAGCCGGTCGACGTCGGCCTGGACGGTCAGGTCGGCGGCGAAGGCCTCGGCGCCGGTCTCGTCGGCCAGGGCGGCCAGCCGGTCGGCGCGGCGGGCGACGGCGACCACCTGCCAGCCCTCGGCGCGCAGCCGGCGGACGGTGGCGGCGCCGATGCCGGAGGAGGCACCGGTGACGACGGCGCGGAGGGTGGGGGTGCTGGTCATGGCGGTGCCTTCCTGCCTGGGTGTGGAGCAGGTCCGACCCTACGACCACCAGCAGGTCCGGCGTAGGCTGGTCGTCGGACCGAGCCGGATCGTGGCCCGGATGCCGCCGCCCGGTGAGTGGGCGACGCGACAGGACGCCGGATGCGCGTCCGACCCCTTCGTCGTTGTCCCGCGTCCCCCTGGGAGTCCGTTCCGTGCGCATCCGCCCGGCCCTTGTCGTCCTGCCCGTCGTCCTCACCCTGGCCGCCTGCGCCGGTGGCGACTCGGCCGCCACCCCGTCCGACACCACCGGCACCACCTCGTTCACGCCGGTGACCGTCGACAACTGCGGCACCGAGGTCACGGTGGACGCCGCGCCGGAGCGGATCGTGACGATCAAGTCCACCGCCACCGAGCTGCTGCTCAGCCTGGGGCTGGCCGACCGGATGGTGGGCACCGCCTTCGCCGACGGCCCGCTGCCCGAGGATCTGGCCGACGAGGCCGCGGACATCCCGGTGCTGTCGGATCAGGTGCCCGGCCAGGAGGCGCTGCTGGCGGTGCAGCCGGACTTCGTCTACGCCGGCTGGGAGTCGAACTTCAGCGCGGACGGCGCCGGGGAGCGGGACGGCCTGCAGCAGCTCGGGATCGGCACCTACGTCTCCCCCGCCGCGTGCAAGGAGCCGGAGTACATGCCGGACCCGCTGACCTTCGACGGGCTGTTCGACGAGATCCGGGAGACCGGCTCGCTGTTCGGGGCCACGGACCGGGCCGAGGAACTGGTCGCCGAGCAGCAGGCCGTGCTGGACGCGGTCACCCCGGCCGAGGACGGCACCACCGCGCTCTGGTACTCCTCGGGCACCGACACCCCCTACGTCGGGGCCGGGATCGGCGCGCCGCAGATGATCATGGACGCCGCCGGGCTGACCAACATCTTCGCCGACGTGCACGACACCTGGACCTCCGCCGGGTGGGAGCAGATCGTCGCCGCCGACCCGGACGTGATCGTGCTGGTGGACGCGGACTGGAACACGGCCGAGGCGAAGATCGACCTGCTGGAGTCGAACCCGGCCACCGCGCAGCTGACCGCGGTGCAGCAGCAGCGCTACCTGACCCTGCCGTTCCCGGCGACCGAGGCCGGGGTGCGCAATGTGGACGCCGTGGTGTCGCTGACCGACCAGCTCGCGGATCTGAACGGCTGAGATGACCGCCCTCGCCCCCACCGTGCCGCCGCCGGTGCGCCGCCGCGCCCCGCTGGCCATCGTGCTGCCGGCCGGGCTGGCGCTGCTGGTGGCCACGATCCTGGTCTGCGTCACCATCGGGCCGGCCGACCTCGGTGTGGCGGACGTGGCGCGGTCGATCGCCGGTCACCTGGGGCTGCCCACCCGGGGGCTGCCGGTGCTGTCGGACGCGATCGTCTGGGAGCTGCGGCTGCCCCGGGTGCTGACCGCCGCGGCGGTGGGGGCCGGGCTGGCGCTGGCCGGTGCGGTGATGCAGTCGCTGACCCGCAACCCGCTGGCCGACCCGTACCTGCTCGGGCTCTCCTCCGGGGCGTCGCTGGGGGCGGTGGCGGTGCTGATCCTCGGGGTGTCGCTGCTGCTGCCGGTGGCCGCCTTCGCCGGGGCACTGGCGGCGCTGATCGCGACGCTGTCCCTGGCCCGGGTCGGTGGCACGCTGACCCCGGGCCGGGCGGTGCTGGCCGGGCTGGCGGTGTCGCAGCTGGCCGCGGCGGGGACGTCCTTCGTCATCTTCTGGTCGGCGAAGGGCGACTCCTACCGGGAGATCCTGAACTGGTTGCTCGGTTCGCTGGCCGGGTCGACCTGGCAGAGCGTGGCGATCGCCGGGATCGCGGTGCTGGCGGTGGGCACGGTGCTGGTGCTGTCCGCCACCCGGCTGGACGCCTTCGCCTTCGGGGACACCGCGGCGTCGGCGCTCGGCATCGACGTCGACCGCACCCGCTGGACCCTGATGACGCTGGTCGCGCTGCTCACCGGGGCGATGGTCGCGGTGTCCGGCTCGATCGGCTTCGTCGGGCTGGTGCTGCCGCACGCGGTCTCCGCGCTCACCGGCCCGGCACACCGGCGGCTGCTGCCGGTGGTGGCGGTGACCGGCGCGATCTTCCTGGTCTGGGCGGACACCCTGGCCCGGACCGTCTTCGACCCGAGGGAGCTGCCGGTGGGGATCGTCACCGCGCTGATCGGGGTGCCGGTGTTCGCGGTGCTGCTGCGCCGCCGGAGGGGGAACGCATGGACCTGAGCATCGACGGCGCCGGGGTGCGGCTCGGCGGGCGCTGGGTGGTCGACGGCGTCGACGCCACTCCCCCGCCCGGCGCGCTCACCGGGCTGCTCGGCCCGAACGGCGCGGGCAAGTCCACCCTGCTGCGCCTGATCGCCGGGCTGCTGGCACCGGAGGCCGGCGCGGTGCTGGTCGACGGCCGGCCGGTGCACGACCTGCCACGCCGGGACCGCGCCCGCCGGATCGCCCTGCTGGAGCAGGAGTCCAGCTCCACCGTACCGCTCACCGTCCGGGAGGTGGTCGCCCTCGGCCGGATCCCGTTCCGCACGCTGTGGGGCGCCGACGCCGGTGCCGGCGAGGACGATCCGGTCGAGCGGGCGCTGCTCGCCACCGGCGCCGCCCACCTGGCCGACCGGCCCTGGGACGCCCTGTCCGGCGGCGAGCGGCAGCGGGTGCACATCGCCCGGGCCCTGGCCCAGGAGCCCGAGCTGCTGCTGCTCGACGAGCCGACCAACCACCTGGACGTGGCCGCCCAGCTCGCGCTGCTGCGCTTCGTCCGGGACCTCCACCGCACCACGGTCGCCGCGCTGCACGACCTCAACCTGGCGGCCGCCTACTGCGATCACGTCCTGGTGCTGTCCCAGGGTGTGCTGGTCGCGGCCGGCGATCCCCGGGACGTGCTCACCCCCGAGCTGGTCGCCCGGGTCTACGGCGTGCCGTGCGAGGTGCTGACCCATCCCTTGACCGGCCGGCCGGTGATTGCCTTCGGCGATGCCCCGGTCGCGGCACCCCGAGGAGTCCGATGAAGCTCACCGTGCTGTCCGGCGGCGTGGGCGGCGCCCGGTTCACCCGCGGCCTGCTGGCCCACCTGGCCCGGACCGCGCCCGGATCGCAGGTCACCGTGATCGCAAACACCGGCGACGACATGTGGCTGCACGGCGTGCGGGTCTGCCCGGATCTGGACACCCTGATGTACACCCTGGGCGGCGCCGTGCACGAGGAGCAGGGCTGGGGCCGCCGGGAGGAGTCGTCCCGGGTGTCCGCCGATCTGGCCGCCTACGACGTGGGCTGGGAGTGGTTCACCCTCGGCGACCTCGACCTGGCCACCCACCTGGCCCGGACCCAGTGGCTGCGCGAGGGACTGACCCTGTCCGAGGCGACCGCGCGGCTGTCCGCCCGGTGGCGCTTGGCCGAGCAGGGCGTGCGGCTGCTGCCGATGTCCGACCAGCCGGTGGAGACCCATGTCGAGGTCGACGGCGGGCTGATCCACTTCGAGGAGTGGTGGGTGCGGCACCGGGCCGCCCTGCCCGCCCGGCGATTCGTGCAGGTGGGGCTGGACCGGGCCAGCGCCGCCCCTGGGGTCCTGGCGGCGATCACCGACGCGGACGCCGTGCTGCTGCCGCCGTCGAACCCAGTGGTGTCGGTCGGCACCATCCTCGCCGTGCCCGGCATCCGGGAGGCCGTGCGCGCGACCCGGGCGCCGGTGGTCGGCGTCTCCCCGATCATCGGTGGCGCGCCGGTGCGCGGGATGGCCGCCGAGTGCCTCGCCGCGATCGGGGTCTCGGCCACCGCCGAGGGCGTCGCCCGGCACTACGGCCTGCGGGAGCGGGGCGGGGTGCTGGACGGCTGGCTGGTGGACACCGCGGACGCCGCCACCGCCGAGTTGCTGGCCGCGGACGGCTGGCGGAGCGCGGCGACCGACACCCTGATGCGGGACGTGCCGGCCACCGCCCGGATCGCCGCGGAACTGCTGGCGCTGGCCGGGCGCTGACTCAGTCCCAGGGCAGCACGCGCAGCACCGGCCACGCCCCGTCCGACCAGGTGGCGAGCACGGTGCCCGTGACCCCGCCGACCGGGTCGTGCCAGGTCCGCCCGGAGACCCCCGCGTCGTAGCCCTCCAGCAGGACGGTGTCCGACTCCGCGCCGAGCCAGAACCCGCGCCCGTAGCGCATCCCCTCGTCCGGCACCTCACTGACCGGCTCGATCAGCGTGGCCAGGGTGCCCGGCGACACGATCCGGCCGGCCAGCAGCGCCGGCCAGAACGCCGCCAGGTCCGCCACCGTGGTGACCGCCCCGCCGTCGCCGCTGCCCCGCACCGGCAGGTGCAGCACATTGCTGCGCAGCCCCTTGCGCTCCAGGTAGCCGCGGGCGACGTCACCGGGCAGTGCGTCGGTGCGCGGGTAGCCGCTGCCGGTCATCCCGGCGGGCCGGAACACCCGCTCGGCGACCAGGTCGTGGAACGGGGTGCCGGACACCCGCTCGGCGATCAGCGCCAGCAGGACGAAGCCCCCGTTGTTGTACCGGAACCCGGCCCCGGGCTCGGCGACCTGCGGCCGGCCGTCCAGCAGCGGCAGGTAGGCCTCGGTCCGGTCCAACCGGTGCACCGGCAGCTCCAGCACGTAGTCGGTGATCTCGCCCTCGGACTCGTCCAGGTAGTCGCCGATCCCGGAGGTGTGCGACAACAACTGCTCCACGGTCACCCGGTCATCGACCAGCGGCAGGTCGTCGCCCAGCACCGGGCGCACCCGGTCGCCCCAGCGCAGCAGGCCCCGGTCGATCAGCGACCCGACCGCCAGCGCGGTGAAGCCCTTCGCGATGCTGGCTACCCCGCACCGGTGCTCGACGGTCAGCGGGATGCCGTGCGCACGGTCCGCCTGGCCGTAGGCGCGGACGAAGGCGGGGGAACCGGGGCGGTCCAGCCGGATCACCCCGCTGAACCCACTGTCCCGGGCGGCGGCATCGAGGTCGGCGCTCATGGCCCCGACCGTACGGGGCGCCGGACGGGAGGCCCAGGCCATTTCACACCGGCAGCGGCGCCAACCGGTCCAGCAGCGCCTGGGTCCGGCCACCGACCCGGCGGTCGATCACCCGGCGCAGATCGGCGGGCAGGTCCACGTCCTGGCGCAGCGTCGGCAGGTCCAGGTCCAGCCGGCGATGACCGACCGCCTGGTGGGCGGCGGCCGAGCCGGGCCCGAACCGCGGCTCGACCTCCCCCGGTCCGACCGTCAGCAGCGTGGTCCCGGTGCCCTCGGCGTCCGGCACCACGCACCGCTCCGGGCCGGCCTCGGTGAGCGCGGCGGACAGCTCCTCCGGGTCCAGGCCGGGCAGGTCGCCGAGCAGCACCGCCACCGGGGCACCGGGCGCCTCGATCCGGGCCCGGTCCACCCCGGCGACCACGGCACGGTCCAGCGCCGCCCAGCCGGTGTCCCCCACCTGCGCGGCGGGTTCGGGCAGCACCCCGGCCCGCGGCAACCGGGCCGCCGCCTGCGCCACCGGGCCGTCGCCGGTCACCACCAGCACCCGTGCCACCAGCGGGCAGTCGCTCACCGCCTCGATCGTGTCCAGGGCCATCGCCCGGACCAGCGCCGCCCGGGCACCCGGCTCCAGCACCTCGGCCAGCCGGGTCTTGCCGCGGCGGGCGTCCTTCACCGGCACGACCAGCACCCAGCGACGACTCAGCACACCGACGAGCCTAGGCCCCGCGCCGCCGGTCCAGCGCCGCGTCGATCTCCGCCCGCCGCCCGGTGACCAGGGCGTCCACCGCGTCCTCCGGCAGCGGCTGATCCAGGGTGAAGCGGATGCCGCCCTTGGTCGCCCCGAAGCCGTCCAGTCCGGCCATCACGGCGGCGGTCACCTCGGAGGAGAACGGGTAGACCGCGCAGCCGGCCCGGCCGGTGGTCACCGCGATCAGCGGGCGGCCCCGGTACCGCAGCGCGGGCATCCCGTAGCTGACGCCCTGCTCGGCCTCCGGCACCAGGTCCAGGGCCCGGGCGTACACCCGTTCCACCGCCAGGCGGACCGGCTCGTCCAGCCCCGCGATCTGGGCATCCACCTCGCTCATCGCCACTCCTTCTTGCTGGCCCGACGTTGCTCGATCCAGGATCGCACCGCGATGCGAGAATGACCCGATGGCCCTGTGGATGACCGGTGACGACACCGCCGACCGCCTGCTCGACTCCGACCCGTTCGCCCTGCTGCTCGGCATGCTGCTGGACCAGCAGGTCGCGATGGAGACCGCCTTCGCCGGCCCGGCCAAGATCGCCGACCGGATGGGCGGCCTGGACCCGCGCCGGGTGGCCGACGCCGACCCGGAGGAGTTCGCCGCGCTGTGCGCCACGCCGCCGGCGGTGCACCGCTACCCGGGCTCGATGGCCGGCCGGATCCAGGCGGTGGCCCGGGCGGTGGTCGAGGACTACGACGGCGACGTCAGCCGGCTGTGGACCGACGGCGACCCGGACGGCGCGACCGTGCTGAAGCGGCTCAAGGCACTGCCGGGCTTCGGCGACCAGAAGGCGCGGATCTTCCTGGCGCTGCTGGCCAAGCAGCGCGGGGTGCGGCCGGCCGGGTGGCAGGAGGCGGCGGGCGCCTACGGCGACGACGTGCCGCGGTCGATCGCGGATGTGGTGGACGCCGAGTCGCTGGCGGCGGTGCGGGCCACCAAGCAGGCGGCCAAGGCGGCGGCGAAGGCAGCGAAGGCGTGATCGGTGCCACGATGGGCACATGATCGTCGTCACGAGCAATGAGGTGCCCGGCTACCGGATCCAGGCGGTGCTGGGCGAGGTGATGGGGCTGACCGTCCGCTCGACCAACATCGGCGCCAACTTCACCGCGGGCTTCCGGTCGATCGGCGGCGGGGAGATCCCGGAGTACACCAAGATCATGTACGAGTCCCGGCACGAGGTGATGCGCCGGATGACCGAGGAGGCCGTCCAGCGCGGGGCGAACGCGATCGTGGCGATGCGGTTCGACACCGACTCGATCGGGCAGTTCTCCGAGGTGTGCGCCTACGGCACCGCGGTGATCGTGGAGCCGATCCCGGCCGGGCAGCCGGGCGCGACCGGGCAGTCCGCCCAGATGGCGCAGCAGCAGGGCTGAGCGCTCAGGGCCGCGGGTCCACCCCGGCGGCGCCGTCCGCCCAGCCGCGCCGATACGCCTCGGCGGTGCCCTCGCGGAACATGTCCTCCGGGCCGGTGCGGACCAGCACCCGCGCACCGGGTCCGTCGTCGTCGGTAACCGCGTGCCCGAGGCCGCGCACCACCGCGACCGGGCGGCCGGTGGCCTTGCCCTTGACCAGGTCGGCGGCCGCGGCGATCTCGTCCGCGAGTGCCGCCATCGACACCTCCAGCGTCCGGCCGTGGGTGTCGGTGCTGCCGCGCAGATCGTCCAGCACCCGCACCCCGGCCGCCCCGATGGTCAGGTCGGTCTGCCCCTGCCGCCAGGTACGCCCGGCGGTGTCGGTGATCAGCACTCCGATCCGAACCCCCAAGCGGGCGGACAGCGCGGCCCGCAGCCGGCGGGCGGTGGCGTCCGGGTCCACCGGCAGCAGCAGCACGGTGCCCTCGGCGGTGTTGGAGGCGTCCACCCCGGCGGCGGCCATCACCAGGCCGAGCCGGTTCTCCACGATCCGGGTGACCCCGCCCGGGTGCTCGCGGGTGGCGACCACCCGCACGGTCTCGGCGGTGATCGCGTCCTCGCGGTCGGTTGCCGCCACGATCCGGCCCTCCGCCTTGGACACGATCTTGCTGGTGACGACCAGGATGTCGCCGTCGATCAGCGGGCGGTCCAGCGCACCGGCGATCAGCGCGGCCAGATCGTCGCCGGGGACGACCTCGCCGATGCCGGACGGCGCCCAGGCGGTCAGCTCCCCGGCGGTCACCGGACGAGCTTCGGCAGGACCTCGCGGCCGAAGACCTCGATCCACTCCCGCTGGTTGCGGCCGACGTTGTGCAGGTAGATCCGGTCGAAGCCGAGGTCGACGTACTTCTGGATCTCGGCCCGGTGTGCGTCCGGGTCGGCGGAGATCACCATCCGGCCCTCAAAGTCCTCCGGGCGGACCAGCTTGGCCATCTGGGCGAAGTCGAAGGGCGAGCGGATGTCGGCCTTGGGGAACTTCATCCCGCCGTTCGGCCACTCGGTCATCGCGTTGGCCAGCGCCTGCTCGTCGGTGTCGGCCCAGGACAGGTGCAGCTGCAGCACCTTCGGCAGGTCCTGCGGGTCGCGGCCGGACTCGCGCACGCCGTCGGCGAACTTGTCGAACAGGCCGCTGATCTTCTCCAGCGGGGCACCGACGGTGATCAGGCCGTCCGCGTGCTTGCCGGCCCGCTTGGCGGTCACCGGGCCGGCGGTGGCGACCAGGATCTCCGGGGCCACCTCCGGCATGGTCCACAGCCGGGTGGACTCCAGCTTGTAGAACTGGCCGGAGTGCTTGACGTCCTTGCCGGCCAGCGAGGCGGCGAACAACTTCTTGATGATGTCGATCGCCTCGAACATCCGGTTGATCCGCTCCGGGGCCTCCGGCCAGTAGCCGGCCACTACGTGCTCGTTCAGCGCCTCGCCGGAGCCCAGGCCGAGCCAGTGCCGTCCTGGGTACATCGCGGCCAGCGTCGCCGAGGCCTGCGCCACCATCGCCGGGTGCCAGCGGAAGGTCGGGGCGGTCACGCCGGGGCCGAGGTCCCCGGTGGTGCGCTCGCCCAGGGCGGTGAGCACGTTCCACACGAAGGACGACTGGCCCTGCTGCGGCACCCACGGCTGGAAGTGGTCGGCCGCCATCGTGCCCAGGAAGCCGTGCTGCTCGGCGTAGGCGGCCAGCTCCACCGCCTCGGTCGGGTGGAACTGCTCCAGCATCGCCGCGTACCCGACCTGCAGTCCCTGCGCCACCACTGCCACACCAGCCTCCCGACCTGCGTCTGTGTCCGTTCCCGCGAGCCTACGCCGGGGCGGTGTCAGCCGCGGGCGCTGCCGGCCAGCACCCCGGCGGCGTGCAGCGTCTGGCCGATCGCGCCGACGGTCTGCTCGAAGATGTCGTTGGAGCGGGCAACACCGACGGCGCCCGCCATCATCCCGGAGCCGCTCTCGCGTTCCAGCCGGGCGACCAGATTGCCCTGGTGCTCGAAGAACCTGACCGTGAAGGTGAGCCGCTGCGCGTCCTTCCCGGCGAAGGCACCCAGCCAGAACGTCTTGGCCTTGCTGCCCCGGCCGACGGTCCAGCCACCGTTCGGCAGCTCGGCCTCCACCGAGAAGCCCTCGCGGGACAGCGCGTCCCGCATCAGTGCCTTGCCGGCCTCGTGCGGACCGGTGAGGAAGTAGTCGACGACGGCCATCGGGTGCTCCAGGGGGTGAGGGGTGACGTTCCGCCCGAATCCGGTCGGACCGCAGGAAGAGTAGCCACCCGGCAGGGTGAGCTTGGTCGCATCCGGGCCCAGTGACCCTGGGATCTGGGTGTGCACGGCCGTACCGTAGGTGCTACCTGCCTCCTCGACTCCACGCCCACCCACGCATCCTGCTGAGGATTTCCCGTGCCATCGGCCCGCCGCCGTCCCGTGTCCCCGACCTCCACCCGCCCCACCTCGACCCGCGGCTCGCTGGCCCGCCGCACGATCACGCGCACCCGGCACACCGTCCCCCGGTTCCTGCCGCACCGGCGCAGCACCTCCCCCGGCATCCCGGAGAGCTCGCTGCGCGCCGCGCTCGGCGTGCGCAACTTCCGGCTGTACGTGACCTCCCAGGTGCTGACCAACACCTTCGGCTGGGCGGCCCGGGTGGCCCAGGACTGGCTGGTGCTGACCCTGACCGGCTCCGCCGCGATGGTCGGGCTGACCGTGTCGCTGCAACTGCTGCCGGTGCTGGCCCTCGGGCTGGTCGGCGGGGTGCTGGCCGACCGGTTCCCGCGCCGCCGGCTGCTGATGATCACCCAGACGGTGTTCGGGCTGTCCGCCCTGACGATCGGCCTGCTGGTGCTGACCGGGCACATCCAGGCCTGGCACGTGCTGCTCGGCGCCTTCGTCGGTGGGCTGGCCACCGCCTTCGACAACCCGGCCCGGCAGGCGTTCGTGCACGAGGTGGCCGGTCCGGCGCACCTGCGCCAGGCGATCAGCATCAACTCGGCGGTGTTCCAGCTCGGCGCGCTGCTCGGCCCGGCGGTGGCCGGGGTGTTGATCAAGCTGGTCGGCCAGGGCTGGACCTTCGAGCTGAACGCGGTGGCCTGCCTGATCGCGGTCGGCCTGCTGATGATGATGCGCCCGGCCGAGCTCACCCCCACCCCGCCGATCCCCCGGGCCAAGGGCCAGCTCCGCGAGGGCCTGGCCTACGCCCGGACCAGCCCGCGCATCCTGTGGGCCACCGTGCTGCTCGGCTTCGTGTCGATCACCGGGGTGAACATGGCCACCGTGCTGGCAGCGTGGGCGGACGGGGTCTTCGACTCGGATGCCGGTGGCTACGCGCTGCTGAACTCGATGCTGGCGGTCGGCGCCCTGACCGGTGCGCTGCTGGCCGGGCGGCGCAAGGGTGGCCGGCTGCTGAACCTGGTGCTGCTGGCCGGGGCGATCGGCACCATCCAGCTGCTCGCCGCGGCCGCACCCTCCCGGCCGGTGTTCATCGTGGCGCTGATCGGGATGGGGCTGTGCACGATCCTCTACCTGACCAGCTCGAACACCCTGGTGCAGACCACGGTGGCCCCGCACCTGCGCGGCCGGGTGATGGCGCTGTACATCCTGACCGGCCTGGGCGCCCAGGGGATCTCCGGCACCCTGATCGGCTGGGTGTGCGAGCACCTCGGCCCGCGACTGGGCATGGTCGCCGCCGGCACCGGACCGCTGCTCGGCGCGGTGATCGTCGGCCTGGTGCTGGCCCGCCGCTCGGACTGGGACATCCGCACCCTGCGGCCCGCCGCGGTGACCACCGGACCGGTGAACACCGCGGCCGAGTCGCAGGACGCGCGGCTGCCGGACTGAGACTCAGCCCGGCTGCGTCACGGTGATCGCCGCGCTCGCTCCCGTCGCCGTCCTCAGGGTGACGGTGCCGGTGCGGGCCGTGCCCGAGGCGTTCGGGTCCGCGGCGATCGTCAGGCTGGTCCCCGACTCCTGCGCACCGGCCGGGACCCGGAGCCACTCGGCGTCACTGCTGGCGGTGATCGGGGCGGCGCCGGCGGCATCCCACTGACTACTGGTCACCGTGCGGCTGGTCGAGGCACCGGAGCGGGACGGCGACCAGGTCGCCGAGCCGGCCGAGATCGACGGCACCCCCTCCTGGAGCACCACCGCGGTCGCGGCGGTCGAGCCCGAGGCGCGGACCGTGACCAGGGAGGTCCGGACCTTCCCGGTGTTCGCGGTCGCGGTCAGGCCGAGGTCGCCGCCGGAGGCCGCGGAGGTCAGCCAGCTCGCGTCGTCGGTCACCGTGACGGTTCCGGTCAGACCGGTGGCGAGGGTGGACGTGCCGCCGGTGGCCGGCAGTGGCGCCAGTGCCTGGAACCCGGCTCCGGTCCCGTTGCCCGGCTGGGTGACCTTGACCGTGCGCGTCGCGGGACCCGCGGTGAGGGTCACGATCGCGGACCGGGAGGCGCTGGTGGGGTTCGGGTCGGCGCCCAGCACCAGGACCGCGCCGGTGGTCCCGCTGGTCGCGCCGAGGTGCACCCAGTCCTGGTCCACGGAGGCCTGCCACGGATGGCCGTTGGTGGTCACCGTCACCGCCCGGGCCCCGGCACCGGCCGGCGCGCTCCAGGACGATGGAGAGGCCGAGACGGTCGCGGTCGAGGCGGTGGCCTGGGAGACGGTCACGGTCCGGGCGGCGGTGGCCGAGGTGAGCGTCACCACGGCGGAGCGCGACTGACCCAGGTTGCGGTCCGCCCGCAGCACGACCCACTCGCCGTCCGCCCCGGACAGCCGGTCCACCGACAGCCAGTCCGGCACCGAGGCCGGATCGATCTGCCAGGACCCGGCCGAGGCACCGACCTTGATCGCGCGGGACGCCCCACTGCGCGACGGCGACCAGGAGGACGAGGACACGCTCAGGGTCACCGCGGCCTGGCTGACCGTGACCCGGGTGCTCGCCGATCCGGAACCGAGGGTGATCACGGCGGACCGCGCCGCCCCGGTGTTGGGCTGGGCGGTGATCGCCAGCGGCTCGCCGGGCAGACCGGAACCGGTGACCGACAGCCAGGACGCGGAGGCGGGCACCGCGGCGGTCCAGCCGCTCTGGTTGGTGGTGACCTGCACCGTGGTGTCCCCGCCCAGCACCGGCGCCGCCCAACTCGAGGCCGAGGTGGACAGCGCGGCCCGGCCGGCCTGGGTCACCGTCAGGGTGCCGGTCATCCCGCAGCCGGTGACTGTCACGGTGCCGGTGCGGGCGGCGGAGCCGGTGTTGCGGCCGGCCGAGATCGTGATCTCCCGGTCGGTGGTGCCCGAACTCGGGTTCTGGCCGAGCCAGGAGGCGTCGTCGGTGATCGTCCACTCCCGGCAGGACGTGGACACCCCGACCGCGAGGCCTGCCGCCGCGTCGTCGAGCTGCCAGGTGTCCCGGTCGAAGGTCGCCCAGATCCGCACCTCGGGGTCGACCGGCACCTGATCGGAGGTCACGGTGGTCGCGGTCATCTTGCGCGCGGTACCGGTGACCCGGACCGAGAGCGTGCCGCCGGCGTCGGCGGGCTGGACCACGTAACTGGCGTCGGGGCTCGCGGGCCGCACCACCTCGCCGTCGCGCAGCCACTCGTAGCTGAGGTCCGCACCCGGCGGATCGGCGGTCACCGCCGCGGTGACCGTGGCACCCGCCTCCGCCACCCCCTCGATCGTCGGCGTGCCCAGCGCGACCGGGGCCGCGGGCGACTTGGTGATCGTGAACTGGTCCAGCGGGGCGTCGGGGTCACCGACCCGGTAGGCGGCGACCTGGATCTCGCTGCCGGTCACCGTGACCGCGGCGTAGACGTTGTTCTCCGGCTTCTCGCTGCCGCGGTCGGAGAACGCCCAGTTCGAGGCGATCCACGGCCTGCTGGTCGAGGACGGGGTGCTGATCGCGGCGTAGGTCTTCTGGCCGGCATTGCGCGGGATGACGTACACCAGCCCGTCGGTGCGGGAGTCGATCGTGCTCAGACCGGCCTGGTCACGGTCCCACTCGGCCTTCCCGGTGTCGTGGTTCCAGCGGATCGGCAGCGACCGGATCAGGTTGTGGTCGTGCCCGGCCAGCACCAGATCCACCCCGACCTCGTCGAAGGTCTTCGGCAGCTGCGCGACGATCCGCGGGTTGCCGTAGTCGCCGGTCGGGTAGCTCCCGCTCCCGGAGTGCGAGCCGCCGAACGGCGACTTGTGTTCCACCACGATGATGAACCGCTCGGAGCCGTCCGGGTTCGTCCCGTCCGCGGCCACCGCGTCCCGGATCCACTGGTCGGTCAGCCGCAGCTCGCTCGCGGAGTCGAGGTTGGTGTTGACGTAGAGGAACAGCGCGTTGCCGTAGACCACCGAGTACTGCAGGGCGGCCGCCTTGCCGTAGTCCGGGACGGTGGTACGCGAGTCGCGCGGGAACAGGGCGCTCCACATCGCCTGGACGGACGAGGACTCGTCGTGGTTGCCCAGCACCGGGTTGAACGCGGGACCGGACAGGTCGGTGCCGATCGCACCCAGCCAGGCCGCGACGTGGGACTCGGTGGTGGTCTCGGTCAGGTCGCCGTTCTGCACCACGAAGGCCGCATCCGGATGCGCGGCCAGCGCGGAGCGCAGCGCGTTCCCCCAGAACCCGTCGTACGTGCTGACCGGGGTGGACTGGGTGTCGGCGAAGTCGAGGAAGGTGAACGACTCCGCGCCGCCGTCGGTGCGGAAGGTGTATGCGTCCGACTGGTAGGGCCGCTCGCCCTTCCACGCCCCGACCCGGTAGTCGTAGCTGGTACCCGGTAGCAGCCCGGTCGCGGTGCAGGTGTAGGCGACGTACCCGGTCATCGGCCGGGTCAGCACACCTTCGGTGCAGGAGACCCGGGGTTCGGAGCCTGCCTGGTCGCCCACGGCGGACAGGGTCAGTTCGGGCCTGGTCAGCCCGTCACCCTTCGGGGCGAGCCAGGTGATCACCCGCTCGGTGGCGGCATCGGTGCCGAAACCGTTGGTCAGACCGAACGGCTCCAAGGGGTAGGCCGCGACCTCGGGGGTGGTGCCCCGGTCGATGGTGACGGTGTCGAGCACCGCGCCGGCCACGGTGCGTGCCTGGACGGTCAGCTCCTGGGCGGTGAGCGTGATCGCGGTGTAGCTCTTCATCCCGGCGGCGCTGCGCTCGGCGCTGCTCAGGGCCGGGGTGGCGACCGCGAGCCAGCCGGAGGACTCGTTCAGCGCCGCACTCGACACCGCCGACTGTTCGATGCCGGAGGCGCCCGGGGTGAGATAGACGATCCCGTCCGCGGTGGCCACCCGGTCCGCCGCGGGGTAGTCGCGGCGCAGGGTGTTGGCCGCGTCCCGGCCGACCGGCCAGGAGCGGGTGTAGGCCGCGGCACCGCCCTGCAGCACCAGCGCCACGTCGTTCTCCCGGAAGGCCTGCTGCAGGGCGGTCCGGTAGGTCGATGAGCTCGCGGAGGACCCGTAGAACTGGGTCGGGATCGACACGATCACCCAGCCGTCCGGATGGTCGGCGCGGAACTCGGCCACCCGCTCGGCGATCCACGCGGTGGTCGCGGCGGTATTCGCCGAGCTGGTCAGATGGCTGTTCAGGGTGAGGAACAGCCCGCCGCCGTGCACCACGGCGTAGTCGGCGCTGTCGTTCCCGTTCGAGGCGACCGGGAGGGCATTGCCGCGGGCGAAGGAGCGGTTCCCGCTGCCCGACGTCTGGGCGGTCGGCATCCAGCTGACCGTCCCCAGCGCACCGCCGGCGTGATCGAGGAAGCCCCGCCAGTGCGACAGGTCGTTCGAGGAACCGACCACACCGGTGTGGATCGCGACTCCCGCGTCGGGGAACGCCGTGTGTGCCGCCTCGAGCGTTCCGGCAAAGGCGTTCTGGTACGAACTCGATGAGCGCCAGTTCGCGTTCCCGAAGGCGAGCACGGTCGTCGCCTCCGCCTGCTCCGGCTCGGTGCTGAACCGGGTCGTCGCCGAGCGCTGCCCGCCGGCCAGCGCGCAGTAGGCGTACTCCGTGCCGGGCCGCAGTTCGGTCAGGGTGAGCTGGGCATAGGTCACCTTCGAGTCGACCACACCGCTGCCGGGCGGCGTGGCCGTCTCCACCGTGGCCTGCGCACAGTCGAACTCCTCGGCCGGGCCCCAGGCCAGCCCGGTGGCCGACACCTCGGCGACCGGTGCCTGCCAGGCGAAGCCGGCCGAAGTTCTCGGGTCGGCACCGGGGACCCGGGTGACCACCAGGTCGCCGGCGGCGGCTGCCCGCGCCGGTTCGGCGGGAACCACCGCACCCACCGTGCCGACCGCCAGTGCCAGGACCGCTACCCCGATCATTCGGGCCGGTGCCGGACGTCGTGGCACCCCCTGCCGGGCGGCGGAGCGTGAGCGGGCCAGGGGGTGGGACACGGTGCTCTCCTGTGCTGGGGCGCGGGGATGCTGGGGCATGCGGCGGCTCGCACCCGGGGCACGCTAGGCGCCACCGTGGGTCCGAGCGGGCCGGGTGCCGGATCGACGGCCCGTCAAGCGGCGAACGACGGGTGCGGGCGAGCGAGATGCGGCCCCCGCCGGAGCCGAGGACGGCGTGGTTCCACCCGCGATGACGTGGGGCCACGATCACCGCGCCGGGTCTGGGAGAATGCCGCCATGACCGACTTCTCGACCGTCCCTCCCGCGACCGCGACCACCGGTGCCGTCAAGGCCACCCGCGAGGTACCGGACCGGGTATCGCTGGACGGGGTGGAGGAGCGCTGGGACGGCGCCTGGACCGAGCAGGGCACCTACGCCTTCGACCGGACCGCCACCCGCGAGCAGGTGTTCTCGATCGACACCCCGCCGCCGACGGTCTCCGGTTCGTTGCACGTGGGCCACGTGTTCAGCTACACGCACACCGACGTGGTCGCCCGGTACCGCCGGATGCGCGGCGCCGAGGTGTTCTACCCGATGGGCTGGGACGACAACGGCCTGCCCACCGAGCGCCGGGTGCAGAACTACTTCGGCGTGCGCTGCGACCCGTCGCTGCCCTACGACCCGGACTTCACTCCCCCGCACGTCGGCGGCGAGGGCAAGAGCGTGAAGGCCGCCGACCAGGTGCCGATCAGCCGGAAGAACTTCGTCGAGCTGTGCGAGCGGCTGACCGTCGAGGACGAGCAGCAGTTCGAGGCGCTGTGGCGCCGGCTCGGCCTGTCCGTCGACTGGACCCGGACCTACCAGACCATCTCCGCCGAGGCCCGCGCGGTCGCCCAGCAGGCGTTCCTGCGCAACTTGGCCCGCGGCGAGGCGTACCAGGCCGAGGCGCCCGGGCTGTGGGACGTGACCTTCCAGACCGCGGTCGCCCAGGCCGAGCTGGAGGCCCGCGACTACCCCGGGGCGTTCCACAAGGTGGCGTTCCACCGCGACGGCGCGGACCCGGTGTACATCGAGACCACCCGCCCGGAGCTGCTGCCCGCCGTGGTCGCCCTGATCGCCCACCCGGACGACGAGCGCTACCAGCACCTGTTCGGCACCACCGTGACCAGCCCGCTGTTCGGGGTCGGGGTGCCGGTGCTGGCGCACACCGCCGCCGAGCCGGACAAGGGTGCGGGCATCGCGATGTGCTGCACCTTCGGCGACCTGACCGACGTGCAGTGGTGGCGCGAGTTGAACCTGCCCACCCGCTCGGTGATCGGCCGCGACGGCCGCCTGCTGCGCGAGGTGCCGGAGTGGATCACCGAGGACGCGGGGCGGGCGCTGTACGGCGAGCTGGCCGGCAAGACCACCTTCTCCGCCCGCGAGCTGGTGGTGACCGCGCTGCGCGAGTCCGGCGACCTGGACGGCGAGCCGCAGGCCACCCAGCGCAAGGCCAACTTCTTCGAGAAGGGCGACAAGCCGCTGGAGATCGTCACCAGCCGGCAGTGGTACATCCGCAACGGCGGCCGGGACGAGGACCTGCGCGAGCAGCTGCTGGCCCGCGGCCGGGAGCTCGGCTTCCACCCCGACTTCATGCGGGTCCGCTACCAGAACTGGGTCGGCGGGCTGAACGGCGACTGGCTGATCTCCCGGCAGCGGTTCTTCGGCGTGCCGTTCCCGGTCTGGTACCCGGTCACCGCCGACGGCGAGGTCGACCACGACCACCCGCTGCTGCCCACCGAGGACCAGCTGCCGGTCGACCCCTCCTCCGACGTCCCGGCCGGCTACACCGCCGACCAGCGCGGGGTGCCGGGCGGGTTCGTCGGCGACCCGGACATCATGGACACCTGGGCGACCAGCTCGCTCACCCCGCAGATCGCCGGTGGCTGGCGCTCGGACCCCGACCTGTTCGCCCGGGTGTTCCCGATGGACCTGCGTCCCCAGGGCCAGGACATCATCCGCACCTGGCTGTTCAGCACGGTGGTCCGCTCGCACCTGGAGTTCGGCAGCCTGCCGTGGCAGGACGCGGCGATCAGCGGCTGGATCCTGGACCCGGACCGCAAGAAGATGTCCAAGTCCAAGGGCAATGTGGTCACCCCGATGGGGCTGCTGGAGGAGCACGGCTCGGACGCCGTCCGGTACTGGGCCGCCTCCGCCCGGCTGGGCACCGACGCCGCCTTCGAGGTCGGCCAGATGAAGATCGGCCGCCGGCTGGCGATCAAGGTGCTCAACGCCTCCAAGTTCGCGCTGTCCTTCGGCGGGGCGCAGCAGGGGGCGGCGTTCCTCGACCCGGCGCTGGTCACCCAGACCCTGGACCGGGCGATGCTGGCCGGGCTGGCCGACGTTGTCGACCGGGCCACCGAGGCCCTGGAGTCCTACGACCACACCCGGGCGCTGGAACTGACCGAGACCTTCTTCTGGACCTTCTGCGACGACTACCTGGAGCTGGTCAAGGACCGTGCCTACGGGGCGGGCGCCGAGGCCACCGAGGTCACGCCGGAGACCGCCTCGGCCCGGGCCGCCCTGGGCCTGGCGCTGGACGTGCTGCTGCGGCTGTTCGCCCCGGTGCTGCCCTTCGCCACCGAGGAGGTGTGGTCCTGGTGGCGCGAGGGCAGCGTGCACCGCGCCCCGTGGCCGTCCTCGGACGTGCTGCGCGCCGCGGCCGGTGACGCCGACCCGGCGGTGGTCGCCGCCGCCGGTGCCGGGCTGGCCGCCCTGCGCAAGGTGAAGTCCGAGGCCAAGCTCTCCATGCGGGCCGAGATCACCTCCGCCGCCCTGGAGGTACCGGCCGCGATGCTGCCCGGCGTGCAGGTCGCCCTGGGCGACATCCGGGCGGCCGGCCGGGCGACCGGGGCGCTGGACCTGCGGGAGGTCGCGGACGGCCCGGACGCCACCGTGGTGGCCCGGGATGCCGAGTTGCTGCCGCCGGAGCCGAAGCAGAAGCCCACGGCCTGACCCGCCGCGGACTCGCCGAACGGGCCCGTCACCCCCATCGTGGGGAGGCGGGCCCGTCGCCGTCCCGGCCGGGACCATCGGCTGTGTGAATATCTATCGCCAAGGCTGTATGGTTTTCCAGTTCTAGTCCGCCAGAGGAGACCACCATGCGCACCCGTTCCGCCCTGCTGCCCCTCGCCGCCAGCGCGGCCCTGCTGCTCGCCGCCTGTTCCAGTGGCGGTGACGACACCTCGGGCGGCGACGCCTCCTCCGGCGGCGTGCAGCTGGTGAACGACGGACAGCTCACCATGTGCACCAACCCGCCGTTCGAGCCGTTCGAGTACGAGGACGGCGGCGAGATCGTCGGCCTCGACCCGGCCATCGTCGGCGAGGTCGCCGAGGACCTGGGCGTCGAGCTCAACGTGAAGGCGACCCCGTTCGAGGGCATCCAGTCCGGCGTCGACCTGAACACCGGCAACTGCGACATCGTCGCCTCCGGCATCTCGATCACCCCGGAGCGGCAGAACAAGTTCGACTTCTCCGAGCCGTACTTCGACGCGGACCTGGGCCTGCTGGTGGCCGAGGGCTCCGACATCGACTCCGAGGAGGCGCTGGAGGGCAAGTCGATCGCCGTGCAGCAGGCCACCACCGGTGACGACTGGGTGCAGGAGCAGGGCCTGAACGCGGTGCAGTTCGAGGACCTGGGGCTGCAGATCCAGGCGCTCAAGACCGGCCAGGTCGACGCCGTGATCAACGACATCGCCGTGCTCGGCCCGTACATCTCCGAGGGCCTGGAGGTCACCGCGACCTTCACCACCGGCGACCAGTACGGCTTCGGGGTGAAGAAGGGCAACACCGCACTGCTCGACCAGGTGAACGCCACCCTGGACCGGATCCACTCCGACGGCACCTACGACGAGATCTACACCGAGTTCATCGGCCAGGCGCCGGTGGACGCGGCCAGCCCGTCCGCCTCGGACAACTGAGCATGTCGGCCACCACCGGCCCCGCCCCGGACCCCACCGGCCGCCCGGCCCGCAGCCTCGAGCTCGGCGGGGCCGGCGGTCGCCGGCTGAGTCCGCGCCGCCGCGCCCAGCGCGCCCGGATCGTCCAGTACGCGGTGCTGGTGATCGTCGTGGCCGTGCTGGCGTTCCTGATCGACTGGTCCCGGATCGGGGAGAACTTCTTCAACGCCGAGGCGGTCGAGCAGATCGCCCCGCTGATCCCCCGGGCCTTCCTCAACACCCTGATCTACACGCTGTGCGGCTTCGCGGTCGGGCTGTCCCTGGGCACGCTGCTGGCGTTGATGAAGCTGTCCTCGGTCCGGCTGTACCGCTGGATCGCGACCGTCTACATCGAGTTCTTCCGCGGCATCCCGGCCCTGCTGGTGGTGATCTCCTTCGGCTACGCGGTACCGATCGCACTCGGCGTGTCCATCGGGTCGGTCACCACCAAGGCCGCCCTGGCGCTGGGCATGGTCTCGGCGGCCTACATCGCCGAGACGCTGCGTGCCGGGTTGCAGGCGGTGCCGAAGGGCCAGGTCGAGGCGGCCCGGTCGCTGGGCATGTCCCACGGCCGCACGCTGGTCCAGGTCGTGATCCCGCAGGCGTTCCGGATCGTGCTGCCGCCGATGACCAACGAGTTCATCCTGCTGACCAAGGACACCTCGCTGGTGTTCCTGCTCGGCCTGGCCACCAGCCAGTACGACCTGACCAAGATCGGCCGCGACGCCCTGAACAACGCCACCGGCGGCCTGACCCCGCTGTTCCTGATCGGGGCCTGCTACCTGTTGATCACCCTGCCGCTGGGCCAGCTCGCCCGGTACCTGGAGCGCCGAGGCGTGAGGAGCCGCTGATGTCCGTCGTCTCGATCAAGGACCTGCACAAGAGCTTCGGCGACCGCGAGGTGCTCACCGGCATCGACCTGGAGGTCCAGCAGGGCGAGGTGGTCTGCGTGATCGGGCCCTCCGGCTCGGGCAAGTCCACCCTGCTGCGCTGCGTGAACCTGCTGGAGCAGCCCACCGCCGGCCGGATCGACGTGCTCGGCGTGGACGTCACCGACCCGGACGTCGACATCGACCGGGTGCGCACCCATGTCGGGATGGTGTTCCAGCAGTTCAACCTGTTTGCCCACCGCACCGTGCTGGAGAACTGCACGATGGCCCAGCGCCAGGTGCTCAAGCGCTCCGCGGCCGACGCCGAGCGGATCGCCCGGGAGAACCTGGCCCGGGTCGGCCTGGCGGACCGGGCGGACGCGATGCCCGCCCAGCTCTCCGGCGGCCAGCAGCAGCGGGTGGCGATCGCCCGGGCGCTGTCGATGGACCCGCAGCTGATGCTCTTCGACGAGCCGACTTCGGCGCTGGACCCGGAACTGGTCGGCGACGTGCTCGCCGTGATGCGCGACCTGGCCGACGCCGGGATGACCATGATCGTGGTCACGCACGAGATGGCCTTCGCCCGGGACGTCGGCGACCGGGTGGTGTTCATGGACGGCGGTGTGGTGGTCGAGGAAGGGCCCGCCGACCAGGTGATCGGCGCTCCCCGGGAGACCCGCACCCGGACCTTCCTGCAGCGGGTTCTCGACCCGACGCATGCTGGGGAACACTGAGCGCCGGTGACGATGCCGGACCGGGCCGGGTAGGGTCGCCCCCGATCGTTCCCCTGCGACCTGGAGCACCGATGCGCGAGTTCAGCGCCGTTACCCCCGTCCCGCACGACCCCACGCTCAACGTCCCGGGCCTGCTGCTCGGGCGGCTGGCCCGGGACCCGCACGGCGTGCTGATCGAGCGGAACACCGGCCTGGGCGGCTCGTGGCAGCCGGTTACGGTGCGCGGCTTCGTCGACGAGGTGACCGCGCTGGCCAAGGGCCTGGTCGCCCACGGCCTGCAGCCCGGTGAGCGGGTCGCGATCATGTCCCGAACCCGGTACGAGTGGACCCTGACCGACTTCGCGGTCTGGTTCGCCGGCGGGGTCGGCGTGCCGGTGTACGAGACCTCCTCCGCCGAGCAGGTGCAGTGGATCCTGGCCAACTCCGGCGCCCGGCTGGCCGTGGTGGAGTCCGCCGCGCACGCCGCCGTGATCGAGCAGGTCCGCGAGCAGACCCCCGACCTCGGCGAGGTCTTCGTGATCGACGACGACGCGATCGGTCGGCTGCAGCAGGACGGCACCGAGGTCGACGACGCCGAGATCGAGCGCCGCCGCGCGCTGGCCACCGCCGCGGACCTGGCGACGATCATCTACACCTCGGGCACCACCGGCCGGCCCAAGGGCGTGGAGCTGTCGCACGGCAACTTCGTGGACAACGTGCGCAACGGGGTGACCGGCCTGGCCGAGGTCTGCGCCAAGCCCGGCGACCGGACCCTGCTGTTCCTGCCGCTGGCGCACGTGTTCGCGCGGTTCATCCAGATGATCGGCATCGAGTCCGGTGCCGTCCTGGGCCACGCGCCGAGCACCCGCACCCTGCTGGCCGACTTCGCGTCCTTCCGGCCGACGTTCATCCTGGGTGTCCCCCGGGTGTTCGAGAAGGTCTACAACTCCGCGGAGCAGAAGGCCGGCTCGGGCTTCACGCTGAAGATGTTCCGCTGGGCGGCCAAGGTGTCGATCACCTACTCCCGCGCCCTGGACACCCCGGACGGCCCGAGCGCCCAGCTCAAGGCCGCACACACCCTGGCGAGCAGCCTGGTGCTGCGCAAGCTGCGCGCGGCGATGGGCGGCGCGCTGAAGTACGCCATCTCCGGCGGTGCGCCGCTGGGCGAGCGGCTGGGCCACTACTACCGCGGGATGGGCGTGGTGATCCTGGAGGGCTACGGCCTGACCGAGACCACCGCCCCGACCGCGGTGAACACCCCCGAGCTGATCAAGATCGGCACCGTCGGGCCCGCCTACCCCGGCACCACCCTCCGGGTCGACGACGACGGCCAGATCTGGACCAAGGGCCCACACGTCTTCCGCGGCTACCACGACAACCCGGAGGCCACCGCGGAGGCGCTGCGGGACGGCTGGTTCGCCACCGGCGACCTGGGCTCGCTGGACGACGACGGCTACCTGCGGATCACCGGCCGCGCCAAGGAGATCATCGTGACCGCCGGCGGCAAGAACGTCGCCCCGGCGGTGCTGGAGGACCGGTTCCGCGGGCACCCGCTGGTGTCCCAGGTGGTCGTGGTCGGCGACGACCGGCCGTTCATCGGCGCCCTGGTCACCCTGGACCAGGAGATGCTGCCCGGCTGGCTGTCCATGCACGGCCTGCCGCCGATGGACGTGCGCACCGCCGCCCAGGACCCCCGGGTACTGGCCGCCCTCGACCGCGCCGCCACCCGCGCCAACGAGGCCGTCTCCCGCGCCGAGTCGATCCGCAAGATCCGGGTGCTCAGCTCCGATTTCACCGAGGAGAACGGGTACCTGACCCCGTCGCTGAAGGTGAAGCGCGCGCTGGTGCTGAAGGACTTCGCCGCGGAGGTCGAGGCGCTGTACACCGACACCCGCACCGCCGAGGAGAAGGCCGGCGGCGGGCACTGACCCACGAGAACGGCCCCGGGGAGCGCACTCCCCGGGGCCGTTGTGCTCTCCGGCTCAGACCACGTCGCGCAGCCGCGCCTGGTCGGCGGACTGGCTGGGCACGGCCTCGCTGGGCGTGGACTCGTCCACCCAGCGCAGGATCGCCCCCACCCCGTCCACCAGGTCCGCGGCACCGTCCGGCACCAGGGTCAGGCCGGCGTCCTGGCCGAGGGCGGCCCGCAGCAGAGCGGCGTCGGCGGGCATGGACCGCGCCGAGCCCTCCGGGGCGCCGAGCGCGATCAGGTCGTCGGCGTCCACCGCGATCTGCAGCGGCTCCGGGCCGACCTGCAGCCGCCGCTCGGTCAGCGCCGAGCCGGGCAGCGTCAGGTCGTCGCGGACCAGCAGCTCGGCCACCTGACCGCGCTGCAGCACGGTGACCACGTCCGGCACCGAGGTGACCGCTGCCTCGCCGCGGCCCTGGGCGGTGCGGAACCGGTCCAGCACCTTCTCCCGGCGCCGGGCCCGGTGCTCGAACAGTGCGGCACCGACCTTCTCCTCGAAGGCCTGCTGGTTCACGCCGTCGGCGCGGGAGCCGCCGGGCACCTCGGCGATCAGCTCACGCACGTGCTGGCCGACCGCGTCCTTGAGCAGCGCCACCGCGCGCACGTCACCGGTGACCAGGACCAGCTCGGGCTGGCGCTCGGCGACCTGGCGGTCCAGGTCGGCGGCGACCGTCTCGGCATTGCGCTCCCAGGAGTCCTCGGCGCGGGTCTGCATCCGGCGGTGCGACCAGCCGCCGCCCTCCCGGATCTTGTGCAGCACGTCGTGGTCGCCGTCGACCACCTCGCGCTCGGGCCGGGCGGTGGTGCCGTCGGACCAGGTGAGGTCCGCACCCTGGCGGTCGATCTCGACCAGCACGAACCGGGTGGCCTGGTCGGCGGCCCGGACGGCGGGTGCCAGGGCGGGCACCGCGTCGTAGACGGCACTGGACTGGGCCGGCGGCTCCTTGACCACCCGGTCGACCACGATCTCGGCCGCGTCGGCGATCACCACCCGGCCGTGCGGACCGCCGACCCCGGTGGGCCGGGTCACCCGCTCCTCGATCACGTCGAGCACCCCGTCCGGGGCGCCCGCGGCGTGCAGCTCACGGCGCAGGGACTTCCAGCGGCCCGCGACCTCCTCGTCCCCCGAGGCATCGGCCCGGGTGGCATCGAGCAGAACGGTGATGAACGGTCCGGGACGTCCGAGCAGCGGCTTCAGCCAGTGCAGATCCAAGGCAACCTCCGGGTGCGAGACGCGGGGCCGACCGGACGGAGAGCGAGGCCTCCGGCGGCCGGCCTTCTGTCCCTGCCCACCCTCTGACACCCGGCGCCGACACGCCAGCGCTGGGGTCAGGAATCGCCGCGCACGCCCTCCGGGCCGGCCGCGATCGCCTCGTGGTGCCGGATGACCTCCTCGACGATGAACGCGAGGAACTTCTCGGCGAACACCGGGTCGAGCTCGGCCTCGTGCGCCAGCTCGCGCAGCCGGGTGACCTGGCGGGCCTCACGCCCCGGGTCGGAGGCGGGCAGACCCAGGCGCGCCTTGAGCACGCCGACCTGCTGGGTGGCCTTGAACCGCTCGGCCAGGATGTGGATCAGCGCGGCGTCGAAGTTGTCGATGCTGCCGCGCAGGCGGGCCAGCTCCGGGGGCAGCTCAGGCACTCTTCTCCCTCGGCGTGCGCTTCGGCGCCTGACGGGGCACCAGGGTCGGGTTCACGTTCTCCAGCACGACCTCGCGGCTGACCACCACCCGCTCGACGTCGTCGCGGCTGGGCACCTCGAACATCACCTGCTGGAGGACCTCCTCCATGATGGCGCGCAGTCCGCGGGCACCGGTGCCGCGCAGCAGCGCCTGGTCCGCGATCGCCTCCACCGCGTCGTCGGTGAATTCCAGCTCGACGCCGTCGATCTCGAACATCCGCTGGTACTGCTTGACCAGGGCGTTGCGCGGCTCGGTGAGGATCCGGACCAGTGCCTGCTGGTCCAGCGGGGAGACGGTGGTGATCACCGGGACGCGGCCGATGAACTCCGGGATCAGCCCGAACTTCAGCAGATCCTCCGGCATGACCTCGCCGAAGACGTCCTTGTCGTCCGCCGAGTGCAGCGGGGCGCCAAAGCCGATCCCCTTGCGGCCGGACCGGCTGGTGATGATCTCGTCCAGCCCGGCGAACGCGCCCGCGACGATGAACAACACGTTGGTGGTGTCGATCTGGATGAACTCCTGGTGCGGGTGCTTGCGGCCACCCTGCGGCGGCACCGAGGCCTGGGTGCCCTCCAGGATCTTCAGCAGCGCCTGCTGCACGCCCTCGCCGGACACGTCCCGGGTGATCGACGGGTTCTCCGCCTTGCGGGCGATCTTGTCGATCTCGTCGATGTAGATGATCCCGGTCTCGGCCTTCTTCACGTCGAAGTCGGCGGCCTGGATCAGCTTGAGCAGGATGTTCTCGACGTCCTCGCCGACGTAGCCCGCCTCGGTCAGCGCGGTGGCGTCCGCCAGGGCGAAGGGCACGTTCAGCATCTTCGCCAGGGTCTGGGCCAGGTAGGTCTTGCCGCAGCCGGTCGGGCCGATCAGCAGGATGTTCGACTTGGCGATCTCCACGGCGTCGTCGCCGGAGCCCACCGTGCCCGAACCCGCCTCACCGGCCTGGATCCGCTTGTAGTGGTTGTACACCGCGACCGCGAGCGACCGCTTGGCCGGCTCCTGGCCGACGATGTACTGCTCGAGGAACTCGAAGATCTCCTTCGGCTTGGGCAGTTCGGTCATGCCCAGCTCGGAGGCCTCCGCGCGCTCCTCCTCCATGATCTCGTTGCACAGCTCGATGCACTCGTCACAGATGTACACGCCGGGACCGGCGATGAGCTTCTTCACCTGCTTCTGCGACTTCCCGCAGAACGAGCACTTGAGCAGGTCGGCGCCGTCTCCGATGCGAGCCACTGCGTCCCCTTCCCATGCGCTCTGCTGCGCTGCTGTCGAGCTGTCCGGTACTGCGGTCCCCGCCGGGTCAGGGCCCGGGGACGCCCGATGAACCATTCCACACCACGGCCCGGGTCGGTGTCAGCCGGACACCCCCGGGCCTGGCGTGTCGCGTGAGTGCGCCCCGGCGTTTCACCCCCGGGGCGCACCCGCGCTCACTTCGGTTCGACCGTCGTGGCGACGGCACCCTTCCGGCTCTGCAGCACCTGGTCGACGATGCCGTAGTCCAGGGCCTGCGCGGCGGTCAGGATCTTGTCGCGCTCGATGTCCTGCTTCACCTGCTCCAGGTCACGCCCGGTGTGGTGCGCCAGGGTCGCCTCCAGCCACTCCCGCATCCGGATCAGCTCGTTGGCGTGGATCTCGATGTCGGAGGCCTGCGCGTAGCCGCCGCCCTCCATCGCCGGCTGGTGGATCAGGACCCGGGCGTTCGGCAGCGCCAGGCGCATCCCGGGCGACCCGGCCGCCAGCAGCACCGCCGCCGCCGAGGCCGCCTGCCCGAGGCACACGGTCTGGATCTGCGGCTTGATGTACTGCATCGTGTCGTAGATCGCGGTCAGCGCGGTGAACGAGCCACCGGGCGAGTTGATGTAGAGGGTGATCGGCCCGTCCGGGTCGGTGCTCTCCAGCACCAGCAGCTGGGCCATGATGTCGTCGGCGGAGGCATCGTCCACCTGCACGCCGAGGAAGATGATCCGGTCCTCGAACAGCTTGGTGTACGGGTCCTGCCGCTTGAAGCCGTACGCGGTGCGCTCCTCGAACTGGGGCAGCACGTAGCGGGACGACGGCGACGGGGTGGCAGCGCCCCAGCCCCCGGCGAGACGCCCGGCACGGGCGATGAACTGCGACTCGGTGCTCACGGGTTCTCCTTCGTGGATGTCAGGTCTGGGGGGCTCAGGCGTTGGTGCCACCGCCGCCGGCGACCGCGCCGGCGTGGGTGACGACCTTGTCGATGAACCCGTACTCCAGCGCCTCGGGGGCGGTGAACCAGCGGTCACGGTCCGAGTCGGCGGTGATCTGCTCGACGGTCTTGCCGGTCTGCTCGGCGATCAGCTCGGCCAGCACGGTCTTCATGTGCAGGATCAGCTGGGCGTTGATCCGGACGTCGGTGGCGGTGCCGCCGATGCCGCCGGAGGGCTGGTGCATCATCACCCGGGCGTGCGGGGTCGCGTAGCGCTTGCCCTTGGCACCCGAGGAGAGCAGGAACTGGCCCATCGAGGCCGCCATGCCCATCGCCACGGTGGCGACGTCCGGCTTGATGAACTGCATGGTGTCGTAGATCGCCATGCCCGCGGTGATCGAGCCACCGGGCGAGTTGATGTACAGGAAGATGTCCTTGTCCGGGTCCTCCGCCGCCAGCAGCATCATCTGCGCGCAGATGGCGTTGGCGTTCTCGTCCCGGACCTCCGACCCCAGCCAGATGATCCGCTCACGCAGGAGCCGGTTGTAGATGGAGTCGTTGAGTCCGAGTCCCCCGGACTCTGCCCGGGCGATGGCCGGCGTCTGGTCGTTCACGAAGGCTCCCTCATGACGTGCGGTGATTGGCGTGCGTTGTAGCGACCCTAACGTCCGGGTCACCTGCGGATCGTCCCGCCGAGCCCCCGTTTCGCTGCCAGCGCACGTGCGCTGCTCCCGGCGGAGGCACGGAATGCGGAAGGCCCCGCCGCACACAGTGGTGCAGCGGGGCCCTCACGGCACGATGCTCAGGCCTGGGTGGCCTCAGTGGCCTCGTCCTCGGCCTGCTCCAGCGCGGCGTCGTCCTCGTCCGAGCCGATGTACTCGGACAGGTCGACCGTCTCGCCCTTGTCGTCGGTCACGGTGACCCGGCGCAGCGCCACGGCCAGCGCCTTCGACCGGGCGACCTCGGCCACCATCGCCGGGATCTGGCCCTGCTGGTCGATGGTCTGGATGAAGGTGTTCGGGTCCATGCCGTACTGGCGGGAAGCGGACACCAGGTAGTCGATCAGCTCGCCCTGGGCGACCTTGACCTCGAGCTTCTCGGCCAGGGTGTCCAGCAGGATCTGGTTGCGCAGCGCGGTCTCGGCCTGCTCGGTCACCTCGGCGCGGTGGGTGTCGTCGTCCAGACGGCCCTCCTGCTCCAGGTGGCGGTGCACCTCGGCCTCGACGGCACCGGAGGGCACCGGGATCTCGATCTGCTCCAGCAGCTGCTCGAGCAGCAGGTCACGGGCCTGCACGGCCTGGTTCTGGCCCTTGATCCGGCCGGCCTGCTCGCGCAGGTCGTCGGTCAGCTCGGCGATGGTGTCGAACTCCGAGGCCATCTGGGCGAAGTCGTCGTCGGCCTCGGGCAGGTCGCGCTGCTTGACCTGGGAGGCGGTCACGGTGACCTGGGCCTTCTCCCCGGCGTGCTCGCCACCGACCAGCTCGGTCTCGAAGGTGGTGGTCTCACCGGCGGACAGGCCGGTCAGCGCCTCGTCCAGACCCTCCAGCATGTTGCCGGAACCGATCTGGTAGGAGATGCCGGAGACGGTGTCGACCTCCTCGTCGCCGATCTTGGCGACCAGGTCGATCACGACGAAGTCCTTGTCCTCGGCCGGGCGGTCCACGCCGACCAGGGTGCCGAAGCGCTCGCGCAGCTGGTCCAGACGGCCCTGCACGTCCTCGTCGGAGACCTCGAGCCCGTCGACGCTGACCTTCAGGTCCTCCAGCGCGGGGATCTCGATCTCCGGGCGGACCTCGACCTCGGCGGTGAAGACCAGGTCGCCCTGCTCCTCGCCCGGGACCAGACCCGGCACCTTGGTCACGTCGATCTCCGGCTGGCCCAGCGGGCGCAGGGAGTTGTCGCGGATCGCCGAGGCGTAGAACTCCGACAGCCCGTCGTTGACGGCGTGCTCCATCACCGCGGGGCGGCCGACGCGCTGGTCGATGATCCGCGGCGGGACCTTGCCCTTGCGGAAGCCGGGGATGTTCACCTGCTCGGCGATGTGCGAGTAGGCGTGGTCGATGCTCGGCTTGAGCTCGTCGTACGACACCTCGACGGTCAGCTTGACCTTGGTGGGCTCCAGGGTCTCGACGGCGCTCTTCACTTCGATGATCTCCAACTGATCGGACGGTCGATGGGCCGGGACGGACCCTGGCCGGGCCCACACGCGGGCATGACAGCACGCGCGCGTCGGCGAGACGAGCCTACGCCACCCGGGGACGGCGGGGCCAAAGCGAGCCGCTCACCGCGGCCGCGGCACCCAGGCCACCCAGCTGCCCCGGCGGCGCGCCAGCACCAGCATCACCACCGTGACCGCGACCCCGATCAGCACCGCGACCACACTGCCCTCCGGCCCGAACCCGCCGCCGGTGAGCCAGTCCGGCCCGGACAGCCGGGTGTGCAGCAGCGCCGGCCCACCCGGCCCGTTACCGGACACCTCGGCGCCGAACACGGTGCCCTGCGTCAGGTTCCAGGCGATGTGGATCCCGATCGGCAGCCAGAGCGACCGGGACAGCACGTACGCGGCGCCGAGCAGTCCCCCGGCCTCCAGCGCGATCGCGACCGCACCCCAGACCGTGGCGTCCTGATTGGTCAGGTGCGCACCGCCGAACACCACCGCCGACACCGCGAGCGCCACCCCGCTGCCCCGGCGCTCCTCCACCAGCCGGAACAGCCCGCCGCGGAACAGCAGCTCCTCCCCGACCCCGACCAGCACCCAGGCCCCGAGCATGCCCAGCACCGCGGACACCGGTTCGCCCCGGCTGAGGCCCACCCCGCCGAACGGCGCGATCCCGGCGACCGTCAGGGCGATGAACCCCGCGCCGAGCAGGGCGCCCCAGCCCAGTCCGGCCGTCGACCGGTCCCACCGCAGCTCCACCGGCCGGGGGCGGTCCTCCAGCCAGCGGGTCAGCAGCGGGTAGAGCGCGAGCAGCCCGGCCGCGAGCGCGAGCCCGCCCACCAGGAGCACGGCCGCCGGTCCGTCCTGCAGGGCGTTCGCGACGGATTGGGCGAGCACGTATGCGGCGAACAGGAGCAGCAGGGTCACCGGCATCCGCAGCACCCAGGGCTTCATCGGTCCTCCAGCCTCGACTGCTCCGAGGATGCCCGATGCTGGGTGCCCGTCATGGTCGGGATGGCGGGATTCGAACCCACGACCTTCCGCTCCCAAAGCGGACGCGCTACCAACCTGCGCCACATCCCGTGCGCCGCAGAGTCTAGTGGCGGCGCGGACCAGCGCGGTGACTCCGGTACGCTGGGGGCCGCTGTTCCGGCTCGTCCGGGACCAGTGCGGATGTAGCTCAATGGTAGAGCCTCAGTCTTCCAAACTGATTACGCGGGTTCGATTCCCGTCATCCGCTCCCCGCCTCCGGCCCGCACGCCGGGCACCCGCCCGGCCCCTGCGCGACCAACTCGCCGGGCCCGCTCCGTGCCTGACCCGCTCGGCTCCCTCCGTGCCTGACTAGCCCGGCCCCTGCGCGCCTGACTCGCCCGGCTCCCTCCGTGCCTGACCCGGCCGACCCGCCCGCGCTCCACGAATGCGGAGAACCTGCCGCCCGAACCGCCCGAATCCCCGCACGTTCTTCGCACTCGTCGCGCCGAGGGCGCAGTTCGCGGTGGCCGCACGGGCGTGGGACCGACGGGAACTGCGCCCTCGGCGGGGGCGGGGCGGGCACGGACAGGGGCACGGGGGGCACGGGCGTGGCACGGGCGTGGCACGGAGGGCTCGGGCAGGCGGGGCGGGCCAGTGGACGGTCCCGGACCGGGCGCGGGTCACGGGCATAGGCTCGGCGACCGTGACTGCTGCGACTCCGGTGACCCGTGCCGACTCCCCCGCCGCCCCCGACCCCGACGACCCGCGTTCCGAGTACGACAAGCTGCTCGCCGGGGACTGGTACCGCTACCGGCTGAGCGCGGAGCTGGGCGCGATCACCGCGGCCGGGCACGAGGCCTCGCGGCGGATCGCGGAGCTGTACCGGGAGGACCCCGAGTCGGGGCTGGCGCTGCTGCGGGAGACCCTGGGCGGCTTCGGTGAGGGGGCCGACTTCCGGCCGCCGTTCTACGTGGAGTACGGCGCGCACCTGAGTGTGGGCGAGCGCAGCTTCATCAACACCGGGTTCATGGTGATCGGCGGCGGCCGGGTGACGATCGGCGCGGATGTGCTGGTCGGGCCGGAGGCGCGGTTCTACACCTCGAACCACCCGACCGAGCCGGAGCTGCGGCGCCAGGGCTGGGAGCGGGCGCTGCCGATCACGGTGGAGGACAACGTGTGGTTCGGCGGCAGCGTGGTGGTGTGCCCGGGGGTGACGATCGGAGCGAACAGCGTGATCGGCGCCGGGTCGGTGGTGACCCGGGACATCCCGGCCGGGGTGTTCGCCGCGGGCAGCCCGGCGCGGGTGATCCGGGAGCTCTAGGCTGCCGGGCGGTCAGCTCCGCTCGGCCCACTCCGCGACCGCGGTCAGGTACGCGCTGCGGGCGGGTTCGGGCGACAGCGCCAGGTCGTGCGCACCGCCCTCGATCACCTCGACCGTGACGTCCTCGCCCAGGTTCGGCGCCAGCCGCCACATGTCGGCGACGTCCAGCACCGAGTCGGTGGTCAGCAGGTGCTCGTGCCAGCGGTCGTCCGGGCCGGTGGTGTCCGACGTGAGCACCAGCACCGGCACGTCGATCGCCAGCCCGCGCCGGACGGCCGACTGTCCGCGGCGTACCGCCCGGATGAAGGACGCGCGCGCCGGGAAGTCGGTGTGCGGCTTCCAGGCCAGGTCGTAGCCCCACTCGGCATGCGCCGCCTCGCCGTAGTGCGGTGCCAGGCGGCGCAGCGGCAGATCGGGGGCCACCAGCCCGAGCACGTCGATCACGCCGGTCAGCACGGTGCGCTCCAGCCGGGTGCCGCGCAGGTCGAGCCAGGGGCTGTTCAGCACCAGGGCGTCGATCAGGCCGGTGCCGTGGCGGGCGTCGGCCCACAGGGCGGCGATCAGCCCACCGGTGGAGTGCCCGAGCAGCACCACCCGGCGGTGCCGCCGGCGCAACAGGTGGATGGCGGTGTCCACCTCCTCGGCGTAGACCCCGAGCGAGCGGACGGTGTTCGGGGTGCGGCCGGGCCGGATCGAGCGCCCGTAGTCCCGCAGGTCCAGGCCGTACAGGTCGATCCCGCGCTCGGCCAGCGCCGCCCCGACGTGGTCGTGGAAGAAGTAGTCGACGAACCCGTGCAGGTAGAGCACCGCCGGGCGGTCCGGGTCGGTCCCTGCGTCGGCGCGGTGCACCAGGGTGGCGACCGGGTCCGGGCGGCCGGGCAGGTCGGGGCGCAGCGGGAGCGTCCGGCGCCGCCAGTCGGGTCCGAGCACGTCGAGGTCGTCGGCCATGGGGCGATCCTGGCACGACATCCCTGGTCACCGGGTGGCGACCGGGTCCGGGCTGGGCCACCGTGGGTGCCGTGACAGGCACGGGACGATGGGCGGGCATGTTTGTCGCCGCACAGCTGTTACGGCTACCGTCATCTCGGCCGATCCGGCCGATGACCTGGGACCGCACGGAGGGAGCGCACCATGACCACCCCGCGCACCCTCGCCCCGATCCCCGCCGCCCCGGCCTGTCGCTGTCGGTAGAGCGCTGGCCGTCCTGCCCGGGGTCCCGCGGTGGGATCCCGACGGCCCGGGCCAGCGCTCGCCCCGTTCCGCACATCCCTCATCGGCAGACAGGACGGCAGTGACATGGCACGGATCTACGACGACGCGACCCAGCTGATCGGCAACACCCCGCTGGTCCGGATCAACAAGCTCACCGAGGGCCTGGGCGCCACGGTGGTCGGCAAGCTGGAGTTCTACAACCCGGCGAACTCGGTGAAGGACCGGATCGGGGTGGCGATCGTGGACGCCGCCGAGGCGTCCGGGGAGCTCAAGCCGGGCGGCACGATCGTCGAGGCGACCAGCGGCAACACCGGCATCGCGCTGGCGTTCGTCGGCGCCGCCCGCGGCTACGACGTGGTGCTGACCATGCCGGAGTCGATGTCCAAGGAGCGCCGGGCGCTGCTGCGGGCATTCGGCGCGGAGCTGATCCTCACCCCGGCCGCCGAGGGGATGAAGGGCGCGGTGAACAAGGCGAACGAGATCGTCGAGCAGCGCCCGGGCGCGATCCTGGCCCGGCAGTTCGCCAACGAGGCCAACCCCGCGATCCACCGCCGCACCACCGCCGAGGAGATCTGGAACGACACCGACGGCGCGGTGGACATCGTGGTGGCCGGGATCGGCACCGGCGGCACGATCACCGGCGTGGGCCAGGTGCTCAAGGAGCGCAAGCCCTCGGTGCAGATCGTCGGGGTGGAGCCGGCCGAGTCGCCGATCCTGAACGGCGGCCAGCCCGGCCCGCACAAGATCCAGGGCATCGGAGCGAACTTCGTGCCGGAGATCCTGGACACCTCGATCTACGACGAGATCATCGACGTGGACGCCGACACCGCGGTGAAGGTCGCCCGCCAGGCCGCCACCGACGAGGGCCTGCTGGTCGGGATCTCCTCCGGTGCCGCGCTGCACGCCGCGATCGAGCTGGCCAAGCGGCCGGAGAACGCCGGGAAGCTGATCGTCGCGATCATCCCGTCCTTCGGCGAGCGTTACCTGTCCACCATCCTCTACGCCGACCTCCTGGACTGACCCGCGATGACCTCGACCCCGCTGCGCCGGTTCGCACGCACCCTGCGTGAGGACCTGGAGACCGCCCGCCGCCGGGACCCCGCGGCCCGGTCGCTGGTCGAGGTCGCCCTGGTGTACCCCGGCCTGCACGCAGTGTGGGCGCACCGGCTGGCACACCGGATGTGGCGGGAGCCGGGCCTGCGCCTGCCGGCCCGGCTCCTGGCGCACGTCTCCCGGGCGGTGACCGGGGTGGAGATCCACCCCGGCGCCACCATCGGGCGGCGGCTGTTCATCGATCACGGGATGGGCGTGGTGATCGGCGAGACCGCGGTGGTCGGCGACGACGTGGTGCTGTTCCACGGCGCGACCCTGGGCGGCAAGTCGATGCGCAAAGGCAAGCGGCACCCCACGGTCGGCGACCGGGTGGTGGTCGGCAGCGGGGCGAAGGTGCTCGGCGCGGTGTGGATCGGCGACGACGCGCAGATCGGTGCCAACGCGGTGGTGCTCAAGGACGTGCCGCCGGGCGAGGTCGCGGTCGGCGTCCCGGCGAAGATCCGCCGCAAGCCGGCCGCCGCTCCCCCGGAGCCCGAGGTCGACGACCCGGCGATCTACATCTGACGCCCGGGGTTACTCCGCGGAGCTCGCCGCGCCGTCGGACCAGCCCCGGGCACCGATCTCGGGCCGGCCGCTCCACGGCTCGCCGAGCAGCGGCGAGGAGATCAGCATGTCCGCGGTGGCCCGGTTGCTGGCCATCGGGACGTTCCAGACCGCGCCGATCCGCAGCAGTGCCTTGACGTCGGGGTCGTGCGGCTGCGGCTCCAGCGGATCCCAGAAGAACACCAGCATGTCGATGATGCCCTCGGCGATCTTGGCGCCGATCTGCTGGTCGCCGCCGACCGGGCCGGACAGCAGCCGGGTCACCGGCAGGCCGAGTTCGTATTCCAGCATCGTCCCGGTGGTGCCGGTGGCGTAGAGGTGGTGCCGCGACAGCGTGCCGCGGTTGAACTCGGCCCAGCGCAGCAGCTCGGCCTTCTTGTTGTCGTGGGCGACGAGGGCGATGTGGTGCGCGACTCCCGGCATGGGCACAGCGTACGGTCGTCCGGCGTTTGTTCTAGTTGCAGTCGAACAACTACACTCGGCCCATGCTGTTCCGGATCGATCCCACGCTCGACGAGCCGCTGTTCGCGCAGCTCGCCGGGCAGGTGCGGGCGGCGGTGATCCGCGGCGAGCTGACCCCGGGCACCCGGCTGCCGGCCGCCCGGGAACTGGCGGCCTCGCTGGAGATCAACCTGCACACCGTGCTGCACGCCTACCAGGACCTGCGCGACGAGGGCCTGATCGAACTGCGCCGCGGCCGGGGTGCGGTGGTCTCCGCGCACAGCGACCAGGACTTCACCGCCCTGCAGCAGGCGCTGGACGCGGTGGCCGACGCGGCCGGCGACCTGGGGCTCGCGCCCGGGACCACACTCGGACTGGTGCGCGACGCACTGGCCAGGAAGGACGCTCGATGAGACACCGCCGGTCCACCACCCTGATCGGACTGCTGCCCTCCCTGGTGATCCTCGGCGCCGCCGGGCTGATCGCCTGGTCCTGGCGCGACCAGCTGCCCGACCCGATCGCCACCCACTTCTCCGCCGACGGGCCGGACCGGTTCGGATCGCTGGGCGGGTTCATCGCGCTGATGCTCGGTGTGTTCACGGCGGTGGCGATCTCGGCGTGGCTGGTGGCGCTCATGCTCGGGCTGTCGTCCTCCACCCGCCGGATCGGGGTGGGGGTCGCGGTCGGGATGAGCGGCTTCGGCGCGGCCCTGCTGCTGGGCTTCCTGAACGCCGGACGTGGCCTGGCCGACGCCCAGGAGATGGGGTCGGTCAACAGCGTGGTGGTGATCGCCGGGCTGATCGGGCTGGGGCTGGGGGCACTGGCGGCGTGGGCGGTGCCCGGCGACCCGGCGCAGCCCGCACACGGGAAGGTGACCGGACCACGGCTGGCGCTGGGCGAGAACGAGCGCGCGGTGTGGCGCCAGCAGGTGACCAGCCGGATCGGGCAGCAGCTCGGCGGCTGGATGACCGTGCTGATCGTGGTGCTGGCGATCGTGCTGCAGTTCCCGGCGATGCTGCTGATCGCGGCAGTGCTCGCCGTGCTGCTGGTCGGCATGACCGTGATCCAGGTGACCGTGGACGCCACGGGCCTGCACCTGCGGTCGGCGGCGGGCCGGCCGCGGCTGACCGTCCCGGTGACGGAGATCACCGGGGTCGAGGTGCAGCAGGTGAACGCACTGCGGGAGTTCGGCGGCTGGGGCATCCGGGTCGGCCGGCAGGGCCAGCTGGGCTGGGTGATGCGCAACGGGGAGGGCATCCGGGTGCACCGCACCGGCGACCGCGACCTGGTGGTCACCGTGCCGGATGCCGCCACCGGTGCCGCCCTGCTGGCCACGCTGGCGCAACGGGCACGGGAGTCGGGTAGCCCGGAGGACTGAGAACCGGCAGCATGGCGCCGTCGACGACGACGGGAGCGGGCATGCGGATCGGGTTCCACACCGGGTACTGGTCGGCGGGTCCCCCGCCCGGCGCCGCGGAGGCGGTGCGCGACTGCGACCGGCTCGGCGTCGACTCGGTCTGGACCGCGGAGGCCTACGGCTCGGACGCCTTCACCCCGCTGGCCTGGTGGGGCGCGAGGACCGAACGGGTCCGGCTCGGCACCGCGGTGGCGCAGATCGCCGCCCGGACACCCACCGCGACCGCGATGGCGGCGCTCACCCTGGATCACCTGTCCGGCGGCCGGTTCACCCTGGGCCTGGGGGTCTCCGGACCGCAGGTGGTGGAGGGTTGGTACGGCATCCCCTACCCCCGACCGCTGGCCCGCACCCGGGAGTTCGTGGCCGTGGTGCGCGACGTGTTGCGCCGCGAGGGACCGGTCCGGGCAGACGGTGACTTCTACCGGCTCCCGCTGCCCGAGGGTGACGGGATGGGGCTGGGCAAGGCGCTGCGCTCGACCGTGCACCCGCTGCGGGCCGATCTGCCGATCCACCTGGCCGCCGAGGGACCGAAGAACATCGCCCTCACCGCGGAGATCGCCGACGGCTGGCTGCCGCTGTTCTACACCCCCCGGCTGGACGACGACTTCCGGCAGCTGCTGGCCGACGGCTTCGCCCGGCGCGCCGCCGGGACCCGCCCGGTCGAGGAGTTCGAGGTGTCGGCGACGGTGCCGGTGGCGCTCGGCACGGATGTCGAGTCGGCGGCGGACCGGATCCGGCCCTTCGTGGCGCTCTACGCCGGCGGGATGGGCGCGAAGGGCGCCAACTACCACGCGAACGCACTCGCCCGGCTGGGCTACGCCGAGGCCTGTGCCGAGATCCAGGCGCACTGGGCGGCCGGCGACCGGGCCCGGGCCGCGGCGGCGGTGCCGACCGAGCTGGTGCTGGACGTGGCGCTGGCCGGGACGGCGGCGGACCTCGCAGCGCAGGCGGCGCGGTGGCGGGCGACGGCGGTGACCACGATGGTGCTGCAGTGCGGCCCGGCGGAGCTGGCCCCGGTGGTGGGTGCGCTCGGGATGACCTGGCAGAACTCCTAGCAGGCCGAACCGTCCACCTGGCAAGACACTCAGTGGCGCGTCTTGTGCGCCCTTCCACGCCGCGGCTAGGGTCGGCACATCCCGAGGCGTGAACGACACGTCTCACTGGGCAAGACGACCACGGGGAGGCTGACGTGCGAATGCGCACCGTGCTCCCCTGTCGCTGTCCGCGCACGGCATGTCGCCCGTGTCCGCGCTGCGCCTGAGGCACTGACCTCCGCGCGACACCGACCCGCAAACCGCGGTCGCGCGCCGCCGCCGACCCCCGCCCGGCCCCACCGGTCCGGCCCGGTCGCCCTCCCCCACCGCCCCGCCGACGGATCGCCTCCGTCGCCCCAGCCCCGGGACGCCCAGATGAGCCCCACCACCACCGCCCACCCGGTCGGCCTGCGCGAGGTCCGCCGCGCCTTCGACGGCCCGGCCGGCCCCCGCCTCGTGCTGGACCGGGTCGACCTGGACATCGCCGCGGGCGAGATCGTCGCGGTGATCGGCGCCTCCGGCTGCGGCAAGTCCACCCTGCTGCGCCAGGTCGCCGGGCTGGACACCCCGGACGCCGGCACGATCACCCTGGCCGGCACCCCGGTCCGCGGCCTCGACCCGCGCACCGCCGTGGCCTTCCAGGAACCGCGGCTGCTGCCCTGGCGGACGCTGGCACGCAATGTCGCCCTGGGACTGCCCCGGGGCACCGCCCGGTCCGACGGTGCCGAGCAGGTCGCCCGGCTGCTGGAGCTGGTTGGGCTGGAGAGCTCGGCCGGTCTGCGGCCGCGGCAGGTCTCCGGCGGGATGGCGCAGCGCGCGTCCCTGGCCCGGGCACTGGCCCGGCGGCCGGGGGTGCTGCTCCTGGACGAGCCGTTCGGGGCGCTGGACGCGCTGACCCGGCTGCGGATGCAGGACCTGCTGCTGGCGGTGCACGCCGCCAACCCGGTGACCGTCCTGCTGGTCACCCACGACGTGGACGAGGCGCTGTACCTGGCCGACCGGGTGGTGCTGCTCGGCAGCCCGGACCCGGAGCACGGCTCGGTCCGCCGGGTGATCACGGTCCCCGGCGACCGTCCCCGCGACCGCGCCGACCGCCGGCTGGCCGAACTGCGCGCCGAGCTGCTGGACGGCCTGGGCGTGCCCAGCCATCACCACGACCCCGACCTGCACCACTCGATCTGACCCTCCCCACCCACAGACCGGAGACCCCCGATGACCGCCCGTACCTTCCGACTGGCCCTGGCCGCCACCTCCCTCGCCGCCACCCTGGCCGTCGCGGGCTGCGTGTCCGGTGAGGGTTCCGCCGCCGAACCCGCCGCCGGCGACGACGCCGCCTCCGCCGACTCCGGCTGGAGCGCGGACACCCTGACCCTGGACTACGCCACGTACAACCCGCTGAGCCTGGTGATCAAGGACCAGGGCTGGATCGAGGACACCCTCGGCGACGACGTGACCGTGGAGTGGGTGCAGTCCGCCGGATCGAACAAGGCGAACGAGGCCCTGCGCGCCGGCGCGGTGGACGTCGGCTCCACCGCCGGGTCGGCCGCCCTGCTGGCCCGGGCGAACGGCTCACCGATCCGCACCATCGACATCTACTCCCAGCCGGAGTGGGCGGCGCTGGTCGTTCCGGCCGGCTCGGACATCACCAGCGTGGCGGACCTGGCCGGCAAGTCGGTCGCCGCCACCAAGGGCACCGACCCGTACTTCTTCCTGCTGCAGGCGCTGGACGAGGCCGGGGTCGACCCCGCCGACGTCGAGGTGCAGAACCTACAGCACGCGGACGGCAAGGCCGCCCTGGAGAACGGCTCGGTGGACGCCTGGTCCGGGCTGGACCCGCTGATGGCCGCCTCGCAGGCCGAGGCCGGGTCGACGCTGCTGTACCGGAACGTCGACTTCAACACCTACGGCTTCCTGAACGCCACCCAGGACTTCCTGGACGCCAGCCCCGACCTGGCGCAGGTGGTGGTCGACGCCTACGAGAAGGCGCGCGCCTGGGCGCAGGAGAACCCGGACCAGGTGGTGTCGATCCTGGCCGAGGTCGCCGGCATCGACCCCGCGGTGGCAGAGACCGTGATCACCGAGCGCACCCACCTGAACATCGACCCGGTGCCCGGCGATGCCCAGCGCGACGTGCTCGAGGTGGTCGGCCCGATCTTCGTCGAGTCCGGTGACGTGGCCAGCCAGGAGCTGGTGGACACCGCGCTGGACGAGCTCTTCGACCCGCAGTTCGCCGAGGCCGCCGACCCGGGCAGCATCGCCGGCTGAGTCGCCGGCACCCCCACGAAGGAGCCCGCCATGTCCCCCGTCCTGGGCACCATCACCGGCACCAGTGCACCGGTGACCGACGCCCGCGGTCGCATCCTGCCGGGGCAGAACCCGTTCAGCCCCGGCAGCAGCCGTGCGCGCCCGGGCACCGGCCCCCTGGCCCGCCGCCCGGTCCGCCTGGCCCTGGGCCTGCTGTTGCCCGCGGTGCTGCTGGTGGTCTGGCAGCTGGTCACCAGCGCCGGCCTGGTGGCGCCGTACCAGCTGCCCAGCCCGGCCTCGGTGTGGACCGCGGCGGTCGATCTGGCCGAGCGCGGGCTGCTCGGCCAGTACGTGGCGATCTCCACCCAGCGGGTGCTGCTCGGCTTCCTGATCGGGGCGGCGCTCGGCCTGGCGGTCGGGTCGGTGGTGGGGCTGTCCCGGTTGGCGGGGGCGCTGCTGGAGCCGCTGCTCGGGGCGGTGCGGGCGGTGCCCTCGCTGGCCTGGGTGCCGCTGCTGATCCTGTGGATGAAGATCGGCGAGGAGTCCAAGCTCACCCTGATCGCGATCGGGGCGTTCTTCCCGGTCTACACCACCGTGGTGGCGGCGCTGCGGCACGTCGACCCGCAGTTGGTCGAGGCCGGCCGGGCCTACGGGCTGCGCGGGGCCCGGCTGCTGGGCGCGGTGCAGTTGCCGGCCGCGGTGCCCTCGGTGGTCGCCGGGCTGCGGCTCGCGCTCGCGCAGTCCTGGCTGTTCCTGGTCGCCGCGGAGCTGATCGCATCCTCGATGGGGCTGGGCTTCCTGCTGATGGACTCCGGCAACAACGGCCGGGTGGACCGGATGCTGCTGGCCATCGTGCTGCTGGCCGGGCTCGGCAAGCTGACCGACGGGCTGATCGGCCTGGCCGAGCGGCTGCTGAGCCGGAGGTGGGGATGAGCACCTTCGACACCCTGAACGCCGAGCAGCGCCGGTTCCCGGCCCCGGCCGGCGACTGGCAGATCGGCCCGGCGGAGCACGCCGCGCTGCTGGCCGAGGCCGCCGCCGACCCGGTGGCGTTCTGGGAACGGGCCGCCCGGCGGCTGACCTGGGACACCCCGTGGCACACCGCCCACACCTGGGAACCGGCCCGCGGGGAGGGCGACCAGCTCACCGTGCCGCGGATCGAGTGGTTCGCCGGCGGCCGGCTGAACGCGGCGGTGAACTGCGTCGACCGGCACGTGGACGCCGGCCGGGGCGAGAAGGTCGCGATCCACGCCGAGGGCGAGAACGGCGACCGGCGCTCCTACACCTACCGGCAGCTGCGGGACGAGGTGTCCCGGGCGGCGAACGCGCTCACCGCGCTGGGCATCGGGCCCGGTGACCGGGTGGTGGTCTACCTGCCGGTGATCGCCGAGACGATCATCGTCACGCTGGCGATCGCCCGGATCGGCGCGGTGCACTCGCTGGTCTTCGGCGGGTTCAGCGCGGACGCGGTGCGGTTCCGGGTGCAGGACACCGGCGCCAAGCTGCTGGTCACCAGCGACGGGCAGTTCCGGCGCGACGCCGCGGTCGAGGTCAAGTCCGCCGCCGATGCCGCGGTCGACGGGCTGGACCACGTCGAGCACGTGCTGGTGGTCCGGCGCACCGGGCAGCAGGTCGCCTGGACCGCGGGCCGGGACGTGTGGTGGCACGACGTGGTGGACACCGCGAGCCCGGAGCACACCCCGCAGTCCTTCGACGCCGAGCACCCGTTGTTCGTGATCTACACCTCCGGCACCACCGGCAAGCCCAAGGGCCTGGTGCACACCACCGGCGGCTACCTGACCCAGGCGTCCTGGACGCACTGGGCGGTGTTCGACGCCCGGGAGGACGACGTGCACTGGTGCACCGCCGACCTGGCCTGGGTCACCGCGCACACCTACGAGATCTACGGTCCGCTGAGCAACGGGCTGACCCAGGTGATCTACGAGGGCACCCCGGACACCCCGCACCGCGAGCGGCACCTGGAGGTGATCGAGCGCTACCGGGTGACGACGTACTACACCGCGCCCACCCTGATCCGGACCTTCATGACCTGGTTCCCGGACGGGCTGCCCGCCGGGCACGACCTGTCCTCGATCCGGCTGCTCGGCACGGTGGGCGAGGCGATCAACCCGGAGGCCTGGGTCTGGTTCCGGGAGCAGTTCGGCGCCGGGACCGCCCCGGTGGTGGACACCTGGTGGCAGTCGGAGACCGGCGCCGCGGTGATTGCGCCGCTGCCCGGGTCCTCCACCCTCAAGCCCGGGTCGGCCACCCGCCCGCTGCCCGGCCTGTCCGCGAAGGTGGTGGACGCCGACGGCGCCGAGGTGCCCCGGGGCGGCGCCGGGTACCTGGTGATCGACCGGCCGGTGCCCGGGATGGCCCGCACGGTCTGGGGCGACCCGGAGCGCTACCGGGATTCCTACTGGCGGACCTTCGCCCGGCAGGGCTACTTCCTGGCCGGCGACGGGGCCTCCTGGGACGCCGACGGCGACATCTGGCTGCTCGGCCGGGTGGACGACGTGGTCAACGTCTCCGGGCACCGGCTGTCCACCATCGAGATCGAGTCCGCCCTGGTCGCCCACCCCGCGGTCGGCGAGGCGGGGGTGGCGGGGGTGGACGACCCGGTCACCGGGCAGTCGGTCGCCGCCTTCGTGGTCCCGGCGGTGGCCCCCGGGTCGCCGGAGGACCTGGCTGCCTGGCAGCGGGCGACCGAGGAGCTGCGCGAGACCCTGCGCGGCCACGTGGCCCACCAGATCGGGCCGGTCGCCAAGCCGCGGCACCTGTTCCTGGTCCCCGAGGTGCCCAAGACCCGGTCCGGGAAGATCCTGCGCCGGTTGCTGGCCGATCTGCACGACGGCCGGGCCCTGGGCGACCGCACGTCGTTGCAGAACCCCTGGGCGGTGCAGCAGGTCGCCGACCTGCTCGACGCCCACCGCACCACAGTTGGAGAGTTCACCGCATGAGCGACCACCAGTTCGGCTTCCGCACCCGCGCCCTGCACGCCGGCGGGGTGCCCGACGCCGCCACCGGCGCCCGGGCGGTGCCGATCTACCAGACCACCTCGTTCGTCTTCCAGGACACCACCGACGCCGCGAACCTGTTCGCGCTGCAGAAGTACGGGAACATCTACTCCCGGCTGGGCAACCCCACGGTGGCGGCGCTGGAGGAGCGGGTCGCGTCGTTGGAGGGCGGGATCGGCGCGGTGGCGACCGCCTCGGGGATGGCCGCCGAGTTCATCACCTTCGCAGCGCTGGTCGGGGCCGGCGACCACGTGGTGGCCAGTTCCCAGCTGTACGGCGGCACCCTGACCCAGCTGGACGTGACCCTGCGCCGGTTCGGGGTGGACACCACCTTCGTGCCCGGCACCGACCCGGCCGCCTTCGCCGCCGCGATCCGGCCGGAGACCAAGGTGCTGTACACCGAGGTGGTCGCCAACCCCTCCGGCGAGGTCGCGGACCTGGCAGGGCTGGCGCAGGTGGCGCACGCGGCGGGCATCCCGCTGGTGGTCGACTCCACCCTGACCACGCCCTACCTGATCCGGCCGATCGAGCACGGGGCGGACATCGTCATCCACTCGGCGACCAAGTTCCTCGGCGGGCACGGCACCACCCTGGGCGGCGTCGTCGTGGAGTCCGGCCGCTTCGACTGGGGCAACGGCAGGTTCCCGCAGATGACCGAGCCGGTGCCGTCCTACAACGGCGTGAAGTGGTGGGAGAACTTCGGCGAGTACGGCTTCCTGACCAAGCTGCGCTCCGAGCAGCTGCGGGACATCGGACCGTCGCTGTCCGCGCAGTCCGCGTTCCAGCTGTTGCAGGGCGTGGAGACCCTGCCCCAGCGACTGGACGCCCACCTGGCGAACGCCCGCACCGTGGCGCAGTGGCTGGCGGACGATCCCCGGGTCGGTCAGGTGCTCTGGGCCGGGCTGCCCGGCCACCCGCACCACGAGCGCGCCGCGCGGTACCTGCCGCTCGGACCCGGCTCGGTGTTCGCCTTCCGGCTGGCGCCCGGCGGTGGCCGGGACGGCCGGGAGGTCGGGCGCCGGTTCATCGAGAACCTGCAGCTGGCCAGCCACCTGGCCAATGTCGGCGACTCGCGCACCCTGGTGATCCACCCGGCCTCGACCACCCACCAGCAGCTGTCCGCCGATCAGCTCGCCGCCGCCGGGGTGCCGGACGACCTGGTCCGGATCAGCGTCGGCCTGGAAGACCCGGAGGACATCCTGTGGGACCTGGACCAGGCGCTGACCGCCGCCACCACCGAGGGAGCGACCCGATGACCGCCCGCACCTGGCAGGGCCCGTCCGCCCAGGAACGCCTCGCCCTGCTGCGCCGCACCCGGTCGATCGCGATCGTCGGCGCGTCCAACAATCCGGCCCGGGCCAGCTACTTCGTGACCACCTACCTGCTGTCCAGCTCGCCGTACCGGCTGTTCCTGGTCAACCCGCGCGAGACCGAGATCCTCGGGCAGCCGGTCTACCCGTCGCTGGCCGATCTGCCGGAGACCCCGGACCTGGTGGACGTGTTCCGGCGGCACGACGACCTGCCCGGGGTGCTGGACGAGACCCTGGCGGTGGGCGCCCCGGCGCTGTGGTTGCAGCTCGGGTCCTGGCACGAGGAGGTCGCCCGGCGGGGCGAGGCGGCCGGGTTGACCGTGGTGATGGACCGGTGCGTGAAGATCGAGCACGCCCGGTTCCACGGCGGGCTGCACCTGGCCGGCTTCGACACCGGGGTGATCAGCTCGCGGCGGGCGCTGGGCTAACCGGCGGCGACGGTGGCGGGCTCGGGCACCTGATAGGCCGGGTTCGCCACCAGCGGCAGCACCACCGAGTCGATCAGCCGCTCGGCGAACGCCTGGTCGATCGCGACGTGGGCCACCGCCTTGCCGTAGTGGATCATCGCCGGGGCGACCGCGGCGATCATGTCCAGGTCGGCGCCCGGATGCACCTCGCCGCGCTCGCGTGCCCGCTCCAGCAGCGTGCGCATCAGCCGCACCCGCCCGGCCACGAACTGCTCGTGGAACACCCCGGCGACCTCGGGCTCCTGCTTGACCGCCACGATCAGGCCGGACATCAGCTCGTCGTTCTTCATCCGGGTGACCAGGCCGGCCACCGACAGCAGGTCCTCGCGCAGCGATCCGGTGTCCGGCACCTCGTCCGCGTGCAGCTGCGGCGAGCACATCAGGCTGTCCACGGTCAGCCGCACCTTGGACGACCAGCGCCGGTAGACGGTGGCCTTGCCGACCCCGGCACGCTCGGCGACCGCGTCCATGGTCATCGCCTGGTAGCCGCGCTCGACCAGCAGGTCGCGGGCGGCCTGGAGGATCACGTCGTCCTTGCCGGGATCGCGACGACGGCCGGGCCGGCACACCGGGTCCGGGGCAGCGCCGGCCGTCGTGGCGGCGTCGCTCGACGACATCCGGACTCCTCTCGTCGCGCGCCATCGTGCCACTCGGCGCACACTGACACAAATCGAGACTTAGGAGTTCCGGAACTGCCGAGTTTCGGTTTAGAGTCTGCGCACCGACCACGACGTCTCCCCCGGAGTCCCCATGTCCTCTCCCCTCGCTGCCCCGACGCGCAGCCGCTGGTTCGTGCTGGCCACCGTGGCCCTCGCCCAGCTGATGGTCGTGCTCGACGCGACCATCGTGAACATCGCGATGCCCTCGGCCCAGGCCGAACTCGGCTTCTCCGACAATGACCGGCAGTGGATCGTCACCGCCTACGCCCTGGCCTTCGGCAGCCTGCTGCTGCTCGGCGGGCGACTGTCCGACATGCTCGGCCGGCGCCGGATGTTCCTGATCGGGCTGGTCGGCTTCGCCGTCGCCTCCGGCCTCGGTGGCGCGGCCGGCTCCTTCGAGCTGCTGGTCGCCGCCCGGGCGCTGCAGGGCGTATTCGGCGCGGTGCTGGCCCCCGCCGCCCTGTCCGTGCTGACCACCACCTTCACCGTGCCGGCCGAACGCGGCCGGGCATTCGGCATCTTCGGCGCGATCGCCGGGATGGGCGGCGCGATCGGCCTGCTGCTCGGCGGCTACCTGACCGAGAACTTCGACTGGCGTTGGAACCTCTACGTCAACGTGGTGATCGCCGCCGTCGCGCTGATCGCCGGGCTGGTGTTGCTCCCCCGCACCGCGGGCACCACCGATCACCGGCTCGACCTGCCCGGCGTCCTGCTCGGCTCGCTCGGCCTGTTCGCGTTGGTGCTCGGCTTCTCCCAGGCCGAGCCGCAGGGCTGGGACTCGGTCGCCACCTGGGGACCGCTGGCCGCCAGCGTGCTGCTGCTGGCCGCCTTCGTCTGGCGCCAGCGCACCGCCGCCCACGCGGTCCTGCCGCTGGGCGTGATCCTGGACCGGGACCGGGGCGCGTCCTACCTGTCGATCCTGGTCGCCGGGTCCGGGATGTTCGGGGTGTTCCTGTTCCTGACCTACTACCTGCAGTCCACGCTGGGGTTCAGCCCGATGCGCACCGGGGTGGCCTTCCTGCCGATGGTGGTCTCGATCATCGTCACCGCGCAGATCCAGTCCAACCTGCTGATCCCGCGGTTCGGCCCCAAACTGCTGGTGCCGATCGGCATGACGCTGGCGGCGCTCGCGATGCTCTCCTTCACCCAGTTGCAGCTGGACAGCAGCTACCTGCACGTCCTGCCCGGCCTGATCCTGATGGGAATGGGGATGGCCTCGATCATGCCCGCGTCCTTCCAGCTCGCCACGCTCGGGGTGGAACAGCGGCTGGCCGGCGCGGCCTCCGCCCTGGTGTCCACCAGCCAGCAGGTCGGCGGGGCGATCGGCACCGCGCTGCTCAACACCCTGGCCGCCACCGCCGCGAGCGCCTACCTCGCCGACCACGCCCCGGCGACCCCGCTGGTGCAGGCCGAGGCAGCGCTGCATTCCTTCGACACCGCCTACGCCTGGTCCGCGGGGATCTTCCTCGGCGGGGCGGTGCTGGCCGGCGTCCTGTTCCGCCGCCGCGCCGACCGGGTCGCCCAGCAGGCGCTCGCCCCGGTCGCCCTGGAGCCCGCCGTCGCACACTGAGCCGCGCCCCGGCCTGACGAGTGCGGAGAAGCTGTCGCCCGAATCGCTCGGATCGCGGCAGCTTCTCCGCATTCAACGGCGGCGCGGGGGGTCGGCGGCGGCGTGGTGGGAGTCGGGGCGGGGCCGGGGAGCTTGGGGGTGCCGGGGCCGGGGAGCTCGGAGGGCCGGGGCCGGGGAGCTGGGCCGGGTCAGTCGGCCGGGAACCAGACCGCCCGGCGCAGCGCGACCCGGGTGCCGTCCGCGGTGAGCGGCGTCCCTTCGGCGCGCAACCGGTCCAGGGCGACCGTGGCGTGCTGCGGCGGTGGGGAGCCGGCCGCGTTCACCACCCGCCACCACGGCCAGTCCCCGTCGCCGTCGGCCATGATCCGGCCCACCACCCGCGGCCCACCGCGGGCCCGGCCACCGGCGGCCACCAGCCGGTCCGACACCACCTCGGCGACCAGCCCGTAGGTCATCGCGCGGCCGGCCGGGATCTCCCGGACCAGGGCCCGCACGGCCTCGGCGTACTCGGTGTCCATCAGCCCGCCCGCCGGACCAGCACCAGCGCCCGGTCGTCGCCCTCCGGGGCCCTGACCGCGCGCATCAGGTCCTCGGCCCCGCCGCGCCGGGTGGCCAGCAACTCCTCGGCGGCGCCCATCAGCCGGTCGATGCCCAGGTCCAGGTCACCGCCGGGGGTCTCCACCAGGCCGTCGGTGTAGAGGATCAGGGTGTCACCGGGCGCCAGCCGGCCGGTGCCGGTGACGTACTCCGGGTCGTCGATCACGCCGAGGGCGGGGCCACGCAGCTGGGGCAGCCGCTCCACCCGGCCGGAACCGGCGTGCAGGTGCACCGGCGGCAGATGCCCGGCCAGCGCGACGGTGTACAGCCCGGTCTCCAGGTGCACGGTCAGGTGCACGGCGGTGGCGAAGCCCTCCGGCCAGCGACGGCCGAGCAGGTAGGCATTGGCGGCGGGCAGGAACTCCCGGGCCGGCAGCGACCCGATCATCCCGGCCAGCGCGCCGGACAGTTGCAGGCTGCGCACCCCGGCCGCCTGCCCCTTGCCGGAGACGTCCACCAGCGCGAGCTCCAACAGCCCGGGCCGGTTCGCGGTCACCACGAAGTCCCCGGAGAACGCCTCCGCGTGTGCGGGCCGCAGGGTGGTGTCCACCGACCAGCCGTCCGGCAGTGGCGGGACCTCACCGTGGGCGGCGATCCGGTCGCGCAGGTCGACCAGCATCAGCTCCCCCGGCGCGCCCTGCAGCCCCAGCCGTTCCCGGTGCGCCGCGAAGGCCAGCAGTGCCACGATCGCGATGCCCTGCAACACCCAGGTCCCCGGGGTGAACTCCCCCAGGCCCAGTACCGCCACCATCACCACCTGCACCACGATCGCGGCGCACAGCAGGATCATCGGCCGCAGCCGGAGCAGGAAGGAGCCGAGCAGCTCCACCAGGATGTAGGTCGAGGGCGGCACCCACGGCCGGGCGGCCACCAGGCCGAGCGTGACCAGCCCGGTCAGGCCCACCAGCACCACGGTCAGCGCGCGCTGCGAACCGAGGCCCCAGCGGTGCAACTGCCCGCGGGCCTGCTCGAGGACGCTCGGCGAGCGAGCGGAGTCGTGCGGCATGGTCCGCAGAGGGTATCCACAGGTTCGGCCGGAAAAGACCTGCGCGCCCGGCCTGTCGTCGTCAGGATGTCCTCATGCTTCCCGACGAGTACCAGCTGATCACCGTGCCCGAGTCGCGGCTGGCGGAGTTCCGCGCCGTCGACGAGTTCGGCTTCGCCGAGCACGTGGACGAGGAGACGCTCAAGCAGCTGACCTTCTCCATCCCGTTCGACCGCACCCGAGCGGTGCAGCGGGACGGCGAACTGACGGCGGTGCACGGGTCCTTCCCGTTCGAGCTGACCCTGCCCGGCGGCACCGCCCGGTGTGCCGGACTGACCTGGGTGGCGGTGCGGCCGGACCACCGGCGCCGTGGCCTGCTGACCGCGATGATCGCCGACCACCTGGCCCGTTCCGCCGAGCGGGGTGAGGCGGTGTCCGCGCTGTTCGCCGCGGAGCCGGCGATCTACGGCCGGTTCGGCTACGGGTCGGCGGCCGACACCCTGCGGCTGACGCTGCCCCGGGGCGCGAAGCTCCGGGACGTGCCGGGTTCGGCCGAGCTGACCGTCCGGTTCGAGACCGCCGACCGGGAGCAGCACGAGCAGGCGATCATCGACCTGCAGGCCGCCGCCTGGTCCGCCCGCCCGGGCTGGGTGAACCGCTCCACCGAGGGCCTGCGCCGCAGCCTGCTGGTCGACCCGCCGGCCTGGCGGGACGGCGCCGAACCGCTGCGGCTGGTGACCGTCCGCCGCGGCACCGAGCTGGTCGGCTACGCCCTGGTCGCCCGCAAGGAGAAGTGGGACGAGGCCGACAACCCGGCGTACACCGCGAAGGTCCGGTCGCACGGCGCGCTGGACCCGGCCGCCGCGCACCGGCTGTGGACCTTCCTGCTGGACCTGGACCTGGTCTCGACCGTGTCCGCGAGCTTCGCACCGGACGACATGTTGCCGCAGCTCCTGGTGGACCAGCGCAAGGTGAAGCCCCTGCTGATCGACAACGTCTGGGTCCGGGTGGTCGACCTGCCCGCAGCGCTGGCCGCCCGCGACTACGCCCGGGACGTCGACGTGGTGCTGGCGGTGCGGGACCGGCTGCTGCCGGCCAACGACGGCACTTGGCGTCTGACCGTGACCGGCGGCGACGCCACCGTCACCCGCACCGACGACGCCCCGCAGCTCACCCTGGACGTGCGGGAGCTGGGCGCGCTGCTGCTCGGCGGCCGGTCGCTGGCCGCGCAGGTCCGGGCCGGGCTGGTCCAGGCGCAGGACCCGGAGCCGGTCGCGGCACTGGACGCGGCGCTGCGCTGGCACACCGCCCCGCACACGCCCTGGGGCTTCTGAGACACGACGATGCCCCCGGTGCCACAGCGCACCGGGGGCATCGTCGTGCAGGTCAGGAGCGGGACGCCTCGTAGGCGGACATCAGGTCGATCCGGCGCTGGTGGCGCGGGTCCTGGCTGAACGGCTCGGCCAGGAAGGCGTCGACCAGCTCGATCGCCTGGTCCACCGAGTGCTGGCGGGCGCCGATCGCGACCACGTTCGCGTCGTTGTGCTGGCGGGCCAGCTGCGCGGTGTCGGTGTTCCAGGCCAGCGCGGCCCGCACCCCGATCACCTTGTTCGCGGCGATCTGCTCGCCGTTGCCCGAACCGCCGATCACCACACCGAGGCTGCCCGGGTCGGCGACCACGGCCTCCCCGGCGGCGAAGCACACCGGCGGATAGTCGTCCTGGGCGTCGTACTCGGCGGCACCGTGGTCGGTCACCTCGTGCCCGGCGGCACGCAGGTGTTCCAGGAGCGCGGCCTTGAGCTCGAATCCGGCATGGTCAGCGGCGACGTGGATGCGCATGACGCCATCCTGCACCACCTGCGGCCCCGCCGCGACGGTCGACCGTACGCTGGCCCCATGACGCATTCCGGCATCGACCCGACCGACCTGGACCCCGCCACCCGACCGCAGGACGACCTGTACCGCCACGTGAACGGGCTGTGGTCCGACGCCCACGTGATCCCGGCGGACCGGGCGATGGACGGGTCGTTCCGCGCGCTGTACGACCAGGCGGAGGAGCAGGTCCGGGACATCATCACCGAGTCCTCGACCGGCCAGATCGCCGACCTGTACGCCTCCTTCATGGACACCGATGCCGTCGAGGCCGCCGGCGTCGCCCCGCTGGCCCCCGAGCTGGACCTGATCCGCTCCGCCACCGACCACCAGGACCTGATCGACGTGCTGGGCGCCCTGCAGCGCGCCGGGGCGGTCGCCGCGGCCGGGTTCTTCGTCGACACCGACGCCGACGACCCCACCCGGTACGTGGTGCACCTGACCCAGTCCGGACTCGGGCTGCCGGACGAGTCCTACTACCGCGAGGAGCAGCACGCCGCGGTGCTGGCCGCCTACCGGCCGCACATCGCCCGGATGCTGCTGCTCGGTGGCTGGGCGGCCGACCAGGCGGACGCCGAGCAGCAGGCCGGTGCGGTGCTGGCGCTGGAGACCGGGCTGGCCGCCGGGCACTGGGACGTGGTCAAGGACCGGGACGCCGACCTCACCCACAACCCGACCACGCTGGCCGACCTGTCCGACGCCGCCGCCGGCTTCGACTGGCCGCGCTGGATCCGGGCCCTGCACGCGCCGGAGGGCTCCTTCGACCAGCTGATCGTGCGCCAGCCGTCGTACCTGGCCGAGCTGGCCGCCCGCTGGACCGTCGAGCCGGTGTCGGCCTGGCAGTCCTGGCTGGCGTACCACACCATCAGCGACCGGGCGCCGTACCTGTCCGCGGAGCTGGTGGAGGCGAACTTCGACTTCTACGGCCGCACGCTGACCGGGGCGCAGGAGCTGCGCGACCGGTGGAAGCGCGGGGTGTCGCTGGTGCAGGGTGTGCTCGGCGAGGCGGTCGGCAAGGTCTACGTCGAGCGGCACTTCCCGCCGGCGCACAAGCAGCGGATGGAGCAGCTGGTCGCGAATCTGGTCGAGGCCTACCGGGAGTCGATCAGCGGCCTGCCGTGGATGAGCGAGCAGACCCGCGAGCGCGCGCTGGCCAAGCTGGACGCCTTCACCCCCAAGATCGGCTACCCGGCCAAGTGGCGGGACTACGCCGCGCTGGAGATCGACGCCCACGACCTGCTGGGCAACATCCGCCGCGCGGCCGCCTTCGAGCAGGACTACGAGCTGGGCAAGATCGGCCGGCCGATCGACCGCGACGAGTGGTTCATGACGCCGCAGACGGTGAACGCCTACTACAACCCGGGGATGAACGAGATCGTCTTCCCGGCCGCGATCCTGCAGCCGCCGTTCTTCGACGCCGACGCCGACGACGCGGTCAACTACGGCGGGATCGGCGCGGTGATCGGGCACGAGATCGGGCACGGCTTCGACGACCAGGGGTCCAAGTACGACGGCGAGGGCCGGCTGCACGACTGGTGGACCGACCAGGACCGCGCCGAGTTCGAGCAGCGCACCACCGCCCTGATCGAGCAGTACAACGGCTTCTCCCCGCGCCAGCTGGACGGCTCGCACCACGTGAACGGCGCCCTGACCATCGGGGAGAACATCGGCGACCTGGGCGGGCTGTCGATCGCGCTCAAGGCCTACCGGATCGCGCTGGGCGGCTCGCTGGACGACGCCCCGGTGATCGACGGGCTGACCGGTGTGCAGCGGGTGTTCCTCGGCTGGGCACGGGTCTGGCGGACCAAGGGCCGCGACGAGGAGGTCATCCGCCGGCTGTCCACCGACCCGCACTCCCCGGACGAGATCCGCTGCAACGCGGTGGTGCGGAACATCGACGAGTTCTACGCCGCCTTCGACGTGCAGCCGGGCGACGGGCTGTACCTGGCGCCGGAGCAGCGCGTCACCATCTGGTGAGCAACCCGGGTGGGGCTGCCCGGCTCAGGGCAGCTCCACCCGCTCCGCCGTCGCGATCCGGAAGCCCACCCCGGCCCCGTCCACGCAGCTCATCCCGTTGGACCCGGAGGTGCAGGTGTAGTCCCCCACCTGCTGGGAGCTGCCGTACTGCAGCACGTCCACGTCGGCGCCCGCGGCGGAGGGCGCCTGGTCGGTGCAGGGCACGTCCACACCGTCGGCGGTCAGGGTGATCACGTGGCCGGTGCCGGCGCCGGTGCAGCCGTCGATCTGCGGTGCCTCCACCGAGGTGTTGGCGATGGTGCAGGTGACGCCGTCGGCGGTCATGTCGCACACGATGTTGCCGGTGGGCGAGGCGAACCGCTGATCGGCACTCGACGAGGCGGTCTCCCCCTCGGCGGGGCTGGTCGCCGCGGGGCTGCCGGAGCTCGTCGTGCCGGGAGTGCCAGTGGCGGTGTCGTCAGGCTCGGAGCCGCCGCCGAGCACCAGGATCGCGGTCACGCCGAGCGCCACGATCAGCACCAGGTCGACCACCAGGAAGATCTTCAGTCCGCGGGACAGTCCCGCCAGCGCACCGGCCATGCTCGCCGCCCTCTCAGTCGAACTGCGGACCCTGGGTGCGGGTCCGCTTGAGCTCGTAGAAGCCGGGAACCCGGGTGATCATCGCGAGGCCGTCGAACAGCTCCAGCGCCTGCTCGCCCTTCGGCGCGGGGGTGATCACCGGGCCGAAGAAGCCGACCCCGTCCAGGGCGACCACCGGGGTGCCGACCTCGTCGCCGACCAGCGCCAGCGCCTCGGCGGTGGAGGCGCGCAGCTGGGGGTCGTACTCCTCGGAGTCGGTGAAGGCCAGCAGCGAGTCGGGCAGGCCGGCCTCGGCCAGCGACTCGGCGATGATCGCGCGGGTGTCGGTGCGGCCGCCCGGGTGGCGGCGGGTGCCCAGGGCGTCGTACAGCGGCTTGGGGTCGGCGCCGTACAGCTCCTGCGCGGCGACCAGCACCCGGACCGCCGCCCAGGAGTCGTCCATCAGCGCGCGGTAGTCGGCGGGCAGGTCACGGCCCTCGTTCAGCACGGACAGGCTCATCACGTGCCAGCGCACGTCGATCTCGCGCTGGCGCTGCACCTCGGTGATCCACCGCGACGTCATCCAGGCCCAGGGGCAGGCAGGGTCGAACCAGAAGTCGACAACGGGTGCGGTGGGGGTCGAGGTCACGTGGCGCCTCCGGGGATCGGGCGAGCGGGGAGACCACCCGGGTGGGTGAGCCGCGGACCATCATGCACTCAGAGCACCGTCCCGTGTCACGTCGTGGGAGGATGCCCGCTGCATCGACACACAACAGGAGGACAGCGTGCCCGCTGAGAACCTGACCCGCGACGAGGCCCGTGCCCGCGCCGCCGTGGTCGCCGTCGAGTCCTACGACGTCACCCTCGACCTGACCACCGGCCCGGAGACCTTCGGCTCGACCACCGTCGTCCGGTTCACCAGCCCGCGGCCTGGGGAGTCGACGTTCCTGGACCTGATCGCCCCCACCGTCCGCCGTGTGCTGCTCAACGGCACCGAGCTGGACGTGGCCGAGGTGGTCGCCGACTCCCGGATCCGGCTGGACGGGCTGGCCGAGCGCAACGAGGTCGTGGTCGAGGCCGACTGCGCCTACATGAACACCGGCGAGGGCCTGCACCGCTTCGTCGACCCGGTGGACGACGAGGTCTACCTGTACAGCCAGTTCGAGGTCGCCGACTCCCGCCGGGTGTTCGCGGTCTTCGAGCAGCCCGACCTCAAGGCGGTGTTCACCTTCACCGTGACCGCCCCCGCGCACTGGGTGGTGGTGTCCAACTCCCCGGAGATCGGCGACCCGGACCCGGTGCCCGGTGGTGTGAACCGCAACGGCGGCGCCGACGAGGGCACCGCGACCTGGCACTTCGAGCCGACGCCGCGGATCTCGTCCTACATCACCGCGATCGTGGCCGGCCCCTACCACCACGAGCACGGCGAGCTGACCTCCGCCGACGGCCGGGTGATCCCGCTGGGCGTGTTCTGCCGCGGCTCGCTGGCCACCCACCTGGACACCGAGAACATCCTGGACATCACCCGGGCCGGCTTCCGGTTCTACGAGGAGCTGTTCGACTTCCCGTACCCGTTCGCCAAGTACGACCAGCTGTTCGTGCCGGAGTTCAACGCCGGGGCGATGGAGAACGCCGGGGCGGTCACCTTCCTGGAGAACTACGTCTTCCGGTCCAAGGTGCCTGAGGCGACCGTCGAGCGGCGCGCGGTGACGATCCTGCACGAGCTGGCGCACATGTGGTTCGGCGACCTGGTCACCATGCGCTGGTGGGACGACCTGTGGCTGAACGAGTCCTTCGCCGAGTACGCCTCGCACCTGGCGACCGCCGAGGCCACCGAGTGGACCAGCGCCTGGACCACGTTCTCCTCGCTGGAGAAGTCCTGGGCGTACAAGCAGGACCAGCTGCCCAGCACGCACCCGATCGCCGCGGACATCCGCGACCTGGAGGACGTCGAGGTCAACTTCGACGGGATCACCTACGCCAAGGGCGCCTCGGTGCTCAAGCAGCTGGTCGCCTGGGTCGGCCAGGAGGAGTTCTTCGCCGGGGTGCGGACGTACTTCCGCACGCACCAGTTCTCGAACACCGAGCTGCGCGACCTGCTGACCGAGCTGGAGGCAACCTCCGGCCGTGACCTGTCCGCCTGGTCGGCGCTGTGGCTGGAGAAGTCCGGTGTCACGCTGCTGCGCCCGCAGATCGAGTCCGGCGAGGACGGCACGATCACCGCGCTGGCGATCCGGCAGGAGGTGCCGGCCGCGCACCCGGTGCAGCGCCCGCACCGCCTGGTGATCGGCGGCTACGACCTGGTCGACGGGAAGCTGGTGCGCACCTCGCGCACCAAGCTGGACGTGGACGGCGAGCTGACCGAGGTCCCGGCCCTGGTCGGCACCCGCCGCCCGGACCTGCTTCTGCTGAACGACGACGACCTGGCCTACGCCAAGGTCCGGCTGGACGAGCGGTCGCTGGCCACCGCCCTGGCCCACCTGGACGCCTTCACCGACTCGCTGCCCCGGACCCTGGTCTGGGCCGCGGTGTGGGACGCCACCCGGGATGCCGAGACCCCGGCCCGGGACTACGTCGACCTGGTGCTGGGCAACATCGCGCACGAGACCGACTCCACCGTGGTCCTGGTGCTGCTGCGCCAGCTCGCCACCGCGCTGGACCTGTACGTGTCCGCCGAGCACCGTCCCGCCACCGAGAAGGCCGCCGCGGACACCCTGTGGGCGCTGGCCGCCGACGCCCCGGCCGGTTCGGACACCCAGCTCCAGCTGGTCAAGGCGTTCGCCGGCCGGGCCGGCACCCCGGAGCAGCTGGACACGGTGGCCGCCCTGCTGGCCGGCGACACCAAGCTGGACGGGCTGAGCATCGACACCGATTTGCGCTGGGAGCTGCTGGCCGGGCTGGTCGCCGGTGGCCGGGCCGGTGCGGAGGAGATCGACGCCCAGCTGGCCGCCGACCCGACCGCCACCGGCCAGCGCGCCGCCGCCCACGCCCGGGCCGCGATCCCGACCGCCGAGGCGAAGGCGGCCGCCTGGTCCGCGGTGGTCGAGGCGGACACCCTGCCGAACGCCCTGCAGGCGGCGGCCATCGCCGGCTTCGGCCGGGTGCACGACCGTGGCCTGCTGCGCGACTACGTGGCCCGCTACTTCGAGGCGCTGGAGCCGGTCTGGTCCGACCGCACCAACGAGATGGCGCAGAACATCGTGGTCGGCCTGTTCCCGACCCTGCTGGCCGACGACCCGTCGGTGGACGTGCTCGGCGCCACCGACGCCTGGCTGGCCGCTCACCCGGACGCCGCCCCGGCGCTGCGCCGGCTGGTGGCGGAGAGCCGGGACGGGGTGGCCCGCGCGCTGGCGGCCCAGGCCGCGGACGGGCGCTACATCGAGCACTGAGTCCGGACAGCGTGTCGGAGGCCGGTGACCGGACGGGTCACCGGCCTCCGGCGTGTCCGGGCAGGCCGCGCAGCCAGGCGCGGGCGGCCCGCGGGCTGCGCAGCCGGACCACCGGGACCTCGCCGGTGGCGGCGCGGTCGAGGTAGTGCGCGCGGTTGTCGGCATGGGTGCGCCAGGTCCACAGCACGATGTTCTGGTCCGGGTCGGTGCGCAGCAGCCGGCGCCAGTCCTCCCGGTTGCCGTGCCACAGCTCCTGGCGGGTGACCAGGCGGCGCAGCGTGCGGCGGATCACCCGGCCCATCACCACCGGCCGGGGGTAGTCCAGCCAGACCAGGACGTCGGCGTCCTCCAGCAACGGCCCGCGGGCGGTCTGCCAGTTGCCGTCCACCACCCATCGGCCGGCGGCGGACCACTCCCGCAGGTCGGCCCGCGCCTCGTCCAGGTCGCGGTGGGTCCAGTCCGGGGCCCAGAACACCTCGTCGAGTTCCCGGAACGGCAGGTCGAGGGTGCGGGCGAGTTCGCGGGCGTAGGTGGTCTTCCCCGACCCGGAGGTGCCGACCACCCGGATCCTGCGCGGTGGCCAGCTGCTCGGGGTCATCCCTGGATCGTAGAGGGACGCCGGTGTACGACCCCGGGCTGACCCGGGGATGGTCCCCCGCGCGGACGACCCCGGCCCACCCCGGCACGGAGGGTGGGGGTATGGACCAGTACCCGCGCCGCGGACGCCGCCTGACCACCGTCCTCATCCTGCTGCTCGCCGCGGCCCTGGCCGGCGCGGGCGCCTGGTGGGGCATGCAGCACGCGCGGCCGAGCGAGCCGACCCGGGCGGAGCAGGCCGCCGCCACGGCGGAGGTGGTGCGCGAACCCGAACCGGAACCAGAGCCGACCGCCGTCGACCCGGAGCTGATGCGCCGCTACCAGCAGGCCCGGGACGATGCGGAGGCCGAGGGGGTGCTGCTGATGCTGAACTCGGGCTGGCGCAGCGCCGAGGACCAGCAGGAGCTGATCGACGAGGCGCTGGCCACCTACGGCGACCCGGTCGAGGCGCACCGCTGGGTGCTCCCGCCGGAGCAGTCCGCGCACGTCAAGGGCCTGGCCATCGACGTCGGCAGCACCGCCGGGGCGGCCTGGCTGGGCGAGCGGCAGGTCCAGTACGGGCTGTGCCGCACCTACGAGAACGAGCCCTGGCACTTCGAACTGACCGGCGAGGTCGGCGACCCCTGCCCGGCGATGTGGCCGGACGCCTCGCACGGCTGGGGCTGAACCCCGCTCAGCCCGCCCGCAGCGCCGCCACCAACGACCGGAACCGCGGGTGCCCGGCCAGCTGCTCCAGCGGCACCAGGCGGCCCGCACCGTCCGCCAGCGGCACCTTCCAGTTCGGGTACTCGGTGTCGGTGCCCGGCTGGTTCTGCGCCCGCCGCTCCCCCACCGCGTCGGCCAGGGACACCCCGACCAGCACCGACGGGGTGCGCAACACGTAGCGGTGCAGCGCCTCGACCACCTCGCGCTCGGTCGGGTCCGGGCCGACCAGCCCCTGCTCGCGCAGCGCCGCCAGCATCCGTTCCCGTTCCGCCCGGGCCCGGGCGCGCACCACCGGCACCGGCTCGGTCAGCAGGCCCAGCCGGTCGCGCAGTGCGACGTGCTCCTCGGCCAGGTACCCGGCGGTCGGCGGCAGGTCGTGGGTGGTGACGGTGCTCAGCGCGAGCCGCCGGTAGTCCTGCGGTGGCAGCGGCCGGCCGTCCCCGTCTTGCTCGAACCAGAGCACCGAGGTGCCGAGCACCCCGCGGTCGGCGAGCAGCTCGCGCACCCCGGGCTCGACCACACCCAGGTCCTCGCCGATCACCACCGCCCCGGCCCGGTGCGCCTCCAGCAGCAGGATGCCGAGCATCGCCTCCGGGTCGTAGCGCACGTAGGTGCCGGTGCCGGGTGCCTGACCGCGCGGGATCCACCACAGCCGGAACAGCCCCATGATGTGGTCGATCCGGACCGCCCCGGCGTGCCGGAACACGGTGCGCAGCAGCTCGCGGTACGGCCGGTACGCCGCGCGGGCCAGTTCGGCCGGGTGCCACGGCGGCTGCGACCAGTCCTGGCCCTGCTGGTTGTACATGTCCGGCGGCGCGCCCACCGAGGCGGCCCCGGCCAGCACCCCGCCCAGCGCCCAGGCGTCGGCGCCGTCCGGGTGCACACCGACGGCCAGGTCGTGCATCACGCCGACCGCCATCCCGGCTTCCCGGGCGGCGCGCTGGGCGTCGCCGAGCTGCTGGTCGCACAGCCACTGCAGCCAGCTGTGGAACGCGATCCGGTCGGCCAGCTCGGTCCGCGCCCGGCGGGCACCGGGCGCCTGCGGGTCGCGCAGGTCCTCCGGCCACGGCCCGGGACCCTCCCGCTCGACCAGCGCGCACCACAGCGCGAAGTCCTCCAGACCCTGGCCCTCCCGGCGGCGGAACTCGGCGAAGGCCAGCGCCCGGGCCGGGGTGCGCGGCACCGCGAACAGCACCTCCAGCGCCTGCCGCTTGGCCGCCCAGACCGCGTCCCGGTCGATCGGGCCGTCGTCGCCGTCCAGTGCCAGCGCGGGTTCGGCCGCCCACTCGACCAGCGCCCGGTCGGCCGCGGACAGGTACCCGGCCTCGTGCACGTCCTCCACCCGCAGGTACAGCGAGTTGATGAACCGGCGGCTGGTCGGCAGGTAGGGCGAGGGGGTCAGTGGCGGCACCGGCTCGGCGGCGTGCAGCGGGTTGATCAGCAGGAAGTCCGCGCCCTCGGTCCCGGTCAGCCAGGCCAGGTCCGCCAGGTCGCGTAGGTCGCCCAGGCCCCAGGACTCCTGCGACCGCACCGAGTACAGCTGGACCATCAGGCCCCAGCGCGGGTGGTCGGCGATCGCGGCGGGCAGCTCCAGCCGATCCGGCACCACGGCCAGCGGGGTGTGGGTCCCGGCGCTCGGCCCGTCCGCGCGCAGCCGGTGCCAGCCCAGCGGCAGGCCCTCCGGCAGCAGGAAGGTCGCCCGGCCCACCTCCCGGCCGTCCACCATGCGGGGCGGCACCCAGGCGTCGGCCTGCGGCAGCTCGATCACCCCGCCGGACTCCAGCTCGATCCGGACCGACACCGGGTCGCCGTGCGCGACATGCACCAGCAGCTCGCCACTGCGGCCCTGGCGGTGCACCACCACCGGCGGCAGCACCCGGCGCCAGGGGTCGTCCGCCACCTCGCGGAGCGCCACCTCGATCCGTTCCGGGGTCCGCGCGTCCACCCCGAGGGCGGCCAGCACCGCGACCAGGGTGTCCGGTGACGCCTCGGCGCGGCCACCGCCGAAGGTGTCGAACTCGGTATCCACGCCATGCGCCCGCGCCAATGCGTGCAGGGATGACAGCTCAGCTGCGTGCTCCACGTCACAATCCTGCCATGCGGTCAGTGCCTAAGGTGACGGGCATGACCTACCCACCCGCCCGCCGCCTGGACCTGATCGACGATCTGCACGGCCGGCAGGTGCCCGATCCCTACCGCTGGCTGGAGGACCCGGCCGACCCGGAGACCGAGGCCTGGTCCGCCGCGCAGGACGCGCTGTACGCCGAGCACCGCGAGCGCCTGACCGCCGCCCTGGGCGACGGGCCGCTGTCCACCGGGCCGCTGACCGCGCGGCTGTCCGGGCTGATGGCCGCCGGATTCGTCGGCACCCCCGCCTGGCGCGGCGAGCGCCGGTTCTTCGGGCGCCGGGCCGGGGACCAGGAGCACGCGGTGATCGTGGTCGCCGACTCCGCGGAGGACACCGAGGGCCGGGTGCTGGTCGACCCGATGGCGCTGGACCCGGCGGGCACCACCACCCTGGACGCCTGGCAGCCCAGCAAGGAGGGCGACCTGCTGGCCTACCAGGTCTCCCACGGCGGCACCGAGGAGAGCGTGCTGCACGTGCTGGACGTGGCGACCGGGGAGCCGGTGGACGGGCCGATCGACCGCGCCCGGTACTCGCCGGTGGCCTGGGAGCCGGGTGGCGAGGCGTTCTACTACGTGCGGCGGCTGGCCCCGGAGCTGGTGCCGGAGGGTGAGCGGCAGTACCACCGCCGGGTGTGGCGGCACGTGCTGGGCACCGACCCGGACACCGATCTGCGGGTGTTCGGCGACGGGCTGGACCTGACCAACTACTACGGCGTGTCGGTGTCGCTGGACGGCCGCTGGCTGCTGGTGTCCGCGTCGGCCGGGACCGCGCCGCGGACCGATGTGTGGATCGCCGACCTGCACGCCACCGCACCGGGCACCGTGCCGGAGTTCCGTGAGGTCGCGGTGGGCTACGACGCCGAGGTCGGCGCCTGGGTCGGCCGGGATGGGCGGCTGTATCTGCACACCACGCTGGACGCCGACCGGGGGCGGCTGGCGGTGGCGGACCCGGAGCGCCCGTCGGTGCCGGACTGGACCACCCTGCTGCCGGAGGACCCGGAGGCCGTGCTGGAGGACGTCGCCCTGACCGACGACACCCTGCTGGTCGCCCGGCGCCGGCACGCGGTCAGCGAGCTGTCCGCCCACGACCCGGCCACCGGCGCGCTGCGGCACGCCATCGCGCTGCCCGGGCTGGGGTCGATCAGCGCTCTGGCGACCCGGCCGGAGGGCGGTCACGAGGCCTGGTTCGGCTACACCGACCACACCACGGTCAGCACGGTGCACCGCTGCGACACCCGCACCGGTGACCTGTCGGTCTGGGCCACCCCGCCCGGCACCGCCGCCGACCTGCCCGCGGTCCGGGTGCAGCGGCTGATCGCCACCAGCCAGGACGGCACCCGGGTGCGCGCCTTCGTGATCGCCCGGGCCGATGCCCTGGACGCCGGCGGCCGTCCGACCGCGCCCGCCCCCACCGTGCTCTACGGCTACGGCGGCTTCCAGATCAGCCTGGACCCGGCGTACTCGGCGAGCACGCTGGCCTGGGTCGAGGCGGGTGGGGTCTACGTGGTCGCCAACCTGCGCGGCGGCGGCGAGGAGGGTGAGGCCTGGCACCGGGACGGGCGCCGGGAGCGCAAGCAGCACGTCTTCGAGGACTTCCAGGCGGTGGCCGAACTCCTGATCGCCGAGGGCTGGACCACCCCGGACCGGCTGGCGTGCTGGGGCGGGTCGAACGGCGGGCTGCTGGTCGGCGCCGCTCTGACCCGGCACCCGGAGACCTTCGCGGCGGTGATCTGCTCCGCCCCGCTGCTGGACATGGTCCGCTACCAGCGGTTCGGGCTCGGCGTGACCTGGACCGACGAGTACGGCGACGCCGACGACCCGGAGCAGCTGGACTGGCTGCTTGGCTACTCCCCGTACCACCACGTGCACGACGGCACCCGGTACCCGGCGACGCTGTTCACCGTGTTCGACGGCGACACCCGCGTCGATCCGCTGCATGCCCGCAAGCTGGCCGCCCGGTTGCAGGCGGCGACCGCCGGCGACCCGCAGGCCGCGCCGATCCTGGTGCGCCGCGAACAGGGGGTCGGCCACGGTGGGCGGGCACTGTCCCGGACGGTCGCCCTGACCGTGGAGCAGCTGCAGTTCGTCGCGGTGCACACCGGGCTGGCCTAGCGTGGAGGGGTGTTGAGCACCGCCACCGACTCCCCCACGCCCACCCCCTCGTCCACCATGGACGCCGGAGAGGCCGTCACCCAGACCGTCAACCACACCTGGGACTGGCTGACCGGCCCCGGCCTGCGGATCGCGATCATCCTGGTGGTCGGGTTCGTGGTGCTGCTGGTGCTGCAACGGCTGATCCGGTCGGTCACCGAGCACATCGCCGAGGGCAGCTCCTTCCTGCAACGCGGCATCGTCCGGCCACTGGGCACCGAGGTCGCCGGGGCGCTGCGGCGGGCCAACCCCACCGCCACCGCCCGGCGCACCCAGCGGGCCCGGACCATCGGGTCGGTGCTGCGCTCGACCGCGGCGATCGTGATCGGCACCATCACGGTCTTCCTGGTGCTGGACCAGGTCGGGGTGAACCTGGCGCCGTTCATCGCCTCGGCCGGGATCGTCGGCGTGGCGCTCGGCTTCGGTGCGCAGAGCCTGGTCAAGGACTTCCTGACCGGGCTGTTCATGCTGCTGGAGGACCAGTACGGCGTCGGCGACGTGGTCGATGTCGGCCCGGCGACCGGCACGGTGGAGTCGGTGGGCCTGCGGGTGACCAAGATCCGCGACGCCGACGGGGTGCTCTGGTACGTGCCCAACGGATCGGTGCTGCGGGTCGGCAACAAGACCCAGGGCTGGTCCAACGCCGTGGTGGAGGTGAAGGTCGACTACTTCGCCGACCTGGACCAGGTCGAGGGGCTGCTGCGCAAGGCCGCCGCCGAGGTGGCGGGCAGCGAGCCGTTCCGCGAGGTGGTCGAGGGCAACGCCACCGTCGCCTCGGCCGAGGACCTGTCCGCCGATGCGGTGACCATGCGGCTGGTGCAGCGCACCGTCCCGGCCCAGCAGTGGAAGGTGTCCCGGGCGCTGCGCGAGGCGGTCCGCCGGGAACTCGCCGACGCCGGCATCCCGCTGGCCGGCCAGCGGGAGGCGCTCACCGCGTTCCAGGAGGCGCAGCAGCGCGACACCGCAGAAGGCCCCGGCGATCCAGCGGATCCCGGGGCCCCGGCACGGGCCTGAGGCCCGGACGTCGCGGTCGGTGGCTCAGCGCAGGCCGTCGAGCTCCGCGGCGAGGCTGTCCGCCTCCGGGCCCACGATCACCTGCACGATCCGGCCGGAGCGCACGACACCGAAGGCGCCGGTCTCCTTGAGCGCCGCCTCGTCGACCTGCTGCGGGTCGGTGACCTCCACCCGGAGCCGGGTGATGCACGGCTCCAGGTCGACGACGTTCCCGTTGCCGCCCAGCGCCGCCAGGATCTGCTCTGCCTTGCTCAACTCGGACCCCCGAACCCTCTCGTGTGAACCGCTCGGTGACCGGGAGCACCCGGCCCTGACACCAGCCTAGTCCCGGGCGTCGCGGACCGCCCCGGTGCGCGGGTGCGACACTCGACACCATGACCTCCGGCGACCCGACCTCGTTCTACACGGCCGTGGGTGGCCACGACACCTTCGTGCGCCTGGTGGACGTCTTCTACCAGGGAGTGGCCACCGACCCGGTGCTGGCGCCGATGTACCCCGAGGAGGACCTGGGCCCGGCCAAGGTCCGGCTGACCATGTTCCTGGAGCAGTACTGGGGCGGGCCGGGCACGTACTCCGCCCAGCGCGGGCATCCCCGGCTGCGGATGCGGCACGCGCCCTTCCCGGTGGACGCCGACGCCCGGGACCGCTGGCTGCGGCACATGCGCACCGCGGTGGACGCCCTCGACCTGCCCCCGCTGTACGAGGCGACGCTCTGGGACTACCTCGAACGCGCCGCGCATTCGCTGGTCAACACCGGCTCCATGCCATCCTGATCCGTGTGACCGACGCTTCGACCTCCCCCGACCCCGCCGACACCCTGGCCGCCCTGCTGTCCGTGCTGGACGTGACACCCACCGGTGACACCGGCCTGGACTTCACCGCGCGGAACCTGCCCAAGCCGGGCGGACGGGTGTTCGGCGGCCAGGTGATCGCCCAGGCGCTGATCGCCGCCGGCCGCACCGTGCCGGAGGGCCGGCTGCCGCACTCGCTGCACGGCTACTTCCTGCGCCCCGGCGATGTCGCCACCCCAATCGACCTGACCGTCGAGCGGCTGCGGGACGGCCGCTCGTTCTCCGCCCGGCGCACCCACGCCGCCCAGGACGGCTCCGCGATCCTGTCGATGATCGCCTCGTTCCAGGAACGCCAGGACGGCCTGGAGCTCACCGAGCCGATGCCCGACGCGCCCGCACCCGAGGACGTGGAGTCGGCGATGGACCGGATGGGCCACATGGACCACCCGGTCGCCCGGTTCTGGACCCACGAGAGCGCCTTCGACGTCCGGCACGTCGGCGGGTCGATCTACCTCGGCCCCGGCGACCCGGACGCCCACGGCGGCCAGCAGGTCTGGATGCGCACCCGCGCACCGCTGCCCGACGACCAGCTGCTGCACCGCGCGCTGCTCGCCCACGCCTGCGACCAGATCATGCTGGAGCCGGTGCTGCGCCGGGCCGGGCTGTCCTGGGTCACCCCCGGACTGTCGGTGTCCAGCCTGGACCACGCGATGTGGTGGCACCGCGACGTGCGGGTGGACGACTGGCTGCTGTTCGACCAGCGCAGCCCCTCCGCCCAGGGCGGGCGCGGGCTGGGCGCCACCCGGGTGTTCGACCAGGACGGCACGCTGGTGGCCTCGATCGCCCAGGAGGGCATGGTCCGGGTCCCGGCCGAGGGCTGACCGGCGGCCCGGCCACCGCACCGGTGGCCGGGCCGCCGGCGCTCACTCGCCGACGCTGATCGCCTTGAACGCCTCGGCCTGCTGCCGGATCGCGACCTCGGTGGGCAGCCGCTCGATCGACGAGGCACCGAAGAAGCCGACCACGCCGCTGGTGCGCTCCAGCACGTACTGGGCGTCCGCGGGCTCGGCGATCGGGCCGCCGTGGCAGAGCACCAGGATGTCCGGGTTCACCCGCACCGCCGCATCGCGCATCTGCTGGATCCGCTCCACGCACTCGTCCAGGGTCAGTGCGGTGCCCGCCCCGATCGATCCCTTGGTGGTCAAGCCCATGTGCGGCACCAGGACGTCCGCCCCGGCCTCGGCCATCGCCACCGCCTGCGCCACGTCGAAGACATACGGGCTGGTCAGCAGATCGCGTTCGTGGGCGGCCGCGATCATCTCGACCTCCAGGTCGAAGCCCATCCCGGTCTCCTCCAGGTTCTGGCGGAACACCCCGTCGATCAGCCCGACGGTCGGGAAGTTCTGCACCCCGGTGAAGCCGGCCCGCTGCACGTCGTCCAGGAACCGGCCCATCACCCGGAACGGGTCGGTGCCGTTCACCCCGGCCAGCACCGGGGTGTCCCGGACCACCGGCAGCACCTCGTCGGCCATCTCCATCACGATCGCGTTGGCGTCGCCGTAGGCCAGCAGCCCGGCCAGCGAGCCCCGGCCGGCCATCCGGTACCGGCCGGAGTTGTAGATGATCAGCAGGTCGATCCCGCCGGCCTCCGCCGACTTCGCGGAGATGCCGGTGCCGGCCCCGCCGCCGATGATCGGCCGGCCGGCGGCGACGGTCGCCCGCAGGCGTTCGAGTGCCCGGGTGCGGTCCATGGTGTGCCTCCTCAGTTCTGGGTGGTGATCAGCTCGTGCAGCAGCCGCGCCGCAGCACGGCCGAAGCCCGGGTCGTTGATGTGCTGGTCGCGTTCGACCAGGCGGACGCCGGTGCCGGCCAGGCCGGTCCGGATCGCGTCGAGCAGTGCGGCGTCGGCGGCCGGATCGGCGAACGGGCCGCCCTCGATGTCGATCCCGCTCACACCGCGCAGCGGCAGCACCACCGCGCGCGGGCCGTGACCGGCGGCGACCTTGGCGGCCAGCCGCTCGCCGAGGGTCCGCAGTTCCGCCTCGGTGGTGCGCATCAGGGTGACGGTGGGGTTGTGCACCAGGAACCGGCGCCCGGCGAAGGTGGCCGGCACGCTCGCCTCGGGCCCGAAGTTCACCATGTCCAGCGCGCCGACACTGACCACCTGCGGCACCCCGGCGGCCCCGGCGGCGGTCAGCCGGTCCGGCCCGGCGCTGAGCACGCCGCCGACCAGGTCGTCGGCCAGCTCGGTGGTGGTCAGGTCCAGCACGCCCGCCAGGAACCCGTCCGCCGCCAGCCGCTCCATCGCCCGCCCGCCGGCGCCGGTGGCGTGGAAGACCACCGGCTCGTAGCCCAGGCCGGCCAGTTCCTCCCGCGCCTCGTCACAGGCCGGGGTGGTCAGGCCGAACATGGTCAGTGCCACCATCGGCCGGTGCCGGTCGCCGTCGGGTGCGGCGCGGCGGGTGTGCGCGGCCCGGGCCATCCCGGCGATCGCCGCCACCGCGTTGCCGAGCACCTGCTCGGACAGCGAGTTGATCCCGGCGATGTCGACCACCGAGTACATCAGGGTCACATCCGACTCACCGACATAGGGCGAGACGTCCCCGGACGCCATCGTGGAGACCAGCAGCTTCGGCGCACCGACCGGGAGCGCCTGCATCGCCCGGGCCGCGACCGAGGAGCCGCCCGAGCCGCCGACCGCCAGCACCCCGTCCACCTCCCCGCGCCGGTACAGGTCGGCCAGCACCACCGCGGCGCCCTCCGCCATCGCGGTCAGTGCACCGCCGCGGTCACCGGCCGCCCGCAGCTGCGCCGTGGTCGTCCCGGCCGCCTCGGCCACCGCGGCCGAGCTCACCTCCGCCGGTGCGTCGGACAGCGGCCCGACGTCGATGGTGAGCGCGCGCACGCCCTCACGTTCCAGCCCCGCCGCCAGCCAGCGGTACTCCTCGCCCTTGGTGTCCAGCGTCCCGATCAGGGCCACCGTCGTCATCTCGGACCTCCTCGTCCCTCGTCACGGCCAGTGTCGGCCGCCGGCCGGGCAGCGCAATGGACCAGTTCGCCCGGAGTGGTCCATCACCGCAGGTGGGCGCCGGACTACCCTCGGCAGCATGGCGGCACAGATCGGCACGGCCGAGCTGGTCCGGCTGCTCGGACACTGGCAGGACCCCGGCACCGGGCCGGCCGAGGCGCTGCGCTCCGCCCTGGCCGACCTGATCGAGGACGGCACCCTGCCCGCCGAGACCCGGTTGCCGGCCCAACGCGCCACCGCCGGCGCCCTCGGGGTGGCCCGGGGCACCGTCGACCGGGTGTACCGGCTGCTGATCGACGACGGGCTGGTCGTCTCCCACCAGGGCTCCGGCACCTTCGTCCAACGCCCCGGGCAGCACCGCCGGGCCCGGGACGGTGGCCGGCTCAGCTCGTTCACCGCCGCTCCGGAGCAGATCGACCTGTCCAGCGGCGCACTCCCCGCCGCGCCCGGAGTGCCGGAGGTCTTCGGTCAGGTCGCCGAGCTGATCGGCCACCGGTACGCCCACCGCGACGGCTACTTCCCGGCCGGGCTGCCCGACCTGCGCGAGGCGCTGGCGGCCCAGCTCACCGCCGACGGTGTGCCCACCACGGCCGACCAGCTGCTGGTGACCTCCGGCTCGCAACAGGCGGTCTGGCTGGTGGCCCAGACCCTGATCGGCGCCGGGGACACCGTGGTGACCGAGGACCCGACCTACCGCGGGGCGCTCGGTGTGTTCGGCGCCGCCGGTGCCCGGGTCCGCGCGGTGCCCACCGGCCCGCACGGCGTCGACACCGGCCTGCTCGCCGCCGCCCTGGCGCACCGCCCCCGGCTGCTCTACCTGCAGACCGCCCTGCACAACCCCACCGGCGTGCACACCGGCCGCGCCCACCGGTCCGAGATCGGCCGGCTCGCCGACCGGCACGGCACGCTGGTGGTCGACGACCAGTCCTGCGCCGACCTGCCCCGGATCCGCTCCGGACGGCTCGGCGGGATGGACGCCCGGACCGACCCGACCCGCCTGATCACGATCGGCACCACCTCCAAACTGTTCTGGGGCGGGCTGCGGATCGGCTGGGTGCGGGCGGACCCGCCGGTGATCCGGAGCCTGACCGCCACCCGCAGCGCCGTCGACCTCGGCTCCGCGGTCGCCGACCAACTCGCCGTCGCGCTGCTGCTGCCCCGGACCGCCGAGCTGCGCGCCCACCGCCGCGAACTGCTCGACCGCCAGTACCGGCTCACCGCCGAGACCCTGCACGCCACCGCCCCGCACTGGACCTGGTCGGCCCCGGACGGCGGCAGTGGGTTGTGGGTGGACACCGGCCAGGACACCGTGCAGCTGGCGACCCGGGCCCAGGCGGCCGGGGTACGGCTGGCGGCCGGCCCCGCGTTCTCCCCGTACGAGGGTCACCGACAGCGGTTGCGGCTGCCGCTGTGGCACGACCCCGGGCAGCTGGCCGATGCCCTCGCCCGGGTACTCGATCCGCCACCGGGGTGACCTGCGGTGGCGGGCCGCGGCGGCGCGATGCAGGGTGTCGCCCGTGGTGAGACTGCGACGTGTCCGGATCGACTCCCCGGGCTGGACCCGGCGACGGGCCGGACGAGGCTTCCTGTACCTGGATCTGGACCGGCAACGGATCACCGACGCCACCCACCTGGAACGGATCACCGGCCTCGCCATCCCGCTCGCCTGGCAGGACGTGTGGATCTGCCCGTTGCCCAACGGCCACATCCAGGCCGCCGGACTCGACGACGCCCAGCGCCGCCAGTACCTGTACCACGCCCAGTGGCGCGCCCGCCGCGACCGGCTCAAGCACGATCACGTGCTAGAGGTCGGCCGCCGGCTGCCCGCCGCCCGGCGCTCGGTCCGCCGCGACCTGGCCCTGCCCGGTTTCCCCCGCGCCAAGGCTCTCGCGCTGGCGTTCCGGCTGCTCGACCTGGCGTACTTCCGGGCCGGCGGCGAGGGCTACGCCCAGCGGAACGGCTCCTACGGTCTGGCCACCCTGCGCCGGGAGCACGTCGAGGTGCTCGACGACACCCGGGTGCACTTCTGCTACCCGGCCAAGTCGGGCCAGATCCGGGACGTGGTGGTCGAGGACGCCCAGGTCGCCGAGCTGATCGGCACCCTGCTCCGGCGGCGGGGCGGCGGACCGGAGCTGCTGGCCTGGCGGGACGAGGACGGCTGGCACGACGTGGTCTCCGCCGAGGTCGGTGCGGACGTCAAGCAGCGGCTCGGCGACGACGCCTCGCCCAAGGATTTCCGCACCTGGCACGCGACGGTGCTCGCCGCCCGGGCGCTCGCCGATGCCGGTCCGGCGCCGGCCTCCGAACGTGCCCGGCGCAAGGTGGTCGCGGCGATGGTCAAGGACGTGTCCTCCGAGCTGGGCAACACCCCCGCGGTCTGCCGCGCCTCCTACATCGACCCCCGGGTGATCGACCTGTGGGAACACGGCAGCACGATCGCGCCGACCCGGTCCCAGGCGGTGGCCGAGAAACGCACCCTGGAGCTGCTGAGCTGACCGGCGTGCGCCGCCTGCCCTGGTGCCGAGTTCGTCACTCCGACGCCCAGTTCGGTCACCCCGCACCCGAAGTCGATGCTGGAGTAACGAACTCAGGCGGGTGGCGGGGGTCACGGGTCCGGGTGGGTGGTGGTCGGGGGTCCGGCCGGTCGGCGGTCGGGGGCCCGGGCGGTCCGGGGTCCGGGTGGGCGGCGTGCGGGTCCGGGGTGCGGGGCGGGCCCGGGGTGCGGCATGAGGCCGGCGCACGCAGACTGCCGGGATGGCAGACCGCTCCGACCCGCAGTTCCCGGACCTGTCCCCCGACGACCTGCGGCCGGCTCCGGTCGCCGACACCCTGACCGGGCTGGTGCCCGGCACCGGCCCGGATGGGCGGCCCCGCCCGGACGCGCCGTTGGTCGCGGTCACCGGGGTCACCGGCTACGTGGGCGGCCGGTTGGTGCCCGAACTGCTGGCGGCCGGTTACCGGGTGCGCGCGATCGCCCGGCACCCGGAACGGCTGCGCGGGCGGCCCTGGTACTCCGACGTCGAGACGGTCACCGCCGATGCCGGCGACGCGGAGCAGATCCGGGCCGCGCTGGAGGGCGCCGATGTCGCCTACTACCTGATCCACTCGATGGGCACCGGCCGCACCTTCGAGCAACGGGACCGGGACACCGCCCGCACCTTCGGCCGGGCCGCCCGGGAGGCGGGGGTCCGGCGACTGGTCTACCTGGGCGGGCTCGCCCCGGAGCACGAGGAGCTGTCCCCGCACCTGGCGTCCCGCACCGAGGTCGGGCAGATCCTGCTCGACAGTGGTGTCCCCACCGCCGTGCTCCGAGCCGCGGTCATCCTGGGCTCCGGGTCGGCGTCCTTCGAGATGATGCGCTACCTGACCGAGCGGCTGCCCGCGATGACCGTGCCCCGGTGGGTGAACAACCGGATCCAGCCGATCGCGGTGCGGGACGTGCTGCGCTACCTGGTGGGTGCTGCCGCCCTGCCGCCGGAGATCAACCGGGCGTTCGACATCGGCGGGCCGGAGGTACTGACCTACCGGGACATGATGCAGCGCTACGCCGCGGTGGCCGGACTGCCCCGGCGGCTGATCGTCCCGGTCCCGGTGCTCACCCCGAAGCTGTCCAGCCTGTGGGTCGGGCTGGTCACCCCGGTGCCGAACGGGATCGCCCGGCCGCTGGTCGAGTCGCTGGTGCACGAGGTGGTCTGCCACGAGCACGACATCGCCGAGTACGTGCCGGACCCGCCGCACGGCCTGATCGGGTTCGACCGGGCGGTGCGGTTGGCGCTGGCCCGGATCCACGAGGCCGCCGTGGTCACCCGCTGGTCGTCGGCCGGGGTGCCCGGCGCGCCGAGCGAACCGCTGCCGAGCGACCCGGACTGGGCGGGCGGCTCGCTGTACGTCGACGAACGCCGCACCCGGGTGGACGCCTCGCCCGCGGCGCTGTGGCGGGTGCTGGAGGCGGTCGGCGGCGAGCGCGGCTGGTACTCCTGGTCGCTCGCGTGGCGGGTACGGGGCCTGATGGACCGGCTGGCCGGGGGCCCGGGGCTGCGGCGCGGTCGCCGGGATCCCCGCCGGCTGCTGGTGGACGACGCCGTCGACTTCTGGCGGGTGGAGGAGGTGGCGCCCGGCGAACTGATCCGGTTGCGCGCCGAGATGCGGTTGCCCGGGCTGGCCTGGCTGGAGCTGCGGGTCGAGAGCGCGGAGCACCCGGGAACGGCGGGCGCCCCGGGGGCCGAGGACGGTGCCGAGCCGGACGGCGACGGCTGGACCACCCCGCCGGTGGTCTACGCCCAGCGGGCCGTGTTCCACCCGCGCGGGCTGGCCGGGCAGCTCTACTGGTGGGCGGTGTACCCGTTCCACAGCGTGGTGTTCGGCGGGATGCAGCGCAACATCGCGCACGCGGCGGAGGTGGCGGAGCAGGCACGCACGGACCGGTGACCGTTCACGGAGCGGCGTGCCACCGAGGCCCGCTCAGCGCCCCCGGTGCCGGAACTGCACCGGCTCCTCGACGTAGGGCGACCACGCCGCCCGCTCGACCTCGCCCAGCCGCCGGGGCCGGCCGGTGGCGGCGTCCACCAGGACCACGGTGGTCTCGGCCCGGGCGTACACGGTGCCGTCCTCGCCGGGGTCCTTGACCTCGTAGCAGACGTCCATGCTGGCGCCGCCCAGGTGCCCGAGCCACATCTCCACGATCACCGGGGCGCGCCGGTAGGCCAGCGGCGCGAGGTACTCGATCTGCTGCCGGGCGACCAGGGTCGAGGTCTCCGCCCCGGGGCCGGCGTCGATCACGGCGGTGGGCCACGGCCGGCGGTCCTCGTCGTCGACCGAGGGCGGGCTGGCCCAGAACACCTCGATCCGGGACTCCTCCAGGATCGTCAGCATCGCCACGTTGTTCACGTGCGCGTAGGCGTCCACGTCGGACCAGCGCAGCTGCACCGGCACCCGCAGTCGGGCCATCTCTCGTCCTCTCCCCTGCCGCCCTCGGTCCCACACGCCGCCGGGCGCGTCCCCCTGCGGAACGCGCCCGGCGGTGGGGTGCTCAGTCGCGGGTTAGCTTGCGGTAGGTGACCCGGTGCGGGCGGGCCGCGTCGGCACCGAGCCGGGCGACCTTGTTCTCCTCGTAGGCCGCGAAGTTGCCCTCGAACCAGTACCAGGCGGACGGGTTCTCCTCGGTGCCCTCGTAGGCCAGGATGTGCGTCGCCACCCGGTCCAGGAACCACCGGTCGTGCGAGACCACGACGGCGCAGCCCGGGAACTCCAGCAGGGCGTTCTCCAGCGAGCCGAGGGTCTCGACGTCCAGGTCGTTGGTGGGCTCGTCGAGCAGCAGCAGGTTGCCGCCCTGCTTGAGCGTGAGCGCCAGGTTCAGCCGGTTGCGCTCACCGCCGGAGAGCACGCCGGCCGGCTTCTGCTGGTCCGGGCCCTTGAAGCCGAAGGAGGCCACGTAGGCGCGGGACGGCATCTCCACGTTGCCGACCTTGATGAAGTCGAGCCCGTCGGAGACCACCTCCCACAGGGTCTTCTTCGGGTCGATGCCGCCGCGGGACTGGTCGACGTAGGAGATCTTCACCGTCTCGCCGACCTTGAGCTCGCCGCCGTCCAGCGGCTCCAGCCCGACGATCGTCTTGAACAGCGTGGTCTTGCCGACACCGTTCGGGCCGATCACACCGACGATGCCGTTGCGCGGCAGCGTGAAGCTCAGGCCGTCGATCAGCTTGCGGTCGCCGAAGCCCTTCTCCAGGTCGGTGGCCTCCAGCACCAGGTTGCCCAGGCGCGGGCCCGGCGGGATCTGGATCTCCTCGAAGTCGAGCTTGCGGGTGCGGTCCGCCTCGGCGGCCATCTCCTCGTAGCGCTGCAGACGGGCCTTCGACTTGGCCTGGCGGCCCTTCGCGGACTGGCGGACCCACTCGAGCTCGTCCTTCAGCCGCTTGGCGAGCTTGGCGTCCTTCTTGCCCTGCACCTCGAGCCGGGCCTGCTTCTTCTCCAGGTAGGTGGAGTAGTTGCCCTCGTACGGGTACAGCCGGCCGCGGTCGACCTCACAGATCCACTCCGCGACGTGGTCCAGGAAGTACCGGTCGTGGGTGACGGCCAGGACGGCGCCGGGGTAGGTCGCCAGGTGCTGCTCCAGCCAGAGCACGCTCTCCGCGTCCAGGTGGTTGGTGGGCTCGTCGAGCAGCAGCAGGTCCGGCTGCTCCAGCAGCAGCTTGCACAGCGCGACCCGGCGGCGCTCACCACCGGAGAGCACGGTGACGTCGGCGTCCGGCGGCGGGCAGCGCAGCGCGTCCATCGCCTGCTCCAGCTGGGAGTCCAGGTCCCAGGCGTCGGCGGCGTCGATGGCCTCCTGCAGCTCGCCCATCTCGGCCATCAGGGCGTCGAAGTCGGCATCCGGCTCCGCCATCAGCGCGGAGATCTCGTTGAAGCGGTCGATCTTGCCCTTGATCTCGGCCACACCCTCCTGGATGTTGCCGAGGACCGTCTTCTCCTCGTTCAGCGGCGGCTCCTGCTGCAGGATGCCGACGGTGTAGCCCGGGCTCAGCCGCGCCTCACCGTTGGAGGGCTGGTCCAGCCCCGCCATGATCTTGAGGATGGTCGACTTACCGGCACCGTTCGGGCCGACGACGCCGATCTTCGCGCCGGGCAGGAAGTTCAGCGAGACGTCGTCCAGGATGACCTTGTCGCCGTGCGCCTTCCGCGCCTTGTACATGGTGTAGATGAACTCAGCCAACGCTCTTCGTCCGCCTCGGTGTGCTCGTGGGATCAGGGACGGCGCCGGGTGTCGGGGTCTGCCGGTGCGCGGGGCACCGGCGACGCCGGTCCGGGCCGCGGTGACCCAGCCTAGGCGATCACCGCGACCGCGTCCGGTCCGATCCGCCGGTCATCCGCCCATCGCGTGCGGCAACTCGTCCTCCTGCCCCGCGTCCCCGTCCTCGGCCGGGGCGATCCGGGCCACCGGCTGGCCATCGGGGGCGTCCGGGTCGGCGCCGGCCGGACGCACGGTCCGGCGGAACCGGGTGGTGCCCCAGCGCAGGTCCGGGCCGATCGCCTCGGCCATCACCACCGGGGTGCGCTGCAGTTGCTCCTCGGCGCCCAGCCACTCCTCGATCTGCAGCCGGCCGTGCACCACCACCGGGTCGCCCTGCCGGATGCACTCGGAGACGTTCACCGCCATGTCCCGGAAGGACTTCACGGTGAACCAGCTGGTCGGGCCGTCGGAGAGCTCGCCGGTGTTGCGGTCGAGCTCCCGCTGGGTGTGGCCCATCCGGAACTGGGTGTAGGCCACCGAGCGGCCCTCCGCGGGGTAGAACCGGGGGTTCGTCCCGACCCAGCCGATCACGGTGACGTTCACGTCCTTGGGTGCCATGTCTGCTCCTCCTGCCCGCCGGTCCCGGTCGGATCGGCTCGGAGGCCCAGTTCAGCCGCGGCCGCCGCGCCGGTCACCACCCCGGACACGCATCTGGGGACCACCAGCGGTCGGGCGCCGCTGTGGACAAGCGGACACCGCTCAGTCGCGGGCCGCCGCCGCCACCAGCTCGCGCACCCGCCGGTGCTCGGCCAGCACCGCGGTTGCCGGATCGGCCAGCCACCGCCGGGCCACCGAGCCGAGCGCCGCCCGGCCGTCCTGCCGCACCCGCTCCGCACGCCGCAGCGCGGCACGCCGCCGGGCCCGGACGCCGATCACCAGCAACAGCACCGCCAGCACCACACCCGCCGCGACCGTGATCCCCTCCGGCACCAGCAGATCGGACCACGCTCCACCGGCCAACACCTGACCGGCCCCGATCGACGCCATCGCCACCGCGGCCAGCCCGCACACCGCCGCCAGCGCCACGCACACCGCCGCGGACACCGACCGGCGCACCACCACCGCCACCTCGCCCAGGGCGTCGTCGGCGGCCTGCCGGATCGTCGCCACCGAGCCGACCCGGTCCCGCACCGCCGCCGCCCACCGGGTGGGCATGGTGCCCACCGCGCGGTCCAGCCAGTCGGCGCGGGCGGACTCCACGGTCCCAGACTGCACCCGGACGAACCCGGGCACCGGCACCGCGCCACCCCGGACCGCGGCGGCCACCGCATCCGCGATCGCCGGCAGTCCGGCCGCCTCGGCCAGCCGGTCGGCCACCGGCGCCACCTCCAGCGCAGCATCCCCCGGCTCGGACTCGGCCAGCTGCGCGGACACCAGCGCCGCGGCGTCGGCGATCTCCGCCGACCCGCGCCGGGCGGCCAGCGACCGGCCGCCGACCACGTCGGCCAGCAGGTCGCGCAGCTCGGCGATCCCCGCACCGGTCCGAGCGGAGAGTGCCCGCACCGGGACCCCGGTCAGCCCGTCCTCCTCGATCAAGCGCGCCACGTCCGCGACCAGCGCATCCCGCTGCTCGGCCGGCACCAGGTCGATCTGGTTGAGCAGCACCAACATCGCGCCCTCGTGGCCGACCAGCCCGCGCAGGTAGCCCGAGTGCAGGGCATCGTCGGCGTACTTCTGCGGATCGACCACCCAGACCAGCAGGTCGGCCATCGGCAGCAGCCGGTCCACCGTCTCCCGGTGCCGGTCGTCGACCGAGTCGTGGTCCGGCAGGTCGAGCAGCACCAACCCGCGCAACGGGGCCTCGGTGTCGCCGTCCAGCGCGCTCTCCCGCTCGATCCGGCGGTCCGGGTCGACCTCCAGCCAGTCCAGCAGCGCGCCGCCCCGGGCGCCCCAGACGCACGCGGCGGCCCGGGAGGTCGTGGGCCGACGCACCCCCACCTCGGCGAACTCCAGCCCGGCGATCGCGTTGAACACGCTCGACTTGCCCGACCCGGTGCCGCCGAGCAGGGCCACCACCGTGTGGTCCACCCCGAGCGCCAGCCGGTCACGCACCTGGTCGTCGATCCGGCGGACCTGGGCGACCACCGCCGGGTCGATCCGGTCGCCGGCCACCGCCAGCGCCTCCTCCAGCCGGGTGAGCCGGGCGGTCAGCCGGCCGCTGTCGTCCTGTGCGCTCATGTCAGCCCCTTGATCACGGCCAGCCGCAGTCGCAGCGTGGAGGCGGCGTCCTCCGCCAGGTCCGGAACGTCCAGCGCCTGTCCGGCGGCGTCCCGTTCGGCGGCGACCGCCCGGGCAGCGGCCTCGGCCAGCCGGTCACGCAGTGCGGTCACCGCCGGGGCGGCCGCCGCACCGGCGAGCGAGTCCACCAAGGTCTGGGCGCCCTCGACCCCGGCGGCGGCGGCCAGCAGGACGGCGTGCAGTCCCTGGTCGCCCAGCGCCCGCCGTGCGGCGGCGACCCGGCGCGACTGGCGGGCCAGCTCCCGGCGCCGGGCTCGGTCGGCACCCGGCTCTGCGGTCGGGGCGATCAGCGCCGCCGGGCTGCTCGCCCAGTCTCGGGCTGCCTGCTCGGCCTGCTCCGACCGCCGGCCGGCCCGCTGCTCGCCGTCCCAGACCTCGTCCAGCCAGCGCCCGCCGGCCGGCCCGGCGCGCAGCCAGTCGCGCAGCTCCCGCTCGGCGCCCTGGCCGATCGCGGTGAACACGTCCCGGGCGGAGCGGATCAGCTCGTCGACCAGCGGCGCCACCGCCGTCGACCGTTCCCGGCCCCGGCCCGCCGATCGGTCCGGCTTGCCCGACCCGCGCAGCACCCCGTCCAGCGCGGCGCCCGGGCTGGTCAGCTCGGCCCAGCGCGCCTGCGCCCCGCCGTGCCCCACCGTCCCGCGGGCCACCGTCTCCCGCGCCTCCCGGGTCGCCGGGTCCAGGGCGGAACCCAGCCCGGCGCGCAGCTCCCCGGCCGCCTCGACCTGGGCCTGCACCGCCTCGGCCAGCTCGTCCACCCACGGCCGCAGCGCCGCCAGCGAACCGCGCAGCGTCCGGGCGATCACACTGCGCGCCCGGTCCGGCCCGGCCAGCATCGCCAGCCAGCGGTGCACCGGCGCCACCGCCACCGGGTCCAGCGGCCCGTCCAGCGGACCGGCATCGGCGACCACGAACAGCGGCGACCCCTGCATCCCGTGCTCGCGCAGCCGCTGCATCAGATCGGCGCGCACGGTCGGCAACGAGTCGGCGGGGACACGGTTGAGTACCATCGCCACCGACGCGCCCCGGGCCATCGCCCCGTCCAGCACCCGCCAGGGCAGCGCATCGCCGTAGCGCGCCGCCGTGGTGACGAACAGCCACAGGTCCGCCGCCTCCAGCAGCCGCCCGGCCGCCCGCCGGTTGGCCTCCTCCACCGAGTCCAGGTCCGGTGCGTCCAGCAGCGCGATCCCGCGGGGCACCTGATCGGAGACCTCGACCTGCACCGCGTCCAGCACCGGGTGCCCGGTCAGCAGCTCGGCATCCAGCGGGTGGTGCACCAGCACCGGTCGCCGGGTGGTCGGCCGCAGCACACCGGCCGGGCTGACCTCCTCCCCGACCAGGGCATTCACGATCGTCGACTTCCCGGCCCCGGTCGACCCGGCCACCACGACCACGGCCGGGGCGCTCAGGGTCTGCAGCCGGGGCACCAGGTGGTCGGCGAGCTGGTCGATCAGGCGGGTGCGCGAGTCCCGGGCGGCCGCGACGCCGGGGATGTCCAGCGGCAGTACGGTGGCCCGGACGTCACGCAGCAGGTCGGCCATCGCCTCGGCGAGGGCGGCGGCCGTGCGCGGGCGGTCCAGGATGTCGCCGTTCGCGCCCGCCGCCTGCGTGTTCACAGGGGCATCCTCGCCTGTGCGGGGCGCGAGGGCCAAACATTCTGCGGCGCGCCCCCGGCAGGACTCGAACCTGCAACCGACGGATTAGAAGGCCGTTGCTCTATCCATTGAGCTACGGAGGCAATGGGCCAAGCCTACGCGGCGCGGCTGCTCAGCCGGTGCGCCCCCGGGCGGGCTCCAGGTAGGCCGGCAGCGGGACGAAGCCGGTGGCCATCTGGTCCGCGTCCAGCAGGCGGCCCATGATCTTGACGGTCCGGAACACCAGCGCCCGGTCCTCGATCACGACGTCCGGCAGCATCTCCTCGATCTGCAGTTCCAGGTCCTGGACGTCGGTCAGGCTGCGCATCCAGACCACGACGGCCAGGTCGGTGGTGCCGACGGTCTGCATCACGGCCCGCACCTCGCGCAGCTGACTCAGCCGGCGACCGACCGCGTCCCGGCGGCTCGGGGTGGACCGGATCAGGTACCAGGAGCAGACCGGCCAGCCGGACAGCGGCCGGGCGATCTCGGTGCGGAACCGGATCCGGCCGGAGGCGACCAGCCCGGCGATGGCGGCCCGGGCGGTCCGGGTGCTCAGCCCCAGGGTGGCGGCGACCTCGGCGGCGGTGGCCCGGCCGTCCCGGGCGAGCTCGCGGGCGACGGCGGAGGCCAGCGCGTGATGCGGCACCGGGCGGTGCGGGCCGTCCACGCCGGGCTGGCGGGCCCGGTCGGCGGAGTGCAGTCGCCAGCCGGAGGCGTCCATCACGGTGCGGGGCGCCGGGTGGGTGCGGACCTGGGTGACGCCGGGCATCGACTCCAGGGTGTTGAGCAGGAAGTCGGCCAGGTCGTCGCCGTCGCCGGCGATCACGGTGAGCATCAGCGACCGGCCGCCGGATGTCAGCTCCAGGGTGGCGATCTCCGGGCAGAGTGCGAGTTCCGCGGCGGTGGTGTGCAGGGTGCCGGTGCGGACCTGGACCTCCACCAGCGCCATGCCCATCGCGAGCGAGCCGTAGCCGGTGGACAGATCGGGTGCCACGGTCATCCAGGCGGCGCCGGTCTCGCGCAGCCGTTCCCAGCGCCGGGCGAGGGTGACCGCGCTGCTGCCCAGCACGGACGCGAGCGAGGTCCACGAGGCCCGCGGCCGGGACTGCAGTGCGTCGATCAGCCGCAGATCGAGGTCGTCGATCGTCACATCCGTCATCAGAACCACCTTCAGTGCGCGTTTCTATCGCAAGGGCCCGAGACGGCTGCCGGATTCCTAGCGTGAGGTCCCGTCCGGTCACCGCGAGCGCTGCGACGGCCGATCGCCTCCCGGGGTTCGTCCGTCCCGACCGATTTCCCGCCGTTCCGCGGAATCGAGCGAATCAGGACCAACGTCCCGGGGCCCGGCGATCGGTTCGACCTCCACCGTAAGCGGCCCCGGATGCCGTGCCAACCCGGGTCTCGCGATGGATCGAACACTCGGGACGTCGCGGCCCGACAGATCCGACCATCGAAAGCGATGACGCCCATGACAGCGGTCACCGAGGTCCTCGCCCCGCTCGCCCAGACGCGGCAGTGGCAGGAGGAGCTCTACGTCCACCTCCACCAGCACCCCGAACTCAGCTCGCACGAGACCAGGACCGCCGCCGAGATCGCCCAGCGGCTGACCTCCTTCGGCTACGACGTCACGCCGATCGGCGGCGGCGTGGTCGGTGTGCTGGCCAACGGCGCGGGCCCGACGGTCCTGGTGCGCGCCGACATCGACGGGCTCCCGGTCACCGAACAGACCGGCCTGCCCTATGCCTCCACGGACACCGCCGTCGACGAGCAGGGCAACACGGTGGGGGTGATGCACGCCTGCGGGCACGACGTGCACATCACCACCCTGCTCGGCGCCGCGGAGCTGATGGCCGCCACCCGCGGCCCGTGGAGCGGCACCTTCATCGCCCTGTTCCAGCCCGCCGAGGAGACCGCCGCCGGTGCGCAGGCGATGCTGGACGCCGGCCTGACCGGGGCGATCCCGCGCCCGGACGTCGCCCTCGCCCAGCACGTGCTCGGTCACGAGGCGGGCCGGATCGGCATGACGGACGGGCCGGTGCTGTCCGCCGCCGACTCGATCCGCATCACGCTGTACGGCGCGGGCAGCCACGGGTCGATGCCGCAGCTCGGCGTCGACCCGATCGTGCTCGCCGCGGCGGTGGTGCAGCGGCTCCAGGGCATCGTCGCCCGCGAGATCGCCCCCGGTGAGCCCGCGGTGGTCACCGTCGGTGCCCTGAACGCCGGGACCAAGAGCAACATCATCCCGGACCGGGCCACCCTGCTGGTGAACACCCGGGTCTACTCCGACCAGGTCCGCAGCCGGGTGCTGGCCGCGATCGAGCGGATCGTGCGCGCCGAGTGCGAGGCCTCCGGCGCACCGGAGCCGCCGACCTTCGAGTACTACGACCAGTTCCCGCTCACCCGCAACGACCCCGGCACCACCGCGACGGTCCGCGCCGCGATGGAGGCGCACTTCGGCGACCGGGTGTTCACGATGGACGCCCTGTCCGCCAGCGAGGACTTCAGCCGGATCCCGGACGCCTTCGGCACGCCGTACACCTACTGGGGGCTCGGCGGCTTCCCGGCCGCCGGCCAGGCCGCGCCCAACCACTCCCCCTTCTTCGCCCCGGTCCAGCAGCCGACCCTGACCGCCGGCACCGAGGCGGTCGTCGTGGCCGCCCTGGCCTACCTCTCCAAGGACGCATGATGAGTTCCGCCACCTCCCCCGCCCCGACGACGACCGGCTACCGCGGCAGTGCGAAGCTGCTGACCGGCATCGTGCTCGGTGTCCTGACCTTCTGGCTGTTCGCCGGGTCGATGGGCACCGTCGCACCCAACGTGCTCGCCGACATCAACGCCGGCGCCGAGCACATCTCCGCCTCCGCGATGAACATGGCGGTGTCGATCACCGCGCTGTTCTCCGGGCTGTTCATCGTGCTGATGGGCGGTCTGGCCGACAAGGTCGGCCGGCTGCGGGTGGCGATCGCCGGCAACGTGCTCGGCATCGTCGGCTCGCTGTTCGTCGTGGTGGCGGCCGGCGATCTCGCCCTGCCGCTGATGCTGACCGGGCGGGTGATCCAGGGCCTGTCCGCCGCGTGCATCATGCCCTCGACCATGGCGCTGCTGCGGGCCTACTGGGACGGCGCCGACCGGCAGCGCGCGGTGTCGATGTGGTCGATCGGCTCCTGGGGCGGCTCCGGGCTGTCCGCGCTCTGCGGCGGGATCATCGCCACCACGCTGAACTGGCGGTACATCTTCGTGCTGTCGATCGTGGTCTCGGTGATCGCGATCGTGCTGATGCTCGGGGCGCCGGAGAGCAAGGTCGAGTCGACGGTCCGCAAGAAGTTCGACGTGCCGGGCCTGGTCGCGTTCATGGCGATGACCCTGGCGTTCATGATCGTGGTGATCTTCGGCCGACAGATCGGCTGGGGCTCGCCGGTGATCTGGATCCTCGCGGTGGTCGGGGTGGTCGCCGCGGTGGTCTTCGTGACCCTGGAGAAGCGCAACTCCGACAACCCGTTCATCGACTTCGCCCTGTTCCGGAACAAGACGTTCTCCGGCGCGACGCTGTCGAACTTCCTGCTGAACTGCACGATCGGCCTGCTGATGGTCTCCCAGCAGCTGTTCCAGATGTCCGACAAGGGCTACACCCCGCTGAAGGCCTCGGTGCTGACCATCGGCTACGCGGTGTTCATCATCGGCCTGATCCGGGTGGGCGAGAAGCTGCTGCGCGCCTACGGTCCGCGCAAGCCGATGATCTGGGGCACGCTGATCGTGGCGCTGTCGGCGATCCTGCTGATCCCGACCAACCTGCTGGTCGGGCAGTACCAGGTGCTGGCGATCATCGCGTACTGCCTGTTCGGCATCGGCCTGGCGTTCTACGCCACCCCGTCCACCGACGCGGCGCTGTCCAACCTCCCGGCGGACCAGACCGGCGCCGGGTCGGGCATCTACAAGATGGCGTCCTCGCTGGGATCCGCGGTCGGTGCGGCGGTGTCGCTGACCATCTTCTCCTCGATGGCGGGCTCCGGGGCGAGCTGGCTCGGCACCGTGCTGGCCACCCAGGGCACCCTGGACAACCAGGGCGTCCGGCAGGCCGCGTCGGTGGCGATGATCTTCAACCTGGTGCTGACCCTGGTCGCGCTGGCGTCGATCCTGATCACCGTCCCGAAGGGCACGAAGTACAACGACGACTGATCCGGTGCGGCGCCGGGTCAGCTCCGACCCGGCGCCGCGGCCTCCTGGACGGCGGCACACCGGGGCGCGCGCCGCCCGTCCGGGTCCAGCGCGGTCAGCACCGCCAGCGCGATCGCGTCCAACTGCTCGACCTGCTCGGAGCTGAGCCGGTCGATCACCAGCCGGCGCACCTGGGCGACATGACCCGGCGCCGTGGCCAGGACCGTCGCCCAGCCGTCCTCGGTCAGCGTCGCCAGGGTGGTGCGCCGATCCCCGGGGCTGCGGCGGCGGTGCAGCAGCCCGCGGGCCTCCAGCCGGGTGGCGACGTGGGACAGCCGGGGCAGGCTGGCGTTCGTCGCCGCGGCGAGCCGGGTCATCGCCAGCGTCCGGTCCGGCGCCTCGGAGAGCTTCGCCAGCACCAGGTAGTCGTAGTGCGACAGCCCCGCATCCCGTTGTAGCTGGTGGTCCAGCGCCCCGGGCAGGAGTTCGGCCACCGCCTCCAGCCGGGTCCAGGCACGCAGCTCCGCCGGGCTGAGCCAGCGCGGGTCGGTGGGCATCATCCGATCATAGTTGACAGTTCAACCACAGTCGATATTCGGGTGACCCGTGTGGGTGGTCGGTGTTCTCCTGGAGTCACACCGCGGTGAGTCCCGGGGTCCGGCCAGACCCCCGCTGTCCCAGCACAGGAGACCCACCACCATGCACCCCATCAGCACCTTCGACCTGCACCGGCTCGACCAGCAGGAGCGGCTCGCCGCCTCCCTGCGGGCCGCCGACCGGGCGCGCACCACCCCGGTCCGCGCCCGGCACTCCGACCGGCACCAGCATCCGCCGGATCCGTCCCCGCGACCGGCATGGTTCGGCAACGGCCTGCGCGCTCCCCTGGTGGAGGCGCTGCGCTGAGCACCGGACCCGGCCGGGGTCGTCGCACCCGATCCACGCGACGACCCCGGCCTCTTCCATGCCCGGAGCCGCTTCGGACGTAGGCTGGCCCCCGTGAGCACCGTCAACAACCAGCAGGGCAGCGCCGACCGCATCGTGTGGATCGACTGCGAGATGACCGGCCTGGACTCCGTGCACGACGCGCTGGTCGAGGTCGCCGCCGTCGTCACCGACTCCGAGCTGAACGTGCTCGGCGACGGCGTGGACGTGGTGATCGCACCCCCCGCCGAGGCCCTGGCGCAGATGGGCGACTTCGTCCGGACCATGCACACCACCTCCGGGCTGATCGACGAGCTCGCCGCCGGCACCACCCTCGCCGCCGCCGAGCAGCAGGTGCTCGATTACATCCGCACCTGGGTCCCCGAGCCGGGCAAGGCCCCGCTGGCCGGCAACTCGGTCGGCACCGACAAGGTCTTCCTCGACCGCGACATGCCCGGCCTGATCGGTCACCTGCACTACCGGGTGATCGACGTCTCCTCGATCAAGGAGCTCGCCCGCCGCTGGTACCCCCGGGTCTACTTCAACTCCCCGAAGAAGAACGGCGGCCACCGCGCACTCGCCGACATCCTGGAGAGCATCGACGAGCTGCGCTACTACCGTGCCGCGCTGCTGGTCCCCCAGCCCGGCCCGGACTCCAAGACCGCCAAGTCGATCGCCGCCGACGTCGCCGCCAGCTCGGTCGCCGCCGCCCACCTGGCCGCCACCCGGCCGGAGTGACGTCGGCGACATCGGCCGATTCCTCAGCACGGCCCTGCACCCGCTACACTCGTCCAGGCCCGCAAGGGCGATGGTGGCTATAGCTCAGTAGGTAGAGCACCTGGTTGTGGTCCAGGGGGTCGCGGGTTCAAGTCCCGTTAGCCACCCCAGTCCGGCCCCAGCATCTCGATGCTGGGGCCGGTTCGCTTCTCGTCTTGGCCCGGCCAAAGCGGCGCGGTCATCGGCCATCCCCATGGTCGCTCATGGTGCAGAACTGAACTGAGCACGTTACCTACGTTCGGTTGCTTGCGTCCGTAGCCGGGAAGAGAAAGGCTCGGTCTCCAGCATCGCGCTCCGTCTACTCGTCCACGTGCTCACCCAGGCGGTCGATGCTGCCGTGGTGATCGCCAGCGATAGCGACCGGGGATCACCAAGCCCCAAGAACGGCGAACCGGAGCTGCCGCGCTGCTGGTCTGCTCGGGCACACCGCCCAGCCCTTCTGGGGCCAGGTTGTCTTGTCTACATGTCTCAGCGGACACCGTGACAGGCCTCGGCGCACCCAATCATTGCGGTGGGGAACAGCCTCGCACAAGATCTTGGCGTCGACCGGTGGGCTGTGGGGCTGGGGGGCTGTGGCCAGTTCTACTGCTCGAGGAGAACGCACCGATTGGGGCCCGCTGGCATCGAATGCAACAATCTCATCATAGCAGGTATCCGTACCGACAACGTCCCGCACACCGTCGACGGGCCGTCCGTAGTTGCTGCGGCGTCCGCCTTGATGCTGCTCCCGGAGAACGCGTCGAGATACCTACGTCTGCACCGCATGGCGGCTCTCGGCATGGCGCTTGAGGACCGGGAGATCTCCGCCGCGAGTTCCAGCGCTGTCCGCGCACTGCTGAAGACCGACGACGTCGGCGGTCCGGATGTCCTTCGCCAAGAAGATCCCTACTCTGAGGTCCTTGTGCAGAGCATCGATTTCGCCGGCGGACCATACCTTGTCTCGCCGGGCAGCGGAGACCATGCAGTGGCCGACGTCAAGAGTCTGATCGACGCGATGCTTCGTGAACCTTGGGTTGACAACGACCTTTACCAGCCAGCATACCTACTGGTCCACGGCCTGCTCATCGTCAGCGACCTTGTGTTGAGCCGGGCCGGCCTCCAGCGTGGCACCCTGCCGCGGGGCTCCGCACGGACGCCCGTCGACGTTCCCGGAGCCGCGAAACTGAAAGAACTAGCTTCCGCTGCGTTCATCTCGAGCGACGACCTCGACTCGTACGAGCCGTGGCTACGCATGGTCATCGACACCTTCGCGCTCGATCCGGGCACCCTCACCGAACCCTGTGAAGACGACATCACAGATGACCGACTCTATATGTACCCATTCCTCCGCCTGGACGACGGGTACCGGGTGGTACTCCCTCTCGATCTGCTTGTGACGATACGCTTTCATTTCTTGCGGTTCGCGAAGCAAGCCGGCCAGCTCGAGGAACTAGGACGGAGATGGCGAACTGCCGCGCGCTTTCGCGTCATGCGCCTGCTCGACCGAAACAGCACCGCAGTTCTCCTCCAAGAGGACGATGTGGTCACCCGGTACCTGTTGCCGATCGATGGCAGACGCGACCTGCATGTCGTACTCGCAACCGACCCGCTGACCGACTGGGATATCAGCGTCTGGGACCACATGCGCGACACCGGGGCGGCTCTGGCGCGCCTCGCTTACCTGATGGCGCCCGAGGAGCGGCTCACGTACTCGAGCGCCTCGACGCTTCTGCACCTTGTCATAACAGACAGCCCAGGTGGAGCCGCGTTCTGGGGTGTTCCTAACATCGACGGCGCTGACCCGATGCTCATCATCAGGTCAGACGATCTCGAGGTCATACTTCATCACGAACCTGATGGGGCTCTTGGCCTACTCCTCTTCGCCGAAGCGCAGGATAGGCGTCCCGGAAATGCATGGGTAACCGACATCCTCGACGAGTTCAGCGTCTACGAGGGGCATGATAAGTCGTTCTACCTCTCGGACGGGCCACAACCGAGCATGACAGTATTCCAGACCGGAGAGGCACTTACGCCTCGCGCCAAGTACCAACTCGAGATCGACGCACACGGAGTGATCCCGCCGGTTGACCCCAAGATCATCGTCCCAGCCCGGCGCCGATACCGAAGCGACGGAACCGGCATCTATGTTGTTGACCCACGCAGCCCTTTCCAGGGTTATGTGGTCGAGCTGTCCGCGGCCAGCGTCTTCATAACTGTCGACCTGGACGACAACGGGCCGGTGGGTGTCGAGGCCGAGCTCATGGAGTGCGCTGCCTTTTGGATCTGGGAATGCGCGAACTACGTCGGCGGCGTGCCGACGACGAACCCGAGCGCCGAAGTTGTGCTCAAGCTCTCCTCACCCGAGGCATGGCGAAGGCCGAGCGACTGCTCGCAGTCCGTTCCTGCAGTGCGTGTGTCCAGCCGTGCCAATGGCTTTGTCTTCGAGATCACCGAGACATTCGTCGCTCTCTTGCAGGAAAGAGACAATGATGCCGAGCGCGAGCTCGTGTTGGCACTACTGGAAAACCTGTTCGCTGTAGCGACCTCCGATCTGCCAGCAATCCTGGATCGGGTCGCGCCGTGCGGAGCAAAGCGCATGCTCAACGCTTTCGATCAAGGCCAGGCACCCGACATGTGGGCGAAAGAGTTGCCGCGCCCACTGACAGGACACTCCCAAGTGACCGCGCAACTGCTCGATGACCTGGGCAACTGGCTGCGGTTGCCGTCAGGTGCCAGCTTGCCGATAGGCGTCTTAAACGGGAAAGATCGCGTCGCTGCCCTCAACGCGGCGGTCAAATACCTCTTTGAGCGCCTCGAAAGCGAGATTGTCGCCTACGAGCCCCGCGGCCTTCTCGAGTACCTCATCGCGCAGAACGAATCGCTCCTCCATAACGCCAAGTTCCTCGACATCGTGCTTCGGTCGCGAATTGCGTGCTTCGGGGCGATTTCTGAGGCAGCCACCGATCTCGTTGAGGAGCGCAAGGCGAGCTCGTCTGCGCAGCGCGCCAACCGGTTCCTGATCGAGTACGTGGCAGCGCGTCCGCCAATCGGCACCGAGCAGGTCCAGACACGCGACTACTACGGACTACTCAGCATCGCGAGGGAGATCGCCGAGAGAGGAACGGCGTCGGATTTCCTCCATCATGGCTTGGCGGACTTCGAGGTGTCGATCCTCGAGTCCGGGCGCCTCGGAGTAGAACCGGACCACCCGGTTCATCAAGCGTTGGAAACGTACACGGCAAACTCTGGCTTCCGATCTATTCGCGAGGCCCAATCCGACGAGCCGACCGACGAACCGAGCCAGTTCGATTTTGACGATTTCCTCGCAATGAGCGCCGAAGCTATGCGTGCAGAGTTCGGATTCACTTTCGAGGAGCTGCGCGAGGTATGCGGGGCTTTACTGGATCTCGGCGTCGCCGACCGCGTGAATCGCGTCGAACGAACGCGCGCCATCACCGAGATCTCGAGGAGCAGGGGTCTCACCCGAGAGACCGTGGGTGGGGTTCTCGACAAGATTACGCTCGGCCCCAGGCCGTCGTTCATGTCGATCGGAAACGACGCGGTGCCGTGGCGCTTCAACCGAGACAAGTCGTACGTCCGCAGACCCGTCGTCCGACAGGGGTCAGATCTTGTTTTCGGCTTCCGGTCACTTTACCGGCTTGGACCATTCTGGGTCGACAACCTTCTCTCCGGTCGACTCCAAGGGCGGGCCGAGACCGACGAGATGATCAGATTCATCTCCAGACACGACGTCGAATCAACGACCAGTTCGCGGAACGGGTCGCTCGTAAGCTAGATCGTCTCGGCTTCGCCACTCGTCTTTCGGTGAAGAAATTCGGAAAGAGGCGAGTGGTCGGACCGGACGGCAATGACATCGGCGACATCGACGTCTTCGCGTTCCATGAGGCCAGCAACGCCGTCGTCGCCGTTGAAGCCAAAGACTTCGAGGTCGCCCGCACGCCAGCGGAGATCGCCAATGAGGTCGCGAAGCTTTTCACTGGAAAGGACGGCAAGAGATCAACTGTCGAGCTCCACTCGCGACGGATCGACTGGCTCCGAGACAACATCGCCATCGTTGCTGCCGACCTGGGCCTTTCCCCAGACACTAAGATCAAGGTACTCGGTGCCGTCGTTACCAGCGAGCCGCTGATCATGCCCCTGGTGACGAAGAGCCCGTTCCCCGTCGTCGCCATCGACGACCTCACCTCCGAGGCGGTCGGGGTCGACGGTGCACGACAACGGTCCCGCCGCAGACGGAACCGCGGGCGATAACTGATCCCTGCCGTTGTCCGCGCATGCCACTAAGCAAGCGCGGCCGTCGCCCGTGGCGTCCTGCGCAACCCGGAGCACGCCCAGCGGCACGTCGACGGTCAGTACCGGCTGTTGTTCGTCCGGGGTGCCGACGCGGCCGGGCTGGCGAACTGGCACGGGCTGGTCCAGAGCGGGCAGCAGGCGGACGTCACGGTCAACGTCCTGGTCGGCGAGGAGTACCGGCAGCGCTCGATCACCCGCTTCGGCTGAGCGGACGGTCCGTCGGAGCGCACAGCCGCAGCTCCGGCGGGCCGGCTCAGAGCCGCGACTCCACCACGTCCGCGAACCGGGTCACCGCCTGCGGCGCCTGGGCGAAGAACAGCGACGGCTCGATCAGTTCCAGCTCCAGCACCACCGGGTTGCCGTCATCGTCCGGCACCAGGTCGACCCGGGTGTAGGCCAGCGGGCCGTCCACCCCGCGGATCAGGCCGGGCAGTGCCTCGATCACCCGGCGGCCGACCTCGAGCTCGGCCGCGGAGGCCTCGCGCGGGGTCATGACCTCCTCCTTGTAGAGGACACCGGCCATCTCGTCCTGCTCGTAGGGGCCGGTGAGCAGCGGCTCCTTGCGCACGGCGTGTGAGAGTTCGCCGTCCAGGTAGACCAGCGCGGTCTCGCCGACCTCGTCCACCTGGCGCAGGTAGCGCTGGACCATCACGTGCCGGCCGGAGTCGAGCAGCCGCTTGGCGTGCATGATCCCCTGGGCGCGGGAGTTGGTGACGCCGGCGGCGTACCGGCCGGTGTCCCGGGCGCCGGCGCTGACGGTGGGCTTGATCACGAAGTCGCCGAACGCCGGGAACCGGGTGTGGATCGCGCGGGCGTTGAAGTTGCGCTCCGGGTCCAGCCAGATGGTGGGCACGATCGGCAGCCCGGCGGTGTCCAGGGCGCGCTGGTACTGCTTGTCGATGTTCCAGCTGATCACCGAGGCCGGGTTGAGCAGCTTGGAGCCGGAGGTGACCCGCTCGGCCCACCAGCGGAAGTCACGGGGGTGCTCGGTGTAGTCCCAGGTGGAGCGGACCACGACCAGGTCGAAGTCGGACCAGGTCACGGTGGGGTCGTTCCAGACCACCGGCCGCACGTCGTGTCCGCGGCGGCTCAGCTCCTCCACCAGCGGGTGGTCGTCCGGGTCCAGGTCGGGCAGAGCGGCGCAGGTGGCGAGTCCGATCGTCGTGGTCACCCGGTCAGGCTACCCATCCGTCGGGCCCGGCGGCGCGGGGTGGGTCAGGCGGACTCGGTGACGGGTGCCAGGTCGGCGCCGTCGTCGATGATCCGGCGCAGGGCGCGCAGCACCCCGTCGGCGTCCAGGATGCCCACCGTCGCGTCGCCGTCCAGCACCGGGACCGCCCCGGTCCGGGCCTCGGCCAGCGCGGTGAACGCCTCCGCCAACGGGCTGCCGATCCGGACCGCGGTGCGCGGGTCGACCGGCAGGTCCTCACCGAGGGCGATCTCGCGCAGGTCGCCGCGTTCCACCGTGCCCAGGCCGAGCAGCCGGGTGGCCGCGTCCTTGCCGACCAGATCGGCGACCGCCGGGCTCGCCGGGGCGGTGAGCACCCGCACCGGCTCGTCCAGCTGTTCCAGGTGGCCGCCGCGGCTGAACACCGCGACCCGGTCGGCCAGCTGGACCGCCTCGTCCACGTCGTGGGTGACCAGCATGACGGTGGTGCCGATCTCGCTGTGGATCCGGCGGAACTCGGCCTGCAACCGTCGCCGGCCCACCGGGTCGACCGCGCCGAACGGCTCGTCCATCAGCAGCACCGGCGGGTCGGTCGCCAGGCCGCGGGCCACCCCGACCCGCTGCCGCTCGCCGCCGGACAGCTCGTGCGGGTAGCGCTTGGCGTACCGGCCGGGCTCCAGGCCCATCAGCTCCAGCAGCTCACCGACCCGGGCTCGGGTGCGGGCCCGGTCCCAGCCGAGCAGCCGGGGCACGGTCGCGACGTTCTGCTCCACCGTCCGGTGCGGGAACAGGCCGACGTTCTGGATCACGTAGCCGATCCGGCGGCGCAGGGCGACGGCGTCCACGTGCGTGACGTCATCGCCGCCGAGCAGGATCCGGCCGGAGGTCGGTTCGACCAGCCGGTTGGCCATCCGCAGGGTGGTCGACTTGCCGCAGCCGGAGGGGCCGACCAGGGCCAGCAGCTCGTGTTCGCGCACCTCCAGTGACAGGTCGGCCACGGCCACGGTCCCGTCGGGGTACTCCTTGCGGACCTGCTCGAACGCGATCGCTGTCATGGCCGCGACGCTACCGGTCGGCACCCACAGCTGCTCACGGTCCGGTCACGATCACCCCGGTTCGACCGGCGGGTGTCGGTGGCCCCCGGTAGCGTCCCTGCGGTGATGGCCCTGACCAGCGCACTCCGGGTGCAGCACGACGTCCCCGCCGTGGTGACCGCCGCCGATGGCGGTGCCGCGGCGAACCCCTGGCTGTCCTGGGAGTACGTCCAGCGCAACTGGGGCGACATCAGCCACGCCCTGCAGCAGCACACCAGCCTCACCCTGCAGGCGATCGCGATCGCGGTGCTGATCGCGATCCCGCTGGGCATGCTCGCCCACCTGCAGCCCCGGCTGGCCGCCCCGATCGTGGGGGTGTCCTCGGTGCTCTACACCATCCCGTCGCTGGCACTGTTCACCGTGCTGGTGCCGTTCACCGGCATCGGGCGCACGCCGGTGCTGATCGGGCTGGTGGTGTACGCCCTGCTGGTGCTGGTCCGGAACGTGATCGTCGGCCTCGGCGGAGTGGACGACAGTGTCCGGGATGCCGCGCGCGGGCTCGGGTACGGCCGGGTCCGGCTGCTGCTGACCGTCGAGCTGCCGAACGCGCTGCCCGCGGTGATCGCCGGGGTCCGGTTGGCCACGGTGACCACGGTGGCGCTGGTGACCGTCGGCGTCGCGGTCGGGTACGGCGGGCTCGGGGAGCTGATCTTCCGGGGATTCCGGAACAACAAGTACCACGCGGAGATCCTCACCGCGACGCTGCTCTGCCTGGCGCTGGCCCTGCTACTGGACCTGGTCTGGTGGTTGATCGGCCGCGCGGTCACCCCATGGGCCCGGCGGCGGAGGGAGGCCTGAGATGGACGTGCTGCGCGATGCCTTCACCTGGCTGAACGACCCGCTGAACTGGACCGGCCGCAACGGCGTGATCGCCCTGGCCGGCGAACACCTGCGGCTGAGCCTGATCGCGGTGCTGCTGGCCGCCGTGGTCGCCCTGCCGCTCGGGGTGTGGCTCGGCCACCGGCGCTCCGGTGGGGTGCTCACCGTGGTGCTGGCCAACACCTCCCGGGCCCTGCCGACCTTCGCCCTGCTGACCATCTTCGCGTCCACCGGGCTGTTCGGGTCCCGGGCCACGATCCTGGCAGTGGCGATCTTCGCGGTGCCGCCGATCCTGGCGAACGCCTTCACCGGCCTGATGGAGGTGGACCCGGACGTCCGGGACGCCGCCCGCGGGATGGGGATGAGCGGGAGCCGGTCGCTGTTCCTGGCCGAACTGCCGCTGGCGCTACCGCTGATCGGCGCCGGACTGCGGACCGCCACCACCCAGGTGCTGGCCACCGTCCCACTGGCCGCGCTGGTCGGCGGTAAGAGCCTGGGCTCGATCATCGTCAGCGGGATGGCCCTGCAGAAGTACGGCCAGGTGGTCGCCGGGGCACTTTTGGTCGCCGCGCTCTGCCTGGTGATCGAGGGGGTGCTGGCCGCCGTGCAGTGGCTGGCCACCCCCGAACCGTTGCGTACCCGTCGCCGTCCGCGCCGCACCGGCACCAGCCCGCAGCCGGACGACACCCCCACCCGCCCCGACGACCGTGACCGGACTGTGACCCCGGCGACCGCCTGAGCGGTTGCCGACCCCCGGCGGCGCCGGTCGAATGAGCGACGCCGTCCCCTGATCCCGACCGCCACCCGATGGAAGAGGACCCATGAAGGCACCCCGCACCACCCTCGCCGCCACGGCCGCGGGGGTGCTCCTGCTCGTCGCCGCCTGCGGCGACCCGGGCTCCGGCGGTGGATCCGCCGACCCCACCTCGGACACCAACGCCGGCGGCACAGTCTGTGAGCCGGTGGCCGGTGACCAGTTGGTCGTGCTGGAGGACGACCAGGGCCTGCAGAACGCCGACAACGTCATCCCCGCCGTCAATGCCGAGGCCGCCGCCGCGGACCCGAACCTGATCCCGCTGCTGGACCAGGTCTCCGACGCGCTGGACACCGACAAGCTGATCCAGCTGAACAAGGCGGTCGACATCGACCGGCAGACCTCCTCCGAGGCAGCCGCCGCCTTCGTCGAGGACGAGGGCCTGGCCTCCGACGACGCCACGCTGGGGGCGGGCAAGTCCGTGGTGATCGGCGCCGCGAACTTCTCCGAGAGCGCCACGCTGTCCGAGATCTACTCGGCGGTGCTGAAGTCGGCCGGCTACTCCACCGAGGTGCAGACCATCGGCAATCGGGAGACCTACCTGCCCGCGCTGCAGAGCGGCCAGATCACGGTCACCCCGGAGTACGCCGCGACGCTGACCGAGTTCCTCAACACCGCCGCGAACGGGGCCGACGCGGAGCCGCAGGCCTCCGGTGACGTGGACGCCACCGTCGAGGCGCTGACCACCCTCGGCGCCGACGTGGGGCTGACCTTCGGTGCGGTCTCGGCCGCCCAGGACCAGAACGCCTTCGCGGTCACCCAGGCGTTCGCCGACGAGCACGACGTCACGACGCTGTCCGACCTGGCCACCGCCTGCGAGGGCGGCGTGACCCTGGCCGGCCCGGCCGAGTGCCCGGAGCGCCCGTTCTGCCAGCCGGGTCTGGAGGAGACCTACGGCATCGAGATCACCGACTTCACCGCCTACGACTTCGGCCTGATCGGCGACGCCGTGCGGGGTGGCGAGTCGGTGATCGGGCTGGTGCTGTCCTCGGACGGTTCGCTGGCCGGCTGATCCCGGACGCGGCGACGGGCCGGGGAGCTGCGGCTCCCCGGCCCGTCGTGCGTCTCAGAGCCCGGTGGTCTCCAGCAGCCGGAGCCACACCTCGCTGACCGTCGGGTAGGCGGGCACGGCGTGCCACAGCCGATCCAGCGGGGTTCCCGCCACCACGGCGGTGGTCGCGGTCTGCAACAGCTCCGCGGCATCCGGTCCGGTGAACGTCGCACCCACGATCACCCCGGCGTCCTCGTCCACCACGATCTGCGCGGTGCCGTGGTAGCCGTCGGCGCTGACCGACGCACCCGCCACCGAGCCGATCGGGTAGCTGACCGCCCGCACCGTCCGGCCCGCATCCCGGGCCTGCTGCTCGGTGAGCCCGACCCAGGCGACCTCCGGGCGGGTGAACACCACCTGCGGCACGGCGGCGTGGTCGGCGGTGGCCCGGAACCGGGACCAGTCCCCGGCCGCCCGTTCCTGCTCCCGCAGCGACTCGTCGTCGCCGAAGCGCGCGGCCACCACGTCCCCGGCGACCCGGGCGTCGTACTTGCCCTGGTGGGTGGTGGCGGTCCGGCCGGTGACGTCGCCGACCGCGAACAGCCAATCGTGGCCCGGCACCTGCAGCGCGTCGTCCACCGTCAGTCCGTCCAGCCCGAGCACCTCCAGGCCCAGGTCAGCGGTGCGCGGCCGGCGACCGGTGGCGACCACCAGCTCATCGGCATCCAGCGTGGACTCCCCCTGCGGCCCGGTCACGGTCAGGTGCACGCCACCCGAGTCCCGGCGCACCGCGGTGGTCTCGGTGCCGAACCGCAGATCGACGCCGAGGTCGCGCAGGGCGGTGCCCACCTCCTCGGCGGCGAACGGCTCGGCGCCGGTCAGCACCCGGTCGCCGCGCACGATCAGCGTGACCTCGGCGCCCAGGTCGCGGTACGCGGTGGCCATCTCCACCCCGACCACCCCGCCGCCGAGGATCACCAGCCGCCCGGGCACCTGTTCCACCGCGGTCGCCTCCCGCGAGGTCCACGGCTGCGATTCGGCCAGCCCCGGGATGCCCGGGATCACCGGCTCGCTGCCGCTGGCCACGATCACCGCGTGCCGGGCGATCACCCGGGTGCTGGTCCCGGTCTCCTCGTCCTCGACCAGCAGTTCCTTCTCCCCGGTGAACCGGGCGGAACCGCGCAGCAGGGCGAGCCCGGCCGACTCCAGCCACTCGACCTGCCCGTGGTCGTCCCAGTGCGAGGTGAACTCGTCCCGCCGGGCCAGCACCAGCGCCGGGTCCAGGGTGCCGGTGATCAGCTCCGCCGCCCCGGGCACCGCCCGCGCCTGGGCGAGCACCGACCCCGGCCGCAGCAGCGCCTTGGACGGCATGCAGGCCCAGTAGGAACACTCACCGCCCACCAGCTCGCGCTCCACCACCAGCACGGACAGCCCGGTGCGGGCCGCACGGTCGGCGGCGTTCTCCCCCACGGCACCACCACCGATCACGACCACGTCGTAGCTGAGGGTCTGGTCCTCGCTCATCGCATCGCTCCATTCCTCGGGTGTGCCCATCGTGGACCCGCGGGGGTGAACCGGCAGGTCGACGCTCACACCCGCCGGGCGGCGATCACCACCTGCGGGCGCTGCTGCGGCACCGCGGCGGCGAACCGCTGCTCCAGCACCGGTCGCAGGCCGGCGCCGGCCAGCAGTTCGGCCAGCCGCTCCGGGCGCCACAGATGGGTCGTCCAGCCGACCGGCACCCCGCCGTAGGCCTCGGTGCGGTGCAGCTCGCCGTCCCCGGCGTGGAACCCGACCAGCGCCAGTCCACCCGGCCGCAGCGCCCGGGCGAAGCCCGCGAACACCCCTGGCAGCTGCGGCCGGGGCAGGTGGAACAGCGACCACCAGCCCAGGATCCCGGCCAGCGTTCCGTCCTCGACCCCGAGCGCCGTCGCCGATCCGGTGTCGAAGCGCACCGCGGGGAACCGCCGTCGAGCGTGCTCGACCATCCGCGGCGACAGGTCGATTCCACGCACGTCCACCCCGTGCGCGGCCAGGAACGCGCTGACCTGCCCGGGGCCGCAGCCGACATCCAGCACCGGGCCCCGGTCGCGCACCTGCTCGGCGAAGGCGACCAGCACCGACCGCAACCACGGTTCCTCGGCCAGGTCACCCACCCCGAGCTCGACGTAGCGGTCCGCCACCCGGTCGTAGTCCTCGCGCAGTTCCGCCAGCTCGTCCATGCCCCGGACGGTACGGACCGGCACCCACACACGACGAAGGCCCCGCACCCGATCGGTGCGAGGCCTTCATGCTGGTGCGCCATCAGGGACTCGAACCCCGAACCCGCTGATTAAGAGTCAGCTGCTCTGCCAATTGAGCTAATGGCGCGCGAGGAAGAAGTTAGCACCCTCCCGGTGTCGGACGCGAATCGGTTCCGCGCGGTCGCGGCCGGTCGTGATGCAGGTCACGCGGTGTGCTCGCCCTCGGCCCACCACTCGTCCTCCGGCAGCCCCTCGGTGCGCAGGATCTCGCCCGAACGCGGCTCGGCGGTCGCCAGGTCGGCGAGCAACGTGAGCGGCACGTGCTCCGCCAGCAGGTCCATCACGGCGCGCGCCTCGGTCGGCGCGGACTGATCGTCGCCCACGATCGTCCCCTTTCCTCCGGCCTTATCGGAACACCGCGGCCGGAGGGGCGCAACAGCTACAGGTACAGGCCGGTGCCCTCACCGCCGTCACGGGGCTCGGCGACCGCGTGCACGTCCTTCTCCCGCAGCAGCAGGTAGGTCGCGCCGGCCAGCTCCACCTCGCCACGCTCGTCCGGGTCGAACAGCACCCGGTCGCCCACCGACACCTGGCGCACGTGCTGCCCGGCGGCGACCACCGCGCCCCAGGCCAGGCGCTTGCCGACCACCGCGGTCGCCGGGATCACGATCCCGGCACTGGACCGGCGTTCGGCCGCGTCGGCGTCCAGCTCCACCAGCAGGCGGTCGTTGAGCATCCGGATCGGCAGCTCGGGGCGGGAGTTCTGGCTCACAGTCACGGGAGCAGACGCTACCCGGAGCCCTGACTACCCTGTCCACGGGCGCACCAGGCGCCCGCGCGATCGAGGAGAGCCGCCATGCCCCGCCTGTCCGCCGGTGACACCGCCCCCGACTTCACGCTGCCGACCGCCGACGGCGGCACGCTGACCCTCTCCGAGCTGCGCGGGCAGCACGTGGTCGTCTACTTCTACCCGGCCGCCGGCACGCCGGGGTGCACCAAGCAGGCCTGCGACTTCCGGGACAACCTCGCCTCGCTGCAGTCGCACGGCTACCGGGTGGTGGGCGTCTCCCCCGACTCCCCGGCGAAGCTGGCCCGGTTCGCCGAGGCCGAGGACCTGAGCTTCCCGCTGGTCTCCGACCCCGAGCACACCGTGATGGAGCAGTGGGGCGCCTGGGGCGAGAAGAAGCTGTACGGCAAGGTCGTCACCGGCGTGATCCGTTCCACGGTGGTGCTGGACCCGGCCGGCGTCGTCGAACTCGCCCAGTACAACGTCAAGGCCACCGGCCACGTGGCGAAGCTGCGGCGCGACCTGGGGATCGACGCAGCCTGAGCCGGCCGGACCTGGCATCATCGACCAGGTCGGCGGGAGTGGTGAAACGGCAGCCACGCCAGGTTTAGGTCCTGGTGCTCTGATGAGCGTGCGGGTTCGAATCCCGCCTCCCGCACCCCTGTCCCGCGGAGGACCCGTGCGCCGTCTGCTGCCCGACCTGTTGACCTGGTCCCGGGTCGTCGTGGCCCTGGTGCTGCCGTTCATCGCGGCGCCGGTCCCCGCGCTGATCGCCTACCTGTGGTGTGGGCTGAGCGATGTGCTGGACGGCCGGCTGGCCCGGCGGTGGGCGGTGGACTCCGAGCGCGGCGCGGTGCTGGACACGATCGCGGACGTCGCGTTCTGGGTCGGGGTGCTGGGCTGGCTGCTGTGGCGCACCGACGTGTTCGGGCCGGCGCTGTGGGTGGTGATCACGGGGGTGACCGTGATCCGCGCGGCAGCGGCGCTGGCGCTGCGGCGACGGGTCGGCGCCTGGCGGTCGATCCACACCCCACTGGACCGGATCACCGGCGGCGTGCTGTTCGTGGTGGTCCCGGTGGTCGCCGCGGTGGGTGCGATGCCGCTGTGGGTGCTGCTGCCCGTCGGTGCGGTCGCGGTCGCCGCGGCACTCGACGAACTGCGCCGCGCGGCCCGGGCGTAGCGGTCTGCCCGCGTCGAGGGCGCAGTCCGCGTTGGTCTCACGCCCGCTGGACCACCGTGAGCTGCGCCCTCGACACGACGAGTACGCGATTCGGGCCCGGTGCGGACGCGGGCGCTGGGCCCTCCGCGCGACGAGTGCGGAGAAGTTGCTGCGGTTCGGGCGATTCGGGCGACAGGTTCTCCGCACTCGTGCCGGGCGGGGCCGGGCGCGGGACCGGGCCGTGGCGCGACGAGCACCAGGTGGAGCCGGGGCGGGGCCGTGGCGCGACGAGCATGTGGCGGAGCGTGGGCCCGGGCGCGACGAGGCCCCCGCACCGGTGGGTGCGGGGGCCTCGTGCGTGGGTCAGTTCTGTGCGGCCGACGCGGCGGCGATCTGCGCCCGCACGTCGTCCATGTCCAGGCCCTTGACCGCGTCGACGACCTGCTCCAGCGCCGGGCCGGGCAGTGCGCCGGCCTGGTTGAAGACCAGGATGCCCTCGCGGAAGGCCATCAGCGTCGGGATCGAGGTGATCTGCAGCTGAGCGGCGAGCTCCTGCTCCGCCTCGGTGTCCACCTTCGCGTGGACGATGTCCGGGTGCGTCTCCGAGGACTGCTCGAAGATCGGTCCGAACCGCTTGCACGGGCCGCACCAGTCGGCCCAGAAGTCCACCAGGACGATGTCGTTCTCGTCGATCGTCTTCTGGATGGACTCGGCCGTCAGTTCGGTCGTTGCCATCGTCTGCCTCCCGTTTCCTTCAGTGAACGCCCGATAGAGCGCTCCTGCCGCGCTCAGTATTCCCGTGGGCGTTCCGGACGGCCTCCCGGGGGTCGTCCGGAGTGGTCAGGCGCGTCGGGCGTGCCCGCGACCGGCCGCTCGGGTACAACATCCAGGTGACCGACACCGCTGATCTGCCCCCGGAGCCCCACGAGTCCGGCCGCCCGGCCGGTTGGCTGAGCGCGGAGGGCATCGCCGCCGTCCGCCGCCAGCTGCCGCTGCTGTACGTCGACGCGGTGCCGGTCCGGGTGGACGACTCGGGCGATGTGGTGGCGGTGGGGCTGCTGCTGCGGGTGACCCCGGAGGGCGTGATGTCCCGGGCGCTGGTCTCTGGCCGGGTGATGTACCACGAGCGGGTGCGCGACGCGCTGCTGCGGCACATCGAGAAGGACCTCGGCCCGGTGGCGCTGCCCCAGGTGCCGCCCTCGCCACAACCGTTCACGGTCGCCGAGTACTTCCCCACCCCGGGCGTGACCCCGTACCACGACCCCCGGCAGCACGCGGTGTCCCTGGCCTACGTGGTGCCGGTGACCGGCGACTGCCGCCCGCAGCAGGACGCGCTGGACCTGGCCTGGCTCACCCCGGAGGAGGTGTGCAGCGAGCAGGTGCAGGTGGAGATGAACGGCGGTCAGGGCCTGCTGCTGCGCCAGGCGATGGCGCACGTCGGGCGGATGCCCTGAGCGGCCGGCGGGCGCTGTACGCACTGCTCGGTCTGGCGGCCCTGGCCGGGGTGCTGATCGAGCTGGGCAATGCGGTCGCCGAGGGCGGCGACGGCGAACGGCTGATCCGGCTGTTCAGCTACTTCACCATCCAGTCCAACCTGCTGGTGGTGCTGTCCAGCGCCCTGCTGGTCGCCCGGCCGGCCGGCGGTGGACGGGTGCAGGCGGTCATCCAGCTCGATGCGCTGCTGTGCATCCTGGTGACCGGGGTCGTCTACCACACGGTGCTGGCCGGCGAGGCGGCGCAGCTGACCCCGAGCGGCCAGGTGGCGAATCTGCTGCTGCACACGGTGTCCCCGGTCGGGGCGGTGCTGGTCTGGCTGCTGGCGGGTCCACGGCCGCGCTGGACCTGGTCCTCGGTGGGCTGGTCGGTGGTCTACCCGCTGGCCTGGGTGGCGTACACCTTCCTGCGCGGCGCGGCAGTGGGCTGGTATCCGTACCCGTTCCTGGACGTCGGGGAGCTCGGCCTGGCGGTGGCGCTGCGGAACACCGCGGTGGTGGCGGTGGTCTTCCTGGTGCTGGCGGTGCTGGCCCGCGGGGTGGAGCGGCTGTTGCCGGCGACGCCTGCCGCGGACTAGAGCCGCACCTCCGGCCACCCCGACAGATCCGCCCGCATCGCCCGGTCGTGGGTGGCGACCACCACCGCGGCGGAGGTGACCTGCAGCGCCGCGGTCAGCTCGTCCACCAGCCCGATCGACAGGTGGTTGGTCGGCTCGTCCAGGATCAGCACCTGCGGCGCGGGCACCAGGGCCATCGCCAGGGCGAACCGGCGGCGCTGGCCCACCGACAGTTCGGCGAGCGGGCGGTCCAGATCGGCCTCGTCCAGCAGCCCGAGTGCGGCCACCGGGACGATGTGCGCCGGGTCGAGGGCGCCGGTGCGCAGCAGGTCCAAGGCGCGGGCGGCGGCCGCCTCGAAGCCGGTCATCCGCAGCTGGTCGGGGGTGGTCTCGTCCTGGGCGAGCACGCCGAGCCGCAGGGCACGGGCGGCGCTGCGGTGCCCACGGTCCAGCGGCAGGCGGCCGGCCAGTGCGGCAAGCAGGGTGGACTTGCCGGCGCCGTTCGGGCCGGTGACCAGCAGCCGCCCGGCCGGTGGCAACTCGATCCGCACCCCGGGCAGGTCGAGCCGGCCCTCGACCCGCGGGGCGCGCAGCTCGAGCAGCGGTCCACCACGGTAGGCGTCCTCGACCCGGCTGGAGGTGGGCAGCGAGGGCAGGTCCGGGAAGGCCAGTTCCAGCGGCGGCACCGGGACATCGACCGCCTCGGACTCCAGCTTCTGCACCAGCCGGTCGGCGGCCTTGACGTGGATCCGGGCCCGGGTGCCGCGCCGGTGCTTCTGCGACCCCTTGGGCGGCCGCCACTCGTCGGACAGGCCCTCGTAGGACCGGTCGAGCCGGTACGCGAGCTGCGCGGCGCGCTTGCGCTCCTGGGCGTAGCGGACCCGCCAGCGACGCAGTGCCTGGTCCTTGGCGAACCGGTAGTCGGCGTACCGGGTGGCGCCGTAGAGCACCGGGCGGCCGTCCATCGACGGGTCCAGGTCGAGGATGGCGGTCATCACGTCGTCGAGCAGCTTGCGGTCGTGGGTGACGATCAGCACCACCCCGGCCCACTGCTGGAGCTGGGCGGTCAGGTAGTCGATGCCGCCCGCGTCCAGGTGGTTGGTCGGCTCGTCCAGCAGCAGGATGTCGGCCCGCTCGGCGATGTGGCAGGCCAGCCGCGCCCGGTAGGCCTCGCCGACGCTGAGCGAGCCCAGGGTGCGGGCAGGGTCGCGCGGGGCACCGAACCGGGTCAGCGCCTCGTCCACCCGGCGGTCGACGTCCCAGGCGGCCAGGCGCTCTGCGGCGGCGATCGCCTCGCTCAGCTCCCCCAGGTCCCCGGCATCGTGGTCGAAATCCGCCACCACCCGGTCCAGGCGCTCGGCGGCCGCCCGGACCTGCCCGGCGGTGCGCGCGATCAGGTCGCCGACGGTGGCCTCCGGCGGCAGGTCGAGCTCCTGGTGCACGACCGACACGGTGCCGACCGTGCGCACCTCGCCGCTGGACGGCGCCAGGTCGCCGGCGAGCAGCCGCAGCAGCGTGGTCTTGCCGGCACCGTTCTCCCCCACCACGCCCACCCGGTCACCGGCGGACGCGGTCAGCACGACGCCGTCCAGCACCGGCCGGCCGGGGTAGCCGAAGCTCACCCGGTCGGCGACCAGGTGGATCTCAGGCACTCAGGACCCGCACCACCACCGGCGCCAGGGCGCGGAACGCCTGCCCGCGGTGGGAGATGGCGTTCTTGCGCTCCGGTGCCAGCTCCGCGGCGGTCAGCTCGCCGCCCTCGACGATCAGGATCGGGTCGTAGCCGAAGCCGTGCTCCCCGCGCGGGGCGTGTGCCAGGCGGCCCTCCAGGTAGCCCAGCTCCACGTGCTCGGCGCCGTCCGGGGTGACCAGGGCAGCGGCGCAGGTGAACCGGGCCGCGCGGTGCTGGTCGGCGATGTCGCCGAGCTGGGCCAGCAGCAGTTCCAGGTTCGCCCGGTCGTCGCCGTGCCGGCCGGACCAGCGGGCGGAGAAGATCCCGGGCGCACCGCCGAGCACGTCCACCGCCAGGCCGGAGTCGTCGGCCACCGCGGGCAGCCCGGTGAAGGCCGCTAGCGCCCGGGCCTTGATCAGCGCGTTCTCGGCGAAGGTGACCCCGTCCTCCACCGGCTCCGGGGCACCGACGTCCCGGGCACCGACGATCGAGGCCGGGTCCAGGCCGGGCAGCGCCGGGGCCAGGATCGCCCGCAGCTCGCCGATCTTGTGCGCGTTGTGGGTGGCCAGCACCAGCCGGGGGGCGGTCATCCGCGCACCGTGGTCCGGCCCGGGGCGGCCAGCGCCTCGGCCTGCAGCCGGGCGAGCTCGCGGGTGCTGCCGATCGCCAGGTCGAGCAGCTGGTCGAGTTCGCTGCGGCGGAACGGGGCGGCCTCGGCGGTGCCCTGCACCTCGACGAAGTCGCCGGAGCCGGTCACCACCACGTTCATGTCGGTCTCCGCGCGCACATCCTCGACATAGGGCAGGTCCAGCACCGGGCGGCCGTCCACGATGCCGACGCTCACCGCGGACACCGAGTCCTTGAGCACGGTGCGGCCGGCGGCGATCGCCCCGCGCTCGATCCCCCACGCCACCGCGTCGGCCAGCGCGACGTAGGCGCCGGTGATCGAGGCGGTGCGGGTGCCACCGTCGGCCTGCAGCACGTCGCAGTCCAGCACGATGGTGTTCTCGCCCAGCGCCGCGACGTCGATGATCGCGCGCAGCGAGCGGCCGATCAGCCGGGAGATCTCGTGCGTGCGGCCGCCGACCTTGCCGCGGACCGACTCGCGGTCCGACCGGGTGGTGGTGGCCCGGGGCAGCATCGAGTACTCCGCGGTCACCCAGCCCTCGCCGGAACCCTTGCGCCAGCGCGGCACCCCCTCGGTGAACGAGGCCACGCACAGCACGGTGGTGCCGCCGAACTCCACCAGCACGCTGCCCTCGCCGGCGTCCAGGAAGTGGCGGGTGAGGCTGATCGGGCGCAGCTGGTCGAGGGCACGCCCGTCCGGGCGGGGGATGTCGGTCATACCGGCACCCTAACCGTCCCGGGTCACAGCTCCACGGTCAGGCCGGGCCGGGCGATCTGCACCGGGCCGTCGTACTCGGCGACCGCCTCGGCCAGGGTCCGGGCCGGGTCGTTCCAGGCCACCAGGTGGGTCAGCACCAGGGACCGGCTGCCGCCACGGGCCGCCGCCCGGGCCGCACGCGCGCCGGTGAGGTGGATGCCGCGCGGGGTGTGCGGGCTGCCCTCCAGGTACGCGGCCTCGGACAGCAGCAGATCGGTGTCCGCAGCCAGGGTGTCCAGGCCCGCGCACTCGTCGGTGTCGCCGGTGTAGGACAGCGTGACCCGCTCCCCCGGGCGGACCGACGACGGCCCGGTCACCCGCAGCCCGAAGGACGGCACCGGGTGGTCCACCGGCACCGGGTCGATGGTGAACGGGCCGACGGTGACCGGTTCGCCCTCCCGCCAGGTGCCCAGCGTGACGTGCCCGCCGGTGTCGGTGGCCGGGTCGTGGCCGGACAGCTGGGACAGCCGCTCGCCGAGGCCGGCCGGGCCGTACATCGGCAGTGGCTCGTCCCGGGGGCAGCCGGTGGGCGCGTACCGGAGCATCACGCCCAGCACCACGACGTCGGCGATGTGGTCGGCGTGGGTGTGGCTGATCGCGATCGCGTCCAGGCAGCTCGGGTCCAGGTGGCTCTGCAGCGGGCCGAGCGCGCCGTTGCCCAGGTCCATCAGCAGATTCCACTGCCGGACTTCGCCGGTGCGCGGGTCGGGGCCGTCGGCCTGGACCAGATAGCTGGACGCAGCCGATTCCGGGCTGGGGAAAGACCCCGCGCAGCCCACGACGACGAGCCTCATCTACGCCTCCTGCTCCGGCGGGCCGTGCCCCCATCGGACGGCCTCACCCGCGACATGATGCCGTGCAGGCGGCGTTCACGGTCGGTCGGAGGACCCAGATCACGCGTGGCGCTCGTCACGCCACCGGCCTCAGCGCAGCGCGTCCCGGGGTTCGACCGCGGTGACCTCCGGCCCGAGGAACCGGCGGGCCAGCCGCTGGAACGGCTCCGGGTCGCCGGTGGCCAGGAACCGGTGCTGCGGCGGGCCGGCCGCCGGGTCACGCTCCAGGTCGTGTGCGACCAGGGTGCGGTACACGTCCTTGGCGGTCTCCTCGGCGGAGGACACCAGGGTGACGTCCTCGCCCATCACGTAGGAGATCACGCCGGTGAGCAGCGGGTAGTGCGTGCAGCCGAGCACCAGGGTGTCCACCCCGGCCTCCTTCACCGGGCGCAGGTAGTCGTCGGCGACGGTCAGCAGCTCCGGGCCGGAGGTGATCCCGGCCTCGACGAACTCGACGAACCGCGGGCAGGCCCGGGTGGTCAGCTCGATCCCGGGCGCCACCGCGAAGGCGTCGTCGTAGGACTTGGACTCCACGGTGGTCTTGGTGGCGATCACGCCGATCTTGCCGTTGCGGGTGGCGGCGACCGCGCGGCGGGCGGCAGGCAGGATCACCTCCACCACCGGCAGGCCCCGGCGCAGCGTGTACCGCTCCCGGGCGTCGCGCAGCACCGCGGAGGAGGCGGAGTTGCACGCGATCACCAGCATCTTCACCCCGGCGTCGACCAGGTCGTCCATCACTTCCAGGGCGTGGGCGCGCACGGCGGCCAGCGGCTTGGGGCCGTAGGGCGAGTTCAGGGTGTCCCCGATGTACAGGACGGACTCCTGCGGCATCTGGTCCAGGATGGCGCGGGCGTTGGTGAGACCACCGACCCCGGAGTCGAAGATGCCGATCGGAGCGTTGTTCACGACTCCGAGGGTAGCCCGGCCAGCAGACAGCTCATCAGCGTCTCCTGCCACCACCCGAGTGCCAGGAAGATCGAGCCCAGATAGTGCCGGACCTGCGCCGCGCGGTCGCCCGGGTCCGGGTCGCCGGCCACCAGATCGTCCTCCAGCGCCTGGCTGGACTCCTCGTCGGTGATCCCCAGGCGCTCGCCCAGGACCAGCCGCAGATCGGTGAGGGTGGCCGCCAGCCGGTGCGCCTGGTCCCGGGGCACCCGGATCGGGTCGCCGGAGGCCAGCAGCCGGTACAGCGCGGCCAGCCGCTCGATCTTCTCCTGGCGCAGGTCGTCCTCGGTCAGCCGGCGGAATTCGGCGCTCAGCTCGGCGTCCTCGCGGGAGGCGTCCGGCAGCAGCCGGTGCACGGCGGGATCGTCCGGGGCCGGGATCGGGTCCAGCCGCAGCCGGAAGCCCACCGGCTCGGCCGACGGGTCCTCGGTCCGCTCTTCCAGCCGCCCGGCACCGAGCAGTTCGGCGACGTCGGCCACCACGGAGGCGAACACCTCCCGCTCCTCGGGATCGGCCTCGGAGACCAGGTGGTCGCCCTCGATCCGGAACCCGCGCATCAGTCGGTGCCCGCGCCGCTGCGCTGCATGGTCGCCCACAGCCCGAAGGAGTGCATCGCCTGCACGTCGATCTCCATCTTCTCCCGGTTGCCCGAGGACACCGCGGACCGGCCCTGCTCGTGCACCTCCAGCATCAGCGTGGTGGCCTTCTGCTCGGAGTAGCCGAAATAGCTGCGGAAGACATAGGTGACGTAGGACATCAGGTTCACCGGGTCGTTCCAGACCACCGTCACCCAGACGTCGTCCAGGGCGGAGTCCTCCCGGGTCAGCTCCTCCGGGACCAGCTCGACAGACACGCCGTCCATGCTAGGTGCGCCTACGGTGTTCGCATGACGTCGACTGCCCTGCTCACCGACCGCTACGAGCTGACCATGCTCCAGGCGGCCCTCGCCGACGGCACGGCCGGGCGGCGCTGCGTGTTCGAGGTGTTCACCCGGCGACTGCCCGCCGGACGGCGCTACGGCGTGCTGGCCGGCACCGGCCGGGTGCTGGAGGCGCTGGCGGACTTCCGGTTCGGCACCACGGAGCTGGACTGGCTGGCGGACAACCGGGTGGTGGACGACCGCACCGTGCGGTGGCTGGCCGACTACCGGTTCGGCGGGACGATCCGGGGCTACGCCGAGGGCGAGATGTTCTTCCCGCACTCCCCCGTGCTCACCGTGGAGGGCAGCTTCGCCGAGGCGGTGCTGCTGGAGACCGTCGTGCTGTCGATCCTGAACTACGACTCCGCGATCGCCTCGGCAGCGTCCCGGATGACCAGCGCCGCGATCGGCCGGCCCTGTCTGGAGATGGGTGCCCGGCGCGCGCACGAGGAGGCCGCGGTCGCCGCCGCCCGGGCCGCCGCGGTCGCCGGGTTCGCCGGCACCTCCAACCTGGAGGCCGGCCGCCGGTACGACCTGCCCACCATCGGCACCGCCGCCCACGCCTTCACCCTGCTGCACGACGACGAGGAGCAGGCCTTCGCCGCCCAGGTCGCCGCCTCCGGGCCGGGCACCACGCTGCTGGTGGACACCTACGACGTGCGGCGCGGCGTGGAGCGCGCGGTGGCCGCCGCCGGCCCGGAGCTGGGTGCGGTCCGGCTGGACTCCGGCGACCTCGGGGTGCTGGCGCAGGAGGTGCGGGCCCAGCTCGACGCCCTGGGCAACCGGAACACCCGGATCACCGTGACCTCCGATCTGGACGAGTACGCGATCGCGGCGCTGGCGGTCGCGCCGGTGGACTCCTACGGCGTCGGCACCTCGCTGGTTACCGGCTCGGGCGCCCCGACCTGCGGGATGGTCTACAAGTTGGTCGCCCGGGAGGGCCGCTCCGGTGCGCTGGAACCGGTGGCCAAGGCGTCCACCGCCAAGACCTCGACCGGCGGGCTGAAGACCGCGGCCCGGCGCCGGGACGACAGCGGCCGGGCGGTCGCCGAGGTCGTGGTCACCGGGAACGACGAGGCGGTACGCGCCTGGGTGCCGGACTCCGCCGACCTGCGCCCGCTGGTGGTGCCGCTGGTGGTCGACGGGCAGGTCCAGGACGGCTGGACCGGGGCCGCCGGGGTGCGCCGGGCGGCCGAGCGGCATGCGGCGTCCCGGGACGAGCTCCCCCGCGGCGCCCGGCGACTGTCCGCCGACGAGGCCGCCCTGCCGACCACGACGCTCACGCTCTGACACACGACGAGGGCGGCATCCCGGGATGGGATGCCGCCCTCGTCGTGTCTGTGCGGACGACTAGACCGAGTTCTTGCCCCGGCGCAGCAGCCCCAGGATCAGGCTCACGACCAGGATCGCGATACCGACGTACAGCAGGAACTTCGCCGCCGAGATCGCCACTCCGAGCACGAGCAGCACAACACCGATGATGATGAGGATCAGCCAAGCGGGCATGGTGGCCTCCTTCGTCCGTTCGTGCCCCGGCCGGGATGACCGGGGCCTGTCAACGAGGAAGACCCTGGCACGTCATCAGCCGGTCGGCACGCCGAACGCTCGGGTTGCGGGAGGCCGGTTTGCTGGTAATACAGCGCGCTGACCTGCGGTTTTATCGCTTGCCGACGAACCAGCCGCGCAGCATCCCGATCCGGCTGGTCAGCTGATCCGGGTCCGCCAGCGGCACCTCCGGCCCGCCACAGCGGCGACGCAGCTCGGCGTGCACCTGGGCGTGCGGCTGCCCGCTCTTGCGCGACCAGGCGCCGACCAGCTGGGCCAGCTCCTTGCGCAGCTCGGCCTGCCGGCGGTGGTCCATCGCCGCCCGCTCCTCGGCGATCTCGGCCTGGGTCCGGGACTTCTTGCGGCCCTTGAGCTGGTCGGCCTGGCGCTGGCGGAGCAGGGTGGTGACCTGATCGGCGTCCAGCAGGCCGGGCAGCCCGAGGAAGTCCTGCTCCTCCTCCGAACCGACGTCCGCGCCGGTGCCGAACTCGCCACCGTCGAACAGCACCCGGTCGAAGGACGCCTGGGCCTCCAGCGCCTCGAACGACCCCTGGAGGGCGTCCGAGCCCTTCTCCTCCCGGTTGGCCGCGGCCAGCAGGTTGTCCTCGGGGTTGTAGCCCTCGCCGTTCTCCTCGGCGGTCTTCGGCCGGTCCAGGGCGTGGTCGCGCTCGACCTCCATCGCATTCGCCAGGGTCAGCAGCGGGGTGACCGACGGCAGGAACACCGACGCGGTCTCCCCCCGCTTGCGGGCCCGCACGAACCGGCCGATCGCCTGGGCGAAGAACAGCGGCGTGGACGCACTGGTGGCGTACACCCCGACCGCCAGCCGGGGTACGTCCACGCCCTCGGAGACCATCCGCACCGCGACCAGCCAGCGCGAGTCCGAGGCGGAGAACTCGTCGATCCGGGCGTTCGCGCCCTCGTCGTCGGAGAGCACCACCGTGGGCGAGACCCCGGTGATCCGGGCCAGGTGCCCGGCGTAGGCGCGGGCGTCGGTCTGGTCGGTGGCGATCACCATCGCCCCGGCATCCGGCACGCTGCGCCGCACCTCGGTCAACCGGCGGTCCGCGGCGGCCAGCACCGACGGGATCCACTCGCCGTTCGGGTCCAGCGCGGTCCGCCAGGCCTGGGCGGTCATGTCCTTGGTCAGCGGTTCGCCGAGCCGGGCGGAGATCTCGTCCCCGGCCTTGGTCCGCCAGCGCATCGACCCGGAGTAGGTCAGGAACAGCACCGGGCGCACCACGTGGTCGCGCAGCGCCTCGGCGTACCCGTAGGTGTAGTCGGCCTTGGACCGGCGGATGCCGTCCGGGTCCCGCTCGTACTGCACGAACGGGATCGCGGCGGTGTCGCTGCGGAACGGGGTGCCGGTCAGCGCCAGCCGGCGGGTCGCCCCGTCGAAGGCCTCGTAGACCGCATCGCCCCAGGACAGCGCGTCACCGCCGTGGTGCACCTCGTCCAGGATCACCAGGGTCGGCGCCGCGGTGGTCCGGGCGGCGTGCAGCGCGGGCTTGCTGGCCACCTGCGCGTAGGTCAGCGCCACCCCGTCGAAGCCGTGCCCGTGCCGCCCCTGAGCGTTCTTGAAGTTCGGGTCCAGGGTGATGCCGACCCGGGCCGCGGCGTCCGCCCACTGGTGCTTGAGGTGCTCGGTCGGCGCGACCACGGTCACCCGGCGCACCACCCGGGCGGCGAGCAGCTCGGTGGCGATCCGCAGCGCGAAGGTGGTCTTGCCCGCACCCGGGGTGGCGACCGCCAGGAAGTCCCGCGGCGACGTGCTCAGGTACTGCTCCAGTGCCTCCGCCTGCCAGGCACGCAGCTTGCCCGCCGTCCCCCACGGCGCACGCCCCGGGAACGCCGGCGGCAGATGCTGTGCCGCCGACGTCGAGGCGTGGGGGTGGGGGACGGAGGCGCGATCCGCGCTCACTTGCCGCCGGAGCTGTCGCCGGAACCCTTGCCGCGGCCGAAGCCCCAGCGGCGACCGCCCTTGCCGGAGTCGTCGCCGTCCTGCGGCTCGCGCAGCCCGTCGTAGATCTCCTGGCAGACCGGGCAGACCGGGAACTTCTTCGGGTCGCGGCCAGGCACCCAGACCTTCCCGCACAGCGCGATCACTGGCGTACCGGAGATCGCGGACTCCATGATCTTCTCCTTGCGCACGTAGTGCGCGAAGCGCTCGTGGTCGCCCGGCTCGACCTGCTCGTTCAGCTCGGTGCGCTCCAGCAGGCCGGTGGAGGTGCCCCCATCGGGGTCGGACGCTCGGTCCGGGCCGGTGCTGGGATCGCTCGGCGGCAGGGGCTCACTCATGTCCCCGAGTCTACGACGCACCACCGACGGCGGGACCGCCCTGGGTGCCCGACGGACCGGACCCGCTACCCGGGCCGCCCACTCCCCGGACGGCTCGCGCCCGCCGTGCTCCCCCGATCCCCGCGCTCCCCGCCCCTCCCGCGCCCACCTCACTCCCCGCGCGCCACGCGCCACTCCCCGAGCTCCCCACGCCACCGCCCCGCCGCGCCCCTTGGGCGACTTCGTTACATCGGCCGTGAGATCGGTAGCGCCGCACCCGCATTCGCGGCGGACCTGACGAAGTCGCGCCGGCGAAGCAGATCGAGGGCGCGGGCAGCGAGGGTCGTGGGCTGGCGGAGGTCGTGCCAGGTGACTCGCAGGAGGCGCCAGCCGGCGTCCTCGAGTGCGTCCTGGCGCCGCTTCTCGCGGAAGACCACCACGGCTGGGTCACCGGCCGCGCCACCGGAGTACTTTACCCGCCCGTCGAACTCGACACCGACCCGGTGTTCCGGCCAGCCGAGGTCGATCCGGAAGGCCCCTCGCCGGGTCGTGACCTGGACCTGCGTCCGTGGGCGCGGCAGACCGGCGTCGAGCAACGCGCTCCTGGTCAGCGACTCACCCGGCGACTCCGATCCGCCGTCCGCACGTTCCCACACCCAGCGCGCCACCCCGGCGCCGCGCCCGCCCCGCCGTCGCCGGAGCAGTCGCTCGATCGCGTCCGGGTCGGCACCGAGGTGCAACGCCGCGTCGGCGATCACCAGACCGTCCGGGGTCGGCAGCGAACACGCACAGTCCACGACCGTTCGCTCCAGGGTCGTGACGGGGAGCCCGTCCCGCATGGCGCGCTCGCCCTCGTCCAGCCGCATCACATGGCGGACGATCCCCGGGTCGTGCCGCCCGCCTGGGCGCACCGCCTGGATCAGGTGCGTTCGATCCGGCACCGACAGCAGCGGCAGCCCCCACACCAGTGCCGCCGACCGGTGACTGAAGGTCACTCGGATGGAGCTCTGCGCGGCGACGGCGTGGATCCGGGCCAATGCCCGCGCGGTCCGCTGCTCGATCGAGGTGCCGGTCGGGGCGGGGATGTAGGCGCCGTGCCGCACCCGCACCAGCTCGCCGGCGCGGGCTCGCCGTTCGAGCGACCGCGGCGGGTGCTGGGCGGGAACCAGGACGATCGGTGGACTCTCTGGCATCCCCGCAGCATCACCGACCGCGACCCTCCGACCGGACCCCACCCGCACTCCCTGGGGACCACCCCCGTCCGGACCGCCCCTGTGCACAGTCGACGGGGTCGACGAAGTCGACGCGGGAGTCACGAACTCGCGGGCACCTGGGACACGGGCGAGCCGGGTGGCGGGCGGCCGGGAGCCAGGCGGGCCGGGCGGGCAGACGGAACCCGGGCGAGCCGGGCGCCGAGTGCGGTCCTCCAGGGCCGAGTGCGGTACCGGGGTCGGCGAAGTCGACGCGGGAGTCACGAACTCGCGGGCGTGGGCGGGCGGCGTGGGCGGGCGCGGGCGAGCCGGGTGGCGGGCAGACGGAACCCGGGCGCGCAGACGGAAGCCGGGCGAGCCGGGCGCCCAGTTCGGCCTCCGGGGCCGAGTGCGGTAGCGGGGGCGACGAAGTCGACGCGGGAGTCACGAACTCGCGGGCACCGGGGACACGGGCGAGCCGGTTGGCGGGCGGCCGGGAGCCAGGCGGGCCGGGCGGGCAGACCGAACCCGGCGGGCCGGGTGGGCCGGGTGGGCAGACGGAACCCGGGCGGGCAGACGGAACCCGGGCGGGCCGGGCGCCCAGTTCGGTCCTCCGGGGCCGAGTGCGGTAGCGGGGTTGACGAAGTCGACGCGGGAGTCACGAACTCGCGGGCGTGGGCGCGCGGACGGGGCGGGCGGAGCCGGCTGGGGCACAGCATGGGCACGCGGGTGAGCGGGTCGCGCGGGCGGACGGACCGCGCCGGACACGACGGAGCCCCGCCGCCCGGAGGGCGACGGGGCTCGCGGGCCGGGTCAGTTCTGCCAGGCCGGCTTGCCGCTGAACGCCTCGCGGTAGTAGCTGGCCAGCTGCAGGCGGCCGGCCGCGGCGTCGTCGACCAGCACCGTCACGTGCGGGTGGTGCTGCAGGATCGTGGCGGGCCACATGGCGCTGACCGGGCCCTCGGTGAGCTGGTGCACCGCCTCGGCCTTGCCCTTGCCGGTGGCCAGCAGCACCAGGTGCCGGGCGGACATGATGGTCGCCAGGCCCTGGGTGAGGCAGTGCTGGGGCACCTGGTCGATGTCGCCACCGAAGAACCGGGCGTTGTCCTCCCGGGTCTGGCGGGTCAGGGTCTTGATCCGGGTGCGGGAGGCCAGCGAGGAGCCGGGCTCGTTGAAGGCGATGTGCCCGTCGGTGCCGATCCCGAGGATCTGCACGTCCACCCCGCCTGCGTCCAGGATCGCCTGCTCGTAGGCGGCGCAGGCGGCCGGGATGTCCTCGGCCAGGCCGTCCGGCCCGTGCACGTCCGCCGGGTCGATGTCGATCCGGGAGGCGATCTCCTTCTCGATCACGTTCCGGTACCGCTCCGGGTGGTCGGCGGGCAGCCCGACGTACTCGTCGAGCATGAACGCGGTCACCCCGGCGAAGGACAGGCCCTCCTCGGTGTGCCGCCGCACCAGCTCGTCGTACACCGCCAACGGACTCGACCCGGTGGCCAGTCCGATCACCGGGCGGTGACCGTTCACCTCACCGGGGCGGACCACCCGCTCCACCGCATCGGCCGCGAGCCGCGCCAACTGGGGCGCGGGGGCGATGATGACCTCCATCAGGGCTCCTTCCGTCCGACCAGTGCAGCGCCGACCGCACCCACCGGTACACCATGCGGGGCGAGATCGACCCGCTCCGCCATTCGCATCGACGCCAGGAAGGGGGACTCCCGGGCCGACAGCTCCAGCCTGTCATGGACGACCTGCAGCAAGGGAGCCCCCAACTCGCTCACCCCGCCGCCGATCACCACGTGGGCGACGTCGGTGGTCAGCAGCAGCACCCGCACCGCGGCTGCCACCGCCTCGGCGAACTCGTCCCGGATCGCCAGCGCGGCCGGGTCCCCGGCTGCCGCCGCCTCGAACAGTGCGACCGGTGCCGGGCGGTCGCCGGGCCCCGGCCAGGCGGCGCTCAGCGCGGACCCGGAGGCGTACTGCTCCAGGCAACCCCGCTGACCGCACGGGCAGGGCCGGCCACCGGGCATGTACACCAGGTGACCGATCTCCCCCGCCGCGCCGCCGACCCCACGGTGCAGCCGCCCGTTCAGCACCAATCCGGCGGCCAGGCCGGTGCCCAGCGCCAGGAACGCGAGGTCCCCGTCGTCCTCCCCGCGCAGGTGGGCGGCGCCCAGCGCTGCGGCGTTCAGGTCGTTCTCCAGCCGGACCCGCACCGGGCGGGTGCCGCCGTGTCCGTTCAGCCGGTGGGTCAGCGCCTCGGCCACCCGGTCGGCCAGCGGGACGCCGGAGTCGATGCCGAGGTTGACCGCGTGCTCCACCTGTCCGGTGGCCGGATCGACGATGCCGGGCAGGCCGATGCCGATCCCGGCCAGGTCGTCCCCGCCGAGGCCCGCGCGGGTCAGCAGGTCGGCGGCGGCACACGCAGCGGTGTCGACGACGGCCTGCGCGCCGCGCTCGGTGGACAGCCGGACCTGGTCGCCCGGGGTGCCGGTGGGGTCCAGGAGCACGGCGAGGGTCTTGGTCCCGCCGATGTCCAGGCCCACCGACCACCCGGTGTCATCGCTGCGCACGCTCAGCCCTTCACCGCCCCGGACACCATGCCCGAGGTCATCCGGCCCTGGACGAAGAGGAAGAAGATGACGATCGGGATCGAGATCAGCGTCGACCCGGCCATCACCGTTCCCCAGTCGGTGCCCTTGGTCGCTTCCTGCAGGGCGCGCAGCCAGATCGGCAGCGTCTTGTTACCTTCCATGACCACCAGGGCCAGCACAAACTCATTCCAGGCCTGGATGAAAGCGAACACCCCGGTGGAGATCAGACCGGGCGCCACCAGCGGGAACGTCACCCGGATGAACGCGCCGATCTTGGAGCAGCCGTCGATCTGCGCGGCCTCCTCCAGCTCGGCCGGCACCCCGGCGACGAAGCCGCGCAGCGTCCAGATCGTGAACGGCAGCACCGAGGCGGTGTAGAGCAGGATCAGGCCGAAGATCTGGTCCAGCAGGTTCCAGTCCCGCAGCATCGAATACAGCGAGATGATCATCGCCTCGCCCGGGATCATCTGGATCGCCAGGATCGTGACAATGAACATCTTGCGGCCCCGCCAGCGGAACCGAGTGGCGGCCAGCGCGGCGAGGAAGCCGAACAGCAGCGCGAAGACCAGCACCACGACCACCACGGTCAGGCTGACCCGCAGTGCCGGGGTGAACAGGTAGTTGGTCTCCCCGGCGAAGATCTTCCGGTAGTTCTCGAACGTGCCGTCGACCGGGAAGAAGGTCGGCGTGGTGCTCCGGATCCGGTTGGTCGGCAGGAAGGAACTGTTGACCATCCAGTAGACCGGGAACACCGAGAAGGCGAAGACCACGACCGCGCAGACGGTCAGGAACCAGCCCGGGCGGTCCCGGCGGGCGCGGGCGTTGCGGTTGGTGCGCCCGGCCTTGCGGGCGGCGCCGGCATCGGTGGCGGTGGACTCGCGGGTGCCGAGCGGCGCGGTGGTGTCGACGGTGCTCATCACACGTCCTCGTTCCGAAGCAGCGAGCGGATGTAGAAGAAGGCCAGGCCGAGCATGATCAGCGCGAAGATCACCGCGATCGCGCTCGCCTCGGAGTAGTTCCCCTGCGCCACGCCGTAGCGGTAGATGTAGGTCCCGATCACGTCGGTGTTGGCGGCCGCGGAGGACTGCCGCAGCGCGTAGACCTGGGTGAACACCCGCAGGTCCCAGATCACTTGCAGCATCAGCACCACCGCGATCACCGGCCTGATGAACGGCACGATCACCTGGCGGAACCGCTGCACCCGGCCGGCACCGTCCAACTCGGCGGCCTCCAGAACCTCGCCGGGCACCTGGGTCAGGGCGGCGAACAGGGTGAAGGCCACGAAGGGAACCGACTGCCAGGTCACCAGGAAGACCACGACCATGAAGAAGGTCAGCGGCTGGCTCAGCCAGGCGTACCGGTCGAAGTCGAGGCCGATCTGGGTCAGCACGTAGTTCACGACGCCGTAGGAGGTGTCGAACATCCACTGGAAGATCACCGTGCTGGTCAGGGCGGGCATTGCCCAGGCGAGCAGCAGGCCGACGCTGACCAGCAGCTTCATCCACTTGCCCAGCCGGTTCATCAGCAGGGCGATCAGCATGCCGAGCGTCATGGTCAGGGTGACCAGCACGATCATCAGGGCAAAGGAGCGCCCCATCAGCGCCCAGAACTCACCGTCGGTCAGCACCTTCCGGTACTGGTCGATGCCGACCCAGTTGGGGGCCTTGCCGGAGAACAGGTTGTTCTGCCGGGAGAAGTCCTGGAAGGAGAAGGTCAGCATCCGCACCAGCGGGTAGCCGACGAACACGCCGAGGACGACCACGGCGGGGATGAGCAGGGCGAGCGCGGACCAGGAGACCCCGCGGTCGCGGGTCTCGCGGCGCTTGCGCCGGGGGGCCCGGGGCGGTGCCGGGGGCGCGGTGGAGACAGACATGGGCAGTCCTCGGGACGTCAGGTGCGAAGGAGCGGGCGGCGCAGGGCACCGCCGGGGAGGTCCGTGGGGCCGCCGGAGTGCGACGGCCCCACGGACCTGCGGAGATCAGCGGTTCAGTGCGTCCGTGATCTTGTCGTTCGCGGCGTCGGCCGCGGTCTGGACGTCCTTGCCCTGGGCGATCTCGGTGAACAGGGTCTCCATGATCAGGTCGGACTCGACGTTCGACCAGCCCGGGGCGACCGGGGTCAGCTTGACGTTCTCGGCGGCCTTGGCGGCAGCCTCGGCGACGGCCGGCGGGGTCGACTCGCTGTTCAGCATCTCGGAGGCCAGCGAGACCTTCGCCGGGGTCAGGCCGTTGTGGGCCAGGATGGTCTGGTACTCGTCGGAGAGCATGATCTGCATCGCCTTGTAGGCCAGGTCCTGGTTGGCGGCCTGCGCCGGGATGGCGATGTTCGAGCCACCCAGGAACACCGGGGCGGTCTCACCCTCGCTGTCACCCGGCAGGGCGTAGACGCCGATGTCACCCTCGGTGTCCGGGCAACCGCCGTTGTCGGCGTTCAGCAGCGAACCCCACACCCAGCCCGGGGCGGACAGGGTCGCGGTCTCACCGGCGCACCACGGGATCTGCGGGTCGGTCTCCTTGGCGTCGGGCGCAGCGCCGTTCGCGTTCAGCATGATGTCCTGGACCTTCTCCAGGCCGGCGACCGCCTCCGGGGTGTTGATCGCCCCGACCCACTGGCCGTCCTCCTCGACCGCGAGCTCGCCGCCCTCGGACCAGATGAAGGGCAGGCCGTTGCGCCAGTCCTGACCGGGGTACCAGATGCCCGAGTAGTTCGGGGTGTCGGCGTTCGCGGCCTTGAGGGTCTTGCCGTCCTCGATGTACTCGTCCAGCGTGGTCGGGACGTCGACGCCCGCGGCCTCGTAGGCGGACTTCGAGTAGAAGACCAGGCGGGAACCGGCGTAGTACGGCACCGCGTACAGGGTGTCGTCGAAGGTGCCGATCTCCACGAAGCCGGAGAGCAGGTCGTCGCCGCCGAGCTCCTCGTACTTGTCGTCCAGCGGCATGAACGCGCCGGCCGAGGTGAAGGTGGTCGACTGGGTGTTGCCGACCTCGACGATCTGCGGCGAGGTCTTCGGGTCGGTCATCGCCTGGGACAGCTTGTCCACCAGGCCGTCCCACTGCTGCTCCTCGATCACCAGCTCGGAGCCCGGGTTCTGCTCCTCGAAGGTGGTCTTGAGGTAGTCACGGGCCTCATCGGGCGTGTCGGAGCCGACCAGCCACACCTTGACGGTGGCGCCGTCGCCACTCGAGGTGCTGTCGCCGCCACCGGATCCACCGGACGAGCAAGCGGTCAGCGCGAGCGCCGCCGCCGCACCGACGGCCGCCATACGTACGATCTTCACGTTGGTGTTCCTCCCAGATGCGAGGCGAGCGCCGGTTGGCGTCGCCGGGTTGAAACCAGCACTGCAGGCCGGCTCGGGGTGGTCACGTCACCCCGAGCTGGCCGTTCAGGACCAGGGCAGCGGCGCCGGAGAGCGCTCCGTCCTCGTCCAGGGAGCCCGTCCGGATCACCAGGTCATCCCCGATCAGGGGCATGGTCCGGTTCCGGACGGTGGTCAGTGCCGCCTCCCGCAGAGGTCCGTCCAGCAGCTCCGGGGGTCCGGAGAGCAGGACCTCGGAGAGGTTGAGGGCACTGACGACGGGGGCCAGGGCGATGCCCAGCTTCCGTCCCACCGACGCCAGGACGGCGTCGGAATCCTCGGGCCCGCGGCCGGCCGTGGCACGGCGCAGGGCGGGCAGGGAGAGCAGCGTCTCCAGGCAACCGTGCCGGCCGCAGGCGCAGGCCAGCGGCTCGGCGTCACCGGCGCGCAGGTCGCGGTCGTCGACCACGGTCACGTGGCCGATCTCCCCCGCGGCGTTGTGCGGCCCGCGGACCAGCACACCGTCCAGCACGATCCCGGCGCCGACGCCCTGGCCGACGGTGATCACCATCAGGCCGTCGCCGGCCGCGCCGCCGTAGGTGTACTCGCCGAGCGCGTGGGTGTTGGCGTCGTTCGCCACGTACACCGGCACGCCCAGGGTCGCGGTCAGGTCGGCGGCCAGCGGCAGGTCGTACCAGGCGCGGTTCGGCGCGGAGATCACGGTGCCCTTGGGATCGATCACACCCGGCGAGCCGATGCCGATCCCGATCACCGGGCGGGCCGAGGCGGCGTCCAGCAGGTCGGCGCACAGCTCCTCGAGCACGGTCACCGCGTCGGCACCGGTGCGGCCGTCCAGCGAGGCCGAGCGGCGGGCCACCACGCTGCCGGTCAGGGTCATCACCGCGCCGCGCAGCTTCGCGTCGTCGGACAGGTCCACCGCCACCACGTGGAAGTCCTCGGTGCGCATCCCGACCAGCGTGGCGGGCTTGCCGACCTTGCCCTCGGGGCGGATGCCGAGTTCGGCGACCAGGCCCTCGGAGATCAGCACCGAGACCAGGTCGGAGATGGTGACCCGGGTCAGTCCGGTGCTGCGGGCCAGGTCCGCCCGGGAGGACGGGCCGCTGTGGAACAGGTGCTGCAGCACCATGGACCGGTTGTGCGCGCGGCCGTGCTCCGGGAGGAGCTTGCCGGTGGGTCGCATGGTCCGCCCGACTCCCCGAGGAGCAGGGCGGCCGGCCGACCGCGTCGCTGTGGTCATGTTTGTTAGTGAAGCTTCCTTACAAACTCGGACGCAAGGGGTTCGGCGAACCGTGACCGAGTCGTGACCGAGCGTTCACCTGGGCGACATATCGCCCGACTGGCGCAGGCGGCGGCGCGTTGGCGCAGGTCAGAGGGGTGCGCCCTGGCGGGAGGGGTGGCGCGAAGCGGCGTGGCGAGATCGGTGAGATCGGCGATTCAGGGCGTGCAGTGCACGTCGGAACGGGTGCCGACGGCTTCCGCGGCGGGTCGGCGGAGGGACCCCTGGCGGCTCAGCGAAGGCCTCTGGCGGCTCGACGGAAGCCCCCTGGCGGGTCGGTGGCCGGGGTCGTTCAGCGGCCGATCCACCCCCGCGCCCCGGCGTAGCGCACCGACCGGGAGGCCACGGCGATCCCGGCGCGCAGGGCCGCCTCGATCCCGCTCCCCCGGGCCAGCTCGGCCGCGAGCGCCCCGTGCAGCACATCGCCCGCACCGAGGGTGTCGACGACCTCCGTCACCGGCTCGACTGGCAGCAGCACCGGCGCTCCCCCACGCTCGCGCAGCTCCACCGGACCCGCCCCGGCCGAGCGGGCCACCGAACGCAGCGGCCAGCCGGCCAGGAGCCGGGCGAGCAGGTCGGGCACCTCGCCGGACGCGGCGGCATCGAGGCCGCCAGGGTCCGGCAGTGCGAAGTCGGCGGACAGCACCGCATGGTCGACCTGCCCCAGCAACTCCCCGAGCCCCGGCTTCCACGACCCGCCGTCCAGCGCGACCGGGATGCCCCGGCGCCGGGCCTCGGCCGCGACCGGCAGCGCGGCGCCCAGGTGATGGCCGTCCACCAGCACCGCGGTCACGCCGTCGACCACCTCCGGGCCGGGCCCGCCGAGCACCGGCATGCCGATCGCGTTCACCGAGGCGACCGCGCGCTGGCCGGTGGCCCGGGTGACCAGCACGGTGGACACCGGCGGGTGTGCGTCGCTGCCGGCGGCCAGGTCCACCACCTCGACGCCGGACTCCCGCAGCCCGGACCGGATCAGGTCGGCGACCGGGCCGGTGCCGATCGCCGTGACCAGCCGGGCCGGTACCCCGAGGGCGACCGCGGTGGCGGCGGCGTTCGCGGCCGGGCCGCCGAAGGTCACGTCCAGGTGGTCGGCCACCACCTTCTGGTCCGGCCTGGGCACCGCCTCGACCACCTGGGTCACGTCCAGCGTCACCAGCCCGCAGCACAGCAGCATCGCGTCCACGCCCCCACCCTCTCGCGCCGCGCCCCACCGGCGGCAACCGGGCGCCCTCCGGGTCCTGGGTGCGGCGGCCCGGCGCACGACTACGGTGGTCCCCGACGCACTGTGCACTCGAGAGGGACAACTGTGAGCACACCCATCGACGCGACCGCCACCGGCGCGTGGACCGCCCTGACCGCGCACCGCGACGGGCTGACCCCGGACCTGCGCGCGTGGTTCGACGCGGACCCGGAGCGGGCGACGCGGCTGAGCCGGCAGGTCGGTGACCTGCACGTCGACCTGTCCAAGAACCTGATCACCGACGAGACGCTGGAGCTGCTGACCCGGCTCGCGGACGAGGTGGACCTGTCCGGGCGGCTGGCCGCGATGTTTGCCGGTGAGCACATCAACGTGACCGAGGACCGCGCGGTGCTGCACACGGCGCTGCGCCGCCCGGCCGGTGCGTCCCCGGAGCTGGTGGTCGACGGGCAGCACGTGGACGCGGACGTGCAGGCGGTGCTGGCCAAGGTGTACGCCTTCGCCGAGCAGGTGCGCTCCGGTCAGTGGACCGGCGTCACCGGCGAGCGGGTGGCCACGGTGGTGAACATCGGGATCGGCGGGTCGGACCTCGGCCCGGTGATGGCCTACGAGGCGCTCAAGCCCTACGTGCAGGACGGCCTGGAGCTGCGGTTCGTGTCGAACATCGACCCGACCGACATCGCCGAGAAGACCAAGGACCTGGACCCGGCGACCACGCTGTTCATCGTCGCGTCCAAGACCTTCGGCACCCTGGAGACGCTGACCAACGCCCGGCTGGCCCGGGACTGGCTGTGGCGCGAGCTGATCGCGGCCGGGGCGATCGAGGACACCGAGCAGGCCCGGACCGGCGCGGTGGCGAAGCACTTCGTCGCGGTGTCCACGGCGCTGGACAAGGTGGCGGCCTTCGGCATCGACCCGGAGAACGCGTTCGGGTTCTGGGACTGGGTCGGCGGCCGGTACTCGGTGGACTCGGCGATCGGCACCTCGCTGGCGATCGCGATCGGGCCGGAGGGCTTCGCGGACTTCCTGGCCGGCTTCCACGCGGTGGACGAGCACGTGCGCACGACGCCGTTCGCGCAGAACGTGCCGGTGCTGATGGGCCTGCTGAACGTCTGGTACGTCAACTTCCTGGACGCGCACACCCACGCGGTGCTGCCCTACGCCCAGTACCTGCACCGCTTCCCGGCGTACCTGCAGCAGCTGACCATGGAGTCGAACGGTAAGTCGGTCCGCTGGGACGGCAGCCCCGTCACCACCGAGACCGGCGAGGTGTTCTGGGGCGAGCCCGGCACCAACGGCCAGCACGCCTTCTACCAGCTGATCCACCAGGGCACCCGGCTGATCCCGGCCGACTTCATCGCGGTCGCCAACCCGGCGCACCCGCTGAAGGACGGCGACACCGACGTGCACGCGCTGTTCCTGGCGAACTACTTCGCCCAGACCAAGGCACTCGCCTTCGGCAAGACCGCCGACGAGGTGCGCGCCGAGGGCACCGCGGAGGAGATCGTCCCGGCGCGGGTGTTCTCCGGCAACCGCCCGACCACGTCGATCCTGGCCCCGGCGCTGACCCCGTCGGTGCTCGGCCAGCTGATCGCGCTGTACGAGCACATCACCTTCGTGCAGGGCGTCGTCTGGGGCATCGATTCCTTCGACCAGTGGGGCGTCGAGCTCGGCAAGAAGCTGGCGCTGGAGATCGCCCCGGCGGTCGAGGGCGACACCGATGCGCTGGCCGGGCAGGACCCGTCCACCCGCGCGCTGATCGCCCGGTACCTGGAGCTGCGCGGCTGATCACCTGCAGCACGAACGAAGGGCCCGACCGGATGGTCGGGCCCTTCGGCTGTCCGGCCGGGGTCAGCGGCTGAACGCGATGGTGGAGAAGGACACCGCGGGCAGCTCGAGCGACACCACGCCGTCGACCAGCTTCACGTCGTCCCGGCCGACCGGCACCACGCGGTCAGGGTCATCGGCGCTGTTGCGGGCGTAGGGGTCGTCGGCGTGCAGCGTGGTGGCGGCGGTGATCCGCACGTCGCCGAACCGGGACAGGTCGACGCTGAGCTCGCTCGCCTGCTCCGGGTGCCGGTTGACCACCAGTACCGACCCGGTGCCGGCCGCCTCGTCCCAGGTGGCGACCGCGTCGACCGCGGTGACGTCGCCGTGCTGCTTGGTCGGGAAGGTGACCGACTGCGGGCGGATGTCCAGCACGTCGCCCTTGGCCAGCGCGGCGATCTGGGCGAACGGGTGGAAGATCGTCTGCTTCCAGACCCGGCCACCCGGCTCGGTCATGATCGGCGCGATCACGTTGACCAGCTGGGCCTGGCAGGCGGCGTGCACCCGGTCGCTGTGCCGGAGCAGGCTGATCAGCAGGTTGGCGACCACCACCGCGTCGGCGGCGTTGTACTTGTCCTCCAGCAGGGTCGGGGCGACCGGCCAGTCGTCACCGGAGGGCACGATCGACTCGGCGCGGGAGGCGTACCAGACGTTCCACTCGTCGAAGGACAGCTGGATCCGCTTCTCCTTCTTCAAGGCGGCGCGCACCGAGTCCGCGGTGGCGACCACGTCGTCGATGAAGGCGTCCATGTCGGCCGCCGAGCCGAGGAAGCTGGCCAGGTCGCCGTCGGTCTCCTCGTAGTAGCGGTGGATCGAGATGTAGTCGACCTGGTCGTAGCACTCGGTGAGCACCTGGCGCTCCCACTCGCCGAAGGTGTCCATCAGCGGGCCGGAGGAGCCACAGGCGACCAGCTCCAGGTCCGGGTCGACCTGGCGCATCGCGCGGGCGGCCTCCGCGGCGATCCGGCCGTACTCGTGCGCGGTCTTGTGCCCGGTCTGCCAGGGGCCGTCCATCTCGTTCCCGAGGCACCACATCCGCACGTTGTACGGCTGCTCGCCCCCGTTGGCGCGGCGCTGGTCGGCCAGGGCGGTCGGGGCGGTGCCGTTGCAGTAGTCGAGCAGGTCGACCGCCTCCAGCACGCCGCGGGTGCCGAGGTTGACCGCCATCATCGGCTCGACGCCGGCCTTGGCGGCCCAGCGCATGAACTCGTCGGTGCCGACCTGGTTGGGCTCCAGCGAGTGCCAGGCCAGGTCGAGGCGGGCGGGACGGTCCTCCTTCGGGCCGACCCCGTCCTCCCACCGGTAGCCGGAGACGAAGTTGCCGCCCGGGTAGCGGACCGCGGTGACGCCCATCTCCCGGACCAGGTCGATCACGTCCTGGCGGAACCCGTCGGCGTCCGCGGAGGGGTGGGCCGGGTCGTGGATGCCGGTGTACACGCACCGGCCGAGGTGCTCGACGAAGGAGCCGAAGGTGCGCGGACGGACCGGCGAGACGATCAGGGCGGGGTCGACGGTGAGACGTGCGGTGGGTGCGGACACGCGGGGTCCTTCCGTGGAGTGCCGGGTGCCCGGTGCGGGGTCCGGCGGTGGCGATGGTCGTGGCGGACCGTCCGGGAGCCACGCCGCGGCGGTGCGGGGCGGGACCGGCGGGTGCCGACGACTCCACTGTGCCCTAGTTCTACATCGATGTACAGACGGATCGGAACGATTCGGCAGCGACACCACCGAGGGCCCCGCACCTGGTCGGTGCGGGGCCCTCGGCCACCTCCCCCACCCCGGGGGTCACTGCGGGTCCGGCTCAGTCGGCGGGACCCTCGATCAGGGTGACGGTCGCGGTCTGCGACTGCCCGGCGGCGGTGGTCCAGGTCAGCGTCACCTGGTCGCCGGGGGCGTACTCGGCCAGCGCGGCGCTCAGGTCGTCGCCCGAGCTCACCGCCGTGCCGTCCACCGCGGTGATCGTGTCGCCGGCGGCCAGACCCGCCTCCGCGGCCGGGGTGCCGTCGATGACACCGCCGATCACCGCGCCGGTGCCGGTCGAGCCGGGCAGGCCGGTGCTGCTGCTGGACAGCTGCACACCCAGGAACGCGGGGTAGCCGAGGGTGATGCCGTCGGCCTCCTCGCCGGAGACGATCTGCTTCGCCACACTCAGGGCGTCCTGGATCGGGATCGCGTAGCCGGTGATGTCGGACGACCCGGAGGAGGCCGCGGTGGTGATGCCGACCAGTTCGCCCTCGTCGTCCAGCAGCGCCCCGCCGGAGTCGCCGGAGACCACGTCGGCGTTCACCGCGATCAGGTTGCTCAGCGACTCCCCCTCGGACACCCCCTCGGACTGGGTGGTGATCGACTCGCCCAGCGCGGTGACCGGGCCACTGGCCGCCATCAGCGTGCCGCCGCCCTCGGAGTTGCCCACCGCGGTGACCGTGTCGCCCACCGCCGGGTCGCCGTCGTCGTCCACCGTGGCGGTGGTCAGCCCGGAGGCGCCCTCCAGCTGGAGCACCGCGACGTCGGAGGTCGCGTCGGTGCCCACCACCCGGGCGGTGTAGGCCTGCCCGGTGGACGGGTCGGTCACCGTGATCTCGGTGGCGCCCTCGATCACGTGGTTGTTGGTCAGCACCAGGCCGTCGGAGGTCAGGATCACCCCGGAGCCGGCCGCCTCGGCGGAGGCGTAGCCGAGCACGGTGTTGATCAGGACGACCCCCTGCGACTGCTCCGCGGTGGCCTCGGTCGCGTCCAGCGAGCCGGTGCCCGCCGACGAGTCCGGCGCCTGCTGCTGGCTGCTCCCGCCGCCGGGCAACTGGCCGAAGGAGCCGTAGCCGCCGGAGCCCGGCAGCTGGCCCTGGGCGGTGGAGTCCTCGGACTGCGAGGGCGCGACCGCCAGCCCGGTGTCGTCGTGGTCGAGCGCCAGGCCCAGCCCCACGCCCCCGCCGATCAGGCCGAGCGAGAGCACACCGGAGGCGAACAGGGCCACGGCGGTGCGGCGACGGCGGGGACGCGCCGGCTCGGTGACGACGGTGGCCGGCACCGGACCCGTCCCGTCCTGCCGGCCCGGGTGCTGCTGCTGCTCCATGGTGACTACCTCCTGCGGAACCGGCGCCACGGTGGCGCCGACAGCACTCAGTAGAGAACGCCGACCCGAAGGTGCACTGGGTCTTTCCTGGGAGTCGGCCGTGAAACCGGGCGGCACCGGCGTACCGGCACCGCCCGGCACCGGCTCACCGGGCGAAGCGCTCCGAGCGCTCCACGGTGCGGGCGCCGTCCTCCGGCGACCAGGTGAACACCGTCCGGCCCTCGATCAGCACCCGCTCGGCGCGGGCGTGCACGTCCAGCGGGTCGGTGGACCAGATCACCACGTCACCGTCCCGGCCCGGCTCCAGCGCGCCGATCCGGTCATCGAGCCCCAGGAACGACGCCGGGTTCACCGTCAGCGCCTCGATCGCCACCTCCGGCGCCAGGCCGTCCTTCACCGCCAGCGTCGCCTGGTGCACCAGGAAGTTGATCGGCACCACCGGGTGATCGGTGGTGATCGCGACCCGGACCCCGGCCCGGACCATGTCCACCAGGTTGGTCACCGCCCGGTCCTTCAGCTCGACCTTGGACCGGGAGGTGAAGGTCGGCCCGTAGATCACCGGGATGTCCTTCTCGGCCAGCACGTCGGCGATCTTGTGCCCCTCGGTGCCGTGGTTGACCACGAGCTTGTAGCCGAACTCCTCGGACAGCCGGATCGCGGTGGCGATGTCGTCGTGCCGGTGGGTGTGCTGGTCCCAGACCAGCTCGCCGTCCAGCACCCGGGCCAGGGTGTCCAGGGTCAGATCGGCCTTGAACGGCTCGCCCTTGGCCTCCGCCGCCGCCTTGGCCGCCCGGTAGTGCTGCGCCTCGGTGAACGCCTGCCGGATGATGTACGCCACGCCGAGCCGGGTGGACGGGGTCTGCTTCTTCTCGCCGTAGACCCGCTTCGGGTTCTCGCCCAGCGCGGCCTTCACGCTCACCTCGGTGGAGATGACCTGCTCGTCGACCGTGCGGCCGCCCCAGGTCTTGATCGCCACCGTCCGGCCGCCGATCGGGTTGCCGGACCCCGGCTTCACCACCACCGAGGTGATCCCGCCGGACAGCGCGTCCCGGAAGCCCTCGTCCTCGATGTTGATCGCGTCCAGCGCCCGCACCCCGGCCATGTTCGGCCCGGTCATCTCATTGGTGTCGTCGCCGGCCCAGCCCAGCCCTTCCTCGTCGATCCCGACGTGGCCGTGCGCCTCGATGAACCCCGGCAGCACCCACCTGCCGGTGGCGTCCACCACGGCGGCATCCGCGGGCACGTCGACGTCGGCGCCGACCGCCTCGATCCTGCCGTCCCGGATCAGGACGGTGCCGCCCTCGATCACCGGGGCGGACACGGGCACGACACGGCCGCCGGTGATGGCGACCAGGGAGGGGGAAGTAGTCATGGGGCCACGGTAGGACCTCATCGGCGATCGCGATGGACGCGCCACTGTCCTGAGTGCCCCCACTGTGGCACGGTGACCTGCGTGCGATACGTGATCATCGGGGCCGGCGCGGTCGGCGGGACCATCGGCGGACTGCTGCACGAGGCGGGGCGGGAGGTGGTCCTGGTCGCCCGGGGCGCCCACCTGGCCGCGATGCGGGACGACGGCCTGCACCTGACGACACCGGAGGGCGCGCGGGTGCTGCGCGCACCGGTCGCGGGCGGGCCGCAGGACGTGGAGCTGCGCACCGGGGACGTGCTGGTGCTGGCGGTCAAGAGCCAGGACACCGCGGCGACGCTGGCGGCGTGGGCGGACCGGCCGGTGGACGGCGACCCGGGGCGCACGGCGGCGCAGGAACTGCTGCTGGTGCTGGCGCAGAACGGGGTGGACAACGAGCGGACCGCGCTGCGCCGGTTCGACCGGGTCGCCGGGATGTGCGTGTGGCTGCCGGCGACCTTCCTGGAGCCGGGCCGGGTGTCCGCGGCGGGGGCGCCGGTGGCCGGGGTGCTGACGCTCGGCACGGTGCCGGTCACCGACGACCCGGATGCCGATCTGGCGACCGTGTCGCAGGACCTGGTGGCGGCGGGGTTCCGGGCGCCGGTGGTGCCGGACGTGCTGGCCTGGAAGTACGCCAAGCTGCTGTCGAATCTGGGCAATGCGGTGGAGGCGCTGTGCGGCCCGCTGCGCGGCAACGACACCGCCCGGGAACTGCTGAACGCCGCGGTGGACGAGGCGGAGCGGGTGCTGGTCGCGGCCGGGATCACCTGGACCGGCGAGGACGAGCAGGCGGCGGCGCGGGAGGGGTACCGGCTGGTGGACCTGCCCGGCCAGTCGCGCGGTGGCGGGTCGACCTGGCAGTCGTTGCAGCGCGGCGCGGGATCGGTGGAGGCGACCTGGCTGAACGGGGAGATCGTGCTGCTCGGCCGGCTGCACGGGGCGGCGACGCCGGTGAACGCGCTGCTGCTGCGCCGGGTGGAACAGGCGGCGGCGAACGGTGCGGGTGCGGGCGGACACGACGCGGCGGCGCTGCTGGCCGAGGCGACCCAGCAGGTGCGATGAGCCAGCCCACTCCCCCGCCCGGACCGGCCAGCACCCGGGTGGACCGGTGGGTGTGGGCGGTGCGGCTGACCAAGACCCGGGCCGCCGCGGCGACCGCCTGCCGGGCCGGGCACGTGAAGGTGAACGGCGAGCGCGCCAAGCCCGCCACCAGTATCAAGGCCGGCGACGAGGTGCGGGTCCGGGGCGACGGACCGGAGCGGATCGTGGTGGTCCGGGCGGTGATCGAGCGCCGGGTGGGCGCGGCGGTCGCGGTGCAGTGCTACCGGGACGACACCCCGCCGCCCCCGCCGAAGGAGCACGTCGCGGTCGCGGCCCAGCGCGACCGTGGTGCGGGGCGGCCGACCAAGCGGGAACGGCGGGAGATCGACCGGCTGCGCGGCCGCGAGCGCTAGCGGCCCACCCGGTCGATCAACCCCATCGCGTCCTTGGGCGCCCGCACCTTGGTGTCGTTGTCGAAGAACACCCACACGTCCCGCTCCCGGACCTCCGCCGGGCCACCGAGCCGGTGCGCGTCGGGTGGTTCGCCACCGGCGGCCCAGGTCCGCAGCCGCTGCGCCCAGCGGTCCAGGGCCGGGTCGTCGTAGCCGGAGACGTACAGCTCGCTGTCGCCGTGCAGCCGGACGTAGACCAGGTCGGCGGTGACGTCCTCCAGGTAGGGCCAGCGACCGGCGGTGTCGGCGACCACCAGCCCGATGCCGAGCTCGCGCAGCAGGGCCGGGAACTGCGGCGCGCGGAAGCTGTCGTGCCGGACCTCCAGCACGTGCTGGATCGGCCGGTCGGCGTCGGTCTCGGTCCAGGCGCGGCCCTCGCCGTCCAGTCGCTGGTCGTGCTCCCGGGCCAGGGTGGCCGCCTCGATCGTGCTGCGCGGCAGGTCGGCGGCGAAGGCGCGCAACCGGTCCGGGTCGAAGCCGAGGGTGGGCGGCAGCTGCCAGAGCACCGGGCCGAGTGCCGGGCCGAGGGCCAGCACCCCGGAGGCGAAGAAGTTGGCCAGTGGCGTGCGGGCGTCGGCCAGCTTCTTCATGTGGGTGATGAACCGCGGGCCCTTGACGCTGAACCGGAACCCGGGCGGCACCTGGCTCGCCCACTGCCGGTAGGAGGCCGGCCGCTGCAGGGCGTAGAACGAGCCGTTGATCTCGATCGCGGTCATCCGCTCGGCGGCGTAGGCGAGTTCGGCGCGCTGTGGCAGGCCGCGCGGGTAGAAGTCGCCCCGCCAGGGGGCATAGCGCCAGCCGGAGATGCCGACCCGGATGTCCCCTGCCATGATCGCCGACGCTAGGCAGAGCGGCCTGGCCCAGCAACCGCACCCGGGGTCCACCCTGTGTTCACCGGGCGGTCGGACGAAGGCGGTACACCATGGCCGTGGCCTCCACTGCGACCCTCGCCGGCTCCCCCACCATCCCGCGCCGCCGGGTGCTCGCCTGGGCGGCCTGGGACTGGGGATCGGCGGCCTTCAACGCGGTGGTCACGACCTTCGTGTTCACCCGGTGGCTGACCAGCGACGCCTTCGCCGCACCGGGGCTGTCCGGCGACGCGCTGGACCGGACGCTGGCCCGGCACTCGTCCTGGCTGGGCTGGGGGCTGACCGCCGCCGGGGTGCTGGTGGCGGTGCTCGCCCCGGCACTGGGCCGCCGTGCGGACGGCACCGGGCACCGGCGGCGGGCACTGGCCTGGCACACCGGGCTGACCGTGCTGGCCTGCGCGGCGATGGCGCTGATCGTGCCGGACCCGGACGCCCTGACCGCGAATCTGCTGGCCGGGATCGCCCTGCTCGCGGTCGGCACGGTGACCTTCGAGTTGGCCTCGGTGCACTACAACGCGCTGCTGTCCTCGGTGTCCACGCCCGCCACGGTGGGCCGGGTCAGCGGACTGGGCTGGGGCGCCGGGTACCTGGGCGGGATCGTGCTGCTGGCGGTGCTGCTGGTCGGGTTCGTGCAGCCGGAGGTCGGCTGGTTCGGGGTGACGGCCGAGGGCGGCGCGAACATCCGGGCGGCGGTGCTGGCGTCGGCGGTGTGGTTCGGGGTGTTCGCGGTGCCGGTGCTGGTCGCGGTGCCGGAGCCGGCGGTGGTCGCCGGGACGCCCCGGGTCGGGCTGATCGACAGCTACCGCCGGGTGTGGGCGGATCTGCGCGAGCTGTGGCGCCAGGCCGGCGGGCTGCGCGGGACGGTCGGCTTCCTGCTGGCCAGTGCGGTGTACCGGGACGGGCTGACCGGGGTGTTCACCTTCGGGGCGGTGATCGCCTCCGGCACCTTCGGGTTCAGCGCGTCGGGGGTGCTGGTGTTCGCGGTGGCGGCGAATGTGGTCGCCGGGATCTCCACCCTGGCCTGCGGGCGGTGGGACGACGTGCTCGGGTCGCGGCGGATCGTGCTGGCGGCGCTGGCCGGCCTGGTGGTCACCGGGATCGCGACCTTCGCGCTCGCCGATGCCGGGCAGTCGGCATTCTGGGTCTGCGGGCTGCTGCTGTGCCTGTTCGTCGGGCCGGCGCAGTCGGCGAGCCGGAGCCTGCTGCTGCGGGTCACCCCGGCCGGGCGGGAGAGCGCGATGTTCGGCCTGTACGCCACCACCGGGCGGGCGGCCGCGTTCCTGTCGCCGCTGGCGTTCTCGGTGGCGGTCGGGGTGTCCGGCAGCCAGCGGTGGGGCATCCTGGGCATCGTGCTGGTGATCGCAATCGGGGGCGGGCTACTGCTGGCGGTGCGGCCGCGGGTGGGCGCATGACCGGGCTCGACTGGCGACCGGACCCGCTCGGCGACGGCTGGCAACAGGCCACGCTGCCGGTGTCGGTAGCCGACCCGGAGCTGGTCGCCACCCTGGTCCGGCACGGCGAGCAACCGCCGGGACCGACGATGCTGCACGTGCACGGGTTCAACGACTACTTCTTCCAGCGGCACCTGGGCCGGGCGGCGGCGGAGGCCGGGCTGGCGTTCTACGCACTCGACCTGCGCCGGTGTGGGCGGTCCTGGCGCGAGGGACAGCTGCCGCACGTGGTGGCCGACCTGGCCGAGTACCGGGTGGACCTGGCGCTGGCCGCCCGGTGGCTGCGCGCGCTGGGCCACGATCGGCTGGTGCTGCACGCGCACTCCACCGGCGGGCTGACCGCGGCGCTGTGGGCGGCCAGCCCGGCGGGCCGGGAGGCGGTGGACGCGCTGGTGCTGAACAGCCCGTGGTTCGACCTCAACGCCCGGTGGTTCCAGCGGGTGGTCTCCACCTGGGTGCTGGACACCCTGGGGCCGCTGGACCCGGACCGGGTGCTGGCGGACGGGCCGTCGGCGTACTCCTACCACCTGCACCGGGACCACGGCGGGCGCTGGGACTACGACCTGCGGCTCAAACCACCGGACGGCTTCCCGGTGCGCGCGGGCTGGCTGCGGGCGGTGCGGCGCGGGCAGGCCCGGCTGGCCCGGGGGCTGGGCATCGAGGCACCGGTGCTGGCCGCCACCGCCGCCGAGTCCGGGCCGAACCGGTTGGACAACCCGCTGCTGGACGCGCAGGACACCGTGCTGGACGTGCGGCAGATCTGGGCCCGGATCCCCCGGCTCGGGCCGGACGTCACCGAACTGCGGGTGCCGGGCGGGATCCACGACCTCACGCTGTCCGCGGATCGGCCCCGGGAGCTGTACCTGGACCGGATGCTGGCCTGGGTGGACGAGAACCTGGCCGCCCGCGCCGCCTGACCTGCGCGATGTCCGGGCTGTCGGTCCCGTCGTGCATCCTGGCGCCGTGCCCCTGACCCGCACCCACCGCCCGGACGGGCCGCTGGACCTCCGGCTGACCCTGCTGTCCCTCAAGCGCGGACCCGGCGACCCTGCCCTGGGCTTCGAGCCGGACGGGTCGGCGTGGTGGGCGGTGCGCACCCCGGACGGCCCGGCCACCCTGCACCTGGCCGGTTCCGCCGCCGAGGTCACCGGCACCGCCTGGGGCCCGGGTGCGGCGCGGCTGCTGGACGGGCTGCCCGGGCTGCTCGGCGACCATGACGACCCCCGCCGGTTCGACCCCGCCGGGCACCTCGGCCTGCACCGGGCGGCGCGTGCGATGTCCGGACTGCGGATGACCCGCAGCGGGGACCTGTTCGGCGCGCTGGTCCCGGCCGTGCTGGAGCAGCGGGTGCTCACCGTCGACGCGCACACCGCCTGGCGGTTCCTGGTCCGGCGGCACGGCTCCCCCGCGCCGGGACCCGCCCCGGCCTGGTTGCGGGTGCCGCCGGATGCCGCGGGCTGGCGGGAGGTGCCGGTCTGGGACTGGCGGCGGGCCGGGGTGGACGACGCCCGGACCGGGGCCGTCCGCCGGGCCGCCTCGGTGGCCGGCAAGCTGGAACAGGCGGTCGCCCTCGGTTCGACCGCGGAGCTAACCCGCCGGTTGTGCGTGCTGCCCGGGATCGGGGTGTGGACCGCCGCCGAGGTCTGCCGCCGGGTGCTCGGCGACGCGGACGCGGTGTCGGTGGGCGACCTGCACCTGCCCCGGTTGGTGGGTGCCGCACTGGGCCGCCGGGTGGCGCAGGAGGAGGTGCTGGACGCCCTGGCACCCTGGGCGCCGCACCGGGGACGGGTGGTCCGGCTGCTGGAGCTGACCGAACGACGCGGTGGGCGGGACCGGCCCCGGCCGCGGCGGGCGGCCCGGTTCGCCTGAGCTGACGGCTGCCCGGGAGCCCCAGCCGCCCGGTGCCCGGCGCCCGCGAGCCTCAGCCGCCGGACGCCTGCGCGCCTGAGCCCGGGCCCTGGCGGGTCCAGCTCTCGGACCGGACGGGAATGCCGCCCGGCCGGTTCGCGCTGCACAATGGATCGGCACACCGGCGGACCCGCGGGTCCGGCCCCGAGCAGAGGAACCCCCACCGTGAACCAGCCCCGCATGAACGTCGAGTCCTTCAACCTGGATCACCGCACCGTCGTCGCGCCGTACATCCGGCTGGCGGACAAGAAGGTGCTGCCGGCCGGTGACGTGATCAGCAAGTTCGACGTGCGCTTCGCCCAGCCGAACAAGGCCCACCTGGAGATGCCGGTGGTGCACTCGCTGGAGCACATGTTCGCCGAGCACTCCCGCAACCACTCCGACCGGGTGATCGACTTCTCCCCGATGGGCTGCCAGACCGGGTTCTACCTGATCCTGCAGGGTGAGTGGGCCGACGAGGAGGTGCAGGAGCTGGTCGCCGCGACCCTCCAGGACATCACCGAGGCCACCGAGGTGCCCGCCGCGAACGAGGTGCAGTGCGGCTGGGGCGCGAACCACACCCTGACCGGCGCCCAGGAGGCCGCCGCGACCTTCCTGGCGCACCGCGCCGAGTGGAGCCAGGTCACCGCATGAGCCTGACGCACGTGCGCGCGGTGATCGCCGTCGCCATGCCGGACGAGGCCGCACCGTTCCTGGAGCGCGCCGACCACATCGCCGACCCGGTGACCGTCGGCGGCGCCGAGCACCACGAGATCGAGCTGGCCGGGCGACCGGTGCTGCTGGTCCGCGGCGGGATCGGGCTGGCCAACGCCGCCTCGGCCGCCTCCGCCGCCCTGGTCCTGGTCAGTGCCGCCGGTGGCCAGCCGGCCGCGCTGATCTCCGCCGGATCCGCCGGTGGGGTGCAGGCCGGGGTGCACGTCGGCGAGGTCGTGGTCGGCACCGAGCACCTGTACACCGGTGCGGACGCCCGGGCCTTCGGCTACGCGCTCGGGCAGGTGCCCGGGATGCCCGCGGTCTACACCGGCGACCCGGAGCTGCGCCGCGCCGCGCTGGCCGCCGACGCCGGCGACCTCACGCTGCGGGCCGGGCTGATGCTCTCCGGCGACCAGTTCGTCGACGCCACGCTGGTCGGGCCGGTGCGCGAGCAGTTCCCGGCCGGACTGTCCACGGACATGGAGACCACCGCCCTGGCGCAGGTGGCGCACGTGTACGGCGTGCCGTTCCTCGCGGTGCGCGGGATCTCCGACCTCTGTGGCCCGGCGGGGGCGGACGACTTCCTCACCCACGTCGACGACGCCGCCGAGCGGTCGGCCGCCGTGGTGACCGGGCTGCTGGCCCGGCTGGACTGACCGGGAGGGTCGTCCCCGGCCGGCCCGCCCGAGCCGGCCGGGCTCCCCGAGCCGGGCAGGCGCCCGAGCCAGCCGGGCCCCCCGAGCCAGCCGGGCCCGCCCAAGCCGGCCCGACCCCCCAAGCCGACCCGACCCCCCGAGCCGACCCGACCCCCGAGCCGGCCCGGCCTGCGCCCGCCGCGCCCGACCCCGCCGAACTCGCCCGAACCCGCCACCCGCACCCGTCCCCGCCGCGCCGAGAGTGCACGAATGCACGCCTCCCGGCCCCGGAGACGTGCATTCGTGCACTCTCGAGGAGGAAGCAGGCCCGAGGGACCCGATCGCTGGGGTCACTCCTCGATCGGGCCCAGGTCCGGCCCGGCCACGAACTCCACCCGCGGCGCCGCCGCCCCGTGCAGTTCCAGCAGCACCAGCTCGTTCCCGGTCTCGCGCAGCAGCGGTCCGGGCAGGTAGAGCGTGCCGGTGGGGCCGGCAGACCAGTACCGCCCGAGCAGGAAGCCGTTCACCCAGACCAGTCCCTTGCCCCAGCCGTCGGTGCGCAGGAAGTGATCGGCGCCGGCCACGGTGTCGAAGCTCCCGGCGACCAGCACCGGCCCGGCCAGCGGGGTCTCCGGCTGCAGCGCGGCGCCACGGTCCAGGGCGGCGAGCAGCTCCGGCCCGAGCGGGTCGAGCTCCAGCGACACCGTCCGCCAGTCGGTGAGCTCCCGGACCGCGGTCCGCGCGCCGCCGATCAGCCCCTTGGTCTCGCCGATCTTCGGGCCGTAGTTGACCCGCCCCTGGTCCTCCACCAGCACGGTGAGCTCCCCGGCCCGGCGCGGCAACGGCAGCGTGCGGTCGTGGCCGGTGCGGGACAGCACCCCGACCGGCTCGCCGTCCAACAGCACCAGCGCCCGGTCCCGGACCTCGCCGACGCTGAGCACGGCGTCCTCGGCGGTGATGGTGGTGCGGTAGGCGATCAGGCCCTCCCACTGCGCGGCGTCGTCCATCGTGGGCAGCCGGTCCCAGACCCGCTGGTCGCCCAGCAGCCCGGCGTCCAGCGCGTCCAGCAGCGGCAGCGCCCGGGTCAGCGGGACGGTCAGCTCGGGAGCGGGCGGGGCGGGCTCGGGCAGCTCGTCCGGCACCGGGGCGTAGCGCGCGATCACCTCCCGCATCGCGTGGAACTTCGGCGTCGGGGCACCGTGTTCGGCGAGCGGGGCGTCGTAGTCGTAGCTGGTGGTGATCGGCAGGTAGGTGCCCTTGTCGTTCGCCCCGTTGGTGAAGCCGAAGTTGGTGCCGCCGTGGAACATGTACAGATTGACCGACGCCCCCTGGGCCAGCAGGTCGTCCAGGTCCTGGGCGTTGGTACCGGGCGGGGCGACGTGGTGCTGCCGGCCCCAGGAGTCGAACCAGCCGTTCCAGAACTCCATGCACATCAGTGGGCCGGTCGGCTGGTGCCGGCGCAGCAGGGCCAGCCGCTCGGTGGCCCGGGAGCCGAAGGTGATCGTGCGGTGCAGTTCGGGCAGTGACCCGCGCTGCTGCATCGCGTCGTCGGCCTGGTCGCAGCTGAGCAGCGGGACGGTGATGCCGTGTCCGCGGACCAGGTCGATCAGGGCGCGCAGGTAGTCGGCGTCCTCGCCGTACGCGCCGTACTCGTTCTCCACCTGGACCGCGATCACCGGTCCGCCGTGGTCGATCTGCCGTGCGGCGACCAGCGGCAGGTGCTGGGCGTAGTACTCGGCGATCGCGGCCAGGTAGCGCGGTTCGTGCCGCCGCACTCCGACGTCCGGGTCGGCCAGCAGCCAGCCGGGCAGCCCGCCCCCGGTCCACTCGGCGCAGATGTACGGGCCGGGCCGGACGATCGCGTACATCCCCTCGGCGGCGATCAGGTCCAGGAACCGGCCCAGGTCGCGGGGACCGGTCAGGTCGAACTCGCCGCGCCGGGGGGCGTGGACGTTCCAGGCCACATAGGTCTCGATGGTGTTCAGGCCCATCAGCCGGGCCTTGCGGATCCGGTCCGCCCACTGGTCCGGATGCACCCGGAAGTAGTGCAGCGCCCCGGAGATGACCTGGAACGGCTCGCCGTCCAGCAGGAAGTCCCGGTCGCCGATCTCGAACCTGCTGCCCATCGGTGTTCTCGCTCCTCGGTGTGGCTGGGTGGGGCCGGCCGCCGTTCCCCGGGCGGCCGGCCCCGTGGACTCCGGCGTCAGTCGACGGTGAAGCCCTGCTCGTTGCCGTAGCTGATGGTCTTCTCCTGCCAGTCGGCCAGCCCCTCGGTCAGGGTGGTGCCGGAGACGTAGGCCTGGCCGACGGTGTCGTTGAAGATGCTGTTGGCGTAGACCTGGTACGGCAGGTACTGCCAGCCCTCGACCACGTCGGCCGCCGACTGCGAGAGCACCTCGTTGATCTTCTGGCCGCCGAAGTAGTCGAACTCCTTGTTCAGGAACTCCTCGGACTCCAGGTCGGCGGTGGTCGCCGGGAAGCCGCCCCGCTCGATCCGGATGGCCACGCCGTCACCGACCGTCGCGTAGTGCAGGAAGTCGTAGGCCAGCTCCTTGTCCGGCGCCGCCTCGGTCACCGACAGGCCGGAGCCGCCGTTCTCCGCGGTGGCGGACTCCCCCGCCTCCCACTGCGGCATCGGGGCGACCCGCCACTGCCCGGCGGCCTGCTCGACACCGGACTCCAGGTTGCCGGGCATCCAGGCGCCGATGGTCAGGGTGGCGATGGTGCCGTTGCCCAGGCCCTGGTACCACTCGTCGGACCAGGAGCTGATCGGGGCGAGCAGGTCCTGGTCGATCAGCTGCTGCCACAGGTCGGCGAACTTCTGCGATCCCTCGTCGGTGAAGTCGACGGTGACGTCGGTGCCGTCCACGGTGTACGGCTGACCGCCGGCCTGCCAGATCATGCTGGTGGTGAAGCCCGCGTCCCCGGTGTCGTTGGCGATGTAGACGTTCGGGTCGGCGGCGTGCAGCGCCTGGGCGGCGGCGACGTACTCCTCCCAGGTGGTGGGGATCTCGATGCCGTACTTCTCGAACACGGTGGTGTTGTAGAACAGCGCCATCGGACCGGAGTCGGCGGGCAGGCCGTAGATCCCGTCCCCGCTCTGCACGGCGTTCCACGGCCCGGGGCTGAAAGTGCCGTCCAGGTCGGCGGCGCCCAGGTCGGACAGGTCGGCCAGTGCCCCGCCGAGCGCGAACTGGGGCAGCGCGTAGTACTCGATCTGGGCGATGTCCGGGATGCCGGAGCCGGCAGCGACCGCGTTCTGCAGCGCGGTGTACTGGTCGTTGCCGGTGCCGGCGTTGACCACGTCGATGGTGACGTCCGGGTTCTCCGCCATGTACTGCTCGGCGATCGGTTCGACGGTGTTGTCCCAGGCCCAGACGGTCAGGGTGCCGCCCTCGCCGCCGGAGCCGGAGTCGCCGGTGGAGTCACCGGAGGATCCGCCGGAGGAGCACGCCGCCAGGGTCAGGGCCAGGGCACCGGCGGCAGCGGCGGTGCGCCACAGGGTGCGGGTGGGGTGAGTCATGCCAAGTCCTCTCACATCGTTGTCAGACAGGGGGCACTGCGGGGTGGGGTCATTCCTTGACGGAGCCGGCCGCCAGACCGGACTGCCAGTAGCGCTGCAGCAGCAGGAAGGCCGCGATCAGCGGCAGGATCGTGAGCAGGGCGCCGGTGATCACCAGGTTGAAGATCGCCTGCCCGCCGGCGGTGGCCGCCTGGGCGTTCCAGGCGTTCAGGCCCAGGGTGAGCGGGTACCAATCCGGGTTCTTCAGCATGATCAGCGGCAGGAAGTAGTTGTTCCAGGTGGCGACCATCGTGAACAGCAGCACGGTGACGATGCCGGGGGCCAGCAGCGGCAGGCTGATCCGGGCGAAGGTGCGCGCCTCGCCCGCGCCGTCCACCCGGGCGGCCTCCATCAGTTCGGTCGGGATCGCCTCGGCCGCGAAGGTCCACATCAGGTAGAGCCCGAACGGCGAGATCAGCGACGGGATGATCACCGACCACGGGGTGTTGGTGATCCCCATCTTGCTGAACATCAGGAACGTCGGGACGGCGAGCGCGGTGCCGGGCACCGCCACCGCGCCGATCACGATGGCGAACACCGCCCGCTTGCCGGGGAACCGGAACTTCGCCAGCCCGTAGCCGCCGAGCACGGCCAGCAGGGTCGCTCCGCCGGCCCCGGCCACCACGTACATCACCGTGTTGGCCAGCCAGCGGACGAAGATGCCGTCCGAGTAGGTCAGGGTGTCCGCGATGTTGCTGAACAGGGCGAAGTCGCCGCTGAACCACAGCCCGAACGAGTCGAAGAGCGCGTTCTGGGTCTTGGTGGCATTGATCACCAGCCAGGCCAGCGGGATCAGGCTGTAGATCAGCACGATCGCGGTGAGCACGGTCAGCAGCGGGCTGCGCCGCGGCCGGTCGGCGGAGTAGGCGGGGCGGGAACGGCGCGGGGTGCGCAGGGTGGTCGAGCTCATCGTCACGACTCCTTCCGCATGCCGCGGAGCTGGACGACGTAGGCGATGGCCATCGTGAGCAGGCCCATGATGATCGCGACGGTCGCCGAGTAGTTGTACTGCTGGCCGGAGAAGCCCAGCGAGTAGGCGTAGAGGTTCGGGGTGAAGGAGGTGGTGATCGCGTTCGGCGCCAGCGACTGCAGGATGCTCGGCTCGTTGAACAGCTGAAACGAGCCGATGATCGAGAAGATGGTCGCGATCACCAGCGCGCCACGGATCGCCGGCAGCTTGATCGCGCGGATGATCCGCCACTGCCCGGCCCCGTCGATTTCCGCCGCCTCGTACAGGCTGTGCGGGATCACCCGGAGCGCCGAGTAGAAGATCAGCATGTTGTAGCCGACGAACTCCCAGGTGACGATGTTGCCGATCGACGCCAGCACCAGTTCCGGGGACAGCGGGTTCGGCAGGCTGATCCCGAAGGCGTCGTTGATGTTGCCGATCAGGCCGAACCGGGTGCCGTACATGAAGCCCCACATCAGGGTGGCGACCACCGCGGGCACCGCGTAGGGCAGGAAGATCGAGATCCGGAAGAAGTTGCTGCCGTGCAGTCGCCCGGAGTCGATCGCCAGCGCCACCAGCAGCGCGATGCCGAGCATGATCGGCACCTGCACCACCAGGAACAGCGCGACCCGGCCGACCGCGGACCAGAACAGCGGATCGGCCAGCGCCCGGCTGTAGTTGTCCAGCCCGACGAAGGCGTTGCCGCCGACCAGCTGCTGGCGGAACAGACTGAGGTAGAGCGAGTAGCCGATCGGCGCCAGGAACACCAGCGCGAACACCAGCATGAACGGGCCGACGAACCCCCAGCCGGTCCAGCGGCGGGCCAGGCCACGGCGGCGCCGGCCGGGCGGTGAAGCGGTCGCCACGGCGGTGGCCGCCAGGGCGGGTGGGACGATCTGCGTCACGGGGAGCCACTCCTTCGGGGCAGATGTTGACGTCAACATCCGATGCGCCGCAACGCTCCCACAGGCCCGGAACCCGCGTCAACGATCGATCGGTCACGAAATGGTGACGTCACCATTCGGCGCGGACCGCTCCGATGTTCACGTCATCACCGTTACGATCGGCGCATGTCGACCGCTGTGTCCGCCGACGGAACCGCCGGTGGCGCCCGCCCCGCCCGGCCCAGCCCTTCGATCGGCGACGTCGCCCGGCTCGCCGGGGTCTCCGCCCAGACCGTCTCCCGGGTGTCCACCGGCGCCGACAACGTGCGCCCCGCGACCCGGGACCGGGTGCTGGCAGCGATGGACGAACTCGGCTACTCGCCCAACCACGCCGCCCGGGCCCTGCGCTCCGGCAGCTTCGGCACCATCGGGATGATCGCCCACCGACTGGCCCGCACCGGTGAGTCCCGCACCGTCGAGGCGGTGGTCGAGGCCGCCCGGGCCGAGGGCTACACCGTCAGCCTGGTGGACGTGCAGTCCCCCTCCTCGGACGAGGTGACCGAGGCGGCCGCCCGGCTGTCGCACCAGTCGATCGACGGCCTGGTGATCATCCGCGCCGAGACCGCCACCCCGACCAACCTGGTGCTGCCGCCCCGGGTGCCGGTGGTGGTCTCCGACAGCCGGTTCGCCGGGCACCACCCCGCGGTCGGCGCGGATCAGGTCACCGGCACCCACCTGGCGGTGCAGCACCTGCTCGACCTGGGCCACCACACCGTGCACCACCTGGCCGGACCCGCCTCCTCCGCCCCGGCCGAGATCCGGGTGGAGACCTGGCGCGCACACCTGATCGGCGCCGGCCGCCCGGTGCCCGAACCGCTGCGCGGCGACTGGTCGGCCCGCTCCGGCTACCAGCACGGGCAGCGGATCGCCGAGGCGGTGCGCCGGGACGCGATCACCGCGGTGTTCGCCGCGAATGACGAGATGGCCGCCGGCCTGATCCGCGCGCTGTCCGAGGCCGGGCTCCGGGTGCCGCGGGACGTGTCGGTGGTGGGCTTCGACGACATCCCGCTGGCCGAGTTCCTCTGGCCGCCGCTGACCACCGTGCAGCAGGACTTCCACCTGATCGGACGGCAGCTGATGGACCTGCTGCTGCGCCAGATCCGGGACCGGGAGGTGGTCGCCGATCAGCGCATCATCGTGCCGACCCGCCTGGTGCAGCGGGCCAGCACTGCCCCACCGCGCAGCGGCACCCCCGCCTAGGGCTGGACCCGCACCCCGTCCGCCGGGGTGTCCACCCGCTGCGCGGGCAGCTCCATCGCGCTCAGCGCCCGCTGCACCGCCTCCGGATCACGGGTGACCAGCACCGGGCTGTGCCCGCGGTGCACCACCGCCCGGCTGACCGAGCCCAGCACCAGGCTGACGAACCCGCCCCGGCCCCGGGACCCGACCACCACCAGCGAGGCATCCACCGACCGCCGGATCAGCACGTCCTTGGCCCGGCCCTCGACCAGCCGGACCGCGGTGTCCAGCTCGGGCCGGGTCTGGCACCAGCGCCGCGCCCGCCCGGCGACCTGCTCGGCGGCCTGCCGGGCACCGTCCGCGGTCAGCGCAGCCAGCCCGGTCAGGGTCGGCGTCGTCCCCTGCGCGGTGGGGGTCCAGGCGACCAGCACCTGCAGCTCCACCCCGGTCGCCTCGGCTGCCGACCGGCCCTCCTCCAGGGCGATGAACGAGGCGGGCGACCCATCGAAGCCGACCACCACCGGTCCGGCGCCACCGGCCGTGGCGTCCTCGGGCACCACCGCCACCGCGGTGGGCGCCTGGTGCAGCACGCCGGAGGTGACCGAACCGAGCAGCGGTCCGGCACTCTGCCCGGCACCGTGCCGCCCGAGTACCACCATCGGCGCGTGCGCCCCGCGGGCGGCGAGCACGGCCACCGGCGACCCGTGGTCCAGCACCGGGGTCACCTCCAGCCCGGGAGCCGCCTCCGCCGCGATCCGGGCGCCCTCCTCGGGCACCTCACGGACCTGGTCCAGCACCTGCCGGCCCAGCCAGCCGTCACCGGCACCGCCGTTCGGCTGCCCGGCGAAGCCCCAGGCGTGCACCACCTCCAGCGGCCGGTGCCGGTCCCGGGCCCAGGCAGCGGCCCAGCGCACCGCGGTCGCCGACTCCGTCGATCCGTCGTATCCGACCACCATCGCGTTGCCCATCATGACCTCCCCGAGGGTCCTTTCCCCCACATTGCGCCACAAACCGGACGACACGCCAGGGCGAAGGTCCCGGTTCGGTCATCCCGGGCAGCGCAGGACGGCCGCACCCGGGCGTGCCTATCGTGTCCGGGCGTGCCCGCCGACCGAGAGGACCCGCCCGTGCGCCGACCGGCCGTGATCGGAGTCTGCACCGCCCTCGCCACCGCCGTCGTCGCCGTCGCCGTGCTCATGGTCCTCCGCGAACCTGCCCCCGCACCCAACCCCGCGGCGTCGGCCACGGCCACCACCGACCTGACCACCGTCCTGGCGACCGGCTTCGACGACCCGGAGCAGGACGCGGCCGGGTGGACGGCTCTCGGCGAGGGGGTCGCGGTGGAGCGCTCGGCCGAGGTGCCGCACTCCGGCGGTGGGTCGCTGCTGATCACCGGCCGGGCTCAGGTCTGGCACGGTGCGCAGGTCGACGTCACCGGCATGATCGCCGCCGGACAGCCGCACACCGTGACCGCCTGGGTCCGGCTCGGCCAGGGTGGCGGCGCGGAACCCGGCGCCGACCGGCACGGCCAGGCCCAGTTGACCCTGCAGCGCACCGGCGAGCACGAGCGGTTCTGGCACCTGGCCCGGGCCGAGGTCGGCACCGACGGCTGGACCGCACTCACCGGGGAGGTCACCGTGCCCGAGGACGACGGCGGCGGCGAATGGCGGCTCTACCTGGAGACCACGGACACCCTGGCCGATCTGCGCCTGGATGACGTGCGGATCGCCCGGCCGACACCGCCGGTGCAGTCCGGCCTGGCCTCGCTGGCCGGCGCCACCGACCTGCCGATCGGCACCGCGGTGGCCGACCAGGACCTCAGCGGCCGCCCGGCGGAGCTGCTGCTGCGGCACTTCGACCAGCTCACCGCGGAGAACGCGATGAAGCCCGCGGTGGTCCAGCCGGCCGAGGGCGAGTTCGACTTCGGGCCGATGGACCGGGTACTGGACTTCGCGGTGCAGCACGGGCTGCGGGTGCACGGCCACACCCTGGTCTGGCACCGCTCCACCCCGGACTGGTTCTTCACCGCGCCGGACGGCCGTCCGCTGACCGACAGCCCCGCCGACCAGGAACTGCTCCGCCAGCGCCTGCACACCCACATCCAGGCGGTGGCCGACCACCTGGCCGAGCGCTACGGGGCGGACAACCCGGTGCTCTCCTGGGATGTGGTGAACGAGCCGCTGGATCCTGCCCAGCCGGACGGCCTGCGGCACTCGCGCTGGTACCAGGTGCTCGGCCCCGGCTACCTGGGCGAGGCGTTCCGGACCGCACGGGATGCCTTCGGCCCGGGGGTGACGCTGTACCTGAACGACTACGACACCGACGCCCCGGACCGGCGACGCGCCCTGGTGTCGGTGCTGACCGGGTTGCGGGCGGAGGGCGTGCCGGTGGACGCGGTCGGGCACCAGATGCACCTGCGGCTCGGGGCGTCGGTGCAGCGGGTCGCCGACACCCTGGACGAGGTCGCGGCCCTGGGCCTGCGCCAGGCGGTGACCGAGCTCGACGTCGCCCTGACCGCCCCGGACCAGGACCTGGACCGGGTCACCGCCGACCAGCTCGCCGAGCAGGGCGACCTGGTGCGGGAGCTGGTCACCGCCGTGGTGGCCCGGGACCCGGAGTTCATCGGGGTGTGGGGGCTGTACGACACCCGGTCCTGGCTGCGCACCTGGCCGCGGGACCGGCCGCTGGAGGCGCCGCTGCTGTTCGACGACGAGTTGCAGGCGAAACCCGCCTACCAGGGCTTCCTGGCCGGACTCAGCGCGGGACCGACACCGACGCCGTGATCGTGAACTTGGTGTTCCGGGCGATCTGCCGGGTCGGCCCGACCGCCTGGGTCAGGCTCGGCCGGTAGCGCAGGGCGGAGTTCCACACGCACCACAGCTCCCCGCCCGGGCGCAACACCCGGGCGGCCTCGGCGAACAGGGTGCGGGCGATGCCGTCCTCCACCGCCGCGCCGATGTGGAACGGCGGGTTGAGCACCACCAGGTCGGCACTGCCCGGGTCGATGCCGTCGGTGCCCCGGGCCCGCTGCACCCGCACCCGGTCGCCCAGGTCGTTCGCGGCGGCGGTGGCCCGGGCGGAGGCGACTGCGGCGGCGGACTCGTCGGTGGCGATCACCAGCGGCCGGTTGTCCCGCCGGGCCAGCACGCAGGCCAGCACCCCGGTGCCGCAGCCCAGGTCCACCGCGACCCGGGCCTCCGGCATCGCCGCGTCCAGCCGCTCGACCAGGAACCGGGTGCCGATGTCGATCCGCGGCCCGGCGAAGGCGGCCCCGTGTGCGCACACGGTCAGGCCCAGGTCGTCGTGCCGGACCCGGACCGGCCACAGGCGGCCACGCCCCGGGCGGGGACCCGCGGCGTGCAGCACCCGGGACTTCTGCCGTCCCCGGCTGGCGTGCACGGTGGTGAAGTGCCGGGCCAGCACGTCGTTCATCGCCCGGGACATGTGCTTGTCCCGGCCGCCGGCGACCAGCACCACCGACGGGTCGGCGTGCGCGGCGAGCAGGGCGGCCAGCTCGTCCAGCGCGTCCAGGGAGCGCGGCAGCTGTGCCAGCACCACCCGGGCCCCGGCGACCAGCTCCGGTACCAGGTCCAGCGCCCGGTATCGCCCGGTCATCGCCAGCCGGTCCGCGTTCGCGGCCAGTGCGAGTTCGCCGGTCAGCCGGTCGGTGTGCGTGCGCAGACCGTCCAGCCCGTGCCGGGCCGCCGCGCCGAGGGTCAGCGCCCCGTACCGGTCGCCGATCACCACCACCGTGCCGTCCTCGGCCCCGGCCAGCGCTCCGGCCGCCTCGTCCAGGATCAGCCGGTCGGAGGCGTCCACCGCGACCAGGTCCGGGGAGGCGATCTCCGGCTCGCAGCGCAGGGCGGCGAACAGATCGTCGGTCATCGGGCTCCTCGGGGCGGGTCGTCACGGGCACAGCGGGCACAGCGGGCACATCGGGCACAGTGGGCACAGTGGGGTCGGTGGGGGCGGGCGTGCTCCGGCGCCGCGGTCAGGGCGTCACCGTCACGGTCCACGACCCGTCGGTGTCCAGGGCGACCAGGCCGGGCATCGGCACCGGGTACACCTGGTCGAGCTCCGCGTCCGCCCCGACCGCCAGGGACATCGGGTCGTCGCCGACGGCCGACACCAGCCGGCCGTGGATGTCGTCCCCGGTGCCGGCCGAGGTCGCCTCCACCCGGACGTGCTTGCCCTCGTCGGCCATCCGTAGCACCACCGGACCGGTGCCGCTCTGCGGTCCACCGGACTCCGGCAGGTCCTCCGGGCTGCTCAGGGTGAGCGTCCAGTCGCCGTCCGCCGACACCTGCACCCGGTCCGGCACCACGGCGTTGCTGAGGTCGACCAGGAACTGGCCGGTCAGCGGGGCGGCGGCGGTCCCCCAGGTGGTGCCGGCGCCCGGGCTGGTCACCTCGACCGGGCCGGTGCAGGCCGAGCAGTCCAGCGCGGCGACCAGGGCGGTCTCGCCCGGTGCCTCGAAGCCCACCGAGGCCGTGCCGGACAGGGTGGCCGTCGCGGACCGGCCGGGTGCGACCGTGCCGAGGTCGGCGTCCGGGGCCGGGAGATCGCCGCGTCCCTGGCTCGGCATCAACGGCGAGAAGGGCTCACCCTGCTGCGGCGCCGCGGCGGTGGGACCACCGCAGGCGGCCAGCAGGGCGAGCACGGCGAGCGACGCGGGAAGGGCGGCGCCGCGGCGGAGGCGGCGAGGTGTCACCCGCCCATTGTCACCGACCCGGCCCCGGGACCGCCCACCGGAGGTCCCGCCCCGGGGTTCAGTCCGGCAGCTGTCCGGCGATCAGCACCCCGCGGGAGACCACCGCCACGATGTTCTCCACCCGCAGCGCGTCGATGTCCTCCCACGGCCGCCCGCGCAGCAGCACGAAGTCGCTGCCCAGGCCGGTGCGCAGCCGGCCGGTCACCTCGCCCAGCCCGATCGCGTCGGCGGCGTCCGAGGTCGCCGAGGCGAGGGTGCGCTCGGCAGACCAGCCGAACATCGACGCCATCGTGCGCACCTCCTCCATCTGGTCGCCGAACTGCACGAACTGCCCGGAGGCGTCGGTGCCGAGCACGAACCTGACCCCGGCCTGTGCGGCGGCGGCGAAGCCCGCGTCCCGGAGCGCCACCACCTCGCGCGCCTTGGCCTGGGCCTCGGCGGACACCGGCCGCCGGGCCTCGGCGATGATGTCGTTGATCAACAGGGTCGGGGCGACCGGCAGGTTCCGCTCCACCAGCGCGGGCAGGTGCCGCTCGGCGATCGCGGTGCCGTGCTCGATCGAGTCGACCCCCTCGGCCAGCGCGATGTCCAGGCCCTCGGCGGAGTGGGTGTGCGCCGCGACCAGCAGCTGCAGCGCATGCGCCTCGTCGACGGTGGTGGCGATCTCCTCGCGGGTCTGGTTGCGCCAGCCGACCTTGTCCCCCATCGACAGCACCCCGCCGGAGGTGTAGATCTTCACCCCGCTCGCCCCGGCCCGGGCCCAGGTGCGCACCAGCTTGCGGCACTCGTCCGGGCTGTCCGCGGTCGGCGGGCGGTGCGGGTAGTGCGGCGGGACGAACAGGTCGCCATGCCCGGCGGTCATCCCGACCTGCCCGTGCGACAGCAGCCGCGGCCCGGTCAGGATCCCGGCGTCGAAGGCCCGGCCCACCGCGAGCTGGATCGAGTCGGCGGCCAGGTCGCGCAGCGTGGTCACCCCGGCCCGGGCGCACCGGATCGCGTTGGCCGCCAGGTGCAGCGACCGCTCCTCGGCCGGGGTGATCAGCGGCCAGGTGGCGGCGTCCCGCGCGGGCTCGCCGGCCGGGTAGCCCAGGTGGACGTGGGTGTCGATCAGCCCGGGGATCACCGCCAGCTCCGGGTGCCGCGACGCCGACTCGCGCACCTCCAGGATCCGGTCGCCGGACCAGGTGATCCGGCTCGGGCCGTGCAGGCGCTCGCCGTCCCACAGCGGGATGCCGTCCAGGTGCTGCTCGATGGTCATGCGGGGAGTCTCTCCTACAGGTGGGGGTGGACGGTGGACAGCGGGGTGCCGTCGTCGGCCAGCACCGGGATCGTCCGCCAGCGGTCGAAGGCGCCGCACGGGTGGCTGAGGCCGAGCCGGAGCACGGTGCCGGGGGCGAGCCGGACCCCGGCGGGCAGGGCAAGGAAGGCGTGGTGGTCGTTCACGGCGGTGACGGTCCAGTCGTCGTGGCCGAGCACCACCGGCAGCCGGTCGTCGGTGGGGGCCTCGCGGCGGCCGAAGCCGAGGATCGCCAGCCCGTCCTCCGGCTGGGACAGCACCGCGGCGCGCAGCTCCAGGGCGGGGCGGAACCGGTCACGCAGCGGCGAGGTGCGCTGGTAGACGCCGTGGTCGTGGGTCAGGTAGCAGCCGGAGCGCAGCACCAGCGTCGCGTCCAGGTCGCCGAGGGCGGCCACCACCTCGTCGAAGTAGGACGATCCCCCGGCGGTGACCAGCGGCGGGCGCAGCTCCTCGGTCAGCGCCCGGACCCGGGCCAGCAGGGCGGCACGGGGCGCCGGGTCGTGGGTCAGTCCCTCGAAGGCGGCGATCCCGGCCAGCTCCACCAGCGCCGAGCCGCGCACCCGGGCGGCCAGGGCCCGGGCGTCGTCGTCGTTACGCACCCCGGTGCGGCCACCCGGCGAGCCGAGCTCCAGCAGCAGCCGCAGCGGACGGGCCGGGCGGTGCGCCGCCAGCCGGTCCCGCAGCAGGTCCAGCCCGGCGCCGGAGTCGACGTAGGTGAGGAACTCCGGGCCACCCGGCACCAGCAGCTCGGTCGCCACCCAGTCGATGTCGGCCGGGTCGACCAGCAGGTTCGCGTGCAGGATCCGCGGCACCCGCCAGCCGGCCAGGGTGCGCAGCTGCGCCGGGGTCGCGGCGGTCAGGCCCCAGGCACCGGCGGCCAGTTGCCGGGCGGCCAGCTCGGGCGACATGTGGGTCTTGGCGTGCGGCGCGAGCTCCACCCCGGCGGTCCGGCAGTAATCGGCCATCACCGCCAGGTTGTGCGCCAGCGCCGACTCGTGCAGCACCAGCTCGGGCAGGCTCATCCGGCCCGCCCCGCGCGCAGCACCCGGCCGGCCCGCTCGCCGGTGAACTCGCCGTCGGCCACCACCGGGGTACCGGCCAGCACGGTCCAGCGCACCCCGGTCGGCCGCCGCCAGGGCTGCTGCACCGTGCCGTCGTGGCCCACCGTCGCCGGGTCGATCACCGCCAGGTCGGCCACCGCACCGGGCGCGAGGTAGCCCCGGCCGGGCAGTCCCAGCGCGCGGGCCGGCAGCGAGGTCATCTTCCGGATCGCCTCCGGCCAGTCCAGCACGCCGAGCTCGCGCACGTACCGGCCCAGCACGGTCGGGAAGCAACCCCAGCCCCGCTGGTGGGCGTTCCCGACCGGCACCGAGTTGTCCGAGCCGATCGCGATCAGCGGGTCGGCCAGGATCGCCCGGACGTCGTCCTCGGCCATCAGCCGGTAGACCATCATCGCCCCCGGATCGGCGACGATCAGGTCGCACAGGGTGTCCCAGGGGTCGCCGCCCAGCTCGGCCAGCGACCGGCCGAGCAGCCGGGTGTCCCGGTGCATGGACACGTACACCCCGTCCGGGCTGGTCTGCGACCACGAGCCGGAACCGGGCCCACCGGCGGCACCCCGCTCGGCCAGCGCCCGGCGGCCCTCCGGGGTGGACAGCCGCTCGACCAGCGCGTCCCGGCCACCGACCTGGGCGGCGGCGGGCAGCAGCGCGGTCAGGAAGCTCTCCCCCGTGGTGTACGGGTAGGCGTCGCCCAGCACCTCGATCCCGCGGGACCGGGCCTCGTGCAGGGTGGCCAGCAGCTCGGCGGAGCGGCCGTGGTTCGCCCGGCCGGCCGCCTTGCAGTGCGAGACCTGCACCCGCACACCGGTGCGGCGGGCCACCTCCAGCGTCTCGGCCAGCGCGTCGGCCAGCCCGTCGCCCTCGTCGCGCATGTGGGTGGCGTAGGGCCGGCCCCAGCGCGCGGCGACCGCGGCCAGGGCGGCGACCTCGTCGGTGTCGGCGTAGACGCCCGGGGCGTAGATCAGGCCGGTGGACAGCCCGAAGGCGCCCTCGGCGAACGCCCGGTCGGCCAGCTCGGTCATCCGGTCCAGCGCGCCCGGCGCCAGCTCCTGTTCCATCCCGTTCGCACTGATCCGCAGCGTGTGGTGCCCGACCAGCGAGGCGACGTGGGTGGTCGGCCCATGCTGCTCCACGGCATCCAGGTACCCGGCGAAGCTGCGCGGCTGGTTCCAGACCGCGTCCACCCCGGCCGCCACCGTCGAGCTGATCGGCCGGTGCAGCTCCACCGCCCGGTCGTCGACCAGCGGGGCAGCCGAGTTCCCACAGTTGCCGACCACCTCGGTGGTGACCCCCTGCAGCAGCTTGAACGGCTGCGGCTCGGCCATGAACGGCACCACGTCGGAGTGGGTGTGCGGGTCGATGAACCCGGGCGTGACCAGCAGGCCACCGGCGTCGATCACCCGGGTCCCGGCCGGCACGTCCAGCCCGGTGCCGACCGCGGCGACCCGGTCCCCGGCGATCAGCACGTCGGCGCGGACGGCGGCGGCGCCCGTCCCGTCCAGCACCTGCCCGCCGCGCACCAGCAGGTTCACGACAGCTGGCCCATCCGCTCCAGCACCAGGGTGTCCGCGATCGACACCACCGCGTAGGCCAGCATGGTCACCGCGGCGATGGTGATCGCCGAGGCCCACATCTGGTCGTAGCCGAAGGAGCCCGCGGCGCGGGAGATCGCCCCGCCCAGGCCCTCACCGGTGGACAGCCACTCGGCGATCATCGCGCCGGTGACCGCCGAGGGCACCGACACCCGGGCCGAGGCCAGCGTGGCCGGGACCGCGGCGGGGAGCGCGACCTTCCGCAGCACGGTCCAGGACGACCCGCCGTAGGCCAGCACCAGGTCGCGGTGCTCGCCGGTGACCGAGCGCAGCCCGAACAGGATGTTCGCCAGCGCGGGCAGGAACACCACGATGATCACGATCACCGTCACCCCGGTCAGGTTCCGGCCGAAGATCAGCGTGATCAGCGGGGTCATCACCACCAGCGGGATCGAGCGCAGCACCATCGCGGTCGGCATCACGATCCGCTCCGCCACCGGGGAGATGCAGAAGATCACCGCCAGCACGAAGGCCGCGACCAGGCCGACCAGGTAACCGAAGCCGGCGTCCCGCAGGGTGACCGCGAGGTTGCCGGAGATCAGCTCCCGGTTCTCGGCGGCGTCCGGCGCGGTGACCAGCCAGTCGAAGACCTGCCAGGGCTGCCGGGCGATCAGCGGGTTCACGTCGAAGACCACCAGCACCAGCGACCAGATCGCCAGCGCGATCAGCACCGCGATCGCCAGGGTGCCGATCCGGCGGAGCAGGAAGCGGGTCATCCGCGCCGCTCCTTCGCCCAGGGGGTGGCCAGTCGGCCGAGCAGCCCGACCAGCCCGTAGCCGGCCAGCGAGATCAGCCCGGTGAGGATGCTCAGCGCCCACACCCGGTCCGGCATGATCTGGCGCTGCGCCGCGTTCAGCGCCACGCCGATCCCGGAGTCGATCCCGCCCAGGTACTCCCCGACGATCGCGCCGAGCAGCGCACCGGGCACCGCGACCTGCAGCGCCGTCGCCAGCGCGGGCAGTGCGGACATCAGCTGCACCTTGCGGATCTGGGTCCAGCGCCCGCCACCGTAGGCGGCCACCAGGTCCAGCGAGCTGCGCGAGGCCGACTTCATCCCGAGCAGCGCACCGACCAGCGTGGTGAAGAACACCAGCAGCGCACCGAGGAAGATCGCCGACGCGCGCCCGCCGAACATCGCCATGATGATCGGCCCGATCGCGGTCAGCGGCAGGCAGGAGCTGATCACACCGACCTGGGTGACCACGCTCTCCAGCTTCGGCACCACCAACACCAGCGCGGCGACCAGCAGCGCGGCCAGGTTGCCCCACAGGTAGCCCTGCCCCGCCCGGCTCAGGGTCGGCACCAGATTCGCCTGGTAGAAGCCCCAGCCGTCCCGGAACACCGAGCGCAGCACGGCGTCCGGGGTCGGGAAGCTGGTGGAGTTGGTCAGCCCGGCCGTGCCCGCCCACCACAGGGCGATCAGCAGCACGATGCCGACGGTGCCGCCGACCCAGGGCCGGGCCAGGGCGGCGCGGAATCCGCCCAACTCAGCTCTCCCCGAACAGCAGACCGGACAGGTGGTCGACCACCTCGTGGAACTCGGGGGTCCGCATCAGCTCCGGGGTGCGCGGCCGCTCGAACGGGATCTCGACGATCTCCACGATCCGGCCGGGCCGGGCGGACATCACCGCGACGTAGTCGGACAGCAGCGCCGCCTCGGAGATGCCGTGCGTGACCATCAGCGTGGTCGCCGAGCGCTCGGTCCAGATCCGCTGCAGCTCGAAGTTCAGCCGCTGCCGGGTCATGTCGTCCAGCGCGCCGAACGGCTCGTCCAGCAGCAGGAAGTCCGGGTGCACCGCCAGCGCCCGGGCGATGGACGCGCGCTGGCGCATCCCGCCGGACAGGTGCGCCGGCCGGGCGTTCTCGAACCCGGTCAGCCCGACCAGCTCGATCAGCTCGTCCACGGTGGCGTCGTCCCGGCGGTGCTGGATCTCCAGTGGCAGCTGGATGTTCTTGCGCACCGAGCGCCAGGGCAGCAGCGCCGGGTCCTGGAACGCGATGCCCATCCCCGGGGCGCGCTTGCCGCTGGCGACCGGGGTGCCGTTCACCGCGACCGTCCCGGCGGTGGCGGTCTCCAGCCCGGCCAGGATCCGCAGCACGGTCGACTTGCCGCAGCCGGACGGGCCGAGCAGCGACAGGAACGACCCGCGCGGGGTGCTCAGGCTGACGTCATCCAGGGCGTGCACCTCGCGGCGGCCGGTGCGGAACACCTTGTCCAGGCCGCGGATCTCGATGCCCGGGGAAAGTGGCGCACCCGCCCCCGCGTCCACCGAGGGGGGCGGGGACGCGGAGGCGGGTGCGGTCTGGGGGCCGTCCGTCACTTGACGTCCGGGTTCTCGCTGAGCACCTCGTCCAGCAGGGACAGGTCGAAGAGCTCGTCGGCGGTGATGTCGATCCCGGCGAAGGCGAGCGAGTCGATGGTGCCCTGCTGCAGCTCGTCGGTGATCGTGAGCAGGCCGTTCGCCTCGGTGTCGTCGGTGGCGATCAGCTCGGCCTGGCGGTCGAAGGCCAGGGTCATCGCGTCGCGGTCGTACTCCTGGTCCTTGCCGTACTTGTCCACGGTCAGGGACACGGCGCGCTCCGGGTCGTCCAGCGCGGCCTGCCAGCCCTGCACGGTGGCCAGCAGGAACGCCTTCAGCTCGTCCGGGCGCTCGTCGATGTCGGCCTGGGAGGCGACCAGCACCTCACCCACGATCGGCAGGCCCTCGTCGGCGAGCAGGAACTCGACCGCGTCGAACCCGGCCTGCACCAGGGTGCTGGCGCCGGAGGTGGTGTAGCCGATGTAGCCGTCGACCTGGCCGGTGGTCAGCATCGAGGTGTCGGACAGCGGGACGGTGGTGACCTCGGTGGTGTCGATGTCGTTCGCCGCCAGGAAGGCGTTCCACACCAGGGTGTTGGAGTCGGAGACCGCGATGGTCTTGCCGGCCAGGTCGTCCGGGCCCTCGATCGGGGCGGAGGCCGCCGACACCAGGGCGAACGGGTTGCGCTGGTAGGTGGCGCCGATGATCTTGACCTCGGCACCCGCCTGGATCGCCGGGGCGGTGATCAGCGGGGAGGACAGCCCGACCAGGGCCTGGCCACCGGCGACGGCCGCCTCCGCGGAGGTCGCCGAGGACCCGCCCGCGGTCAGGGTGACCTCCTCGAAGCCGGCGTCGGTGTACAGCCCGTCCTCGACGGCGACGTACTCGCCGGCGAACTGGGTGTTCTTCAGCCATGACAGCTGCACGCTGACCGGGGCGAAGCCCGTGTCACCGCTGCTCCCGGTGGCGTCGGCGGTGGAGTCGTCGGAGCTGGAGCACGCGGTCAGCAGCAGGCCGGCTGCGGCGACAGCGGCGACCAGACCGGAGAACCGGCGGGCACGGGCGGTGCGGGTCACGTCTACCTCGGATCGGGATCGGGTGGCCGTCGGGTGGGGCCACGGGACGACGGCAATCATGCAACCCTCCAGCCCCGGCGCGCCGCCATGTGGGATCGTCCGAAGTCCACGGGGGCCGATGGTGTGATCCGTTGTGCGGACCACCGAGAGCGGTCACATGCCGGACATCTGCCGGACCCCTGTGACGTGACCCTGGCCGATCCTCCACAGCCGGGCGCCGGGGGCCGTCCGGTCGTTGGTCGATCGTCCGAAGATGCGTCCGGCACCCCTGTGATGAACTGCCGGACATCCCCTTCTCCTGCCGCCGAGAGGACCTCACCGACGTGTGGCCCACCGCTGAACTGCATGTGCACCTCGAGGGCACCCTGGAACCGCCCTTGATCCGCACACTGGCGCAGCGCAACGGCCTGCCCGTCCCGGCCGGGATCGACGACCGCGCGCCCTACCCCGATCTGCAGGCCTTCCTCGACGTCTACTACGCCAACCTGGACGTGCTGCGCACCGAACGCGACTTCGCCGAGCTGACCACCGCCTACCTGGACCGCGCGGCCGCCGCCGGGGTCCGGCACGCCGAGGTGTTCGTCGACCCGCAGTCGCACACCGACCGCGGCGTCCCGCTGGCCGCGGTGCTGAACGGGGTGCTCGGCGCCCTCGACGCTGCCCGGGACCGGCACGGCCTGACCACCGGCCTGATCGTGTGCTTCCTGCGCCACCTCGGCCCCGAGGCCGCCGCCGACACCCTGGAGGCCGTGCTCCCCTGGCGCGACCGCCTGCTCGGCGTCGGCCTGGACTCCGCCGAGGTCGGCTACCCGCCCTCGCTGTTCCGCACCGTCTTCGCCCGGGCCGCCGAACTCGGCCTGCGCCGGGTCGCCCACGCCGGCGAGGAGGCCGGACCGGACTACGTCTGGGAGGCGCTGGACGTGCTGGGCGCCGAGCGGATCGACCACGGCAACCGCGCCCTGGAGGACGCCGAGCTGGTCGCCGTGCTCCGTGAGCGCCAGGTCCCGCTGACCGTGTGCCCGCTGTCCAACCTCGCGCTGCGCACCGCCGGCCCCGACCTGGCCGACCACCCGCTGTCCGTCATGCTCGACGAGGGCCTGCTCGCCTCGGTGCACTCCGACGACCCGGCCTACTTCGGCGGCTACCTGGACGACACCCTGCGCGCCCTGGCCGTCGCCGGCGCGGTGCCCGAGTCCGTGCTCGGCCGGCTCGCGGTCAACGCCGTGCGCTCCGCCTTCGTCACCGACGCCCGCCGCACCGAGCTGCTGGACGCGATCAGCGCCCACGCCGCCGGCCTCGGCCTGCCCGACCCGGTGCGGGTGCCCGCCTGATGCGCTCCGCCGAGATCACCATCGGCCGCCGGATCGCGGTCGCCCTCGACCCCGGTGACGAGGTGCTGGAAGCCCTGACCAAGGTCTGCGCCGAACACGGCATCCGCCAGGCCACCATCCCGGTGTTCTCCGGCGCGCTGCGCAGCGCCCGGTTCATCGCCGCGCACACCCCGGTCCAGGACCAGGAACCGCCGCTGCCCCAGGAAGTCACCGTCACCTACACCGAGGGCATCGGCTCCGGCATGGTGATGTGGGACGAGACCGACCAGCGCGCGGTCCCGCACCTGCACGTCGCCCTCGGCGTGAAGAACACCGGCGCCACCGGCTACGCCGGACACCTGCTCGGCGGGGAGGTGCACTACACCGCCGAGGTGGTGATCGAGGAGGTGCTCACCCCCGCGCTGCTCCGGGTCGCCGACGCCCGGGCGTACGGGATCGCGACCCTGCACTTCGGCTGACCGCGCGCGCCCGCCCTGCTGCGCCGGGTCCGAGTTCGTCACTCCCGCTCGCACTTCGGCAACCCCGCCCCCGCACTCGGCGCCGGAGCACCGCACTCGGCAGTCAGCGCGGCCCGGGTCAATGCACCACGGCCCCGCCCTCCCGCAGGAGGACGGGGCCGCGCCGGGCACCGCTCAGCGCACGGTCAGCGCGTTCGCCTTCGCCTGCTCGCCCAGCCACGCCAGGCTCGGCTTCGGCCGGCGCTCGAAGGTCTCCTTGTCCCAGCCGATCAGCCCGAAGGTCGGCCGGTAGCCGGAGGCCCATTCGTAGTTGTCCAGCAGGGACCAGTGCAGGTAGCCCTCGACGGTGATGCCGTCCGCGATCGCGGCGTGCAGCTCGGCCAGGGCGGCCTCGGTGTAGTCGATCCGGCGGGGGTCGTCGCCGGTGGCGATGCCGTTCTCGGTGACGAACACCGGGACGCCGCCGGTGAGCTCCCAGGCGGAGCGGACGCCCTCGGCCATGGCGGGCGGGTAGTACTCCCAGCCGGTGAGGGTGGTCTCGACGCCGTCGGGGACCTGGCGAGGGCCGTCCGGGCCGATGATGGTGCGGGTGTAGGCCTGGACGCCGACCCAGTCGTCGCCACGGGACATCTCCAGGTACCAGTCGTCGCGCGGGTACCCGTAAGCGTGCTTGACGTCCTCGCAGCCGGGCTCGGCCTGGAACGCCTGGGTGGCGATGGTCCAGCCGGACCGGATGCCGCCGACCCCGGACAGGATCTCCTGGGCGCGGTGGTGGCAGTCGAGCAGGGTGTCGGCGACCGCGAGATCGGGGGCGGGCAGGCCGTAGGCGACCAGGTTGGCCGGGTCCTCGCCGCCGGCGATCATCGCGGCGATGTTCGGCTCGTTGATGGTGCAGACCCAGTGCACGTCGTCGCCGAGCACCGGCAGGGCGGTCTCGACGTAGCGGGCGAAGCGATCGGTGGCGTCGGCGGCCCGCCACATGCCCTCGTCGGCGAACCAGCGCGGCACGGTGAAGTGCATCAGGGTGACCATCGGGGTGATGCCGAGCTCCAGGGCGGTGTCGACCATCCGCCGGTAGTGGTCGATCTCGGCGCGGGAGACGAAGCCCTTCTCCGGCTCGATCCGGGCCCACTCGATGCTGAACCGGTAGGTGTCCAGGCCCGCGTCCTTGAGCAGGCGCATGTCCTCGGCGTACCGGTGGTAGGAGTCGGCGGCGTCACCGGAGGGCTCGACGATGCTGGTCCCGGCGGCGTGCTCACGCGGCCACCAGTCGCTGTTGATGTTGTTGCCCTCGATCTGGTGGGCGGCCGTCGCCGCGCCCCAGTGGAATCCGTCGGGGAACTGCAGGGTGTGTGCCACGGGGCTTTCCTTCATTCGGTTGCAGAACAGGAGGACCAGAAGCCGGCCAGCAGGTCGGCGGTGGCCTCGGGGGTCTCGAGGTTGGGCGAGTGCGCGGCGCCGGGGAGCACGGCGTAGTGCCCGCCCACCTGCTCCGCGGTCCGGCGCTGCCAGGACTGCGGCCAGGCGGTGTCGTCGTATTCGCCGTGGGCGACCAGCACCGGCAGCCCGGTGGCGGCCAGCGCGGGGGTGACATCGGTGGGGTCGGCCAGGATGTCGATCGCGGCGATCAGCTGGGCGGTGCTGGTGGCCAGCGACCGGGCGCGATGGAAGGCCGCCTCCGGGTCGAGGTCGACCGGTTCGCCCTGCGCGATCCGCCAGGCCAGGCCCGGGTTGTCCAGGCTCCACAGGTCGGCCTGCCCCCCGGCGGCCAGCAGGCGTTCGCGCAGGTCGGCCTTGCGACCGGGCCAGCCGTGCGGCCCGGAGCACAGCAGGGTCAGACTGCCGAATCGCTCGGTGCCGGACACCGCGGCCGCTGCGGCGACCGTCCCGCCGAAGGAGTGGCCGAGCAGGTGCACCGGGCCGCCGATCCGGTCGGCGACCTGGTGCACGTCCCCGGCGAGCAGGTCCAGCGCGTAGTCCTCGACCCGGGGCAGGGCCACGGAGTCGCCCTGCCCGCGCTGGGAGATCGCCCAGGTGTCGAAGCCACGCTCGGCGAGCAGCGGCAGCAGCACCCGGAGGTCCTCCTTGGAGCCGGTGAACCCCGGCACCAGCAGGGCGGTGCCGCGCGAAGGTCCGGCCGGGGCGGCGTGCAGGGCGGTCAGCTCCCCCGCCCGGATCGCGATCGTGGTGGCCTCGACCCCCGCCGGGACCGGCAGGCCGCCGAAGCCGGTCATGACGCCTCGAATCGGCGGGCGGGCTGCGGGACGGCCGCCAGCAGCTCGGTGGTGTAGGCGTCCTCCGGGAACCGGAGCACCTGGACCGTCTCGCCGCGCTCGACCACCTTGCCGTGGTGCAGCACCATGATCTGGTCCGCGATCACCCGGGCCGACAGCAGGTCGTGCGTGATGTACAGCAGCGACACCCCGGTCTCCCGGCGCAGGTCCTGCAGCAGGGCCAGCACCCCGGCCCGCAGCGACACGTCCAGCATCGACACCGGCTCGTCCGCGACCAGCACCTGCGGGTTGGAGGCCAGCGCCCGGGCGATCACCACCCGCTGCCGCTGACCGCCGGAGAGCTGGTGCGGCAGCTTGGCGGCGTACTGCTCCACCGGGGTCAGGCCCACGATCTCCAGCAGTTCGAGCACCCGGGCCCGGGCGGCCTCGCCGCGCAGCGCGGTGAAGTTCTCCACCGGCCGGGTCAGGGTGTACTCGACCGTGTTCAGCGGGTTCAGCGCCGAGTACGGGTCCTGGAACACCATCTGCATGTCGGCGTGCAGCCCGCGCAGCCGGCGGCGGCTGAGCTTGTCCACCCGCCGGTCGCCGAAGTGCACCGTTCCGCTGGTGGGCCGCTCCACCCCGGTGAGCATCTTGGCGATGGTCGACTTGCCCGACCCGGACTGGCCGACCAGCGCCAGCGCACCGCCCGGTTCCAGGGTGAAGGACACGTCGTCCACCGCGGTGACCGGCTGCTCGCCGCGCCGCGGGGCCGGGTAGACCTTGGTCACGTGGTCGACCACCACGGCGTCGTGGGCGACCTTGTGGTCGGTGACCTCCGGGGCGTCCACGGTGCGCGAGCTCAGGCCGGGCAGCTCGACCACCTCGGCGCGCGGGTCGGCGTAGTGCGACAGCAGCATCCGGGTGTACTCGTGCTGCGGGTGGCGGAACACCTCCCGGGACGGGGCGTCCTCCACGATCCGGCCGTCGTGCATCACGGCGACCCGCTCGGCGGACTCCAGCACCACCCCCAGGTCGTGCGAGATCAGCACCGCGGTGAAGCCCTCGGCCTTCTGCAGCTCGCGGATGGTGTCCATCACCGCGTGCTGCACCAGCACGTCCAACGCGGTGGTCGGTTCGTCGAAGACCATCAGCCGGGGTTCCAGCGACAGCGCGAGCGCGATCGACACCCGCTGGCGCATCCCGCCGGACAGCTCGCCGGGGTAGCGGTCCAGCACGGTGGCGGGCAGCTGCACCTTGTCCAGCAGCTCGATCGCCCGGGCCCGGCGCTTCGGCTTCGGCACGTGCCGGTGCGCGGCAAAGATGTCGCCGAAGTGGTGCGCGATCGACCGGACCGGGTTCAGCGCGTTCATCCCGGACTGCAGCACCATCGCGAAGCCGCCTCGGCGCTGCTCGCGCAGTTCCTCGGCACCCATCCGGGCGATGTCGGTGCCGTCGAAGACGATCCGGCCGGACGCGATCCGGGCCGGCGCCTTGGCCAGCCGGGTCACCGCGAAGCCGAGCGTCGACTTGCCGGAGCCGGACTCCCCCACCAGCCCGATGAACTCGCCCTGTTCCAGGCTCAGGCTCACCCGGTCGACCGCGGTGGTCGGCTGGGCGCCGCGCGGTTCGTAGACGACGGTCAGGTCCTCGATCTGCAGCAGGCTCATCGGCCGGTCCCTTCCCGCAGGCGCGGATTGGACAGGCCGTCCACGCCGAAGTTCACCAGGGTCATGGAGGTGGCGAGCAGCGCGATGCACAGCCCGGGGGCGAACAGCAGCACCCACTGGCCGGTCAGGATCGCCATCGAGTTCTGGGCCCAGAAGATCATCGAGCCCCAGCTCACGGTCGCCATGTCGCCGAGGCCCAGGAACGACAGCCCGGACTCGGCCAGGATCGCGGAGGTGGCCGCCCCGAAGAACGACCCCGCGATCATCGAGGTCATGTTCGGCAGGATCTCCCGGAACACCACCCGCGCCGGGCGCTCGCCGGAGAACACCGCCGCGGTGACGAAGTCCCGGCTGCGCAGCGACTGGGTCTGCGAGCGCAGCACCCGCGCACCCCAGGCCCAGCCGGTGATCACCACCACCAGGATGATCATCGGCAGCCCGCCGTTCTGTAGGTAGGCGGCGATGATGATCATCAACGGCAGCCCCGGCACCACCAGGAACAGGTTGACCAGGAAGTTGACGACGTCGTTGCCCCAGCCGCGCAGGTAACCCCAGGACAGGCCGATCACCACGGCCACCACGGTGGACAGCCCGCCGGCCACGAAGCCGACCAGCAGCGAGATCCGCGAGCCGTAGATCACCTGGCTGAGCACGTCCTCACCGTTGCCGGTGGTGCCCAGCCAGTGCGCCGCCGAGCCGGGCTCGTTGCGGCCGAAGGAGTCGTCGTGCGGGCTGTAGGGCGCCAGCACCGGGGCGAAGATCGCCATCAGGATGAACAGGCCGAGCAGCACCAGGCCGACCCGGGCCTTGGGGTTCGCCCACACGGTGGCCACGCCGCGGCCGAGCACCTGGAAGGCACGGCCGAGCTTGGTCCGGCTCGGGCGGCTGGGCGGCTTGGGGACCACCACGCGATCGGGCATGGTCGTGGATTCCGTCATTGCGTTCACCGCCTCGTCCGCGGGTCGAGGACGCCGTAGAGGATCTCGACCAGGAAGTTCGCCACCAGCACGCTGACCGTGATCATCAGGAACAGCGCCTGCATCAGCGGGAAGTCCTGGTTGGTGACGGCGTTGTAGAGCAGGTAACCGACGCCCGGGTAGGCGAAGACCTGCTCGACCAGCAGCGAGCCGCCGACCACCCCGCCGAGTGCCATGCCGAAGCCGGTCAGGTTCGGCAGGATCGCGTTCCGGGCGGCGTAGCGGATCGCCACGGTCCGCCCGCGCAGGCCGTTCGCCTCGGCGAAGGTCACGTAGTCCTCGCCCAGGGTGTTGATCATCGTGTTGCGCATGCCGAGGATCCAGCCGCCCAGCGAGGTCAGCAGGATCGTGATCGCGGGCAGCGCCGCGTGGTACAGCGCGTCCCCGATGAACTCGGCGGAGAAGTTCGGCACCGCGGTCGCCGAGTAGGCACCCGAAGTCGGGAACCAGCCCGCGACGTACCCGGCGAAGAACAGGATCAGCAGGGCGGTCCAGAAGTACGGGAAGGCGGACAGGAAGCTGCCGGTCATCGTCGGCAGCGAGTCCATCCAGGTGCCGCGCTTCCAGGCGGCGCCGATCCCGATCAGGGTGCCGAGCACGAAGGCGATGATCGTCACCAGGCCGACCATGATCAGCGTCCACGGCAGCGCGTTCGCCACCAGGTCCGAGACCTTCTGCGGGAAGAAGGTGTAGGAGACCCCGAAATCCAGGGTGACCACGTTGTGCAGGTAGCTGACGTACTGGTCCCAGATGCTGCCGTCCGGCAGTCCGAGCTGGATCTCGATCGCCTGCTGCACCGCCGGGGAGACCGGCCCGTTCTGGGCGAGCTTCGCGATCGCGGCGTCGGCCGGCGAGCCCGGCATCAGGCGGGGCAGCGCGAAGTTCAGCGTCACCGCCGCCCACAGTGTCAGCAGGAGCAGACCGAGTTTGCGCAGGGCGTAGCGCACCGGAGCCTCCTAGGTTCGAATCAGAGGGAGGGGCCGCCCGGGCGCACGGCGGTGCGCCCGGGCGACGGGGTCAGGAGGCGACTTCGAGGCTGGTCAGGATCAGCAGCGGGGTCGAGTCCCAGGTCTTCGGCGAGGCGTAGGGGTCCTCCGCGCTCGGCCAGCCGGTGAAGGACTTGTTCGAGAACAGGCCCCAGGACCCGCCGTAGAACAGCGAGATCATCGGCATCTGGTCGTAGGCGATCTGCTGCAGCTCCTGCGCGATCTCGGTCTGTCGGTCCTCGTCGACGGTGACCTTCAGCTCCGCCAGCAGCGCGTCGGCCTCCGGGGACTGGAACCGGCCGAAGTTGCCCGACGCGGTGGTGCCGAGCTCGGCGTAGAACTGCTCGCCCATCATCCCGCCGAAGTCCTGGTACGGCTGGCCGCTGCCGCCGACGGTGCCCATCACCATGTCGAAGTCACCCGAGCGCATCTCCTGCTGGTAGGCGGCCGGCTGCGGCTGCACCACCTCGACGTTGATGCCGAGCGCACCGAGCTGGTTCTTCACCTGCTGCACGCCCTGCAGCCAGTCCGACCAGCCGTTGGGGGTGGTGATCCGGATCGTGAGCTGCTGTCCGGCGGCGTCGACCATCTTCCCGCCGGACTGGGTGTAGCCGGCCGCGGCGAAGTGCTCCAGGGCGGCGTCGGTGTCCTGCTCGATGATGCCCTGGTTCTCCAGGTCGGGGTTGAGGATGTCCTCCTGCGCCGGGAGCATCAGCCCGGACTGGCTGGCCTGGTCGACGTAGCCCTGCTCGGCCTTGTCCGCGATCGCCTGCTTGTCCAGCGCGGCGGCGATGCCCTGCCGGAAGTCCAGGTTGTTGTACGGCTCCTTGGTCATGTTCGGGATCAGCGCGATGGTGGCGCCGGCCGGGTACCAGTAGGTGTTGTCCGGGTTGGCGGCGACCCAGGTGTCCTCGACGTCGCTCATGAACGCGTAGGCCCAGTCGTAGCCGTTGTTCACGATGTCCAGCTCGGAGTTGGCCGCGGGCTGGACCAGCTCGTCGGCGGCGACCTTGTCGGCCTGCCAGTAGTCCTGGTTCTTGACCAGCGTGTACTGGTTCGGCGTGAAGTCGCCCAGGGTGTACGGGCCGGTGCCGATCGGGTCCTCGTTGGTGAAGGTGACCGGGTCGTCGACCTCGGACCAGATGTGCTCGGGCACGATCATGGTCTGGGCGATGATCACCGCGCCCGGCACGTCCTCGCTGGACAGGTGGACGATCACGTCGTTGCCGTCGGCCTCGGCGGACTCGATGTGCTCGCCGATGCCCTTGAGGTCGAGCTGGGGGTTCGCCAGCAGCAGGTCGAAGGTGTAGACGACGTCGTCCGCGGTGAACTCCTCGCCGTCGGACCAGGTCACGCCCTCGCGCAGGTGGAAGACCACCGTGCTGGCGTCGGGCTGCTCGTAGGACTCGGCGAGCCAGGGCGTCTCCTCGCCGGACATCTCGTTCACGATCACCAGCGGCTCGTAGATGTAGCTCGCAGTGTTGCGCTTGCCCGAGGAGTACGGGTTGAAGTTGCGGTCGAAGGTCGGCGAACCGTTGTCCGCCGCGATCAGCATCGAGGTGGTGCCGTCGGCGGCATTGCCACCGCCGGAGGTCTGGACCGGGGCCGAACAGGCCGTGGTCACCAGCACTGCCGCCGTGGCCGCCGCGGCTGCGGCGAGGGTCCAGCGCGAGCGCGTCATGAGTTGTTCTCCTCCACGTTGAGGTCGACCCGGGCGGGCCGGTGCGCCGAGGGGTGCGCGTCGGCGACTGTATGCGCATACATCCGATCGAGCAACCCTGGGTCGGGTGAGTGGTCCGCGGAACTACTCAGGCCGAGGCTGCGGCCGGACCCGCCGTCCCGCAACCGCAGGAGTGGCGCAACAGCACCCTGACCGGCAGGTTGATCGTCGCCGGCGGCAGTGCGGGATCGGCCATCCGCCGCCGCAGCCGCTCCACCGCAGCCCGGCCCAACTCGACCATCGGCTGGCGCACCGTGGTGAGCGTCGGCACCGCGGTCAGGCCGGCGTCGATGCCGTCGAACCCGGTCAGCGCCACCCGGCCCGGCACGTCGATCCCGGCGGCGGTCAACTCGTCCAGGAACCCGAGCGCGGTCTGGTCGTTGGAGCACACCAGCGCCGCGGGCAGCTCGCCGTCCGCGATCATCCGCCGCGCCACCCCGCGTGCGGTGTCCCGGGTGAAGTCACCGCGCACCACCGGCCCGGTCGGCACCGGCAGACCGGCCTCCGCCAGCGCCGCGCAGTAGCCCAGGAACCGCTCGGCGTCGTCCGGGGCATCCGCCGGGCCCCCGACGAACGCCAGGTCGCGCAGCCCGTGGTCGGCGATCAGGTGCGCGGTCAGTGCCCGCATCCCGGCCGCGTTGTCCACGCTGATGTGATCGTGCACGTCGCCCTCGATCCGCGGGCCGGCCATCACCACCACCGGGATCCGCCGCGCGATGTGGCTGAGCACGTCGTCCGGCACCGTCGCCGACAGCACCGCCAGCCCGTCCACCCGCCCGGCCAGGTCCGACACCAGCGCTGCCGATCCGGCACCGCGGGCGACCGCGATCATCACCGCCAGCCCGGTACGCCACGCCTCCAGCTCGGCGCCGCGCATCACCTCGCCCATGTACAGGTTCCCGGGATGGACCGCGGGCAGCTGCCCGGTGTCCACCACGACCTCCACGGTCTGCCCCACCGTCACCGGCGAGGGCAGCGCGGCCGGGTCGTCGATGCCGTCCACATCCGGGAAGCACAGCCCGAGCACGCCGGTCTGCCGCGCCGCCAGGCCACGCGCCGCCCCGGAGGGGACATAGCCCAGCTCCTGGATCGCGGCATGCACCAGCGCCCGGGTCTCCGCTCGCACCTCGTCCGGGCGGCGCAGCACCCGGGACACGGTGGCGATCGAGGTACCCGCACGCTCGGCCACGTCGTACACCGTCGGGGTCTTCGGCACCGGTCCTCCCTTGCACTGTGCCGGTCACGCCGTCGCACACGGTAACCCGATGCGCGGTCCGGCCGCTCAGTCCTCGGGCTCGTCCTCGTCCAGGCACACCATCGCCAGGAACAGGTCCACCCGGTCGGCCATGGTGCTCATGTCCCGGTTGGTGAGCTCCTCGATCCGGGCGATCCGGTACCGCAGCGTGTTGGTGTGCAGGTGCAGCGAGCGGGCGGTCTCCTGCCAGGCGCCGCCGCCGTCCAGGAACGCCCGCAGCGTGCCCACCAGATCCGCGTTGTGCCGTTGGTCGTAGGACAGCAGCGGGGCGAGCACCTCGTGCGCGTAGCCGTGCCGGGTGCTCTCGCCCAGCATCCGCAGCAGGGCCCGGTGCCCCTGCACGTGGAGGGCGGTGGACACCAGCACCGGCTCGGTGCCGCTCGCACTGTCGGCCCGTTCCAGGGCGGTGGCGAGCGCCGAGTTCAGCCGGCTCACCCCGGAGACCGGGTCGCTGATCCCGATCCGCAGCTGCCGCCCGGCCAGCAGGGCGCCGTGCTCGGCGGTGAGCTGGTCGGCCAGCGGGAGGTCGGGCTCGTCCGCGCCGTTGACCAGCAGGAACACCGTGTCGTCGATCGGGGCGCCCATCACCCGGTGCCCGCGGGCCGCCAGGGTCCGCTGCACCATGTCCAGCACCGCCGCCACCGGGAACCGGGGGTCCTCCACCCGGGCGACCAGCACGGTCTTCTCGTCCTGCGGGGCCAGCCCTTCCAGCCGCATCCGGGCCGAGATCGCCCCCGGCGACGCCTCCTGGTCCCGGATCGAGCGCACCAGCTCGGCGACCTGCGCATTGCGGGTCTGCCGCCAGCGGCTGGTCAGCTCCATCTCCACCCGCAGCGCGCCGACCAGGGCGTCCACCGCCAGGCCCATCTCCTCGGAGAAGCCCCGGTGATCGCCCCAGCAGCCGAAGAACCCGGTGCGGTCCCGGCCGCCGATCCGGGTGATCGTCGCCGGGCCGCGCTCCCCCGCCACGATCAGCCGCTGCTCGTCCTCGCGGCGCAGCATCGTGTTCCACTGCTCGGCCACCTGCACCCGCTCCGGCACCTGCCCGGAGGAGGCCAGCATGGTGCCGGTCTCGTCGATCACCCAGCAGCCGACCGAGAACTCCGAGCTGAACAGGGCGAGCAGCTCACTGACCCCACCGCCCCGGGACACCGCGTCGGCCAGCCGGCGGCTGAACCGCATCGACCGCTCGGCCATCCCGCTCGCCGACCCGGGCTGCCGTCCGGCCACCACCTCGGCGATCCGGCGGAAGGACACCCCCGGCGACACGGTCAGCAGGGTCAGGCCGAGCTCGCGGGACCGGGCGATTACCTCGTCCGGGATCACCCCGATCTCGATCAGGCCCAGCACCACCGCCGGCACCTTCTGCCGGGCGAGCGCGGACAGGAAGGTCTCCGCACCGTCGTCGCGGTCCAGCCACAGCCCGCTGGTCAGCACCAGGTCACCGGTGGACAGGAAGCGGGACGGGTCGGGCAGATCGGTGATGTACGCCGCGGTCACCGGGCGGTCGAGCGCGTCGGGCTCGGCGGTCACCAGGCTCAGCCCGAGCTCCGGTGTCGCGAGCAGGTCACGGACGTCCACTCATCACCACCGTCCGCCTGCGCATCCGCCCATCCTAGTTCGGCCGTGCGCGCGACCCGCCGTCAATCGCCCGAAGCGTCACCCGGCCGATCCGGCGATGTTCACCAGCCAGGTGATCCCGTACCGGTCGGTGAGCATCCCGAAGGCATCACCCCAGGGCGCCACCGCCAGTGGCTCGATCACGGTCGCCCCCGTGGACAGCTTCTCCCAGTAGCCGCGCAGCTCGGCGTCGGCATCCGCGTCCCCGCTCAGCGACACCGAGATCGCACCGCCGGGGGTGTAGTCCATCGAGTTCGGGGTGTCCGCGCCCATCAGGACCAGGCCGTTGGCCCCGATCAGCTGCGCGTGCATGATCTTGTCCTGCTCGTCCGGGTCCTGGCTGACCCCGAACTCGCCGAAGGTGCTCCGGGTCAGCTCCCCGCCGAACACCGACTGGTAGAAGTCCATCGCCTCGCGGGCGTTGTCCCGGAAGCTCAGGTACGGGTTGAGACGTGTCGGCATGGCGCTGCTCCCCTGCGGCGGCTGAGTGTGACACAGGTCACTCTCCGACCGGGACCGCGCCGCGTCAAGCGTTCACACCAGATCCAGCCCCGACGCCGCCGCCAGCAGCTCGTCGATCACCGCCGACACCGCGGGGCCGGGCTCGCGCCGGGTCGCCCGGTGCCGCGCCACCAGTCGGCGCGAGCCCAGCCCCGGCACCGTCGCCACCGTCACCTGCTCCGGCAGGTCGCCCTGCAGTGCCAGCGCGGGCAGCATCCCGATCCCCTGCCCGGCCGCGACCAACGCCAGCGCGACATCGAAGTCGTAGTACACGTGCCGCACCGTCATCGGCCCGACCGCTCCGGCGATCCGGCCCAGCGCCCGCGCCGCCGCGGTCCCCGGCTCCGCCCCCAGCCAGGTCGCCCCTGCCAGGTCGGACAGCTGGGCCGGGGTGGCGACCGCCGGCGGCAGCACCGCGCGCCACGGCTCCTCCAGCAGCACCACGTCCCGCTGTCCGCGCGGCACATGGGCGTCCGCCTCCTCGTCCCGCTCCAGCAGCACGATGTCGGCGTCGCCCTCCCGCAGCCGGCGCAGCGACTCGGCCGGCTCGCGTTCCTCGATCACCAGGTCGATGCCGGGATGGTGTTCGGCGATCACCCCCATCGCCGGGGCGATCACCGCTCGGATCGCGGTCTGGAACCCGGCCACCGTCACCCGGCCGGACAGCTCCCCCTCCATCGCCGCCAGCGACTTGCGCGCCTCGACCAGCTCCGCCTCGATCCGCTCGGCCGCCTCCGCCAGGATCCGTCCGGCCGCGGTGAGCGTGGCGCCGCGGGGCCCGCGGTCCAGCACCGCCACCCCTTCTTCGGCCTCCAGTCGCTGAATCTGCTGTGACACGGCCGAGGGCGTGACATGAAGCAGATCCGCTGCTGCGAGCACCCCACCGGCCCGGTGCACGGCCAGCAGCACAGCAAGTCTTCGCGGGTCCGTTGCCAACGCTTTACCCCTTAAGCTCCGCTACATCCCTGGTCCAACGTTGTTCGATTGTGCTGAAGCTAGCAGAGGGCTCAGACTTGGTGTGTCGCACCGGCGATCCGGGCGACATCTCCCCTCTCGTGCCCACTTTCGTCCTGCCCGGAGACGCCCATGTCCGCCGTCATCACCGCCCTTGGTTGGGTCGGCGCGGTCACCTGCCTCATCGCGTACGTCTTCGTCACCCGCGGCACCTGGGCGCCCACCTCCGGGCGCTACCAGCTCGCCAACGTGATCAGCGGCCTGTTCATGGGACTGGTCGCCGCCTCCTCCGGCGTCTGGCCGTCGGTGGTCACCAACGCGGTCTGGGCGGTCGTCGGGACGCACGCGGTCATGGTCGTGCTGCGGGCGCGGCGGCAGCGGGCGCAGCAGCGCGCGGCCGAGGCCGAGTCCGCAGTGCTGCCCACCCAGGCCGGCGCACCGGCGGTCGAGTCGGCGCCGGAGACCGTGGGGCTCGCCGCCTAGAGGTCCAGCAACCGCAGGCTCACCCCGACCGGGCCACCCAGCGACAGCCCTTCCGCGTCCCGCACCGCCCGCTTGACCGGCAGCGCATAGCCGTCGTCACCGGGGAAGATCGACGTCCGCCAGGTGGTCGCCCCGACCGTCACCTCCACCCGCACGGACCCGAAGCCGTGGGTGTGCCCCGCCGCCCGGTCCAGGATCTCGTCCGACAGGTCGGCGGGCACGGAGACGAAGGTCCACAGGTCGGGGCGGGACTGCCACTGCCAGAGCGGGGCCTCGAAGCTGACGCGCATGGGGCGATCGTGCCGCACTCAACCGACAGGGCGCTCGTCCTCGGTCGGCCCCCGGCGCCGCCGGGCCCGCTCGGCGATCCCACCGGTGACGGCGCGAGTGCGGCCAAGGGTCTCGACCCCGATCCGGCGAGCGACGCCCAGACCCTCCGCGCCGGTCTCCAGCGCCCGGTCCCGCACGTCCCCCGCCGCGTCCAGCCACCGGCGGGCGGCCAGCGACTCCCACTCGCCGCTCAGCCCGAGTCCGTCCCGGAACGCGGCCAGCTCACCGCGGACCCGCTCACCGGACTCCACGACCGCCGGCGCCGAACCCGGGTGCAGCAGCACCCGCTGGTTCGCCCGGTCGGCGGCCTCGGCCATCCGCCCGGCCAGCCGGTCCAGGGTCTGGTCGATCAGGTCCAGGCGCCGGCGCCGGGCGGTCCGCAGCGCGAGGCGGTGGCGATCCAGCTCCTCGGGCAGCGCGTCCAGCACCCGGTCGAGTTCCAGCACCGCCAATCCGTCGGCCAGCCGGCAGCAGTGCGCCAGGACTGCCAGCCACTCCTGCCCCTCGGTCTCGACGTCACGGGCGATGCGCGCCAGGTCGCCGACCTTGGTCGTCTCGGCCAGCTTCTCGACCAGTCCGTCCAGCCGGCGCAGCGCATAGGCCTGGGTCCGGGCGATCGTCCCGGCCGAGTCCTGGATCTTGGACCAGGTCACCTCGGAGACGCCGCCGACCTCGTCCCGGATCGCCATCGCCTCGTCGATCATCAGGTCGACGCCGATCATGTCCGCCAGCACGGCGTCCTTCTGGGCCCGCAGGACGTCGTCGACCTTCTTGTCGATCGCCTCCAGGTAGTCGGTGATCTCGGCCATGCTCTGCTGCATCGCGAGCTGGGCCATCACACCGCCGATCCCCGCCAGCATGGCGGGGTTGGCGAACGGCGACCCAGGTCGGAAGAACTCCAAGAGATCCGTGATGCCGTTGTCGTTTCGGATGACCCCGCGGAAGGTCCCGGGAGTGCTCCCTTTCATGGGTGTGTGCTCCGCCAAAAGCCGGGCAGACTCTTTGGTCATCTTGACCCATCGACCGGAGTTCTCCGCGACGGTGGCTCCGAGCGTGAGGACGTCCGAGGCGGCCCCGAGCGCGGCGCCGGGGAGGGCGAGCGTACGGCTCTCGGCATACAGCCCATGCGCGGTCAGGAACCGCTCCACCGCCCCGGGGTGACCGAGCACCGCCACCCCTGTTCCGTCGCTGATCAGCTCGATCTCGTCACTCACCGTGGGCTCCTGGTCCTTGTCGCGTCCCCCGCTTCGATCCTGGCCGCGCTCCTGGCGGTTCGGGCGGATCAGGCGCGGCGCGTCGGCGACCGTCCTACCGCCATCGCCGCCCGGACAGCAGCGCGTGCCCCAGCGGCAGCACCGCCGCCACCATCAGCCCGGTCCCCCACCCCGGCGACTCCGGCCGCAGCAGCACCCCGGCGATCAGCAGCCCGGCGAACAGCACCGCGGACACCACCCGGCCGACCGCCCGCTCCACGGCCAGCAGTCGTCGTTCGGTCGCGGGTGAGGCCACCGACAGCCGGCCCTGTTCCAGCTGGGTCAGCACACCGTCGATCCGGCGCGGCAGCGCGGCGACCGTGCTGGCGGTGGAGATGACCTGACGGCCGAGTTGCTGCACGGTCCGGCCGCCCTCGTCGCGGACCAGTGACCGGGCGTAGGGGTCGACCGCCTCCCACATGTTGAACGCGGGGTTGAGCGCGGTGCAGACCCCGGAGACCACCGAGATCGCGCGAATCACCAGCAGGAAGTTCTCCGGGAGCTGGACCGGCAGCGAGCGCAGCGTGTCGCCGAACTCATCGGCGAAGTCGGTCATCTCCCGCCGGTCGATCGCGGCCAGTTCGGAGACCGCCATCCCGCCGAACCGGTCGAACAGTTCGGTCATCGCCCGTTCCAGGCCGGCGGTGTCGGCGGTGGGCAGCAGGACCCCGACCCGCTGGATGCCGGCGACCATGCCGCGGGCGTCCCGGCCGACGATCGCGATCACCACGTCCCGCAGCCCGTCCCGCAGGGTGTCGGGGATCTCGCCCATCATCCCGAAGTCGACGAAGGTGAGCGTCCAGTCCGGTTCGCCTGGGGTGACGAAGATGTTGCCGGGGTGCGGGTCGGCATGGAAGAAGCCGTGCACGAACAGTTGCTCGAACGTGACCCGGGCGAGCTCGTCGGCGACCTTCCCGGGATCGATGCCGGCACCGCGCAGCGCGTCGACGTCGGAGATCTTGATCGCGCTGACGTCCTCCAGGGTGAGGACCCGGCCGGCGGTCCGCTCCCAGGCGACCCGTGGCGTGGCGACCCGCTGGTCGGCTGCGAAGTCCTCGGCGAAGCGCTCGGCGTTGACCGCCTCGTGCAGGTAGTCGATCTCCAGCAGGCTGGTGGTGGCGAACTCCTCGACGATGGCGGGCGCGTCGACCCGGGAGGAGATGAACCGCACCCGGCTGAGCCAGCCCGCGATCCGGCGCAGCGCGGCCAGGTCGACGTCGACGATGGTGTCGATGCCGGGCCGTTGCACCTTGACCATCACCTCGGCGAAGCCGGAGTCGGCGGCCAGCGCGGGTGACAGCCGCGCCCGGTGTGCCTGCCCGAGCGAGGCGGCGGCGACCGGCACCGGGTCGAAGGCGGTGAAGGCCGCGGACAGGGGGTGCCCGAGGTCGGCCTCCACCACCGCCCGGATCGCGTCGTAGGGCACCGCGGGCACCTCGTCCTGCAGCCCGTCCAGCTCGCCGGTGATCTCCGGTGGCAGCACGTCCAACCGGGTGGACATGAACTGGCCGACCTTGATCATCAGCCCACCGAGGGCGAGCGCGAGGCCGTGGAACCCGCGTGCGAAGCGCCGCATCCGGTCCAGCCGCCCGCGCTCGGACAGCCGGGCCAGCCCGATCCGGGGCAGCACGAGCTCGTACCACCACTCCACGACCATGACCCGAGCGGCGAAGCGCACGATCCGGCGGTACCGGGCACGGGCCTGACGGGTGGTGAGCGCCTGGTGATCCGCCGCCATGCCTAGCTCTCGGCGAGGATCGTGTAGATCTTCCGGCGGGCGTCGTTCACCACCTGCACCGCCTGCTCGACCTGCTCCGGGGTGGCGTCGTGCCCGAGCTGTGCCAGCGCCTGCGCCAGTTTGACCCCGGCCCGGGGCAGCGCGCTGGCCCGCTCCGCGTCCCGGGTCTGCGCCGACTCCCACGGCAGCGAGTCTGCCCCCGCCGCGGCCGCCTCGGTACCGGCGGAGGTCAGCGAGTAGGTCTTCTTCTCCCCGACGACCTCGACCCGGACCAGGCCCTCGTCGGCCAGCAGCTGGAGGGTCGGGTACACCGAACCGGGGCTCGGGCGCCAGGATCCCCCGCTGCGCTTCTCGATCTCGCTGATCAGCTGGTAGCCGTGCATGGGTTCCTCGGCCAGCAGCGCCAGGATGGCCGCGCGCACGTCACCGCGTGGCCGCCGGGTCTGTCCGGGCCGGTTCTCCAGTAGTTCGCGTGCCCCTTCGACCATCTCCCGCAGACCGGACCCGAGCCGGTCGGTACCACGCAGGCCGTCGGTGCCGAATGCCGTATGCATGACGAGCTCCTCTCTCAGCGATAGGTACCGATATATCGTAAACCGCAAGCACCCAGATGAACATCGCTCGTGTACTCATCAGGAAAAGTCCGCAAATCGCTCGTTCCGCCCACTGTCGGGGTGGAGAACTGAGTGCTAGCGTCCAAAACATGACCGCGCTCGACAGCGTCATGGAGTCCGTCATCGACGAGGTGGACGGCGCGGTGGGCTGCGCCGTCGCCGACATGCGATCCGGCGCCCTACTCGGCGTCGCACACCGGGTGTCCTACTTCACGCAGGAGTACCTGGAGGCCGTGGCCGCAGCCTCGGTGGAGATGTTCCGCGGCCGGACCGTCCGCCATGTGGAGGACCTGATCTCCGCCAAACGCGGTCGCCCCAGCGAGCGACTGGTGGAGGAGATGCAGATGACCACCCGGCACACGATCCACTTCATGATGGTGCTGCCCAACCACCCCGAGGCCGTAGTGGTCCTGATCACGGGCCGGGAGACGTCCCTGGGAATGGGGTGGTCCGCCACGCGCCGGTCGGTGCTGCGGATCGAGCCCCTCCTCGACAGCCTGCCGGTCTGAGGTGTCCACCATGGTGATGCCCCCCAGCACCGGCCGGATCGAGGCCGAGGCGATCGCGCGCAGCGTTCCCGGCGAGCGGTACGACCGGGTCGTCCGGCTGGCCCAGGCGATCTTCGGCGCCCCGATCGCCGCGCTGAACCTGATCGGCAACGACTCCGAGTTCACCGTCGCCTCGGTCGGCTACCCCACCGGGGAGATGCCGGTCGAGGACTCCCTGTGCGGCGTGACGGTCCAGCAGGACGAGATCCTGGAGATCCGCGACCTGCGCGAGGACGAGCGCTTCTCCACCATCGCCTCCGTGCAGAGCGGGCCGCGGGTGCGGTTCTACGCCGGGGTGCCGGTGCGCGGGCAGAGCGGCCAGAACATCGGCGCGTTGTGCATCCTGGACGTCTCACCCCGCACGCTCGGCCGGCAGCAGCGCGAGATGCTCTCCGACCTCGGCGCCCTGCTGGAACGGGAGCTGGCGGTCCAGGAGGAGATGGACCTGGCCGGGCAGGTGCAGCAGCTCATGCTGCCGACCGCCGCCCCCGCCATCTCCGGGGTGGAGATCGCCGGCCGGGTCCAGCCCGCGCGCGAGGCCGGCGGCGACTACTTCGACTGGCACGTCGTCGACGGTCCCTCCGGCACCGGCAAGCGACTGCAGATCGTGCTCGGAGACGTGATGGGCAAGGGCCTAGCCGCGTCGCTGATCGCCTCCGAGGTCCGGGCGGTGCTCCGCGGGCACTCCCGGTACTCGCAGGTCGGTGACGCGATCGGGCAGACCGCGATGACCGTCCAGCACGACCTGGACGCGAACAACCGGTTCTCCACGCTCTGGGTCGGGCGGCTCGACCCGGCCACCGGCGCACTCGACTACGTCGACGCCGGGCACGGCCTGGCCGTGATCGTCTCCCCGCGCGGCCACCGCCGGTTGGCCCAGCAGTACCTGCCGCTCGGGATGCCGATCCAGGACAGCTGGACCTCCGCCTCCGACGTCCTGGCCGAGGACGAGCTGCTGGTCGTGGTGTCCGACGGGGTGTTCGACGTCTTCGACGACTCCTTCGAGCTCGCGGCCGCACAGCTCCCGGCCATCCAGGACCCGGCGCTGAGCTGCCGGCAGATCGTCGACCGGATCGTCGAGTTCGCGGTCGGACAGGGGGCGACCGACGACGTGACCGCCGTCGTGCTCCGGCGCATGGGCGGCTCGGCCGTCGAGACCGCGACAGCCTGACAGACAAGGAGCACCACCGATGACCTTTGCGGAAGCAGATCAGGGCACGCACGTGGTGCTGACCCCCCAGGGGAAGTTCAACCTGGTGGCCGCACCACCGTTCAAGTCGCGGATCGACGACCTGATCACCGCCGGCAAGGCCCGCCTGGTGGTCGACCTGCACGAGGTCGACTTCATCGACTCCTCCGGGCTCGGCGCGCTGATCGGCGGGCTCAAGGCGGCACGCCAACAGGGCGGCGATCTGCGGGTCGCCGCACCGAGCGCCCAGGTGCTGGCGGTGCTCAAGCTGACCAACCTCGACCGGATCCTGTCGCCCTACACGACCATCGACGAGGCACTCCATGACTGGTGAGCAGCCCTCGGCGGAGCGGGTCTACACCCTCGAGGGCTTCGCAGTGCCCGAGCAGATCGGCGCCGTGCACGACCTGCTGGCCCAGGCGGCGCACGACCATCCCGAACTCGACCCGACCGACGTGATGCTGTTCGAGACCGCGGTGATCGAGATCGCCAACAACGTCGTCGAGTACGGCCAACCCGAGGGCGAGGTCCGCTGGCGGTTCACCATCCAGGTCCGCCCGGAGGAGATCGAGGCCGACCTGGACGACACCGGCCAGTCCTTCCAGCCGACCCGCGGCAAGGGGATGCCCGACGAGCAGGCCGAGGGTGGCCGCGGACTCCCGCTCGCCGAGGCCCTCCTGGACCAGATCGAGTTCACCCGCACCGGCGACACCAACCACTGGCGGATGATCCGCCGCCTGGGGCACCTGCCGCAGCTCTGAGATCCCACATCACGGCTCGGAGGGGGTGAACACCGTGACCGACAGCACGCCGATCGCCTACGACGCGAACGCCGCCCAGCTGAACACGCTCGCAACCGACAACAGCGCCGCACTCACCCCCGGGAGCACCGCCCCGGCCAGCGAGTCCGCGACCGAGTCCACCAGCGAGTCCGCCTCACAGTCGGTGTCTCAGACCAGCAGCCAGTCGGCGGTCGCCTCGGACTCCGCCGCACCAGCCCCGGCATCCGAGTCCGCGTCATCCGCGCCCCCGGCCTCCGACTCCGACTCCGGATCGGCCTCCGCGAGCGAGTCCACCGCAGCCAGCACCTCCACCTCCACCTCCGGTAGCGAGTCGATCTCCAGCAGCGAGTCGGCCTCCGCCAGCGGCTCGCTGTCCGCCAGCGCCTCGGTCAGCGCATCGGCGAGCGCCAGCACCTCGGCCTCGCAGAGCGCGTCCGCCACGCAGAAGACCACCCGGATGGCCGCCAAGGCCCAGACCACCCAGACCGCCGCGCTCCCGCACTACTCCACTGAGGGCCTGACCAACGCGGGCATCTCCTACGGCGGCGGCTCCGACTCCAGCCTGTCCGCCACCGGAGCCGGCAAGGCGGCCTACGGCGGGACCGGCAGCGGCACGTACAACGGCAGCACCGTCCAGTACAACACCGCGATCACCACCCAGACCGGCACGATCACCTCGGCCAACCTCGACGCCGTGCTCACCGCCACCAACATCACGATCAACGGCGTGCAGGCACACTTCGTCGCGTACCCGATGTACATCGGCGACACCCTGTACGCCGGCTACATGACCACCGGCAGCGGCGTGATGATCGCCGTCCAGGCCGTCGGGACCGGCGGCGTCTCCGTCTACAGCATCAGCTCGCTGTTCTACTACTTCAACAGTTCCGCCAACCCCGGCAACACCCCGAGCCAGATCGTGTCCGACAGCCAGTCGGCCAGCGCCTCCCAGTCGCAGTCCGCCACCCCGTCCACCACGACCAGCACCAGCCAATCCGGGTCGGCCAGCGCGTCCGGATCCGCGTCGCTGAGCCAGTCGGTCTCCGCCAGCACCTCCGGGTCGGCCTCGCTGAGCCAGTCGCAGTCCGCGAGCGCATCGACCTCCACCAGCCAGTCCGGGTCGGCCAGCGCATCCGCGTCCCAGTCGACGTCACTGAGCGCCTCCGGTTCCGCGAGCCAGTCTGCGTCCGCCAGCCAGTCCACCTCGACGAGCGGGTCGGCCTCCACCTCCGCCAGCGAGTCCGGATCGGCCTCCCTGAGCCAGTCCGGGTCCGCCAGCACCTCCGCGTCGGCGAGCGAATCGGCATCCGCATCGACGTCGGGGTCCACCTCGGCCAGCGCCTCCGAATCGACGTCGTTGAGTGACTCCGGCTCCGCGAGCCAGTCCGCCTCCGCCAGCACCTCGACCAGCGAGTCCGGATCGACGTCGGCCAGCGAGTCGACCTCCGAGTCCGGGTCCACCTCCCTGAGCCAGTCGGCGTCCACCAGCGCATCGACCTCGGCCAGCGACTCCGCGTCGGGCTCCATGAGCCAGTCCGAGTCCGCCTCGACCAGTACGTCAGCGTCCGACAGTCAGTCGGCGTCCACATCCGCGAGCGAGTCCGGATCGACCTCGCTCAGCCAGTCCGCGTCGGCGAGTGAGTCCAGTTCGGCGAGCGAGTCCGGGTCCGCCTCTCTCAGCCAGTCCGAGTCCGCCAGCACCTCCGCATCGACCAGCGAGTCGACTTCGGAGTCGACCTCCCTCAGCGATTCCGGCTCCGCCAGCCAATCCGCCTCCGAGTCCACCAGCACCTCGGGTTCGGCCTCGGTCAGCCAGTCCGAGTCCGCCTCGACCAGTGCGTCCAGCTCCCTCAGCCAGTCCGACTCCGCCAGCACATCAACCTCGGTCAGCACCTCGACCTCGGCCAGCGAGTCCACCTCGGACTCCACGTCCACCAGCGCGTCGGACTCACTCAGCGACTCGGGTTCCGTGAGCGAGTCGACGTCTGCCAGCGAGTCCGAGTCGGCGTCCGTGAGTCAGTCCGACTCGGCCAGTGCGTCCACGTCGACCAGCGCGTCGGACTCTGCGTCCACCTCCGCGTCCGCCTCGACCAGTGAGTCGACCTCGGCCGGCCAGTCGGAGTCCACATCCGCCAGCGAGTCGGCCTCGACCAGCGAGTCGGAGTCCGCCAGCACGTCCGCCTCCGCCAGCGGCTCGACGTCGGCCAGCGAGTCGGCGTCGGCGTCGACCTCTCTCAGCGACTCCGCCTCCGCCAGCCAGTCCGCCTCCACCAGCGACTCCGCCTCCACCAGCCAGTCCGAGTCCGCGAGCACCTCCGGCTCGGCGAGCGAGTCGGGCTCCGTGAGCGAGTCGACTTCCGCCAGCGCGTCCACATCGACCAGCACATCCGAGTCGGCTTCCACCAGCCAGTCCGAGTCCGCGAGCACCTCGACCAGTGAGTCCGACTCGGCGTCGACATCCGAGTCCACCTCGGCGAGCGAGTCGGCATCGACCAGTCAGTCGGACTCCGCCAGCGAATCCACCTCGGCCAGCACGTCCGCCTCCGCCAGCGAGTCCGGATCGACCTCACTCAGCCAGTCCGAGTCCGCTTCCGCGAGCGGGTCCACCTCCGCCAGCGAGTCGGCGTCCGAGTCGACCTCGCTCAGCGGCTCCGGCTCGACCAGTCAGTCCACGTCAGCCAGTCAGTCGGCTTCCGAGTCCGGCAGCGAGTCGACTTCGGCCAGCCAGTCCGGTTCCACCTCCCTGAGCCAATCGGAGTCGACGAGCGCATCCACATCGGCCAGCGACTCCGGATCGACCTCCCTGAGCCAGTCCGAATCGACCAGCGAGTCGACCTCCGCCAGTGCCTCGACATCGCAGTCGGCTTCGCTCAGCGACTCGGTCTCCGCCAGCGAGTCGACCTCAAGCAGTGACTCCGGGTCGGCCTCGGCCAGCCAGTCCGAGTCCGCCAGCGCCTCCGCTTCCACGAGCGGATCGACCTCCGCCAGCGAGTCGGCGTCCGAGTCGACCTCGCTCAGCGACTCCGGCTCGACCAGTCAGTCCACGTCAGCCAGTCAGTCGGCTTCCGAGTCCGGCAGCGAGTCGACTTCGGCCAGCCAATCCGGATCGACCTCCCTCAGCCAGTCCGAATCGACCAGCGAATCGGCCTCCGCCAGCGCCTCCACGTCGCAGTCGGCTTCGCTCAGCGACTCGGTCTCCGCCAGCGAGTCGACCTCCAGCAGTGAGTCCGAGTCTGCATCGGCCAGCCAGTCCGAGTCCGCCAGCACCTCCACCTCCACCAGTCAGTCGGAGTCCACCTCGGCCAGCGAGTCGGTGTCCGAGTCGACCTCGCTCAGCGACTCCGGCTCGATCAGCCAGTCCGCATCGGCCAGTCAGTCGGCTTCCGAGTCCACCAGCGAGTCGACTTCGGCGAGCCAATCCGGATCGACCTCCCTCAGCCAGTCCGAATCGACCAGCGAATCGACCTCCGCCAGCGAGTCGGTGTCCGAGTCGACCTCGCTCAGCGACTCCGGCTCGACCAGTCAGTCCACGTCAGCCAGCCAGTCGGCTTCCGAGTCCACCAGTGAGTCCGGATCGGCCTCGGCCAGCCAGTCCGAGTCCACCAGCACCTCCACCTCCAACTCCACCAGCGAGTCGGAGTCCACCTCGGCCAGCGAGTCCGGATCGACCTCCCTGAGCCAGTCCGAGTCGGCCAGCGAGTCCGCATCGGCCAGCCAGTCGGCTTCCGAGTCCACCAGCGAGTCGACTTCGGCCAGCCAGTCCGAGTCCACCTCCCTCAGCCAGTCCGAATCGACCAGCGAGTCGGCCTCCACCAGCCAGTCGGAGTCCGCATCGGCCAGCGAGTCCGGATCGACCTCCCTGAGCCAGTCCGAGTCGGGCAGCACCTCCGTCTCGGCCAGCGCATCGGAGTCCGAATCGGCGTCCATCAGCGGTTCGGCCTCGGAGAGCGAGTCCGAGTCGAGCTCGGCGAGCGAGTCCGGATCGGTCAGCGCCTCCGCCTCCCAGTCGGCGTCGACCAGCGAGTCCGGGTCGCTCAGCGAGTCGGAGTCCGCGAGCGCGTCCAGTTCGACCAGCGCGTCGGATTCCGCCTCCCAGTCGGTGTCGGCCAGCGAGTCTGCCTCCGCCAGCACGTCCGGCTCCGAGTCGGCCTCCGCCAGTGAGTCCGCCTCGACCTCGCTGAGTCAGTCCACGTCGACCAGCGCGTCGAGTTCCGACTCGGCGTCCGTCAGCGAGTCCGGTTCGGTCAGCAGTTCCGCCTCGGCGAGCCAGTCGGGGTCCGAGTCGGTCTCCCTCAGCGAGTCGGCGTCGACCAGTGAGTCGGGATCGGTCAGCGCCTCGACGTCCACCAGCGAGTCGGCCTCGACCAGCGAGTCGACGTCGCTCAGCGACTCGGCATCGACGTCCACCAGCCAGTCGGCGTCCGCCAGCCAATCCGAATCGGCCAGTGACTCGGCGTCCGCCAGCCAGTCGACCTCGCTCAGCGACTCCACCTCGACCTCCCTGAGTCAGTCCGAGTCCGCGAGCACGTCCACCTCGATCAGCGAGTCCGACTCCGCGTCGCTGTCGACCTCGAGCAGCGAGTCCACCTCGGCCAGCGATTCCGCATCCGTGAGTCAGTCCGCCTCCGAGTCGACCTCAGTCAGCGAGTCGACCTCGGTCAGCGGTTCCACGTCCGTGAGCGAGTCGGCATCGCAGTCGACATCGGTCAGCGAGTCCGAGTCGGCCAGCGAGTCCACCTCGGCCAGCCAGTCCGGCTCCGAGTCCGCCTCGACGTCGCTGAGCCAGTCCACGTCCGAGTCGAGTTCGGTCAGCGACTCCGCCTCGACGTCGCTCAGCCAGTCGGAGTCCGCCAGTGCCTCGACCTCCACCAGCGACTCGGCATCGGCCAGCGAGTCCGCCTCCACCTCCCTGAGCCAGTCCGAGTCCGCCAGCAGCTCGGACTCCGCCAGCCAGTCGGCCTCCACCAGCGACTCCGCCTCGCAGTCCGAGTCCACGAGCGCCTCGGTCTCGGACTCGGTCTCCCTCAGCCAGTCGACCTCCGAGTCGACCTCGGCAAGCCAGTCCGCCTCAGCCTCAGCCAGCCTGTCCGCCTCCACCAGCGCCTCGGCGTCGGTGTCGCTCAGCGAGTCCGCGGAGTCCGCCTCGGCCAGCACCCCAGCTGCCACCGCAGCGTCCACCGCGGCAGCCGCCGCAGCGTCGGCCGCGACGGTGCCGGGGCAGGAGTCCACCTCCGAGACCACCGCCGACTCCACCCCGACCAGCCACACCCCCAGCGGCGTCCTCGTCGAGTCGGTCAGCGGCACCCTGTCGGCGAGCGACTCGGAGTCCTCGGTCAGCGACTCGGTGGTGCAGAGCCTGTCGGAGGTGCGCAGCGAGTTGGCCAGCGAGTCCACGGCGCCGCAGGCGCGGCAGTCCCGGTTGGGCTCGTTGCTGTCGTCCCTGAACATCTTCGGTAACCGTCGATGAGCCGGCCGACCCTGGCGGCGTTCGCGGACGACCGGTTCGCCGAACTGCGGGCGAAGCTGGCCTGGAGCGCGCTGTTCCTGGTCGCGTTCCTGGTGGGGCGGGAGCTCCCGATCCCGTTGCTGCACGGGTCGGTGACCGAACCGTCGGCGGCGAGCGCGCAGGTGCTCAGCGCGGCGAATGTGGCCACCGGCGGCAACTTCTACTCGCCGTCGTTGTTCTCGCTGGGCCTGGGGCCGTGGATGGGCGCGGCGATCCTGTGGCGGTTCCTGTTCCTGGGGAAGATCGCGCGTGACCGCCGGATCCCGGAGGAGACGGTGACCCGGGCTCGCAACATCCTGATGGTGGGGCTGGCGGTGTTCCAGGCGATCAGCCTGATGGCGTCCTACCAGGTCGAGGACCTGGCCTGGGGGCCGTTCTCCGGTCCGCTGGCCTCGGAGATCGTGATCGTGGTGCTGTTGACCGCGGGCGCGGTGGCGGTGGCGTGGCTGGCACAGCGCAACGACGATCTGGGCCTGGGCGGGGTGACGATGTTCATCCTGTACCAGATCGTGATCACGGCGATGTCGAACCTGGAGGTGGTGCCCCTCGAGGGTGACTGGGACTACGACCGGATGCTGCTGCTGGTCGGGCTGGCATGCCTGGTGGTGGTGTTCCTCGGGGTGTTCGGCGGGAACGCGGAGCTGCGCCTGCACGTGAACAAGGTGGCGATCGACAGCGGGTTCATCGGGGTGTCCTACCTGCCGATCAAACTCAACCCGGCCGGGGCGTCACCGATCATGTACGCCCTGGCCCTGTTGGCGATCCCGCAGTACGTGGTGCACGCCATCGGGCAGGTGTTCCCGGCCCTGGAGGCACCGGCCGACCGGTTCCTGGCCTCGTGGGGGCTGAGCACTCCGCTGGGCTTCACGGCCTACCTGGTGCTGCTGTTCGCACTGTCGATCTTCTTCGGCCTGTTCACGGTCAGCCCCCGGGACACCGCGGACCGGATGCGGGACTCGGGCTCGTACTTCGACGGGGTGCCGCCGGGCCGGCCGACCCGGGTCTTCCTGCGGGCGCGGGTGGTGATGCTGTCGATGCTCGCCGGGGGGTTCCTGGTGACGTTCACCGGTCTGCCGCTGGGCTTCGTCGGCGAGTACCCCGATCGGCAGTACCTGCTGGGGCTGCCGGGCACGCTGATGGTGTTCCTGGGCCTGCTCTGGCTGCTGCAGGAGGAGATCGCCGACCTGATGATCGGCACCCGTTACTCCTTCAGCTTCGCGTCCGGGGCCGAGCGGAGGGCGGCATGATCCACTTCATCCCGGCCTGGTACCACCCGACCCGGCCCTGGTACACCACCGACGAGGTGTGGTTCCGCAGCGGTGCCGAGGCGGCGGCGGACGACACCGTGACCCGGGCCCGGATCTTCCGCCGCGGCACCGAGGAGACCGGGCTGGTGGTGCTGAACTACGCGCCCAGCCTGCGCCGGTTCCTGCACGCGCAGCAGCTGATCGACGTGCCGTACTGGTCGTTCTTCGACGCGGTGCAGGGCCTGGCCGACGACTACACCCGGCCGCTGGACTTCCTGGACCTGGACTGGCCGGAGGACGCCGGCTTCTTCTACAACCCGTTCCTGGTCACGGTGATGCGCGGCGAGGAGGTGTACGCCCGGGTGCAGCTGGCCCGCGAGGGCACGGTGCAGTCGATCCGGTACTACGGCGCCGGGATGCCGTCGGTGGACCACCTGTACGACGACCGCGGCTTCCTGTCGAGCGTGCAGCTGCACGACGAGGAGGGTCGCCCGATGACCCAGTACTACCTGTCCCGGACCGGCGACGTGATCGTCTCCGAGGACCTGGCCGGTGGCGGGATCGAGGTGGTCGAGAACCCGGACGGCCGGTTCCGGCAATCGTCCTACCCGGACTGGGAGACGCTGATCGCCGAGCTGCTGGCCGCCCATCTGGACCGGCGGGCCGGCGCCGGGGACACCGTGGTGCTGTCGCTGGCCGAGCAGCACGACGAGCTGGTGACCTCGGTGCTGCGCGATCAGACGCTGGTGCTGTCCCGTGCGGTCGCCCGGCCGACCGTGGTCGCCGACCGGGTGGTCGACCGGGCCGGTGTGGTGTTCGCCGACTCGGACCAGGCCCCGGGTGAGGACTGGGCGCTGCCGGTGCTGTCGATCTACCCGCTGGAGTCCCGGTCGACGTTCGGGGCGAGCGCGAACGAGTCGACGGTGTACCTGACCCTGTTCGCCGACGACCTGTCGATGCCGGACCTGGACTACGTGATCGCGATCTCGGCCACCCAGTTGGTCGGCAACGAGTACACCCGGCTGCTGATCTGCACGTTCCGCTCCCAGGACGTGGACCACCTGCGGGCGATCCGGCAGGTGATCGCCGGGTACCAGCGCCTCGATCTGGCGTTCGACGACGAGCAGGCGCTGCTGGGTGCGGACATCGGCGTCAGCGCGGGACCGGAGGAGCGCATCCAGCTGGTGTTCGTGGACCGGGAGGCCGACCTGATCGCCACCATGGCCCGGTCCCGGGTGCTGATCGACCTGGGCAGCCCGGTGCATTCCCGGCTGGCGGCGGAGGCGGTGAACGCGGGGGTGCCGCAGATCAACCGGGTGCCCCAGGAGCTGGCCACCGACCGGATCAACGGCTACCTGATCGCCGACGACGCCGAGCTCGGTCCGGCCCTGGACTACTTCCTGTCCGGGCTGGAGCACTGGAACCAGTCGCTGGTGCAGTGCCGGGTGCTGGAGGACTTGTTCAGCGCGCCGGAGGTGCTGGCCCGGTGGGAGCTGCTGCGCGAGGGGGTGAGCTATGCGGGCCCTGCAGATCGGCCGTGACGACTGGTCGGCGCTGTCCCGGCTACCCGACGGCCTGGAGTGGGTGTTCGTCGACGTCGACGACCCGGTGGGCTTCGACCCGGACCTGATCGGCCGGGTGGAGGTCACCATCCTCGACGCCCGGTGCGATCCGGACCGGCTGCGCGCGATCGATGCGCTGGTCACGCCCTACACGCTGCTGGTGGACCGGGCGCTGGCGGCCGAGGGCGGCGAGTTCCTGGCCCGCAAGGGCGCGGTGCCGGTGGACACCGGTGACCGGCAGGGCCTGATCGATGGTCTGCCGCAGCGGTTCTTCGCGCGGCAGTTCGGTCAGAAGCTGGAGCTGCGCTCGGCGACCGTCGCGCCGCTGCACCGTGGTGACGCCCGGTACGAGGGCAACGCCGCGCTGGTGATCGGGGTCGACCACGACGACGAGCCACGTCAGCTGATGATGTGGAAGGAGAACATCCTCTACGAGAACCACCGCGCGCTGGACCTGTGGCCGGAGTTCGTCACCGACCCGGGGGTGCAGGTGGAACTGGTGATCCAGCTGATCCGGACCGGCACCCCGGACGTGATGGCCGACCAGCGCCGGTACACCGAGGCCGATCTGGCCGAACCGGTGGTGTTCTCGCACCCGGACAGCGGCTACCTGTCGGTGTCGTTCTACGCCCGCGGCCACGGCCGGGCGCGGATCGGCCCGCTGCACTACCGGCACTCCCGGCTCGGCGCGGGCCACTTCCTGCCCGGTGGCCGGCGGATCGCGGACGCCCGGCGCGAGGAACTGTTCTGGTACTTCCACCCCGGCGACCTCACTCCCCCGCTGAACATCTACTTCGCCGGGTACCGGCCCGCGGAGGGCTTCGAGGGCTACTACATGATGGCCAAGCTCGGCCACCCGTTCCTGCTGATCACCGACCCGCGGCTGGAAGGCGGCCGGTTCTACCTGGGCAGCGAGGAGCTGGAGGACACGCTGCACGGGGTGATCGCCGACCGGATCGCCGACCTCGGGTTCACCGACCGCGACGTGATCTTCTCCGGGCTGTCGATGGGCTCGTTCGGCGCGCTGTACTACGGCTCCCGGTTCGAGCCGCTGGCGATCATCGCCGGCAAACCGATCATCGACCTGGGCCGGGTCGCCCGGCGCGGCCGCCTGGTCCGGCCGCGGGACTTCGGCACCATCCTGGACCTGGTCAACTTCTGGGACCGCCCGGGCGGGGTCGACGCCTTCACCCGGCAGCTGACCGAACGCTGGCACGGCGATCCCGGCTTCGGCGACACCGCGATCCTGATGGCGTACATGGCCCAGGACGACTACGACGACGAGGCGTACTACACCCTGCTGGCCTCGCAGACCGGCAAGCCCACCACGGTGATCGCCCGCGGTTACCAGGGCCGGCACAACGACGACAGCGCCTCGATCGTGAATTGGTTCGTCACCCAGTACGAACGGGTGATCGCCGAGTACCGGAGGTCACGATGACCGGTGAGCAGATCGCGACGGTGCGCTGGGGCAACCCGAACAGCCAGGCGGCGCTCTACGGGACCGAGCTGGTCCTGGACGCCACCGGCAGCATCCACCTGATCAACCACCTGATGCCGAGCGGGACCCCGCTGCAGGAGTGGTACTCGTTCACCGACTACCAGGCGGTCCGGGCGGTGCCGACCCTGCCGTTGCTGCGACCGGGCCGCCGGTACCGGATCGCCCCGGACCTGCGGTCGGCGCCGCCGGACACCGTGATCGTGGAGATCCGCTACTTCGACCGCTTCGACACCGTGCTGCGCACCGACATCCTGCACCCGCCGGAGTACGCCTTCGACTACCCGGCCGACTGCCGGCACTACACGATCCGGCTGCTCAACGGCGGCTGCGACGAGGTGTGGTTCGACTCCTTCACGCTCCTGGACGCGGAGGTGACCCGCCGTGGCTGACCAGGCCGGCCGGCAGCGGCTGATCGCCCAGGTGCTGTCCCACCAGGACGCGATGCGGGCACTCACCGACGCCGAACTGCAGGACCAGACCCGCCGGTTCCGGCAGCGGATCGCCGAGGGCGAGACGGCGGACCAGCTGCTGCCCGAGGCCTTCGCCGCGATCCGGGAGGCGGCGCTGCGGGTGCTCGGCAAGTTCCCGTACGAGAACCAGCTCCTGGCCGGGATCGTGATGCACCAGGGCGACATCGCGGCGATGAAGACCGGCGAGGGCAAGAGCCTGACCGCCACCCTCCCGCTGTACCTGAACGCGCTGTCCGGCCAGGGCGCGATGCTGGTCACGGTCAACGGCTACCTGGCCCGCCGGGACGCCGAGGAGTTCGAGCCGCTGTTCGCGTTCATGGGGCTGACCCTGGCGGTCGGGGTGCCGGAGGTGCCCACCGAGGACTTCACCGCCGCACAGAAGAAGGAGATCTACGCCGCCGACATCGTGTACTCCACCAGCGACAAGGTCGGCTTCGACTACCTGCTGGAGAACCTGGTCGGCACCAGTGAGGAGAAGTACCTGCGCCCGTTCCACTACGTCCTGATCGACGAGGCGGACGCCGTCCTGCTCGATCTGGCGCAGATGCCGCTGGTGATCTCCGGGTCGCCGCGGGTGCAGTCGAACCTCTACCCGCTGGCCGACGAGTTCGCCGCCACCCTGCGGGAGGACCTGGACTACGAGTACGACGAGAGCGACGGTGTGGTCGCGCTGACCGACGCCGGGATCGCCGCCGCGCACCGGTTCTTCCACGTCGACAACCTGTACGACCCGGAGCTGTTCTCGCTGAACCGGCACGTGCACCTGGCACTGCGAGCCCGGACCGCCTTCCAGCCGCTACGCGACTACATGGTGGTCGGCGGGCAGCTGATCCTGCTCAGCGCCGTCACCGGCCGGCTGCTGGAGGGCAACAAGCTCCAGGGCGGCCTGCACCAGGCGATCGAGGGCCGCGAGCGCCTGGAGATCAGCACCGAGAACCGGGCGATGGCGTCGGTGACCTACCAGAACCTGTTCCTGATGTTCGACCGGATGGGCGGGATGACCGGCACCGCGAAGGGCGCGGAGAAGGAGCTGCGGGAGACCTACGGCACCGAGGTGGTGGAGATCCCGACCTACCGCCCGGTGATCCGGTACGACGAGCCCGACATCGTGGTGGCGACCCGGGCGGAGAAGGACCGCCTGGTGCTGGAGTACCTGGACGAGGTCCGGGCGACCGGCCGGCCGATCCTGGTGACCACCGCCTCGGTGCAGAGCTCGGTCACCCTGTCCGAGCACCTGCTCGACCGCGGCATCGAGCACAACCTGCTCAACGCGCTCAGCGAGGCCAAGGAGGCCCAGATGGTCCAGGAGGCCGGCCGGGTCGGGGCGATCACCATCGCCACCCTGATCGCCGGGCGCGGCACCGACATCAAGCTCGACCCCGAGGCCAAGGCCCTGGGCGGCCTGGTGATCATCGGCACCGAGAAGATGCCGAACCAGCGGGTCGACGGCCAGGTCCGTGGCCGGGCCGGACGGCAGGGCGACCCGGGCGGCAGCCGGTTCTACGCCTCGATGGAGGACGAGCTGTTCGTGAAGTTCGGCTCGGTGCGCCAGCACCGGATCCACCACCGGCCGCGCAGCCCGCGCACCATGCGCCGGTTGCTGGACCGGGCGCAGCGGGCCAGCGAGGACTCCGCCGCCGGTGCCCGCACCCTGTCCAAGGACTTCGACGTGGCGATGGCCCGGCAGCGGGAGCTGGTCTACGCCCAGCGCGACCGGATCATCACCGCCGAGCCGCTCGGCCAGGACGACCTGCGGCTGCTGATCGACCGGGTGCTGACCGAGGCCGGGTCCGCCGGTGCCTGGGCCGACCGGTGGGCGGTGCGGCGGTACATCTTCGACAACCTGAGCTACCACCTGCCGGACCGGATCGACGAGCTGGACACCTCCCGGCCGGACCGGGTGCACGCCCTGCTGACCGAGGTCGCCGAGCAGGCGATCCGGGAGAAAGTCGAGTTCCTGGCCGACACCGAGCTGTACACCCGGTTCGAGCACATCATCTTCCTCAAGGCGATCGACGTGGCGTGGATCGAACAGGTCGACTTCCTGGAGCAGCTCAAGACCGTGGTCCAGGATCGGAACATGGCCCAACACAAGGTGGAGTACGAGTACCGGCGGGAGGCGTACTTCGCATTCGAGGAGATGAAGCGGCGGATCGACCGGGACATCGTCCGGTTGCTCTGCCTGAGCCGGATCGAGCGGGGCGCCGACGGCGGCCTGGTCATCCAGTTCGCGTGACCGTGCGCGTCGTCAACCTGAACAAGGCGGTCGGCCGCGCCTCCAGCGGGGTCGAGTACGCCCAGCGCTACCGGCGCGAGCTGCTGGCCGGGATCGACTGGGTGGACGACCGCTACGTCTTCACCGACTACCTGGGCACCAACCTGTGCCTGTTCACCGACCCGCTCGGCCTGCCCCGCGACCGGGTGCTGTGGATCTACGACCTGGTCACCGGCCGCCGCACCACCCCGAACACCCTGACCGTCCCGGAGTTCCTGTCCACCCTCGGCCAGCCGTACGCCGAGCCGGTGGTGCTGCCCGACCGCACCGAGGTCGCCCTACCCGGTTCCCCGGTGCGGTATCGGATCTGGACCGTCGCCGACGGCCGGGTGGACCGGGTGGAGACCCACACCGGCGACCAGCTGGTCCGCGCCGAGCACTACGACCAGAGCCTGAACAACATCGAGCACTTCCACGCCGGCCGGCTGGTCCGCCGGGACTTCCTCACCCCGGACGGCCGGCTCGCGGCCACCCAGACCCACACCGGCGACCCGGACCGCCCGATCCTGCGCACCACGATCACCCCGGCCTCGCCGCTGTACGACCGGCCGGTCCGCCGCGGCCGCCCGGACTCGTTCGGTGGCGACGTCCTGCTGGAGGGCCGGTCGGCGTTCTTCCGCTACGTCCTGGAACGGCTGCTGGACCGGCCGGACGACGTGGTGATCGTGGACCGCGCGCTGGACGTGATCGACGCGGTGTACCCGGTGATCGGCGACCGGCGGCTGTTCTCCGTCGTGCACGCCGAACACGTCGACCTCAAGCAGCTGCAGGACGGCGTGCTGCTGTGGAACAACCACTACGAGCACGTGTTCACCCGGCCCGAACTCATCGACGGCCTGATCGTGTCCACCCGCCGCCAGCAGGAGACGCTCACCGCCCAGCTCGCCGCGCGTTTCCCCACCGGCGCGCCCCCGGTGCACCGGATCCCGGTCGGGGTCGCCCGCACCCCCGCACCGGCCGACGGCTACGACCCGCTGGCCCTGGTCACCGCCAGCCGGCTCGCCGAGGAGAAGCACCTGGACGTGCTGGTCCGCGCCGTCACCGCCGCCCGCGCCACCCTGCCCGGCCTGCACCTGGACATCTACGGCGAGGGCGACCGCACCGGCCTGACCGCCGCCATCGCCGAGACCGGCACCCAGGACTGCGTCCGACTGCTCGGGCACCGCGACCTCACCGGGGTGCTCGGCCGGTACGCGCTCTACGTGTCGGCCTCCACCTCCGAGGGCTTCGGGCTGTCCCTGCTGGAGGCGCTGACCGAGGGGCTGCCGGTGATCGGCTTCGACGTCGACTACGGCAACCGCGAACTGATCCGCCCCGGCGTGAACGGTCACCTGGTGCCCACCACCCCCGGCGCCCCGCTGCGCGACGTCCCCGCCCTGGCCCGCGCCATCGTCGACACCCTCACCTCCGGCACCCTGGACCACCTGCGCCGGGGAGCCCTGGACACCGCCACCGAGTACAGCGCCGACCGGGTCCGCCGGCAGTGGGAACTCCTGCTCGCCGGGGAGGCGCCGTGCTAGTCCTGCTCGACACCCTCGGTCACGGCTCCCGACTGCTGCTGCACTCCCTGGCCGCCGCCGGCATCGACGCCACCCCGGTGGTCATCCGGTACGAGGGCGACCTGCCCGAGGGCGTGCTGTGCCCGTTCACCGCCTACACCGGCCTGGACCGCACCGGCGAACCCCTGTTCTTCGATCAGGTGCCGGTGCCACCCTGGTGCGAGATCCGCCAGGACCGCGGCCCGCACGGCGACATCCTGCGGGAGGGCCACCCGATCGGCCGGATCCACTACGAGCCGAACACCTTCCGCCAGGTCGAGAGCGTCGACTGGCTGCTGCCCGGCGGCGCGCTCGACCGCACCGACCACTACGACCGGTACGGCCACCGCTACGCCACCACCCACTACGCCGACGCCGTGCCGTACCAGACCGTCTACCGCGGCCCCGGCCCGTGGACCATCGAGGTCCAGCACGTCGCCCGCACCGTCACCCTGCGCTCCGCCCACCGGCTGCTCACCTTCGGCACCCTCACCGACTTCGTCTCGCACTTCCTGGACGACCAGCACCTCGACGACCAGCACGTCCTCATCGACTCGCTGTCCTACCCCCTGTTCGTCACCCGCGACCGCGCCCGCCGCCCGAACACCACCCTGTTCTGGCACGAACCGCTGCCCGGCGAGGTCCCCGGCAACATGGTCACCGAACTCGCCGACCCCAAGGCCCTGACCGGCATCGCCTTCGCCGACGACCGCCACCGCCGCAGGATCGCCGCCGAGTTCCCGCACACCCCCCTGCGCCTGGAGCACCTCACCCCGCTCGACCAGTTCGCACGCCACCCCGACCCCGGCGCACGCAGCACTTTCACCCTCACCGCCACCGACGAGCTGCCCGGCCTGCCCGAGCTGCTCATGGCGTTCCCCGACGTCACCTTCACCGTCGCCGCCCTCACCCAGATGAGCGACCGCCTGCACGCCCTGGCCCGCGCCCACCCCCACCTCCGGCTGCTGCCCACCATCACGCACGCCGCCCTCACCCACGAGCTCGCCCGCGCCGCCGTCTACCTCGACCTCAACACCGGCCCCCAGGTGCTCGACGCCGCCGACGCCGCGTACTACCTGAACCTGGTCGTGCTCGCCCTCGCCCCGCACGCCAAAGTCCCCGAGCACGCGCTGGTCGCCGGGTCCGTGCCGGAGCTGGTCAGCTGGCTCGGCGGGGCGCTGTCCGGCCCGGAGGGGCGGGCGCAGGCGCTGAACGCGCTGCACGGGCAGCAGGGTCGGCTGTCGACGGGGACGGACTGGCGGCGTGTGCTGGAGTAGGGCGGGCGCCTCCCCCGCCGCGCCCGGTCTCCCCGGCCTGCCGCCCCACGTCTACCAACGCCGACTTCGGCCCATCCGCACCGAGATCGTCAACGCGGCAGCCGACCTCGACACACCGCTGACGAACTGAGCGCAACAAACCGGTGCGACCGAAGGCTCAGCCCGGCAGCGGTCGCAGGGGTGGCATGGGCAGAGCCGCCCCGGGGCCGGAGAGCGGCTCTGCCCACGGCCGGTCAGCGACGGATGACGGTCTTCAGGCACCCGTGCTTCGGGGAGTCGGAGAAGACCTCGTACGCCTTCTCGATCTCGTCGAGCACGAAGCTGTGCGTGCCCATGACCTCGGGGTGGATCCGCCCGGCCCGGATCAGGTCGAGCAGGATCGGCACGGTGACGCCGTCCACCAGGCCGGTGGAGAAGGTGATGTTCTGGATCCACAGGTCCTCGATCGGCAACGTGAACGACGTGCCGTGCACACCGGCGTTCGCCACGTGGCCGCCCGGACGCACGATGCTGAACGCGTCACCCAAGGTCTGCGGCACGCCCACGGCCTCGATCACCACGTCCACGCCCAGACCGTCGGTCAGGGCCATCACCTGAGCCTTCCAGTCGGGATCGTTGGTCGTGATCCCGTGCGTCGCACCCATGGTGAGCGCCTGATCGATGCGCGGCTGCGACCGCCCCACCGCGATGATCTTGGCTGCGCCGTACAGGCCGGCGGTGGCGACGGCGGCCAGCCCCACCGGGCCGACCCCGACGACGGCCACCACGTCACCGGGCTTGACCTTGCCGTAGCGCACGCCCATCTCGAAGCCGGTGGGGAAGATGTCCGCCAGGAAGATGGCCTGCTCGTCGGGGATGTCCTCGGCCAGCTTGTGCACGGAGGTCTCGCCGTAGGGCACCCGGACGTACTCGGCCTGGGTCCCGTCGATCAGGTGCCCGAAGATCCAGCCGATCCCGCCGACCGCCTGGCAGTGGCTGGGCATCTGGCGGCGGCAGTACACGCAGGAACCGCAGGAGGTGATCGCCGGCACCAGCACCCGGTCCCCCACCTTGAGGGACGTCACCGAGGACCCGACGTCCACGATCGTGCCGACCGCCTCGTGACCGAGGATCGTGCCGGGCTTCACCGCCGGCACATCACCCTTGAGGATGTGCAGGTCGGTGCCGCAGATCGTGGTGGTGTCGACCTGGACGACGATGTCCGTGGAGTCCTGGACCGTGGCGTCCGGGACGGTGTCCCACGACGTGCGTCCTTCTCCCTGGTAGACGAGTGCCTTCATCGCAGTACCTCCTGGCGCCATTGCTGGGTGGGTCAAGAGCACGGTAGGACCGCGAAACCGCAGGTAGTGGGGACATCCGGCCCGGGCCTAAGGTCCCCGCGGCGGAGCCGGCGAGCGACTGTGGCCAGGCTGATGAGGTGTCGGGGTGCCGGTCGGGGACCGAGGTCCCGAGTTCGCCGCGACCGCCTGTGGCGCGACTGCCGACTCGCCAGCTCCGGCGACTGCTTCCACGAAAAACGGCTGAACCCCCGACCCGGGGGTTCAGCCGTTGACGATGCCTGAGGCATCACAGAGTGGAGGTGGCGGGAATCGAACCCGCGTCCGATGACGTGGAACCAGGGCTTCTCCGGGCGCAGTCCGCTGCTGCTTTTCTCGGCCCCCACCCTCACGCGGACAAGTGGTGGACGGGCCCAGTCACCTGAAAGTCCCCGCAGCCCCGATGACGAAGACTACGAGCAGTGGCTCCCTAGATGACGCCAGGATCTGAGTCGGAAGCTAGCTCAGGCTGACGGACTTCGAGGCTCGCTCAGGCGGCGAGGGCGAAGTCGGTGCGCTTGGAATCGGCACCTATAGGTTTGCATGGAGCGTTGACGAGATGACCATGCATCCTCGGCCCGCTTCCCCTGGATCGACGATCACCGTCGAAACCGATCACCCCCTGTGAAGTTGTCAACCACCGCGCGAGGCGGCACCAGACAGTCTACGGGTGCAACCACGCTGCTCGCACCGTCATTCCCGCGTGCGCTCGGGCGCGTGGGGCGGCACCATGTCGGAGCCTGGCGCCGGGACCGGGCGTGGCACGGTGAGCTGGAGGAACGATGGTGGACGCCGACCCCACCGACGACCGGGACGAGTCGGTCGCGGAGCGGATGGACCGGAACTGGAACGAGCTGCTGCAGGAGCTGCGGGTGGCGCAGACCGGGGTGCAGATCCTGACCGGGTTCCTGTTGACGGTGCCGTTCCAGTCCCGGTTCACCGAGTTGGACGACTACCAGCGCGCGGTGTACCTGGTGCTGGTGGTGCTGGCGATCTCCGCGACGGCGTTGATCGTGGCGCCGGTGTCGTTGCACCGGGTGCTGTTCCGGCGGCATCGCAAGGCGTCACTGGTGGAGCACGCGGACCGGTTGGCGCAGGCGGGGTTGGCGGCGCTGGCGCTGGTGCTGGCGGGGTCGGCGCTGCTGCTGTTCGACATCGTGCTGAACCGGACGGCGGGGATCGTCGCGGGTGCGGTGGTGCTGGTGGTGCTCGCGGTGTTGTGGGTGGCGATGCCGGTGCGGTTGGCCCGGTCGGCCCCGTCGGCGCCGCCCGCACGAGCGGACGGGTAGCGACTCAGCGCGGGTCGGGCTCCAGTAGCCGGGCGACCTGGCGGGCGGCGGCGCGGGCGTTGGCCTCGGGGTCGTCGACGGCGGCGCCGTAGAGCACGGCGTTGTTGATCACGGCGAGCGCGGCGAAGGCGACCTCCCGGGCGTCCCGTTCGCCGCGGAGGGCGGTGACCCGCTCGGTGAACCGGTCGAGGTTGGCCCGGTACCGGTCGGTCACGGTGGAGCCGCCTTCGGGGTGGCGCATCGCGTACAGGTAGACCTCGACCGCGAGCAGGGTGCGCGGGTCCTGCTGGGAGGCCAGGATCTCGGTGGTCAGGGCGTCGATGTTCGGCCCGTCGCCGGTCAGCCAGGCGAATGGGTTCCGCTCGTCGCCGTCGTCGATCTCGCTGACCAGGGCGTGCAGCAGCTCCTCCTTGGAGCCGAAGTGCGCGTAGACCGCGCCCTTGGTGTAGCCGGCCAGCGCGGCGATCTCCCCCACCGACGCCCCCTCGTACCCGTGCTCGGCGAAGGCGGTCGCGGCGGCGGCGAGCAGGTCGGCGCGGGTCTGTTCGACCTGCTGGGCCCGCCGGCCCGCCCGGCCGCGCTTGGCCCGGGCGGAGTTGCTGAGTCGACCCGAGACGACGAACAGGCCGCGCGAGGTCTCGCCGAGCGAGGACGCGAGGGTCTCGGAGAGCTGCGGTCCGAGTGCCTGCACCTCCTCGCCCAGGGCGCGGGTCAGCGCCGAGGTGGCATCGGCCAGGGCGCGCGCGGCGGCGCTGATCGACTCGTTCGGTTCCTGCGGCTCGGACATACCGCTCAGACTACCCGCATGCCAATCGGTATCCCACTCATACCACTCGGCATCTGATACCTTCCGGTCACATACCGCTTGGTATCTAGGAGGGTGAGATGAGCACGGAAGTCCTGCGCGTCCGCGGGCTGCGCAAGCGTTATCGAGGCCGGAACGGGGTACAGGCCAACGACGGCATCGACCTGGACGTCGCGGCCGGGGAGGTGATGGGACTCCTCGGCCACAACGGTGCCGGCAAGACCACGCTGGTGAACCAGATCGCCGGGCTGGTGCGCCCGGACGCCGGTGAGATCACGCTGGCCGGGATCGACGCGATCGCGCGACCCGATCTGGCCCGCAAGCACATCTCGGTGCAGGCACAGGCGAACGTCCCGATCAGCGGCCTGACCCCGCGCCGGGCGATCGAGATGGTCGGCCGGATCCGAGGCGGGACCGCCGCGGACGTCTCGACCCGGGCCGCGGTCCTGATGGACGCCCTGGACCTCGGACCGTGGGCGGACACCCCGGCGCAGAAGGTCTCCGGCGGGGTGGCCCGCCTGACCGCGTTCGCGATGGCCGCGGTGCAGCCCGGACCCTTGGTGGTGCTGGACGAGCCGACCAACGACGTCGACCCGGTCCGCCGCCGCCTGCTCTGGCAGCAGATCCGGGTGATGGCCGACGCCGGGCACAGCGTGCTGCTGGTGACGCACAACGTGCGCGAGGCCGAACGGGTGGTCGACCAGCTGGCCGTGCTCGACCGGGGTGTGGTGCTCACCGCCGGGCCGCCGGCCGCGCTCACCGCCCGGCTGCGCGACCGCCTGGTGGTGGAGCTCGATCTGCACCCCGGGGTCCCGATCAACTGGCACCCCGCCGTCACGCCCGGCGCGGACCAGTCCGGTCACCGGGCGAGCGGCACGGTCCCGGCCGACTCCGCCGCGGCGGTGGTCGAGTGGGCCCAGGGCCAGGTCCAGGCCGGCGTCGTCGAACGTTACGCGCTGACCCCGGCCTCGCTGGAGGACGTCTACATCGACCTGGTCGGGCGCGACTCCGGTCCGGCCGGGCAGGAGGTGGCGGCATGACCGCGCTGCGCCAGACCCTGCTGTTGTCCCAGTGGCAGTTCCGCCGCCAGGCCGACTACCTGCCGCTGACCATCCTGGTCCAGGTGCTGCTCGCGGTGACCACCGTGATCGGCTACGGCCTGCTGGTCGGCGACCCGGACCCGTACTCCGCGCTGATCCTGGCCACCGGGGCCCCGACGGTGAACCTGGTGATGGTCGGCCTGGTGCTGGCCCCACAGCTGCTGTCCACCTCCCGCACCGAGGGCAGCCTGGACTGGATGCGCACCTTGCCAGTGCCGCGGATGTCCTTCCTGTTCAGCGACTTGCTGGTCTATACCCTGATCGCCCTGCCCGGGCTGGTGCTCGGGGTGCTGGTCGGTGCGCTGCGCTTCGACATCGACCTGGCGCTGTCCTGGTGGCTGGTGCCCGGTGCGCTGCTGGTGGCGCTGACCTCGGCGGCGATCGGTTACGCGATGGCGATGCTGCTCGCCCCGCAGGTGGCGATGCTGATGACCCAGGCGCTGCTGTTCATCGTGCTGCTGTTCTCCCCGGTCAGCTACCCGGCCGAGCGGATGCCGCAGTGGTTGCAGTCGGTGCACGAGTGGCTGCCGATCGAGCCGATGGCCCAGGTGGTGCGGTCCGGACTGGTGCACACCGAGTTCGACGTGCCGGCCCGGTCGATGGTGGTGCTGCTGGTCTGGTGCGCGGTGGCCGTCGCCGGGGCCGGGTTCGCGCTGCGCCGCCGGGACTGACCGCTCCGCGCGCGGCGGCCGTCCGGGCGGAGCACGATGTCCGGCATGGACCTGCCCGTGATGCCCCCGGTAGCGCCGATGCTGGCCAAGCCGGTCGCCACCATCCCGCCCGGCCATGTCGAACCCAAGTGGGACGGCTTCCGGACCATCGTGTTCCGCGACGGCGACGAGGTGGTGCTCGGCAGCCGGAACGAGAAGCCGATGACCCGGTACTTCCCGGAGCTGGTCGAGTCGATCAAGGCGAACACCCCGGAGCGTTGCGTGCTGGACGGGGAGATCGTGCTGATCACCGGCGACCGGCTGGACTTCGACGCCCTGCAGCAGCGGATCCACCCCGCCGCCAGCCGGGTGACGCTGCTCAGCGAACAGACCCCGGCGTCCTTCGTGGGCTTCGACCTGCTGGCGCTGGACGACCAGGACCTGATGCACACCCCGTTCGCCGACCGCCGGGCGCGACTGCTGGACGCGCTCGGCGGGGCGGCGGACCCGGTGTTCCTCACCCCGGCGACCACCGACCCGGAGCTGGCCCAGGACTGGTTCACCCGGTTCGAGGGCGCCGGGCTGGACGGGGTGGTGGCCAAGCCGCTGGACGGGGTCTACCAGCCGGACAAGCGCGCGATGTTCAAGATCAAGCACAAGCGGACCGCGGACTGCGTGGTCGCCGGGTTCCGCTGGCACAAGAGCGGGGACGTGCTCGGTTCGCTGCTGCTCGGGCTGTGGACCGACGACGGCCGGCTGCAACACGTCGGGGTGGCCGCGTCCTTCCCGATGGCCCGGCGCAAGGCCCTGGTGGAGGAGCTGGCCCCGCTGCGCACCGATGTCCAGGATCACCCGTGGGCGCAGTGGGCGGACCAGGCCGCACACCAGGGGCAGCGGATGCCCGGCGCGGTCAGCCGGTGGTCCGGCGGCAAGGACCTGTCCTTCGTGCCGCTGCGCCCGGAGCTGGTGGTCGAGGTGTCCTACGACCACATGGAGGGCGACCGGTTCCGGCACACCGCGCAGTTCCAGCGCTGGCGCCCGGACCGGGACCCGGCGTCCTGCACCTATGCCCAGTTGGAGGAACCGGTGCGCTTCGACCTGGCGGAGATCCTGGGTCGGCGCTGACCCCCCCACACCGACCACGAGCAGCGCGAGCACGAGGAGGGCGGCGGCCACGACCAGGTTGGGTCCGAGGTCGTGGCTCACCGGCCACGCGGAGAACATCGAGTTGATCGCCGAGTGCGCCAGCACGCACAACGCGGCGCTGCCGCTCACCGCATGCAACGCACCCAGGGCGAAGCCCAGGCCCCACGTGGTCGCGGCGAAGGCCAGAAAGTTCGATCCGTTCTGCGAGGTGCCCACGATCAGGAACAGTGGGAGGTGCCAGGCGATCCAGATCAGGGACACCACGGCGGTCGCCGGGACGAACGGGAGCCGCTCCTGCATTGCCGGCTGCAGATAGTGCCGCCAGCCCACCTCCTCCAGCCCGCCGCCGAACGCCATCAACGGGATCATCAGGACCGCGATCAGCACCGTGGTGAGCGGCGCCGGGGACGCGATCCCGCCCGCCAGTGCGGCCGTCCCGAAGTACACGGCGACGATCGCCAAGGACAGGACGACCTGAAGTGGACGGGCCCGCACGTCGAACGACGTCACGACCAGCCGGCGCAGGGTGAAGGACGGGTCCCGCCGCCGCAGCGCCAGGAACCCGGCGATCAGCGGACCGTTCCCACCGATGACGAGCAGGATCATCGTGACCGGAGTCCCGTACGCGACGCCGACCGCCTGCAGGGCGAGGATGGCCCCCCAGCAGCCATAGGCGATGCCGAATGCCTGGAACAGGTAGCGGCCGATCGGTCGTGCGGGGCGGGTCACGGGGCTGTCCTCTCGGTAGGAACCACCTCGATCCTTCTCGCCCCCGAACTGCGGCGACCAGGGGGAATCCCCCCGAGCCGACCGGGGGAAACCACCAGCGCCGCGGCGACCGGGCATAGTGACCCCCATGCAGATCCGCAGCATCACCAGCGCCGACGCCGCCGCGGTCCGGGACATCTTCGCCGCCGGGATCGCCTCCGGGAACGCCACCTTTGAGGTCGCTCCCCCGGCCTGGACGGACTGGGACGCGGGACACCACCCGGAGCTGCGCTACCTGGCGGTCGACGACGACGACACCGCCCTGGGCTGGGTGTCCGGCACCGCGGTCTCCGCCCGCCGGGTGTACGCCGGGGTGCAGGAGCTCGGGCTGTACGTGGCCGAGCATGCCAGGGGCCGCGGGGTCGGCACAGCCCTGCTGCGGAGCGCGGTCGAGCGGGCGCCCGGCCTCGGGCTGTGGACCCTGCAGTCGACGATCTTCCCGGAGAACACCGGCAGCCTGACCGTGCACCGGCGGCTCGGCTTCCGGGAGGTCGGCCGCCGGGAACGGATCGCGCTGATGACCACCGGGCCGAGCGCCGGGCAGTGGCGGGACACCGTGCTGCTGGAGAAGCGCCTGGGGTGAACGCGCGCTCCCGGCGAACGGAACCTAGGGTCGAACGGGTTCGTTCCCCGACTCCGGAGGGCTTCTCCCATGACCCGCACCCGCCCGCACGACGTGGTCGTCATCGGTTCCGGCTTCGGCGGCCTGTTCGCCACCAAGGCCCTGGCCGGTGCGCCGGATCTGCGCGTCACGGTGATCGACGGCACCGCCCAGCACCTGTTCCAGCCGCTGCTCTACCAGGTGGCCACCGGGGTGCTGTCGATGGGCGAGGTCTCCCCTGCCACCCGCGAGGTGCTCAAGCGTCAGCGCAATGCCCGGGTGCTGATGGGCACGGTGACCGACATCGACGTCGAGGCCCGCGAGGTGGTCTCCACCAGCCCGATCGGTGAGCGCCGCACCCGCTACGACAGCCTGATCGTCGCCGCCGGGGCCGGCCAGTCCTACTTCGGCAACGACCGGTTCGCCGACCACGCGCCCGGGCTGAAGAGCATCGACGACGCCCTGGAACTGCGCGGCCGGATCTTCGGCGCCTTCGAGCTGGCCGAGCTGTCCACCGACCCGGCCGAACGCGCGATGCTGACTACCTTCGTGGTGGTCGGCGCCGGTCCGACCGGGGTGGAGATGGCCGGTCAGCTCGCCGAACTGGCGCACCGGTCGCTGCGGGACAACTTCCGCGGGCTCGATCCGGCGCAGGCCCGGATCCTGCTGGTCGACCCGGTGCCGGCCGTACTGCCCGGCTACCCGCGCTCCCTGCAACAGGCCGCCGCCCGCACCCTGGAGGGTCTGGGCGTGGAGCTGCTGATGGGCCACAAGGTGGTCGACGTGACCGAGGATGCGGTCGAGGTCGAGGACGGCGACGGCCGCCGGACCCGGATCGCCAGCCGGGCGAAGGTCTGGGCCGCGGGTGTCGCCGCCTCGCCGCTGGGCACGCTCCTGGGCGAGCGCACCGGCGCCGAGGTCGACCGGGCCGGCCGGGTGATCGTGGAACCGAACGGGTCGCTGCCCGGGCACCCGGAGGTGTTCGTGGTCGGCGACATGGCCTCGCACCAGGGCGTGCCGGGGGTGGCGCCCGCGGCGATGCAGACCGGCCGGTATGCCGCCGAGGAGATCCTCCGGGCGCACCGCGGCGAGCCGAGCGCCGGGCCGTTCGAGTACCACGACAAGGGCAGCCTGGCCACGGTGTCCCGGTTCCAGGCGGTCGCCCAGATCGGGCCGCTGCGCACCGCCGGCTTCGGCGCCTGGCTGCTCTGGCTCGGGGTGCACCTGTTCTACCTGGTCGGCTTCAAGAACCGCCTGACCACCCTGCTGCACTGGGCGGTGAGCTTCATCGGCCGCGGGCGCTCGGAGCGCACCTCGACCTGGCAGCAGGTGGTGGGCCGGACCGCACTGCGGCAGCGGCAGGCGGATCAGCCGACCGCGGGGGCGGCCGACCGGACCACGCTCTAGCGGTCCCGCTGCTCCCGCATCGCCCGCTGCGCCTCCAGGTTGTCCTGGCGCTCGCGCAGCGACTGGCGCTTGTCCCAGTCCTTCTTGCCTCGGGCCAGGGCGATCTCGACCTTGGCCCGGCCGTCCAGGAAGTACAGCGACAGCGGGATGATGGTCTGGCCCTTCTCCCGGGTCTTCGCCTCCCAGCGGTCGATCTCCTGGCGGTGCAGCAGCAGCTTGCGCTTGCGCCGCGGGGCGTGATTGGTCCAGGTCCCCTGGGAGTACTCCGGGATGTGCACGCCCTCGAGCCACATCTCGCCGCCGTCGATGGCGCACCAGCCATCTACCAGCGAGGCGCGGCCGGCGCGCAGTGCCTTGACCTCGGTGCCGGTCAGCACGACCCCGGCCTCCATCACGTCCTCGATGAAGTAGTCGTGCCGGGCCTTCTTGTTGGAGGCGACCAGCGCCCGTCCCGTCTGCTTGGCCATCGGCCCCTCCTCTCGCTCGTGCGTCGTCCGGCCCGACAGCCTATCCGGCGGCCCGGCCGGGCTCCGAGCGATTTCGCTACAGGCCCAGCAGTGGCCGCGGGTTCACCGTCGACCCGTTGACGTACACCTCGAAGTGCAGGTGGCAGGCGGCCGAGGTGCCGGTGTTGCCCGAGTAGCCGAGCAACTGTCCCTGGGACACCGACTGGCCCCCGCTCACCACGAAGGACGTCATGTGGTTGTACGAGGTCATCAGGGACGACCCGTTGTACAGCCCGTGGTTGACCATCACCTGGTTGCCGAAGCCGTTGCGCCACTTCGCCCACTGCACGGTGCCGGCCTTCGCGGCGTAGATCGGGGTGCCGCAGTAGGTGCGCAGGTCGATGCCGGCGTGCAGCCGGTAGTAGCCGAGGATCGGGTGCAGGCGCATCCCGTACTCGCTGGTGACGTGGATCGGGTTGATCGAGGTCGGGTTGCCGAACACCGCGCCGGTGACCGGACCGGGAGCCGGTGCGGGCTGACCGGCGGCGGCAGCGGCCTCGGCGGCCCGCTTCTGCTCCTCGGCGCCGATCGCGGCCAGCTCGTTCTCGATCTTGTCGGCCTCGGCCTGGATCTGGGCGATCTGCGCCTCGACCGCCGACTTCTGCGCGGCGAGCTGCTCCTGCTTCTCCTGCTCCTGGGCGATCAGGTCCTCGACCTCGGCCTTGCGGTCGGCGGCCTCCTGGCGCGCCTCCTCGGCCTGGGCGACCTTGGCGTCCGCCTCCTCCTTGAGCTCGGTGATCCGCTCGCGGACGGCGGTCAGCCGGGCCTGGCTGTTGCGGTTGTTCGCCTCCACCGCGGTCAGCTCGTCCAGCACCTGGCTCTGCGCCCGCTGGGCGGTGCTGGCGGCGGTGTAGCTCTCGGTCAGCTCCTCGACGCTCTGCGCGCCCATCACCAGGCTCAGCGTGCTCGACTCGGTGTCCCCGCCCTGGTACGCCTGCCGGGCCATCTGGCCGACCTGGGTCCGGATCTGGTCCGAGCGGGCCGAGTCCTCCTCGATCGTGGCGCTGATCGTGGCTTCCTGGTCCTCGGCATCCTGCAACTGGCTGGCGATCAGCGCCTGCTCACGCTCGTACCCGGCCAGGGTGGACTCCGCGGTGGCCAGCGCCTGCTGAGCGGCCGGCAGCTGGGCCTGCACCTCCTGCAGCGCGATCGCGGTGTCGGCGTACTCGGCGTTCAGGCCCTCCAGCGCGGCCTCGGCATCGGCCTTCTGCTGCGCATTCGCCGACTGCTTGTTCTCCGCGGCGGCGCGCTGGTCGTCCAGGTCGTCACCGGCCGCGGGACCGGCCAGCACCACGCCGGCCAGCAGCGCGAGCACGGCGGCCAGCGCGGCCGAGGCCGACCGGCGGGTACCGGTGACCGGCCGGCCGGCGCGACGGCTGCGGAACAGGCGGGTGTCGGGCATCGGATCAGACCTTCGTGTAGCGGCTCAGGGTGACCAGCGAGGAGATGGCGGCCAGCAGGATCGCCACCCCGACCAGCGCCGGGGCGAGCAGCCAGACCTCACGGGTGCTGACATAGGGCACCCACTGCAGGGTGCCGCCCAGCCAGTCGCCGATCACGTACTTGACCGTGGCCCACAGGCCGGCCACCGACAGCGCCGCCCCGATGAACGCCGCGATCGCCCCCTCCAGCATGAACGGCAACTGGATGAACAGGTTCGACGCGCCGACCATCCGCATGATGCCGGTCTCCCGGCGACGACTCATCGCGGACAGCCGGATCGTGGTGGTGATCAGCAGCACCGCGGCCAGCAGCATCACCGCCGCCAGGCCCACCGACAGCAGGGTGGCCCGGTTCAGCACCAGGAACAGGGTGTCGTAGATCTCCCGCTGGTCCTGGACCGTCTCCACGCCCTGCCGGCCGGAGAGCACGTCCGCGACCACCTGGTACTGCTCGGGGTCGGTCAGCTTGATCCGCAGCGACTCGTTCATGTCGTCCACGGTGATCACCTGCGACCAGAACTGGCCGGAGAACCGCTGCTCGAACGAGTCGTAGGCCTGCTGCTTGGTCTCGGTGTAGACGTGCTCGATGTACGGGGCGATGTCCGGGGCCTCCAGGGCCGCCATGATCGCGTCCTTCTGCTCGTCGGTGACCTCACCGCCGGCACAGGTCGGTTCCGGCGACTCCCCCGCCGGGCAGAGGAAGACCGACACCTCGACCTTGTCGTACCAGTCGTCCTTCATCTTGCCGATCTGCATCTGCAGCAGCGCGGCGGCACCGACGAAGGTCAGCGACACGAAGGTCACCAGGATGACGGAGATCGCCATGGACAGGTTCCGGCGCAGGCCGATCCCGATTTCGGAGAGGATGAACTGCATTCTCATGATCGACCCCTCACCGGTCCGAGCCGTAGACGCCGCGGGACTGGTCGCGGACCAGCTCACCGCCGGACAGCTCGATCACGCGCTTGCGCATCTGGTCCACGATCTCGTCGTCGTGGGTGGCCATCAGCACGGTGGTGCCGGTCCGGTTGATCCGGTCCAGCAGCCGCATGATGCCCAGCGACGTGGTCGGGTCCAGGTTCCCGGTCGGCTCGTCGGCCAGCAGGATCGCCGGGCGGTTCACGAAGGCCCGGGCGATCGCCACCCGCTGCTGCTCACCACCGGAGAGCTCGTGCGGGCGCCGCTTCTCCTTGCCGGCCAGGCCGACCATCTCCAGCACGTCCGGCACCGTCGACAGGATGTGGTGCCGCGGCTTGCCGATCACCTGCAGCGCGAAGGCCACGTTCTCGAACACGGTCTTGTTGTGCAGCAGGCGGAAGTCCTGGAACACCGCGCCGATCTGGCGGCGCAGCTGGGGCACCTTCCAGTTCGACAGCGTGGTCAGGTCCTTGCCCGCGACGAAGACCTTGCCGCCGGTGGGCCGTTCCTCCCGCAGCACCAGGCGCAGGAAGGTCGACTTGCCGGAGCCGGAGGCACCGACCAGGAAGACGAACTCCCCGCGCTCGACCTCGAGGGAGATCTGGTCCAGCGCGGGACGTGCGCCCCGGGCGTAGACCTTCGTGACGTTCTCGAATCTGATCACAAGCAGTGGGGGCCAGCGGTCGGGGACGGAGGGTGGTCATACCTGGCCTGTCGGCACGGTACGCAGCCCGGTGCCGTGACCCGACCGTGACACGCCGCCGGTTCGCTGTGAAGCGGACCGCCCGGGACCGGAATGCCCGAGTTGTCCCGGGTCGGTCAGCTCTCGGCCTGCGCCGACCGGCGCCAGCGGATCCCGGCCTCGATGAAGCCGTCGATGTCGCCGTCGAAGACCGCGGCGGTGTTGCCGACCTCGTGCTCGGTGCGCAGGTCCTTGACCATCTGGTACGGGTGCAGCACATAGGAGCGCATCTGGTCGCCCCAGGACGCCTTGATGTCCCCGGCGAGCTCCTTCTTCTTCGCGTCCTCCTCGGCCTTGCGGACCAGGAGCAGGCGGGACTGCAGCACCCGCAGCGCGGCGGCGCGGTTCTGGATCTGCGACTTCTCGTTCTGCATCGAGACCACGATCCCGGTCGGGATGTGGGTCATCCGGACCGCGGAGTCGGTGGTGTTCACCGACTGCCCACCCGGACCCGAGGAACGGAACACGTCCACCTTGATCTCGTTCTCCGGGATCTCGATGTTGTCGTCCCCGGACTCGATCAGCGGGATGACCTCGACCGCGGCGAAGGAGGTTTGCCGGCGGCCCTGGTTGTCGAAGGGCGAGATCCGGACCAGCCGGTGCGTGCCGGCTTCCACCGACAGGTGCCCGAAGGCGTACGGCGCCTTGACCTCGAAGGTGGCGGACTTCAGGCCGGCCTCCTCCGCGTAGGAGGTGTCCAGCACACTCGTCGGGTAGCCGTGCCGCTCCGCCCAGCGCAGGTACATCCGCATCAGCATCTCGGCGAAGTCCGCGGCGTCCACCCCACCGGCGCCGGCCCGGATGGTCACCACGGCCTCGCGCTGGTCGTACTCCCCGTTCAGCAGGGTGCGGACCTCGAGTTCGCCCAGGTCCTTGCGGATCGTCTCCAACTCGGCCTCGGCCTCGGCCAGGGTCTCGGCGTCGCCACCGTCCTCGGTCGCCATCTCGACCAGGGTCTCCAGGTCATCGATCCGGGCGGCCAGCTTGTCCACCCGGTCCAGCTCCGCCTGGGTGGCCGACAGGGCACTGGTGACCTTCTGCGCGGCGTCCGGGTCGTCCCAGAGGTCGGGGGCGGACGCCTGCTCGGTGAGCTGGGCGATCTTGGCCTGGAGGGCGGTGGGATCGGAGACCGCCTGGATCGTGCCCAGCGTGGAACGCAGGTCGCGGATCTCGGCGGGAAAGTCGGTGGCTGCCACGACGAACCAGGCTACCGTCCCTCGTCCAGCCCCGGTGACCGCTACCGTGTGCGCGTGAACATCCCCTTCCCCTCCGGACAGCAGTACACCCTGGTGCTGGGCGACCAGCGGGCCGTCATCGCCGAGGTCGGCGCCAGCGTCCGCGAGTACGCCGTCGGCGGCCGCGACGTGGTGCTGCCCTTCGCCCCCGAGTCGATCGCCCCCGCCTTCTCCGGCGCGGTGCTCGCCCCCTGGCCCAACCGGCTGGCCGACGGGCAGTACACCTGGCTCGGCGTCGAGCACCAGGTGGCGCTCACCGAACCCGACCGGGGCAACGCCCTGCACGGCCTGGTCGCCCAGGTGCGCTGGACCGCGGTGCAGACCGGCGAGGCGGCGGTCACCCTGCGGCACGACCTGGTGCCCACGCAGGGCTACCCGTTCCCGCTGCGGCTGGAGGCGGAGTACACCCTGACCGCCGACCGGGGCCTCACCCTGCGGGTCGCCGCCACCAACCTCGGCGACCGGCCCGCGCCCTACGGTGTCGGCTTCCACCCCTGGCTGTCCCCCGGCGACGCCACCGTCGACGACTGCACCCTGCGGGTCGACGCCGCCACCATCGTGACCGTCGACGACCGGCTGCTGCCCACCGGCACCGCACCCCTGACCGGGGCCGACGACCGGCGCACGCCGCAGCCGCTGGCCGGGGTCGCCCTGGACGACGCGTTCCTGGACGTCAACCGGGACGCCGACGGGCTGGCCTGGATCGTGCTCGGCTCCCCGGACGGCCACGGCGCCGCGGTGTGGATGGACGGGTCGATGGACACCTGGCAGGTCTGCACCGGCAACGGCATCCCGGCGATCAACCGCCGGGGGGTGGCCGCCGAGCCGATGAGCTGCATCGCCGACGCGTTCCGCACCGGCGAGCGGCTGATCCGGATCGAGCCCGGCGCCGCGCACACGGTCACCTGGGGGATGACGCTGGTCTGAGTCGTCAGGTCACCATCTCGGTGACGTTCGCGCTCATGGTGGCCAGGTCGGTGCGCAGGTCGCCGGCGCGATCGGCGAGGGCGTCGATCAGCTCGGCCTGGTGGTCGCCGAGCTGGTGACCGACCTCGGCGAAGGACAGTTCCGAGCGGTCGGTGAGCGAGCGGACCTTGAGCAGGGCGTGGTACGCGGACTCGATCTCGGTGTCGGCGAACAAGGACGCCTCCAGGTAGTCCGCGAACGCGCGCACCAGGACCGGGAGCTGGGCCAGGACGTCCTGGACCTGCCAGATCCGGCTGCGGGCATCGCCGAGTTCGCCCAGGATGTCGCCGGCGGTCCGGTTGAACGCGCGGCGGAACTCGGCCAGGTCGTCCCCGTTGCCCGTGACCGCGGCGCCGACCAGCAGCGCGGGGCTGTAGGAGGCGACGTTCAGGGCGACGGTGACCTGGGTGCAGGCGTTCTCCAGGGCGATGATCGCCAGCAGGGACTGGGTCAGGGCCGCTTCCAGGGCGAGCATCAGGCCGGTGGCCAGCCCGGTGCCGAGGGTGCCGACCAGATCCCCGGCGATCTCTTGGCGCCGGTCGACGATCTGTTGCAGGCCGCGTTTGGCCACCGACTCCTCGATCCGGGAGACCGCACCGGCCGGCCAGGAGGGCGCCGCCCGCAGCGGAACCGGGGCCGAGGGTGCCCGGCCGGCGGCGATGTCGGCGGCCACCTGGGCGTCGGCCGCGGTGAGCGCCGCGTGTGCGGACAGGGTCATCTTCTGGAAGGTCACCCACTTGCGGTCGGCCAGGGCCCGCCCGCGCTCGAACTGCCCGAGTTCGACCACCAGCCCGTCGGTGATCTCCTGGGATCCCAGCCGGAACAGATCCCGGTCGCGTTGCCACGCCCAGTCCGCCGCCGCCTCGACGCTCACGTCCCCCGCCTGCTGCACCTGCGCGACCAGCCGCGTGATCTGGTCACCCACCTCCGCCAACAGCCAGCCGCACACCGGGCGGGCCACCGGCGGGACCGGCAGCCGAAGCCAGGCCCGGCGCACCGACTCCTCGACCCCGGCGGCGAGCCGTCCGATCAGTTCCCGGACCGGGGCGTACCACTCGACGGCCTGTTCCTGGAACTGCCGGCGGCACTTCTCCTCCCGGACCGGGATCTGCGCGCGGTAGGACGCCAGCCGCTCCCCGGCGCGATCGAGCTCGGACCGGGACACCTCGAGCAGGTTCTCGCGCTGGGCGCCCAGCCCGCGGGCCATCAGGACCAGGGCGTCGCCGGTCACCCGGATCCGCCCACCGAAGCCACCGGCACCGACCACCAGGTCCTGGTGGAACAGGGAGAACGGCACCGCCATGCTCGCGTTGTACGGCGAGGCCTCCCGGTCGCTGCCGATGTGGTGCTCGACGGCGAACCGCAGCTGCGCGCTGCCGCCCTCGAACCACTCGATCCGGCCCGCGATCCGGTCCGTCAACCGCCCGGCACTCAGCGCCCGGTACAGCGGATCGAGCGTGGAGATGTAGTTCGTGATGTTGCGGGCCTTGAGACCGGACACATGCGCGGGCACCGGCGCCGGGTTCACCGTCACCGCCTGGATCGACGGGTCCAGCAGTGCGACATAGGCGGCCAGCCCACCACCGAGGGAGTTGCCGCACACCGAGTCCACCCGGCCGTGCCGCCCGGCGACGTCGGCGACGTACGCCACCGCCGCCGCGTACTGCGAGGGGGTCACCGCGGTCACCAGCATGCCGTCGGTCGCCACATCCGTGCTGCCGTTCGTGCCCTGGAACGCCACCGTGATCTCCCGGGTGTCCGGGTTCTGCAGCACCAGCGCGTCCAGACCGGTCGCCGGGTCGACCGTGAACTCCACCACCGTGAAGTCCCGGCCATTGATTGTGACGGTGAGGGTCTCTTCCTCGTCGGGGCGCTTGTACAGGTCCGGGTCGTAGGCGGCTCGGCTGGACATGTCCATCAGGTCCGCGTGACTCGTCGGCCCCCCGCTCACCGGACCGTCCCCCCATCCACGGTCTCCTGGACGAAGACACCATTGATCCCCGTGCCCCAGCGGATGCTCACGTAGTGGTGAAAGTCGCCACCGTCTCGGGTCATCAGGTTCGACCCCACCCCGATGCTCCACCAGGTGAACCCCTGGATCGGCAGGGCGTGGTGGATGTGGTCGACGATCTCGCGCACCTGGCCGACCTCGAACTCGTAGTCGGGGTCCTTCGCGATCAACTGGATCCCGATCGCCAGGGTCAGTCCGGGGTCGGCCCCATCGACGATCGCCCGCCATTCCGCGTCGCTGCCGGCAGGGTTGGCCAGATACGCCTCGTACAGCCGCTGCTCGATGGCGTCCCGTGCCGGTTTCGTCTCATGATCCCCGGTGTCGTACCGGATCCCGGCGTGAGTGCCGCTCCCCGTGCCACCCAGCCACATGTCCCTCGCGGGGAGGTCCACCCCGAACTGCGGATACTGCTCCGCCAGCCACGCCCCGACCTGGTCGATCTCGGCCCGGTATGCCATCCGGAACAGCCCGGACGCCGTGCGCGAGCGGACCTGCTCCTCGGAGTACGTCTCGATGTCGGCCTCGCTGTGTACCCGCGCATCCGGCCCAACGGTGACGAACACCGAGTCGGCCACGATCGGTTCCGTCGTCGTCCGGAAACTCACCTTGATCGCGTCGTACGGGTACGGGGCACCGACAGTGCCCATCTCCACCGGCCGGCCGAACGTCCGCTCCAGATAGGGCTGCACCACCGAGTAGATCTGCTCCCGGTTCGCGAGCGCCTTGCGCTGCAACTCCGTGTTGAGCCACCACTCGGGTGCCTCATAACCCAGGCGATCCTTCTCCTCCGCCGTCACCAGCTCCGGCGGCTCGGGCGTGCTCGACGCCGACACCTGATCCATCAGCCCACATCCCCCCAGGAGAACCAGGAGTGCGATGGCGCAGCTCAGCCGTCTGAACCGTTCCCGGCGATTCCGTCCCATGACCACATCCCCTGCCGACGCGCTCTGCGAACGATCGGCACGCTAGGGAAGGGTCGTCGGGCAGCGGAGAGCTACCGCGAAGATTGCGTGGTCGGCCGCCACAACGAGGTGGTGGGCGGGCCCGGTGGTGGCCGTGCGGGCGGGCGCTGAGTGCTGACGCGCTCAGCGGCGGGGGTCACTCCCCGTAGTAGAACCCGTCGGTCTGCACCTTGGTGTACTCCCAGTGCCAGCGCTCGTACGGGCCGGAGCCGCCGGGCTTGGCCCAGGCCGGGTTCTCCCAGCCGAAGGTCGCGGCGTTCTCGTTCAGCCACTCCCACTGCACACCGCTGGTCAGGCCGGAGCAGAAGTCGACCGCCAGGCCGAAGCCGTGGTTGGACTTGCCGGTGGCGGCGGCCAGCGAACCGCGGGACGCCTTGACCGCGCTCTGCTGGGCGAGGGTGCGGTAGCCGGAGGACAGGCACATGTCGGAGCCGAAGCGGGCGACGTACATCGCGTTCAGCTCGGCGAGCGCGGTGGCGGCGTCGGCGCGCAGCTGGGTGCCGCCGTCCCACAGGGTGCACAGGTCGGCCGACGGCAGCTGGCCGTTGGCGGCGTTCGGGGTGCTGACGTCACCGGTGCAGCCGGGCAGGATCTCCCGGTCGGCGCCACGGCTGGCGGCCACCTCGCTACGCACCACCGAGGCGTCGGTGGACAGCAGGGACGAGGGCGGGACCAGGGAGGCCGACGGGGTGCCGGTCAGGGCCTCGACGGTGCTCGGGAGCACGGCGTCGTCGGCGGTGGACTCGCCGGTGGCGGCCACCGAGCGGTCCTGCTGCTGGCTGAGCGGGACGGCCACGGTGACGGCGGCCAGGGTGACCAGGACACCGGTGCGGACACCCCAGCGGGCGGCGGGGTGGCCCTGGCGGGCGACGGTGGTCTCACCGGCGGGAGCGGTGGGTCGACGGCTGGAGCGCCGGCTCGATGCCTGCTCCGCCTCTCGCAGCTGCCGACGGGTCGCCGGGGTGGCGGTGTCGGCGGGCGCGATCTGCGACGCCACGGGTCCTCCGATGTTCTGCGGACATGGGGCACCCCGGGAGGCCCGGACACAGGACAAGCCTGCGGGAGGGTTCCGGGGGAACGATCACGGAACAATAACGGCTCCAGGGGCCCCGTTCCAAGACCCCTGGCAGGATCGGTTGTCCGAGATGCCTGATCCGTCCACCATCCCGCCGGGCGCTCAGCGCGGCGGGACCCGGAGATGACCCCGCTGCATCGCGTCCCGCACCTCGCCGACCAGCTCTTCCAGGATGTCCTCCAGGAAGACGGCACCGATGACGCTGCTGTGACCTGATTCACCCGTCTGCACCACCCGGGCCACGTGCACCCCGGAGCGCTGCATCGCGGCCAGCGCCTCCTCCACCTCGTCCCCGGGGGCGACCACCGCGGTGGTCCGGACCCGCCAGGTGGGCACCGGCAGCCGCCGCGACTCGCCGTCGGCGTACAGCACATCCTTCACGTGCAGGTACCCGGTGGGGTCGCCGGCGCGGTCCAGCACCGGGAACCGGCTGTAGCCGGTCTTGGCGACCAGCCGCTCGACCTCCTCCGGAGTGACGTCCTGTGGCACGGTGACCAGCTGGTCACGGGGCACCATCACCTCGGCGGCGGTGCGGTCGGAGAACTCCAGGGCGCCGGACAGCAGCCCCTGCTCGTCCTCCAGCAGCCCCTCGGCCTGGGACTGCTCGACGATGGACTGCACCTCCTGCGCGGTGAAGGCGGAGGCCACCTCGTCGCGGGGGTCCACCCGGAACAGGCGCAGCACGTGGTTGGCCAGCCAGTTCAGCGCGGTGATGATCGGCTTGACCACCCGGCCGAGCCAGACCAGCGGCGGGCCGAAGATCAGCACCGCACGGTCCGGGCCGGACACCGACAGGTTCTTCGGCACCATCTCGCCCAGGACCACGTGCAGGTAGACCACCAGCAGCAGCGCCACCACGAAGCCGATCGGGTGGGTGAGGTCGCTGCTGACGCCCAGGGCGTGCAGCGGCGCCTCGATCAGGTGCGCGATGGCCGGCTCGGCCACCACACCCAGGGTGGTGGAGCAGATCGTCACGCCGAGCTGGGCGCAGGCCAGCATCAGCGAGACGTGCTCCATCGCCCACAGCACGGTCTGGGCCCGGCGGTCGCCGGCGGCGGCCAGCGGTTCCATCGCGGAGCGGCGGGCGGAGATGATCGCGAACTCCGCGGCCACGAAGAAGGCATTGCCGGCCAGCAGCAGGACGGCCAGCACCAGGGCCAGGGTCGGGTTCACTCGTCCTCCTCCCGGGCCACGGCACTGACGACCACCCGGTCCACCCGGCGGCGTTGCATCGACTCCACCGACAGCCGCACGTCGCCGGCGACCACCTCGTCGCCGACCTCCGGCACCCGGCCCAGTTCGGCCATCACCAGACCGCCCAGCGTCTCGTAGCGGGCGTCGTCCGGGACCACCAGACCGGTCTGCTCGGTCAGCTCGTCCGGCCGGAGCAGCCCGGAGACCACCCAGGCGCCGTCGGCCCGGCGGGAAGCGGCGGTGCGGCGGCGGTCGTGTTCATCCGCGACGTCGCCGACCAGTTCCTCCACCACGTCCTCCAGGGTGACCACGCCGGAGGTGCCGCCGTACTCGTCGACCACCACGGCCATCTGCAGGCCCTGCTCGCGCAGTTCGACCAGCAGCGGACCCAGGTGCACGGTCTCGGGCACCCGCGGGGCCTCGACCATCAGCGCCGCCGCCGGGACCTCGCCGCGCCGCTCGTAGGGCACGGCGATCGCCCGGCGCAGGTGCACCAGCCCGACGATGTCGTCGGAGTCCTCGCCCAGCACCGGGAACCGGGAATGCCCGGTCTCCCGGGCCAGCCGGATCACCTCGGTGGCCGGGTCCTCGCGGTCGACGGTGACCATCCGCTGCCGGTCGGTCATCACGTCCACCGCGGACAGCTCGGAGAACTCGATCGAGTTGGTCAGCAGGGTCGCGGTGGACTCGTCCAGCGTCCCGACCTGTGCCGAGCGCTTCACCAGCGCCGCCAGTTCCTGCGGCGAGCGCGCGCCGGACAGTTCCTCGCGCGGCTCGACGCCGAACCGGCGCAGGATCGCGTTCGCCGAGGAGTTGAACAGGCCGATCAGCGGCCGCAGGGCGGTGGTGAAACCGTGCTGCAGCGGGGCGACGAACCGTGCGGTGCCCAGCGGGCGGCTGATCGCGAAGTTCTTCGGCACCAACTCGCCGAACAGCATCGAGAAGCCGTTCACCAGGATCACGGTCACCACCCCGGCGATCGCCACCCCGGCGGCGCGCCCGAGCGTGCCGGTCAGCGCACCGCCCAGCAGCCGGTTCACCGCGGGCTGGGTGGTGTAGCCGAGCAGCACCGTGGTCAGCGTGATGCCGACCTGGGCGCCGGACAGTTCGGTCGACAGCCGGCGCAGCGCCTTGAGCACGGTGGTGCCGCGCCGGTCGTCCGGCCGGGTGTTCTTGGCGACCACCCCGGGATCGAGCGTGACCAGGGAGAACTCACTGGCGACGAACAGGGCGGTCCCGGCGGTCAGCAGCACGCCGAAGCCGATCAGCAGCCAGTCGGTCAGCACCGGTCACCACCGGGGGCGCGACGGAGGAAGCAGGAGCAGAAGGGGCCGGCATGATCGCCCCCGGGCTCGGTGGCCCGGGTCTGGCGATGCCGGCTACGACTTGAGCTGGGCATGGTCGCAGCATCATACGAAAACCTCCACACCGGTGTGCCACGCTGAGCCCATGACCTTTGCCACGCGCCCCGGAACCCCGGCCCCCGGTCAGGGGGGCAGCACCGCCACGGTGCTCGTCGTCGAGGACGAGCCCGCCATCGCCACCGCGGTGGCCCGCCGCCTGACCGCCGAGGGTTACCAGGTGGAGACGGTCGGCGACGGGCTGGTCGCGGTGGAGACCGCGACCCGGCTCCGCCCCGACGCCGTGGTGCTGGACGTGATGCTGCCCGGGATCGACGGCCTCGAGGTCTGCCGCCGGATCCAGGCCGACCGCCCGGTGCCGGTGCTGATGCTGACCGCCCGCGACGACGAGACCGACATGCTGATCGGCCTCGGCGTGGGTGCCGACGACTACATGACCAAGCCGTTCTCGATGCGGGAGCTGGTCGCCCGGGTCAAGGCCCTGCTGCGCCGCCAGCAGCGCGCCGCCCTGGCCGCCGAGCAGGCCAGCACCTCCGCGGGTGCCGAGCCGCCGGTGACCATCGGTGACCTGGTGATCGACCGCGCCCAGCGCCGGGTGCACCGGGCCGGCAACGAGGTGCACCTGACCCCGACCGAGTTCGACCTGCTGCTCGCCCTGGCCGCCAGCCCGCGCACCGTGCTCACCCGCGAGCGCCTGCTGGCCGAGGTCTGGGACTGGGTGGACGCCTCCGGCACCCGCACCGTCGACTCGCACGTGAAGGCGCTGCGCCGGAAGCTCGGCGCCGACCTGATCCGCACCGTGCATGGTGTCGGCTACGCGCTCGAGCCCGCCACCGGCACCGCGGAGGCGGGCCAGGAGTGACCGGGTCACCGCGCCGGGACCGCGATCGGCCCATCGCGGCGGCGACCTCCCTGCCCCGGCTGCCGGACGTCCGGCCGCTGGACCGCTTCAAGTCGCTGAAGATCAAGCTGGGGGTGCTGGTCGCCGCCTCCACCGCGGTGGCGGCGCTGCTGACCTGGTTCGGCCTGAACCGCTCGCTGGGCCCGTCGCGCACCTTCCCGGTGGTGCTGGTGATCGTGCTGGTGTTCACCCAGTTGCTGGCCCGGGGCATGACGTCCCCGCTGCGGGAGATGACCTCCGCGGTGCGGGCAATGGCGGCCGGCGACTACACCCGCCGGGTGCGGGCGACCTCCCGGGACGAGGTCGGGCAGCTGGCCGAGGCGTTCAACAGGATGGCGGACGAGCTGGAGCAGACCGACACCATCCGGCGCGAGCTGGTGGCCAATGTCTCGCATGAGCTGCGCACCCCGGTCACCGCCCTGCAGGCGTCGCTGGAGAACATCGTCGACGGGGTGGACGACCCGGACCCGGAGACGATGAAGGCCGCGCTCGCCCAGACCCAGCGGCTGAGCCGGCTGGTGTCCACCCTGCTCGACCTGTCCCGGCTGGAGGCCGGCGCGGTGGAGCTGAACCTGACCGACGTGCCGCTGCGGGAGTTCCTGGAGGAGGCGGCCAGCGAGGGCCGACTGGTCGGCGCGAGCAAGGGGCTGACCTTCCCGGTGGTGGTCGAACCGGAGAACCTGGTGATCCCCGCCGACCGCGAGCGCCTGCACCAGATCCTGGCGAATCTGGTGCAGAACGCGGTCCGGCACTCCCCGGTGGGCGCCCCGGTCCGGTTGGAGGCGCACCGGTCGGGTGGCTGGGTCCGGATCGACGTGGTCGACCAGGGCCCGGGCATCTCCCCCGATCAGCGCGAGCGGGTGTTCGAGCGGTTCGCGCGGGGCAACACCCCGGCGATCACCGGGCAGATCTCCACCGGCGGCACCGGCCTGGGCCTGTCGATCGTGCGCTGGGCGGTGAACCTGCACGGCGGGACCGTCGGCGTGGCGGACACCCCGGTGGGCTGCACCATGCGGGTGATGCTGCCGTCGCGGCGCCAGAGCCGGCGGACACCACCTACGGGCTGAAAGTCCTTGTTCTATCTCGGCTAGAACAGCTACGGTCGTCGGCATGACCTCCCCGGCGATCGAGATCCGCCATCTGACCAAGACCTTCGGGCCCGTGCGCGCCGTGGACGACCTCAGCTTCACGGTCGCCCCGGGCCGGGTGACCGGCTTCCTCGGCCCGAACGGCGCGGGCAAGACCACCACGCTGCGGATGCTGCTCGGCCTGGTCTCCCCCACCTCGGGCACCGCCACCATCGGCGGCAAGCGCTATGCCGAGCTGGAGCGCCCGCTGCGGACCGTCGGCGCCGCGCTGGAGGCGGCGGACTTCCACCCCGGCCGCACCGCGCGGGACCACCTGCGGGTCTCCGCCCCCAAGGCCGGCGCCACCGACGGCCGTGCGGACGAGCTGTTGGAGCTGGTCGGACTGGCCGGCGCCGCCAACCGCCGGGTGGGCGGGTTCTCGCTCGGCATGCGGCAGCGGCTGGGCCTGGCGGCGACGCTGCTCGGCGACCCGCCGGTGCTGCTGCTGGACGAGCCGGCCAACGGCCTGGACCCGGAGGGCATCCGCTGGCTGCGCGACCTGCTGCGCCGGCTGGCCGCCGAGGGCCGCACCGTCCTGGTCTCCAGCCACGTGCTGGCCGAGGTGCAGCAGACGGTGGACGACATCGTGGTGATCTCGCACGGCCGCCTGGTGCACGCCTCCACACTCCCGGAGCTGGTCGCGCTGGCCGAGCACCGGGTGCGGGTGAGCACCCCCGACCCGGCAGGGCTGCAGGCACTGGCCGCCCGGGCCGGCTGGACGCTGACCGCCGGGCCCGAGGGCAGCGCAGAGCTGTCCGGGATCACCACGGCCGAGGTCGGGCACGCCGCCTTCGCCGCCGGACTCGAACTGCACCAGCTGGCCGGCGTCGGCGGAACGCTGGAGGACGTCTTCCTGCGGATGACCACCGAGCATCCCGGCACCACGACCGAGGGGGTGGCCCGATGATCGACACGCTGCGCGCCGAGTACCGCAAGCTGGTGACCACCCGGATCTGGTGGGTGCTGGTGCTCGCCATGGTGGTCTACATGGCGTTCATCGCCGGGGTGATGGGCGTCGCGCTCACCCTGGACCCGGAGAGCTCCGGGATGACCACGGACATGCCCACCGGGCTGGACGACCGCACGATCGCGATCACGATCTACACCCTGGCCGCGTCGCTGGGCTTCGTGTTCCCGCTGCTGGTCGGCGTGATGTCGGTGACCGGCGAGTTCCGGCACCACACCATCACCCCGACCCTGCTGGCCGAGCCCAACCGCACCCGGCTGATCGTGGCCAAGATGCTGGCCAGTGTGCCGCTCGGCCTGCTGTTCGGGCTCGCGGGTGCGGCGGCGACCACCGGCACCGGCGCCGGGGTGCTGGCCGTGATGGACCACTCGCCCATGCTCGGCGACGGGGACGTGCTCGCGGTGGTGGGCCGGACCGTGCTGGCACTGACCGTCTGGTGCGTGCTGGGCGTGGGCCTGGGCTGCGTGCTGACCAACCAGGTGCTGGCGATCGTCGTGGTGCTGGCCTTCACCCAGTTCGTGGAGCCGGTGGCCCGGTTGCTGTTCGGCCAGGTCGACGCGCTGTCCTCGGTGGGCTCGTTCCTGCCGGGCGCGGCGGGCGAGGCGATCAGCGGCGGGTCGTTCTACACCCAGGCCGGGGCGGGCGACCTGCTGCCCGGCTGGGCGGGGGCGCTGGTGCTGATCGGGTACGCGCTGCTGTTCGCGGTGATCGGCCGGCTGACCACCTTCCGGCGCGACATCAGCTGATCCGGCGGGCCTGGTCGCGTGGTAGCCGCCACCCGCGGCCAGGCCCGGTCTTGACCTCTCTTGACGTCAAGACAACCCGGTACTGGCCTGGGGATGACACCCCCATTGACCTGCGCAGAGACGCCACCGGAACCACCCGGCGCGTCCACCCACTCAGGGGGGAACCAGCCCTCGGAACGACGTAGGGTGGCCCGGACAGTACCGGCGATGACGCGGTCCGATCGACCGCGGAGGAAGTGGGCGATCCTCGCGTGTCCCAGCAGGCGGATCCAGACGTGAACCGAGCCGATTTCGGCGCGAATGCGTGGCTGGTGGACGAGCTGTACGAGCAGTACCTCCAGGACAAGACCGCGGTCGATCCCGCGTGGTGGGAGTTCTTCGAGGGCTACCGGCCCGCGGCGCCGGACGCCACCAGCTCGGGCGCACCACAGAACGGGACCACACCACCCGGCGGGCCGGCCGACGCGGTCCCGGCGCCGCAGCGCGAGATGTCCGCGCCCGCCACCCCGACGGCCAAGCACCCGCAGGCCCAGGCCCGCACCGCCGACCCGGAGACCGCCTCCCCCGGCACCCCCGGGCAGGGCGCGGTGGCCGCGGACGTGCCGAACCCGCCGACCGCGCCGGTCGCCACCGCGCAGCCGGCCACCGCGGCCTATGCCGCCCAGGCGCGCTCCGACCAGCCGGAGCCCGAGCCGGAGCCCACCGAGGAGGTGACCAAGCTCCGCGGCCCGGCCGCCCGGGTGGTCACCAACATGGAGGCCAGCCTGGAGGTGCCCACCGCCACGTCGGTGCGGGCCATCCCGGCCAAGCTCCTGGTCGACAACCGGATCGTGATCAACAACCACCTGGCCCGCGGTCGCGGCGGCAAGGTCTCCTTCACCCATCTGATCGGCTTCGCACTGGTCGAGGCGGTGGGCGAGATGCCGTCGATGAACGCCTCGTACACCCTGGTGGACGGCAAGCCCGGCGTGATGAGCCCGGCGCACGTCAACCTCGGCCTGGCGATCGACCTGGCCAAGCCGGACGGCACCCGCCAGCTCCTGGTGCCCAGCATCAAGAAGGCCGAGACGCTCGACTTCGCCCAGTTCTGGTCCGCCTACGAGGACGTGGTCCGCCGCGCCCGGGGCGGCAAGCTCGGTGTCGACGACTTCGCCGGGACCACGATCTCGCTGACCAACCCCGGCACCATCGGCACCGTGCACTCGGTGCCGCGGCTGATGACCGGGCAGGGCGCGATCATCGGCGTCGGCGCGATGGACTACCCGGCCGAGTTCGCCGGGACCAGCGACGAGCAGCTGAACAAGATGGGCGTCTCCAAGGTGCTCACCGTGACCAGCACCTACGACCACCGGATCATCCAGGGCGCCGCCTCCGGTGACTTCCTGCGGATCCTGGCGCGCAAGCTGCTCGGCGAGGACGGCTTCTACGACCGGGTGTTCACCTCGCTGCGGGTGCCCTACGAGCCGATGCGCTGGGTGCGCGACGCCGGCCACGACCCGGACGCCGAGGCGATCAAGCCGGCCCGGATCGCCGAGCTGATCCACGCCTACCGCTCCCGCGGTCACCTGATGGCGGACACCGACCCGCTGGCCTACCGGCTGCGCAAGCACCCGGACCTGGACATCCAGAACCACGGGCTGAGCGTGTGGGACCTGGACCGGTCCTTCCCCACCGGCGGCTTCACCGGCAAGCCCCGGGCCACCCTGCGCCAGGTGCTGGCCCTGCTGCGCGACTCGTACTGCCGCACCACCGGCATCGAGTACATGCACCTGCAGGACCCGCGGCAGCGCAAGTGGCTGCAGGAGCGGCTGGAGTCCGGCTACGCCCCCACCCCGCGCGAGGACCAGCTGCGGATCCTGCGGCGGCTGAACGGCGCCGAGGCCTTCGAGACCTTCCTGCAGACCAAGTACGTCGGGCAGAAGCGGTTCTCCCTGGAGGGCGGCGAGTCCCTGATCCCGCTGCTGGACGCGGTGCTGTCCCGGGCGGCCGAGGGCGGGCTGGACGAGGTCGCGATCGGGATGGCGCACCGCGGCCGGCTGAACGTGCTGGCCAACATCGCCGGCAAGTCCTACGGCCAGATCTTCAGCGAGTTCGAGGGCAACCAGGACCCGAAGTCCGTGCAGGGCTCCGGCGACGTGAAGTACCACCTGGGCACCGAGGGTCAGTTCACCGCCGAGTCCGGCGCGACCACCCGGGTGTACCTGGCGGCCAACCCCTCGCACCTGGAGGCGGTCGACCCGGTGCTGGAGGGCATCGTCCGGGCCAAGCAGGACCGGATCGACCTGGGCGGCGACGGGTTCTCGGTGCTGCCGATCCTGATCCACGGCGACGCGGCGTTCGCCGGGCAGGGCGTGGTCTTCGAGACCCTCAACCTGTCCCAGCTGCGCGGTTACCGCACCGGCGGCACCGTGCACGTGGTGATCAACAACCAGGTCGGCTTCACCACCGGACCGTCGTCCTCGCGGTCCTCGCAGTACGCCACCGACGTGGCCAAGGGCCTGCAGGTGCCGATCCTGCACGTCAACGGCGACGACCCGGAGGCCTGTGTCCGTGCCGCCGAGCTGGCCTTCGAGTACCGCGAGCAGTTCGACCGGGACGTGATCATCGACCTGGTCTGCTACCGCCGCCGCGGGCACAACGAGGGCGACGACCCGTCGATGACCCAGCCGCTGATGTACAACCTGATCGAGGCCAAGCGCTCGGTGCGCAAGCTCTACACCGAGGCGCTGGTCGCGCGCGGGGACATCACCCTGGAGGAGGCCGAGCACGTCCTGCAGGACTACCAGGCCCAGCTCGAGCGGGTGTTCGCCGAGACCCGGGAGGACGGCTGGACCCCGCCGCCCGCCGACGCCGAACCGGTCGCCGGCCTGGAACGCCCGGAGTCCCAGCGCGAGGACGCCGGCGTGATCATCGGCTGGCAGACCGCCGTCCCGGCCAAGGTGCTGGAGCGGATCGGCGCCGCCCACGTCCGGGCACCCGAGGGCTTCACCGTGCACCCGAAGCTGGCCCAGCTGCTGGCCAAGCGGGAGCAGATGTCCCGCGAGGGCGGCATCGACTGGGGCTACGGCGAACTGCTGGCCTTCGGGTCGCTGCTGATCGAGGGCACCCCGGTCCGGCTGGCCGGCCAGGACTCCCGGCGCGGCACCTTCGTCCAGCGGCACGCGGTGCTGCACGACCGGAACACCGGTGCGGAGTGGACCCCGCTGCTGTACCTGTCCGGCGACCAGGCGAAGTTCTGGGTCTACGACTCCTCGCTGTCGGAGTTCGCGGCGCTCGGCTTCGAGTACGGGTACTCGGTGGAGCGCCCGGACGCGCTGGTGCTGTGGGAGGCGCAGTTCGGCGACTTCGTCAACGGCGCGCAGACCATCATCGACGAGTTCATCAGCTCCGCGGAGCAGAAGTGGGGCCAGCACTCCAGCGTGGTCCTGCTGCTGCCGCACGGCTACGAGGGCCAGGGACCGGACCACTCCTCCGGCCGGATCGAGCGGTTCCTGCAGATGTGCGCCGAGGGCAACATGGTGGTCGCCCAGCCGACCACCCCGGCCTCGTACTTCCACCTGCTGCGCCGCCAGGCCTACGCCCGGCCCCGCCGCCCGCTGGTGGTCTTCACCCCCAAGTCGATGCTCCGGCTCAAGGCGGCGGCCTCGCCGGTCTCGGAGTTCACCTCGGGCACCTTCCGCCCGGTGATCGGCGACGACCGGGTGCGGGCCGAACTGGTCGACCGGGTGCTGCTGTGCTCCGGCAAGGTCTACTGGGACCTGGTCGCCCGGCGGGAGCAGAACCAGGACGACCGGACCGCGATCGTCCGGGTCGAGCAGCTCTACCCGCTGGACGGCGACGGGATCCGCGCCGCGCTCGCGCCCTTCGACGGCGCCGAGCTGGTGTGGGTCCAGGACGAGCCGCGCAACCAGGGTGCCTGGGGCTACCTCTCGCTCGCCCTGCCGCAGCTGGTCGGGACGCCGATCCGGGCGGTCAGCCGTCCGGCCTCCGCGGCCACTGCGGCCGGCACCGCGAAGGCGCACCAGGCGGAACAGGCGGGGCTGCTGGAGCAGGCCTTCCGGCGCTGAGTCCGGGCCCGTCGACCGGGGCCGTCCGGGGTGGGAGACCACCACCGGGCGGCCCCGGTCGCGTACCGGGGTTCAGGCCGGCTCAGGCCACCCGGACCGCCTCGTCGGTGCAAGCGAACTGCCGCCGGTAGGCCTGCGGGGTGGTGTCCAGCACCCGGGCGAAGTGGTGCCGGAGCACGGCGGCGGTGCCGAAGCCGCAGGACCGGGCGATCTCGTCCACCCCGGCCCCGGTGCGCTCCAGCAGTTCCTGGGCCCGGACCAGCCGCTGGCGGGTCAGCCAGGCCGCGGGGGTGGTGCCGGTCTCGGCCCGGAACCGGCGGGCGAAGGTCCGCTCGCTCATCAGCGCCCGGGCGGCCAGCTCCGGCACGCTGAGCTCGTCGGCCAGGTGCTCGGTCATCCAGCCGAGCAGCGGGGCCAGGGTGTCCGCCTCGCAGGGCAGCGGGGTGTCGACGAACTGCAGCTGGTTGCCGTCCCGGTGCGGGGGCACCACCATCCGGCGCGCCACCCCGGCGGCGGCCTGGGCACCGCGCTCGGCCCGCACCAGGTGCAGGCAGGCGTCGATCCCGGCGGCGGTGCCGGCACTGGTGATCACCCCGTCGTCCTCGACGTACAGCACGGCGGGATCGACCCGGGCGGCCGGGAAGCGCGCGGCCAGGTCGGCGGCGTACAGCCAGTGCGTGGTGCACCGGCGGCCGTCCAGCAGCCCGGCCTGTGCCAGGGCGAAGGCGCCGGAGCAGATGCTCATCACCCAGGCACCACGGGCCCGGGCGTCCCGCAGTGCGGCCAGCATCGGCTCCGGCAGCGCGTAGTCGTCGCCGTAGGGAAGCGCCACCACCAGGTCGGCGTCCGCGGTGGCCTCCAGGCCGGCGTCGATCCGGACGGTGAGCCCGGTCTTCATCGGGATGTCGCCGGGCTCGGGGGTGCAGACCACCAGGTCGAAGGCCGGCCCTCCGGTGTCGCTCCGGTCGATGCCGAAGACCTCGCTGACCAGACCGAACTCGAACGGGGAGACACCCGGGGCCGCGATGGCCGCCACGCGCTGCAGCATGACGGCAGTCTGCCATCGATCTGGCGGAAGATCGATGCACCACGGCAGCACCGCCACTCGTGGCCGGATCGCGTCAGGTCAAGACTTTCTGCCATGACGCTGTTGATCCTGACCGCGGTCCTGATCCTGTGGACGCTGATCCGGCTGGCGCTGGCGGTCCGCCGCGACGGCCTGGGCGAGCGCCGCCCACCCGCCTCCCACCAGGACTGGACCGAGCATGCCGACCCGGCCTGGCAGGACACCCGGCCCGCGCGTCGAAGTCGCCCGAACCGGCACACCTGAGACACTGACCCGATCGGCGGACACCGGGTCCTCCGCGGGCAGAAGGGTGGGAACGTGGGCGAGCTGCCGCTGCGCCTCCTGGTGATCGGCGACGAGATGACCGCCGGGGCCGGGGATCCGCGAGCGCTGGGATGGGTGGGCCGGGTGGTCGCCCGCACCACCGCCCCACAGCCGCCCACCGTGCTCACCCTGGCCGTCCCCGGCGAGAGCACCAACGACCTGGCCGCCCGCTGGCAGCAGGAGGTCGACCGCCGCCTGTCCCCCGAGGCCGACAACCGCCTGGTGATCGCCCTGGGCCGCGCCGACCTGGCCCAGGGGGTGTCGCTGGCCCGCAGCCGGCTCAACCTGGCGAACATCCTGGACGCGGCCGACCAGCGCCGGGTGCCGGCCTTCGTGGTGGGCCCACCGCCGGGTGGCGGCATCGACGGCACCGCACTGGCCGATCTGTCCGCCGCATTCGCCGACGTCGCCGGCCGCCGCCGGGTGCCCTACGTGGACACCTACCACCCGCTGGCCGATCACGAGCAGTGGCTGGCCGACCTGGCCGCCGGCGACGGGTCGCTGCCCGGCCAGGCCGGCTACGGCCTGATCGCGTGGCTGGTGCTGCACTCGCACTGGAACACCTGGCTCGGGCTGCCGGAGGACCTGGGCTGAGGCCTCAGCGGCCCAGCGCCGCCTCGACCGCACTGAGTGCGCCGTTCAGCATGGTCCGCAGGGTGTCCGCGCCGAGCGTGCCCAGCCGGCCCTGCGCCTCGGCGGTCCGCAGCACCGCGCGCATCTGCTCGCGGAACTGATTCAGCTCCGCCTCGCACTCCACCCTCAGCTGCTTCTGATGCCGGCGCTGGGCCGCGGCACTGTCGGCGTCCTGCTGCGCGCGGCCCCGGGCACTCAGGCGTGCCTCCTGTGCGGCGGCGGCCAGCTCGGCCCGGACCCCGGCCATCGCCCCGGTCACCTCGGCCCGGACCTGCGCCGCCAGGGAGCGCACCGTCTCGGCCAGATCGCGTTCCAGCGCGGCCAGCTCGTCGGCGTGCGCGGCCAGCTCGGCCCGCCCGGCGTCGGTCAGCTCGTACTGCGCCTTGCGACCGAGATCGGTGCGCCGGACCAGCCCTTCCTCCTCCAGCCGGGCCAGTCGCGGGTAGATGGTGCCCGGACTGGGCCGGTAGGTGCCGCCGAACCGCTCGGACAGCGCCGTGATCACCTGGTACCCGTGCAGCGGCCCCTCGGCCAGCATCGCCAGCAGGTACAGGCGCAGTTGCCCGTGGGCGAAGACCGGAGGCATCAGGACTCCGTCGGCTGCGCGCGGACCACGGTGAGGTCACCGGAGACCGAGCGGGTGGTGACGAAGCAGGTCGCGCCGGGGTCCCGCAGATCGACCTGGGTCCGGCCGGGCAGCCGGTCGCCGCGCTGGACGCCGTCCACCAGCACCCGCCCGCTGACCGAGGTCGCCTCGACATTGACCCCGTGCCCGGCCGGCAGCCGCACGGTGACATCGCCGGAGACCGACTTCACCTGGCACATCGACGAGGACGAGCGGGTGTCGACCGCGACCTCGCCGGAGACCGTGTTCACGTGCACCCGGGTGAGCTCGCCGCTGGCGGTCAGGGCACCGGAGACGTTGTTCAAGCCCAGATCGCCGGTGTGCTCGCGGACCACGATGTCGCCGGAGACGCTGCGCACCTTGAGGGCACCGCGGGTGCTGTCGGTGACGATCGCGCCGGAGACGCTGGTCAGCGACGAGTCCTGCTCCACCCCGGCCAGCAGCAGCTCCCCCTCGATGCTGGACACCGACGCCACCACCGCGCGGGGCACCGCCAGATGCACGTCGACCCGGTCCCGCCGGAACCCGCCGGTGACCCGGTTCAGGAAGCCGTCCAGGCCGTCACCGTCCCGGACCCCCACCCAGAGCGCACCGTCGGCGTAGGTCACCTCCAGCGGGTACCCGCTGACGGAGTGCACCTCCAGCCGGACGTCGGTCCGCGCCGGGTCGTCGTGGGCCACCACGTCCACCCGGCCGCCGGACACCCGGACGCGCAGCGAGTGCACGTCCTCCACCTCGATCACCTGCGGCCCGGAGACCACCCACGACTCGGTTGCCATCTCGCTCTCCCATCACGTTATATCGCGTCTGTTCGCAGACACGTTATATCGCGTTACTACGCGAGGCAAGCCCCGACGACGCCCAGGAGTGCGGGGGTGGGGCGACCGTCAGGCGATCAGACCGGCGGCGCGCAGCTCGACGGTCAGGTCCTGCGGGTTCGACGCGATCGCACAGGCTTCCTCGTAGTCGACCACCCCGGCGGCGAACAGCTGCACCAGGTGCTGGTCGAAGGTCTGCATCTGGTAGTACTCCCCCGCCCGGATCAGGTCGGCCAGCGGCTCGGTGCTCGCCGGGTCGACGATCGCCTCGGCGGTGCGGCCGGTGTTGACCAGCACCTCGATCACGGCGGTCCGGCCCCCGCCGTCCGCCCGGCGGGCCAGCCGCTGGGACACGATCCCGCGCAGCGACTGCGACAGCGCCACCCGGATCTGCTGCTGCTCGTGCGGCGGGAAGAAGTCAACGATCCGGTTCACCGACTCGGCGGCGTCGATGGTGTGCAGCGTACTCAGCACCAGGTGCCCGGTCTCGGCGGCCGACAGCGCGGCGCGCACGGTCTCCACGTCGCGCATCTCCCCGACCAGGATCACGTCCGGGTCCTGGCGCATGGCGGCGCGCAGGGCGACCGTGAAGTCGGCGGTGTCCTGCCGGATCTCTCGCTGGGAGACGATGCTCCGCTTGTCCGGGTGCAGCACCTCGATCGGGTCCTCGATCGTGACGATGTTCGCCTCACGCACGGTGTTGATCAGGTCGATCATCGAGGCCAGCGTGGTCGTCTTGCCCGAACCGGTCGGGCCGGTCACCAGCACCAGGCCGCGCGGTTCCAGGGCGAGCTCGCCGACGATCTCCGGCAGCCCGAGCTCCTGCAGCGACTGCGCCCCGACCCCGACCAGCCGGAACACCATCCCGAACGTCCCCCGCGCCTGGTAGGCGTTCACCCGGAACCGGCCCACCCCGGACAGCGAGAACGCGAAGTCGGCCTCGTGGTGCTCGGCGAACACCGGCATCAGCTCGTCCGGCAGCACCTCCTCCAGCATGAAGGCGGTGTCCTTGGGACTCAGCGACGGCACCTGCAGGCGGCGCAACCGGCCGTCCACCCGGACCCGGGGCTCGGAGCCGACCTTCACGTGCAGGTCGGAGCCACCGGCCTGGACCAGGGCGTGCAACAGGGGGACGACGGACTGGGGCTGTTCGCTCACACCGTTCCTATCGGCCGCCCCGGGCCAGGGGATGAGCCCGGGGATGAGCCCGGTGACGTCAGCCCGCCCGGGATGTGGGACGATGGCGGGTGACAACCGGCGCATCAGCGCCAGGAGCCAAGGAGATTCCGATGAGCAAGCGTGGTCGCAAGCGTCGTTCCCGTGCGGGGAGCTCCGCCAACCACGGCAAGCGCCCCAACGCCTGAGCGCTGCCACCCAACGTACGAGGGCCCGGTGCGGATCGCACCGGGCCCTTCGTCGTCGGTCAGCGGGTGGTCTCGACCCGCAGGGTGGTCAGCTGCGCCCGGATCCGGACCCGCAGGTCCACCGGCGCCTCCTCCTGGCAGCAGCGCCGGACCAGGTTCTTGAGCACCTGGTCGACGGTCACTTCGTCCAGGCAGGGCCGGCACTCCTCGATGTGGGCGCGCACCTCGGCCTCGTCGGCGGTCGCCAGCTCGTGGTCGAGGAAGGCGAACAGCCGGTCCACCTTCTCCTCGCAGTCCGGTCCGCCGCAGGCCCCGGCTTCCTTCGCCGCGTCCTCGCCGCTCATCGTCCCCTCCTCGAACCCGCCACGCCGGCCTCCGGCGCCTCGTCCTCGGCGCCGACCAGCCCCCGGTCGCGGGCGTAGTCGGCGAGCATCTCGCGCAACTGGCCGCGACCGCGGTGCAGGCGGGACATCACCGTCCCGATCGGCGTTCCCATGATCTCCGCGATCTCCTTGTAGGCGAAGCCCTCGACATCGGCGAGGTACACCGCCATCCGGAAGTCCTCCGGCAACCGCGCGAGCGCGTCCTTCACATCCGAGTCCGGCAGGTGGTCGAGCGCCTCGGCCTCGGCCGACCGCAGGCCGGCGGAGGTGTGCGACGCGGCCCGGGCGATCTGCCAGTCCTCGATGTCGTCCGCCTGCGACTGCTGCGGTTCACGCTGCTTCTTGCGGTACGAGTTGATGAAGGTGTTGGTCAGGATCCGGTACAGCCAGGCCTTGAGGTTGGTGCCCGGCCGGTACTGGTGGAAGGCGGCGAAGGCCTTCGCGAACGTCTCCTGGACCAGGTCCTCGGCATCCGAGGGGTTCCGGGTCATGCGCAGGGCGGCGCCGTACAACTGGTCCAGGTAGACCAGAGCCTCGGCTTCGAACCGCTCGCTGCGCGCTGCCTGGTCCTCCGACTCGGGGGCGCGTGTGGTGTCCTCGCTCATCGGGGCCGAGCCTAGTCGCGTCCGGGTGCTCGTGAGCACCGGAGGCCGCTCCAGGGTCGTCGTCATCATGCCGGGCACAACACGACGGGCACGCCGGTGCATTCCCGGACTAGCGTGGGATCCTGGACGGCCCGCCGGGGACGTCGAGTCGAGGAGGACCCATGCTGTTGCGCCGGATCGCCCGCCCGCTGTTCGCATCCTGGTTCGTCGCCGAGGGCGTCGACGCCCTGCGGCACCCCGAGGGTCACGTCGCCACCGCCCGCACCGCGCTCGACCGGCTGGACGGCACGATCCCGGCCGACGTCGACCTGGACGACGACACGCTGAAGACGGTGGTCCGGGCGCACGGCGCCGCCACCGCGGTGGCCGGTGGACTGCTGGCGATCGGCAAGGTCCCGCGGTTGGCCGGCGCCGCCCTCGCCCTGCTGACCCTGCCGCTGGCACTGGCCGAGCTGGCCGTGGACAAGCAGCACCGCGGGCCGAAGCGGGAGCGCCGTCAGCGGCTGCTGCGTCCGCTGGCCCTGACCGGCGGGGCGCTGATCGTGGCTGCCGACACCCACGGCAAGCCGAGCGTCCGGTGGCGGGTCGAGCACGCCAAGGCGGTCCGGGCCGCCGCCCGCACCACCGAGCAGGCCCGCGAGGCGCTGCGCCGCGACTGAGACCGGCCGCCGGGCGCGCGGCACCGGCCGATAGCCTGGGACCCATGACCGGCACCGACACCCTCGCGTCCCACGGCTACGACGGCACGCTGCCGTTGTGGTCCGCCCCGCAGGCCGACCGCCCGCTGGACGCCACCGTGGAGGTCCCCGGTTCCAAGTCGCTGACCAACCGCTACCTGGTGCTCGCCGCGCTGGCCGACGGCCCGGGGCGGCTGCGGTCGCCGCTGCGGTCGCGGGACAGCCTGCTGATGGCGCAGGCGCTGCGCGGGCTCGGTATCGGGGTGGCGGACGACCCGGAGCGTCCCGGCGACTGGCTGGTCACCCCCGGCCCGGTCCGCGGCGGCACCGACATCGACTGCGGGCTGGCCGGCACGGTGATGCGGTTCCTGCCGCCGGTCGCCGCGCTGGCCGAGGAGCCGGTGCGCTTCGACGGCGATCCGGGCGCCCGGGTGCGGCCGATGGGGCCGGTGCTGACCGCGCTGCGCGATCTGGGTGCCGAGGTGGTCGAGGAGGGTGAGCCCGGGTTCCTGCCGTTCCGGGTGCGCGGCGGCGAGCGGGTCCGGGGCGGCGAGGTCGAGGTGGATGCCTCCGGGTCCTCGCAGTTCGTGTCGGGGCTGCTGCTGGCCGGCGCGCGGTTCCCGGCCGGGCTGACCGTCCGGCACGTGGGTGCCACGCTGCCCAGCCTGCCGCACATCGAGATGACGGTGGCCACGCTCCGGGACGCCGGGGTGGAGGTCGACGACAGCCGGCCCGGCACCTGGCGGGTCTCCCCCGGGCCGATCGCCGCCCGGGACGTCCGGGTCGAGCCCGACCTGTCCAATGCCGCACCCTTCCTGTGCGCCGCAGTGGTCGCCGGCGGCACCGTGCGGGTGCCCGGCTGGCCGGCCCGCACCACCCAGCCCGGTGGCCTGCTGCCCGGCATCCTGGAGCGGATGGGCGCCACCTGCGTCCTGGACGGCGACGTGCTGAGCGTGACCGGCAACGGCCGCCCGGTGGGCCTGGACCTGGACCTGAGCGCCGCCGGGGAGATCGCCCCCACCATCGCCGCCGTCGCCGCGCTGGCCGAGGGCCGGACCGTGCTGCGCGGCATCGCCCACCTGCGCGGGCACGAGACCGACCGGCTGGCCGCACTGCGTACCGAGATCACCCGGCTGGGCGGTCGGGCGCAGGAGACCGCGGACGGGCTGATCATCGACCCGGCACCGCTGTACGCCGCCGTGGTGCGGTCCTACGCCGACCACCGGATGGCGACCTTCGGCGCACTGATCGGGCTGGTGGTGCCCGGCGTGCAGGTCGAGGACATCGCCACCACCAGCAAGACGATCCCGGACTTCACCGGGCTGTGGGACGCCATGCTGGTCCGGAGCTGACCGCGATGCCCCGCCGCGACTTCGACGAGCGCGACATCCGGGTCCGGCCGAGCCGGCGCGGATCACGGCCCCGCACCAAGACCCGGCCCGAGCACGCCGACGCCGACCGCGCCCTGGTCACCGGCGTCGACCGTGGCCGCTACACCGTGCTGGTCGACCCGGACGGCCCCGGCGAGCGGCCCGCGATCGCGATGAAGGCCCGCGAACTGGGCCGGGAGCGGGTGGTGCCCGGCGACCGGGTGGACCTGGTCGGCGACACCTCCGGCGCCGAGGGCTCGCTGTCCCGGATCGTCCGGATCGTCGAGCGCAGCACCGTGCTGCGCCGCACCGCCGACGACACCGACCCCTACGAGCGGGTGATCGTCGCCAATGCCGACCAGCTGGTGATCGTCACCGCCCTGGCCGACCCCGAACCGCGCACCCGGATGATCGACCGCTGTGTGGTCGCTGCCTACGACGCCGGGATGGACGCCCTGCTGGCGCTCACCAAGGCCGACCTGGCCGACCCGGCGCCGCTGCGCGAGCTGTACGAGCCGATCGGGGTCCGGGTGGTGGTCACCCGGGTCGACGACGGGCGGATCGACGGCCTGGACGAGCTGACCGCCGCCCTCGACGGCCGCACCTCGGTGCTGGTCGGGCACTCCGGGGTCGGCAAGTCCACCCTGGTCAACGCCCTGGTCCCGGATGCGCAGCGTGCCACCGGGCGGGTCAACGACGTCACCGGCCGCGGCCGGCACACCTCCACCAGCGCGGTGGCGCTCCGGGTGCCCGGCGCGGCACCCGGCACCTGGGTGATCGACACCCCCGGTGTCCGGTCGTTCGGGCTGGCCCACGTCGATCCCGACCGGTTGATCGGGGCGTTCGCCGACCTGGCCGAGGTCGCCGCCGAGTGCCCGCGCGGCTGCACCCACCTGGCCGACAGCCCGGACTGCGCGCTGGACGACTGGGTCGCCGAGGCCGGGGAGGGCACCGAGCTGCGCCGGTCCCGGGCGGACCGGGTCGACTCGTTCCGCCGGCTGCTGGTCAGCCGCACCGCCGACGCCTGACCGGTCACACCGGGTGCGGCTCCGGGTCCAGCGGGTCGATCAACTGCAGGGCGGCATTGTGCAGGTGGCCGTTCGACACCAGCGCCGACCCGCCGAACGGTCCGTCCTGGCCGGAGATCGAGGTGAACCGCCCGCCGGCCTCGGTCACGATCGGCACCAGCGCCGCCATGTCGTGCAGCGCCAGCTCCGGCTCGCAGGACAGGTCGACCGCCCCCTCCGCCACCAGCACGTGCGACCAGAAGTCGCCGTAGGCCCGGGTCCGCCACACCTGCCGGGTCAGGCCGAGGAAGCCGTCCAGCCGGCCGGTCTCCTCCCACCCGGTCAGGCTGGAGTAGGACAGCGAGGCATCCTGCAGCCGCCGCACCTGGGACACCTGCATCCGGGACGCCGAGGCCAGTGACCGCCCGGTCCAGGCACCCGACCCGGTGGCCGCCCACCACCGCCGGTTCAGCGCCGGGGCACTGACCAGCCCCACCACCACCCGGTCGCCGTCCATCAGCGAGATCAGCGTCGCCCACACCGGCACGCCGCGCACGAAGTTCTTGGTCCCGTCGATCGGGTCCACCACCCACACCCGGGGGCCGTGCCCGGTGTCCGGCAGTTCCTCGCCGTGCACCGCGTCCCGCGGACGGGTCCGGGACAGCTGCGAGCGGACCAGCTCCTCGGCTGCGCGGTCCGCATCGGACACCGGGGTCAGATCCGGCTTGGTCTCGACCACCAGATCCTGCGCCTTGAACCGCGACATGGTCAGCGCGTCCACCTGATCGGCGATCACGTGGGCGAGGCGGAGGTCGTCGTCGTACCGGGTCATGCGGTCAACCTACCTGGGCCCCGGTGGCGCGAGGGCCGCTCAGCGCGGGATACGGCCCAGTTCGGTCACGTCGTACCAGAGCAGATCGCGCTCGGCCAGGTCCTCCAGCGCCGCGTCGTCGCCGTCCAGCGCCCGGGCGACCTGCACCGCCGCCTCGGGTTCGTCCACGTGCACGCAGACCACCTCGTCCGCGGCCGGGGCGCCGGTGAGCGTCACCAGGCTGACCGGCTCGTCCTCGCCCGCCGGAGCGTCGTCGACCAGATCGTCGGCGACCTCCACCGTCACCACCAGCCGCAGCGGCGGCGCCGACGGGGTCCCGGCGAGCAGCACCAGCGCGTCGTCCGCCGCCATCAGCTGCGCGGCGAACTCGACCCCCTCCTCGTCCTCGTCCGGCAGCAGCGCGGTCAGCGCAGGGGTGACCGCGTGGGCCCGGCGGGGCACGTCGAGGTGGAGGACGCCGTCGCGGAGATCGTCCAGGGTGGCAGGAAGGTAGAGGCGCACAGCGCACAGTCTGCCGTGCACTCAACGCCTCCGTCGCCACCCCGCCGAAACCGCCGATATGCGGCACCACTCACTCAGCTGACTCCCGGGCTCCCCTCATGTCCGGTCCGCCGAGCGACGCAACCGGGCTGACCAGCGGTAGAACCCCTGTCCCCGCCGGCGCGCGGGGACAGGGGGTGGGGATGTCGGTGACAGGGGCGGCAGAGGGCCGGATGCCGGCCGGGCGTGGGTGGGGCACGCGGGCCGCGCGTGGGTGGCGCGCGCAGGCTCAGCGTGGCTGGTGCGCGCGCGATGGACCGACCGCGGGGCACAGGAGCACGCGGGGGCCCGGGACGCCCGAGCGAACGGTGCGACGGGACCGGCCGGGCCCTCCGCAGACACGACAGCACGGATCACGAACCGAGAGGAAGTCATCATGAAGCATGCAGTGGGGGCGTCCGGCCAGGGGAACCGGGGCCGGACGGTGGGGGCACCGGAGACTGACGTGGTGGTGTGCCACGACGCTCGCGGCGATGAACCGGCGGGCGAGCAGCCCGAGCCGAAGCCGGACGGCGAGCGCGCGTCCACGTCCGTCGGCAGTGGAACCCGCGGCGAGCGACCTGCCGACGAACCGGGTGGCGACCGGTCGCAGCCGGAGCGCCCCCGCGACGACGCGCACGGGCCCGGCGGCGGGCCCGACCACGAGGGCTGCGACGACGTGGACGCCAACCCGGACCTCAGCGACCCTGACGCCCCGGGCGAGAGCGGATCCGACGCCCCCGTGACGGCCAGGACCGCGGCCGCCGACCCGGGCGCCGAGGACTCCCCCGCGGCACCGGGCCTCCCGACCCCGCGGGCCGGTGGTGCGCCGGCGCCGCCGGTCACCATCGAGCTCCGCCTGCCCCGGGTTCCTCCGCCTGCGGCCCGGTCGGAGCTGCCGATGATCCGGGTCGAGCCACGGCGTACCCCGCCGCCGCGGGCGCCCCGGGTGGTGCGGCCGGAGCCGGGGGCCGAGCTGACGCCACGGGTGGAGCGGCTGGGCGGCGGGGCGATGCCGGTCTACCGGCACCGGCTGCCACGGCAGCCGGAGCCGCTGGGTGTCCTGCGCGGCGAGGGCGGGCCGCCCAGCCGGATGGACCCGCGGCTGACCTGCTGCATGCTGGCGACCGCGGCGCTGGAGGTGATCGGCGGCAGCCGGCCGCTGGCGCAGCTGTCCCGGTGGGTGAGCCCGGCGATCTACGACGCGCTGGAGCAGCGCCGGCGATTGGGTGATGCGGGGCCGGGCCCGGAGCCGCTGCTCGCCCGGACCGTGGCCGGCCGGCCGCGGCCGGTGGTGCAGCGGGTGCGGGCGATGCGGATCGACGACCGGATCGTGGAGTCGTCGGTGGTGCTGCAGCACGCGGGACGGTTCCGGGCGGTGGCGATCCGGTTGGTGGAGGTCCGCGGCGTGTGGCGGGCCGAGGCGCTGGTGGTGGGCTGACCGGTGCCGGGCTGGACCGTGGCGGGCTGACCGCGTGACCGGACGCGACGACGGCCGGCGCCCCGGGTGGGACACCGGCCGTCGTGGACGTGCGTGGTCAGCCGCGGCGGCGCTGCTGCTTGGCGGCCTTGCGGCGGGCCTCCCGGTTGCCGGCGTCGGCGGCGGGGGCGCCACCGGTGGGCGCAGAGCCCTCCGCCTGGGTGGCACGGACCGCCGGTCCCCCGGCTGCGCGGCGGCCGCCACCGGTGACCGTGGCACCGGAGTCGCCGTCGACACTGGGCGCCGAGTACTGCAGCGGCACCCGGCGCTCCGGGCCGTCGATGCCCTTGGCGACCAGCTTGGGGGCGTCGAGCGCCGCCTGGGCACCCACCGCGGGCGCGGCGTCCGCACCCTCGGCGCCGGGCTCGGCGACCTTGACCTCCAGGTTGAACAGGAAGCCGACCGCCTCGTCCTTGATCCCGTCGGTCATCGCCTGGAACAGCTGGTACCCCTCGCGCTGGTACTCGACCAGCGGGTCACGCTGGGCCATCGCCCGCAGGCCGATGCCCTCCTTGAGGTAGTCCATCTCGTACAGGTGCTCACGCCACTTGCGGTCCAGCACGGAGAGGATCACCCGGCGCTCGAGCTGGCGCATGTTCTGCTCGCCGAGCTGGGCCTCGCGCTCGTCGTAGGCGATCCGGGCGTCGGACAGCAGCTCCGCGGTCAGGGTCTCGGTGGTGAGCCGGCCGATGCCGCCCACCGACTCGACGACCTCGTCCACCTCGATCGACACCGGGTAGACCGCCTTCAACGCCGCCCACAGCGCCTCCAGGTCCCAGTCCTCGGGGTGGCCCTCGCCGGTCGCGTCGGTGACGTAGTCGGTGATCACGTCCTCGATGAAGTGCTGCACCTGCTCCTGCAGGTCCTCGCCCTCCAGGACGCGGCGGCGCTGCTCGTAGATGACCTCGCGCTGCCGGGACAGCACGTCGTCGTACTTGAGCACGTTCTTGCGGATCTCGAAGTTGCGGGACTCCACCTGCGACTGCGCGGAGCGGATCCCGCGGGTGACGATCTTCGACTCCAGCGGCAGGTCGTCCGGGAAACCGGCGCGGGTCATCATCGACTCGGCCATGCCGGAGTTGAACAGCCGCATCAGGTCGTCCTGCAGCGACAGGTAGAACCGGGACTCGCCCGGGTCGCCCTGACGGCCGGACCGACCGCGCAGCTGGTTGTCGATCCGGCGGGACTCGTGCCGCTCGGTGCCCAGCACGTACAGACCGCCGAGCTCCTTGACCTCGTCGTGCTCCGCGGCCACCGACTCCTTGGCGGCCTCCAGCACCGCCGGCCAGGCTGCCTCGTACTCCTCCGGGTTCTCGGCGGCGTCCAGGCCCTTCTCGGCCATCGCGGCGACCGCCATGAACTCGGCGTTGCCGCCGAGCATGATGTCCGTGCCACGGCCGGCCATGTTGGTGGCGACCGTGACCGCGCCCTTGCGGCCGGCCTGCGCGACGATCGAGGCCTCACGGGCGTGCTGCTTGGCGTTCAGCACCTCGTGCGGGACGCCGGCCTTGCGCAGCTTGCGGGACAGCAGCTCGCTCTTCTCCACCGAGGTGGTGCCGACCAGCACCGGCTGGCCGGCGGCGTGCCGCTCGACGATGTCGGCGACCACGGCGTCGAACTTGCCGTCCTCGGTCTTGTACACCAGGTCGGCCTGGTCGACGCGCTGCATGTCCCGGTTGGTCGGGATCGGGACCACGCCGAGCTTGTAGGTGCCCTGGAACTCGGCCGCCTCGGTCTCGGCGGTACCGGTCATCCCGGACAGCTTGTCGTACAGCCGGAAGTAGTTCTGCAGGGTGATCGTGGCGAGGGTCTGGTTCTCGGCCTTGATCGCCACGCCCTCCTTGGCCTCGATCGCCTGGTGCATGCCCTCGTTGTAGCGGCGGCCGGGCAGCACACGGCCGGTGTGCTCGTCGACGATCAGGACCTCGCCCTTGTCGACGATGTAGTCCTTGTCCCGCTTGAACAGCTCCTTGGCCTTGATCGCGTTGTTCAGGAACCCGATCAGCGGGGTGTTCAGCGACTCGTAGAGGTTGTCGATCCCGAGGTAGTCCTCGATCCGCTCGATGCCCGGCTCCAGGACACCGACGGTGCGCTTCTTCTCGTCCACCTCGTAGTCGCGGTCCGGCTGCAGGCGGCGGACGGCCTTGGCGAACTCGGCGTACCAGCGGTTCGCGTCGCCGGAGGCCGGGCCGGAGATGATCAGCGGGGTCCGGGCCTCGTCGATCAGGATCGAGTCGACCTCGTCCACGATCGCGAAGTGGTGCCCGCGCTGGACCAGCTCGTCCACGCTCCACGCCATGTTGTCGCGCAGGAAGTCGAAGCCGAACTCGTTGTTGGTGCCGTAGGTGATGTCCGCGGCGTACTGCACCCGGCGCTCGGCCGGGTTCTGCCCGGTCAGCACCACGCCGGTGGTCAGGCCGAGGAAGCGGTACACCCGGCCCATCAGCTCGGCCTGGTAGTTCGCCAGGTAGTCGTTGACCGTGACGACGTGCACGCCCTTGCCGGTCAGCGCGTTGAGGTAGGCCGGTGCGGTGGCGACCAGGGTCTTGCCCTCACCGGTCTTCATCTCGGCGATGTTGCCCAGGTGCAGGGCGGCCCCGCCCATCAGCTGCACGTCGAAGTGCCGCTGGCCCAGCGTCCGGCGGGAGGCCTCGCGCACCACGGCGAACGCCTCGGGCAGCAGGTCGTCCAGGGTCTCCCCGTCCGACAGGCGGTCCTTGAACCGGTCGGTCTCCTCGCGCAGTTCGGCGTCGGAGAGCGAGGTGAAGCTGTCCTCCAGGGCGTTGACCTGCTGGGCGATGCCCGACAGCTTCTTGAGGACGCGGCCCTCACCGAGTCGGAGGACCTTATCGAGGATCGCCACTAGCACTCCCGGATTCCGCGCCCCGTGCCTGCAGTGCCGGGACGTCCGTGCGGCCCGACCGACGCGGACGAGCCCGCACCATCGTAGGTGAGGGCCCTCGGCCAGCAGCAACCCAACCGGCCCCGGAGAGTGTGTTCGCTCTCAGCGTCGCGGGAGCATGGCCGCCAGCCGCGGGGCCAGGTCACCGCGTGCGGGCTCGGCGACCTCGACCCGGTCCAGGCCCAGCCACGACGCCATCAGGGCGAGTTCGGCGGCGAGATCGGCGACCAGCTCCCCGGCGTCTGGCGTGCCGCGGCCGGACCCGGGCGGCGTGGGATGGGCGGCCAGCACCCGCAGGACGCCGGCCGACCGGTCCGCCTTGAGGTCGACCAGGGCGGCCGGGCGCTCGCCGTGCAGGAAGGGCAGCACGTAGTACCCGTGCACCCGCTTGGCCTCCGGGACGTAGATCTCGATCCGGTAGCGCAGGCCGAACAGTTCCTCCAGCCGGCGACGCTCGAAGACCAGCGGGTCGAACGGGCTCAGCAGCGCGCGACCGGTGGCCCGGCGGGGCAGCTCGGCCTCGGCGTGCAGCAGCACCGGCCGGTCCCAGCCCTCGACGGCGACCGGGACCAGCTCACCCGCTTCCACCAGCTCGGTGACCGCGCGATGACCGTCGGCGCCCTTGATCCGGAAGTAGTCCAGCAGACAGCGCTCGGTCGCCACCCCGTGCGCACGGGCCGCGATCGCCACCAGCCGCCGGATCGCCTCGGCGTCCTCCGGCTCCGGCGCCGCGAGCACCTGTGGCGGCAGCACCCGCTCGGTGAGGTCGTAGCAGCGCTCGAACTGGGCGTTGCGCCGGGCGGCGGTCACCTGCCCGGTGAAGAACAGGTACTCCAGGACGTGTTTGGCGGCGGTCCAGTTCCACCCCCACTGGTCCCGTTCCCGCGGCCCCTCGCCCTCGACCCGCAGGTGCACCTCCCGGGCGGTCATCGGCCCCTCGGCGGCGATCATCGCCAGAATCTCCCCGACCAGCGGCGAGTGCCGCAACGGCACGTCCCGGATCGACCCCCAGGCGTACTGCTGGTACGCCCGGCGCCGCCAGCCGAGCAGCGCGTAGGTCTCCGGCGGCACGTAGGACGCCTCGTGCGCCCAGGTCTCCACCAGCCGGCGCGGTGCCCGGCCGGACGCCCGGTCGATCAGGGCGGTGTCATAGGGCCCGAGCCGGGAGAACACCGGCATCAGGTGCGCCCGGGCGAGCACGTTCACCGAATCGATCTGCAGCAGGCCCAGCCGGTCGATCACCTGCTGGAAGTGCCGCATGGTCACCGGTCCGGTGCGCGACCGCCGGGGCCGGTCCAGGCCCTGGGCGCGCAGCGCGATCCGCCGGGCCTGCGACAGGCTCAGGCTCTCCACCGGGCGTAGCGGGCCACGGGAGGTGCCGGACTGGGTGCGGGCCCGGGTGCGGGACGGAGCGCCGGTGGTCGAGGTCACCGGGACATCGTGCCCGCCAGCTCCGACATCCACCCGGCGACCCCGCAGCGGGAACGGCCCTGGGGGTCGGCCCGGGTACCGGGCGTGCGCGGGGCGGTGGGCGTGAGCGGGGCGGCGGGCGTGACTGCGCAGGTCGGGCAGCGGGCGTGAGCTGGCACCGGGCGTCATGGGGCGGCGGGCGTGACTGCGGGGGTCCGGCGCCGAGGTCGTGCGCGGGGCTCACGACGTCGGAGCGGATGCCACGAACTCGGCGCCGGAGTGCGCCGGTGGAGGGCGGAAGGGCCGGGAGTCCGGGGCAGCCGGGAGCCGGGAGCCGGGAGCCGGGATGAGGGATGAGGATCGGCCCGTGCACCCGGCGTGCGCGGGCGGTCGTGAGCGGACGGCGGAGACGACCGGGCGGTCGGCGTGAGCTGGCACCGGGCGTCACTGGGGCGGGGGACGTGACTGCGGGGGTCCGGCGCCGAGGTCGTGCGCGGGGCTCACGACCTAGGCGCGGATGCCACGAACTCGGCGCCGGAGCGCGCCGGTTCGGGACGGACGGGGCCTGGAAACCGGGGTCGGGTGGGGCCGGCGTGGACTGGGGCCAGGATGGGGACCGGCGGGTCCGGGGTGGACGGGGTGCGGCACGCATGGGCGAGGCCGGTGGTCCGGGTGCCGGAGTCGGCACCGGACCACCGGCCTCCTGGGGCGCGGCGGTGGGATCAGGCGGTGGTCGCGACCGGCTCACCCGTGGGGGCGACGGCGCCGTCCACGTCGAGCTTGATCACGCCGTAGCTCCAGCCCCGGCGGCGGTAGGCCACCGACGGCTGCCCGGTGTCGGCGTCGACGAACAGGAAGAAGTCGTGCCCGACCAGTTCCATCTCGTACAGCGCGTCGTCGACCGTCATCGGCCGGGCGGCGTGCGTCTTCTCCCGGATGACCACCGGGGAGTCGCCGAGCTGGATCTCGACCGCGCCGTCGGCGGTGCGGACGACCTCCTCCGGCTCCGGCTCCGGCTGCGGGGTCAGGTCGGCGGTGTCGGGCAGCGGCGGCTCCACCCGGTTCCGCCGGTGGTTCTTGGTCCGGTCCCTGGCCCGGCGGAGCCGTTCGGCGAGCTTGTCGATCGCGAGGTCGAGAGCCCCGTACCGGTCGTCGGCGCATGCCTCGGCCCGGATCACGGGCCCCTTGCCGATCACGGTCAGCTCCACCTTCTCTGCGGCGGCGGCTTGCCGGGGGTTCGGCTCGTGCGTCACCTCGACGTCGATCCGCTGCGCCCGGGGGGCCAGGGTCTCGAGCTTGCTGAGCTTGTCGGTGACGTGCTCGCGGAAGCGCTCGGGAATGTCGGTGTGACGGCCTGCGACGATGATCTCCATGGGGACTCCTCCTCGGAGTTCCGGGGGACGGGCCTGGACCCGCCCGGTGACCTGCTCGGGAACGTGCCCCTTGTGGGGGCTGGTACCGGCATCACCTCCTCGCGCGGCGCACCGCGGAGAACCCACATCGCCGACCGCTACGCCGGTCGATGTCCGAGACACCACGCTATCCCGGAGCGGCTCTCGGTTCCACTTTGTGCACGCTGTGAGTAGGTGCCGGTGTCGCCGCGAGGGTCAGCGCCGCCACGACGCGCTGACCGGCGCGATCGAGGATCTCGCGGCAGGCGGCGAGGGTGGCGCCGGTGGTGAGCACGTCGTCGATCAGCAGCACCGGATGACCGCCGGTGGCGAACGCCGGATCCCGTCCGGCGGACCGGTGCAACGCCACGCCGCCGTCGAGCGCCAGGCCCCGTCCGCGGCGGCCACGGCCCACCTGATCGCGGTGCCCGCGGGCGGTGCGCAGACAGGGCGCCGCGCGGGCCGGGAGCCCGCACGCGGTCAGGGCAGCGGCGACCGCGGCGGCGACCGGGCGGAGCAGGTCCTCGCCCCGCTTGCGGCGGCCGGCGGCAGAGGGCGGGGCCGGGACGACCAGAAGCGGCCGGGCTGGCACAGCCGGCACGGTGCCCAAGGCGGGCGCGGCCGGCACGGCGGGCACCCCGCGCCCCGCGTGCACAGCACGCGCCGCGGGCACAGCCGCCGCCAGCGCGGCCAACTCCCCCGCCACCGCGGCTGCGGCGTTGCCGGTGCGCCGGGCCAGCCAGCCGGTGAGCTCCATCCGCCCCCGGTCCTTCCACGCCAGGACGGTGCGGCGGACCGCGCCCTGGTAGATCGCCTGGGTCCAGACCGGGAGCGGGCCGTGGCCGTCCAGGCGGTCCAGGCGGCCGGCTTCCTCCTCGCACCGCCGCGGGGCCGGTAGCCAACCGGCGGCGCAGTCCGCGCACAGCACCGGGCCGGGCAGCTCGCAGGAGGCGCAGGTGGCGGGCAGCAGCAGGTCGAGCAGGTCGGCCACCGGCCCGGTCCTGCGCGGGACGTCCCGGCTGGTCGCGCAGGACGGCTCCCCGCCCGGCATCTGCTCTGTGCGCATCCGGCCACGATCCGCCGCCGCACCAGCCCGCGGCAGCCCGCCGAACCCGGCCTGGGGACCACGCCCACCTCAGCGGGGCTGTGGACAGGTCACCCGGCGAAGGACGGGTACCGCACGTCGTCGGCCACGGCGACCCAGCTGGGCCCGGACCGGGAGTAGATCTGGTCGTCGTCGTTGCTCAGGTAGACGACGCTGTCGCCCTTGCCGCCCGCGATGTCCACCGGGTCGGCGATCGCGCCACGGGCCTCACTGGCACCGGCCAGCGGGACCAGGTGGTAGACCTCCGTGGTCACCGAGCCGGAGATGCCGAGGACACCGAGCGAGGACTCGTCCACCCAGACCACCCGGCTGGCGTCGATCAGGGAGGCGCCGACCCGCTGGGCGGGTCCGACCGACTGCGGGGTGCCGGAGTCGTCCCGGACCACGGCGACCACGTCGATCCGGACACCGTCCGGGCCGTCGGAGACCACGGCCAGCCGGCTGGCGTCCCGGGCCACCCGGAGCGAGCGGATCTCCCGGTCGACCAGCCAGTCCGCCTCGATCCGGACGTCGTCGCCACCGCTGTCGACGGCGATCAGCGCGTCGCCGCCCTCCTCGGCGGTCCAGGCCCAGCCGATCCGGTCGACCGAGGGCGCGACCAGCGCGGAGCCGGAGCTGAGCAGGGTGCGCTGGTCCTGGTCGCCGGCCGGCAGGGTGATCAGCTTGTTCGCGCCGGACAGTCCGACCCGCAGGTCCCCGCCGGGCTGTCGGGCGGGTGAGCGCAGGTCGAGGCCGGCCAGCGAGTCCACCCCGTCGACCGGGACGAACTCGCCGTGACTGAGCTGGACCAGGGTGTCGCCGCCCTGCACGGCCTCCAGCGCACCACCGGGGTCCTGCCCGCGGTCCAGCGTGATGGGGTCCGGGTCCATCGCGACCCCGTCGGCGGAGACCTCGACGGTGCGGACCCGGGCCACCTTGAGCGAGGCCTCCAGCTGGGCCTGCATCAGGCTGCGGTCGCCGGGTTCGGTGGGCAGTCCGCCGGCCGCCAGGCTGACCGTCGCGACGCCGTCGGAGTCCACGGACACCGCGTCCGGTTGCAGGCTGGCGCCCTCGGGGATGGCGGTGCGGACCGCATCGCGCAGCCAGGGCGAGGGCCCGGCCAGCAGGGCGCGGACGATGGAGGTGGCCAGGTTGCGCAGCGGGAACCAGCGGGTCTCCGGCACCAGGAACGTCCCGTCCTGGGAAAGGAAGTACAGCGTGGACGAGCGGTAGATCGCCTCGAAGTTGGGTTCGGAGAGCACGACGCCGTCGTCGAGGGCGGAGATCCGCCACTGGCCCTCGGAGTCCTGCACCATGCCGAACACCAGGGTCTCCTCGGCGCTGGGACCGGCCTGGGCGTAGCGCCCGTCGGCGTCGATCCGGGCGGCGACCTTCACCGTGACCTGCACCTGGGACCCGTCCAGCCGCAGCTGCGGGCTGGAGGCGGTCGGGTAGACCACCACCCGCTCCCGGGGCGTCCACGACCGCCGGGTCTCGCCGGACAGGTACTCGCGGGCGTTGCGGAAGTCGTCGTTCTCGCCGCCGGAGCTGCGGGAGAAGCCCGCCGCGCTGGCCCCGAGGAAGCCGCGCACGATGTCCTCCGGGGTGCCGTCCTGCGGCGGCGGGTCGCCCAGCGGCTCCACCGACTCCTGCTCGGTGTCGCCGACCACACCGGTGCCGACCGGCCCGGAGGTGGGCATGGCGGCGCAGCCCGCGAGCGTCAGCAGCAGCACGAGCAGCAGGCTGATCCGTCGGGTCACGACTCGGCTCCGTCCTGGTGGTGGGCGGCGCGTTCGGCGGCCGCCTCGGCGCGGATCTGGGCGTCCCGCAGCGCCTGGGCGGCACGGGCGCGTTCGACGATCTCCATCGACCCGGTGACCGCGGGCAGGTCCGGCAGCGCGGCCGGGTCCGAGCCGTCCCGGGTGGCACCGTCGTCCGCGGGAGCATCGTCGACCGGGTCGTCCTCCGGCTGCAAGGGCAGCGGCGACCCGGTCAGGGTGATCCCGGCCCGCAGCGGCAGGGTGAGGCGGAACTGGGCGCCGTGACCCGGATGGCCCCACGCCTCCAGCCAGCCGCCGTGCAGGTGCGCGTCCTCCAGCGAGATCGCCAGGCCCAGGCCGGTGCCGCCGGTGGTCCGGGCCCGGGCGGGGTCGGCGCGCCAGAACCGGTCGAAGACGTGATCCGCCTCGTCCCGGGTCATGCCCACGCCGTGGTCGCGGACCGTGACCGCCACCGCCCGGGCGTCGGCGGCGACGGTGACCCGGATGTCGGTGCCCTCGGCGTGCTCGATCGCATTGACCAGCAGGTTGCGCAGCACCCGTTCCACCCGGCGGGGGTCGATGTCGGCCACGCACGGCGACTCCGGCTCCAACACGCTCAGCCACGAACCCTTGCGCTCGGCCAGCGGCACCGCCTGGTCCACCGCCGCCGCGACCACGTCCCGCACGTCCCGGGCCTCGACGTCCAGCATCGCGGCGCCGGCGTCGAAGCGGCTGATCTCCAGCAGGTCGGCGAGCAGGTCCTCGAACCGGTCGAGCTGGGTCTGCATCAGTTCGGCGGAGCGGCGCAGCACCGGGTCCAGGTCCTCGCGCGCGTCGTAGATCATCGAGCCGGCCATCCGCACCGTGGTCAGCGGGGTGCGCAGCTCGTGCGAGACGTCGGAGACGAACCGGCGCTGCATCGCGGACAGGTGTTCCATCCGCAGGATCTGGTCCTGCAGGGTGTCGGTCATCGCGTTGAACGAGCGGCCGAGCCGGGCCATCTCGTCCTCGCCGCGCACCGCCATCCGCCGGGTGAGGTCGCCGTCGGCGATCTGTTCGGCGGTCTCGGCTGCCTGCTGCACCGGGCGCACCGCCTGCCGGGTGACGAACCAGGTCATCGCGACCAGGATCGCGACCAGCACGCCGGCGCCGATCGCCAGCACGCCCTGCAGGAAGCTGAGCTGCTCCTGTTCGGCCTGCAGGCTGTAGAGCAGATACAGCTCGTAGGTGCCGGCGGCCGGGACGGTGACGATCTGCCCGACCATGACGGCGGGCTCGACCCCGCTGTCGGTCGGCCAGCCCACCGACTGCCAGCGCTGGCCGTCGCCCTCGGCGGTGTCGTTGCGCAGTTCGGCGGACACCAGGGCCACCATCGTGGCGTCGGTGGACGCGCCGGTCACCAGGATCGGCTGCTGCTGGCCGCTGGTGCGCAGCACCGACACCTCACGCTCACCGGAGCCGCCGGCCCGCAGCCCGCGCACGGTGTCGTTCAGCAGCTGCTGCACCTCCGGGGCGGTGGTGGCGGTGGAGGCGTCGAAGGTCTCCTGCGCCTGGGCGGCCGCCCGGGCACTCTCCGCCAGCACCTGATCGACCCGCTGGGTGAACAGCCCGTCGCGCACCGACACCGACAGGTAGCCGCCGAGCACGGCGAGGGCGACCAGGCCGCCGGTGAGGGTGAGGGTGAGCACCCGCAGCTGCAGGGAGCCGCGCCAGGCCCGGGTCAGGTGCCGCAGTCGCCGGGCGGCGCGGACGGTGACCAGGCGCCAGGTGCGGGCCAGGCGGTTCATCGGTTCATGAGGCCGGGGTCGGCCCCGCCTTGTACCCGACGCCGCGCACGGTCACGACGATCTCCGGGCGCTCCGGGTCGGCCTCGATCTTGGACCGCAGCCGCTGGACGTGGACGTTCACCAGCCGGGTGTCCGCGGCGTGCCGGTAGCCCCAGACCTGCTCCAGCAGCACCTCACGGGTGAACACCTGCCAGGGCTTGCGCGCCAGGGCGACCAGCAGGTCGAACTCCAGCGGGGTGAGCGAGATGACCACCCCGTCCCGGGTGACCCGGTGGCCGGTGACGTCGATGGACAGGTCGCCGATCCGCAGGTGTTCGGGGGCGGGCTCCTCGGAGCGGCGCATCCGGGCGCGGACCCGGGCGATCAGCTCCTTCGGCTTGAACGGCTTGGAGATGTAGTCGTCCGCCCCGGACTCCAGCCCGAGCACCACGTCCACCGTGTCGGCCTTCGCGGTGAGCATGACGATCGGCACCCCGGACTCGGCGCGGATCAGCCGGCACACCTCGGTGCCGTCCCGGCCGGGCAGCATCAGATCGAGCAGCACCAGGTCGGGCTGGCTGCTCCGGAATGCCTCCAGGGCCTCGTCGCCGTCGGCGCAGAAGACCGGTTCGAACCCCTCCGACCGCAGCACGATGCCGATCATCTCGGCCAGTGCCGTGTCGTCGTCGACCACCAGAACGCGTCCCTTCATCCCGACATCATGGCATTCACCGCACCGGACGGGTCGCAGCACCCCCGGGCGATCACCTGCATGCCCGCCCCGGCGTGGCACGATGTCGCCCAGTCGTGACGCCGAGACCCAGGAGCACCGATGACCACCCCGTCGGAGCAGGACCAGCCCGACTCCGGCGCGGACCGGCCCGAGCCTCGCTACGGCCAGTACGCGCCCGCCGGCTGGCAGCCGCCCGGTGGCAGCACTCCCCCGCCGGCGCCGCCGGGCCAGGGCTGGGGCGCGGCACCGGGGTGGGGCGCGGACCAGCCGCTCGGTTACCGGCAGCCCGGTGCACAGCCGGGCCCGACGCCGCCGGGCCAGCACCCGCCGACGGCACCGCCGGTGCAGCAGTTCCGGCCGATGGCCGCCCAGCCCGGCATCGTGCCGCTGCGGCCGCTGAGCGTGTGGGAGATCATCGACGGCGCGTTCCGGGCGGTGCGGCACAACCCCAAGGTGATGTTCGGCGTCACCGTGGTGGGGGTGGCGATCTCGGTGCTGATCTCCGCGGTGATCACCTGGTACACCTCGCCGTTCACCACCGACCTGATCCGCGACGTCTACTCCGACCTGGGCACCGCGGGGGCCGACGACATCGCGTCCCTGATCGGCCCGGTCTACGCCACCGTGTTCTCGCTGCCGGTGTCGCTGGTGTTCACCCAGATCATCACCGGTGTGCTGATCCGCTCGGTCAGCCAGTCCGTGCTCGGCCGGGTCGTCAGCCCCGGAGAGGTGTTCCGCGGCCAGGGCGGGCGGCTGGCCCGGGTGGTCGGCTTCGCGGCGCTCACCGTGCTGGTCGCCGTGCTGGGGGGCGCGGCGCTGATCGGACTGGTCGTGCTGGTCGGGCAGTCCAGCGCTGCCGGGGCGGTGCTGCTCGGGCTGCTGGGCGGGCTGCTGTTCCTGGCGGCCGCGCTGTGGTTCGGGGTGCGCACCCTGCTGGTGCCGGCCGGGCTGATGCTGGAGGGCGGCGCGTTCTGGGCCACCGTGGTGCGCGGCTGGCGGCTGACCCGTGGCGGGTTCTGGCGGCTGACCGGGCTGTACGTGCTGGTGACGATCGCCAGCATGATCGTGGCCGGGATCATCGCCACGCCGGTCCAGCTGATCGCGATGCTGATCACCCAGGACCAGACGCTGACCGGCTTCACCGCGGTGGCGATCACCTCGGTGGGCGACGTGATCGCCACGACGCTGACGACGGTGTTCGCCGCCGGCGCCTACGCCCTGGCCTACATCGACGCGCGGATGCGCACCGAGGGGCTGGACGTCGAGCTGGCCCGGGCGGCGGCCCAGGGCTGAGCCGTGCGCCTCGACGTCCCTGTCGTCCCCGACGCCGACCAGGCCCGGCAGTGGCTGGAGCGTGAGCTCGCCGACCCGGTGTACCAGGAGCGCGAGAGCCTGCTGCAACGGTTCTGGGACTGGCTGTCCGACCTGTTCGGCTCGGTGCCGGTCGGTGGCGCGGGCGGGCCGTGGTGGCTGCTGCTGATCCTGCTGCTGGTCGCCCTGATCGCCCTGGTGGCGTTCTGGGTGGCCGGGCCGGTCCGGCGGGGCGGTCCGCGGGCGCAGCGCTCGGCCCGGGTGCTGGCCGACGACGACATCCGGGACGCCGAGGACCTGCGCGCGGCCGCGAACGCCGCCGCCGCTGCCGGTGACTGGGCGACCGCCGTGGCCGAGCGCTTCCGGGCGTTGGTGCGCGCATTGGAGGACCGGGCAGTGCTGGACGAGCGTCCGGGCCGGACCGCCCGGGAGGCCGCGCAGGCGGCGGCGCTGCGGCTGCCCGAGCACGCCGAGGGCCTGTACCGGGCGAGCGAGCTGTTCGACGGGGTGGTCTACGGCCACCACGACGCCCGCCCCGAGGACGATGCCGCGCTGCGCGAGCTGGACCGCGCGGTGGACCGGGCCCGGGTGAGTCTGCGATGAGCGCCACCACCGTGATCGGCGACGGCACCACCGCCGCGGGCCGGGCGGCCTCCCGCTGGCGGCGCTGGCGCTGGGTGCTGGTGGCCGCCGGGGTGGTGCTGCTGGCCGGGCTGGCGGCGCTGCTGCCCGAGCCGCGCACCTCCGGCACCCCGCTCGCCCCGGACAACCCGGGCGACGACGGAGCGCGGGCGGTGGCCGAGGTGCTGGGCGACCAGGGGGTGCAGGTCGAGTACGTCCGGACCACCGCCGAGGCGCTGCGGGCGGCCGGGGAGGGCCGCACCCTGCTGGTCACCTCGGACGACTACCTGGACACCGATCAGGTGTCGGCACTGGCCGGGTCCGCGGCGGACCTGGTGCTGCTGGACGCGCACACGCTGGCCGCCGCGGTGACCGAGGGCCGGGCCGGCTTCGGCTACTGGTCCGCCGGCGACGCGGCCCGGCGTACCGCGCAGTGCGGCGATCCGGATGCCCGGGCGGCCGGTGCGGTGCGGACCGCCGCGGAGGTGGACGGCGTCACCGGCGACCGCGGGGTGACGCTGTGCTTCCCGGTCGGGTCGGGGGCCTATGCCTACGGCACGCTGGAGACCGGCGGGCGCCGGGTGGACCTGATCGGCGACCCCCTGCTGTTCAGCAACGCCCGGGTCACCGACGAGGGCAATGCGGCGCTGGCCCTGCGGGTGCTCGGCCGGCACGACCACCTGGTCTGGTACGTCCCGTCGGCGACCGACTCCGGCGACCTCGGTGAGCCCGGGGCCGGCGGGCTGAGCCAGTTGCTGCCACCCCAGGCGGTGCCGCTCGGCTGGCTGGCGCTGCTGGTGCTGCTGACGCTGGCCCTGTGGCGCGGTCGCCGGCTCGGCCCGGTGGTCGCCGAGCGGCTGCCGGTGGTGGTCCGGGCCGCCGAGACCACCCGGGGCCGCGCGCGGCTCTACCGCCGCGGTCGCTCCTACGGTCATGCCGCCGCCGCCCTGCGCGCCGGGGCCGCCGACCGGTGTGCGCGGCGGCTGGGCCTGCCGCAGTCCGCCGCCCCCGCCGCGCTGATCGCCGCGATCGCCCGCGCCACCGGCCGGGACGAACCCACCATCGGCGCGCTGCTCTACGGGCCGCCGCCCACCGACGAACCGGGCCTGCGTGCCCTGGCCCACCAGCTGGACGAGATGGAGAGCGAGGTTCACCACCCGTGAGCGAACTGCCCACCCCCACCCCCGACCTGCGGGAGTCGCTGACCGCCCTGCGCGCCGAGGTCGGCCGCGCCGTGGTCGGCCAGGACGCCGCCGTCACCGGCCTGGTGATCGCCCTGCTCTGCCGCGGCCACGTGCTGTTGGAGGGTGTGCCCGGCGTGGCCAAGACCCTGCTGGTGCGCACCCTGTCCACCGCGCTGGCCCTGGACACCACCCGGGTGCAGTTCACCCCGGATCTGATGCCCGGCGACATCACCGGCTCGCTGGTCTACGACGCGCGCACCGCCGAGTTCTCCTTCCGCGCGGGCCCGGTGTTCACCAACCTGATGCTGGCGGACGAGATCAACCGCACCCCGCCCAAGACCCAGGCCGCCCTGCTGGAGGCGATGGAGGAGCGGCAGGTGTCGGTGGACGGCACCCCGCGGCCGCTGCCGGAGCCGTTCGTGGTGATCGCCACCCAGAACCCGGTCGAGTACGAGGGCACCTACCCGCTGCCCGAGGCCCAGCTGGACCGGTTCCTGCTGAAGCTGACCCTGCCGCTGCCGCAGCGCGCGGAGGAGATCGAGGTGCTGGCCCGGCATGCGGCCGGCTTCGACCCGCGCGACCTGACCGCCGCCGGGGTCCGCCCGGTGGCCGACGCGGCACTGCTGGACCGGGCACGGGCCGAGGTGGCCCGGGTGCAGGTGGCCCCCGAGGTGCTGGGCTACCTGGTGGACGTGGTGCGGGCGACCCGGCAGTCGCCGTCGCTGTCGCTGGGGGTCTCCCCGCGTGGCGCCACCGCGCTGCTGGCCACCGCCCGGGCCTGGGCCTGGCTGTCCGGACGCGGCTTCGTCACCCCGGACGACGTGAAGGCGCTGGCCCACCCAACCCTGCGGCACCGGGTGCAGCTGCGCCCGGAGGCCGAGCTGGAGGGCGTCACCGCCGAGTCGGTGCTGGACAGCGTGCTCGCCTCGGTGCCGGTGCCGCGCTGAGATGGCGCTGACCTGGCGCGCGGTGGTGCTCACCGCGGTGGGCGTGGTGCCGGTGCTGCTGTTCCCGGCGCCGGGCACCGTGCTGGCCTGGGGGCTGCTGGTGCTGGCGCTGTGCGTGCTGGACGCGGCGCTGGCGGCCTCGCCCCGGCTGGTCGCGGTGCGCCGGGAGGCCCCCACCGGCAGCGTGCGGCTGCACCAGGACAGCCAGTCCCGGTTGCTGCTCACCCACACCGGCCGGCGACGGCTGCGCGCCCTGGTCCGCGACGCCTGGCCACCGTCCGCCGGGGCGGAGGCCAACCGGCACCTGGTGTCGCTGCCGCCCGGCGAGTCCACCCGGGTGCGCACGGCCCTGCAGCCCACCCGGCGGGGCACGCTGCCCGCCGACCGGGTGACGATCCGCACCGCCGGGCCGCTCGGGCTGGCCGGTCGCCAGGTGTCGCTGACCGTGCCCGGGGAACTGCGGGTGCTGCCGGAGTTCGCCTCCCGGCGCCACCTGCCCAGCCGGCTGGCCCGGCTGCGCGAGATGGACGGCCGGGCCGCGGTGCAGGTGCGCGGGCAGGGAACCGAGTTCGACTCGCTGCGGGAGTACGTGGTCGGCGATGACGTGCGCTCGATCGACTGGCGGGCCAGTGCGCGCCGCGCGGACGTGGTGGTGCGGACCTGGCGGCCGGAGCGCGACCGGCGGGTGCTGCTGGTGCTGGACACCTCCCGGACCTCGGCCGCCCGGGTGGGTGACGCCCCGCGACTGGACGCCCAGATCGAGGCGGCGCTGCTGCTCGCCGCCCTGGCCGGCCGGGCCGGGGACCGGGTGGAGCTGGTCGCCTACGACCGGGTGCTGCGCGCGCGGGTGGCGGGGGCGGCCGGGGCCCGGCTGATGCCCGCGATGGCCGAGGCACTGGCCGGGGTGGAGCCCGCGCTGGTGGAGACCGACTGGCCGGGGGTGGTCGGCCAGGTCACCGAGCGGCTGAGCCGGCGCGGGCTGGTGGTGCTGCTGTCCGCGCTCGAACCGGCCGCGGTGGAGGCCGGGCTGCTCGGCGTGGTCGACCAGCTCACCGCCCGGCACCAGGTGGTGCTGGCCGGGGTGCGCGACCCGGAGGTGGAACACCTGCGCGCCGACCGCGGCGACCTGATGGCCGCGGCCGCCGCCGAGCGCACCGAGCTGGAACGCTCGGCGGTCGCCGCCCTGCTGCGCGGCCGCGGGGTCGAGGTGGTCGACGCGCTGCCGGACGACCTGGCCCCCCGGCTGGCCGACACGTACCTGGCCCTCAAGGCCGCCGGCCGGCTGTAGTCCCCCGGCGCCCGGGCCCGGGCCCGGCAGTCACCCGGCACCCAGCGCCCGGGCCCGGCGCCGAGTTCGGTGCACCTGCGCCCAGGTCGTCAGCGGGGCTGACGACTTCGCGGCGGTTGTGCCGAACTCGGCCGCCGGCGCGGGGCCGGGGCGGGACTGGAGCCGGGCAGAGCGGGGCCGGAGCGGGGCCGGAGCGGGTCAGGCCTGGGCGGCGGCGGCGTACTGGGTGCGGTAGAGCTCGGCGTACAGCCCGCCGGCGGCGAGCAGGTCGGGGTGGGTGCCCTGCTCGACGACCCGGCCCTGGTCCAGCACCACGATGCTGTCGGCGTCGCGGACGGTGGACAGCCGGTGGGCGATCACCAGGGCGGTCCGGCCGACCAGCGCCTCGGACAGTGCCCGCTGCACCGCGGCCTCGGACTCGGAGTCCAGGTGGGCGGTCGCCTCGTCCAGGATCACGATCGGTGGGGCCTTGAGCAGCAGCCGCGCGATGGCCAGCCGCTGCCGCTCACCGCCGGACAGCCGGTAGCCGCGGTCCCCCACCACCGTGTCCACGCCGTCGGGCAGCCGGCTGACCAGGTCCCAGATCTGGGCCCGGCGCAGCGCCTGCTCCAGCTCCGCGTCGGTGGCCCCGGGCTTGGCGTACTCCAGGTTGGCCCGGATGGTGTCGTGGAACATGTGCGCGTCCTGGCTGACCACGCCGATCGCGTCCCGCAGGCTGTCGCCGGTGACGTCCCGGACGTCCTGGCCGGCCACCCGCACCGCACCGCCGGTGACGTCGTACATCCGGGACACCAGCTGGGTGACGGTGGTCTTGCCCGCGCCGGAGGGGCCGACCAGCGCCACCAGGTGCCCGTGCGGGACGGTGAAGCTGACGTCGTGCAGGGTCTGGCCCGGCAGTTCGGTCTGCAACCGGGCGACCGATTCCAGCGAGGCGAGCGAGACCTCGGACGCGGCCGGGTAGTGGAAGTCGACGTGGTCCAGCTCGACGGTGGCGGTGGCGGCGATGTCGCCGAGCGGGCGGGCGTCCGGCTTGTCCGCGACCGTGGGCTTGAGGTCGAGCACCTCGATCACCCGCTCGAAGCTGACCAGGGTGGTCATGATGTCGACCTGGACGTTGGACAGCGCCGTGATCGGGCCGTAGAGCCGGGTCAGGTAGCTGGTCAGCGCGACGACCACCCCGACGGTGAGCGAGCCGCGGATCGCCAGCACGCCGCCCAGGCCGTAGACGATCGCCACGGCCACCGCGGCGATCAGGGTCAGGCCGATCCGGAACACCGCCGAGTACAGCGCGCTGGTGATCCCGATGTCCCGGACCCGGGCAGCCCGCTCGGAGAACACCCGGGTCTCGTCGTCGGCGCGGCCGTAGAGCTTGACCAACTGGGCGCCGGCCACGTTGAACCGCTCGGTCATGGTCTGCCCCATCACCGCGTTCAGCTGGTAGCTCTCCTGGGTGACCGCGGCCAGCCGGCGGCCCATCGCGCGCACCGGCAGCACGAACACCGGCAGCAGCACCAGGGAGACCAGGGTGATCTGCCAGGACAGCGAGAGCATCGCGGCGATCACCAGGATCACGGTGAGCAGGTTGGACACCACGTTGGACAGCGTGGAGGTGAAGGCCTGCTGCGCCCCGAGCACGTCGCCGTTCAGCCGCTGCACCAGGGCGCCGGTCTGGGTGCGGGAGAAGAAGGCCAGCGGCATCCGCTGCACTTGGTCGAAGACCTGGGTGCGCAGGTCGAGGATCAGCCCCTCGCCGATCCGGGCGGACAGCCAGCGGGAGGCGAGCGCGAGGCCGGCGGAGACGATCGCCAGCACCGCGACCACCGCGGCCAGGCCGATCACGACGTTCGTGCGGCCGGGCGTGATGCCGCGGTCGATGATCCGCTGGAACAGCAGCGGGGTGGCGGCGCCGATCCCGGCGTCCACGGCGACCAGCGCGAGGAAGATCGCGATGGTGCCGCGGTAGGGCCGGGCGAAGGTGAGGATGCGGCGCAGCACGTCCCGGCTGAGCTTGCGCTGGGTGACCGAGGGGTCGAGCCGGAAGGAGCGGTACATCGCGGGCGAACCGGCGCCGCGTCCGGAGGAGTGCATCGTCATGGAGTGCCTTTCGTTCGTGGCACGGGTGGGTCGGGCTCGGTGAACTATTAGTGAGCCTACCTCTCAATGTTGAGGACTCGCTATTCTGTTCCCATGCGTGAGCACGATCACGACCCCCTGCCCGCCGACGAGCTGTTCTGGCTGCTGCGGACCACGCTGCGCCGGATGCGCCGTGAGGTGCGCGACCAGCTCGCCCCGGTGGAGCTGACCCCGGCCCGGCACCGGATGCTGCGGGTACTGGCCCGGGCCGGCGAACCCCAGCGCCAGGCCACCCTCGCCGGCTGGCTGGACGTGGTCCCGCGCTCGATCACCTCACTGGTGGACGACCTGGAGGACGCCGGGCTGGTCGAGCGGCGCCCCGATCCCACCGACCGCCGGGCCACCCTGGTGGCACTCACCGATCAGGGCCGCCAGGTGCTCGCCACCGCGGACGCCGAGCGCCGGCGCCGGGCGGACGAGCTGCTGTCCCGGCTCACCGAGGACGAGCGGACCGAGCTGTTCCGGCTGCTGCACCGGATCGCCGACGACTGAGCTCAGTTCTCCGGGTCGTCGATCCCGAACGGCAGCCGGCGCAACCGGTTGCCGTCCCGCTGCTCCCCCGCCCCGGCGCGGACCAGCACCCGGTAGTCCCGGTCCCGGCGGGCGGCCACCACGGCGGCCAGGAACTCCTCCGGCCCGACCCCCGGCGGCGGGGGCGGCGCGACATGGCGCAGTGCCTCGTCGGCCAGCCGCCCGCCCAGATCGCGCCGGGAGGCCGGATGCAGCCCCGGCGCCCGGACCAGGAACTGCCGCACCGACAACGCCAGCCCGTCCGGCAGCCGGCCGACATCCGCCCCGGCCGCCCAGCCGGCCAGCCGCGGCGGCATCGGCACCACCGCCCGGGCGGTCACCTTGCCCCGGACCCGGATCGCATAGGTCCCGGCCAGCAGGTCGCCCAGCCGCTTGCCCCGCGGGTTCACGATCGAGGTGATCAGCGCCACCGACCCCATGGTCAGCCACAGCTCGAGCACTCCGACCAGCGCCCGGACCAGGGCCTGCCGGAACCGCACCGGCCCGCCGTCGTCCCGCACGATCCGGATGCCCACCGCGAGCTTGCCCAGCGACCGGCCCCGGGTCAGCGTCTCGACCGTGGTGGGGACGACCACGAAGGCCAGCACCAGCAGCACCACCGCCAGGATCTGCGCCGCGTCCGGCCCGATGCCGCCGCCGGCCACCGCCAGGGCGAACATCACCGCCAGGAACACCAGCACGGTCACGGCGACGTCGATCATCGCGCCGAGCGCCCGGGTGACGAAGGAGGTCGGCTGGTTCTCCAGCAGCACGCCCTCGCCGATCACCACGCCGTCGCGCATGTCGAACGCCATTCGTACCTCCTGCGGTCCCGGGCCGGGCCCTAGGGTATCCAGCGTGGACATCGACGCCTTCCTCGCCGTGCGCCGGCCCACCTGGGACCGGATGGACCAGCTCGCGCGGCGGTCGCGGCTGTCGGGGGCGGAGACCGATGAGCTGATCCGGCTCTACCAGTCGGCGGCCACCGACCTGTCCACCGTGCGCTCCGCCGCCCCGGACCCGGACACCGTGACCCGGCTGTCGCAGTCGCTGGCCCGGGCCCGCGCCACCATCGCCGGCCGGCACGAACCGGCCTGGCGGGACATCACCCGGTTCCTGATGATCGCCCTGCCGGCCGCGCTGTACCGGATCCGGTGGTGGACGGTCGCGGTGACCGTGGTCTGCGTGGCACTGGCCGCGGTGAGCGCCTGGTGGGTGGCCACCGAGCCCGGGGTGCTGGACGCGATGATGACCCCGGAGCAGCAGCAGGAGTACGTGCAGAACGCCTTCGCCGAGTACTACCAGCCCGGCGCCGGGTTCGCCGGGGTGGTGTGGACCAACAACGCCTGGATCGCGGCGCTGTGCATCGGGATCGGGATCACCGGCGTGGGACCGGCCTACATCCTGCTCAGCAACGCGCTCAATATCGGCGCGGTGGCCGGCCTGATGGCGACCCACGACAGCCTGGGCGTGTTCTTCAGCCTGATCCTGCCGCACGGGATGTTGGAGCTGACCAGCGTGTTCGTCGCGGGAGCGGCCGGTCTGAAGCTGTGCTGGGCCTGGATCGTCCCCGGCGGGCGCCCCCGGGCCCGGGCGCTGGCCGAGGAGGGCCGCGCGCTGATCACCGTGGCGATCGGCCTGGTGCTGGCGCTGTTCGTCTCCGGGATGATCGAGGGCTTCGTCACCGGGTCCTCGCTGCCGGCCTGGCTGAAGATCCTGATCGGCGCGGTGGCGCTGGCCGGGTTCTGGGCCTACACGATCGTGCTCGGCCGCCGAGCGGTGCGGGCGGGCGAGACCGGCGACCTCAGCGAGGACGAGGCGGGCTACACCGTCGCCGTGGCGGGCTGATCCAGCGGCGGCTTGAGCGCCGGGTGCACCGCGCCCAGCCAGAGTTCGGCGGCGCCCAGCCCGGCGGTGAGCACCGGCCGGAAGCCGAGTGCGGTCAGGTCGGTCACCTGGCCCGGGTCGAGCGTCACCGCGAACGCCTCCCGGCCCGCGGCCAGCTCGGTGGCGATCACCGGGGCGAGCAGTTGGGCGAGCAGGCCCAGCCGGTCCGGGCCCTCCCGGTCGTCGGCGAGCATGATCAGCACCCGCTGTGCGCTGGACCCGCGCAGCACCGCGATCAGCTCCGAGGTCGCGGTCAGGATCGACGGCAGCGGCGCCAGGCCCGGGTCGTGCGGTGCCGGATCGGCCGGCACGCCCAGCTCCCGGGCCATCATCCGGTGCAGGTTCACTGCCAGGCCGCTGGCGTCCGGCGGCATCCACACCGCGGCCGCCGCCACCTCCGGCCCGTCGCCGCCGTCCCGGGCGCACCACACCTCGCCGTGCTCCAACCCGCCCAGGCTCAGGATCATCCGGGTGGCCGGGGCGGCCTGTTCCTCGTCCGGCAGCGGGTCCGGCAGCCCGTCGCCGTCCAGGTCGATGAACGGGCGGTGCGCCTGCATCAGGCGGGCGATCGGGTTCACGTCCAGCAGACCGGCCCGGGTCACCGTCCAGCCGGTGTCCGGACGGCCGTCGTCGTCGCCGGCGGTGCGGGGATCGAGTCTCTCGTGCAGCACCCGACCAGCCGACCACCCGTTCCTGGGAAACGCCTGGGACCTGCGTCGCCGGTCAGCGCCAGGCGTCGATCGCACGGGTCACCACCGGGCGCAGCGCCCGGTCCAGGCGCAGGAACATCAGCAGCAGTACCCAGGCGGCCACGGCGACCAGCGGCCGGGTGAGCCACCACTGCGCGGTCCACGGCTCCGGTACCGCGATGCCCAGGCCGAAGATCAGCAGCCCGGTCAGCGCGAACATCGCGGTCAGGTGCCACAGGTACAGCCCCATCGACCGGGCATTGGTCCAGCGCACCAGCGCCGAGCGCGCCGCCCGGTCCGCCAACAGCGGGCGCAGTGCCAGCGCGAGCGCCACCTGGGCGATCGCGAAGGTCAGCACCGGGGCGGTCGGCGGGGCCAGATTGGACACCGCGTCGCCGGGCATCCCGATCAGCGACACCGGGTACGGCCCGGCGGCGATCAGCGCCACGGTCGCCAGCAGTCCGGCCGCCGCGACCAGGGCCCAGCGGCGGGGCGCGGTGGGGCGACCGGCCAGGCGGGCGTCCGCGTCCAGCAAGCCGATCAGGTAGGGCACCGCCCACACCAGCACCAGGTTGGCCATCGACACCTGGCCGATCCCGGCGCCGAACCGCAGCAGGTCGACCGCGAGCGCCGCCGCCCCCACCGCCACCGGCACCCGCCAGCCCCAGCGCCGGCCGGCCCGGACCAGCACCGGGGTCAGCGCCAGCAGCACCACCTGCACGCCCAGGAACCACAGCGGCTGCGGGGCGATCCGGGCCACCTGGTGCACCACCGCGGAGGGCAGGCCGAGTTCGGGCAGCACCGCCACCAGCCCGGCCCAGACCAGCCCGAAGGTGGCCACCGCGGGCAGCATGGCCAGCACCCGGCTGGTGACGAAGCTGCGGGCACCGGCCGCCTTGCGCCAGCCGTGGGCGGCGGCCACCCCGGCGGCGAAGAACAGCACCGGCAGCGGCTGCGCCCAGGTGAGCAGCCAGCCCCAGCCGTGGCCGAGCGCGTTGCCGATCACGAGCTGGTGCCCGTCCCAGCTCGCCTCGACCATCAGCCAGTGCAGGGCCACGACGGCCAGGATCCCGACGGCGCGGATGCCGTCGGCGTAGGGGTCGCGGGCCGTGGCAGGACCGGCCGGACGGGTCGGCCGGGTCAGGGTGAGGGTGTTCGACCGGTCCCGCGGCGGGGCGGTGAGCGTGACGGCGGACATGGCGCTCCAGGTGGGGTGCCGCGGGTCGCGGGAACCCGGCGATCGGGTACGTGACCAGCCTGTTCGTCCGCGCCGGCCCGGAACATGAAGAAGCCCGCCGGGCATCCGGCGGGCTTCTCCCGGGTTCGGGTGGGGTTATCCCCCGTGGGGTCAGATCCCCAGGTCGAGGTAGCGCAGCACGGCCAGCACCCGGCGGTTGTCCCCGGCGTCCGGCGCCAGGTCGAGCTTGCCGAAGATCGAGGTCACGTGCTTCTCCACCGCGCCGGCGGACAGGTACAGCCGTTCGGCGATCGCGGAGTTCGACCGGCCCTCGGCCATCATCGCCAGCACCTCGACCTCCCGGGCGGTCAGCCGGGACAGCCCGGGGTCGACCCGCGCCGCGCCCATCAGCTGGCCGACCACCTCCGGGTCCAGGACGGTCTGGCCGGCGGCGATCCGCTCCAGGGCGTCCAGGAAGTCCCGTACCTCGGCCACCCGGTCCTTGAGCAGGTAGCCGGTGCCGCGGGCGTCCGCGCCGAACAGCTCGGTGGCGTAGCTGGTCTCGACGTACTGGGAGAACAGCAGCACGCCGACCCCCGGGTGGTCCCGGCGGATCGCCAGCGCCGCCCGCAGGCCCTCGTCGGTGAAGGTCGGCGGCATCCGCACGTCCAGCACGGCGACATCCGGGCGCTGCGGCAGGGTGGGCAGCTCGGCCAGCAGGGCGTCGGCGTCCGGGCGGGCGGCCAGGACCTGGTGCCCCCGCCGGGTCAGCAGGGACACCAGTCCGTCGCGCAGCACCGCCGAGTCCTCGGCGATCACCACCGTCAGCGGGGTCGTCGAACTCATCGGGCACTCACCGGCAGGTCCACGGTGATCACCGTAGGCCCACCGGCGGGGCTGTCGATCTCCACCCGGCCGTCCACCGCGGCCGCCCGGTCGCCGATCCCGGACAACCCGGTGCCACCCGAGGCGCCCGGCAGGCCGGGGACCGCGCCGCCGTGCCCGTTGTCGGTCACCCGGATCAGCAGCCGGCGCCGCCCGCCGCCGACCTCCACCGAGGCCCGGTCCGCGCCGGAGTGCTTGACCGCATTGCTGAGCAGCTCGGCCACCGCGTAGTAGGCGATGGTCTGGATCTCCGGGTCGGGTTCCCGGCGCAGGTCGGTGCGCACCGCCACGCTCATCGGGCACCGGGCGGCCAGCGTGGTCAGCGCCACCGCCAGGCCGTCGTCCAGCGCCGGCGGGTGGATGCCGCGGGCGATCTCGCGCAGCTCGGCCAGGGTGTCCTTCAGCCCGCTGTGCGCGGCACCGAGCAGGGCGGCGGACTCCGGGTCCGGGCCGTCCTCCAGGCGGTCCTTCACGTCGCCGATCTGCATCGCCACCGCGACCAGCCGGGCCTGGGTGCCGTCGTGCAGGTCGCGCTCGATCCGCCGCAGCCGGGCGTCGGCGTCCTGGACCGCGGCGGACCGGGTCCGCTCCAGGTGCGCCACCCGCAGGCTGCCGGCGGTGGGTCCGAGCAGTCCCCGGCTCAGCGCCCGGAACAGGTGCCCGAAGGCGCGGGTCAGGTACCACCAGATCACCAGGGCGAGCACCCCGGCCGAGATCAGCAGCCACTGCCGCGGGGTGGTGTCGATGAAGTAGTTGTCGCCGAAGGACGCGCCGCGGTGCATCTGGCCGTCGGCGCCGAGCTGCGCCGGCAGGAAGCGGTACCAGGCCCAGTGCGTGATCCCGCCGAGCCCGATGGCCAGCAGCGTGAACGACATGATCGCGCCCGCCATCGACACCGGCCAGGCCACCAGCCCGAACAGCAGTGCCCGCCAGCCGGCCGGGTCGGTCCACCAGGCGATCAGGCGGCGCCAGAAGCCGTGCACCTCACGCATCGGCGGCGGCGCGGGCACGTCGATGCCGAGCATGCTGCGGGCCATCCCGCGGAACGCCCCGCCGAAGCCGCGGGCGCCGAGGATCATCGCCGCCGGTGCGTAGAGGCCGACCACCGTGACCACCACCGTGGCAGTCAGCGAGACCACGGTGATCAGGTACGCGAAGACCACCGTGCTGAGCAGGAGCATCACCCACAGGTAGCCGAGCTCGCGCCAGGTGCGCCCGGGCAGCCGGGTCCAGTCGGAGGCCGGCTGCGCCGGGGTGGCGACGGGCGCCGCGACACCGGGCTCCGGGGCGGCAGGGTCGGGTTCGGCGGCGTGCGCGGGGACGGCGCTCGTCCCGGGCTCCGGGGTGACGGGCTGGCTGGACATGGCGGGCTCCTTGCTGACTGGTTCGCGGCCTCCATCGTCCCGCGCCCGGCATTCGATAGGACACCCGGGCACCCGGTGCGGCAAGGTGGGGTTATCCCCCGTTCGGGTGGACCTTCCGGGCCTGCGCCGTGCCGCCTGTGACCCCCACCACCGCCGTGGGGCGGGCCGGGCCGGGTCGGCACGCCCTGATGTGTCACGAAACGGTAACGATCCAAGAATAGGTAAAGTCGCAGGTCATCACGACTTTACCTGAGTAAAGTCGGGGTCCCCCGGCATCGAATCGCCCGTTTCGCATTCGCCGTCTGCGCGAATGTGGTGAAGGGTGGGCGGCGACCAGATCAACGAGATGGTCGGCATGGAACGCCAACACTCGGCCCTCGCGGCGCCCCGTCCGGGGCAGCGATGCGAGGGCCGATCCGCGTTCGGAGGGCCGGTCCGGCGCCCAGCGCCCGGGGCCGCCCGCAGGGGGTTGCCGACCGCCGACACGCGATCGCCGGCGCGGGTCCGTCGTGCTCCACCCGGAGCACCGTGGCCCCCGGTGCGCGTGTCACTGACGTGACGAGGTGGATGAGTGACAGGACTGCGCGTCGAAGGCGTGTACAAGGTCTTCGGCCGGCGGCCGGAGCAGGCGGTGCGCCGCCTGCGCGAGGGTGCCGGGCGGGAGGACGTCAAGCAGTGGGGCACCGCGGCGGTGATCGACGCGAACCTCGAGATCGCCTCCGGGGAGACCTTCGTGGTGATGGGCCTGTCCGGCTCGGGCAAGTCGACCCTGATCCGGATGCTGAACGGCCTGTGGAAGCCGACCGCCGGCCGGGTGCTGCTTGGGGACGACGACCTGAGCGCGGTCAGCGCGGCCCAGCTGCGCGAGATCCGCCAGCGCAAGGTGTCGATGGTGTTCCAGCACTTCGCCCTGCTGCCGCACCGCACGGTGCTCGACAACGCCGCCTACCCGCTCGCGCTGCAGGGCATGGCCAAGGACGAGCGCAACGCCCGGGCCCGGGAGGCGCTCGGCATGGTCGGGCTGAACCAGTGGGCCGACCACCTGCCGCACGAGCTGTCCGGCGGGATGCGCCAGCGGGTCGGCCTGGCCCGTGCGCTGGCCGCCGACACCGACATCCTGCTGATGGACGAGGCGTTCTCCGCGCTGGACCCGCTGATCCGCCGCGAGATGCAGGACCAGCTGCTGGAGCTGCAGCAGAAGCTCGGCAAGACGATCGTCTTCATCACCCACGACCTGAACGAGGCGATGTACCTGGGCGACCGGATCGCGGTGATGCGCGACGGCCGGATCGTCCAGGTCGGCACCAGCGAGCAGATCCTGTCCGACCCGGCCGACGACTACGTGGCGCAGTTCGTCGCCGACGTGGACCGGACCCGGGTGCTGACCGCCGCCTCCGTGATGCGCCGCCCCGCCGCGGTCGCCAGCCTGACCGCCGGTCCGCGGCTCGCGCTGCGCACCATGCGCGAGCAGCAGGTCGCCGCCGCCTACGTGGTGGACCGGGCCCGCCGGTTGCAGGGCATCATCCGGGACGAGGACGCGGTGCAGGCCACCCGGGCCGGCGCCGAGACCCTGGTCGGCCGGGTGGACACCAGCCTGTCCTCGGTCTCCGCGGACACCCCGCTGGCCGACGTCTTTGCCCCCGCCGCCGAGTCCCCGCTGCCGGTGCCGGTCACCGACGACCAGGGCCGTCTGGTCGGCGTCATCCCCCGGGTGACCCTGCTGGAGGCGATGGTCCCGGCCGAGAACGGCACCCCGCCCGAGGGCACCCCGGTGGTCGATGCCGTCGCCCCGGCCGCCCCCGAGGTCGAGGAGGTGCGCGCATGAGCTCCGCCACCATCGCCGACTGGCTCCCCCGGCTGCCGCTGGGCGAGTGGGTCGATGCCGCCGTCGACTGGATCACCACCACCTTCTCCGGGCTGTTCAAGGTGATCCGGACCGTCCTGACCGGTGCCTACGACGGTCTGGACACCGTGCTCAGCGCGCCGCCGTTCTGGGTGATCGTGATCGCCCTGGCCCTGATCGCGCTGTTCGCCAAGGGGTGGAAGCTCGCGGTCGGCACCCTGGTCGGCTTCCTGGTGATCGCCATGGTCAACCAGTGGACGAACGCGATGGACTCGCTCGCCCTGGTGATCCTGGCCAGTGCGGTCGCCCTGGTGATCGCCATCCCGCTCGGGATCTGGGCCGCCCGCAACGACCGGGTGTCCCGCATCCTGCGACCGGTGCTGGACTTCATGCAGACCATGCCGGCCTTCGTGTACCTGATCCCCACCGTGGTGATCTTCCGGGTCGGCGTCGTGCCGGGCATCGTCGCCACCGTCATCTTCGCGATGGCCCCGGGCGTCCGGTTCACCGAGCTCGGGCTGCGCCAGGTCGACCGCGAGGTGGTCGAGGCCGGACACGCCTTCGGCTCCTCGGAGGGCCGCATCCTGCGCCAGATCCAGTTGCCGCTGGCCCTGCCGACCATCATGGCCGGGGTGAACCAGGTGATCATGCTCGCGCTGTCGATGGTGGTCATCTCCGGCATGGTCGGCGCCGCCGGACTCGGTGGCGACGTGGTTTCCGCCCTGCAGCGGGTGAACATCTCGCTCGGCTTCGAGGCCGGCCTGGCCGTGGTGATCCTGGCGATGTTCCTGGACCGGGTCACCAGCGCCTTCGGCACCAAGTCCAAGGTGGCCCAAGCGGTCGCCGCCGCCTCCGCCTCGCGCTGAGGCCCCCACTACTTCCCGACCTCCCCCACCACGGGGCGGCCCGATGCTGCCCCACGGAAAGGACGACATGCGCACCCGCACCACCCTGTTCGCCGCCACCGCCCTGAGCGCCACGCTGGCCCTGACCGCCTGTTCCTCCGGCTCCGGTGACTCCGACGCCGACCGGCTGGACAACGGCGACCTGCCCAGCGTCGCGATCGGCATCCACTCCGGCTGGGACGAGGGCATCGCCGTCTCGCACCTGTTCGCCGCCATGCTGGAGGACGAGGGCTACGACGTCACCGCCGAGGAGGCCGACCCGGGCGTGGTCTACACCGGGGTCACCGGCGGCGACTTCGACGTGAACTTCGACATGTGGCTGCCCACCACCCACGCCGACTACTGGGAGCAGTACGGCGACGAGCTGGAGGACCTGGGCACCTGGTACGACGACGCCAAGCTCACCATCGCGGTGAACGAGGACGCGCCGATCGACTCGCTGGCCGAGCTGGCCGACAACGCCGAACTGTTCGACAACCGGCTGGTCGGCATCGAGGCCGGTGCCGGGCTGACCCGGATCACCCAGGACGAGGCGATCCCCACCTACGGCCTGGAGGACCTGGAGTACGTCATCTCCTCCACCCCGGCGATGCTCGCCGAGCTGAAGGGTGCCACTGCCGCCGGTGAGAACATCGCCGTCACCCTGTGGCGTCCGCACTGGGCCTACGACGAGTACCCGATCAAGGACCTCGAGGACCCCGAGGGCGCGATGGGCGAGGCGGAGGAGATCCACTCCGTCGGCCGCACCGGCTTCGCCGAGGACTACCCGACGCTGAGCGCGATGATCGCGAGCTTCACCCTCACCGACGAGCAGCTGTTCTCGCTGGAGAACCAGATGTTCAACGAGGACGGCGGCTCCGACCCGGCCGCGTCGGCCCGCACCTGGCTGGACGCGAACCCGGAGTTCGTCACCGAGCTGAAGGACAAGGCCGGGGTCTGACCCTGCGCCGGTACGTGAACGGCCCCGGTGGAGCGATCCACCGGGGCCGTTCAGGTCAGGAGCCCGCCGCGTCGACCGCCTGCCGCAGGTCCGGCTCCAGGTAGATCACCCGGGCGATCGGCACCGCCGCCCGCACCCGCTGCTCCGCGGCATCGATGGCGTGGGCCACCTCGGCGGCGGACTCGTCCGCGGTCACCTCGATCTTGGCGGCGACCAGCAACTCCTCCGGGCCCAGGTGCAGGGTGCGCAGGTGGATCACCGAGGGCACGCCCTCCCCGACCAGCGCGGCCTTGATCGCCTCGACGTCCCGGCGGCTCGCGGACTCGCCGAGCAGCAGCGACTTGGTCTCGATCGCCAGCACGATCGCAATCGCGACCAGCAGCAGGCCGATCGCCGCCGAGCCCACCGCGTCCCAGCGCCCGTCGTGGGTGCCCAGGGTCATCCCGACCCCGAACAGGGCGAACACCAGGCCGAGCAGCGCGCCGAAGTCCTCCAGCAGCACCACCGGTAGCTCCGGGGCCTTGGCGGTGCGGATGTACTGCCACCAGGACTGCCCGCCGCGGGTGTGGTTCGCCTCCTTGATCGCGGTCCGGAAGGAGAACCCCTCCATCGCGATCGCGGCCACCAGCACCACCAGCGGCACCCAGTGCCAGGACTCGATCGGGTGCGGGTCGGCGAACTTGTGCCACGCCTCGTACAGCGCGAACAGGCCACCGAGGCTGAACAGCACGATCGACACCACGAAGGCGTACAGGTACCGCGCCCGGCCGTAGCCGAACGGGTGCTCCTCGTCCGCCGCCCGCCGGGCCCGCTTGCCGCCGACCAGCAGCAGCACCTGGTTGCCGGAGTCGGCGACCGAGTGCACCGACTCGGCCAGCATCGAGCTGGAGCTGGTCAGCAGGAACGCGATGAACTTGGTCACCGCGATCCCGAGATTGGCGGACAGTGCGGCGATGATCGCCTTGTTGCCCCCACCGTGTGCCATCAGGCGTCCTCCCGCATCGTCCGCTCGAACCGGAGGCGATGCTAGACGACGTGGGGCCCCGGGCAACCGCCCGGGGCCCCACGTCTGGGTGGTGCTGGATCAGAGGGCGCGCGCCTCCGCGGCCAGCAGCACCGGGATGCCGTCCCGCACCGGGTAGGCCAGCGGGCGCTCCGGGTCGGTGGAGACCAGCTCGGGCTGTCCGCCGGGGCCGACGCCGTCGACCAGGGTGGCGCCGGTGACCGGGCAACGCAGCAGGTCACGGACCCAGGCGGCGGTGCCGGTGGTGTTCTCGGTGCTCATGTCAGCTCTCCTGCCGGACCAGCGCGAGCACGTCGTCGCGCACCTTCTCCATGATGTCCTGGTCCGCGGCCTCGACGTTCAGGCGCAGCAGCGGCTCGGTGTTCGACGCGCGCAGGTTGAACCACCACTGCGGGTGGCCGTCCCAGTGCGAGACGGTCAGGCCGTCCAGCTCGTCGGTGGTCACCGGGCCGGCGCCCTGCTCGGTCACGTAGGCCCGGATCACCCGGTCGCGGGCGGCGGCCACGTCCTCGACCCGGGAGTTGATCTCACCGGAGGCGACGTAGGGCTGGTACTGCTCGGCCAGCGCGGACAGCGGGTGCGGCTGCCCACCGAGGGCGGCCAGCACGTGCAGCGCCGCGAGCATGCCGGTGTCGGCGAAGAAGAAGTCCCGGAAGTAGTAGTGCGCGGAGTGCTCCCCGCCGAACACCGCCTGGGACTCGGCCATCTGCGCCTTGATGAACGAGTGGCCGACCCGGGTGCGCACCGGGGTGGCGCCGGCGGCCCGGACCAGGTCCGGCACCACCTGGGAGGTGATCAGGTTGTGAATGATCACCGGCTGCGGGCGGCCGGCAGCCTGCTCCTTGGCGATCTCGCGCAGGCCGACCAGGGCGGTGATCGCCGAGGGCGAGACCGGGTCGCCGTTCTCGTCCACCACGAAGCAGCGGTCCGCGTCGCCGTCGAAGGCCAGGCCGATGTCGGCGCCGTGCTCGACCACGGCCCGCTGCAGGTCGACCAGGTTCTTCGGCTCCAGCGGGTTCGCCTCGTGGTTGGGGAAGGTGCCGTCCAGCTCGAAGTACAGCGGCACCACCTCCAGCGGCAGCTCCGGCAGCCCGGCGCCGGTGCCCAGCACGGCCGGGGCGGTGTAGCCACCCATCCCGTTGCCGGCATCCACGACCACCTTCAGCGGGCGGATGCCGGACAGGTCGACCAGCCCGCGCAGGAAGGCCGCGTAGTCGGCGAGCATCTCCCGGTCGGTGATCGATCCGGGCTCGGCGACCGGGGCGGGCAGGCCCTCACCCAGGTAGCGGGAGGCCAGGTCGCGCACGGCGGCCAGGCCGGTGTCCTGCCCGACCGGGCGGGCTCCGGCGCGGCACAGCTTGATGCCGTTGTACTCGGCCGGGTTGTGCGAGGCGGTGAACATCGCGCCCGGGATGCCCAGCGAGCCGGAGGCGAAGTACAGCCCGTCGGTGGAGCACAGGCCGATCCGGATCACGTCCACCCCGCGGGCGGCCAGGCCCTCGGCGAAGGCGCCCACCAGCTCCGGGCCGGAGGGACGCATGTCGTTGCCGATCACCACCCGGGGCCGGTCACCGGCGGCTGCCTCGGGGAGCACCACCACCTCGGCGAAGGCGGCGCCGATCGCGCAGGCGACGCCGGAGTTGAGCTGGTCGGGCACGGTGCCACGCACGTCGTAGGCCTTGATCAGGCCGGTCAGGTCGGGCAGGTCTGCATGGGTCTGGGACACGCCCGCCACTCTAGCGACGGTCAGCGGCGGGACGAACGCTGGACGACCTCATCGCGGGTCAGCGGGGTGCCGTCGCCGTCCACCGGGATCCAGGCGCGGTGCTCGCAGGCGTGACAGGAGACGAAGGTGACCTCGGTGCCGTCCGCCAGGGTCAGCCGCAGCCGGGTGAGCTGCTCCGATCCGCAGGACACGCAGTGCTCCGTGCCCGGCGTGATCTCCTGGTCCGGGCGGGTGAGCGAGCCCAGTGGCTCGGCCGGTGCCGCCTGCCGCCGTCGTCCGGTTCCTGCCCCCTGTGCCATCGGCTCAGTCCTCGTCGCCGCGGAGCACGCGCAGGTGGCCGCGGCGCCGTTCCTCGGTCAGGTGCTCGGCGGGCGGCAGCCCCTCGGGCACCGCGGCCCGCGCCGGGCGCCCGGCCTCGCGCACCGCCTCGGCCAGCGCGACCAGGTCGTCGTGGCTCGGGCCGGTCTCGATGAACTCCGGGGCCAGGCGCACCACGTCCCACCCGCGCGGGGCGGTCAGCCGGGAGGCGTGCTCGGCGCACAGGTCGTAGGAGTGCGGCTCGGCCGTGGTCGCCAACGGGCCGAGCACGGCCGTCGAGTCGGCGTACACATAGGTGAGGGTGGCCACCGCCGGACGACCGCACGCGGTGCGGGAGCACTGACGGACGGATCTCACGAGGGAGACCGTACCTCTCCGGTCGCCCGGCCCGTGGCAGGACCCGCCTGCTGTCACCCGGTCGTGGCCCCGGAGCTAGAGTGCCCGGATGGCCCCTCGCCGCTTCCTGCCCGACTTCTCCCAGCCCCGCCAGGCCGGACCGGTGCGCCGCCGCGACCGCCGGGGCCGGGGTCTGCGCGGGCCGTTGCTGCCGGCCGGGCTGCCCGCCGCCCGGACCCGGGGCGAACGCTTCGACGACCTGGTGCTCGGCTCGGTGGAACGGCTGGAACTGCGCTGGGGCCGTCAGCTGGACGGGGTCGAGTTCGCGGTGGAGGACGTCCCGCCGGCCGATCCCGCGCCCTGGGAGCACGGCGGGGTGCCCCTGGGCCGGTGCTTCCCGAGCGAGCCCGGTCTGCCGCCCCGGATCGTGGTCTACCGGCGGCCGGTGGAGACCCGGGCCGAGGGCAGCGACGACCTGGCCGAGCTGGTGCACGAGGTGGTGGTGGACCAGGTCGCCCACCTGCTCGGCCGCGCGCCGGAGGAGATCGACCCCCAGCTCGGGGACGGACGGTAATCTGTCCCGGCCATGACCTCCTCCCCTGCCGCCCCGCCCCCCGCCGTGCGCGTGGTGACCATCGTCTTCAACCCGGGGCAGGAGCTGGAGACCTTCGTCGACAGCCTGGCCACGGCCGCCACCGGCCCGGTGGAGCTGGTGATCGTGGACAACGGCACCGACCCGGAGGTGACCGACCGGGTCGCGGCCAGCGCCGGTGCCCGGGTGGTCCGCACCGGCCAGAACCTCGGCTACGGCGGCGGCGCGAATGCCGGTGCCGCGGGCGCCGATCAGGACTGGCTGGTGGTGGCGAACCCGGACGTGATCTGGCACGCCGGCGCCCTGGACACCCTGCTCGCCGCGGGCCGGCGGCTGCCGGGCGCCGGGTCGCTCGGCCCCGCCCTGCTGAACGAGGACGGCACGGTCTACCCCTCCGCCCGGGAGCTGCCTTCGCTCACCCAGGGCGCCGGGCATGCGGTGCTGGGCAAGGTGTGGCCGGGCAACCCGTGGACCCGGGCCTACCACCGGCGCCAGGAGTCGGTCGGGACCGAGCGCGCCGCGGGCTGGCTGTCCGGCGCCTGCCTGCTGCTGCGCCGGGAGGCCTTCGAGGCGGTCGGCGGGTTCGACGCCGACTACTTCATGTTCTTCGAGGACGTGGACCTGGGCGAACGGCTCGGCCGTGCCGGGTGGGCGAATGTCTACGTGCCGCAGGCCGAGGTGGTGCACGTCGGTGGCGTGTCCTGGAAGGCGCGCCCGTCCCGGATGATCTCCGCCCATCACGCCAGCGCCAAGCAGTACCTGCACCGCCGGTACCACCGCTGGTACCAGTGGCCGGTCCGGGTCGCGATCAGCGCCGGGCTCGGGCTGCGGGAGAAGCTGGAACTGCGCGCCGCACGCTGAGCCGGTCGCCGTGCCCGCCGGACCGGCTCAGTCCAGGCCGGCCCGGTCCTCGGGGCGGATCAGCACCGTGGAGGCGGTGTCCCGGTCCAGCAGCGGGGAGACCACCGACAGCAGGGTGCCGTCGCTCTGCTGCCGGTAGGCGAACAGCGCCCAGGCCAGCTCGACCCCGTCCGGCTGCACCACCTCCACCGCCAGGACGTCCTCGTCCAGGTCCAGAGCGGCCAGGTCCAGCCGGGTGGTGCTGCCGACCTCGACGGTGACCTCCCGCTCGTCCAGCAGGCCGGACTCGCCGTAGATCCGGATCGGCAGGTCGACGGTCGGCCCGGTGGGGGTGTCCGCGTCCTCGTCCGGTCGTTGCCCCTGGGTCGGGGTGGCGGTGGGCTCGTCGGCCGGATCGGTCACCGCCGCGCCCTCGGCGTCCAGCACGGACAGCAGCACCCGGCCCCGCGATCCGGCCGGCACCGCGACCAGTCCGCCACCGGTACCGGTGGATGCGGCCCAGCTCCGGTCCATCCTGGGCACGGAGTCCTGCTCGCCCGGCTTGCCCTCCCGGGCCTGCATCGCCCCGGCGACCACCGGCACGTCGCTGGTGACCACCGCGGTGTACGACCCGGCCGGCAGACCGCCCAGCGACACGTCGGTGACCACCCCGGCGGGCAGCTGCAGGTCCTGGGCCCCGGTGAGCGGTACCTCGCCGTCCGGCCCGACCATCGTCACCGAGACGGTCGCGTCCTCGTCCCCGGGCGCCACCAGCCGGAGCTGGGCGGTGTCCGCGTCCTCGGCGCCGGTCTCGGCGAGTTCGAGCCCCGGCACCACCTGCCGCTGCGCTGGGGCCGCGCCGGCGGTGACCAGATCGGTGCCGCGCGGGGTCAGCCCGTCGAGCAGCGAGTCCTGCAGGTACGCGGAGATCTGGCCGCCCGAGGCCTGGGCGTGCACCACGATCCGGCGCTCCTCCGCCGCCACGCCGGGCAGCACCACGGTGCGGCTGGACTGCGGGGCGACCAGGACGTCGGTGGAGTTCGCCAGGTCGACCTGACCGGCCGGGCCCCACATGGTCAGCGTCACCTGCGCCGCCGTCACGCCGGGGTTGACCAGCACCAGATCGGCGGTGCTCTCCAGGGCCGTGCTGCCGCCCACCAGCCAGACGTCCGAGGCGGCGGTGGTGCAGCTGCCCGCGGCGAGTCCGCGCAGGTCGCCGTCGGTGACCACCGCACTGGTGCTGCCCGCCACCCGGGCCGGCTCACCGTCCTGGGCCGGAGCGGTCACCAGCACCGGCGCCGCCGGGTCGTCCACCAGCGCAGACCCCCCGGACAGCGAGGTGGTGTCGCCGTCCAGCACGGTGGCGGTGACCGAGCTGCCGCCCGCGGTGTCCAGCAGGGAGGTCCGGACCACCGGGTCCACCGGGACCCGCTGGAAGTCCGACCCGCCCGCGCCCGACTCCTCGGGCAGGGTCAGCGGCCCCGGGCACACCAGGCTGGTGGTGCCCGCCGGGACGTCCACCTCGGTGGCACCGGAGGCGGCGACGTCGGTGCGGGGCAGGACGACCCCCAGCGCGGTGGCCCCACCGGCCAGCGCCAGCACCAGCAGCCCGCTCAGCCACCGGGCGGCGCGCCCGCGACGGGGCTCGGGCGTGGTCGGCTCGGTCATCTCATCTCCTCCCGGCCCGGCGGCGGCGCACCGGCACCGCCAGCAGCAGGGCCAGCACCCCGACCACCGCCTGGGCGATCAGCCAGGGCGTGCGGTCGGCCGGCTGGTAGCTCACCACCAGGTGGCCACCCGCGGCGCCCACCTCGAAGGTCTGCCGCCAGCCCTCGGTCACGCTGCGCAGCGGGCGTCCGTCCAGGGTGGCCCGCCACCCGGAGTCGGCGCGCTCGGCCAGCACCAGCAGGCGACCGGAGTCACCGGCCGGGATCGTGGTGTCCACCGTGGTGCCCTGGGCCGCCACGGCCACCGCGCCGGAGCCGGACAGCCCCTGGGCGTCGGAGGCGGCGGAGGCGTCGGGCAGCAGCCGGGCCCAGGCGGTCACCACCTGGTCGACGTCACCACCGGCGGCGGTCGGCTGCACCCGCCAGATCACGCCCGCGGAGACCTCGGTGATCCGTTCCAGGCCGGGGGTGGCGTCCAGGCGGCCGATCAGGGCCGTCCGCTGCTGGCCGCGCACCGAGGTGTCGTCCTCGCTCACCGTGGGCACCAGCACATCCGCCACCGCCAGCGCGGCCAGCTCGGCGGAGACGTCCTCCCCCGAGCCCACCGACAGCCGGGCCACCAGGTCCACCAGCTCGGCGGTGGCCGGGTCGTCCTCGGCGGTCCCGGGGTCGGCCAGCTCGCCGGTCAGGCCACGGGTGCGCACCACGGCCGACTCCTCGACCAGCCGCGGTCCGTCGCCGCGGAGCAGCTGCCAGCCGGTGATGCCGTCCGCGTCCACGGTCAGGGCCAGCACCCGCGGGGCGTCCGGGCCCTGCTGGGTCTGCCGCCCGATCGCGGGCACCACCGACCGGTCCAGGGTGTCCAGCGCCCCGACCTCCTGCTGGTGGCTCTGCCAGGCCCACCCCGCCCAGCCGGCCACCGGCAGCAGCACCGCCACCAGGGTCACCACACCGGCGGTCACCTGGCGCCAGCCGAAGTTCGATCCGGCCAGCACCCGCTGCACGCCCCGGGTGCCGAGCACCGCGGCGGCGAGCAGCCCGGCATAGGCGAAGGACAGCCCGGTGCCGGTCCAGCCGGTCACCGCCGTCCCGCCCTGCTGGCCGACCACCACCCGGCCGGAGAGCGCGGCCACCGCCAACCCCAGGGCCGCCATCAGCCAGCCGAGCCGGACCCCGCGGGCCACCTCGCGGCCGCGGCACAGCGCCACCAGGGCGGGCAGCAGGATCCCGGCGCCCCCCAGCGCGGGCCACCAGGCGGCCAGATCGGTGCCGAGCAGTTCCGCCACCGGACCGGGCACCAGCCCGCTCACGTCGGCCGGGACGCCCAGGAGCTGGAGCACCGCGTCCACCGGCGCGGTGGCCTGCGGCGACCCCGGGTCGGCGACCAGCAGCCGCCAGCCCTCCGCGCCACGGGAGGCGGCCTCGGCCAGCGTCGGGCCGAGCAGCACCACGGCGGGCAGCCCGGCCAGCACCAGCCGGCGACGGCGGCCCTTCGGCGCGCAGCAGGCGGCGACCACCAGCAGCACCAGGGCGGGCAGCAGCAGCACCGGGGCGCCGGCCACCACCAGTGCCAGCGCCAGGGAGGCGCCCGCCGCGGCGGCGATCGAGCCGGTGGGGGTGGGGTCCTCGGCCGGGGCGGTGCCCGGCTGCAGATCGGGGTCCCCCGGGTGGTCCAGGGCGGGCAGCGTGATCGAGGTGGTCACCGGGGCCAGGGCCGGGGTCGGCGCCGCGGCGGGGCGGGGCGGGGCGGCGGGGGTCGCGGGCTCGTGGCCGGGGTCGGTGGGCTCGTGGCCGGGGTCGGTGGGCTCGTGGCCGGGGGTTTCGTCGCCGGGCGTCGCGGAGGGACCGGAGGCGTCCGCGGCCCCGCCGTGGTTGCGATCCCCGGCGGCGTGCCCCTCGGAGGCAGCGCTCCCCTCAGCGGCCGCAGCCTCGGACGTGGCGTGCCCCTCGCCGTTGGCGTCCCCGACAGCGTCGGTCCCCTTGCGGCGCCGCCGACCACCCCGGCGCATCTCCCGGAACCCGGACCGCGCCCACGCCTCCGGGTCCGGCCAGTCCTCCGCGGCCACGTCGGGCCCGGCCTGCACCGGATCGCGGTCCACGGTGTCCAGGCCGGAGGCCACCCGGTCCACCTGTTGCACACCGGCCGCCCGGGCCAGGCCGAGCAGGAACCAGGGCAGTGCCAGGTGCACCAGCAGCGCACCGACCCGGCCCTCCCCCGCGGCGAGCAGCAGGCTGGGCAGCGCGGCCCAGGCGATCGCCGCCCACAGCCGGACCCCGACCGAGCGGGTGGCGGCACCGGCGGCGAACCAGGCGCCCAGCCCGGCCAGCAGCACCGAGCCCAGCACCAGCACGGCCAACCCGGTATCCAGGCTCCCGCCGGCCAGCGCGGTCAACGGCATCAGGGCGGTCAGCAGGGCGTCCGCCGGGCCGCGGTCGCCGAGGTCGGCGGGCACCCAGCCGGTCGACACGGTCTGCCACAGATCGGACAGTCCGGAACCGGCCGGCATCAGGTCGCCGCCGTTCAGCCCGGCACCGCCCAGCACGGCGATCAGCTGGCGGCCGAGGGCGAGGCCGGTCACGGCGAGCAGCGCGACCACGCCCACCGCCAGCGTGACCCGTCGGCGGCGGGCCAGTGCGGCCAGCTCGCGCAGTTCCAGTTCGGACGGCGCCCGGCGGACCCGGCGGGCCTCGGCGCGGGTCAGACGGCGGTCGCGCCACTGCCGCCACACCGTGCGCAGGTCGGCCTGCAGCGGCCGGATCGCGCCCCGGGGCAGCCGCCGGGTACGGCGGGCCTGGCGACGGGCGCGGATCACCGCGCCCGGGCGGCCGAGGGCACGCAGCGTGGCGGTGATCTCGGCCGCGGCCAGACCGGGTTCCTTCCCGGCGATCCGGACCAGCATCCGCAGCACCGCTGTCAGGCAGGCCAGCAGCGCCACGAACGGCACCGCGAGCAGCGGGACACCGGTCAGCCGCTGGTGCAGCAGCGCGGTCCGGCGGGCGGCGTAGGAACGGCGGGGGTCGGCACCGTCCGGCTCCCCGTCGGCATCCAGATCGACGAAGGCGTCCGGGCCGGCATCCGCGCCGCGCAGCCCGTGCAGCGAGGCCTGGGCGTGCCGCACCACCGCACCGGGCACCACGACCACGCGGTGACCGGCCAGCCGGGCGCGCCGGCACAGGTCCAGCCCGTCGCCGAACGGCCCGAGCACCGGGTCCGGCCCGTTCAACTCGGTCCAGACATCCCGGCGGATCAGCATCCCGGCGGTGCCCACCGCCAGCACGTCGTCCCGGCCGTCGTGCTGGCCCTGGTCCACCTCACCGGGTTCGACGTCGCGGGCCCGGTGGCCGGAGCGGGAGGTGCGCACCCCGACCTCCAGCAGCCGTACCGGACGGGTCCAGGTGCGCTGCTTGGGTCCGGCGATGGTCACCGACGGGGCGGCCTCCACCGCGCGGACCAACTCGGCCAGGGCGGTCGGGTCGGGGGCGCTGTCGTCGTGCAGCAGCCACAGCCACCCCTCGGTGCCGGAGCCCGCGGCGGTGCGGACCGCGGCGCCGAAGGTGGTGGCGCGCGGGTCGTGCAGCAGGGTGGCGCGCACCCCGGCGGCGTCCAGGGTGGCGGGCAGCCGGGGATCGGGTTCGTCGTCGACCTCGACCACCACCACCCGGCCGGGGGCACGGGTCTGGGCGGCCAGCGCACGCAACGTGGCCGGGAGGAAGGGGGTACGGCCGCGGGTGACCAGGACCGCGGTCACCTCGAGGGTGGCGGCCGGTACCGAGCCGGTGGAGGGAGTCTGTTCGGGCATCCTCAGGCCATCATGCGGCCCGAGGGCCCCGGGTCGTCAGACCACACGCCGCTTGAGCTTGCGGCGCTCGCGTTCGGACAGCCCGCCCCAGATCCCGAAGCGCTCGTCGTTCTCCAGTGCGTACTCCAGGCACTCGGCCTTGACCTCGCAGCTCTGGCAGACCTTCTTGGCCTCCCGGGTGGACCCGCCCTTCTCCGGGAAGAAGGCCTCCGGGTCGGTCTGGGCGCACAGCGCCCGCTCCTGCCAGCCCATCAGTCCGTCGTCGTCGGGGCTGCCGAACAGCGGCAGGACCGCTGCGCCCTCGGACGACGGAGAGGTGAGCGCGTCGGACGGGAAGCCCCCGTCGTCGTCGAGCAGATTCCACATGTGTGCCTCCGCGCTCGATCGTGGTGAAGTGCTATCGGTGGTGCCCCCTGGGCGATGGCGCGCCGTCCGTTCCCTGGGGGGACGCACAGCTGCGACTCGCCGCGTGTTGACTGAAATTACACGGGTGTCGTTCCCATCCGTCAAGCCGAGCCGTGCTATTGCGGTCGACTGCGTGGATTGTCCGATTGGGCGCGCCCGGGCCGCCCACGCTCCCTTCACCCGGTCTCCGCAAGTGCCTGAGGTTGCCCGCCATCACCGGCCACCGCCCGCGCCACCTAGGCTGACCAGCATGGCCACCACCGTCAGCACCCTGCTCGCCGGACTGCACCGCGACCCGGGCCGGCCCCGGCTCACCTGGTACGGACCGCAGGGCGAGCGGATCGAGCTGTCCGGTGCCGTCCTGGACAACTGGGTCACCAAGACCGTCAACCTGATGGTCGAGGAGTTCGACACCGGCCCCGGCTCGGTGGTGTCGATCGCCCTGCCGCCGCACTGGCGCACCGTGGTCTGGGCCCTGGCCGCCTGGCGCTGTGGAGCCGCGGTCAGCGACGACCCGATCCCCGACGTCCGGATCACCGACCGCCCCGACCAGGCCGGCCCCGCCGTCGATCTCGTCGCCGTCGCGCTACCCGCCCTGGCACTGCGCTGGCCCGGGCCGCCCCTGGCCGCCGGGGTGATCGACGCCGCCCAGGCCGTGATGACCTACGGCGACCAGATCGGCTGGGCCCCCGACCCCGCCGCCGGCGACCCCGCCCTGCCCGGTCTGACCCACGGCGATCTGGCCACCGCTGCCGACGCCGCCGCCGACGTGCCCACCGGCGCCCGGGTGCTGCTGCCGGTCACCGCCGGCACCGACCCGCACCGCTTCCTGCTCACCGCCCTGGGCGTGCTGCTCCGGGACGGCTCGCTGGTGCTGGTGACCGCCGACCACGACCCCGGCCAGGTCGAGCGGATCGTGGCCACCGAGCGGATCGGGCACCGGCTCAGCCCAGCGGAGTGACCCGCCCGTCCGGCTGCACCGTCCCCAGCCACACCTCGCTGACCGTGGTGTCCACCCGGTACGGCGGCCGGATCAGCTCCCGGCCCAGCGTGGTGCTCTCGGTCCGGCCCACCGCCACCGACGGTTGCTGCAGCCACGGCAGGTCCTCGGCGTCGAAGCTCGCCGCCGCCACCGTCCCGCCGCCCCACGCCTCCCGCACCGCGGCCAGCTGCTCCGCGGTCGGCGGCTGCACGAACTCGACCACCTCCACGTCGCAGATCACCCGGAGGGTGGCCAGGTAGCGGAACGGGCTGGAGTGCACCCAGATCACCCGTTCGGCCCCCAGGTCGTCCAGGGCGGCGCAGACGGCCTCGGCCTGGGTGAGGCGGCCGGAGAGCTCGACAGTATTCGCGGCCGGCGACCAGACCGACAACGGCAGGGCCACCATCGACGCCACCCCCAACCCGGCCAGCACCCGCCGTGGGCGGGGCTCTGCCGCCCAGCGGCCGACCCTCCCCCGCCATGGGGTCCGCACCGGCCCGGCCAGCGCCGCCAGCGCCGTGGCCGCACCGATCAGCACCGCGGGGAAGGTCCCCGGCACCAGACGCCGCACCGCCCAGAGTTGATCCGGGGTGATGTTCACCATCACCAGCGGGAAGACGGCCGCCACCATCAGCGTCACCACACCCACCGCCGCCCCGGCGTCCCGACGGCGGACCGCCCAGCGGGTCAGCAGTGCCCAGCCCAGCACGCCCAGCACCACCGCCGGGACGCCGAGGTACCAGGCGACCCAGGTCAGGGTCTGCTCGTCATAGGACCGCGTCCCGTCCACCGGCACCTCAGCCGCCATCTGGAGCCCTTGCACGGCCAGCGCGGCCCCCGACGACGGGTCGATCCGGTGCGCGGTGTACCACCAGGGCCGGGTGGCCAGCAGCACCCCGACCGCCAGCACCGCGCCCGGGAGCACCACAGCCAGGGCGCGGCGATGTCGGAGCAAGCGGTGTGCGGCGTCCCGGGGAACCTTCAGCAGGGCCGCGCAGAGCACCACCACCAGCATCGTCGCCACCCCGAGCAGCCCGAGCTGGGTCCGGTGCGTCGCCAGGTACGCCGGGCTGAGTACCGCGGCATCGAGCACCCCGATCGCGCCCACCACTACCGCACCGGCGATCCCAGCGAACGCGCGACGGCGCGCCCCAGGATCGAAGGCGCCGTCCAGCCAGGCCGCCCCGGTCACCCCGAGCACGAAGCCGGAGACAGACACGCCACCGTCGATCCGGGCTGCGGCCACCCCACCCACCATCGCCCCGGCGAGCAGATGCGCGGCGATCCCCCGCACACCGGGGATGGGCCCCTGCCTCCAGCCGCCGACCGCGATCGCCAGCCCGCCGGTCAGCAGCGCCAGGGTCAGCGGCTCGGTGTACGCCGCCCGGGCGAAGGCGAGGAACGGCAGGCTGACACCCAGGGCGACCACCGGCAGCAGCGCCCACCACGGTCCGATCAGGCGGCGGGCCAGCGCGTAACACCCCAGCAGGGCGACCGCACCGATCACCAGGTTGCCGCCGAGCACCATCCGGTCCCCGCCCCACCACCCGCCGACCGCCAGCACACTCGGCAGCATGGTGTTGCCCTGGGCGTGCAGCAGGCCGCCGGACAACGCGAACGCCTCGGTGCCCGCCGCGGCGCCGGACACCGCCGCCCCCTCTGCAGCCCCCACCGGGATCAGCGCCGAGGGATGGCCGGACATCCACAGCGCCCGCAGGGTCAGGAAGCCCGGATCGCGGTTCACCACCACGTACTCGGCGACCGCGCGCGACCCGGCCCAGAGCCAGACCGCGACCAACCCGAGCAGCACTGCCACCGCGGCGGCAGGTCGGCGTCCGGCGCTCGGCAGCGGAGGCACCGCGCGCCAGGACACGGCGATCAGCAGTGCGGCGATCGGCAGGACCACCACCGGGCGGAAGGCCCCGGCCAGGGCCGCAATCACCCCGGCGAGGCCCAGACCGAACAGGATCAGGACCGAGCGCTCGGGAACACCGAGCAGCACCCGCCGGGCCAGGACGGCGGCGGGGATGGGCGCGGGTCGGTCCAGGTGGGTCAGCCTCCGACCACGGCGACGATGTTCACGCTCGGCCGCGCATCGGCCGAGACCTCGATGTCCTGCGGGCCGAAGCCGAAGTCACGTGGGCCCAGGCCTGCGGAGGCGGAACTACCCGCCGCACGGCCGCCGAGGAGTCGCTTGATGAGCCGCACGCCCGCCAGTCTCCACCGATCCGGGATCCCGGGGAACGTCACCGGGTAGGTGAGCAGCCGCGAACGCCGGTACCGCCGCAGCTCGGCACCCAGCACCCGGGGTCCAGCGGTCATGCCGAGCAGGTCGACCCGGGGGAAGGCCCGGCGCAGCACGGCCTCCAACTGCGCAGGGCTGTACTCGGTGACGTGGAACTCGTTCCAGGGACGCTGTCCGGGGAACAGGCGCAGCCCACGGTCCGGGGTGACGCACAGGAATACCCCGCCCGGACGCAGCACCCGGCGGATCTCCGACAGGTACCGATCGACGTCGTCGACGTGCTCGATCACCTGGAAGGACACCACGACATCGAAAGCGTCCTCGTCGAACGGCAGGTCGTCGGTCTGCACCGGCCCGATCCGCCGGAAGCTCAGGTTGTCGCGCCGATAGCGCGCGCTCGCGTGGTCGACCGCCTCGCGGGCAATGTCCACGCCCACGACCCGGGTGGCGCCCTCCGCGAGCGCCGCCGTGCCGTAGCCGGTGCCGCAGCCGAAGTCGAGGACCTCCTTGCCCGTCACGTAGGGCAGGGCGAAATCGTAGGTCGCCGCGTGCAACACGTAGATCAGGTAGTCGGCCTCCGACGACTGATACTCACCCACCGTGATCCGCTCGGTGGTGCCGTCCTTGCCACCGTCGCTGCCGTCGTGATCGGACAGGCCACTCGCCCCAGGTGTACCCATGGCGGACACACTACGGGCAGGTGGTCCCGATTTGTCCCCCCTCAGGGCACATCCGCCTGGATCGCGGTCCCGGTGCCAGAGAGGGTGAGACCGCCGTCGCCTGCGGGGACGAACCCGGCCTGTCCTCGCTCCAGATCGAGCCGGTCGCCCGCCTCGTTCCGCAGCGAGACCCGGCCGTCCAGGCAGAGCAGGATCCGCGGTCCGCGGCCCGGCAGCGGATGCCACCGACGGCCGTCGACCCTGGTGACCGATAGCTCGAAGTCGTCCACCGGCGCGTAGTACACCCGGGTGGCGCCGTGGAACCGCTCCGGCGCGATCCGGATCGGCGGCGCGGCGACGTAGTCCACATTGCGCAGCAGTTCGTCGACGTCGACGTGCTTGGGGGTCAGCCCAGCCCGCAGCACGTTGTCGGAGGAGGCCATGATCTCGATCCCGGTCCCGGCCAGGTACGCGTGAACCCCGCCCGCCGGCACGAACATCGCGTCGCCGGGCTGCAGGTTCACCGGGTTGAGCAGCAGGGAGGTGACCACACCCGGATCGCCGGGGTAGGCGCGCTGCAACCGAAGCACGATCCGGTCGGCCCGCGGTGAGGGTGACCCGGCGGCCAGCCGGGCCTCACAGGCGGCGGCCACCTCGGCAACCTCCTCGGGTCCGGGGCGGGTCTCCGGCCGCAGCAGGCAGGTGAAGGCCTCCTCGATCCCGGCGGCAGTGGGCTGGGCCGCAAGGATGGCGCGCAGCCGCTCGGCCAGCGGCGCGTCCAGCCCGGCCAGCAGTTCCGCCGCCCGTCGCGGTGCCCGGAAGCCGCACAGCGCCTCGAAGGTGGTGACGGCGTAGACCAGTTCCGGCTTGTGGTTGCGGTCCCGGTAGTTGCGGTGGGGCGCGTCGCGCGGAATGCCGCGCGTCTCCTCGTCGTCGAATCCGGCCCGGGCGGCGCCCAACTGCGGATGCACCTGGAGCGAGAGCGGCGACCCCGCCGCGATTACTTTGAGCAGATACGGCAACGCCGCACCGAACCGTGCCACGACGTCCTCGCCGAGCACCGCCGCGCCGCCCTCGGCGATCACCTCGGGCAGGCTCTTTCCCTCGACACCCTCGGAGTCCGCGCAGTGCGATGGGGCGCTGGGATGGGCGCCGAACCAGGCCTCGGCGACCGGCTCGCCGGTGACCTCCATCCCGAGCAACGTCGGGATGGCCGTGGGCGAGCCCCAGGCGTAGTGCTGAACGGCGTGCGTCAATCGGTACACGGACGGTCCTCGTGGGTCGGCATGTCGCGGATGGCCGCGACCGGCAGAACTCCCGATGCTACGGGGCCGCAGGTCGCAGCGCCGGGACGACGCTCACTCGCCCAGCCCGAGCACTCTGCGTAGCTCCGCCCCCATCTTCTCCCGGGAGTAGAGCTCGCGGGTGCGCTCCGCGAAGGCTGCCGCCCGGCGCTCGGTCCCCTCCGGATCGGCGCGCAGCCCGTCGATCACCCGTGTCCACGCCTCTGCGTCACCGGAGGGCACCAGCAGCCCGGTCTCTCCGTCCACCACCGCGTCGCGCAAGCCCTCCAGCTCGGACGCGACCACCAGCGAGCCCCGCATCGCGGACTCCACCGCGACCAGGCCGAAGCCCTCCATATCCCCCAGCACCGAGATGTTGGGCTGGACGAAGACGTCGGCCCCTGCCATCAGGAGTTCCCGGTCGCCGTCGGACACCGCACCAAGCAGTCGCACCCGGTCGGACAGGCCGTGCCGCGCCACCGCCTCCGCGATCACCTCAGCCTCCGGACCCGAGCCGGCGACCAGGTACACCACCTGCGGCAGGCCGCCCAGCACCTGGTCCACGAACCAGGGCACGCCCTTGCGCCGCACCAGCCGGCCCAGGGTCAGGCACGTGAGCGCATCCGCAGGAACGTCCCAGCGCTCGCGCAGTTCGGACCGCGCCTGTGCCCGGTCACGCAGTTCAGGCACCTGCACCCCGAGACGTACCACCTGCACGCGCTCCGGGTTGGCGCCCGCCGAGCGGACGGTGTCCGCCGTGGCGGAGCTGATCGCCAGCACCAGAGGCGCCTTTGGCAGCACCGCCCGCACCCAACGCTGGTAGGGCGCCGGGGTCCAGACCACGTCCTTGCCCATCGCCATCACGGCGTGCGGCACCCGGGTGAGGGCGAGGACCGGTCGCAGCAACAGGTACAGCAGCACGTCGCCCACCAGCACGTGCCGCACCCGGCGGGTGGCCACCAGCCACCACAGCCGGATCACCGCGCCGGGGAGCCACAGCGGCATCCAGCGATTGGCTCCGCCATAGGCGATCAACCGGTCGCCCCGATCACCGCCGTCGGCCTCCAGGGTCGCCCAGACGTCGGCGGCCAGCGTCTCCATCCCGCCGACGGCGGGCGGGAATTTGCGGGTAATGAACAGGGTGGCAGTGCTCACGGCCCGTAACCCTAGGCGAGAGCGGGTCCCACTGCCGCCACCAGTACGATGGCGCGATGCCCTCCATGCCACGCCCGACCGGTCGGGCCATGCTCGGCCGCGTCCTCCGGGTGGTCGCTCTGCTGGTGGTCGCGGTCTTCGCGATCGTGTTCCTGGTCCAGGAATGGGACGGCTTCGTGGCCGGCCTATCCGAACTGAACCCGTGGGCGGTGGTAGGGGCCGTCGTCGCCATCATGGCCGGCCTGATCTGCGCGATGCTCTCCTGGAGGGCGGTGCTGGAGGGAATGGGATCGCCACTGCCGGTGCGCGCGTCGGCTCGGGTGTACTTCCTCGGTCAGCTCGGCAAGTACGTGCCGGGTTCGGTCTGGCCGATCGTCGCCCAGGCCGAACTGTCCAAGGCCTATCGCGTGCCCCGGGCCCGGGCCGCGGTCGGGGCCCTGACCCAGACCGTGATCGGCCTGGTGGTCGGGGTGTGCGTGGCTGGGGTGACCCTGTCGGTGTCTTCTCCCGACGTCTTCGCGACCTACTGGTGGCTGCTGCTGGTCGCGGTCGCCGGCGTGATCGGCCTGCTGCCCCCCGTCTTGAACCGACTGGTGGCGCTCGCCTTGAAGCTGACCCGCCGGAGCCCCGCCGACCCGATGACCGCCGCGTCAATCGGCAAGGCCGCCGCCTGGTGCCTGGGAATGTGGCTGTTCTTCGGCATCCACCTGTGGCTGCTGGCGACCGGGGTCAGTGCCCCAGGCGACCACCAGCTCTTCCTGCTGTCCACCGGCGCCTACGCGCTGGCCTGGGTGGTCGGCTTCGTCATCATCATCCTGCCCGCGGGGGCCGGCGCCCGGGAGGCGGCCCTGGTGCTCGCCCTCGGATCAGCTCTGTCCCGGGAGAACGCGCTGATGCTGGCCGTGGTGAGCCGGGTACTGATGCTCGCCGGTGACGCGCTGGGGGCGGGGGTCGCGGTGCTGGCCGAGCGCCAGCGGCTCAAGCGGCACCCCGAGCTGGCGGCCGACGCGGCCGACCAGGACACTGCCGACCAGGTCTGAGTACAAACGCCTGGCGGCACGGCACCGGGATCCGGTGCCGTGCCGCCAGGTGGGTCAGCCGGCCAGAACGTCCGCCCCGGCCACCGCCCACCGCTCGGCCCAGTCCCCGATCGGCTGCACCCCCGCGGCGGTCAGCGCGTCGTGCCCGAGCACCGAGTACGCCGGCCGCGGCGCGGCGCTGGCGAAGGCCTCCGACGTGGTCGGCCGGACGATCTGCGGGTCCATCCCGGCGGTGGCCACGGCGGCCTGCGCGAAGCCGTGCCAGGAGGTCTGGCCGCCGGAGGTGCCGTGGTAGGTGCCGGAGGGGGCGCCGGTGGCGACCAGGCGCTCGACCAGGTCGGCCAGGTCGACGGTCCAGGTGGGCTGACCGACCTGGTCGGCGATCACGTCCAGACCGCCCTTCTCCGCCGCGATCCGGGCGATGGTCTTCGGGAAGCACTTGCCCCGGGCGCCGTACAGCCAGGCGGTGCGCACGATCAGGTGGTCGGGGTTCTCGGCCCGGACCGCCCACTCCCCGGCACCCTTGGTCCGGCCGTAGGCGGAGCGCGGGGCCATCGGGGCATCCTCGGCGTACGGGCTGGTGGCGTGCCCGTCGAAGACGTAGTCGGTGGAGATCTGCACCATCCGCGCGCCGGCCTCGCGGGCGGCGCGGGCCAGCAGCTGCGGGCCGACGGCGTTCACGGTGAAGGCGGCGTGCTCCTGCTCCTCGGCGGCGTCCACCGCGGTGAAGGCAGCCACATTCGCCACCACGTCGTAGCCGTCGGCGGCGCCCGCGGTGGACTGCGGGTCGGTGATGTCGAGCTCGTCGCGGTCGACCGCTGTCACCTCGTGCCCGCGCTCGCGCAGCAGGTCCACCAGGTCCTGTCCGAGCATGCCGTTCCCACCCGTCACCAACCAGCGCACATCCACTCCTGTCGTCGTCGGACCGCCCGGCAGCCTACCTGGCCCACCTCGGCCACTACCCTGGGGGCGATCCGACCCCCTTCCGAGAGGACCACCCGCATGACCTACCGCGAGCTCTCCGTGCCCGGCGCCTGGGAGATCACCCCCGTCCAGCACGGCGACCCCCGTGGCGTGTTCCTCGAGGCGTTCCAGGGTGGCCCGTTCGCGGAGAACGTCGGGCACCGGTTCGACCTGCAGCAGGCCAACCTGTCGGTGTCGGCGGCCGGGGTGCTGCGCGGGATCCACTTCGCCGATGTGCCCCCGGGCCAGGCCAAGTACGTGACCTGCCCCAAGGGTGCGGTGCTGGACATCGTGGTGGACATCCGGGTCGGGTCGCCGACCTTCGGCCAGTGGGACAGCGTGCTGCTGGATGACGTCGACCGCCGGGCGATCTACCTGAGCGAGGGCCTGGGCCACGCCTTCTTCGCGCTGGAGGACGGCTCCACCGTGATGTACCTGTGCTCCACCGGCTACAGCCCGGGCCGTGAGCACGGCATCCACCCGCTGGACCCGACGATCGGCATCGAGTGGCCGACCACCGACCGGCACGGCAACCCGGTGACCCCGCAGCTGTCGGAGAAGGACACCGCGGCGCCGACCCTGGCCGAGGCCGCCGAGCAGGGCCTGCTGCCCCGCTACGACGAGGTGCGGTCCTACCTGGAGTCGCTGCGCGGCTGATGACCGAGACCAACCCGGCCCCCGGGGCCACGATCGGTCGTGCCGACGCCCGCCGGGTGGCGATCGGCGCGGGGGTGGCGGCGGTGTCCTCCACCCTGGTGGTGCTGGCGGTCCCGCGCCTGAGCCAGTCCGGTCCGGACACCACCGCGTTCCTGACCTTCTGGTCCGCGCTGTTCGCCGGCTTCGGCGTGCTGACCGGGGTGTCGATCGAGACCACCCGCGCGGTCACCGCCACCCGGTCCTCCGGCGTGCCCGGCACCGGACCGCGGGTCGGGATCGCCGGGGTGGGCTTCGGGCTGGGCTTCGCGGCCCTGCTGGCCGCCACCGCCGTGTGGTGGGGCCCGGCCGTGTTCAAGGAGCACGGGGTGTCGCCGGCCCTGGTGGTGGCGCTGGGCTGTGCCGGCTGCGCGGTGCACGCCGCGGTGACCGGGGCACTGGCCGGGGCGGGTCGGTGGCCGCTGTACTCCCGGCTGGTCGGCGGCGAGTCCGCGGTCCGGCTGGTGCTGGTGCTCGGCGCGGTGCTGGCCGGGTTCTCGCTGGGTGGCTGGCAACTCGGTGCGGCGCTGGCCGCGTTCACCGCGGTGGGTTTCTGGCTGGCGGCGCCGTCGGCCCGGGACGCGGTCGCGGTGCGCGCGGACGTGCCCGCCGGCGCGTTCGTCCGCCGGCTGCTGTCCGCGGCGGTCTCCACCGGGGCCAGTGCGGTGCTGGTGATCGGGTTCCCGGTGCTGATGGCTCTGACCACCTCCCACCAGGTCTATGAGGCGGCCTATCCGCTGCTGCTGGCGCTGACGTTGACCCGCGCGCCGCTGATGATCCCGCTGAACGCCTTCCAGGGCGTGGCGGTCAGTCACTTCGTGCAGAACCGGGACCGGGGTGCGGCCGCGCTGTGGCCGATCGCCCGGCTGGTGGTGCCGATCGGTGTGCTCGGCGCGGCAGCGGCGTGGCTGGTCGGGCCGTGGTTGATGCGGACGATCTGGGGACCCGACTACCGGGTCGCCGGTCTCACCCTCGGACTGCTCACCCTGGCGGCCACCGGGTTGGCGATGGTCACGCTGACCGGGGCGGTCTGCCAGGCGCTCGGCCGGCACGGGGTGTTCGTCACGGGCTGGCTGGTCGCGGTGGCGGTGGCGATCGCGGTGCTGCTGCTGCCCTGGGACCTGGCGACCCGCACCGCCGTTGCCCTCCTGGTCGGCCCGCTGGTCGGCATCGCCGTGCACCTGTCCGCCCTGCGCCCCGGTGCGGGCGCCTCCGTCGAAGGAGCCGTCCGATGAGCCCGCGGATCAGCGTCTGCCTGGCCACCTACAAGGGCGCCCCGTGGGTCGCCGAGCAACTGCGGTCGATCCTGGACCAGCTCGGCCCGCAGGACGAAGTGGTGGTGGTCGACGACGCCTCCCCCGACGACACCGTCGACCGGGTCCGGGCGCTGGCCGATCCCCGGATCCGGCTGATCGCCCGGGAGCACAATCTCGGTTACGTCCGGACCTTCGAGCAGGCGCTGACCGAGGCGCGCGGCGACCTGCTGCTGCTCGCCGACCAGGACGACGTCTGGGTGCCCGGCCGAGTGGATGCGATGACCGCGGCGCTGGCCGGTGCGGATGTGGTGGCGAGCAACCTGGCGACGCTGGACGGCCCGGACCGGATCCGTGGCCCCTACGGCCAGGCCGACTGGCACCTGCGCCCGGGGTCCTCCGGTCACCGGCTGCGCAACGTGCTCGGCGTGCTGGCCGGGAACATGCCGTACTACGGCTGCGCGATGGGCCTGCGCCGCAGCGCGCTGGACACCGTGCTGCCGTTCCCCGCGCTGCTGACCGAGTCGCACGACCTGTGGATCGCGTTGTACGGCAACCTGGACGGCCGGATGCGGCATCTCGGCATGCGCACGGTGCGCCGCCGGTTCCACGACGACAACGCCAGCCCGGACCGCCCGCGCGGCCCGCTGATGGTGCTGCGGTCGCGCTGGATGCTGGTCCGGGCCTGCGTGGAGCTGCTGCTGCGGCGGGGCCGACCCGGGCTCAGGCGCCGGTGACCTCGTACACCCGCTGCTCGACGCCACCCCAGGTGAAGGTGTCGACCTCGGTCAGACAGTCGGCGTCCAGCGGGGTGGTCGACACCACCCGCTCCAGTTCCGGGATCCGGTCGTGCACGGTGCATGCCGAGCCGCTGATCTGGATCCGGTCCGGCGCCGGGTTGCTGAAGCTCAGCGTCGGGTCGTCGGTCCACGCGAACTGGATGAACGAGCCGCCCCGGTTCCAGACCCCCTCGGCGGCGCCGCCCGGGTCGAGCGCCTGCCACGCGTCCTGATCCGGTCCGGCCATCTGCCGGCTGCTCAGCGACGGCACCCCGGTGGCGGCGAACAGCGCGTCCACCCCGGTGTCGTTGCTGGCCCACAGCACGCCGTCGGCCCGCGACTCCTCGCCCAGCGTGAGCATCTCCTGGGCGACGGCGGAACCGCGCAGATCGCCGAGACCGATCAGGATCGGGTTGACCTGCCAGACCAACAGGAGGGCGGCGGCACCGCTCGCGACATAGCCCACCCACCATCGGGGCCGCGCGACAAGCAGACCGACCAGCAGCCCGAGCACCACGAGCGAAAGCGTCACCTCCCGGGTGGTCAGGGCGGGCATCGTGGACATCATCAGCCGGGAGGCGGCGTAGCCCGCGACCAACACCACCGCGATCACGGTTCCGGTGGTCACCCGCCAGCCGCCGCGTTCCCGCCAGCCGGGCAGCACGAGCGCCAGCAGCAGGACGGCGAGGAAGCCGAGCATGGTGGCCGCACGTTCCGGGGTAACCAGGTTCGCCAGCGGGATGCGATGGCCGATCCCGCCGAAGCTGAGCGCCGACCAGGCGGCCCAGGGCGCCGCACACACCAGCAGCGCCCAGACTGCAGCCCGGTGCTCGGCGGAGCGGAACTGCACCCCGACCAGGAGTAGCAGCAGCGCCACCACCCCGGCGATCAGGAAGCTGGAGGAGATCTCGGACGGGTTGAGCTGGCTGAGCGGTGCGTCCTTGAGCCCACCAAGGGAGGTCGCGCCGAACAGCAGTTCCATCGGCACCGCGTGCCCGCTGGTGCTCCGAGCACCCGGGTAGACGGTGGCCGAGGTGGCCGCGATCGACGCGCGGTTCTCCCAGAACACCCCGGCGGCCAGCAGCAACGAGGCGGCACCCACCACGGCCACGGTCAGGATCCGGGCACGGCGGCCCTCCCGCCGGACCAGCAGTGGCACGATGCCCACCGCGAGGATGGCCGGTGCCGCGGTGATCGCCCACGGCTGGTAGTGCAGCGGTGTCCGGGCCAGCAACAGCGCAGCCGCCGCGGCCCAGAGCAGGTTCCGCCACCACGGCCGCCGCTCCGCGGCTCCGGTCGCGGCACGGTACAGCGCGGCGGTGCCCGCGACCGTGAAGCCCCACAGGCTCAGCGGCGACAGCGACCACCAGGCGGTGGCCGGGGAGAACGCGATCAGCACGGCGGCGAACAGTCCGGGCCACCGGCTGCCGACCAGCGGGCGCAGCAGGGCCGGCATGCCCAGGAACAGCAGCAGTGTGGGCAACCACCAGCGCGCGGCGAACAGCATCTGGTCCGGCAGCACACTGCCGAGCCGCAGCACGGCGTTCTCGGCCAGCACCACGCTGGACACCGGGGAGGTGGGCAGCATGCTGGTAAAGCCCTGCGGTGCGGTGAGCGGGTTGAGATCCTCTCCCTGCCCGGTGGCCATCACGCCGATCGCCATCGGGCTCGAGGTCAGGTACTCGTCGGTGCGGATCAGCGTGGCGTCGCCCAGTTGATCCGAGGTCGCCCCGGTGGGGTCCTCGCGCAGTGAGTCGATCCCGATCGACGACATCGTCACGCCGCAGACGGTCAGGAGTAGGTACACCAGCACCGGCACCCCGATCCAGGGCGAGGGCAGGCGTCGTAGCCAGTCGCGTCGGTGGGTGGCGCGGTGCGACGCCGGGGCGGCCTCGGTGCTCACGGTGGTGCCGTCCTCTCCGCCCGCGCCGGGCAGGTGTGCGTGGGTCGGTGTGATCATCGTCAGCGCCCGAGCGCGTGGCGCAGCAGGGTCGGCAGCGCGGAGGGCCGCCGCCGCAGTGCCGTCGGCAGCAGCGTCACCGCGTACAGCCGCGAGGTCACGCGCAACCGGGCCGCCCGCGCCGCCCGGTGCCAGCCGTGGCCGGTCATCAGCGTGGCCGCGAGCTCGAAGTACTCGCGTTCACCGGCGAACCGGCTGCCGTCCAGCAGCTTCACCGAGGAGGCGCTCTCGCTGTGCCGCCGGTACGCGAAGCACTCGGTGGGCTCCACCACCAGCTCACTGCCGGCGACCAGCATGTCCAGCACCAGTGCCAGGTCGAGGATGATCGGCAGCCCGGGCCGGAACGGCACCGCCTGCACCGCCTCGCGGCGGAACACCAGCGACGGCCAGTACAGCCAGTCGCCGTGCAGCAGGCTGACCGCCAGCGGCTCGCCGGACAGCACCCGGGTGCCGCTGCCCCGGGGCCGGATCAGCTGCTGCTTGACCCGGTCGGCCAGCGGCGCGGACGGCTCACCGTGCTCGTCGATCACCCGGACCCCGGGCTGGATGATGTCGGCGTGCGGGAACCGCCGGTGCGCGGCCAGCACCACCTCGACGTAGCCGGGGTCGAGCAGGTCGTCCGAGCCGGGCACGGCCAGCAGGTCGGCCTCGGCCAGCGCCACGCACTGCCGGAAGACCTCGGCGATCCCCCGGTTCTCCGCATTGCGGTGGTAGACGATCCGGTCCTCGCCCAACGACGCCAGCCAGGGTCCGGCCCACGGGTCGGGGTTGGCGTCGTCGACGACGATCAGCCGCCACTGGTCGCTGGTCTGCGCCAGGACGCTGCGCACGGTGGCGCGGAAGTAGTCGGGGTCGCCGTAGTACGGGACTAGCAGGTCGATCACTCGGTGCCGTCCTGGGCCTGGGCGGGCACCACCGGCGTCGGGCCGGTCACCGGCGGGTGCGACCCCCGGCCCTGGCGCGGGCTGCCGGCCGCGAGCCGTTCCAGGTCGAAGCGGAGCAGGGCGACCTCCTCGGTGAGGGTGCGGGCCTCCTCCTCCATCGTGGTCATCTCCACCGAGAGCTGAATGCAGACCAGCAGCAGCAGGACCAGGGCAAAGGCGAACAGCAGGTTGCTCGGCGTCTGCACCCCGACCAGTCGCGCCAGCCACGCCACCGCGGATGGAAAGGCCCCGACGATGCAGACCCCGGCGGTCAGCGCCACCCAGATCAGCGCGTACTTCTCCCGGATCCGGCGGGTGCGCATCAGCACCACCAGGAACACCAGCAGCAGCAGGCAGGCGCCCAGGGCGAACCAGTAACCGGTCATCATCGGTGCACCCCTGCCGGAGCCTGGCCCAGCGGGCGGGTGAGGGCGATCAGCAGCGCGAAGACCGCGCGGCCGAGGAAGATCGCCGCCTTGATCGGGTTGTGCGACGGAGTGCCGCCGGCCCGGGGCCGCATCTGCACCCCCACCTGGCGGACCACCAGTCCGGAGCGGCAGGCGATCACCAGGGACTCGACGGTGTCGCCCAGGTACTCGGCCGGGTACTCGTTGGCGAATAGCGCGATCGCCCGCCGGTTGGAGGCCCGGAAGCCGGAGGTGGTGTCGGTGAGCCTGGTGCCGGCGATCCGGGACAGCACCCCGGACAGCACCGACATCGCCCAGCGCCGGGGACCGCGCACGCTGTAGGAGCCCACCCCGGCGAACCGGGCGCCGATCACCACGTCTGCGGACTCCGCGGCCAGCGTCTCGACCACCCGGCGCACGTCCGCCGGGTCGTGCTGGCCGTCCGCGTCCACCTGGACCGCGGCGCCGTAACCCTCCCGGGCGGCGAACCGGTAGCCGGCCCGCATCGCGCCGCCCACCCCGAGATTGAGGGGCAAATCCAGCACCATCGCGGTGCCGGCCGCCCGCGCGACATCGGCCGTGCCGTCGGTCGAGCCGTCGTTCACCACCAGGACATCGGCCTCCGGCAGCTCCCGCGCCAATTCGGCCAGGACGCCGGGCAGCGCCTCCCGCTCGTTCCAGGCGGGGACGATCACCAGAAGCCTGGATCGCAGCTCGTCGCTCACGGGCCATTACCTTAGCCGGGTGACACCGGGCACTGCCCCGGCCGACGAAGGAGGACGCCACCGATGCGGGTACTGCTGGACGCCACTGCCGTCCCGGTCGACCGGGGCGGCGTCGGCCGCTACGTGGACGAGCTGGTCCCGGAGCTGGACCGGCTCGGTGCCGACCTGGTGCTGGCGGTCCAGCAGCGCGACGTCGCGCACTACCGGGCGCTGGCACCGTCGGCGCGGGTGATCGCTGCCCCGGGCGTGGCGGCCCGGCGCCCGGTGCGGATGGTGTGGGAGCAGACCGGCCTGCCGTTGCTCGCGGCCCGGGTGCGCGCCGACGTGATCCACTCCCCGCACTACACCCTGCCGGTGCTGGTGGCCCGGCGGGTGGTGGACACCCTGCACGACGCCACGTTCTTCTCCGACCCCGAGCTGCACCTGCGGTCGAAGGGGACGTTCTTCCGGACCTGGATCCGGCTGGCGGTACGACTGGCCGGGGCGATGGTGGTGCCGTCGGCCGCCACCCGGTCCGAGGTGGCCCGCGCCACCGGCTGCCCGGAGCGGCGGATGACGGTGGCCTACCACGGCGTCGACCACGGCCGGTTCCACGCCGTCGATGCCGCCGAGCGGGACCGGGTGCGGGCCACGCTGGACATCGGCGACGCGCCCTATGTCGGCTTCCTCGGCACGCTGGAGCCGCGCAAGAACGTGCCCGCCCTGATCCGGGCCTGGGTGCGCGCCTGCGACGGGCTGGACCGGCCACCGGCGCTGGTGCTGGCCGGCGCCAAGGGCTGGGACGACCAGGTCGAGGCCGCCCTGGCCGAGGTGCCCGGCCACCTGACCGTCCGGGTGCCGGGCTACCTGCCGCTGGCGGACCTGCCGGGCTTCCTGGCCGGGGCCACCGTGCTGGCCTACCCCAGCCTGGGCGAGGGCTTCGGCCTGCCGGTGCTGGAGGCGATGGCCTGCGGTGCCACGGTGCTGACCACCCGGGAGCTGTCGCTGCCGGAGGTCGGTGGCGACGCGGTGGCCTACTGCGGCACCGGGGTCGACGACATCGCCGCCGAGCTGCGCGCCCTGCTCGACGACCCGGACCGGCGGGCCGCCCTGGGCGCCGCCGCGGCCGCGCGGGCCGCCTCGTTCACCTGGGCCCGGGCCGCCCGCACCCACCTGGAGGTCTACCGGACCGTGGCCGGACGGCGGGGCTGAGCCCGGCGCGTCGGCGCGACAGATCGCCCCAAGGGTGGTGCGCTGTGCACCGACTGTCCGCTGCTTGAGGGGGAGACCATGCGGTCGCGCCGACTCGTCACCACCGTGCTCAGCACCGCGCTGATCGCCACCCTGCTCGCGGCCGTGCCCGGCACCGCCGAACCGGCCCAGGCTGCCGGCTCGGACGACCTGTCGGTCACCGAGCTGGACCTGGACGGGGTGGAGACCGCCGACCTGGCCGCGCTGCCCGACCCGGAATCGGTGCCCACCGAGGAGGGCGCGCAGGACCCGGCCGCCTCGGTGCAGCGCGCCGCCGGACCGGAGCCGGACCCCACCAGCGAGCCGACCGCGGACCCGACGATCACCGCCGCGCCGAGCCCGTCACCCGACCCCACCGAGGCGCCCGCACCGGAGCAGACCACCGAGGCCGCCCCGGATGTCCTGACCACCGAGCTCGACACCGCCGACTTCAGCGTCCTGGGCGTGACCTGGGACCGCACGGAGGGCCTGGAAGGCGTGCAGATCCGCTACCGGGTCCGGATCGACGGCGAATGGACCGACTGGTCCGGCCTGGAGTCCTCCGACATCGGGCCGGACGACGGCACCGACGACGCCGAGACCTCCGGCGACCGGGACGGCACTGACCCGATCGTCGCGGTCGGCGCGGACGGCGTGCAGATCTGGGCCGAGGCGGCCTCCGGCACCGTCACCGGCCTCAAGGCGGTGCTGATCGACCCGGGCAGCGACCCTGCGGATGTCGGTGCCACCGTCGACGGCACCGGGAGCACCACCGCAACCACGGCGTCGGACACCACCGCGGTGTTCCAGAACCTCGGCACCGCCACCGACACCGGCACGGTCCGCACCGCCGCCCTCGCCCAGCCCGGGATCATCAGCCGGGCCGGCTGGGGTGCCGACGAGAGCCTGCGCGGCTGCACCCCGGACTACTCGCGCTCGATGGTCTCGGCCGCGGTGCACCACACCGCCTCCGCGAACGGGTACACCGCCGCCGCCGTGCCGGGCATCATCCGCGGCTTCTACGCCTACCACACCCGTCCGGAGGCGGCCGGTGGCCGCGGTTGGTGCGACATCGGCTACAACTTCCTGGTCGACCAGTACGGCCGGATCTTCGAGGGCCGGGCCGGTGGCATCACCTCCACCGTGGTCGGCGTGCACACCGGTGGCTTCAACAGCCGGACCATCGGCGTCGCCGCGATCGGCGACTATTCCAGCTACGGCCCGTCCGGCGCCCTGGCCGAGAGCATCAGCCAGCTGATCGCCTGGAAGTTCGCGGTGCACCGGATCCAGGCGAACGCCAGTGTCACCATGACCTCCGGGGGCGGGGCCTCCAAGTACCCGGCCGGCACCGTGGTCACCTTCCCCACGATCTACGCCCACCGGGACGCGGCCCTGACCTCCTGCCCCGGCCAGGCGCTGTACAACCTGCTGCCCGACATCCGGAACCGGGTGGCGCAGCTGGCGAACGCCACGGTGGCGGCCTCACCACGGTGGAGTCTGGACTCGCTGTCGGCGACCTCCGGCGGCATCGCCCTGCGCGGCTGGGCCTTCGACCCCGACTCCGATGTGGCGCTGCCGGTCCGGGTCAGCGTGGACGGGGCGGTCCAGACCCTGACCGCGAACCAGAGCCGGCCGGATGTGGCTTCCTCCTTCGGGGTGGGCCCGAACCACGGGTTCTCCGGCACCGTGACCGCCGGGAATGGGCGGCACCTGGTCTGCGTGTCGATCGGGAACGTCGGCGCGGGACAGGATGTGGTGATCGCCTGCGACTGGCTGACCGTGCAGAACGCGGCTCCGATCGGCAACCTGGACGCGATCGGGACGACTCCCACCAGCATCTCCGTGCGCGGCTGGGCGCTCGACCCGGACACCCGGGACCCGATCCGGGTGCACGTCTACGTGGACGGACGCGCGGTACAGGCGCTCACCGCCGACCAGCCCCGCCCGGACATCGACCGCGCCTACGGCAAGGGCCCGAACCACGGCTTCGACGCGACCATCGACGCCACCGGCGGCCGGCACGAGGTCTGCCTCTACCTGATCAACCAGCCCGCCGGCGCCAACGTCCGGCTCACCTGCCGCACGGTCGACGTGGGCAAGCCGCCGATGGGTGTGATCGACGCGGTAGCCACCTCGGCCGGGTCGGTGTCGTTGTCCGGTTGGGCGCTGGACCCGGACACCACCGACTCGATCCGGGTGCACGCCTACGTCGACGGCAAGGGCACGACCGCGGTGACCGCCGATCGTTCCCGGCCGGACGTCGGAAGGGCCCACGGTCTGGGCGACGCGCACGGCTTCGCGATCACGCTGCCGGTGGCGGACGGCACCCACGAGGTCTGCCTCTTCCTGATCAACACCCCCAGCGGCCCGAACACCAAGCTCTGCCGCACCGTCACCGTGCGGAACGCCGCGCCGTTCGGGCGTCTGGACACGATGTCGTCCACGGCCCAGGGGGTGACCTTCTCCGGCTGGGCCCTGGACCCGGACACCACCGACCCGATTCGGCTGCACGTCTACGTCGACGGCACGAGCGTCCAGGCACTGACCGCCGACCGGACCCGGACCGACGTGGGCCGCGCCTACGGCCAAGGTGACGACCACGGGTTCAGCGGCTCGGTCCCGCTGTCCACCGGGCGACACCAGGTCTGCCTGTACCTGATCAACACGCCCACGGGCTCGAACCCGCTGCTCACCTGCCGCGACGTGACGGTCACGAATGCCGCCCCGGTGGGGGCACTGGACGCGGTGACGCCGTCGGGCGGCGGGCAGATGCGGGTCCGCGGCTGGGCGCTGGACACCGATGTGGACACACCGGTGTCGGTCCACCTCTACCTGGACGGCGGCATCGTGCAGCGGGTGAGCGCCGAGCAGTCCCGCCCCGATGTGGGCCGCGCCCGGGGCACCGATGGGATGCACGGCTTCGACACCACGGTGCAGGCCGCCGCCGGCAGACACGAACTGTGCGCCTACGCGATCAATCAGCCGGTCGGGCCGAACACCCGCCTCGGCTGCATGACGGTGGACGTCACCGACTGATCCGCGGCGAATCGGGGCAAACCGGGCGAGAATGAGGTATTGCGCGTGCCGCTGACCATCCGGCGGACACCGTCGACCTAGGCTGACCGCGCCGATCCTCCCCCTCCCCGAGAGTTCACCGTGCGCATGACCCGCAAACAGACCCTCGTCGTCGTGGCCATCGCCGTCCTCCTCGCGGCAGGAGCCGCGGTCTGGTGGTGGCTGTCGCGTTCCGCGGAACCGGAACCCGCCGTCTCCCCCTCACCCACCGCGAGCACGGCGGCCCCCGCCCCGGCTCCCTCCGTGACCACGAGCCCGGAGCCCACCGAGGAGCCGCCCGCGGCCGAGGACCCCGCGCTCGACCCCGAGCCGTCCACGCCGGCCGCCCCCGGCGGTGGCACCGCGACGGTGGATGTCGTGACCACCTACTACGGCTGGAACACGACCTCGGCCGCGGTCGAGGTCGGTGCCTACGCGGCGACCGTCGAGTCCGACGGCGTGTGCACCCTCACCCTCACCGGACCCGGGGGCACGGTGACCGCCCAGGGTTCAGCACTCGCGGACGCCTCCAGCACCTCCTGCGGGGAGCTCTCGGTACCCGGCACCCAGCTGAGCAGCGGGAGCTGGCAGGCCGTCGTCGGCTACAGCTCGCCCCGATCCCGCGGCACCAGTGCCGCCGTCACCGTGGAGGTGCCGTGATGAGCCGCCTGTTGCGCCGATCAGCCGCCGCCTTCGGCGCCCTGACCATGGCGGTGGCGATGCTCGTGTCGGCACCCACCGACCACGCCGTGGCCGCCGACCTCGGGCAGTTCGACCCGGGCATGATCATCAGCGACAGCATCTTCTACGATGCCGGTTCGATGTCCGCGGCCGACATCCAGGCCTTCCTCGACACCAAGGGGGCGAACTGCTCCCCGGCCTCCGGGAACACCTGCCTCAAGGACTACCGCCAGGCCACCACCACCCGGAGCGCCGACTCCTACTGCAAGGCCTACGCCGGTTCCGGCTCGGAGTCGGCAGCGCAGATCATCGCGAAGGTCGCGACCGCTTGCGGCATCAACCCGCAGGTGCTGCTGGTGACACTGCAGAAGGAGCAGGGCCTGGTCACAGCGACCGCCGGCAAGTCCGCCGCTGTCTACCAGAAGGCGCTGGGCTTCGGCTGCCCGGACACCGCCGCGTGTGACACCCAGTACTTCGGCTTCGGCAACCAGGTCTACCTGGCCGCCCGCCAGTTCCAGCTGTACGCCGCGAACCCCTCCCGGTACTCGCACCGGGCAGGGATGACGAACAACGTGCTGTACCACCCCTCCGCTGCCTGCGGATCGTCGGCGGTCTACATCCAGAACCAGGCCACCGCGAGCCTGTACAACTACACCCCGTACCAGCCGAACAAGGCCGCCCTGGCCGCCGGCTACGGCACCGGCGACTCCTGTTCGTCCTACGGCAACCGCAACTTCTGGAACTACTTCACCGATTGGTTCGGCAGCACGAACCAGCGCGCGCCGATCGGTTCTCTGGACCAGGTCTCCGCGGTCTCCGCCGGTACGGTGCGGGTGCGCGGCTGGGCCTTCGACCCGGACACCGCGGACTCGATCCGGGTACACGTCTACGTCGACGGCCGCGCCACCCAGGCGCTCACCGCGAACACCTCCCGCCCGGATGTCGGGGCGGCCTACGGCCGGGGCTCGGCGCACGGCTTCGATGCCACGATCGGGATGGCGGCGGGCTCCCATCAGGTGTGCGTCTACGCCATCGACGCCAACGGCGGCACCAACCCCCTGCTGGGCTGCTCGACGGTCGCCGTGGTGAACCAGACCCCGATCGGTTCGCTGGACGCGGTCACCGCCACCGGCCCCGGAACGGTCCAGGTCCGTGGCTGGGCGCTGGATCCGGACACCCGTGACCCGATCCGGGTGCACGTCTATGTCGACGGCAAGAGCGTCCAGGCGCTCACCGCCGACGGCGTCCGCAATGACGTCGACCGCGCCTACGGCAAGGGCCCGAACCACGGGTTCTCCACCACGGTCTCGGTAGCCTCCGGTACGCACGAGGTGTGCACCTACGCCATCGACAGCAACGGCGGCGGGAACCCCCGCTTCGGCTGCAAGACGGTCACGGTGAACAACAAGACCCCCATCGGTTCCCTGGACGCGGTCACCGCCACCGGCCCGTCCTCGATCCGGGTCCGTGGCTGGGCGCTGGACCCGGACACCCGTGACCCGATCCGGGTGCACGTCTACGTCGACGGCAAGAGCGTCCAGGCGCTCACCGCCGACGGCGTCCGCAATGATGTCGACCGTGCGCACGGGATGGGTCCGAACCACGGCTTCGACGCCACCATCACCGTGGCGGCCGGCACCCACGAGGTCTGCACCTACGCCATCGACAGCAACGGCGGCGGGAACCCCCGCTTCGGCTGCAAGACGGTCACGGTGGTGAACCAGACCCCGCGGGGTGCCCTGGACTCGGTCACCGGCGGCATGGAGCAGTTCACCGTGTCCGGCTGGGCGCTGGACCCGGACACCCGTGACCCGATCCGGGTGCACGTCTACGTCGACGGCAAGAGCGTCCAGGCGCTCACCGCCGACGGCGTCCGCAACGACGTCGACCGCGCCTACGGGATGGGCCCGAACCACGGCTACTCCGCGGTGATCGCCGCCACCCGCGGCCAGCACGAGGTCTGCGTCTACGCCATCGACTCCTCCGGCGGCGGGAACCCGCGGATCGGCTGCAAGACCGTGACGGTCAACGGCACCGCCTTCGGCGCCCTCGACCCGCTGTCCGCCTCCTCGGCCGGCATCCAGGTGCGTGGCTGGGCGATCGACCCGGACACCACCGGGGCGATCCGGGTCCACATCTGGGTCGACGGCGCCTGGCAGGCCGAGGTCCGGGCGAACGTGTCCCGGCCGGATGTGGACAACGAGCACCACATGGGCCCGCTGCACGGTTACGACACGGTCCTGGCACGCCCGGTGAACCAGGCCTCCGGTGGCTGGTCCTCGGGCTCCCACCAGGTCTGCACCTATGCGATCGACAGCACCGGTGGCACCAACCCGCTGATCGGCTGCGCCTCGGTGACCGTGCCGTGACCGGGCGCCGGGACCACCGATGACCACACCGGCCGCCGGGATACGACACAATGGCCGGATGCGCGGCATCATCCTGGCCGGTGGATCCGGCACCCGACTGCACCCGATCACCCAGGGCGTCAGCAAGCAGCTCGTCCCGGTGTACGACAAGCCGATGATCTACTACCCGCTGTCCACGCTGATCCTGGCGGGTATCCGGGACGTCCTGATCATCACCACCCCGCACGACGCCGAGTCCTTCCACCGGCTGCTCGGCGACGGGTCGCAGTTCGGCATCTCGATCAGCTTCGCCACCCAGCCGGAGCCGAACGGGCTGGCGCAGGCCTTCGTGATCGGGGCGGACTTCGTCGGGAACGACTCCGCCGCCCTGGTGCTCGGGGACAACATCTTCTACGGCCCGGGGCTGGGGACCCGGCTGCAGCGCTTCGAGAACATCGACGGCGGCGCGGTCTTCGCCTACCGGGTGGCCGACCCGACCGCCTACGGCGTGGTCGAGTTCGACGAGGACTTCAAGGCGCTCTCCCTGGAGGAGAAGCCGAAGGAGCCGCGCAGCAACTACGCGGTCCCGGGGCTGTACTTCTATGACAACGACGTGATCCAGATCGCCAGGGACCTCAAGCCCTCCGCCCGCGGCGAGTACGAGATCACCGACGTGAACCGGGCCTACCTGGAGCAGGGCCGGCTGCAGGTCGAGGTGCTCCCCCGCGGCACCGCGTGGCTGGACACCGGCACGTTCGACTCGCTGCTGGAGGCCTCCGACTTCGTGCGGACGATCGAGTCCCGGCAGGGCCTCAAGGTCGGGTCACCGGAGGAGGTCGCCTGGCGCCGCGGCTTCCTCACCGACGACGAGCTGCGGGTCCGGGCCGAGAAGCTGGTGAAGTCCGGCTACGGCCAGTACCTGATCGACCTGCTCGACTGAGCACACCTCCCCCTCCGCCTGATCAGACCGAGTTAGGACACCATGGCACGCGCACTCATCACCGGGATCACCGGCCAGGACGGCCTCTACCTCAGCGAACTGCTGCTGAGCAAGGGCTACGAGGTCTACGGCCTGGTGCGGGGACAGAACAACCCGAAGATCGACCTGGTCCGCCAGGTCGTGCCCGAGGTGAAGCTGCTCACCGGGGACCTGGTCGACCTGTCGAGCCTGCTCCGTGCGCTCGGCGAGTCCGAGCCGGACGAGGTCTACAACCTGGGCGCGATCAGCTTCGTGGCATACTCGTGGGAGAACGCGCAGCTCACCACGGATGTCACCGGCAAGGGCGTGCTGAACATGCTGGAGGCGGTGCGCCTGCACGCCAGTGACGACCCGTCGCGGGTGCGGTTCTACCAGGCGTCCTCCTCGGAGATGTTCGGCAAGGTGCAGCAGGTGCCGCAGAGCGAGTCCACGCTGTTGTGGCCGCGCTCGCCCTACGGCGTGGCCAAGGTCTTCGGCCACTACATGACGATCAACTACCGCGAGTCCTACGGGATGCACGCCTCGTCCGGGATCCTGTTCAACCACGAGTCGCCCCGCCGGGGCCCGGAGTTCGTGACCCGCAAGGTCTCCCAGGCGGTGGCCCGGATCTCGCTCGGCCTGCAGGACTCGCTGACCCTGGGCAACCTGGACGCCCGCCGGGACTGGGGCTTCGCCGGGGACTACGTCGACGCGATGTGGCGGATGCTGCAGCAGGACACCCCGGACGACTATGTGGTCTCCACCGGTGAGACGCACTCGATCCGCGAGCTGCTGGATGTCGCCTTCGCCCGGGTCGGGATCACCGACTGGTCGCCGTACGTCGCCCAGGACCCGCGGTTCATGCGCCCGGCGGAGGTCGACCTGCTGATCGGCGACTCCACCAAGGCCCGCACCCAGCTCGGCTGGGAGCCGCAGGTCGGGTTCACCCAGCTGGTGGACATGATGGTGGACAACGACCTGGCCGAACAGCGCGCCCGGATGTCATGACGGTCGCCCTGATCACCGGGGTCACCGGACAGGACGGCTCCTACCTGGCCGAGCGCCTGGTCGCCGAGGGCGTCACCGTGCACGGCCTGGTGCGCCCCGGCGACGAAGCCACCGTCCCCGCCGGAGTGCATGCGCACGCCGGCGATCTGGCCGACCGGGATGCCCTGCGTCGGCTGGTGCTGGACCTGGCCCCCACCGAGCTGTACCACCTGGCCGGCATCAGCTCGGTGGCGGTGTCCTGGCAGGAGCCGGAGCTGACCGCGCTGCTGTCCGGCGTGGCGGTGACCAGCCTGTTGGAAGCCGCCTGGCAGGTGCAGCAGGCGCACGGCGACACGGTCCGCTTCGTCCAGGCCTCCTCGGCGGAGATCTTCGGCGACGCGCCGACCGCCCCGCAGGACGAGTCCGCCCCGATCGCCCCGGTGAATCCCTACGGCGCGGCGAAGGCTTACGCCCACCATATGGTCGCGATCTACCGAGCCCGCGGGCTGCACGCCTCCGCGGGCATCCTGTTCAACCACGAGTCCCCGCGACGCCCGCCGACCTTCGTCACCCGCAAGATCACCCAGCGGGCCGCGCAGATCGCGCGCGAGGGGGACGGGATGCTCACCCTGGGCAATCTGGAGGCCCGGCGCGACTGGGGCTGGGCTCCGGACTACGTGGACGCCTTGATCCGGCTGGCCCGGCACGACGAGCCGATCGACGCCGTCGTCGCCACCGGGGTCACGCACACGGTGCGGGACTTCGCGTTGAGCGCGCTGCGGCGCGCCGGGGTCGCCGACCCAGAGTCGCGGCTGGCCACCGACCCCGCTTTCGTCCGCCCGGCCGATGCCGGCCTGATGGTCGGTGACGCGACCCGGGCCCGGACGCTGCTCGGCTGGGCGCCCACCCGGGACTTCGACGCGGTGGTGGCCGCGATGGTCGACCACGACCTGGAGCTGCTGGGGTGAGTCCGCGGGTCGCGCTCACCGTCGAGCAGCTCTGGCAGCCGGCCCCGGGCGGTTCCGGGACCTACATCCGAGAGCTGGTCGCCGAACTGCGCGGACTGACCCCGCTGGTCGGCGTCGCGGCGCGCGGGCATCGCACGGTGCCGGAGCAGGACCTCGGCATCCCCGTCCTGACCTCGGCTCTCCCCCGCCCGGCGCTGTACGAGTCCTGGAACCGGCTGCGCCGCCCGCACGTGCCCGGCCGCCCGGACCTGGTGCACGCCACCACCTGGGCGGTCCCGCCGAGCCGAGGCCCGCTGGTGGTCACCGTGCACGACCTGGCGTTCCTGCGCACGCCGGAGCACTTCACCCCGCGCGGCAACCGCTACTTCCGCCGCGCGATGGATCTGACCCGGCGGGAGGCGGACCTGGTGATCGTGCCCTCCCGCACCACCGCCGAGGACTGCGTGGCCGAGGGCTTCGACCCCGGCCGGATCCGGGTGATCCCGCACGGGGTGCGGGTGCCGGAGATCGCCCCGGAGCGCGCCGCCGCGATCCGGGACCGGCTCGGCCTGGACCGGCCGTACGTGTTCTGGTGCGGCACCGTCGAGCCCCGGAAGAACCTGCCGGTGCTGCTGGCCGCCTTCGAGCGGGTCGCGGCGGACAGCGACCTGGACCTGGTGCTGGCCGGGCCGGCCGGTTGGGGCGAGTCCGGCGCCGAGCTGGACCGCTGGCTGGCCGGGCCGCTGCGCGACCGGGTGCACCGGCCGGGCCGGCTGGAGCTGGACGAGCTGCATGTGGCCTACGCCGCCGCGCGGGTGTTCGCCTTCCCGTCGCTGTGGGAGGGCTTCGGGATGCCGGTGCTGGAGGCGATGGCACACGGCACGCCCGTGGTGACCTCCGCCGGGACCTCGATGGCCGAGTTCACCGAGGGCGCCGGGCTGCTGGTCGACCCCCGCGATCCCGAGGCGCTGGCCGCCGCCCTGCTCCGCGCGGCCGGACCCGAACACGACCGCTGGTCCGCCCTGGCCACCGAACGCGCCGCCGGGTCGAGCTGGGCGGTGACCGCCGAACAGCACCTGGCGGCCTACCGGGAGCTGCTGTGATCCGGGTCCGCGCCCTGGTGGTCACCTGGCAGGCCGCGGCACTGCTGCCACCCTGCCTGGACTCGCTGCTGTCCCAGGAGGTCCCGGAGGCCGAGGTCGAGGTCGTGGTGCTGGACAACGGCTCCACCGACGGCACCCTGGAGCTGCTGGCCCGCGACTACCCGGGGGTGCGGGTGATCGAGGCCGGGACCAATCTCGGCTTCGCGGGCGGGGTCGAGCGCGGGCTGCGGGACTTCGACGGCGACGTCGCGGTGCTGCTGAACAACGATGCCCGGATGCTGCCCGGCGCGCTGGCCGCCCTGGTCGACCCGCTCCGCGACCCCGGGAGTCTGGCCGCCACCACCGCTCGGATCATGCTGGCCGGACGCTACCGCCGCACCGCCCACCCGGTGCCGGACTCCCCGGACGGCCGCTCCCCCTGGCAGCCCGCCACCGACGGCATCCGGCTGGTCAACTCCACCGGCAACCTGGTCGCCGCCGACGGCTCCGGCCGGGACCGGGACTGGCTCACCCCGGACGACGCCGAGCACGCCGACCCGGAGGTCTTCGGCTTCTGCGGCGGTGCGGCGGCACTGTCCTGGCCGGCGGTCCGGTCGGTGGGCGGGATCGACGCCGGCCTGTTCCTCTACTACGAGGACACCGACCTGTCCTGGAAGCTGCGCGCCGCGGGCTACGACATCCGCTACGTGCGCGCCGCCGAGGTGGAGCACCTGCACTCGGCGAGCTCCGGGACGGCCTCGCCGCTGTTCCGGTACCAGAACACCCGCAACTCGCTCACCGTGGTCACCCGGCACGCCCCGGCAGGCATGGTGCTGACCTCGTGGCTGCGCCAGCTCGCCGGACTCGCCCGATGCGCAGTGCGCGGTCCCCGGGCCGAACTGGCCCCGCGGGCCCGGGGACTGCGGGACGCCCTGCTCCGGCTGCCCCGCACCCTCGGCGAGCGGCGCCGGATCTGGTCCGGCGCCCGCCGCGACCGCCGGGCCGCGCTCAGTCCCGTACGGACCGCTGGTACTGCACTTCCTTGATCCGCTCGAGCTGCTCCTCCAGCAGCACCCGGTTGGTGCGCAGCAGGTCGGAGATCACGCCGAGCGCCACCGACAACAACGCGGCCACCGCCATGATCGCGGCGAAGATCAGGGACTGGATGTTCCCCGAGTTGTCCCCGCGGCCCAGCCAGATCACCAGGAACCGCACCGCCGGGATCAGGGCCAGCACGCCGAAGATCGCGGCCAGCCAGGCGAAGATCACCGTCGGCTTGAACATCAGGTAGGACCGGATGATCGCCGAACCGGACTTGCGCATGTGCTGGAAGATGTTGGTGAACAGCCGCGACTCGCGGGTCTTGGCGTTGGTGGTCACCGGCACTGAGGCGATACGCAACCGCTTGTGGCCGGCCTGGATGATCGTCTCCATGCAGTAGGAGAACTCGGTCACCACGTTCAGCCGGTAGAGCGCGGCCCGGGAGTAGGCCCGGAACCCGCTGGCCGCATCCGGCAGCCGGGTGTCCGCCGCCTTGTTCACCACCGCACTGCCGACCCGCTGCATCATCTTCTTGAACGGGCTGAAGTGCGCGATGGTCGCGGTCTGCCGGTCGGCGATCACGATGTCCGCGGTCCGTTCGATGATCGGCTGCACGAGGTCCGGGATTCGGTTCTGCGGGTATTGGTTGTCGCCGTCGGTGTTCACCACGATGTCCGCGCCGTGCGCGAGCGCGTAGTCGATCCCGTCCCGGAACGACCGGGCCAGCCCCATGTTCCGGGCGTGCCGGACGAAGTGCGTGACCCCGAGCTCGCGGGCGACCTCGATGGTGCGGTCGGTGGAGCCGTCGTCGATCACCAGGATCTCCAGCTCGTCGACCCCCTCGATCTGCCGGGGGATGCTCTCCAGCACCGACGGCAGGGTCTCCTCCTCGTTGAGGCAGGGGATCTGGACGAAGACCTTCATGACGCTCCTCTACGGCTGCCCGGCTGGAGGGTGCCGGCGGCTCGGTAGCCTACCGGTCCCCCGTTCACCGGACGGACACTGCGCTGCTCAGGCCTTCGCCGGCCGCCCGGCGATTCGCCGCACCCGGCCCTCGGCCCGGCGCACGACCTCGCGCACGCCCCCGGCGGCGAGGTAGTCCTTGGCCAGCGCGAGGTCGGCGCGCAGCCCCCGCGGCCGCTCGAAGGGATGGGCGGTGGCGGCGGGCTCCTCCAGGTCGTACTCCAGGTCGGCCGCCCGGCGCGGGAACCGGCAGAAGTCGACCAGCGGGCGCAGCACCCGCGACCACCGGTAGTCCTCGGCGAAGGCCCGGACGTTCTCCCGGGCGGCGGCGATAGCCGCGTCGTCGTAGAGGTAGGTCTCCAGCGCCGCCTCCAACGCGCCGACGTCCTCCGGCGGAACCGCCGCGCCCAGGCCACGTTCGCCGATCAGCGTGCCGAAGGTGTCGCCGGCGGTGGCGACGATCGGCAGCGAGGCCCACAGGTAGTCCAGGATCCGGGTCCGGAAACTGAACGCGGTCTCGACGTGGTGGAAGTGGGTCGACACCCCCAGGTCCGCGTCCAGCAGGTAGTCCGCACGCTCGGCGTAGGGCACCCAGCCGGAGTTGAAGAACACGTGCCGGTCGGTCAGGCCGAGCCGGTCGGAGAGCTGGCGCAGCTCCCAGGCGATCTTCATGTCCGGCACACCGGGGTTGGGGTGCTTGAGGCCCATGAAGTAGAGCCGGACGTCGGGGTGACGGTCCTTGAGGCGGTCCACCGCGTGCACCAGGGTCAGCGGGTCGAACCAGTTGTAGACGCCTCCGCCCCAGATGATCACCTTGTCGCTGGCGCCGATTCCCGGGACCTCGCCCTTGATCGCGTGCCGGCGCTGCACCGGCGCCTCGTCGGCGATGCCGAAGGGCACCACGCCGATCAGCGAGTCCAGAGAGCCGTCCTCGTCGTAGACCGCGGCGTTCACCCGGCCCTGGCCGGCCAGCTGCCCGAGCCAGAAGTCGCGCTGCTTTTCCGAGGCGCACAAGACGTAGTCCGCCCGGCGGAGCTGCTCGTTGAGCACCCGCGTGGTCTCCCGGATGGACCGGGCCCGCCCGTCCACCCCGAGGTCCTTGGCCTGCTCCAGTTGCTCAAGATGCATCGGGTCGTAGACGTCGGCCACCAGGATCTTGCTGCTGTCCTTGAGCCAGGGCGCACCCTCCAGCAGGAAGCCCTGGAAGACGATGACGTCCGCCCAGTCGGTCTGCACCCGCAGCTCGCGCCCGGTGGCGTGGTGCACCTCGAAGTCCGGCGAGCTCACCTTGGCCCCGGCGGTGGACACCAGACGCACGTCGTGTTCCGGTGCCAGCGCGGTCGCGATCTCCCAGGCTCGGATCGCCGGGCCGGCCATCCGCTCCAGCAGGGGCTCACCGGTCACCACCAGCACCCGGTGCCGGGAGACGAAGTGCCGGTCGATCCCGAAGGCCTCGACCAGGGCGTCGTGTGCGTCGTTGTAACCCTCGATGGCGTAGGCGGCCTCGACCGCGTGCCGGAACAGCGGGAACAGCTCGCGGTCGCTGCGACGGCGCGCGGCCTGCAGCGCCGCACGGTCCTGCGCGATCTCCGGGAATTGGTCGACGAAGTAGTCGAGGGCGTAGACGCCGGTCAGCGCCATCTTCGGCAGCTCCAGCGTGCCGACGTCGTCCTGGCCCGGCGAGCGCTGCAGGTCAAGGGTCGACGCGTCCACCCCGGCCCGGGCCAGCGAACGGCGCACGGCCAGCGCCATCGCCGCCGGCAGCGCCTTGGCCAGCGACTCGTCGTCCAGGTTCTTGTACATGGACAGCAGCGCGTTCCGCTCGAGCAGGTAGGTCTCGCGGAAATTGCCGAACTTCTTCATCGTCACGTGGTGCTTGTGGAACGCCACGGACTCCGGCACGTAGCGGACCCGGTAGCCGAGCAGGTTCAGCCGCCAGCCGAGGTCGACGTCCTCGTAGAACATGAAGAAGCGCTCGTCGAAGCCGCCCACCTCGCGGTAGAGCGCCGTCGGGACGAACATCGCGGCCCCGGTGCCGAAGAGCACATCCTTGGGCACGTCGTACTCGGCGCTGTCCGGCTTCTCCGCCTCGCGCTTGTAGCCGGCGCCGTACCAGGTCAGCGAACCGTCGACGAAGTCGACCAGCTTGCCGTCCCAGTCCAGGACCTTGCTGGCCACCGCGCCGATCGTCAGGTCGGACTGCATCGCCTCCACCGCGGCGGAGATCCACTGAGAGCCGGGGCGAGCATCATTGTTGAGGAAGGCCACCCACTCGCCGGTGGCGGCCGCCACCCCGGCGTTGCAGCCGCCCGCGAAGCCCAGGTTCGCTCCGGCCTCGATCACCTTCGCCCGGGGGACGGCGGCGCGGATCCGCTCGGCGCTGCCGTCACCGGAGTCGTTCTCCACCACGATGAGTTCGAGTCGGTCCGACGGCCAGTCGACCTTGTCGAACTCCTGCAGGCAGACGATCGTGTCGTCCGCTCCGCGGTAGTTGACCAGAATGACCGACACAACGCCGGGGCGCGTCTCGCTCGGGCTCACGAATTCCTCCAGCTGTCCGGCGGCACTACCGGGCTTGCGGCGGGGCCCGGGCAACGCGTCACCTTACCCGCACCCGACGGGCACCACCGGTGCAGCGCGGAGGTCCCTGGGTGGACCTGCACGGGCCCTCCACATCCCGCGAGTACTGTGGGGACCCGCGCGATGCCCGGCACCCCGGGCTGGATCAGACGAGAGGCCTCATGACGGACACCGCTACGGCGCGCGCAGCCGCGCTCGCCCAGGAGCCGCTGCGCATCGCAGGACCTCGTCCCGGCTTCGCCCGGGGCACGCTGTCGTCGCTCAAGGACATCGCCGCCCACCGCGAACTGCTCGGTTCGCTGGTACGCCGCGAGCTGAAGGCACGGTACAAGGACAGCGCCCTCGGCTTCGTCTGGAGCCTGGCCCGGCCCCTGGCGATGCTGCTGATCTACTACATCGCCCTCGGCAAGTTCCTTGGCGCAGCCCGCGACGTCCCGGACTTCGCGATCTTCATCTACACCGGGCTCACCGCCTGGGGCCTGTTCAGCGAGACCGTGCTCAGCGGCACCGGGTCCATCGTGGCGAACTCCGGGCTGATCAAGAAGGTCTACCTGCCACGGGAGGTCTTCCCGCTCAGCGTGGTCGGCTCCTCGCTGTTCAACTTCGCGATCCAGATGGTGATCCTGCTGTCGGCGACGATCGCGGTGGGCAGGTTCCCCACCGGTGAGCGCTGGCTGTACTTCCCGCTCTCGCTGGCGGTGATCCTGGTCTACGCCACGGCGCTGGCCCTGCTGCTCTCGGCGGTCAACGTCTACCTGCGCGACGTGCAGTACCTGGTCGACGTCATCATCATGATCCTGTTCTGGGCCTCGCCGATCGTCTACGCCTGGAAGCAGGTCGCCGACCACGTCAGCGGCACCCTGGCGGACGTCTACCTTGCCAATCCGATGACCCTGGCCGTGATGGGCTTCCAGCGCGCATTCTGGGTGTCCGGCGACGGAGAGCTGGTGCCGGGCAACCTGGCCGGCCGGCTCGGCATCGCCCTCGCGATCGGACTGATCCTCCTCTGGCTGTGCCAGCGCACCTTCGCGCGGCTCCAGAGCAACTTCGCCCAGGAGCTGTGATGGCCACCACCGTCATCGACATCGAGCAGGTCTCGAAGCGATTCGTCATCCGCAAGGAGAAGTCCCTCAAGGAGCGCCTCGTCAACTTCGGCCGGTCCAACCTGCACAAGGAGGACTTCTGGGCGCTGCGCGACGTCAGCGCCCAGATCGAGTCGGGGACCACTGTCGGCCTGATCGGGCCGAACGGCTCCGGCAAGAGCACGCTGCTCAAGACCATCGGCGGCATCATCCAGCCGACCAGCGGCCAGGTCCGGTTGCGGGGGCGGCTGGCGGCCCTGCTCGAGCTCGGCGCCGGCTTCCACCCGGATCTGACCGGCCGGGAGAACGTCTACCTGAACGCGTCCATCCTCGGGCTGTCGAGGGAGGAGACCGATCGCCACTTCGACGCGATCGTGGACTTCTCCGGCATCGAGCCCTTCATCGACACCCAGGTGAAGTTCTACTCCTCGGGCATGTACGTCCGACTCGCCTTCGCGGTGGCGGTGCACGTGGACCCGGACATCCTGCTGGTGGACGAGGTGCTCGCCGTCGGCGACGAGCCCTTCCAGCGCAAGTGCCTGGAGCGGATCCGGGAGTTCCAGCGTGAGGGACGCACGATCGTGCTGGTCACCCACGGGCTGGATCAGGTCGCCGAGTTCTGCGACCGCGCGCTGGTGCTGGAGAAGGGCAACCTGGTCGCGGACGGGACGCCGCGTGAGGCGCTCAAGGCGCTGCGTGCCGACTTCGAGGCCACCCGCCAGGAGGAGATCGAGAAGAAGCAGGCCGCCCTCGACGCCTCTGCGCGGCTCCCCCGCGCGCGGTTCACCGGGATCGCCCTGCACTCGGACTCCGGGGAGGTCGGCAACCCCACCCTGCGTGACGGTGAGGGCCTGAACGTGGCGATGGAGATCCAGGCCGACTCGACACTGCCCGACGACTGGGAGATCGGCGTCGGCGTCGCCACCCCGCTGGGCACGGTGCTGTCCCGGACCAGCACCCGGATGCTCGGCCGCACCATGTCGGCGCTGACCGGCACCGGCCGGTACCAGTTCCGGCTCTCCGACCTGAAGCTGGGCGAGGGCGAGTACACCGTGCAGGCCTCGCTGCTCACCGCCGAGGGCTCCGAGGTGCACAGCGTGCCCGAGGCGGCGCACTTCCTGGTCGAGGGGACGCCGCAGTCCCTTGGGCCGCTGGCCATGGAGGCCGACTTCTCCACCCGCTGATCCGCGCGCGAACGGGCCCCATTCCGCGGAGGGGGCCCGTTCGCCGGGTCAGCTCTCGCGCAGGTCGCGGCGGCTGGGCCGCTGTGTCGCCCCCGGAACGGAGGCCGCGACGACGGCAGGGTCCGCTGCCGGCACCTGCTCCGCCCCGTCGTCCTCCGGCGGGTTCGGGCCGGGAGCGGGCCCCACCAGGGCCGGCTCGCCGGTGCCCGGGACCGGTGCCCCGCCGTCCCGCACCAGCGACCCGACCGCGGCGACGGCGACCAGCACCAATCCGATCCCCGCCAGCACGAACACCCCGGCCTGACCGACCAGCGGCGTCCACTGCTCGGCCCGGTGTGGGTACGGCAGATCCGGGAAGCGCATGAAAACCGGAGCGGTGCCGTAGATGTAGCGCCAGAGCACCAGGGTCAGGGACACAGCCATCACCAGCGTCGCCGAGGCCAACGCGACCAGACCCGCCCGTCGCCGCTGCCGGGCGCTGAGCGCCTGTCCCTGGAGGGCCGGCGTCAGCAACACCACCGCCGCCGCGAACAGCGCCAGGATGTAGCGCCCCTGCCATCCGAAACCGGTGACGAAGGTGTGCAGGACGATGGCCAGCAGGGTCAGGGTGAGGAAGCCCGCCGCCGCCCAGGGGCGCACCGCGGGCCGCCGGGCACCGGCGGCCAGGGCACCGAGCACGGCGGCGGGCACCACCAGGGAGAGCACCACCGTGAGCATCGGCAGGTTGTACTCCCGCCAGCCCATCGCGGCCAGCGAATCCGTGGCCATGTCTCCGAACCGCAGCAGGATCGCGACGATCCGCAGGCCGGGCGAACTGGCCGCCCAGACGTCGGCGTCGGCCTGGGTGTCACTGCGCAGTTGGATGGACCACAGCATCCAGCCGAAGCCGCCGAGCACCACCGCCGCGGCACCACCGACCGTCCACCAGGACAGACCGGACACGCTCCACCGCCGCCCGCGGACCGGGAGAAGCAGGATCAGCAGCAGCGCCCCTGCCCAGACGAAACTCAGCGGTCGGGACCAGGCCAGCATGAACGCGGCCAGCACCAGGAGGACCTGCAGCCAGACGCCGACCCGGTCCCGGGCCTGGCGGTCATGGCGAACCGCTGCGACGCAGGCCGCGAGCAGGATCGCCGACGCGATCTCGAAGCCGTTGGGGTTGATCGAGGTCATCAGCGACCACGCGGAGGGGATCAGGACCGCAGCGCCCACCGCGACCAGCCCCGCGGCGCGGAACCGGCGGCGCAGCACCGCGAAGGCGATGCTGAGCAGGCCCACGCTCCAGGCCGTCGACACCAGCCGGGCCAGGCCGAGCGCCCACTCGCCGGAGGCCCCGAACTCCAGCGCCGCCCGCATGGTCATCCCGACCGGCCAGTAGTACACCGGCGAGTAGCGGGTCATGTACGTCCGGGTGCTGATATTGCCGTCCGCGTCGTACCAGTCGGGCGGGAACTCCCGCGGCCCACAGGACGGGGTGTCCGCCGAGTTGGTGATGTAGCAGTCGACGAACTCGAGGTCCATCAGCGCCTCGGGCACGGTCACCCGGAGCCGGGCCGGGCCGGCGCCCTGCTCACCGCTGGCGTCGGCCTCGGACCACATCGTCTCCTGTCCCGGGAGCACCTGCCCGGTCGCCACCCCGTACGCGTAGACCAGGTGGGCAGGCTCGTCCGCGCTGGCGCCCACCGGCGAGGCGAAGGACCATGCGGCGCCGAGCGAGCCCAGGCCCAGCACCGCCCCGATCCAGCCCAGCACGGTCAGCAGGCGGCGCCCCCGCCCGGTGCGGTCCTGGACGGGAAGGTCGTTGCTGTCGGTCACGTTCCGGGCCTCCGGGGATCGGGCACGAGGTGGTCGGGGACGACGATCCCCTGGGTCAGGTCGTGCAGTACGTCGTAGACGCCGGCACCGCCGGTCTCGCGCAGCCATGTGCGGTCACTGCCGGCCACCGGGCCGATCACGCCGCCCCCCTGGGTCGTCGCCAGCAGCAGGGCGGCCAGCGCGGCCCAGCCGACCCGGCGTCCGGCCGCACCGTCGGCCACCAGGATCCGGTGGGCGGTGCCGACGGCCAGCGCGAAGACCACCGGGAGCACCGGCAACAGGTACCGGCCCTGGATGCCCAGCGGCTGTCCGAGGGCGAGGTACGCGGTGTAGTTCTCGGCGAAGAGCGCACCGAGGTAGCCGGCGCAGGCCAGCAGCAGGGTGGCCGCACGCCAGTCCCGCAGGATCCGGGCCGCGCCCAGCACCAGCAGCACCAGAACGGCGATGGTCAGCACCACCACCACCGACCCGCCGATGTTCGGGCCGAGGCTGTTCAGCGGCTCGCCGTCGGTGCCGATCACGCCGTAGAGGGTGGTGTACCGGAGCATCAGCGGGATCCAGCTGTGCCCGATGTAGTCGGTCAGGGTGCCGATCCCGATCGGCAGGTCGGCGAAGGCCGCGTCCAGTTCGGCGTTCCGCTGCCAGGGGGCGAAGGTGGCACAACTGCTCGCGGAGTGGATCACCGCGCAGTCGGGCTGCAACGACCGGAACCGGAGCACGTTCACCAGATAGCGCTCGGCAAAGAGCCCGACCGACACCACCGTCGCGGCCACGGCTAGCACCCGTCGTGGCCGCCGGTACCAGGGCGTGGTCTGCCCCGGACCTGGGATCCCCCGGGTCCGCCGGAAGACGAGGAACTGCCGCAGCAGCACCGCCAGCCCGATCACCGCGATCAGCGGCAGTGCCACGTACTTGGTGACCGCGGCCAGCGAGGCCCAGGTCAGCAGCCGGAGCCAGCCCCCGGGGTCGAGGCGCGGTGCCGTGAGCAGCCGGACCGCGGCCCGCATCATCAGCAGGACGAACAGCAGCAGCAGGTTGTCGTAGTTGACAGTGGCGCCGACGAACACCAGCAACGGCGTCGCGGCCAGCAGGAACAGCACGACGTTGGCGGCCACCGGGGACAGGCCCAGGTCCCGGGCCAGGCCGTGCGCTACCGCGAGCGCGCCCACCACGATGCCGACCGTGATCAGCCGGAGCACGATCAGGCGGTGGTCATCGGCGAGCCCGGAGGTCAGCCGCCAGGGAACGGCCATCAGATAGTGGTAGAGGTAGGACCCGTAGCGCTCGAGGTCCCCCACGCCCCCCACGTCGGCGCTCTGGTCGACGAAGGGCGTCCACTGCCGGGAGAAGAAGTCGATCGCCCGCAGGTGGTAGCTCTCGTCGTAGATCGACTGCCGGAACAGCACGGCGAGGAAGGAGGCCTGGAGCGCGAAGAACGCGAGCAGGATGCCGGTCGTCCAGCGCCCCCCCAGGGCGTGCGCAACCCGGCTCCGCCCCGGGGCAGGGCGGAGCTGTGGCTGCAGATGCGTCATCGGTGTTCTGGCCCCGTCCCGGTCATCCGATGCCCGGCAGGTAGGGGTCGTCCCCGTCGAGCGACCAGCGGGCGGTCAGCTTCTCGTACTCCCAGTGATGCACCACGGCCACCCGGGTTCGGGACTCGAAGTGGTACATCTTCACCTCCGGCAACCAGACCAGCCGGCGGCCGGTGGCCCGGAGCTTGAGCGAGAAGTCGACGTCGTTGAAGTTCACCGGCAGCGACTCCGCGAAGCCGCCGACCTCCTCCACCACCTCGCGCCGCACCGCCACGCACGCGGCGGTCAGCCCGGAGACCTCGTGGGCGACCACCAGCGCGGTGAACGGCCCGACATCGCCGGGACGGCTCCCCTTGAACACGTGCTCGGCCTGGCCGTCGTGGTAGATGTGCCCGGCGTGCTGCAGCGTGTCGTCCTCGTAGGACAGGTGGGCGCCGACCGCCGCGACGTCCTCCTCGACCAGCGGCGCGATCAGCGGTCGCAGGAAGTCGTCCGAGCGCACCTCGATGTCGTCGTTGAGGAAGACGATCACGTCGCCCGTGGCGTGCAGGAAGCCCACGTTGCACTTGGCCGAGAAGTTGAAAGGCCGGTCGTACTCGATCAGGACCAGCCGGTCCCCGGCGATCCGGCGCAGTTCCTCCAGCACCTCCGGCGGGGTGGGAGTGTCGTAGACGACGACGATCTCCAGGTGCGGGTGCTTCGCCTTCGCCAGCACCGACCGGACCGCCTCGACCACGAACACCCGCCGCTCGCCCCAGACCAGGCCGGAACCCCCCCGGGTCGGGATGACGAAGCTGACGGTGGTGTCGGGGTCGGGGCGCCGGATCACCTTGTAGGTGCCGGGCCACGGACCCTGCACCGCCTCAGCGTCCAGGCCGAGCCGCTTGAGGTGGTCGTCCACCGCGCGGCGGCCGGCCTCCCGAGCGTAGGGCTTGGCGTCGGGGTCGCCGGCGGCGGAGCCGGGCACCACCCGCCAGTGGTACAGGATCTTGCGGATGTGGTGGACCTGCCGGGCCTTCTCGCTCACCCGCAACGCCAGGTCGTGGTCCTGTGAGCCGTCGTAGCCGTCCCGGAACCCGCCGACCTCGCGCACCACCGAGGTGCGCATGACGGACAGGTGGCTGGTGTACATCTGGCTGCGCAGCCGCTCCGGCGACCAATCCGGCTTGCGGAAGGCGTCGTAGTGCCGGCCCTGGTCGTCGACCTTGTCCTCGTCCGAGTAGAGGTAGTCGGCGTCCGGGTGCTCGGCGATCGCGGTGCGCATCTCCGCCAGGGCGTCGGGCGTGATGAGGTCGTCGTGGTCAACAAGGACGATGAACTCGCCCCGCGCACGGTCGATGCCGTCGTTCGAGGCGGCGACGATCCCGCCGTTCTTCTCGCGCTCGACCACCACCACCCGGCCGTCGCGCGCGGCGGCACGGCGCAGCACGTCGCGTACTCCCTGCGAGGGCGAGAGGTCGTCGACCATGATCAGTTCGAGGTCGGCGTCGGTCTGCCCGAGCACCGAGTCGATCATCTCCTCCAGGACGTCCAGCGGCGGTTCGTAGACCGGGGTGACGATGGAGAAGAACGGAGCGGCGGAGTCGGTCACCTCAGCGCTCCCGAGCCCGGCGGACCACGTTGCGGGCGCTGCGTGCGAAGGGCGCCGCCACCGCGCGGACCCGGGACGGGATGCCCCCGTCCAGCGAGTGCTGCAGGCGCTGGCCATGCGCGATGCTCTTGGCCAGCTCCGCGTGGGCGTGCTGGGAGTCCTCGTGCGACTTGCGCAGTTCGACGTGCAGGAACCCGGCGATCGCCTTCTCCTGGGCGACTTGTGCCCGCAGCACCCCGAGCTCGGCCTCCTGGCCCTTGGCGTGGTCGCGGGCGATCAGCGCTTCGTGCCGCATCCGCAGGATGGTCGCGGCCGCGGACTGCGGGTCGGCCACGGCCTCCAGGGCAATCCGCTGCTCCTGGGCCCGGGCGGTGTGCTCGTCATCGGCCGGGGCCAGCAGCTCTGCCGGGACCACCTCGGTGACCTCGGGGCCGTCCACCTCGGCGGCGGGCGAGGCGGAAAGCACGAACTGGTACACCTCGGAGTACGGCTGCGAGCGCACCCAGTCCACCACCGGCACCGGCAGCGCCTGCGCGTCCACCTCCACCTCGGTGCTCAGCGCGTCGAAGACGGTGGCCCGCAGCTCGGTGATCGCCAGGCCCGCACCGTGCAGCATCGCGATCAGTGACTCGTAGGTGAAGAAGGACACGTGGGTGCGGTCGAGCAGGCCGGTGTCGCGGTAGTCCCAGCGGCCCTGCAGCAGCGCCAGCCGGACCGAACCGTGCGCGACGTTCGGCACCGAGATGACGATCCGGCCGCCGGGGCGCAGCAGGCGCGTCGCGGAGCGCACCGCCCGCGCCGGGTCCAGCACGTGCTCCAGCACGTCGCCGAAGACCACCACGTCGAAGCTACCGGGATCGAAGAGGTCGTCCAGCAGCGTGTCGTTGAGGTTCGCGACCTCGACCCGGTCGAGGTCGGCGCGCGCCTTCTCCGCATCCTCGGGATCGATCTCGACCCCACTCACCCGGCAACCGCGCAGCTGCTGCAGCCCCCGCCCCAGGTACCCCGACGCGCATCCCACATCCAGCACGGTGGCGCCCTCCGGCACCAGGCCGACGATGATCGTGTGACTGTTGTTGGGGACGCTGGTGTCCAGTGTCGTCTGGTAGTTGGACACGAATCGCTCTCCTCGGATCGCGGCTGAGCTGGCAGCGGTGCGCCCCGATGCTACCGGCCGTGACACGCCGGACGTCCGATCCTCCTCGCGCTAGGCTGAGGTGCCCATCGCTACAGGAGGACACACCCGTGCGCATGCTCGTCACCGGCGGAGCCGGCTTCATCGGTTCCAACTTCGTGCACCAGGTGGTGCGCGAGCACCCCGAGGTCGAGGTCACGGTCCTCGATGCCCTGACCTACGCCGGCGACGAGAAGAGCCTGGCGCCGGTGTGGGACCGGATCACCTTCGCGAAGGGGTCGATCACCGACCACGACATCGTGGACGACCTGGTGAAGAACGCGGACGTTGTGGTCCACTTCGCCGCCGAGTCGCACAACGACAACTCGCTGCACGACCCGTGGCCGTTCGTGCACACCAACGTGATCGGTACGTACACCCTGCTGGAGGCGGTGCGCCGGCACGACGTGCGCTACCACCACATCTCCACCGACGAGGTGTACGGCGACCTGGAGCTGGACGACCCGGCCAAGTTCACCCCGGACACCCCGTACAACCCGTCCAGCCCCTACTCCTCGACCAAGGCGTCCTCCGACCTGCTGGTCCGGGCCTGGGCACGGTCCTTCGGGGTGCGGGCGACGCTGTCGAACTGCTCGAACAACTACGGCCCGTACCAGCACGTGGAGAAGTTCATCCCGCGGCAGATCACCAACGTGATCGACGGTGTCCGGCCGAAGCTGTACGGCACCGGGGAGAACGTCCGGGACTGGATCCACGTGGAGGACCACAACTCCGCGGTCTGGGACATCATCACCCAGGGCCGCCTGGGTGAGACCTACCTGATCGGCGCCGACGGCGAGGAGAACAACAAGACCGTCATCGAGCTGATCCTGGAGCTGATGGGCCAGGACCCGAGCGCCTACGACCTGGTCTCGGACCGGCCGGGCCACGACCTGCGCTACGCGATCGACGCCACCAAGCTGCGCACCGAGCTGGGCTGGGAGCCGCGCTACACCACGTTCCGGGACGGCCTGGCGGCCACGGTGGACTGGTACCGGGCGAACGAGGCCTGGTGGCGGCCGCAGAAGGACGCCACCGAGGCGAAGTACAGCCAGCTGGGTCGCTGACCCGCTCGCACAGGGCCGTTCCCGCTCCGGCGGGGGCGGCCCTGTGGCATGTGAACATCCCTTCACCAGGTCTCGACGGTTCCCCACCCGGCGGGCGACGCACCGGCTCTACGGTCGAGAGGTGATCGCCCAGCACCGTCGTCGTCCCAGCCCGGCCATCCGGCACGCCCGCCCCACCCGCCGCCGGGTGCTGCGTGGCGTCGCGCTGGGGGTGACCACGGTGCTGCTCGCCACGGTCAGCGCGGCGGCGGCGTATGTCGGGGTGCTGGACTCCGGGATCGACCGGATCGGGGACGTCGACGCCCTGGTGCAGCCGATCGAGGGCGACGACGAGCCGGTGGACGCGATGGCGGGCAGCGCGCTGAACATCCTGGTGCTGGGGTCCGACGACCGGAGCGGGGCGAACCGGGACCTGGGCGGCGAGGCGGAGGGCATGCGATCGGACACCGCGATCCTGCTGCACATCGCGGCCGACCGGAGCCGCGCGGAGCTGGTGTCGATCCCCCGTGACTCCCTGGTCGAGATCCCGTCCTGCACCATGACCGACGGCAGCACCTCGGCGGCCCGGTCCCAGACGATGTTCAACGAGGCCTACGCCATCGGCGCCGACCAGGGTGGCGACCTGGAGTCCGCGGTGGCCTGCACGATCAACACGGTCCAGCAGAACACCGGGCTGCGGGTCACCGATTCGGTGGTGGTGGACATGAACGGCTTCGTCCAGATGATCGACGCGCTCGGCGGGGTGCGGATGTGCCTGTCCGAGCCGGTGGACTCCCCGAAGGCCGGACTGTCGCTGGCGGCCGGCGACCAGACCCTGGACGGTCGCACCGCGCTCGCCTTCGCCCGGGCGCGGTACAACGTGGGCGACGGATCGGACACCTCCCGGGTGGGCCGGCAGCAGCAGATGCTGGCGGCGGTCTTCGACGAGCTGCTCGGCAAGGACGTGCTCTCCGACGCCGGTCAGCTGCTGTCCTTCGGCCGGGCGGCGACCTCCGCGCTCAGCATGTCCGAGCGGCTGACCTCGCTGCCGAACCTGGCCGGCCTCGCCACCAGTCTGCGCGGGCTGGGCGCCGAGGACGTCACGTTCACCACCGTGCCGTGGACGCTGGCCCCGCAGAACAAGGCCCGGGTGGTGTGGACCGAGAAGGCCGACATCCTGTGGGCCAACCTCGCCGCCGACCGGCCGATGCTGGCGGGCACCGCCGACGACACCGGTACCCCGAGCACCGCTCCCAGCGACCCGGCCGGCGGCGATCCGGACGCCGGCACACCGTCCGGGCCGGCCACCCGGGACGCTGGCGCCGAGCCGTTCACCGCCGGGGACACCACCACGTTCTCCTGCTGAGCAGCGGCCCTGGTCTGCACACGCCCTTCACGACCTTCGCCCGGGCGGTCCCCGCGCCGGACCCGCCGGGCCTTCTATGCTCATCCGCGTGACAAATCGCCACGCCCTGCCCGCACGCCCGCGCGCCGTCCGCCACGGCCGGTTCCGGCGCAGCCACCACGTGCTGCGCGGCGTCGCACTGACCGCGGTCGGGCTGATGGCCTTCGGGATCTCCGGCGCGGCCGCGCTCTACCAGCAGTTCAACGGGAACATCGCCAGCTCGGACGTGGGCGACCTGGTCACCACGCTGCCGCAGCCCACGAAGACCGATGACAGCCCGGCGGACCCGAATGCCGGCCAGCCGGTGAACCTCCTGCTGCTGGGCTCGGACGAGCGCGACGGGGAGAACGAGGCGATCGGTGGGTTCGCCGACGGCATGCGCTCGGACACCTCGATCGTGGCGCACATCTCCGCCGACCGGACCCGGGTGGAGCTGATCTCGATCCCCCGCGACTCCCTGGTCGACATCCCGTCCTGCACGATGAGCGACGGCAGCACCACCCGCGCCCAGTCGAACGCGATGTTCAACTCCGCGTTCTCGATCGGCGCGGACAACGGTGGCGACATCGCCTCCGCGGCGGCCTGCACCTGGAACACCGTGCAGACCAACACCGGGGTGCCGATCAACCACTTCGTGGTGGTGGACTTCGCCGGGTTCACGAACATGATCGACGCCATCGGTGGCGTGGAGATGTGCATCCCGAACGACATGTCCGCCCCGAAGGCTGGCCTGTACCTGAGCGCCGGCAACCAGCGGCTGGACGGCACCCAGGCACTCGCCTTCGCCCGGGCCCGCACCGGCGTCGGGGTCGGCGACGGTTCGGACACCAACCGGCTCGGCCGCCAGCAGGAACTGCTGGCCGCGGTGATGCGTGAGCTGCTGACCAAGAACCTGCTCACCGACGTGACCCAGCTGATCCGGTTCCTGGACCAGGCGACCGCCTCCCTGTCGGTGGACAGCGGATTCTCCTCGATCTCCGACATGGCCGCCCTCGCCTACAGCCTGCGCGGCATCAGCAGTGACAACATCTCCTTCATGACGATTCCGTTCGCTGCGGCGCCGAGCGACCCCAACCGCGTGGTGTGGACCAGTGACGCGGACACCATCTGGGACAACATCGCCAACGACCGGCCGATGACCACCGGCCTGGAGGCGGACGACGCGACCGCGGACACCGGCGACACCACCGGCGACGCCGGGACCACCGACCCCGCTGCCCCGGCCGACACGCCGACCGCCGACCCGAGCACCCCGGCGCCGCAGCAGACCCGCGAGGCCGGCAAGGAGACGTTCACCGCGAACGACGTCACCGCGGTCTGCGGCTGATCGTGGCACGCCGACCCGACGAACCCTCCGCGCAGGACCGCAGCGTCCCGCCCAGCTTCTCCCCGTCCGACAGCGGCCGGCGGCCGACCACCGACGGCGCCACCCCGGTGGGGTCCGGCGGTGCGGGTGCTGCCCGCCCCGCGCGCCCGGCCACGCCCTCGCGGGTGAGCGGGCGGCGTCCGGCGATGCCCCCGGCCGACGGCGCACGACGCACCGGCGCCGGGCAGGCCAGGCCCTCGTCCGACTCCGCCGAGGCCCGGACCCCGCGCCGGCCCGCACCCGGCGAACCCGCCGCGATCCCGCCGCGCTCCGGCGCCACCCGCGACCCCGGCCGCCCCGGCGCCCGCACCTCCGCCCGGGCCGGTGGCTCCGCGGTGCCGGTCGCCGCGGCTCCCGGGCGCACCTCCGGTTCCTCCGGCTCTGCCGCCGATGACCCGGCCGACGGTGGCACCCGGGTGATGCCCGCCGCCGCCGGCCGCCGCAGCACCCCGGCCGGTCCGGGCCGCCCGGGCCAGGGCCGCACCACCACCGGCACCCCGGCCCGCCCGGAGCCCGCCGACGTCGCCCCGCGCGCTCCCCGCCGCCGGACCGGCCGCCGGATCGCGCTGACCCTGGTGCTGCTGCTCATCCTGGTGATCGCCTGGCCGGTGGGCCTGGCGGTCTGGGCGAACGGGAAGATCCAGCACGTCGACGCGCTGTCCGGTGCGGCGAACACCCCGGGCGAGACCTACCTGCTGACCGGGTCGGACTCCCGGGAGGACGGGGCGATCGAGGACCCGGACACCGTGGGCGCCCGTACCGACACGATCCTGTTGCTGCACGTGCCCGAGTCCGGCCCGTCGGCGCTGATCTCGCTCCCCCGCGACACCTACGTCGACATCCCCGGGTTCCAAGCCGGGAAGCTGAACGCGGCGTTCTCCTGGGGCGGTGCGCCGCTGCTGGTCGAGACCGTCGAGGAGCTGACCGGGCTGACGGTGGACCACTACGTGGAGATCGGCTTCGCCGGGGTCGAGGGCGTGGTGGACGCGGTCGGCGGCGTCGAACTCTGCCTGGACGACTCGGTGCTGACCTTCCCGGTGCAGGACACCAACTCCGGCCTGTTCTGGGACGCCCCGGGCTGCAAGACCGTGGACGGGGTGACCGCCCTGGCCTTCGCCCGGATGCGCTACTCCGACCCGACCGGTGACATCGGCCGTGGCCAGCGCCAGCGCCAGCTGATCAGTGCGGTGACCCACGCGGTCGCCACCCCGGCGACCGTGCTCAACCCCGGTCGCCAGGTCTCGCTGGTCAACGCCGGGACCGCCGCGCTCACCACCAGCGAGGGCACCGACATCGTCGACATGGCCAAGCTCGCGCTGGCGTTCCGATCGGCGGGTGGCGAGGGCGGCATCACCGGCACCCCGCCGATCGCGGACCTGGACTACCGCCCGGGCGGTGTCGGGTCGACTGTGCTGCTGGACCCGGACCAGACGCCGACCTTCTTCGCACAGATCCGGGACGGGGAGCTGGAACCCGGCGTGTACGGCGGCGTGCCCACCTCCTGACCTGCGCCGGCGCACCGGCCGCGGCTCAGCGGACCAGACCGGCCCCGGACCACTGCCGCGCCCCGCGCCAGGCGGCCGCCACCTCGTCCTGCAGCCGGGTGCACCCGCGGGTGGTGGCCCGTCGCAGCCGCGGCCCGAACGGGCGCTCAATGAACCGGTGCACCAGCCAGGCAAGCGCCAGGGACAGCGCGATCGCGGCGGTGAGCACCGCCCACACCGGCAGCCGGTCGTGCAGCAGGTGGATCGTCCACAGCCCCCAGTACTCGTGCAGCAGGTACAGCGGGTAGGTCAGCGCCCCGGCGGTGGTCAGCCCGGACCAGGTCCACCGGTTCAGCGGGGTCAGCGCGACCACCGCCACCAGGGCGACGCAGGCCAGCAGCGCCAGGGTCAGGCCCAGTGCCGTGGGCGGATCGACCGAGTTCCGGCCCAGGGAGTGCATCCGGGACGGCACCAGCGCCCACACCACCAGCGCGGCGTTCCCGGCGACGATCAGCCAGGGCAGCACCGCGTGGCCGGTGCGGTGGATCACGTACAGCGCCATCCCGGCGGCGAACAGCGGCGCGTACGGCGCCACCAGCCAGATCACCCCGTGCTGCCAGCCCAGGACCCGGGCGGCCAGGGCGGCCAGCGGCCACAGCGCGGCGAAGGCGAGCACCCGGCGCCGGGTGATCCCGATCGCGGCGAACACCGCGATCAGCAGGTAGAACCGCAGCTCCACCCAGAGCGTCCAGTACACCCCGTCCACGTGGCCGACATCCACCAGCGACTGCAGCAGGGTCAGGTTCACCAGCACCTGCCCGCCGGTGATCTCCTTGCCCGGCCAGATCGCCAGCAGCAGGAAGCCGGTGGCCAGCACCGCCACCCAGTAGCCGGGGTACAGCCGCCCGACCCGGGAGCCGATGATGTCCGGCACCGACCGGCCCCAGGCGGTCATCAGGATCACGAACCCGCTGATCACGAAGAACAGCTCCGGCCCGAGCGACAGGTAGGTCGCCGTCGGTGCCAGGGCGGGTGCCACCTCGGCCAGATCGCGTCCCCAGGCGGCGGTGTCCCGGGCCACGAAGTGGTACAGCAGCACCCCGGCGGCGGCCAGGAAGCGCAGCCCGTCCAGTGCGGCCAACCGGCCGGGACGGCGCGGCGCCCCGGCGGTCGCGGGGGCCGGGACCCGGGACAGCGAGCCGGTCAGGGCGGCGGCGTCCCGGGTAGGGGCAAGGGTCGTCGACGGTGCACTCACCGTCTCGACGCTAAGTCGACTCCCGCGATCCGGCTCGTCGAGAGACCGGGCTCCGGTGGATCAGAACCGGACCTTCACAACGCGCCGAAGCCGATCGACGGACCGGTGCCGCCACCACCGTGCCGGGCGCGCAGCTTCTCCCCCTTGGCGTCCGCCTGGGCCCTCAGGTCCTCCTGGAACCGGGCCATCGCGGCGGCGACCCGCTCGGCGTCCTCATCGGTGCCGGAGCCGATGATCCGGGCGGCCAGCAGCCCCGCGTTGCGCGCGCCACCGATCGACACCGTCGCCACCGGCACCCCGGCCGGCATCTGCACGATGGACAGCAGCGAGTCCAGGCCGTCCAGCCGGGCCAGCGGCACCGGCACCCCGATCACCGGCAGCGGGGTCACCGCGGCCAGCATCCCGGGCAAGTGTGCCGCTCCCCCGGCCCCGGCCACGATCACCCGCAGCCCGCGGGCGGCGGCGGTGCGGCCGTAGTCGACCATCTTGTCCGGCTGCCGGTGCGCGGAGACCACGTCCACCTCCACCGGCAGGTCGAACTCGGCCAGCGCCTGGGCCGCGTCGGCCATCACCGGCCAGTCCGAGTCCGAGCCCATCACGATGCCGACCAGGGGCTGGTTCATGCCGTCTCCTCCTCGCCGCGGATCAGCGCCGCGGCCACCCGGGCGCGCTCGCGCACCGCGGTCAGGTCGTCCCCGGTCACGGTCACGTGGCCGAGCTTGCGGCCCGGGCGGACCGCCTTGCCGTACAGGTGCACCTTCACCTGCGGGTCGATCAGCGGCAGGGCGTCGGTCAGCGACTCCCGGGCGCTGCCGAGCACGTTCACCATCACGGTCCAGGGCGCCCGGGCCTCGGTGGCGCCCAGCGGCAGGTCGAGTACGGCGCGCAGGTGCTGCTCGAACTGGCTGGTGACCGCGCCGTCGATGGTCCAGTGCCCGGAGTTGTGCGGCCGCATCGCCAGCTCGTTCACCAGCAGGCCGCCGTCCGGCAGCTCGAACAGCTCCACCGCCAACACCCCGGTCACGCCGAGGCCCTCGGCGACCGTGCGGCCGATCCGGTCCGCCTCCGCGGCGGTCGCCGGGTCCAGGCCCGGGGCGGGGGCGGTCACCTCGGCGCACACCCCGTCACGCTGCACCGACTCCACCACCGGCCAGGTGCGGACCTCGCCGGAGGGCGTGCGGGCCACCAGCACGGCCAGCTCGCGGGTGAACGGCACCAGCTCCTCGGCCAGCAGCGGGGCACCGGTGCCGGCCGCCGCGGCGGAGAACCAGTCGGCGGCCTCGGCGGCGTCCCGGACCACCCGGACCCCCTTGCCGTCGTAGCCGCCGCGGGCCGTCTTGACCACCGCGGCACGTTCGCCGGGCGCGGCGTCCAGGAACCGGTCCAGGTCGGCGGCCGAGTCCAGGGCGGCCCAGCGCGGGCAGGGCACGCCGAGGGCGGTCAGCCGGGTGCGCATCACGATCTTGTCCTGGGCGTGCACCAGGGCGTCGGGTCCGGGGTGCACCGGCACCCCACGCCGGCCGAGTTCGGTCAGCAGGGCGTTCGGCACGTGCTCGTGCTCGAAGGTCAGGACCGCGGCACCGGAGACCAGCCGTTCCACCGCTACCGGGTCGCCGGCCTCGCCCACCGGGGCGTCGACCACCACCTGCGCCGCGGAGGACACCGCGTCCTCGACCAGCACCCGCAGATGCAGGCCCAGCGCGGTCGCCGCGGGCGCCATCATCCGGGCGAGTTGCCCACCACCGACCACTGCCACCACGGGAGCTGCCACGTCGCAGCACCTTAATCGATGGTCCGCACGGGCGAGCACCCGTCCATCGCTGAGCGTGTTTTCAGGTTCCGGCGCTACCGTGGCCCGATGACCTCCGGTTCACCGACAGTGCTCGACCGCGCCTCCGGGCCGCGGACGCTCCGGGACCGGTGGAACACCTCGCTGCGGTCCCGGGCGGTCGAGCTGATCCGGTTCGGTTCGGTGGGGTCGGTCGCCTTCGTGGTGGACATGGGCACCTACAACCTGCTCCGGTTCGGGCCGGTCGCCCTGTTCAGCGAGAAGCCGATCACCGCCCGGGTGGTCGCGGTGCTGATCTCGACCGTGGTGTCCTGGCTGGGCAGCCGGTACTGGACCTTCGCCGACCGGCGCTCGACCCGGCACGGCCGGGAGTTCGCGCTGTTCGGCGCGATCAACGTGGTCGGCATCGCGATCACGGTCGGCGCGCTGGCGTTCTCGCACTACGTGCTGGGGCTGTCCGGACCGCTGTCGGACAACATCGCCAACGTGATCGGCATCGCCCTGGGCACGATCGTGCGCTACCTGGGCTACAAGGCCTTCGTCTTCACCGGCACCGCCACGCTGCCGACCCAGCTCGCGGAGCTCGGGCACCAGGCCCAGGAGCCGGAGCCCGGCCGGGAGCGCTGAGGGCTCAGCGCCGGCGGCGCGGCCGTTCGGCCCGGGGCGAGATGGCGGCCCCGCGGGGCAGCACCACATCCGGGTCCATCGCCTTCGGCACCCCGGTCAGGAACAGCGCGAACACCGCCGGACGGCGCTGGGCCAGTTCCAGCCGCGCCCCGTCCCCGGCCGCCAGATCCCGGGCCAGGGCCAGGCCCAGCCCGGTGCCGCGGCCACTGGTGACCTCCCGCTCGAAGATCCGCGGCGCCAGCTCGTCGTCCACGCCCTCGCCCTGGTCGGCGACCTCCAGCACCACCGCCCGGGACGCGCCCTCCCGGGACCGCACCGTGGTGGTACCGCCGCCGTGCCGGAGCGAGTTCTCGATCAGGGTGGCCAGTACCTGCGCCAGCCCACCGGGGGTGGCAAGCACCTGGGCGCTCGGATCGACCTCGATCACCAGCTCCCGGCCCTCCGCCTCGAAGGTGGGCCGCCACTCCTCCTCCTGCTGGTGCACCACGTCCAGCAGCCGGATCGCCTCGGTGGTGCCGCCCTGCGCCCGCCGGGAGTTGGTCAGCAGGTCGTCCACCACGGTGACCAGGCGCTCGACCTGCTCCAGCGAGATCCGGGCCTCCTCACGCACCGCCTCGTCGTCGGTGGCGAGCATGATCTCCTCCAACCGCATGGACAGCGCGGTCAGCGGGGTGCGCAGCTGGTGGGACGCATCGGAGGCGAACTGCCGTTCCGCGGCCAGCCGGCCGGCCATCCGGTCCGCCGAGCGGGCGAGCTCGGCGGCGACCAGGTCGATCTCCTCCACGCCTGAGGGCTTGAGCTGGGGCCGGACCTGGCCGGAGCCCAGTTGCTCGGCGGAGGCGGCCAGGTACACCAGCGGCGCGGCCAGCCGGTTCGCCTGCCAGATCGCCATCGCGATCCCGGCGGCGAAGGCCACCAGGGCGGCCGCCACCACCAGCCCGACCACCCGGCCGCTGAGCAGGAACAGGTCCCACCACTCGGCGTACAGGGTGACCCGGGCCCCGCTGGCCGAGGTCTCGGTCACCGTCTCCGGGCGTGAGGGCACCTCCGGGCCGGCCTGGAACCGCGCGCCCTCCTCGGTGACCACGTAGATGGACACGGCGGTGCCGTCGCGTTCGACGTAGGGCTCCAGCATCGCGTCGGACAGCGGGGTGCCCTCCGCGAGCCGGCTGTCGATCATCCGCGCGACATCACTGGCCCGGGTCTGCAGCTGCGAGACCTCGGTCTCCCGGATGTACTGCGCGCCGATGAACGCCAGCGGGAAGCCGAGCAGCACCACCGCCACGGTCACGGCCGCGATGGTGGCCTGGAGGACGCGGCGACGCACGGGTCAGCCCCGCTGGCCCTCTCCGGTCTCGAACCGGAAGCCCATCCCGCGCACGGTGCTGATGTAGCGCGGCGAGCTGGCGTCGTCGCCGAGCTTGCGGCGCAGCCAGGACACGTGCATGTCCAGGGTCTTGGTCGACCCGGTCGGGTCGGAGCCCCACACCTCGCGCATCAGGGTCTCGCGGGCCACCACGGTGCCCACCGAGCCGACCAGCACCCGGAGCAGGTCGAACTCCTTGGCGGTCAGGTGCAGCTCGCGCTCGCCCTGGAAGGCCCGGTGCGCGGCGACATCCACCCGGACGTCCTGGCCGCGGAGTTCCTCCTCCTCGGCCGGGTCCTGCCCGGTGCGCCGCAGCAGCGCCCGGACCCGGGCCAGCAGCTCGGCCAGCCGGAACGGCTTGGTCACGTAGTCGTCGGCGCCCGCGTCCAGGCCGACCACCAGGTCGACCTCGTCCGCCCGGGCGGTGAGCACCAGCACCGGGGTGGTCAGCCCCTGGTTCCGGATCGCGCGGGCCACGTCCAGGCCGTCCATGTCGGGCAGGCCGAGGTCCAGCACGACCAGATCGGCCTCGGACGCCCGGTCGATGGCACCCTGTCCGGTGCCCTGGACGCGCACGTCGTAGCCCTCGCGGGTCAGCGCACGCGCCAAAGGCTCGGCAATCGCGGGATCGTCCTCAGCCAGCAGCACCTGGGTCATTCCGCCATGTTAGGTCACGGAAGGGTCGAGGACACGGCGGGATCGGGCATGGATTCGGTCGAATCCCGGTGAACGGCTCCGATCGCGGTCCGACGGCGGTCGCAGCAGGGGTCCGACCACGGGTGCACGCGCCGGTCGGCGGCCGCTGCCTAGGCTGGTCGGCGTGAGCTGGTGGGAGCGCGTGACGCAGTGGCAGGAGCGCCACGGATTCGCCATCGACCTGGTGCTGGTGGGCGTGACCGCGCCCATGGTGATCGCGCTGGGCGGGGCGTTCCGGGGGAGCTGGGCCGACGCCGCGCTGGCCGCCGGGCTGTGGCTGCCACTGGGCTGGCGGCGCCGCGCCCCGGTGATCTCGGTGGTGCTGGTGTTCACCGCCGGCCTGCTCTGCCTGCCGCTGAACGGACCGGTGTTCTTCCCCGGAACCCCCGCGGTGCTGATCGCGCTGTACTCGGTCACCGTCTTCGGGCCGGTGTGGGCGCACCGCACCGCGATCATCTCCAGCGTGGTCGGCTGCGTGCTGTTCGGCCTGGGCAATGGCGTCAGCGTGCTGGGTGCCGGCTGGGGCAGCCTGGAACAGGCGGCCGGCGTCGTGGTGCTGATGGCCGGCTTCAGTGGTGCGCTGTGCGTCGCCACCTGGGCGTTCGCCCTGACCCGGCGGTCCCGGCGGGAGTTGATCGCCACCCTGCGCGACCGGGCCGAGCGGCTGGAGATCGAACGCGACCAGCAGGCCACCATCGCCGCGGCCGCCGAGCGCACCCGGATCGCCCGGGAGATGCACGACATCGTCGCCCACTCGCTGTCCGTGGTGGTCGCCCAGGCCGACGGGGGCCGCTACGCCGCCGCCGCGGACCCGGACGCCGCCGTACGGTCGCTGACCACCATCGCCGAGACCGGCCGGGCCGCCCTGGCCGACATGCGCCGGCTGCTCGGGGTGCTGCGCGAGCCCCCGGAGCCCCGCACCGGCGCCGTCCCGGTGGTCGGCGCGTCCGCGGAGACCCCGACCCTGGCGCCGTCCACCCCGCAGCCGGCCGAACACGACCTGGAACACCTGGTCGAGCAGGTGCGCGCCAGCGGCGTCCGGGCCTCGATGGTCCGGATGGGCACCGCCCGGCGGCTGCCGCCCGGGATGGGCCTGACGGTGTACCGGATCTGCCAGGAGGCGTTGACCAACGTGCTCAAGCACGCCGGCCCCTCCCCCACCGTCACCGTGCTGGTGCAGTGGGGGCCGCGGTCGCTGGTGGTGGAGATCGCCGACGACGGGCGGGGTGCGGCCGCCGACTCCGACGGCCTGGGCCACGGGCTGCTCGGGATGCGGGAGCGGGCGGCGATGTTCGGCGGCACGGTCAGCACCGGGCCGCGTCCGGGTGGCGGTTTCCGGGTCCGCGCGGAACTTCCGCTGCCCGGCGGCACCGGCGGCGCGGTGACCAGCGAGCCCGCCGCCTAGGCTGGGCGACATGAGCGAGACGATCCGGGTCGGTCTGGTGGACGACCAGCAGCTGGTGCGCGCCGGGTTCCGGCTGGTGATCGACTCCCAGCCCGACCTGGAGGTGGTGCTGGAGGCCGGCGACGGCGACCAGGCGGTGCGCGCCCTGGTGCCCGGCACCCCCCAGTCGCGCAGCATCGGCCCGGTGGACGTGGTCCTGATGGATGTCCGGATGCCGCAGTTGGACGGGCTGAGCGCCACCGCCCGGATCATCGAGTCCGCCACCCCCGAGCAGCCCGCGCCCAAGATCATCGTGCTGACCACCTTCGACCTGGACGAGTACGTGATGAGCGCGATCCGGGCCGGGGCCAGCGGGTTCCTGCTGAAGGACGCCCCGCCGGAGGACATGCTGCAGGCGATCCGCACCGTGCACTCCGGGGACGCGGTGATCGCGCCCAGCTCCACCCGCCGGCTGCTGGAGCACCTGGTGACCGCCCTGCCGCCCGAGCAGCCCGAGGCGGGCGCCGCCCACGAGGCCCTGGCGACGCTGACCGACCGCGAGCGCGAGGTCCTGGTGCTGATGGCCCGGGGCCGGTCCAACACCGAGATCGGCGCCGAGCTGTACGTCGCCGAGGCCACCGTGAAGACCCACGTCGGCCGGGTGCTGGCCAAGCTCGGTGCCCGGGACCGGGTCCAGGCGGTGGTGGTCGCCTACGAGACCGGCCTGATCGTCCCCGGCAGCTGATCCCCCACCCCGGTCGGGCCGCGACGAGGGCCGGGTCAGACCCCGGGATGACATCGGTTCCGGACCGGGGGCTGACGACCGCGGGGCCGGCCGCTCCGTAGCGTCGGTGACGACAGTTCGACCTTCGTCACCAGGAGCACTTCCGTGGACACCACCGCCATCGCCCCACCGGTCCCGCAGACCGACCCGCGTCCCGCCGTGCGGGCCCGTGCGCTCACCAAGGTCTACGGCACCGGCGCCGCCCAGGTGCACGCGCTGGCCGGGGTGGACGTCGACTTCGCCGCCGGAGAGTTCACGGCGATCATGGGCCCGTCGGGGTCGGGCAAGTCGACCCTGATGCACGTGCTGGCCGGGCTGGACGCCGCGAGCTCGGGTGCCGCCTACCTCGGCGAGACCGACGTCACCACGCTCGACGACGACGCGCTCACCCGGCTGCGCCGCGACCGGGTCGGCTTCGTCTTCCAGTCCTTCAACCTGCTGCCGATGTTCACCGCCGAGCAGAACATCCTGCTGCCGCTGGAACTGGCCGGTGCCAAAGCCGACCGGCAGTGGTTCGACACCCTGGTGCAGACCCTCGGACTCGGTGAGCGGCTCAGCCACCGGCCCTCCGAGCTGTCGGGCGGGCAGCAGCAGCGGGTCGCGATCGCCCGCGCCCTGATCGCCAAGCCCGAGGTGATCTTCGCCGACGAGCCGACCGGCAACCTGGACTCCCGGTCCGGCGCCGAGGTGCTGTCCTTCCTGCGCCGCTCGGTCCGCGAGCTCGGCCGCACGATCATCATGGTCACCCACGACCCGGCCGCCGCGGCCTACGCCGACCGGGTGGTGCTGCTGGCCGACGGCCGGATCGCCGGGGACATCCAGGACCCGACCCCCGAGGCGGTGCTGACCGGCCTGGACGCCCTGCGCCAGCTGGAGACCACGACCCCCGGGGCGGGTGCCTGATGTTCCGGCTCACCCTGGCGCAGATGCGCCGCAGCATCGGCCGCCTGACCGCGGCCGGTATCGCGGTGCTGATCGGCACCGCGTTCGTGGCCGCCACCCTGCTGGCCGGCGACGCGATCCGGGCGATCAGCACCGACTCGATCACCGCGTCCTTCGGGCAGGCGGACCTGGTCGCGAAGGCCGGTGTCCCGCTGACCGACGACCAACTGCACGACCTGCGCGCGGTGCCCGGCGTCGCGGCGGTCGACCCGATGGTCCAGGCGTACGGCATCGAGCTCCGCAAGGGCGACACCGGCGTCAGCCAGGTGGTCATCCCGGTGCCGAGCTCGACCCAGCTGCAGTCCCAGGTGGTCACCGACGGCGCGCTGCCGACCACGGACGGCCAGATCTCGCTGCCCGAGGAGACCGCGGACCGGCTCGGGGTCGGCGTGGGCGACACGGTCACCGTGCACTACTGGGGGTGGAGCACCGCCGCCGCGGACGCGACCGAGGGAACGGACCCCGCCGCGGGGACCGAGGCCACCGCCGGCGCCGGCGACGGCGCGACCGAGGATGACGACGCGAGCTCCGTCCCGGAGGTGCTGAGCGTGCCCCGGGAGGCCGAGGCCACCGTGGTCGCCCTGACCGACGACCCGAACTCCGCCTGGGCCTCGGTGGGTGGCGCCGCCGAGGCGACCCTGCACGACACCCTGGTCTGGGGCAGCTCCACCGAGTACGCCGAGGACGGTGCGCCGGTACTGGCCGAGTCCTCGACCACCTGGCTGACCCTCGCGCTGCGGGACGACGCCGACCAGGCCCAGGTCCGCGAGGACGTGCTCCGCATCCTGGAGGAGGGCGATCTGGCCGCGGGCACCTCGCCGAACTCCGGGGTGTACACCCGCGAGGAGGCCGCCGAGCTCAGCCTGGGCAGTGACGGCGGGGTGGGCCCGATCATGGCGGTGGTGCTGTCCTTCGCCGCGATCGCCCTGGTGGTCGCCGGACTGGTGATCGCGAACACCTTCCAGGTGCTGGTCGCCCAGCGCACCCGCACCCTCGCCCTGCTGCGCTGCGTCGGCGCGGTCCGGAGCCAGATCCGGCGCTCGGTGCTGCTGGAGGCGGCAATCCTCGGGCTGGTGTCGTCGGTGGCCGGCCTGCTGGTCGGCACCGGCCTGGTCCAGATCACGCTCTGGGTGCTCGGCCGGACCGACCTGCCGTTCCCGGTGCCCTCCTCGGTGCACCTGACCGCACTCAGCCTGCTGGTGCCGCTGGTGGTCGGGGTACTGGTCACCGTGCTGGCCGCGCTCACCCCGGCCCGGGTGGCGACCCGGGTGGCGCCGATCGCGGCCCTGCGCCCGGTGGACGCCCCGGCGGTGCGCAGCCGGGCCGGGCGGGTCCGCCTGGTACTGGCCTTGCTGCTGATCATCGGCGGCGTGGCGATGCTGGGCGGTGGCGTGGCGATCGTGGTGATCACCCAACAGCTGGCCGGCCTGGGGCTGTCGATCCTGGGCGGTGCGGTGTCCTTCATCGGACTGCTGGTCAGCGCCACGTTCTGGATGCCGAAGGTGGTCGCCGGAGTGGGCAACCTGGTCGGGCGCCTGGGGATGCCCGCCCGGCTCGCCGCCGCCAACACCGGCCGCAACCCGGCCCGGACCGCGGCGACCAGCACCGCCCTGCTGATCGGCGTCACCCTGGTGGCGATGATGAGCACCGGAGCGGTCACCGCCCGGACCACCCTGGATCACGAGCTGGACAACCGGTACCCGGTGGACCTGACGGTCGGTGGCGCGGTGTCCTTCACGGAGCAGGGCGAGACCGAGTACACCGCCCTGCCCGCCGGCGCGGTGGACCGGATCGCGGCGGTCGACGGCGTGCGCACCGTCGCCGGGCTGCCCTCGCAGGATCTGACCCTCACCCCGTCCGGCAGCACCGACGAGCTGATGTACCAGACGCTGGCCCTGTCCACCGAGCAGGCCGCCGACCTGGTCCGCGACCCGGACCTCGCCGCGGCGATCGCCGACGACACGGTCGTGATCCCGCAGGCGCTGGCCCAGAACATGGTCGAGGACGGCGACACGGTCACCCTCGGCTCCGGCGGCACCAGCGTGCAGCGCACCGCCAAGGTCCTGCCGCTGGACGACTGGACCATGCTGATCACGCCCTCGACCGCCGGAGAGCTCGGCTTCAGCACCGAGCCCGCGGTGGCCTGGATCGGACTGGACGACGTCTACAACTCCGGCGACGCCGTGCAGGACATCCAGAGCCTGTACCCCGACAGCGCCCTGCCGGTCACCGGTGCGGCGGTGGAGCGGGCGACGTACCAGCGTGCGATCGACACCGTGCTCGCGGTGGTGATCGGCCTACTGGCGGTGGCGGTGGTGATCGCCCTGGTCGGCGTGACGAACACGCTGTCGCTGTCGGTGATCGAGCGCCGGCGGGAGTCCGCCACCCTGCGGGCCCTGGGGCTGACCCGGCGCCAGCTGCGGGCCTCGCTCGCGATCGAGGGTGCCTTGATCGCCGGGGTCGGTGCGGTGGTCGGCACGCTGCTCGGCCTGGTCTACGGCTGGGCCGGGGTCGCCTCGGTGCTGTCGGTGGTCGGGACGGTCAACCTCGCGGTGCCGTGGTCCGATCTGGGCCTGGTGCTCGGGATCGCCCTGGCCGCCGGGGTGCTCGCCTCGGTGGTGCCGTCCCGGTCCGCCGCCCGCACGCCCCCGGTGGCGGCGCTGGCCGAGGCCTGATCGCACACCGGACGCCCCGGTCGGACACCCGTCCGGCCGGGGCGTCCGGCTGTCCGGCGCCCCGGACCGTCAGGACGTGGCGGGCAGCGTCCAGGCGACCACGGGCTTGAGCAGCAGGGCCACCGCGGAACCGGCGGCGAGCAGCAGCACCAGCACGGTCCAGCCGCTGGCCTCCACCCCCATCCAGCCCAGCGCGAGCACGATCAGCAGGATCTGCCAGAACATCACCGGCGAGCGGGCCCACCGCGCTCCCCCGCGCCACAGACTCCGGGCGGCGGCAACCAGCACCACGGCGACCAGCGCGGCCATCACCGCCATGAACGCCAGCGGCCCCGGCAGCTCACTGCCCCGCACCAGGAACACCACCGAGGCGACCGCGGCCACCGCGAGAGCGGCCACCTCCACCAGCAGCAGGGCGCAGAGCACGACGACGGCGGTGGGGCGGGTGGCGGGAGCGGCCGCGGGCTGATCGGTCACGGGGGCGACCCTACGCCGCGACCGGGACCGGGGTCCCGGGTGAGTGCCCGCCCGGGATGCCGCAGCCGTCGGCCAATCAGGACCAAAGTCCCACCCCTCGGACATCACGGATCCGGATTGGTGTCGACCGGTCATCGCGGGGTAGCGTTCCTGTCAAGGCGTTGTTGAGTCACACAGCTGTGACCGACGCCTCAATGGTTACGCGCCAGAAACATCCGCGTAACCCCTTGTGCGCTGCATATCTCCCATGTGACTCTTGTTGCAGCAGTAATCCCGAGCACCGACGCTCACGCCCCCCACGCATTCGAGTCGTGAGTCGGTCGTGTTCGTTGGTGCCAGCCGCCCGCCCCCTAGAGGCGGCTCCCCCTGTCCTGAGGAGAGTTCGAAGATGGATTGGCGCCACCGTGCCGCGTGTCTGACCGAGGACCCGGAGCTGTTCTTCCCGATCGGTAACACCGGCCCCGCCCTGCTGCAGATCGAGGAGGCGAAGGCCGTCTGCCGCCGTTGCGACGTGGTCGACACCTGCCTGAAGTGGGCGCTGGAGTCCGGCCAGGACGCCGGTGTCTGGGGCGGGCTGTCCGAGGACGAGCGCCGTGCGCTGAAGCGCCGCACCGCCCGCCAGCGCCGCGCCAGCTGACTTCCCCGCTCACGCGGATCCGATGCCCGCCATCCCCCCGGGGTGGCGGGCATCGCGCTGTCCGGGCGCCTCCCGGGTGGCAGGCATCGCACTGTCCAGACCCCTCCCGGGTGGCAGGCACCGCGCCGACCAGGCCCCTCCCGGGTGGCAGGCATCGCGCCGACCAGGCCCCTCCCGGGTGGCAGGCACCGCGCCATCCGGCCTCCTCCCGGGCGGCAGGCGTCGCTGTCCCCCCGGGCCGCCGGGCCACGCCCGGACGGACCGCCCCGTGCCGTGCCCGGCCGAGCCTTCCCCACCCGGCCAGGCCTCCGCCCCGGCCCGCCACCCGTCCCCGTCGCGCCGAGAGTGCACGTATGCACGCCTCCCGGCCCCGGAAGCGTGCATTCGTGCAACCTCGAGGAGAGAGTTGGGCCGTCCGCGCCCGCCCCGGACGACTACCCGCCGCCGAACTCGACACTCCGGCACCGACTGCGGCAGCCGGGCTCACGAACTCGGCGCGGAACTGACGAACTCGCCGTGAGACCCGCGCGCGGTGGCACGGGCGCACTGCCGACGAACTCGGCGCAGAGGCGCCGATCTCGCGCGGAGTCAGCGCTGGCACCCGGAGCGGCGGTGCCCTTGGGCCCATCCCCGCGCCCGCCGCGCCAGTTCGGCACTCCCGCTGCGACTGCGGCTACCGGGCCGACGAACTCGGCGCAGGACTGACGAACTCGCCAAGGGAGGGACGACGGGCGGAGGGCCGGGGCGCTCCGAGGGCCGGGCGTTCCGAGGGCCGGGAATCCGCCGAGGACCGGCGAACACGGGCGCCGGGCGGGCAGCGGACGGGCGCCGAGCGCGTGGCTGGGCGCCGGGCGCGCGGCGGGCAGGCGGCGGGCGGGCTCGAGGCCCGCAGGCGACCGCCCGCGCGGGATCAGGCGACCGTGTTCGCCTCGCGGCCGGGGGCGCGGAGCACCGCGCGGAGGGTCACCTCGGTGCCGCCGCCCTCGCGCGGGGCCCAGTCGATGGCGCCGCGCAGCTCGTTGGTGACCAGGGTGGACACGATGGTGGTGCCCAGTCCGGTGCCCGCCCCGGCTCCGGCGGGGATGCCGGCACCGTCGTCGGCGACCGTGACCACCAGCTCGTCGGCCCGGCGGTCGGCGCTGATCTCGACCGTGCCGGACTCCCGGCCGGCCAGTCCGTGTTCGACGGCGTTGGTGACCAGCTCGGTGAGGACCAGGGCCAGCGCGGTCGCATCCTCGGCGGAGACCGCGCCGAACGAGCCCTGCACCACGGTGCGGACACTGGCCCCGGCGGAGGCGACGTCGGCGGCCAGGCGCAGGCTCCGGCCGACCAGGTCGTCGAACTGCACGGTCTCGTCCAGGGTCTGGGACAGCGTCTCGTGCACCAGGGCGATCGTGGCGACCCGGCGCATGGCCTCCTCCAGGGCGGCGCGCGCCTCGGGGACGTCCATCCGGCGGGCCTGCAGCCGGAGCAGCGCGGCGACGGTCTGCAGGTTGTTCTTCACCCGGTGGTGGATCTCCCGGATGGTCGCGTCCTTGGTGATCAGCTCCCGCTCGCGGCGGCGCAGTTCGGAGACGTCGCGGCAGAGCAGCACCGCACCGATCCGCTCCTTGCCCTCGGACAGCGGCACCGCCCGCAGCGAGAGGGCCACGCCGTGCGCCTCGATGTCGGTGCGCCAGGGCGCGCGGCCGGTGAGCACCAGCGGCATGGACTCGTCAACCTGGGAGTGTTGCTGTTCGACCAGGTCGGCGACCACCTCGACCAGCGCCCGGCCGACCAGGTCGTCCATCGCGCCGAGCCGGTGGAAGCAGCTCAGGGCGTTCGGGCTGGCGTAGAGCACCTCGCCCTCGGAGTTGAGCCGGATCAGTCCGTCGCCGACCCGGGGGGCGCCGCGGCGCGGACCGGTGGCGGCGTCCGGCAGCGGGAATTCGCCCCGCACGATCATGCCCATCAGGTCGTCGGCGGCCTCGACGTAGTTCAGCTCCAGCCGGCTGGGGGTGCGCACGCCGCCGAGGTTGGTCTGGCGCGCGATTACGGCGATCGCCCGGCCGTCCCGGACCACCGGCACCGCCTCCTCGCGCACGGCGTAGGAGCCGAACCAGCGCGGCTCGCGGGAGCGCTGGGCGCGCATCTCGGTCAGCGAGCGGTGCAGCTGGCCGCGCTGGCCCTCCGGCGGGTGGGAGCCCACCACGTCGTCGTAGTGCACGGTGGCGCCGGTGCTGGGCCGGCACTGGGCGATCGCGACGAAGTCGCCGTCCCGGGTCGGCAGCCACAGCACCAGGTCGGCGAAGGCCAGGTCGGAGATGACCTGCCAGTCGCCGACCAGCAGGTGCAGCCACTCCAGGTCGGCGGCCTCGAGGTCGCTGTGCCGCTGGACGATCTCGCTGAGGGTGGACACCGCACCAGGGTAGGCGGCGCGCGGCCGGTGCCGGGCGTGCTGTCCGTCCCCCGGGCTAGAGTCGGTCACATCGCGCACCGCCGTCATGAGGAGCCTTTGCCGTGCACCTGCAGGTCCCGCTCGCGCTCGACACCGACGCCGTCACCGCCGGCCGGATGCTGGCCGACCCGGTGTACGTCCGTGCCAAGGTGCTGGCCGGTGGCGGCGAGGTGCTGCACGTGGATGTCACCCCCGGGGAGAACGGCGCGTTCACGGTCACCACCCGCCGGGCACTGCCCACCGACCTGATCCCGAGCCAGGCCCGCGCGTTCATCGGCGACCGGCTGGAGGTCCGCCAGGCGGAGGCCTGGGAGGGCCCGGACGACGACGGTGGCCGCCGCGGCACGGTGGCGGTGGAGATCGCCGGAGCGCCGGTGCGGCTGACCGGCACGGTGGCGCTGATCCCGGAGGGCGAGCGCTCCCGGGTGGTCTACGACGGCGACCTCAAGGCGAGCGTCCCGCTGTTCGGCGCGATGGTCGAGGAGGCCGCCGCGAAGGCGGTCCGCAGTGCGCTGCAGGCCGAGGAGGCCGTGGCCGCCGAGTGGGTCCGCCAGGCCGGCGCCTGACCGGTCAGCCACCCATAACGATTCCGTAACACGACATCGATTCACAACTCTCTGACCAGCACTTCTACGCGGTGGGACCGCTTCCATCACCCCGTTGCCACCCGCGCGGCTTGACACTGTCCCGCCGTTCGGACGAGAGTCGGCGACACGCCGTGGGAACGCTCCCGCAGTTTCTTGGGAACGCTTCCACGACCGGGCATCGACGCCTCCTCGGGCGTCGTACTTCAACGGCGATGACGCCGTTCGACCGACAAGGGAGTCCCAGTGCGCCGAAGCACGAGAACCACCTGGATGGCCATCGCCGGAGCCACCTCCGTCGCCCTGCTCGCCACCGCCTGCTCCTCCGGCGGGTCCGGCGACGGCGAGAGCAGCGATGGCAAGATCACGCTGACCGTCTCCACCTTCAACGAGTGGGGTTACGACGACCTGCTCGACGAGTACATGGAGCTCAACCCCGACATCACGGTCGTGCACGACAAGGCCGCGACCTCGGACGAGGCCCGGGAGAAGTTCAACACCGGGATGGCCTCCGGCTCCGGTCTGGCCGACGTCGCCGGCGTCGAGGTCGACTGGATGCCCGAGATCATGCAGTACGCGGACCAGTTCACCGACCTGACCTCCGACTCGGTCGAGGGCCGCTGGCAGGACTGGAAGGTCGCCCAGGCCACCACCCAGGACGGCAAGCTGCTCGGCTACGGCACCGACATCGGCCCGGAGGCCATCGCCTACCGCGCCGACCTGTTCGAGGCGGCCGGCCTGCCCAGCGACCCGGAGTCGGTGGCCGAGCTGTTCGGCGGCGAGGACTCCAGCTGGGACGACTTCTACTCCGTGGGTGAGCAGTTCACCGCCGCGGGCACGGGCGTGCCGTTCTACGACGCGTCGTCCACCATCTACCAGGGCCAGATCAACCAGGTCGAGGAGTCCTACGAGGACCCCGAGACCAACGACATCATCGCCCTGGACAACCCCGAGGTGAAGGACATCTACGAGGGCGTCCTGGCGCACTCCGACCTGTCCGCCGGCCTGAGCCAGTGGTCCGAGGACTGGGTCGCCGCGTTCCAGAACGACGGCTTCGCCGTGATGCTGGCGCCGTCCTGGATGCTCGGTGTGATCGAGGGCAACGCCGCCGGTGTCGAGGGCTGGGACATCGCCAACGTCTTCCCCGGCGGCGGCGGCAACTGGGGCGGGTCCTTCCTGACCGTCCCGGCGCAGTCGGAGCACCCGGAGGAGGCCAAGGCGCTGGCCGACTGGCTGACCGCCCCGGAGCAGCAGATCAAGGCGTTCCAGACCACCGGTAACTACCCGAGCCAGGTCGAGGCGCAGAACTCCGACGAGCTGAAGAACACCACCAACGAGTTCTTCAACGACGCCCCGATCGGTGAGATCTTCGCCGAGCAGGCCGACCGCATCTCGGTGAACCCCTACAAGGGCCCGAACTACTTCGCGATCAACTCCGCGATGGCCGACGCGATCAACCGCGTGACCGTCGACAAGACCGACGACGCTGCCTCCTCCTGGAAGCAGTTCGAGGACGCGGTGAACGCTCTGGGCTGATCCGGCCCGATCGGAGTGGCCCGCCGGCCGACCGCCGGCGGGCCACTCCTCCTCCCCGTCGTTCCCACTCGTTCCGCGAAGGACCCTTCATGGCCACCTCGACCGCTGCGCAGCCGGTGACACCCGGCAGCGTCGACGACCCCCGCCCGCCGCGGAAGATCGGCTTCCGGCAGCAGCTCGGCAAGTGGGACGTCAAGCTCTCCCCCTACCTGTACATCTCCCCGTTCTTCATCCTGTTCGCCGTCGTCGGCCTGTTCCCGCTGCTGTATACCGCGTGGGTGTCGGTGCACGAGTGGAGCCTGCTGGGCGGCCAGGGCGAGTTCATCGGGCTGGAGAACTTCCAGTTCATCCTGGGCCAGCCCAACTTCTGGAAGGCCCTGGGCAACACCTTCAGCATCTTCGTGCTGTCGACCGTGCCCCAGATGATCGCGGCCCTGATCATCGCGGCGATGCTGGACGCGAACCTGCGCGCCAAGACGTTCTGGCGGATGGGCGTTCTGCTCCCCTACGTGGTGGCCCCGGTGGCCGTCGCGCTGATCTTCTCCAAGCTGTTCGCGGACGGCTCCGGCGTGATCAACACCCTGCTCGGCCAGATCGGCATCGACCCGATCGGCTGGCACTCGCAGTCGCTGCCCTCGCACATCGCGATCGCGACCATGGTCAACTTCCGCTGGACCGGCTACAACGCGCTGATCTTCCTGGCTGCGATGCAGGCCGTCCCGCGCGACCTCTACGAGGCGGCCACCATCGACGGTGCCGCCCGCTGGCGTCAGTTCCGGTCGATCACGATCCCGATGCTGCGCCCCACGGTCATCTTCGTGGTGATCACCTCGACCATCGGTGGCCTGCAGATCTACGACGAGCCCCGGATGTTCGACCAGGCCGGCAAGGGCGGATCCAGCGGCCAGTGGCTGACCCTGACCCTCTACCTGCGTGACCTGGGCTGGCGGACCAACAACCTGGGCCGCGCGGCCGCGGTCGCCTGGCTGCTGTTCCTGGTGATCATCGTGTTCGCGATCCTCAACTTCACGCTGACCCGGTTGATTTCGTCCAGCGGGACGAACAAGAAGAAGAAGCCGAAGGTCCCGGCCGGCGGCACGCCCGCCGCGATCCCCGCGGCACCGAGCCCGGCGACCACCCCGGTGGCCGACCCCGTGCTCGAACCCGGGTCCGGCTCCGACACCGACGGCACCAGCGGAAGGACCGCGCGATGAGCACCTCGATCCCCATGCTCGAGCAGAGCGCCGGGCGGGGCGCCGCCCGGGCCGCGGCCCGCAAGCGCAAGCAGACCCAGACCTCCGAGGGCCGCCGCGCCGGTTGGGTGACCTACGCGATCCTCACCATCGTGGTGCTGGGTTCGGCATACCCGCTGTACTACGCCCTGCAGCTGGCCAGCTCCACCGCCAGCGAGATCGCGCAGAACCCGATCCCGGGCATCGGCCTGGGCGGCAACCTGCTGGAGAACCTGCAGCGGGTGATGGACGCCAACATCAACCTGCCCAAGGCGTTCGTGAACTCGGTGATCGTCGCCGTGGTCACCTCCGCCTCGGTGGTGCTGTTCTCCACCCTGGCAGGGTTCTCCTTCGCCAAGCTGCGGTTCCGCGGCCGGGGCCCGCTGCTGGTGTTCGTGATCGCCACCATGGCGGTGCCGACCCAGCTCGGTGTGGTCCCGCTGTTCATCGTGATGCGCGAACTCGGCCTGGTCGGGAACCTGCTCGCGGTGATCCTGCCGGGCCTGGTGACCGCCTTCGGAGTGTTCTGGATGACCCAGTATCTGGAGTCGGCGCTGCCCTACGAGCTGATCGAGGCCGCCCGGGTGGACGGCGCGTCGATGATCCGGACGTTCTGGCACGTGGCCCTGCCCGCCGCGCGCCCGGCCGCCGCGATGCTGGCGCTGTTCACCTTCATCGGGTCCTGGACCAACTTCTTCTGGCCGTCCATCGTGCTGGGCACCCAGAACCCGACCCTGCCGGTGGCGTTGCAGCTGCTGCAGGCGTCCTTCTTCAAGGACATGTCGCTGATCATGGCCGGTGTCGTGATCTCGGTGATCCCGCTGCTGGTGCTGTTCGTGATCGCCGGCCGCCAGCTGGTCGCCGGAATCATGGCGGGGGCCGTCAAGGGCTGACGCTAGGCTTCGCGCGGGGCCGGATGTACCTCCCCGGCCCCGCGCGGGGGCCCGCGTATTCCACTGCTGCGTCGCCGTCGACGACGTGAGCACCACCAGCAGAGGGGGACCACTGTGGTCGACCAGGCAATGACGCCGCTGCACACCGCGCCGACGCTGGAACAGGTCGCCGAGCGTGCCGGGGTGTCCCGGTCCACCGCGTCCCGCGCGATCAACGGCGGCGACCGGGTCTCGCCCGAGGCGATGGCCTCGGTGGCGGACGCGGTGGCCGCGCTGGGCTACACCCCGAACCGGGCCGCCCGGTCGCTGGTCACCCGGCGCACCGACTCGGTGGCGCTCGTGGTGCCCGAGCCGGACGAGCGGGTGCTCTCCGACCCGTTCTTCGCCGGGGTGCTCAACGGTGTGAGCCTGGCGCTGTCCGACTCCGACCTGCAGCTGCTGCTGCTGATCGCGCGGCCGGACGACGCCGCCCGCACGGTGCGCTACCTGCGGGCCGGGCACGTGGACGGCGCGATCATCGTCTCCCACCACCGGGACGACGCCATCGACCGGGCACTGGAGGACTCCGGCCTGCCGACCGTGTTCATGGGCCGCCCGTTCACCACCCGCCGCCAGCTCTCGCTGATCGACACCGACAACGTCGGCGGCGCGCGGCTGGCCACCGAGCACCTGGTCCGCACCGGTCGCCGCCGGATCGCCACCATCACCGGCCCGGCCGACATGAGCGCGGGCATCGACCGGCTGGAGGGCTGGCGGCAGGCACTGCACGCCGCCGGGCTGGCGGACGACGCGGTGGTGATCGGCGACTTCACGCTGGATGGGGGTGCCACCGCCGCCCGCGAGCTGGTGGAGCGGTTCCCGGACGCCGACGGGGTGTTCATCGCCTCGGACCTGATGGCCGCCGGTGCGGTGCCGGTGCTGACCGCCGCCGGGCGCAGCATCCCGGACGACCTGGGGGTGGTCGGCTACGACAACAGCGGGATGGCGGTCACCACCAAGCCGACGCTGACCACGATCACCCAGCCGGTGGTGGCGATGGCCCGGGCGGCGGGCGCCGAACTGATCGCCCAGCTGCGTGGCGAGCCGGCCCGTACGGTGCCGATGATCTTCGAGCCGGAGCTGGTGGTGCGCGACTCGGCCTGAGCTGCCCCGCCCGTGACGAAGGGCCGGACCCCGCGCGTGGGGTCCGGCCCTTCGTCGTGCGGCTCAGCGGGTGGGGTCGATGTGCCCGAACCGGTGCCGGGTCCGGCTAACCGCCTGCTCGCGCAGCACGGTGAGCAGCTCGCGCTCACCCGAGGCCAGCACCGGGCCGTCCAGGATCGTGACCTCACCGGCCCGGGCGGCCGCGGCGGCGCGCAGCCCGGGGGCGGTGCCGACCACCCGGATCCGGCCGGAGACCGCGCCCTCGGCGACCCGGCGGTCGAAGTCGCCGTCCTGGTCGACCCGGGACACGATCACCGGCACCCCGGCGGTGCGGGCGGCGGCCAGCACCCGGCGCAGGTCCCGCTCCCGGGCGTCGGCGCCGACCCGGACGGTCAGCTGCGGCACCGGGCGGTGCCGGAGGGTGTTCTCCTCCGCGGCCAGGCCGGTCGGGTCCTGGTCGATGCCGTACTGCTCGGCCCACACCCGGGCGTCGTCCCGCACCGCCCAGGCCAACCAGGCGTCGTCGTCCAGCCCGGCGACCTCCGGGTCGTCCTGCCAGCGGCCGAGCTGGGCCACGTAGTGCGGGCCACCGGCCTTGGCGCCGGGTCCGACCACGGACGCCTTCCAGCCGCCGAAGGGCTGGCGCTGCACCACCGCGCCGGTGATGTGCCGGTTGAGGTAGGCGTTGCCGACCTGCACCCGGTCCAGCCAGTAGTCGATCTCCGCCGGGTCGAGGGAGTGCAGGCCGCCGGTCAGGCCGAGTGCGACGTCGTTCTGCACCGCGAGCGCCTCGTCCAGGGTGTCCACCCGGATGATCCCGAGCACCGGGCCGAAGCACTCGGTCTGGTGGAACCACGAGCCGGGGTGGGTGAGCTTGACGCCCGGAGTCCAGGACCGGCCCGCCTGATCCAGCTGCCGGGGCCGGACCAGCCAGCTCTCCCCCTCGTCCAGCGTGGTGAGCGCCCGCAGCAGCTTGCCCTGGGCCGGCTCGATCAGCGGGCCCATCGTGGTGCCGAGGTCGTCGGCCGGACCGACCCGCAGCGAGGTCACCGCGTCGGCGAGCTGGCGGCGCAGCCGGTCCGAGCGGCCGGCCGACCCGACCAGGATCGCCAGCGAGGCGGCCGAGCACTTCTGACCGGCGTGGCCGAAGGCGGAGCGCACCAGGTCGGCCACCGCCAGGTCGACATCCGCCGACGGCGTGATGACCAGCGCGTTCTTGCCGGAGGTCTCGGCCATCACCTCCAGCTCGGGGCGCCACCCGGTGAACAGCCGGGCGGTCTCCAGGGCGCCGGTGAGCAGCAGCCGGTCCACCCCGGAGTGGGTGATCAGGTGCCGGCCGGTCTCGCCCTCGTCGGTGAGCACCACCTGCACCGCGTCCTCGGTGACCTGGTGGGCGTCCAGCGCGCGCTGCACCGCGGCCATCGCCACCCGGACACAGCGCGGGGTCTGCGGCGCGGGCTTGATCACCACCGGCGACCCGGCCGCGAGCGCCGCCAGCACCGAGCCGGTCGGGATCGCCACCGGGAAGTTCCACGGCGGTGTGACCAGGGTGACGCCCTCCGGCCGGAACCGGGCGCCCGGCACCGCACCGTCGGCCAGGTCCAGCGCCCGGTCGGCGTAGTACCGGGCGAAGTCGATCGCCTCGCTGACCTCCGGGTCGGCCTCGGCGACGGTCTTGCCGCCCTCGTGCACCATGGTGGCGACCAGGTCGCCGCGGACCGCCTCCAGCTCGGCGGCGGCCCGGCGCAGCACCGCGGCGCGCTCGGCGGGGGTGCGGGCGGACCAGGCGGGGGCGGCGGCCCGGGCCCGGTCGATCACCCGGTCCACCTGCTCCGGGCTGGTCAGCTCCTGCGCGCCGTCAGGCGCGGGCACGTCCCGGGCGACCAGGGCGGCGGCCCAGTCCCGGGAGGCGGCGACCGCGGGGTCGGTGTCCGAGGCGTTGTGGAACGGCCCCGGGTCGGCGGTGAGGTCGACCGGCGGGCGCGGGATCCGGCGCGGCTCGGTGCTCACGGTGGCGGCCTCGGCGACCGCGGCGCGGAAGGCGGCGAGCTGGGCGTCCAGGCCGGTGCCGGTGGGGGCCGCGGGCGTGGCGTCCTCCCCCGCGAACAGGGCGTGCAGGAAGTTCTCCGGCGCGGCGTTCTCCTCCAGCCGGCGCACCAGGTAGGAGATCGCCACGTCGAAGTCGTCCTTGGCCACCACCGGGGTGTAGAGCAGCACCTGCCCGGTGTCCCGCTGCACCGCCCGGGACTGGGCCGGGGCCATGCCCTGCAACATCTCGATGTCGACCCCGTCGGTGACGCCGCGCTGCTCGGCGAGCAGGTGGGCGTAGGCGACGTGGAACAGGTTGTGGCTGGCGATGCCGACCCGCAGCGCGCCGATCCGGGCCGGGTCCAGGGCGGTGTGCACCAGGCGCAGGTAGTGCGCGTCCACCGCGGGCTTGCCGGTGTACGGCGCCTGCGGCCAGTCGTGCAGCTCGGCCTCGACCCGCTCCATCGCCAGGTTCGCGCCCTTGACCAGGCGGACCTTGAGCGGAGCACCGCCGTCGGCGGTGCGGCGCCGGGCGATCTCGGTCAGCTCCTCCAGGGCGGCCGAGGTGTCCGGCAGGTAGGCCTGCAGCACGATGCCGGCCCGGTAGTCCCGCAGTTCGGGGTCGGACAGCAGCTCGTCGAAGACCCGGATCGTCATCTCCAGGTCGCGGTACTCCTCCATGTCCAGGTTGAGGAAGGTGCCGTGGGCGGCGGCCACCCGGTACAGCGGGCGCAACCGCTCGACCACCCGGTGCACCGACCCGGCGGTGTCCCAGGTCGACAGCTGGCTGGCCACCGCGGACACCTTGACCGACACGTAGTCGACATCCTCGCGCACCACCAGGTCCTGCACCCGGCGCAGCCGGCGCTGTGCCTCGTCCTCGCCCAGCACCGCCTCGCCGAGCAGGTTGAGGTTGAGCCGGAAGCCGTCCCGGCGGGCGCGGGCGATGTGACCGGTCAGGCCGGGTCCGGCGTCGGCGACCAGGTGCCCGACCAGCTGCCGCAGCCGGATCCGGGCGGCGGGCACCACGACCTGGGGCAGCAGCGGCGCCATCCGGGAGCCCAGGGCGAGCAGCCCGCGGTCGGCGGTGCCGAGGAACCCGCGGGCGTCCGCGGCCCGGTCGCCGAGCTCCACCAGCTCCTGCGCGGCCACCCGGACGTCCTCGGGCCGGGCCACCCGGTCCACGAACCGGACGGCCAGCTCCAGGCCGGCCGGGTCGGCGACCAGGGCGGCCAGTCGTTCGGTGGCGCGCCGCTCGGCGGGGGTGGCATCGGCCTCGGTGGCGGCGGTCCAGCGGGCGGCGAGCTCGATCGCGCGCTCGACCAGCTCGGGCTGCGGCGGCACGGTCGGTGCTGCCGGATGGGGGGTCGTCGTCATGGCGTGATCGTCCCTGCCCTCCCCCGGTCACGTCTTGCACCGATCCGTGCTCCCCGCGCCGGGATCTGACACCGCGACATCTCCTGACCGCCTACGCTGCCCGGATCATGTCCCACCGTCCACCCGCCGCCACCTCGGCCCTGCTGCGCGCCCTGAGCCCCGCCCTGCTGACCATGACCGAGGATCTGACCGGCACCATGTTCTGCGCCAAGGACGTCGAGGGCCACTACGTGCTGGTCAACGACGCCTTCGTCCGCCGGACCAACGAGCGGTCCCGGCGGGCGGTGGTGGGCCGGACCGCCGACCAGCTGTTCGAGCCGATGCTGGCGGCGCGCTACGACGAGCAGGACCGCGAGGTGCTGGAGCAGGGCCGCGAACTGCGCCGGGAGCTGGAGCTGATCCGGCGTCCCGGCGGCACCCCCGGCTGGTACCTGACCTCCAAGGCGCCGGTGCGGGCCGAGGACGGCACGGTGGTCGGGCTGGTGTCGATCTCCCAGGCATTGCGCGGCCAGGACGCCGACCCGGAGACGGTCGCCTCGCTGACCCGGGTGGCCACCCTGGTCCGGGAGCGGATCGCCCACCCGCCGACGGTGGCCGAGCTGGCCGCGGCCGCCGGGTGCTCGCCTGCCACCCTGGACCGGCGGCTGCGCCGGGTGTTCGCCCTGTCACCGCAGCAGTACGTGCTGCGGGCCCGGGTGGACCACGCCGCGGCGCTGCTCGGCGGCAGCACCCTGCCGGTGGCCGAGGTGGCCCGGGCGGCCGGCTTCTACGACCAGGCCTCCTTCACCCGCACCTTCGGCCGGCTCACCGGGGAGACCCCCGCCCAGTTCCGGCGCGCCGCCCGCGATGCCGGCGACGGGCAACCGGCCACCGGCGGTCTCCCCTGGCCGTCCCCGCCGGACCGGGACACGATGGGGGCATGACCGCACCATCGATTCCCACCATCCCGCTGCCCCACGGCCGGATGCCCCTGCTCGGGCTGGGCACCTGGCAGTCCGAGGGCGACGACGCCGAGCGCGCCGTGATCACCGCCCTGGAGCTCGGGTACACCCACATCGACACCGCCACCGGTTACGGCAACCAGGCCCAGGTCGGCCGGGCGCTGGCCGCGGTCGGCATCGACCGGGACAGCGTCTTCGTCACCACCAAGCTGCCGCCGGACCACGCCGGCCGCGAGCGCCAGACCCTGGCCGAGTCGCTGGCCGAGCTGGGCACCGACCACCTGGACCTGTGGCTGGTGCACTGGCCGCCGAACCGGCAGGCCACCCCGGAGACCTGGCGGGAGTTCATCGCCGCCCGGGACGAGGGCCTGGTGCGCGACATCGGGGTGTCCAACTACTCGATCGCCCAGATCGACGAGCTGATCGCCGCCACCGGCGAGGCCCCGGCGGTGAACCAGATCCCGTGGAGCCCCACCGACTGGGACGCCGACCTGGTCGCCGCCCACGCCGAGCGCGGGGTGAAGCTGGAGGGCTACAGCCCGTTCAAGCGGACCGACATGTCCGCCCCGGTGCTGACCGAGATCGCCCGGGCGCACGGCGTCAGCCCGCAGCAGGTGGTGCTGCGCTGGCACATCGACCACGGCATCGTCGTGATCCCCAAGTCCGTGCACCGGGAGCGGATCGAGTCGAATCTGGACGTGCTGGGCTTCCAGCTCTCGGCCGACGAGCTCGCCCGGATCGACGCCCTCGGACAGTGACCCATGCCGTCGAGGGCCCGGTCCACCACCGGCGCCGTGCCCGATTGATCGCCGCGTCGGTGGCGGTGGCCCTGGTCGCCACCGCCGCCGTCGCCGGCGCCCTGGTGCTGCGCCCGGACCCGGACCCGGTGCCGGTGGCCCTCGACCTGACCGACCTGAGCGCGGACGAGCCGGAGTTCCTGGCCGTCCGGGAGCGGATCACCGCGCAGGAGACCTCCCGGCAGGTGCGCGAGCGCAGTGCCGCCGAGCGCGCCGCGGCGGAGCAGGCGGCAGCACAGGCTGCCCAGGCCGCGGCGGACCAGGCGGCGGCAGACCAGGCGGCAGCGGCGGCGGCGGAGAAGGAGGCCGCCGACCGGGCCGCCGCGCAGGCCGCCGCGGAGCCGGCCGGTGAGGCACCCCCGCCCGGCGCCCCGAGCCACCCCCGGATCGCAGGCTGGGTGGACGGCCGCCCGGTCGACTCCGCCGGCAACGTGCTGTGGGTGACCTCGGTGCCGACCGCCGGCGGCGACGGGTCCAACGGCCACATGCCGATGTCGGCGATGTGCGCGATCGGCTGGGGCACCGACCAGCTCGGCTTCACCCAGTACCTGCGCTGCGACGCCGCGGACGCCCTCACCCGGCTGAACGACGCCTACCGGGCGGTCTTCGGTGCCTCGCTCGACCTGGACCTGACGTACCGGTCGTACCAGGACCAGGTGGCGATGAAGGCGGCACTGGGTGGGCTGGCCGCCACCCCGGGCACCTCCAGCCACGGCCTCGGGCTGGCGCTGGACGTGCAGGAGTGGCCGCAGACGTACGGCTTCGGCACCGAGCGCTACACCTGGCTGGTCCAGAACGGCCCCAGCTACGGCTGGTACGCCCCGCAGCGGGTCCGCGAGGGCCAGCCCTATGCCGAGTACTGGCACTTCGAATACGAACCGGGTCGCACCAGCTGATCGGTGTGGCACAGTGACCTGCGTCCGGCGGTCTTCCGTCGACGGCGGTGCGACGAGGCTCCGCCCGGGACCGCCACCCGCCCAGGAGGCACCGCATGACCGCCCTTGAGCCGCACACCCCCGCGGCACCGGACCCCACCCACCCCCGCGTCTCGCCGTTGGATACGGCCCAGGACCAGCTCAGTTCCGCCGTCCGGCTGCTCGGCTACGACGAGGGCCTGCACCGGATGCTGGCCACCCCGCGCCGGGAGATGCACGTGGCGGTGCCGTTGCGCCGCGACGACGGCAGCATCGAACTGCTGGCCGGGTACCGGGTGCAGCACAACATTTCCCGCGGACCGGGAAAGGGCGGCCTGCGCTACGCGCCCGGGGTGGACATCGACGAGGTGCGCGCCCTGGCGATGTGGATGACCTGGAAGTGCGCGGTGGCCGACCTGCCCTACGGCGGGGCGAAGGGTGGCGTGGCGATCGACCCGCGCGGCTACTCCCAGGCCGAGCTGGAGCGGGTGACCCGGCGGTACACCTCGGAGCTGATGCCGCTGATCGGGCCGGGGCAGGACATCATGGCCCCGGACGTCGGCACCACCGAGCAGACCATGAGCTGGGTGATGGACACGTACTCGGTGAACACCGGCTTCACCACCCCCGCGGTGGTCACCGGCAAGCCGCTGGCGGTGGGCGGTTCGCTCGGCCGGGCCACCGCGACCTCCCGCGGCGTGGTGCACGCGGCGGAGGCGGCGCTGGCGGAGGCCGGCACCGGGCTGCCCGAGGTGACCTGCGCGGTGCAGGGCTTCGGCAAGGTCGGGTCGCACGCGGCGCGGTTCCTGGCCGACGGTGGCGCCCGGGTGGTCGCGGTCAGCGACGAGAACGGTGGCGTGCAGGCGGCCGAGGGCCTGGACATGGCCGCACTGCAGCGGCACGTGGCCGAGACCGGGACGGTGGTCGGCTTCGCCCAGGCCGACCCGATCGCCGGCGACGAGCTGCTCGCGCTGGACGTGGACGTGCTGGTGCCCGCGGCGGTGGAGAACGTGCTGGATGCCGACACCGCGACCCGGGTGAAGGCCCGCTGGGTGGTGGAGGGCGCGAACGGCCCGACCACCTCCGAGGGCGACCGGGTGCTGGCCGAGCGCGGGATCACCGTGGTGCCGGACATCCTGGCCAACGCCGGTGGCGTGGTGGTCTCCTACTTCGAGTGGGTGCAGGCCAACCAGGCGTACTGGTGGACCGAGGCCGAGATCGCGGAGAAGCTGGCGCACCGGATGCGCACCGCGTACCAGGCGGTCGCCACCCGGGCCCGGGCGGACGGGATCAGCCTGCGGGACGCCGCGCTGGTGATCGGGGTCAGCCGGGTGGCCGAGGCACACCAGCTGCGCGGGCTGTACCCCTGATCGGGAAGTCCTGACGGCAGGGGGACGTTGCGGCTGAGGTGACCGATCAGCGCACCGTCCCCCTGTCCGTGCTCGACCTGTCCGGTGTCGGCACCGGGCGCACCAGCTCCCAGGCCCTGGCCGACTCCACCGACCTGGCCCGCGCCGCCGACCGGCTGGGCTTCCACCGGTTCTGGGTGGCCGAGCACCACTCGATGCCGGCGGTGGCCTCCACCTCCCCGGCCGTGCTGTTGGCCCACCTGGGCGCGCACACCGAGCGGATCCGGCTCGGCTCCGGCGGTGTGATGCTGCCGAACCACCCCTCGCTGGTGGTGGCCGAGCAGTTCGCGATGCTGGAGGCGCTGCACCCGGGCCGGATCGACCTGGGCATCGGCCGGGCGCCCGGCGCGGACCCGATGACCGCCGCCGCACTGCACCGGACCGGGGAGGAGGACTTCCCGGCCGAACTGGTGGACGTGCTGACCCTGCTGGGTCAGCCGCCGGCCGGCCTGGCCCCGAGCCCGGCCGCCACCCGGTTGATCGCGACCCCCGCGGCCACCGGCACCCCACAGGTCTGGCTGCTCGGCTCCAGCCTGTACAGCGCGCAGCTCGCCGCCCGGCTCGGGTTGGCCTTCAGCTACGCGCACCACTTCAACACCGGCCTGACCGAGCAGGCGGCGCAGGCCTACCGCAGCGGCTTCCAGCCGTCGGCGGTGCTGGACCGGCCGCGGTTCATGGTGTCGTCCTCGGTGATCGTCGCCGATTCCGACCAGCGGGCGGCGTGGCTGTCCGGGCCGAGCCGGGTGATGATGCTCCGGCTGCGCACCCGAGGCCCGCTTGGCCCGGTGGTCACTCCGGAGGAGGCCGAGCAACTGCTGGACACTCTGGCCGCGGACCCGGACGGCCGGGCGATCATGGCGCAGATCCCGGGCACCCAGATCGCCACCACCGCCGACCGCGCGGTGGCCGAGCTGCGCGCACTGGTGGACCGGGTGGCCGCCGACGAGCTGATGCTCACCGCCACCACCTACGACGTGGCCGACCGGATCCGCACCCTGGAGGAGATCGCCGCGCTGTGGTGACCCGCCGCCTGCGATGACATCATCGGCGCCATGGACGAGGTCGTCGGTCGCAGCTGGATGGTCACGGATCTGTCCGGGGAGGCGGTCGGCGACCGGCCACCCACCCTGCACTTCGAGCAGGACGGGCAGGTCTACGGCACCGGCGGGGTGAACCGGGTGCGCGGCACCTGGACCCTCACCGAGGGCCGGCTGACCTTCGGGCCGATGGTGGCGACGCTGATGGCCGGGCCGCCGGAGCGGATGGCGGTGGAGCGCGCGGTGCTCGGCCTGCTCAGCGGACCGCTGACCGTGACGGTGGCCGAGGACGAGCTGCTGCTGTCCGCCGAGGACGGCCGGACCGCCCGGCTGGTGCCCGCGCCGCCGGAGTCCGAACTGCTCTGAGACAGCACGAACGCCCCGGGAGATCGTCCTCCCGGGGCGTTCGTCGCGTCCGTCAGGCGCGGGGCTGGCGCTCCACCCACTCGGCGAGCTCGACCCGGGGACCGGTGAAGAACGGGGTCTCCTCGCGCACGTGCAGCCGGGCGCCGGTGGCGCGCAGGTCACGCATCAGGTCGACGATCCGGTGCAGCTCGTCCGCCTCGAAGCCGAGGATCCACTCGTAGTCGCCCAGCGCGAAGGACGCCAGGGTGTTGGCCCGCACGTCGGCGTAGTCCCGGGCGGCGTGCCCGTGCTCGCGCAGCAGTTCCCGGCGCTCGGCATCCGGCAGCACGTACCACTCGTAGGACCGCACGAACGGATACACGCACAGGTAGCCGCGCGGCTCCTCCCCCGCCAGGAACGCCGGCACGTGGCCCCGGTTGAACTCCGCGGGCCGGTGCATCGCCACCACGGACCAGACCGGCACCAGGTGGGCGCCCAGGTCGCTGGCGCGGAGCCGGTGGTAGGCCTCCTGCACCGACTCCACGGTCGGGCCGTGCCACCAGACCATCAGGTCGGCGTCGGCCCGGAGCCCGGCGACGTCGTACCAGCCGCGGACCACCAGGTCCTCGGGGCGGTCGTCGCCGGTGAGGGTGGCGAGCACGTCGGCGGCCATCCGGGAGCGCTCGTCACCGGCCGGCAGCGGGCTCGCGACCTCGAAGACCGCGTACATCGCGTAGCGGATCGAGGAGTTGATCTGGTCGGCGACCTCGGGGGTGTGGCCTCCGGCCACGGGGGTGCTGCTCATGGTGCTGTCGTCTCCTCCGGTGTGGCGCAGCCCGCGTCGTCGCAGGCGGGGGAATCGGATCCGGCGATCGCGGGGATGCCGGTGTCCTGGCCGGCGCGCTGGAAGCAGCAGCCGGTGGCGCAGCGGTCGGGCCAGGGGCCGAGCTCGCCGGTGGTGACCACCTCGGCGTCCTCGCCCCGCTCCCGGGCGGCGCGCTCGACGATCATGTCGACCAGGCCGGAGACGAACGGCGCCCGGGTGGAGGCCGACCCGGCGCGCACCGCGGTGATGCCCAGGTCGGCGGCGGTGGCCATCGCCTCGGTGTCGAGGTCGAAGGCGACCTCCATGTGGTCGGAGACGAAGCCGATCGGGGACATCACCACGGCGGTGACGCCCGCGCCGGCCCGCTCGGTCAGCACGTCGTTGATGTCGGGCTCCAGCCAGGGCTGCTGCGGCGGCCCGGAGCGGGAGCAGAACGCCAGGTCGAACTCCGGCGCGGCGCCCAGCCGCTCGGCGACCAGCCCGGCCACCTCGCGGGCGACCTCCTGGTGCTGGGTCAGGTACGACGGCCGGCGGGCACCGGAGCCCGCCTCCATCGCCAGCGGGATCGCGTGCGTGACGAACAGCAGCGGGGCCTCGGCCAGCAGCGCGGTCACCGGGCGGCCGGTGCGCTCGGCCAGATCGAGGTACGCCTCGGTCACCGCGTCGGCGTTCGCCTGCACGAAGCCGGGGTTGTTGAAGTAGTGCCGGAGCTTGTCCACCCGGATACCCGCGGTGCCGAGGTCGCCGGTGGGGTCCTCGGTGGCGTCCGCGCCCAGCCCGCGCAGGGCGGCGGCCACGTGCTCGCGGTACTGCCGGCAGCCGGAGTACGAGCCGTAGGCACTGGTCACCACGGCCAGCACCCGGTGGTGACCCTGCTCGCGCAGCGCCTCCAGCGCGCCCTCGGTGTACGGGTCCCAGTTCCGGTTGCCCCAGGCGATCGGCACGTCGATCCCGCGGGCGTCCAGCTCCTCGCCGAGCGCGGCGATCAGGGCGCGGTTCTGGTCGTTGATCGGGCTCTTGCCGCCGAACAGCGCGTAGTGCTGGCTGACCTCGACCAGCCGCTCCTCGGGGATGCCCTTGCCGCGGGTCACGTTCCGCATGAACGGCAGGACGTCGGCAGGCTGCTCCGGGCCACCGAAGGACAACAGGATCACGGCGTCGTACGGGGCGAGCGACGACGTCGTCGGGAGAACGGAAGTCACGCCCTGCATCATGCCATCTTGAACAGTTCCAGAATGGCGATCACGGACCCCTCCCGCCGTGACGTTGTCCTGACGCGGCGTCAGTTCCCGGGCGCCACCGGCGTGCGCTGCGGCATTGCGGCGAGCTCGTCGGCGATCTCCCGCGCCCAGGCGGCGACCGCCTCGAAGTCGCGGTGGTCACCCTCCTTCGCGCGGGCCCCGGCGATCAGGGCGCGCTCGGCGAAGGCCAGCTCGCTGCGCAGCAACCGGCCGGCGAAGGACCGGTGCCCGAGCGCGCCGACCCGCTCCCGCAGGGCCATCAGCTCGTGCGGGGAGTTCGCCGAGGCCGCCGGCTGGGTGGCCAGGCCGGAGGAGAACACCCACACCCGGCGGTGCCGCAGCTCCTCCTCCCAGCGACGGGCGAAGTCGCGGGCGGCGGGCAACCAGTGCGCGGTGTACACCGCGGAACCGAGCACCACCACGTCCACGTCGTCCAGGCTGGTGACGTCCTCGGGCGCGACCTCGCGGACGTCGTGCCCGGCCTCGGCCAGCACGCGGCCGATCGCCGAACCGATCTCGGCGGTGGCGCCATGACGCGAGGCCACCGTGACCAAGACTCGCATGGGGTCCCTCCTGCGGCTGAGACGAAGCGGGGCGTGATGTGCACCCGATCGATCCATGGTCCGTGCCCGTTCCGGGCGGTTCGTGGGCCGGAGGTCCCCGATCGTCCCGGAGCGGCGTGGCGCCGGTCACTCCCGGCGCAGATCACCGATCCCGGCCTGGGCCGACCGTAGTGCGCCGGTCAGTTCGCGCAACTGCTGCAGCCGCCGATCGTCCAGCGCGCCACCGACGTAGTGCGCGATCGCCTCCACGTGCCGGCGCCCGACCTCGCGCTGCAGCTCCGCGCCGTCCTCGGTCAGCCCGACCAGCACGCCGCGCCCGTCCTCCGGCGCCCGGTCCCGGCGCACCCAGCCCGCCGCCTCCAGCCGCTCCACCATCCGGCTCAGGCTCGGCTGGCTCAACAGGCTGTACTCGGCCAGCTCCCGCAGCCGCAGTCGGTGGCCGGGCGCGGTGGACAGGGTGAACAGCAGGTCGTACTCCCGCAGCGAGATCCGGTCCCAGATCGGGTCGCGCTGCAACCGGCGCATGATCGCCACCTGGGTGCGGAACAGTTCCTCCCAGGCCTCGGCCGCCAGCCGTGCGTCGCCGGTCATCGTCGTCCTCTCGGTCGGGGTCAGCCGCCTCATTGTGGCCGACCGCCCGTACGCTGAGCCCATGCGGAGCACCTACCTCCTGGTCGACGGCGAGAACATCGACGCCACGCTCGGATCCTCGATCCTCAACGGGCGGCCGACGCCGGAGCAGCGGCCACGGTGGGAGCGGGTGCTCGACTTCGCCCAGCGCACCTGGGGCCAGGAGACCAAGGGCCTGTTCTTCCTCAACGCCACCAGCGGCACGCTGCCGATGTCCTTCGTCCAGGCGCTGCTGGCGATCGGGTTCCAGCCGATCCCGCTGGCCGGTGAGGGCAAGGTCGTCGACATCGGCATCAAGCGCACCCTGGCCGCCCTGGCCGAGCGCGAGGGCGACGTGCTGCTGGCCTCGCACGACGGCGACTTCGCCCCCGAGATGGAGGCGCTGCTCGACGACGACGACCGGCGGGTCGGCCTGCTCGCCTTCCGCGAGTTCACCAGCAACCAGCTGTCGCACCTGGTCGAGGACGGGCTGGAGACCTTCGACCTGGAGACCGACGTCAAGGCGTTCAACGTCACGCTGCCCCGGCTGCGGATCATCCCCCTGGAGGAGTTCGACCCGCTGCGCTACCTCTAGTCGAACAGGCTCGTGCTCATCGTGAGCCCGAGCCCGACCAGATGGGTGATCAGCGCGTAGCCGCACACCCCGGTGGCGAGCGCACCCAGCACGCGTGCCCGGGTCGACCGGGGACCGATCAGTGCGCTGAGCCCGAGCCCGAGCCCGGCCCCGGCCAGCGCCAGCGCGAGCACCGTCCACGCGGAGTCCAGGAAGTTCACCACCCGGAACTGATCCATCGAGCCCTGTGACGATGCGGTGTACACCATCCAGTGGGTGATCACCCTGACCACCGACCCCAGCACCACCACGGCACCGGCCAGGCAGACGGCGACCATGCCGCGCTGTTCGGCGCCGCGGGACGAGGGGGGCAGGGCGGCATGGGGAACGGGTGGCGGGAACATGCGGGGCTCCTGTCGGCGGGTGTCGATCGCACGCTAACCACGGCGGGCACCCGCGGCGGACCGGTCTGGGTGGACATCCGCCCCGGCTGAGCGCTGGACCTCGGGCCGGCTAGGGGGCACAGTGCCGGGATGACCGGACAGCTCGCCGAGGACACCCCCGTGGTCGCCCTGCTGCAGGCGGTGAACCTCGGCCGCTACGGCATGGTGCCGATGCCCCGGCTGCGCGAGGTGACCGCCGCCCTCGGCCACCGCGACGTCGGCACCTGGCTGGCCACCGGGAACCTGCTGCTGCGACCGCGGGCCGGCTGGTCCGGCACCCGCGCCGACCTGGTCACCGAGCTGACCGACCACCTGCGCGCGGAGTTGGACCTGCCGCTCGGCCTGGTGCTGCGCACCGCCGCCCAGATGGACGCCGTGGTCGCGGCCAACCCGTACCCGCAGGCCGCCGCCGAACGCCCGTCCCGGCTGGTGGTGATGTTCTACGACGGCCCGGTCACCGCGGGGGTCCCGGACCTGAGCGCCTACGGCCCGGAGGCGACCACCTTCCACGGCGAGGAGGGCTACATCGACTACACCGACGGCATCGGCACCTCCCGGCTGACCGGCAAGGTGCTGGACCGCACCGCCGGGGCCAAGGGGTCGGGCCGGAACTGGAACACCGTCCTGAAGGTCACCCGCAAGCTGCACGACCTGGGCGGCTGAGTACCGTGGCCGCATGAGCACCCTGTTCACCCGCATCATCGACGGCGAGATCCCGGGCCGGTTCGTCTGGGCCGACGACCGCTGCGTCGCCTTCGCCACCATCGCGCCGATCACCGACGGCCATGTGCTGGTGGTGCCCCGGCAGGAGGTCGCCCGGTTCACCGATGCCGACGACGACCTGCTCGCGCACCTGATGCGGGTGGCCAAGATCGTCGGCACCGCCCAGCAGCAGGCCTTCGACGCCCCGCGGGCCGCGCTCCTGGTCGCCGGCTTCGAGGTGCCGCACCTGCACCTGCACGTGCTGCCGGCCTGGGGCGAGCAGCAGCTCAGCTTCGACCACGCCCGGCACGACCTGCCCGCCGAGCAGCTGGACGCGGCGGCCGAGCGACTGCGGGCGGAGCTCCGGGCGGGCGGTCACGGCGGGAACGTCCCGGCCCAGCTCGGCTCGGCGGCGCTCTAGGCCACCGGGTCGTCCTCGCCCCAGGCCGCCAGGCGCAGGGTGCGGGCGTCCCGGTCGCGGATCTGCTCCGCGTGGGCCAGCAGGCTGTCGACGGTGTCGGTGCCGGCCCGGACGAACCGGCCGGAGAGCGCGTCCAGCCGGCCGGAGCCGAAGGCGTCGATCAGCTCGACGCTGGCCGACACCGGCGTCCACTGCTCGCGGCCGTCGTGCAGCGGCATCGCCTGGGTCATGTCGGTGACCACCACCCCCGGTGCCAGGTCGAGCACCGTCACGCCGCGGTCGGCGTACTGCGCGTTGATCATGGTGGTCAGCCGGGCCAGCGCGCCCTTGCTGATCCCGTAGCCGGTGTACACCCCGGACGGCCGGTGGCCGGAACCGGAGTTGATGTTGACCACGTGTCCGCTGCCCCGGGCCAGCATCCCCGGCAGCACGGCGTGGCTGACCAGCAGCGGGCCGCGCACGTTGGTCTCGATCACCCGCCAGACGTCCTCGACGTCGTCGGCGGCCAGGTCGGTCTCCTGCCGCTCGATCACCCCGGCGTTGTTCACCACCAGGCCGATCCCACCGGGCAGTCCGTCCTCGGCGGCAGCGACCGCGGCCGAGACCTGGGCGGTGTCGGTCACGTCCGCGGGCAGGGTCAGCACGGTGCGGCCCGGGTGGGCGGCGCGGATCTCGGCGGCGACCGCGTCCAGGTGCTCGGGGGTGCGGCCGACCAGGGCCAGCTCCCAGCCGGTGGCGGCCAGGCCGAGGGCGATCCCCCGGCCGATCCCCCGGCCGGCGCCGGTGACGAGTGCGGTGCGCGGTGCGGTGCTCATGGCGCCCATCGTCGCATCCGGGTGCGACTCCGGCGCAGGTGGGCATACTGGCCGGACCGGGCGCGTTGCCACCGGTCGGGGAAGGGAACGTCAGCCGTGGAACGTCTGCAGGGAGCCGCTCGTGACCGCCGGAGCCACCGGAGAGGGAACCACCACCGAGGAGGAACCGCAGCCCGCCGCGGCCGCCCAGGCCGAGCCGCTGCCGGTGGCGCCGACCGGCCCGCTGACCCCGGGTCCGTCGCTGCGGGTGCGGCTGCCGGGGGTGAACCCCTCGGTGCGGGACTTCCTGGCGACCGAGGCCGGGTCCGCGATGGCGCTGCTCGCCGCGACCGTGGTGGCGCTGGTCTGGGCGAACAGCCCGTGGGCCGACGGGTACGACGCGCTGTGGTCGACCTCGGCGGGCTTCCACCTGGGCTCCTGGGGCCTGGATCTGAGCCTGCACCACTGGGTGAACGACGCCGCGATGGCGGTGTTCTTCTGCGTGGTCGGGCTGGAGATCAACCGGGAGGTCACCAGCGGTGAACTGCGCGACCGGCGGACCATCGCGGTGCCCGCCCTGGGCGCGCTCGGCGGTCTGGCGGTGCCCGCGCTGATCTACCTGGCGTTCAATGCCGGCACCGACGCCGCACACGGCTGGGGCGTGGTGATGAGCACGGACACCGCCTTCCTGGTCGGCATCCTGGCGCTGTTCGGCCCGGCCTGCCCGGACCGGCTACGACTGTTCCTGCTCACCCTGGCGATCGTCGACGACATCGGCGCGATCACCGTGATGGCGGTGTTCTACACCGACGGGGTGGTCTGGCCCGCGCTCGGCATCGCCGCCGTGCTGGTGGTCGCCCTGCTGGTGCTGCGCTGGCTCGGGGTGTGGCGGCTGACGCCGTACGCGCTGATCGGGATCGCGCTGTGGTTCGCGGTGAACGCCTCCGGGGTGCACGCCACCCTGGCCGGGGTGCTGGTCGGGCTGCTGCTGCCGTCGCGCTCGATGGCCCGCGAACACGTGGAGCAGGTGCCGCGCTGGGCCGACGGCCTGGTCGCCGAGACCACCGCGGACCGCGAACACCTCACCGAGCTCGCCGCCCGGGCCGCCGTCCCGGCCAGTGAACGGCTGCAACGGCTGCTGCACCCCTGGAGCGCCTTCGCGATCGTGCCGGTGTTCGGGCTGGCCAACGCCGGGGTACGGCTCGACCCGGAGGCGCTGCGGGCGGCGGCCGGGTCGCCGGTGACCATCGGCGTGGCGGTGGCCCTGGTGGCCGGGAACACGATCGGCATCACCGGGGCGGCCACCCTGGCGATCCGCACCGGGCTGGGGCGGTTGCCCGGGCGGGTGCGGTGGGGGCACCTGCTCGGCGGGGCGGTGCTGGCCGGGATCGGGTTCACCATCTCGCTGTTCATCGCCGAGCTGGCCTTCGAGGGTGCGATGCAGGAGCAGGCCAAGATCGGCATCCTGGCGGGATCGCTGGTCGCCGCGGTGCTCGGCAGCGTGCTGCTGCGGGTGCTGGGCAACAAGCTGCCGCTGTGCTCCCCGGAGGAGGCGCTGCCCAGCCGGTTGCCGACCGGGCCGTGGGCGGTCGGGTCGGTCTAGCGGGACGCGCACGGGGGTCGGAGCGGTCCGGCGGGTTGCTGTGGTCGGGTGCGGGGCGGCTCGCACGCCGGCGTGTCAGTGGTGGCGGCTAGTGTCGTTTCATGGCGGTTGACCTGCGCGAATGCGATCCCCGGGAGCTCCCGGTGCGGTCGCGTGCGCGGGTGTTCACCGACCCCTGGGATGTCGGTGGCGACCTGTGGTGGCTGGACGGGGAGGATCTGCGCGAGCCGATCGAGGACGCCCCGCCCCGGTGGGTGGACGACCCGGTGGTGGCGGCCCGGACCGCCGCGGAGCAGGCCACCGCCTACCCCTCGATGGACCCGCGGGCGCAGGTGGACTCGATGCTCGGCGCCGAGAACGGGCCGGTGCTGGCCGCCCTGCTGGCGGACATCGATCTGGACGCGGTGGACCTGCTGGACCTGCCGGAGGTCGCGGCCGCGGCGCGGCGACTGGAGTCCTGGGCGCACGCCGTCGCCGCGCGGGTGGCCGCGCAGCTGGCTCGCCGCCCGCAGATGAACCCCGACTGGCCCACCGCGGTGCACCAGCCGAACACCGCCCCGGACGAGTTGGCGATCTGTCTGGGCATCGGTCGCCGCTCGGCGCGGGCGCTGGTGGACGAGGGCCTGGCCTATGAGCAGCGGTTGTTCGGTACCGGTGAGGCGTTGCGCACCGGGCGGATCGATGCCGCCCGCGCCCGGGTCATGGTGCGCGCCCTGGACGGGTTCGACCTGTTCACCGTCGAGGACGTCGAGGCCAGCGTCCTGCCCAGGGCCGGTGAGCGGACCCCGGCACAACTGGCGAGGGACATCGAGAAGGCGTTGCTGCGGATCGACCCCGAGGGTGGGGCGCGACGACACCAACGAGGCCGGGCGGACCGGCACGTCGGGCGGCCCACCGCACTGGGCAACGGGATGGCCGGGATCTGGGCCTGCCTACCCGCCCCCGACGCCACCCGGTTGGACCACGCTCTCAACGCCTCCGCCCACGCCCTGCGCCGGGCTGGGGACCCCCGCACCGTCGCCCAGCTGCGCGCCGACGCCCTGCTCGACGCGGCGCTGGTCGGACCGGCGTGGGCACCCCTGCAACCGGACCACCACACCCACCACGATGCCGGGCAGGGCCAGGACGCCGACGCCGCCACCGGCAGCTGCACCTGTCAGCACACCGGAGACGGCACCGGCCAGCACACCGACACCGACAAGAGCCATGACACCACGGCCGGCGAGGGCGACAACACCACCGCCGGCGAGGGTGCAGGCCCGGCGCATCGGGCTCCGTCGGTGGTCCCGCCCCGGGCCGAGGTCCGGGTGACCGTGGCGCTCTCCACCCTGATCGGTGCGGACCAGGAACCGGCCGACCTGGACGGCCACGGCCCGATCGACGCGCTCACCGCCCGGGCGCTGGCCGCAGGGGGCGTGTGGCGGCGACTGGTCACCGACCCCCTGTCCGGGGCAGTCCTCGACGTCGGGCGAACCCGATACCGACCGCCGAAGGAGCTCGCCGACCACGTGATCGCCCGGGACCGGACCTGCGCCAGACCCGGCTGCACGGTGCCCGCCACCCACTGCGACCTCGACCACACGATCCCCTACGGCGACGGCGGAACCACCTCGGCGGGCAACCTGGCACCGCTGTGCCGACGCGACCACCTGCTCCGCACGCACGCCGGGCACCGGATCGAACAGACCACGGCCGGGCAGATCGTGTGGACCAGCCTGACCCGGCGATTCGTCTCCGTGCCCGGACGTGACGGTGAACACCACAGGCTGCCCGGCCGACCCGGACAGCCACCCGGAACGGACCGGCGGGGACACACCACCTCGGGCACCGACCCAGCGGACGAGGTCATCCCGTTCTGAGCCGCGGCCCGCGCTGCCTGGTCGTTCCACTCCGAATCGGACGGTTCTGCGCGCCCCGCCCGACCCCTCGACGTCCTCAGACCGTCGCCGGCAGTGCCCGCCGCAGCCCGGCGAGCGTGAGCGGCCCCTGGTACGGCTCGCCCTGGATGAAGATCGTCGGCGTCCCGGCCACCCCGAGGTCCAGCCCCGCGACGTAGTCCGCCTCCACCCGCGCGGCATAGCGCTCCTGGGCGACCGGCCCGGCGACGGAGTCCGGGTCCAGGCCGAGGGTGCGGGCCACGCCGCGCAGGTCGGGCTCGGTCAGACGGCCCTGCTGGGCGAACAGCGCCTGCTGCATCGGCCAGAACATCCCCTGGTCGGCGGCGGCCTCCACCGCGAGCGCGGCGATCAGGGCGTGCGGGTGCACCTGGAACAGTGGGAAGTGCCGCCAGACCAGGCGGACCCGGCCGTCGGACTCGGCGACCAGGCGGCGCAGGGGCTCCTCGGCCTGGCGGCAGTACGGGCACTCCAGGTCGCCGAACTCGGTCACGGTCACCGGGGCGTCCGGGTCGCCGAGCACCAGGCGGGCGGGTCCCTCGGGGCGTGCGGCGGGCTCGGGCAGTCCACCCGGGCCGGCCTCGCAGCGTTCGGCGTCGTCAGCAGTCACGGCGGTGCAACACTCCCTGCTCGTGATCCATGCCGGTCACCGCTTCAGCGGCGGGCTGGCGGTCCCCCGGCCGTTCAGCATCCCGTCCAGCAGGTCCCGCATCGCGGCGACCGAGCTCCACTGCGGCCGGAAGTCGAGTTCACGTTCGGCGCGGGAGGTGTCCAGCAGGGGCGCTGCGGCGGCCATGTCGAACCAGCCGGGTCCGATCGGCGCCAGCCGGAGCTGCCAGGCGGCCCACAGTGCCCGGCGCACCGGGGCGTGCGGCACCTCCCGCCAGTTCCCGCCGGAGAGCACCTGGGCGGCGTCGGCGGCCCGGATGATCCCGGTGCCGGCCAGGTTGAACGGGCCGGTGGCCTGGCGGACGATCACCTCGCGGATGCCGTCGGCCAGGTCGTCGCCGTGCACCGCCTGGACCCGCAGGCCCTCCGGCCACGGCAGCACCGGCAGCTGTCCGGCCAGGATCCGGCGGGGCACGAACGGGCCGAGGAACAGCCGCTTCACCTCCGGGCCGGCCGCGTGCTGGAACACCAGGGCCGGCCGTACCCGGGCGATCCGCAGGCCGGTGTGCCGCCGTTCGGCCTCGTCCAGCAGGCGCTCCTGGGCGGCCTTGTCCTGGCTGTAGTCCGAGCTGCGGATGCCGTCGGTCGGCCAGCTCTCGTCCCGGGGGACGTCGTCGTACACCGGCGAGTAGGCGCCCACCGAGGACACCGTGACCAGGTGCGGCACCCCGGCCAGCACGGCGGCCTCGATCACCCGGCGGCTGCCCTCGACGTTCACCCGGCGCAGCCGGTCCCGGTCGTGGCTGGGCTGGATCGCCCAGGCCAGGTGCACGACCGCATCGGCCCCGGCGAACGCCCGGCGCAGGTGGTCGATGGTGCGCTCGTCCGGCCCACCCGCCGCCAGGTCGACCGGCCGCCACTCGGCGACGTCGTAGGGCGCGGGCGCCGCGGTGTGCGGCACCCGGCGGGCGAGCGCCACCACCGAGGTGACAGTCTCGTCCCGGCGCAGCCGGCGCAGCACCGCGGTGCCGACGTTCCCGCTGGCCCCCACCACGACGACTCTCATGCCGCGCTCCGGAACGCGCGCTGCCGGGCCCGCTCGCCCAGCCGGCTGAGGGTGGCGATCTGCTCGTCCGCGGTCGCGATCAACTCCGCGGGGCGGGCCGGGTCCAGGCCGAGCGGTTCGGCGTACACCCGCAGCGTCTCCCACAGCCCGCGCTTGCCGGCCACCGCGGAGCGCATCAGTTCCAGCTCCAGCACCGCGGTCATCGGCGCGGGGGTGACCACCCGGCCGTTCGGTTTGAGCCGGCCGATCCGCTCACCGGCGCTGACCACCAGCTGCTTGAGCCGGTGCGGGGGCAGGTCCCACTCCCGCATCGACTGCTCCAACCAGTCCCGCTCGCCGGAGATCTCCTCGGCGACCCGGGCCAGCTCCGGTCCGAGCGGAGTATCGCGGTAGGCCTGCGCCATCCGCCGGATCCGGGCCGCCCCGGCCGAGGCGCCGGAGAGGTGGTCGGCCAGGTAGATCCGCAGCTGGTGGCGATCGATCCCGGTCACGATCGGGGGTTGAGGTTGTCCGGCTCGGCGTCGGTGTCGGCGTCGCCGTCCGCTTCTCCGCCGGCCGCCTGGGCGCCGGTGCGCGGGTTGAGCATCTCCGGGTCGCTGTCCGGGTCCTGCTCGGGGTCGTAGCCCTGGGGGTCGTTGTCAGTGGTCATGGCCCCACGGTCGCACCGTGACCTCCCGTTCGCACCCGCAGATGCGGACCCCGCCGGGCGCGAGCACGATGCGGGGCATGACAGGGGTGCGAGGACTGATCGCCGTGGCGCTGGCGCTGCTGCTCGGCGGCTGCGCGGTCGGTGAGCAGCACCGCGACCCGGCCGAGGTGGCCGCGAGCCTGTCCGACGCCGGGGACCAGGCCGCGTCCGCGGTGACCACCGTGCGCACCGCGGTCCGGCTACTCGGCGAGGACCGGATCACCCCGGCGGTCGCCGACACCACCCAGGCGGACTCGATCCGGGTGCTGGAGCAGGCCACCCGCACCCTGACCACCCTGTCCCCGCCCGATGCGGCCACCGGGCAGACCCGGGACGAGTTGCTGGCCGCGGTGCAGGACGCCACCACGGCGGTGGTGGCCGCCGGGGCGTGGATCACCGGCGATCCCGGCGCCCGGACCGAGGTGCCGCCGCAGGTGCTCCGCGATCTGGACGCGGCGGCCGGTGCGGTCGCGCAGCTGGCGGCGGCGGCATGAAGCGCCTGCTCGGGGTCGCCCTCGGCGTGCTGACCGCGATCGGCGGCTTCCTGGACATCGGCGACCTGGTCACGAATGCGGTGGTCGGATCACGGTTCGGCATGTCGCTGGCCTGGGCGGTGCTGGTCGGGGTGGTCGGGATCTGCCTGTTCGCGCAGATGTCCGGCCGGGTCGCCGCGGTCAGTGGGCGGGCGACGTTCGAGATCATCCGTGAGCGCCTGGGCCCGCGGACCGCGCTGGCGAACCTGTCGGCCAGCTTCGTGATCAACCTGCTCACCCTCACCGCCGAGGTGGGCGGCATCGCGCTGGCCCTGCAACTGGCCAGCAGTGTCGAACCGCGGCTGTGGGTGCCGGTGGCGGCGCTGGCGGTCTGGCTGGTGATCTGGCGGGCCAAGTTCCAGGTGATGGAGAACGTCACCGGGCTGCTCGGGCTGTGCCTGGTGGTGTTCGCGGTGGCGCTGTTCCTGCTCGGGCCGGACTGGGGCGAGCTGGCCTCCCAGGCGCTGGACCCGGTGATCCCCGAGGGCGAGACCGCCCCGGTGTACTGGTACTACGCGATCGCGCTGTTCGGCGCCGCGATGACGCCCTACGAGGTGTTCTTCTTCAGCTCCGGCGCGGTGGAGGAGAAGTGGAGCCGCAAGGACCTGTCCCAGTCCCGGCTGAACGTGCTGGTCGGCTTCCCCCTCGGCGGGTTGCTGTCGCTGGCGATCGCGGGTTGCGCCGCGGTGGTGCTGATGCCGCTGTCGATCGAGGTCGGCTCGCTGTCCCAGATCGTGCTGCCGGTGGCCGAGGCGGGCGGCAAGCTGGCGCTGGCGGTGGTGATCGTCGGCATCGTCGCCGCGACCTTCGGCGCCGCGCTGGAGACCACGCTGTCCGGCGGGTACACCCTGGCGCAGTACCTGGGCTGGTCGTGGGGCAAATTCCGCCGCCCGGCCCGGGCCGCCCGGTTCCACCTGTCGATGATCCTCGCGCTGCTGATCGGGGTGGGGGTGCTGATGACCGGCGTCGACCCGGTGCGGATCACGGAGTACTCGGTGGTGTTCTCCGCGGTGGCGCTGCCGTTGACCTATCTGCCGATCCTGGTGGTGGCCAACGATCCGGAGTACATGGGCGACCAGGTGAACGGCCGGCTGACCAATGCGCTCGGCCTGGTCTACCTGGTGCTGATCCTGGCGGCGAGCATCGCGGCGATCCCGCTGCTGATCATCACGGGGGTGGGGGCATGACCCGGCGACGGATCCGCCCGGGCCCGGCGGCCGGCCCGGCGCCGCAGCCCGAGCCCGCCCAGCCCGGCCGGCTGCTGGACGCGCGGCTGCACCTGCTGGACCGGCTGGTGCTGGACCGTTCCGGCGAGCCGGTGACCACGGTGGCCGATGCCGAGGTCGAGGTCGATCCGGCGGGCCTGCCGCGGCTGACCGGGCTGTTGGCCGGCCCGGTGCTCGGCACCCGGATCTTCGGTGGCACCCCGCCCCGGTCGCGGTGGGAGCGGATCGCCTGGCGGGACGTGACCGACGTCGGCACCACGGTCCGGCTGGCCCGGGAGTCCGACGAGCTCACCGTCACCTGGACCGAACGCTGGGTGCGGGACCGGATCATCGCGCGGATCCCCGGGGGTCGTCATGATCCTGAGTGACCTGCTGGACCTGCCGGTGCACGACGACGGCGGCCCGATCGGTTACGTGGTGGACGTGCGGCTGGTGCTGGACGGGCCGGTGGACGGCACCCTGGCGGCACCACGGCTGCACGGCCTGCTGGTCAGCCCGCGCACCGGCAGCTCGTTCCTCGGCTACGAGCGGCACGACGTGAATGCCCCGTGGCCGATCGCCCGCTGGTTGCGCTGGCGGCACCGCGGCACGGTCCTGGTGCACTGGACCGACGTCGAACGCACCGACTCGGGCGGGGTGTGGTTGCGTCCGGGGGCGCCGCGGTACGACGCCGGACTGCCCGGACCGACCCCGGAGGCGTCGCACGGAACGGAAAACTGAGCTCAGCCCGCGACCGGTGGGCCGAAGGTCCCTGTTGGGTCGTTACCATCGACCTCGTGTCTGAGGTCGATGTCGCCCTGGTCGGCGGTGGCGTGATGAGTGCCACCCTCGCCACCCTGCTGTCCGAACTGGAACCCACCTGGTCGATCGAGGTGATCGAACGCCTCGACGCCGTCGCCCGGGAGAGTTCGGACGCCTGGAACAACGCCGGGACGGGTCACGCCGCCCTGTGCGAGCTGAACTACACCCCCGAGCGACCGGACGGGTCGATCGACATCGCCAAGGCGGTGCGGATCAACGAGCAGTTCTCGCTGTCGGCGGAGCTGTGGGACCACCTGATCGGGACCGGACGGCTGCCCGGCGACGACTTCCGCACCCCGGTGCCGCACATGACCTTCGTCCAGGGTGAGCGGGATGTCGACTATCTCCGTCGCCGGCACGCCGCCCTGACCGCCCACCCCCGGTTCGCCGGGATGGAGTTCAGCGACGACCCGGCGACCATCGCCGAGTGGGCGCCGCTGATCATGGCCGGCCGCACACCCGGGCCGGTGGCTGCCACCCGCGCCCCGGACGGGATGGACGTGGACTTCGGCGCGCTGACCCGGCACCTGCTGGACGACCTGGGCGGCCGCGGCACCCGGGTCAGCACCGGCCAGGAGGTCCGGGACCTGCGCCGCGGGCCGGACGGCGGCTGGCAGCTGCTGATCCAGGACCGTGCGGCCGGCTCGGTGCGGGTGCTGAACGCCCGCTTCGTCTTCGTCGGTGCCGGGGGCGGGGCCCTGCGGCTGCTGCAGCGCTCCGGCATCCGGGAGATCCGCGGCTACGGCGGCTTCCCGATCGCCGGGCAGTTCCTGCGCACCCGCAACCCCGACCTGGTCGGCGCGCACCACGCGAAGGTCTACGGCAAGGCCGCGGTCGGCTCCCCGCCGATGTCGGTGCCGCACCTGGACGCCCGTGCGGTCGGTGGCCAGAACGCGCTGCTGTTCGGCCCCTACGCCGGGTGGAGCATGAAGTTCCTCAAGCACGGCTCCTGGGGCGACCTGCTGCGCACCATCCGGCCGGACAACATCTGGCCGATGATCTCGGTCGGGCTGAAGAACGTCGGTCTGCTGCGCTACCTGATCACCGAGGTGCTGGCCGGTCGTCGGCGCCGGATCGCCAGCCTGCGCGAGTACCTGCCCACCGCCCGGGACGGCGACTGGGAGCTGATCACCGCCGGCCAGCGGGTCCAGGTGATCAAGCCGGTGCGCGGCGGCGGCGTGCTGGAGTTCGGCACCGAACTGGTCACCGCCGCCGATGGCAGCATCGCCGGCCTGCTGGGCGCCTCCCCCGGCGCGTCCACCGCCGCCTCGGCGATGGTCGACCTGCTGGGCCGCTGCTTCCCGGAGCGGTTCGCCGGCTGGCGGCCCCGGCTGCGGGCGATGATGCCGTCACTGGCGGACGAGGGAGCCGAGGGTGCTGTAGACGCCGACCGCCCGTCCGCTGACCCGGACCTCGATCTGGAACCGGTCGACCGGGGCTGAGCACAGGGGCGGCCCGCCGGAGTCGCCCCCTGCAGACTCCGACGGGCCGCACACGGCTGAGTGCCCTCCACACGTGACCGTGTCATCTGGTCATCCGGTGGGGAGTCGGAGTTGTCACATCCGAGTTCTGTGATCTACGTCACACCACCCGGGAACAGGCGAAGGCCCCGGAGCAGGGGGTGATCCGGGACCTTCGCGCCGCGAGCCTAACGCGCGGAGCGGCGGCGCGGGAGGGTTTCGGCGGAACTCACCCGGCCGAGTGCGGATCTTCCCGCAGGATGACAGCCGCGGCAGCGTCCAGGGATTCCGGCGTGAACAGCGGCACACCCTCCCGGTACAACAGCTCGGCGGACAGCCCGCGGCCCGCGATCCGGGTGCCGGTGAAGCTGCCGTCGTAGACGGTGGTGCTGCCGCAGGACGGGCTGCGGTCCACCAGGACGGCCAGCGCCGGACGGTGGCGGCGGATCTGGTCCAGCCCGAGCTCGGCGGCGCGCAGGAAGTCCGCGGTCAGGTCGCTGCCGTCCCGGCCCAGCACCCGTGCCCGGCCGTCCAGCACGTCGGCGGCGGTGCCCCCGGAGATCTCGGCCGGTTCGCGCGGGATCGGCAGGCCGGCCGCGACCTCGGGGCAGAACTGGAACAGCCGGCCCTCCGCCTGCCACCGCGACCACACCGGATGATCCACCGGGACCGATCCGCCGTCCCAGCGGAGCCGGGCCAGACCGAGGCAACCGGAGGCGAAGACCGTGCGCATGGCCACAGTGTCCCAGGATGCGCCGCTCCCCCATCGCTGCGACCGTGACCTGCATGGTCAGCGAGCTGTGGCTGGTGCGGCACGGAGAGAGCGTCGGCAATGTGGCCGCCACCCGGGCGGAGCGTGCCGGGCTGGCGGAGGTCGGGATCAGCACCCGTGATGCCGACACCCCGTTGTCGCCGACCGGAGCAGACCAGGCCGCCGCGCTCGGCGAGCACTGGGCCGGATGCGACCCGCTGCCGGACGCGGTCTGGTGCTCGCCGTACCTGCGTGCCCGGGAGACGGCCCGGATCGCGCTGGACCGGGCCGGCCTGTCGCTGCCGGTCCGGGTGGACGAGCGGCTGCGGGACCGCGAGCTCGGCATCGTCGACGGCCTGACCAGCCACGGGATCCGGGACCGGTTCCCGCTGGAGGCCGCCCGCCGCGACCACCTGGGCAAGTTCTACTACCGGCCGCCGGGCGGCGAGTCCTGGACGGATGTCGCCCTGCGGCTGCGCTCGGTGCTGGCCGACATCGAGTCCGGGCCGGGTGAGCGGGTGCTGGTGGTCGCGCACGACGCGGTGATCTGGTTGCTGCGCTACATCCTGGAGCAGCTGGACGAGGAGCAGCTGTTCGACCTGATCGGCCGGGGCAGCGTGCGCAACACCTCGGTGACCGTGCTGACCCGGGACGGCCAGGGTTGGACGGCCGCCCGCACCGACGACGTCCGGCACCTGGACCGCACCGGCGCCGACGTGACCGAACACCCCGGCACCGATGCCGAGGGCCATGCCAAGGCCGCACCGGAAGGACACCCGCGATGACCACCCCCGCACCCCTGACCCCCGCCGCCCTGCGGGACTGGCCGCTGCCGGACCGCTCGGGCAGCAAGGACGACCGTGGTGGCGTGCTGGTGATCGGCGGCGCCCGGCCCACCCCCGGCGCGGTGCTGCTGGCCGGATACGCCGCGCTCCGGGTCGGGGCCGGGCGGCTGACCCTGGCAGTGGCCGAGTCCGTGGCGCCGAGCTGCGCCGCCCAGTTCCCGGAGGCCGGGGCGCTCGCGCTGCCGGAGAGACCGGACGGCTCCCCGACCGGTGCGGCGGCGCCGGGGATGGACCGGGAGATCGCCCGGGCGGATGCGGTGATCGTCGGACCGGGGCTGGACGAGCCGGAGGGTGCCGCCGCGCTGCTGTCCACCGTGCTCGCGGACGCCGACGGCACCGCGGTGCTGATCGACGCCTTCGCCCTCGGCGTGCTGCCGGGGCTCGGGGTCACCCTGCCCGCGGGCACCGTGCTCACCCCGAACCTCACCGAGGCGGCCCGGTTGCTGGAGCGCGACGACGTCGACCCGGAGCTGGCGGCCGGGCAACTGGCGGCGCGCTACGGCGCGGTGGTCAGCTGCGCCGGCCTGATCGCCCACCCCGACGGGCGGCTCTGGGCCACGGCGTCGGGGCACCCGGGGCTGGGCACCTCGGGCAGCGGGGACGTGCTCTCCGGCGCGATCGGCGGACTGCTGGCCGGCGGCTGCCCGCCCGAGCAGGCCGCGAGCTGGGGCACCGCGTTGCACGCCACCGCCGGGGACCGGCTGGCCGCCCGGATCGGGCCGCTCGGCTTCCTGGCCCGGGAGCTGACCGAGGAGTTCCCCGGCCTGCTGGTGGAGTTCGGCGCCTAGCCGGCGTCCGGGCCCATCCGGTCGACCCAGTCCACCGTCAGGTCGTAGCGGAACTGGGTGACGGCCGGCCGGTCCAGTTCGAGCAGGTCGGAGGACAACGTGACCTCCTCCCGGCCGGCGATCCGGCCGGTGTCCGGGTCGATCAGCAGCACCCGGAGCATCGGGTCGGTGTCCCAGGTGGCCACCGGGAAGGCGAGCGCCACCGCGCCGTCGCCCAGCCGGTCGACCACCTCGCCGCCGAGGCTGAGCCCGGGCTCGTCGGCCAGCATCTGCCAGAGCGCGGCGTTCAGGTCGGAGGGCAGCACCAGGCGGTCGGCCAGGTCGGTGATCGCCAGGTACAGGCAGGCGGCGGTGTCCGGGAAGTCCGGCCGGTCGCAGCCCAGGGTGGCGAGCGACGCCAGCAACTGGCGGCGCAGTTCGGCGGGCTCGCGGGAGAGGTTCGCGACCTGGTCCGCGTCGAACGTCCCGGCCGGCAGCCGGTCCACCTGGGCGTTCGCGGCGGTGGTGTCCACCACGACATCACGGTCCAGCTCACCGGAGGGTGCCAATCCCGGGCCCCGCCACTGCACGAAGACCGCCGACCCGTCCGGAGCAGTCCAGGTCTCCCCGATGGTCGGCTCCACCGCCATCGTGGTGCCGTCGGCCTCGACCCGGACCGAGAGCAGCCAACTCTGGGACCGGGTGTGCTGGATGTCGCCGGCCGGTTCCGGATCGACCTGGGCGGCGGCGACCGCGGACAGCTCCGCCAGCTCGGGACCGGCGGCCGGACCCCGACCGGCAGCGAGGGTGACCGGGTCGATCGGGTAGGCCAGCATCGGCGGGGTCGCGGCCTGCGCCGGCGGGTCGCCGAGCTGCGAGGGCATCAGCGCCACCCCGAAGCCGAGCAGCACCGCGGCGGCGGCGCCGACGGCGATCGTCCAGCGCGGGCGGCGGCGCAATGGCACCACCGCCGCCGGCTCGGCACCGGACCGCGGTGCGGAGCCGGTGATCGCCGCGATCCGGTCCCGGTCGGTGTCCTCATCCGCGGGGACGGCGGGGGCGATCCCGCCCAGGCCGGCCTCGCCCAGGAGTGCGGCGAGCTCCTCGACCTCGACGCGGGCGCGCCGCTCGGCTGCCGTCTCGATCATCGTGCTCCTCCCCTCTCCTGTTCGAGTTCGTCCTGCACCGCTCCGGCCAGCCGGGCGCGGGCCCGGGACAGCCGGCTGGTCACCGCGGTCACGCTGCAGCCCAGCTCCCGCGCCGCCTCGGTCGGGGTGAGCCCACCCCAGACGGTCAGGGTCATCGCGTCCGCCTCGGCCTCCGGCAGCAGTGCGACCAGCCGGCGGGCCCGGTCGTCCGCGGCCACGCCGTCGGCCGGGTCGGGGACGTGCTCCGGCACCGCGCCGGCCGCCAGCTCCGTGCCCTGGGCGGCACGTCCGCGCTCGGTGTGCGCGTGCCGGACCTTGTTGCGGGCCACGCCGTACACCCAGGGCCGGACCCGGTCCGGCTCCGGCAGCTCGGCCCAGCGCCGCCACACCACCAGGAAGACCTCGGACAGGACGTCCTCGACCTGGTCGGGCGGGACCTGACGGCGGATGAAGCCACGCAGCCGGGGTGCGAGCTCCCGGTAGAGCTCGCCGAAGGCGGCGACGGTGCTCGCCGTCGCGGCGGGTTGGCCCGCGTCGCCCCCTGCTGCCACGTCACCTTCAAGTACTCGCTAACAGATCGCCGTCGTCATCGTACGGATCGACCGGACGGGCAGGTCGGTCGAGGTGAACAGCGTGCCAGCATTCACGCAGGTCCAGTTCCCGGTACCACCGGTGACGGCGTACATCCGCACCGCCACGCCGGTGCGGTTCCAGATCGTCTTGGCGGTGGTCATGTTGGTCGACTGCACCCCGGCGGTCCCGGTGCTCCAGAAGACGCCCGAGTAGCCGGGGTTGGACCAGATGCAGAACCGGGCTGCGGTGCACTGCCCGGCCGCGTAGGGGGTGATCGCCACGTCGCCGTCGCCCTCATCCGCGCTGGCCAGCGCGGGAACGGCGAACACCATGGCACAGGACAGGGCAACCGCGGCGAGGCGGCGCCGGAGGGGGGATCGCGTAGTCATATCTCGAACATCCCGCTCGGCCCCTGACCCGTCACCGGAACCGACTGTGATCTTCATCACACTAGGTAGCTGCGATACTCGGCGGGTGACCGAGCGCTACTCCCCCGACGACCACATCGACGGCCGGAGCCTGCTGGTCGCCGCCGCCTACCTCCTGGTGCTGGACGGCGACCGCCTGCTGCTCCAACTGCGGTCCGGCACCGGCTACCGCGACGGCCACTGGGCCACCCTGGCCGGTCACGTCGACCCCGGCGAGTCGGCCCACGAGGCGGCCGTCCGGGAGGCACGCGAGGAGGCCGGGATCATCGTGCAGCCGGCCGACCTGGTGCCGCTGACCACGCTGCACCGATTCCAGCGCACCGGCCCCCAGGTCGAGCAGCGCGCGGACATGTTCTTCCTCACCCGCCGCTTCACCGGCGAGGCCACCCGCCGCGAGCCGGACAAGGCCGCCCGGGTGGAATGGTTCGACCTCGACCGCCTACCCAGCCCGCTGGTCCCGCACGAGGCGGCCGTGATCGCCGCGTGGCGGGCGGGCGATCTGCCGGCGGTGTGGTCGATGCCGAGCTGACTCAGCCGAACAGCGCCACCAGCAGCAGCACGACGGTGATCAGCGGGAAGAACCCCTGGATCGCCGCCGAGCGCCGCTTGTCCGGCGAGCTGGCCGCCAGCACGACGGCCGCGGCCAGCATCGACCCGGTGCCGGCCAGCATCAGTGCGGTGCCGACCTCGGTCCACCCGGACGCCTGGTAGATCAGGCCCACGCCGGTGACCAGGGCCAGGAACAGGTTGTAGAACCCCTGGTTGAAGGCCAGCGGGCGGGTGATCCGGGCCTCGTCCTCGGTGGTGCCGAAGATCCGCCGAGCGGTCGGGCCGGTCCAGAGCACGGACTCCAGCACGAAGATGTAGACGTGCACCAGGGCGGCCAGCAGGCCGGGGATCAGGCTGACGATGAACACGGGGCGATTCTCGTGGTTGTGGCGAATAGTCCGCCGCACCCCTCCCGGCGTGGCGCGTCCACGGCCCGGCGGTGATGGATGCCGACACGATGTCGATATGATGCTGACAGCGTGTCGGTAAAGATGCGCCTCCCGTCCCCCGGAGGTCCTCCGTGTTCCTGGCCTTGCGCGAACTCGCCTTCGCGCGCATCCGCTTCGGCCTGATGGGCGCCGTCGTCGGCCTGATCTCGATCCTGATGGTGTTGCTGTCCGGACTGTCCTCCGGGCTGGTGGTCGACGGCGTCTCCGGGCTGATGCGCAGCCCGATCGACGCGGTCGCCTTCGCCGAGGGCACCCGCACCGACTCCGCCTTCACCCGCTCGGAGGTGACCACCGCGCAGCGCGACACCTGGGCGGCCCGGGACGACGTCGCCGCCGCCGAGTTGCTCGGCACCTCGATCGTCAACGCCAAGAACCAGGACGGCACCGCCGTGGACCTCACTCTGTTCGGGGTGGTGCCTGGCGGGTTCGTCGACCCCGGGGCCGCCGAGGGAACCGCGCTCGCGGGACCCGGTGAGGCGGTGCTGAGCGCGTCGGCCCGCGACGAGGGCGTCGCGCTCGGTGACGTGATCACCCTCGACCGCCTGGGCACCGAGCTGCGGGTGGTCGGCTTCACCGCGGATCAGCGGACCTTCGGGCACGTCGACGTCGCCTTCGTCCCGCTGGAGACCTGGCAGCAGGTGCACGCCGGCACGATGGCCGGTGACCCGGCCGACCCCGCCGCCCGCGATCTCGGCAGCGTGGTCGCCCTGCGCGCGGCGGACGGTGCGATCGATCTGACGGCCGGCGACTCCGCCGCCGGAACCTCGGCGCGCGACCTCGAGGCCGCCTACGACTCCTCGCCCGGCTACACCGCCGAGATGATGACGATGGAGCTGATCCAGGTGTTCCTGTACGCGATCTCGGCGCTGGTGGTCGGAGCGTTCTTCGCGCTGTGGACCGTGCAGCGGACCCGGGAGCTCGCGGTGATGCGGGCAATGGGCGCCTCGACCCGCTTCCTGCTCGCCGACGGGGTCTGGCAGGCCGGGATCCTGCTGATCGGCTCGGTGGCGGCCGGCGTGGGGGTCGGCGTCGGCCTGGGCGCGCTGCTCCAGGGCACCGACATGCCCTTCGCCCTGCAGGCCGGACCCGTGCTCACCGGCGCGGCGCTCCTGGTCGGGCTCGGCCTGATCGGTGCGATGGCCGCCACCGCCCGCGTCGCCGCGATCGACCCCGTCACCGCCCTGGGAGAGAACCGATGACCACCACCGCGACCCGCACCCGCACCGGCCTCGCCCTGCGCGAGGTGTCACTCACCTTCGGCGACGGCGACCAGCAGGTGACCGCACTGGACCGGGTCGACCTGACCGTGCCACCCGGCCGGTTGATCGCCGTCGTCGGCCCGTCCGGCGCGGGCAAGTCCAGCCTGCTGGCCGTGGCGGGCGGACTGAGCCGGCCGACCTCCGGGTCGGTGGCGGTGGACGACACCGAGCTGACCGGCCTCACCGGCCGGGCGCTGACCGCGTTCCGCCGCGACCGGGTCGGCTTCGTGTTCCAGTCCGGCAACCTGGTCCCGGCGCTCACCGCGCTGGACCAGCTCCGGCTGGTGGAGCGGATCACCGGCCGGCCCTGCCCGGTGCCGCCGATCGAGCTGCTGCGCGCGGTCGGGATGGCCGAGCACGCGCGCCGGCGACCGGGCCGGCTGTCCGGCGGCGAGCGGCAGCGGGTGGGCATCGCCCGCGCCCTGGCCGCCGCCCCGTCGGTGCTGCTGGTGGACGAGCCGACCGCCGCGCTGGACCGGCGGCGCAGCCACGAGATCGTGGAGCTGTTGGCGGCCCGGACGCACGACTCGGGGGTCGCCACCGTGATGGTGACGCACGACCATGACGTGCTGGAGCACTGCGACCAGGTGCTGGAGATGGTCGACGGGCGGCTCGGCCCGGCCTGAACCGCCGGTGGGTCAGCCGCGGCCCAGGTCGTGCAGGTAGGCGCCGACCAGCGCGTCCAGGGCGGCGGCGGCCCGGTCCAGGTCGCCGTCCTGCTCGACCTGCACCGACGCCGTGTGCAGCAGGGCACCGATCAGCGCGGTCATGGTGGCCGGGTCGGGGGCGCCGAGGTCGGCCAGCGCCCGGGTGACCGGTTCCAGCAGCCGGTCGTGGAACTCCCGCGACTGCCGCGCCAGGTCCTCGGACGGCGCCGCGACCACCAGCGCCCGGGCCAGCGCGTGCTCCCCGTCGGCGACCAGCTGGAGGTTGGCGCGCAGGAAGGCCAGCACCCGGTCCCGGGGATCGGCGGCGCCCGCCACCGCGGCGTCCAGGCGGTGCTGCCAGCGCGGGAAGGAGTCGGCCACCACTGCGGACAGCAGGTCCTCGCGCGAGGTGAAGTACTGGTAGACGCTCGACCGGGACAGCCCGGCCCGCGCGCCGACCTCCGCGAGCGAGGGGACGTGGTCCGGCTGGGCGGTGAGCAGGTCCCGGGCCGCGTCCAGCAGCGCCCGCCGGCGGACCGCGCGGTGCTCGGCGACGGTCGGGGCGTCGATCCGCGGCATGGTCCCCTTCCCCTCTCGGCCCGGTCGCACGCGTCGTGCGCGATGGGCGTCAGCGCAGGATGTCACGTCGCCCGCGCCGGTGTCGCCCTACCCCTTGTCACCCCGCGACCCCCGGCGTAACGTACAACCTCATGGTTGTACGTCAGTTGGAGCAGGCCGAGGCGGACCGGATCTTCGCCGCCCTGGCCGATGCCACCCGACGGGACATCGTCAGCCGGGTGCTCCGGGAGGAGGCATCCGTCACGGCCCTCGCCGAGGGCTACCGGATGAGCTTTGCCGCGGTGCAGAAGCACGTCGCCGTGCTGGAACGGGCACACCTGGTGACCAAGCACCGACGCGGCCGACAGCAACTGGTGCGCCCCGATCTGGGCACCATCCGCTCGGCGGCCGCACTGCTGGAGGAGTACGAACGGGTCTGGCGCGGCCGGATGGACCGCTTCGGCCAGATCCTGGACGAGACCGACACCGAAGGGGACCACCCATGACCGTCGTCAGCGCCACTCCCGACACCCAGAGCCTCAGCCTCACCATCGTGACCGAGTTCGCCGCCACCCCCGAGCGGGTCTGGCGGCTGTGGTCCGACCCGCGCCAGCTGGAGCGCTGGTGGGGGCCGCCGACCTGGCCCGCCACCTTCACCGAGCTGGACCTACGCCCGGGCGGCCGCGCGTCGTACTTCATGACCGGCCCGGAGGGCGAGAAGGCGGCCGGCTGGTGGGAGTTCCACGCCGTGCAGGCGCCGAGTTCGCTCGTCTTCGACGACGGCTTCGCCGACGAGGACGGCACGCCCAGCGAGCAGATGCCGGTCACCCGGGCCGAGGTGGCCATCGAGCCCACCGGCTCCGGCAGCCGGATGACCATCGTGTCCCGGTTCGCCGACGCGGCCCAGATGCGGCAACTGGTCGAGATGGGAATGGTCGAGGGGATGTCCGAGGCGCTCGGCCAGATCGACGCCCTCCTGGCCGAGGGCTGACCGGCCCCGGGGTGGCCCGGTGTTCACCACCTGGCCACCCCGGGCCTCTGGTGTTCGCAACAATCCGGGCATACCTTCCAATCCGGGCTGTATCGCCCAGAATTGGACACCAGGGAGATTCCGGATGCCGTACTTCACCACCTCCGACGGGACGCAGCTCTTCTACCGTGACTGGGGCACCGGCCGCCCGGTCGTGCTCAGCCACGGCTGGCCGCTGTCCGGTGATGCCTGGGACGTCGAGCTGAAGCTGCTCGCCGACCACGGCTACCGCGCCATCGCGCACGACCGCCGCGGCCACGGCCGGTCGGACCAGCCGTTCGCCGGCAACGACATGGACACCTACGCCCGGGACCTCGCCGAGCTGGTCGACCACCTGGACCTGCGCGACCTGGTGGTGGTCGGGCACTCCACCGGCGGCGGCGAGGCGGTGCGGTACGCCGCCCGGCACGGTCAGGGCCGGGTGACCAAGGTGGTGACCGCGGGTGCGGTGCCGCCGGTGATGGTGCAGTCCGGGTCGAACCCGGAGGGCACCCCGCTGTCCGCCTTCGACGACATCCGGGCCGGGCTGCTGGCCGACGCCTCGCAGTTCTACCGCGACCTGGCGTACCCGTTCTTCGGCGCGAACCGGGAGGGGTCGCAGGTCTCCGAGGGCGCCCGCGAGCAGTTCTGGCGACTGGGCATGGCCGCCGGGCTGCACAACGCCTACGAGTGCGTGAAGGCGTTCTCCGAGACCGACTTCACCGAGGACCTCAGGGCGCTGGACGTGCCGATCCTGATCGCGCACGGTGACGACGACCAGATCGTGCCGATCCACGACGCCGCACAGAAGGCGATCGAGCTGGTGGCCCACGGCACGCTGAAGGTCTACCCGGGCGCCCCGCACGGGGTGTACGGCGCCTACCGGACCGCCTTCGACGCCGACCTGCTGGAGTTCATCCGGAGCTGACCGCTCGACATGCGCCTGGACCCGGCCCGGCACAGACTGGCGGTGGCGCGTCGAGTCCAGGCGCATGTCGGCAGGTCGCCGATGCGTCGGCGACCCCTCCCCGACAGGGGGCTCCATGTTCTTCCACCGTCAGGAACTGCAGTTCAAGGCCAGCCCGGAGAAGCCGGACGCGGTGTACGCCCGCAAACTCCAGGAGGTGCTGGGCGGCCAGTACGGCGAGATCACCGTCGCCATGCAGTACGGCTTCCAGTCCTGGAACAGCCATCTGCCCGGCAAGTACCGGGACCTGCTCTACGGCATCGGGGCCGAGGAGTTCGGCCACGTCGAGATGCTGGCGACGATGATCGCCCAGTTGCTGGAGAAGGCTCCGCTCGGCGTGGTCGAGGGTGCCGTCCAGGACGACCCGACCGTCGCCGCGATCATCGGCGGCACCGACCCGCAGCACGCCATCGTGGCCGGTGCCGGCGCGCGGCCGGTCGACTCCAACGGCAACCCGTGGTCGGCGGGCTACGTCACCGCCAGCGGCAACCTGCTGGCCGACTTCACCGCCAACGCCAATGCCGAGATGCAGGGCCGGATCCAGGTCGCCCGGCTCTACCACATGACCGACGACCCCGGTGTGCGGGACATGCTCGCCTTCCTGCTGGCCCGGGACACCATGCACCAGAACCAGTGGATCGCCGCGGCCCGGGAGCTGCAGGAGGAAGGGCTGGAGGGGCTGCCGACCCCGTCCAACTTCCCGCTGTCCGAGGAGCACCGCGAGGTGTCCTACCAGTACATCAACTTCTCCAACGGCACCGAGGCGGACCAGGGCAGCTGGGCCTCCGGTCCGACCCCGGACGGCAAGGGCGAGTTCAGCTACGTCCCCGAGCCGCCCGAGGGCGTGCCCGCCCCGCCGCCCACCACGCCGGACGCCCGGCTGTACGGCACCACCGGCACGCCCAACCCGATCGAGAAGGCGGCCGGCAAGGTCCAGGACGCCTTCCACAAGGAGTGAGCGTGCGCGCCCGGACCCTGCTGACCACGGCGGCGGTGGCCTCCACCGCCGCCGTTGCGGGCGCGCGGCTGCGGGCCCGGCTGCCGCAGCCGCCGCAGCACCTCGACCGGCCGCCGGCGATCACCGTGCTGCTGTCCGGCGAGGAGCTGGACGCCCGGCGGGACGGCCTGTCCGCCGAGCACCGTGACCTGCTGGACGCCTGTCGCCGCACCCCCGCCCCCGGCGACCGCGGCACCGAACTGCGGCCGTCCGCCGCGGGCCCGGACACCCGCCAACAGCTCCGCCTGCTCAAGCAGGTGCTGGAGACCGGCCACACCCTGCCGCCGGACGACACCGGCGACCGCCCCGCCACCCCCGGCGGGAAGCTGCTGGATCTGGCGATCTCCCAGGCCGGACGGAGGGGACGACTGTGAAGGCGCTGACCTGGACCGGGGTGAACTCCCTGGCGGTGCAGACCGTGCCCGACCCGGAGCTGCTCCGGCCGACCGACGCGATCGTGCGGGTCACCTCGACGGTGACCTGCGGCTCGGACCTGCACCTGCTGGCCGGGTACGTGCCGTTCATGCGGCACGGCGACGTGCTGGGCCACGAGTTCATCGGCGAGGTGGTCGAGGTCGGCTCTCAGGTCCGGGACCGCCGGGTCGGCGAGCGGGTGGTGGTCAGCTCCTTCGTCGCCTGCGGCTCGTGCTGGCAGTGCCGGCAGGGCAACTTCTCGCTGTGCGACAACGGCAACCCGAACCCGGGCATCACCGAGGCACTGTGGGGATTCGCCCCCGGCGGCTGCTTCGGCTACTCGCACGCGATGGGCGGCTACGGCGGCTCGCACGCCGAGTACGTCCGGGTGCCCTATGCCGACGTCGGGGCGTTCCCGGTGCCGGAGGAGATCCCCGAACTGCGGGCGCTGTTCGCCTCCGACGCCGCCGCCACCGGCTGGATGGGCGCCGACCTGGGCGAGGTCGGCCCGGGCGACACCGTCGCGGTGTGGGGGGCGGGCGGGGTCGGCCTGATGGCGGCCCGCTCGGCCCAGATCCGGGGCGCCGCCCAGGTGGCGATCATCGAGCCGCGGGAGGACCGGCGGCGGTTCGCCGAGGACTGGCTGGGGGTGCCGACCCTGCACCCGCGGGACGCCGGCGAGGGCCTGCTGGAACTGACCGCGGGCCGGGGACCGGATGTCGCGATCGAGGCGGTCGGGATGGAGGCCGCCGCCGACACCGGTGTGCAGGCCGCGGTGGACCGGGCCGGCCAGGCGCTGCGGGTGCAGACCGAGCGGCCGACCGCGGTGCGCGAGACGATCTACCACTGCCGCAAGGGTGGCACCGTGGTGATCCTCGGGGTGTTCGCGGGCTGGGCGAACCGGTTCCCGCTGGGCGCGCTGATGAACAAGGGGCTGACCGTGCGCAGTTCGCAGGTGCACGGGCAGCGGTACGTGCCGACGCTGCTGGAACTGATGGCCTCCGGCGAGCTGGATGCCGAGCGGCTGGCCACCCACGAGCTGGCGCTCGGCCAGGGGCCGGAGGCCTATCGGCTGTTCCAGCACAAGGACGACGGCTGCCTGCGGGCGGTGCTCCATCCGTAGCAGCCGCCGCGAGGAGCGTCCAGGCCGGTCCGGTGGGATGCCGGACCGGCCCGGACGTGCCCGCTCAGGCGCGCAGCAGGTCGTAGCTGCGGTCGCGGCGCCGGGCGCCCGGGCCCATCGGCGGCTCGGTGGCGGCGGTGCGCCGTTCCAGGCGGGCCCGCACACTCGGGGTCGCCACCGCCTCCACGGTCCGGCCGTGACCACCCAGCAGCGGCGAGTCCAGGCCCAGTTCGGCCAGCTCACCCCGCGCGGCCGCCTCGACCACCCCCGCGGCGAGCACCCGCAGCGGGATGTTCCGGTCCATCGAGGTCTGCCGCAGCAGCAGGAAGCTGTCGGCCACCGAACGCCCGGTCATCGCGGCCAGGATGCCCTTGGCCTGCTCGATGGTCGCGTAGCTGGCGGTGGCCTCCTTGATCTGCCGGGACGCCTCCGCCGAGGCCATCACCCGGATCGGTGCCGACATGTCCACCAAGTAGCCGTCCACCCGGCCGCCCGGCGCGTCGGCCGAGCCGACCACCAGCGCCTCGAACCGGCGGCGGCGCGCGTCCACCATCGTGACCACCGAGGCCCAGGTGTCGGCCGAGCGGCCCCAGTGGTCCAGGGCGTCCCGCCACCGGGTCCGGTCCTCGGCCTCGGTATGCGCACGCACCAGACCGGTGGTGGGCAGCACGTCGCCGGGCTCGAAGCCGAGCAGGCGGAAGCACTCGTCGTTCCACCACCAGCGTTCGGCCGCCAGGTCGATCGCGAAATGACAGCCGCTGGCGGCGGTCTCGGCGGCGCGCGGACGCGTCCGATCGTTCATGGGTCTCTCGCCCTTTCTGCAGGCGGAGTCCGTGGGTGACGACCGACTCTGCGTGAACCCCCGACGCTAGGCCTGCCGGTCGGTCCAGACAACCGCTCCAAGGAGTTCCATGCCCCCGTTCACCTCCCCGCGCACCCCGGTCCGGCTGTCCGCGCGGGCCGGCGCCGTGCTCACCGCGCGGGTGCTGGTCCCGCTGATCGCCGAGGGCCCGATCATCCGGCGTGGACCGGTGGTCACCGTCGCCGACCGCCTGGGCTGGGAGAGCGCGGCGGTGCGGCTGCTGGACCGGCTGGCCGAGCGCTACGACCGGCGGCCGCTGCTGGTCCGGCTCGGCCCGCGCACCCTGCTGCTGCCGCTGCACCCGGACGACGCCCGGGACGTGCTGGACGCCACACCGGAACCCTTCACCCCGGCGTCCGGGGAGAAGCGGTCCGCGTTGCGGCACTTCCAGCCCCGGGCGGTGCTGATCAGCGACCAGGACGACCGGCCCGCGCTGCGGGAGTGGAACGAGGCGGCCCTACAACCCGGCGGCCTGCACCAGGCGGCGGCCACCCTGGTGGCGGTGGCACAGCGGGACGGCGCCGAGCTCGCCGCCACCGCCCGCCGCAGCGGGGAACTCGGCTGGCAGCAGGCGGACGGGCCGCTGTGGGCCACCGTGCGCGAGCTGGTGCTCGGCCCCGGCGCCCGGCCGGACACCGCCCTGACCGACGACCTGAACCGGCTACGGTCCCGGGCCAATCTGGCCTTCGCCCGGCCGCTGGACCGGCGGCGGCGGGCCCGGTTCACCCGGCGGCTGCTGGACCACCTGCACACCGCACCGGCGACCAGCCTGGCCGGGGCCGGGCTGCTGCACGGTGGGTCACCGGCCTTCGCCGCCACCCAGGTGCCGCACTGGCTGTTCGCCTACGACGCCGCCCGGATCACCCTGTGGCGCGCACTCGCGGTGCTCGCCGCCGACCCGGAGCGGCAGGACGCGGTGCGGCACGAGGCCGAGCACCAGCCCGGTCACCGGCAGCAGGCCGCCGCCGACGCGATCCGGGCGGCGCTGCACCGCTGGCCGACCACCCTGGTCATCCTGCGGGACGCCACCGCCGCCACCCGGTGGGGTCGGACCACCCTCGACCCGGGCACCGGCGTGGCGCTGATCAGCGCCTACCTGCACCGGGCCGCCGAGCCGGTGGACCTGTCGTTCAGCGCGGGCCCGGCGATCTGCCCGGGCCGGGACGTGGTGGTGGACACGATGGCCCCGCTGCTGGCCGCGATGGTCCGGGACACCCGGTGGTCGCCGCTCACCCACCCGGACCTGGCGGCGGAGCCGGGTCCGGTCACGCTGCCGCACCACCGGATCAGGCTGGCGGCGGAGCCGGTCTGAGCGGGGCCGGGCCGAGCGGGGTCAGCGCGAGCGCGGCCCGGACCGCCTCCCGGGGGTCGTCCGCGGCGGTCACCACCACGCCGACCACCATCCGCAGCACCAGCATCACCTCGGGCACGCCGAGCCGGTCGGGCACCAGGCCGGCCGCGAGCGCCGCGGGCAGGGTCCGGGCGACCAGTCCCGCCAGCCGCCGGTCGCCCTCGTAGCCGGGCAGGGTGCGGCGGGCGTCGATCACCAGCTCGATCACCGCAGTGTCGGTCAGGATCAGGTCGATCAGCCGGTCCCAGAGCCGGCCGAAGGCGTCCGGGCCGGGGTCGGCGGCGATCTGGTCCAGCTCGGCGAAGTTCTGCTCGAAGACCGCCAGTGCCAGGTCGATCCGGGTCGGGAAGTGCCGGTAGAGCACGCCCTGGCCGACGCCGGCCTCCCGGGCGATCGCGGACAGCGGCACGTGATACCCGCGGGCGGCGAACAGTCGGCGGGCGGCGGCCAGCAAGGCCTCCCGGTTCCCGGCAGCAGCGGCGGGCCCACGATTGACGCGACCGGCGGTGGTGGTCATGCTGGCAGCCTAGCCATCCGGACAGGGTTGTCCGGTCTACGGAGGGGCGCCCCATGAGTGTGAGCACGCAGCAAGCGGACCAGCACTACGACGTCGTCGTGATCGGCTCGGGCGGGGCAGGCTTCGCCACCGCGCTCGGCGCCCTCGACCAGGGCCTGCGGGTATTGATGGTCGAGGGGTCGCCGCAGTGGGGCGGGTCGACCGCGATGTCCGGCGGCGGACTGTGGCTGCCGGACAACCCGCTGATGCGGGCCGACGGCGTCGCCGACTCCCGGGACGAGGCGCTGGCCTACCTGGCCGCCACGGTCGGCGAACCGGGGCGTGCCTCGGACCGGGCCCGGCACGAGGCGTTCGTGGACGGCGTGGACGACTTCCTGCGCACCGCGCACCGGCACGGCATGCGCTTCGTCCGGGCGACCGACTACCCGGACTACTACCCCGAGCTGCCCGGCGGGAAGATCGGCCGCGCGGTGGAGGTCCGGCCGATCGACAGCAAGATCATCGGCGAGTGGTGGGACACCCTGCGCGGGGCGGTGCCGCTGCCGGCCAAGACCGACGACGTGTGGCTGCTCGGCCGGGCCTGGTCCACGCCGGGCGGGTTCGTGCGTGGCGCGCAGTTCGTGTTCCGGGCGCTCGGCGGTCTGGTGCGCGGTCAGCGGCTGACCGGGATCGGCGCCGGGCTGGCCACCTCCTTCCTGCACGCGGTGGTGCAGCGCGGCGGGGTGCCGCTGTGGCTGGACAGCCCGCTGGAGGACCTGGTGATCGAGGACGGCCGGGTGACCGGGGTCCGGGTCCGGCGCGACGGGGTGAGCACCACGGTGCACGCCCGGCTCGGCGTGATGCTGGCCGCCGGTGGCTTCGAGTCCAACCCCGAGTGGCGGCAGAAGTACCACGGCATCGACGGCGCACCCTCCGGCAACCCGGCCAACCAGGGTGCGGTGATCGACATCGCCCGGCAGCACGGGGCGGCGCTGGAACTGATGGACGACGCCTGGTGGGGTGCGTCGATCGCCGCGCCGCCCGGCGGTCAGCCCTCGTTCATCGTGGGGGAACGGTCGATGCCGTACTCGCTGATGGTGGACGCCGCCGGTGCCCGGTTCGCGAACGAGTCCGAGTCCTACGTGGACCTGGGCCACCACATGCTCGAGCACGACAAGGACGGCGCCTACTGGTTGATCACCGACCACCGCTACACCCTGCGCTACCTGCGGACGTTCGCGATGGACCCGCGGGCGACCAAGGCGATGCGCGAGGCCGGGATCATGATCAAGGCCGGCAGCCTGGACGAACTGGCCCGCCGGACCGGGATCGACCCGGCCGCCCTGCGCGCCACGGTCGACCGGTTCAACGCCCAGGCCCGGGCCGGGGTGGACGGCGACTTCGGCCGCGGCAACTCCGCCTACGACCGGTACTACGGCGACCCCACCGTGCGGCCCAACCCCTGCCTCGGCCCGCTGGAGCGCGCACCGTTTCTGGCCTACCGGGTGGTGATCGGCGACCTCGGCACCAAGGGCGGGGTGGTCACCGACGGCGACGCCCAGGTGCTGCGCGAGGACGGCTCGGTAATCGAGGGGCTGTACGCCGCGGGCAACACCTCCGCCACCGTGATGGGCCGCACCTATCCCGGACCCGGTTCCACCATCGGGCCGGCGGCGGTGTTCGGGATGCGCGGGGCCCGTCACATGGGCGCGGGGCGCTGACCTTCCTCCTGCTCCGCCCACTCGTCGTCGGTGAGCAGCCGGGACCGGATCAGGAACCGCACCCCCTCCGGCGCCTCCAGCGAGAACCCGGCACCCCGGCCGGGCACCACGTCGATGGTCAGGTGGGTGTGCCGCCAGTAGGCGAACTGGTTCCGGCTCATCCAGACCGGCACCCGGAAGTCGCCCAGGTCCAGGTCGCCCAGTTGGACGTCGGCGTCGCCGGTCAGGAACTCCCCCGCCGGGTAGCACATCGGCGAGGACCCGTCGCAGCAGCCGCCGGACTGGTGGAACATCAGGTCGCCGTGCTGCTCGCGCAGCCGCCGGAGCATGTCGGCGGCGGCTGGGGTGTGATCGACCCTGCTCATGGTGTCTCCCTCCCCCGTGGGCCCCGGTCTCCCCGGGGCCCACGGGGCGCCGGTCAGAAGAAGCCGAGCTTCTGCGCGGAGTAGGACACCAGCAGGTTCTTGGTCTGCTGGTAGTGGTCGAGCATCATCTTGTGGTTCTCCCGGCCGACGCCGGAGCCCTTGTAGCCGCCGAAGGCCGCCGCCGCGGGGTAGGCGTGGTAGCAGTTGGTCCACACCCGCCCGGCCTCGATGTCCCGGCCGGCCCGGTAGGCGATCGAGCCCTCCCGGGACCACACCCCCGCGCCCAGCCCGTACAGGGTGTCGTTCGCGGTGTGGATGGCGTCCGAGTAGTCCGAGAACGACGTCACCGCGACCACCGGGCCGAAGATCTCCTCCTGGAAGATCCGCATCGAGTTCTTGCCCTCGAAGATGGTCGGGGTCACGTAGTACCCGCCGGCCAGGTCGCCGTCCAGCTCGGCCCGGTGACCGCCGGTGAGCACCTTGGCGCCCTCGGCCTTGCCGATGTCGATGTAGGACAGGATCTTCTCCAGCTGGTCGTTGGAGGCCTGCGCGCCGATCATCGTGTCGGTGTCCAGCGGGTTGCCCTGCTTGACCGCCTCGGTGCGGGCGATCGCGTCGGTCAGGAAGCCGTCGTAGATCGACTCCTGGATCAGCGCCCGGGACGGGCAGGTGCACACCTCGCCCTGGTTGAGGGCGAACATGGTGAAGCCCTCCAGCGCCTTGTCGTAGAAGTCGTCCTTGGCCCGCGCCACGTCCTCGAAGAAGATGTTCGGGCTCTTGCCGCCCAGCTCCAGGGTGACCGGGATGATGTTCTGACTGGCGTACTGCATGATCAGCCGCCCGGTGGTGGTCTCCCCGGTGAAGGCGATCTTGCGGATCCGCGGGCTGGACGCCAGCGGCTTGCCCGCCTCCACCCCGAAGCCGTTGACCACGTTGACCACCCCCGGCGGCAACAGGTCGGCGATCAACTCCATCAGGACCAGGATCGAGGTCGGGGTCTGCTCGGCCGGCTTGAGCACCACCGTGTTCCCGGCCGCCAGCGCGGGAGCCAGCTTCCACACCGCCATCAGGATCGGGAAGTTCCACGGGATGATCTGGCCGACCACGCCCAGCGGCTCGTGGAAGTGGTAGGCGATGGTGTCCTCGTCGATCTCGGAGATCGACCCCTCCTGGGCCCGGACCGCCCCGGCGAAGTACCGGAAGTGGTCCACCGCCAGCGGCAGATCGGCGGCCAGGGTCTCCCGGACCGGCTTGCCGTTCTCCCAGGTCTCGGCGACCGCGAGCAACTCCAGGTTCTGCTCCATCCGGTCGGCGATCCGGTTCAGGATCACCGCCCGCTCGGTGGCCGTGGTCCTGCCCCAGGTCCGGGCGGCACCGTGAGCGGCGTCCAGCGCCCGCTCGATGTCGTCGGCGTCACCGCGCGCCACCTCGGTGAAGGTCCGGCCGGTCACCGGCGACGGGTTCTCGAAGTAGCGGCCGGACGCCGGGGCGACGTACTCCCCGCCGATCCAGTGGTCGTAGCGCTCGCGGTAGGTCGCGGGGCTGCCGGGCTGTCCCGGCGCTGCGTAGACGGTCATCTGCATGCCTCCGTGCAGGGTCACCGGGCACCGCGTCGTTGCGGTGCGCCGTGCCCGGCACGCTAGGTCGCCCAGGGTTGCAATCGCGTTGCACCGCAGGTCAGCGAGGTCAGCGAGGTCAGCGCAGGCCCAGTCGGCGCCGCAGCAGGTCCAGCCGGCCGGTGGCCCGGGCCCGGGACACCGACCCGGGGGCGCTGGACCGGGCCAGCAGCTCCCAGGCGGCCCAGTCGTCCACCCCCTCGTCCCGGTCCAGCCAGCGTTCCAGCAGCACCGGGTCCGCGGTGTGCAGCACGGCGGCCCGGACGTCCGCGGCCAGCGACTCGCGCACCGCCTCCACCCCCGGCGCCCGGGAGCGGGGCAGCACCGGCCCGGGGTAGCGGTCCAGCGCCGAGCGCACCTCCCCCGCTGCCAGCCCGGACCGGACCGCCGCGACGTCGGTGTCCAGCTCGGCCGCCAACCGGTAGGGCCGCGACCGGTCCAGCAGCGGGCCGACCACCCGGCGCAGCCGGGACACCTCGGCCCGGACCGCCACGTCGGACATCGCCCCCGGGTGCAGCAGCACCGCCAGTTCCTCCGCGCGCAGGCCCCGGGGGTGCTCGGCCAGCAGCAGGAGCAGTTCGGCGTGCCGCAGCGACAGGGCGCGGGCGCCCGGACCGGGGCCGTGCAGCACCCCGGAGTCCGGGCGCAGCAGTTCCAGCCGGGCGGTGCCGGCGACCGGGTGGCGCAGCGCATCCAGGGCGCGCAACTCGGACTCCACCGCGGTCGCGGTCGCCCGGACCAGGGACAACATCAGCAGCGAGGCCGCGCCGTCCCGCCCGGTCACGTCCAGGGCGCCCAGCACCCGGCCGTCCGGTCCGCGCAGCACGGCCGCGGTGCAACTCCACGGCTGCACCGCCCGGCTGAAGTGCTCGGCCCCGCGCACCTGCACCGTCGACCCGGTGGCCAAGGCGGTGCCCGGCGCGTTGGTGCCGGCCTGCCGCTCGGCCCAGGCCGCCCCCTCGACGAAGCCGACCCGTTCCACCGCCCGGCGGACCCGGGTGTCCCCGGCGATCCAGAGCAGCCGGCCGTCGGCGTCGGTGAGCGCGACCAGGAACTCCTCGCTGACCGCCGCGTCCAGGAGCAGCCCCCGCACCACCGGCAGCGCGTGCCGCAGCGGGTGCTGGTCCCGGTGCCGGCGCAGCTCGGCCTCGCTGAGCACCACCGGCGGCCCGGGCAGCTCCGGATCCACCCCGCCGCGCAGACTGCGCCGCCAGGACTCGGCCACCAGCGGGCGGACGTCCGGGGCGGCACCGGTGGTCAGGAACCGCTCGTGGGCGGCCCGGGTGCGTGCCAGCGTCCGGTCGGTCGGCACCGGCCCACCCCCCTCGACGTCGCGGCGTGGGGGTCAGTGTCACCCGGCGCGCGGCCGGACGCCAGGGTGAATCCGGTCAGCCCTTGAGGAAGACCGGGCTGCCGTGGTACTCGTCGAACGGGTTGTCGTCCTGGGCGGCCGGACCGGTGTACAGCAGCCCACCGACCTGCTGGCCGCCCTGGACCTCGATGCCCATCGCACAGCCCTCGGACACCCCGGTGCCCTGGTCGAACTCCTCGTCGAACAGCCCGGAGTTGCAGCTGCCGCCGATCGACCAGGCGCTCTGCGAGGCGGTGCCCTCGGTGGTGGCGGGGGTGAAGTCCGAGCCGTTGGAGTCGTACTCGATGTCGTCGCCGGAGACCTTGCGGGTCTCCCAGGTCACCCAGATCACCTGGTACCCGGCGAAGTCGGGGTTCTCGGCGACGATCTCGGCCATCTCCGCCTCGGAGGCCGGGGTGACGCCGGTCAGCCGGGTCTGCAGCACCGCCCGGGAGTCGTCGTAGCCGACCCAGTCGTAGGTGATCCACTCGCCGTTCTCCACCACCTGGCCCGGCTGCACCCGGTCACCGGGGTCGGCGCTGACCGGGGTCTCCTCCGGCAGCGGGCTGGGCGACGGGGCGACCGGGCGGGTGGTCTCCGGGTCGGCGGCGGCCTCGGTGGTGGCGCGGTCACGGGGCTGGGGGTCGTCGTCGCCGCCACAGCCGGTCAGGGCCAGGGCGAGACCGCACACCGCGGCGACGGGGAGGAGGGAGCGGGTACGCACGATGCGGCCTTTCGACGGAGTCCAGGTTGGCCGTGACGGTAGAACGCGCGCGCGCACGGCCCCGGTGCCTCCGGGCCCAGACTGGGTGCCGCGGGGCCGTCGGCCTGGGTGGCGCCGGGTCCCGCCCCGGTCAGCTCTGGGTGGTGGCGGCCGGCGGTCCTGAGCGGCCGGTGCCGTGCCGCAGCGCCCGGCCGGCCCGCAGCCCGGTCCGCTCCCCCGCCTCCACCACCGCCCGGCCGTCGATGAACACCCAGGCGATGCCCTCGGCGGTGGCACGCGGGTCGTCGAAGGTGGCCCGGTCGGTGACGGTGAGCGGGTCGAACAGCACCAGGTCCGCCCGGCGACCGGGAGCCACCCGGCCCCGGTCGTGCAGCCCGAGCCGCGCCGCCGGGGTGCCGGACAGGTGCCGCACCGCCTCCGCCAGGGTGAGCACGCCCCGCTCACGGACATACCGGCCCAGGTACCGGGCGAAGGTGCCCGCCGCCCGCGGGTGGGGCTTGGCGCCGACCAGGATCCCGTCGCTGCCGCCGGTGTGCCGGGGGTGGCGCATCACCGCCCGGACGTTCGCCTCGTCGCCGACGTGCTGCAGGATGCCGGTGCCCAACCGGTCGGCGATCAGCAGGTCCAGGAAGACCTCGGCCGGCGGCCGGTGCTCGTCGGCGGCGATCCGGGCCACCGTCCGGCCCACCCGGTCCGCGAGCGCCGGATCGCGCACCCCGGCGATCTCGATCGTGTCCCAGTCGACCGGGACGCCGTGACAGCCGTCGCTGCCGACCACCTCGACCTGGTGCGTGATCCGGGCCCGCTCCGCCGGGTCGCGCAGCCGGTCCAGGGTGGCCGCCGGGCCGCCGGTGGCCGCGGAGCTGGGCAGCAGCGCGGACAGGGTGGTCGCCCCGGGCAGGTACGGGTAGGAGTCCAGGGTCAGGTCCAGGCCGTCCGCCAGGGCCGCATCGACCAGGGCCAGCAGTTCCCCGGCCCGGCCGCGGTTCTCCGGGAAGTTCATCGTGGCGTGGGTCAGGTGCAGGGCGACCGAGGACCGGCGCGCCACCTCGATCATCTCCGCATAGGCCGCCAGCGCCCCGGCGCCGTAGGACCGCTGGTGCGGGGCGTAGCACCCGCCGTGCCGGGCCACCACCTGGCACAGCGCGACCAGCTCGTCGGTGTCGGCGAACATCCCGGGCACGTAGGTCAGCCCCGAGGACATCCCGAATGCGCCCTCGCGCATCCCGCGGTCCACCTGCGCGCGCATCTCGGCCAGCTCGGCGGGGGTGGCGGGCCGGTCCTCGGTGCCGACCACGGACATCCGGATCGTGCCCTGCGGCAGCAGATAGGCGACGTTGGTGGCGCTGCCCCGGCGGTCGATCTCGGCCAGGTACTCCGCGACGGAGCGCCACCGGTAGCCGACGTCGGGCACCCCGTTCCAGCCGGCGATCTGCTCCCGGACCGCGGCCATGCCGGCATCGGTGGTCGGCGCGTAGGACAGCCCGTCCTGGCCGAGCACCTCGGTGGTCACGCCCTGCATCGTCTTGGCCAGATGCGCCCCGTCGGTCAGCACCGCCAGGTCCGAGTGCGCGTGCATGTCGATGAACCCCGGGGCGACCACCAGGCCGTCCGCGTCGATCACCCGGTGGCCGGTGACGTCCAGCCGCCCGCCGACCGCGGCGATCCGGTCGCCCTCGATCAGCACGTCCGCGGTGACCGGCGGGGCGCCGGTCCCGTCCACCACCAGCCCGCCGCGCAGCAACATGGCCCCAGTCCACCGCGCGACCACCTGCCGCGTCGAACCCCGGTCCGGCGGCGTCCTGCGCTGCACCTGCCCCGGCCGCCCCCGATGGTGGAGCCCGCCTCCGGCGTGAGAGCGTCGCACCGCACCGCCACCATCGACCCTGAGAGGCAGCATGACCGCCAAGACCGCCGTGACCACCCCGCACGCCCCGGCGCCCGCGCACACCTTTCACCAGGGCGTGCGCAAGGGCCCGTTCGTCCAGGTCTCCGGCCAGGGCCCGGTGGACCCGGCCACCGGCGAGTACCTGTTCCCGGGCGACGTCGCCGCCCAGACCACCCGCACCCTGGAGAACGTCCGGGCGATCATCGAGGCCGCCGGCGCCACCTTCGACGACGTGGTGATGCTGCGGGTCTACCTGACCAGCCGGGACGACTTCGCCGCGATGAACGACGCCTACGGCGAGTTCGTCTCCCGGCACTGCCCGGGTGGCGTGCTGCCCAGCCGGACCACCGTGATGGTCGGGCTCCCGCGCGAGGAGATGCTGGTCGAGATCGACGCGCTGGCGATCACCGACTGACCACCCAGACGACGAGGCCCGGCGGCAGGTGCCGCCGGGCCTCGTCGCATCTGAGGGCCATCACCAGAATCGGACACCGGCCCACCCACGCCGCCGGGTTCGGTACCCAGACGCCACTCGGGGCCCACGTCGGCCGCCACCCGGGTCGCCTAGCTTCCCTACGCACCCCACAGCCGCAGACCCAGGGGCACCCCCGAAGCAGTAGGGCACCATGAGACGCCTTTCCTCTCTCTGCACGGCCGCCACCCTGCTGGCCGCGCTCACCGTGGTCGGAGCCGCGCCGGCCCAGGCAGCCCCCACCGACCGGATCACCACCACGATCGCGAACTGGGGCACCACGGACACCCTGGGATATGTGCGCGTCAACAGTGCGACCGCGACCATCCGCGAGTTCACCGTCCCGGCCGTCGGGACCACCGGGCCGGTGGAGTACACCATCTCCACCGGCGAGGTGTACTGCGTCGCCGCCGAACAGGGCAGCAGCGCAGCCGTGGTCGTCTACTGGCGACCGGCCGCCACCAACGCCTGCCAGAACATCACCACCGTCGCCGAGGTGGGCAGCAACCGGATCGGCTTCATGGCCGCCGACGGCCCCTACCAGGGCAACTACCTGGGTGATGCCAGCCAGGGCGGGATCGTCGACTGGGCCCAGGAGGGGTTCTTCGGGGTGGAGGCGCCGCAGCTCATCGCCCAGATCGACCTGACCGACCCGACCGGCCTGGTGCTCACCCGCCAGCCGGAGATCCGCGGCACCGGCCACCCCGGGGCGCAGGTGGTCGTGACCCGCGACGCCGACGGCGCCACGGTCGGCCAGGCCGAGGTCGCCACCGACGGCACCTGGGCGTTCTCCCCGCAGATCGCCTTCGACTGGGGTGAGCAGGTCGCGCTGACCGCCACCCAGACCGTCACCGGCGACCCGGCACCCACCACCGACCAGGGCACCTTCCGGGTCGCCGACCCGGTCACCATCGCCGCCGGCACCCCGGACGCCACCGCGCGGAGCGTCCAGGTCAGCGGCACCGCGGACCCGGAGTCCGAGGTCACCGTCACCGATGCCGCCGGCGCGACGGTCGGCAGCGCCACCGTCAACCCGGACGGCACCTGGGGCCCGGTGCTGGTCACCGGGCTGATCCTGGGGGACAACCCGCTGACCGCCACCGAGCGGGTGGACGGCACCCAGGTCCCCGAGGTCGGCACCGCCGGCACGACGGTGCACGTGGCCTCGTCCGGCCAGACCCCGGTCGTGCCCACCGACCCGGAACCGACCGCACCGGCCCCGGTCGCCCCGGCCGACCCCGGCAGCACCCCCGCGGCCACCCAGCCCGCCACCCCGGTGGCCTCCGCATCCACCCCGGACCGGATCGCCACCACCGGTGACTCCGCCACCCCGGGGCTGCTGCTCACCGCCGGGATCGCGGTGGTGGCCGGCCTGGTGCTGGTCGCCACCCGCCGGGTCCTCGCCCGTCGGCGCTGACGGCCGCGGCCCCCGCACGAGGGCCCGCACCGCCTGGCGGTGCGGGCCCTCGTCGCCGTGGGCTCACTTATTCGCGCGGGCCCCGCCGCGTGGAACACCGGCCCGTGCCACCCCCAGCGGTCCACGGCCCGGCGGATCCGGCGCCGTCAGCAGCGGCGACGCCGGGCGCCTACCTACCTACCTCCCGGGCGCCCGCCTGTGTGGCGGCTGAACTCCCGATCATTCTGAGCATGTCCCCTCGTGTCTTCCTGCCCGCTGCCGCCCTGGCCGCCGTGTGCCTGGTCGCCGGAGCCGGCTCCGCCTCCGCCGACCCCGCTGGTTCGTTCGCGGACCTTGCCGACGCCTTCGCCGACCCGTCGGCCGTCGGTGGTGAGGTCACCCTCGACGCCGACCTGGCGCAGGGCGCCTCGCCGAAGCTGACCCTGGCCGCCGGCCAGTCCCTGACCCTGGACCTGAACGGCTTCGACCTCACCACCTCGGAGGTCACCCTCGCCGCGGGTTCCGCGCTGACCATCACCGACTCCTCCACCGGCACCCCCGGCACCTTCGCCGCGAGCTGGGACAGCGTCGACCCGGCCTACCCCGCCACCGACGCGGCGATCGCGTTGGAGAACGCCACCCTGACGATCGAGGGCCGCGCGCACGTCACCGTCGACGCCGGTGACCCGGACAACATCCAGGGCAGCCGGACGATCGTGACCGCCGGGATCGGCGTGACCTCCGGAACCGGCACCGTGACGATCGGCGGCGACGCCGTCGTGGACGCGCGGGCCTGGGAGACCGCGATCGCGGTCGGCGGGACTGGCCTGCGCCCGGGGCAGCCCCCGGTGGGCACCCTGGTCGTCGAGGACAACGCCCGAGTGACCGCCCACTCGCAGTTCGGCGCCGGGATCGGCGGCCGGACCGCCCAGGACGGCGGTGACATCACCATCACCGACCACGCCGTGGTCGAGGCGACCAGCTACCAGGGCGCCGGGATCGGCGGCGGCGTGAGCGGCGGCAACGGCGGCACCGTCCGGATCGACGGCGACGCGAACGTGACGGCCGTCAGCAAGGCGGGCGCGACCGGCGGGAGCCTGGCGCTCGGTGCCGGGATCGGCGGCGGCCACGCGGCCCAGCGCGACGCGGGCGCCCGGTTCGAGGGCGGCAACGGCGGCGACGTGACGATCGGCGGCAACGCGGTGGTCGTCGCCACCTCCGAGCGGCTCGGCGCCGGGATCGGCGCCGGGGACCAAGGGGTCGACGGCGGCTCGCTGCACGTGACGGGCGACGCGACCGTGACCGCCACCTCCGGCCTGGCCGGAGCCGGGATCGGCGGCGGCTCGGGCGACGGCACCTGGACCGAGGACGGCGGCGGCGCCGACGTTGTCCTGGACGGCGGCACCACCACCGCGATCAACACCACCAGGCCGTACCAGACCTCCGCGGTCGGGTCCGGCAGCGACGGCACCGACTTCGGCTCGCTGGAGATCAACTCCCCCGCCACCCTGGTGATCCCCGACGGCGCCGAGCTGCGCATCCCGGAGGGCGTCACGGTGACCGGCGACGGTGAGATCCGCGGCGACGGCAACGTGGTCAACGAGGGCGCGGTGGTCCTGCCCACCGAGAACCTGGACTGGGCGGACCTGTCCTTCGCCCCGAACAACTACCTGACCACCTTCCACGCCAACGGCGGCCAGGGCACCGCGGAGGTCCGGACCTTCGCCACCAGCTTCAACGCCGGTGCCCGCAGCCTGCCCGACTCACCGACCCGCACCGGCTTCGACCACATCGGCTGGGCCGACACCGTGGACGGACTGCCCGCCACCCGGTCCTCGGTGTCCTTCGACGCCGACACCCCGCTGACCGGCGACCGCACCGTCTACGCCCAGTGGCTGTCCGGCACCACCACCGCCGCGACCGCCACGGACACGGCGCGCCCCGGGCAGGACGTGCCGGTGCAGGCCACCGTCGCGGCCGCCGACCCGGCCGCCGGTGTCCCGCAGGGAACGGCGCAGCTGTTCGTCGACGACCAGGCCGTGGGCGACCCGGTGCCGGTCGCTGCGGACGGCACCGCCGAGCTGACCTACCCGGGCGCGGTGGCCGGCACCCACACCCTGCGGGTCGAGTTCATCCCCGGCGAGGTCATCTGGTCCGCCTCCACCAGCCCCGACCTGGGCGTGGACATCACCACCACCCCGGCCGGGAACACCACTCAGGACAACGACAACGACAAGGGCACCGGCACCGCGAGCACTGCGAGCACCGGGAACCTGGCCACCACCGGCGCCGGCCCGATCGCCCTGTGGGCCGGCCTCGCGGTCGTCCTGCTCGGCGCCGGCACCGCGACCGTCCTGATCGCCCGGCGGCGCGCCCGCACCCACTGACCGGGCCGGGCCGGACGGAGCGTCACCTCCGACCCGACCCGCCCACCGGTGTGGACTGCGATCCACACCCCCCGGCCCGCCCGCACCCCTCCCCCGTGCGGGCGGGCCTTCGTCTGCGGATCCCGGCATCCTGAGCCATCCGGCGGGACTACGGCATTCGGCCGGCCCCGCGCACATCAGCGCAGGTCAGGCCGTCGTGGTACTGACGCAGACCCTCCTCCTCGCCCACCGGGCCGTCCCGGCGGCGCACCCTCGTGCCCGGACGCGCGCGCGACACGATCCGGGATCGCGCGGCGGGAACGACGAAGGAGGACTCACCCCATGACGACCCCCCGCACCACGAGCCGCCACTCCGCGCTCAAGGGGACCGTCGCCGCCACCGCCGGCATCGCGGTGCTGCTCGCCGGAGCAGGCACCTTCGCCCTGTGGAACCAGCAGGGCGCAATCGGTTCGGGCAGCACCGGCACCGGTGCGCTCACCGCCGAGTTCGACCCGCAGACCAGGTGGCGGGACGCCACCGACGGAGCGGGCAACCCCATCGAGGACATCACCGCGTTCCGGATGGTGCCCGGCGACACGCTGGTCGGCACCACCGGCGTCTCCGTGACCGCCACCGGGGAGAACCTGCTGGTGGACACCGGGCTGCACTACGCCGAGGGCGCGCTGCCGGCGGACGTCACCGCCGAGGTGACCCTGACCGACGGCGAGGGCGAGCCGGTGACGCGCCTGGAGGGCAGCAACACCGGCACCCGGCACGAGCTCACCGCCACCATCACGCTGGCCTTCGACGCGGACGCCGCGGCCTCGATGTCGGAACCGATCGACCTGAGTGCGATCAGCGTGGACCTGCGGCAGGTGCTGAACTGATCCGGCACCGGCGTCCGGCGTGGTGGGCGGTCGCGGTCGCCCTGGTGATCTCGACCGGGTTCCCGCCGGGCGCGGCGGCGCTGTGGAGCGTCTCCTCGCCGGTCGGGACGGCCGCCACCGCGACCGGTGCGCTCGCCATCGACCGGGAGACCCTCGACCCGGGGACCTGGACGCTCGACGGCGCACCGTTCAGCACCGGCGACGCCCTGCCCGCGGGGGTCACGCTCGCCCATGCCGTGCCGGAGTTCCCGGTGACCGTGGTGGGCGACAACCTGGTGGCGGAGTTCGGCGTGGACGGCGCGGTCGTGCCGGACGTCCTGGTCCCGCACGTGTCGCTCGCCGTGGCCGCCGATCCGGTGCGCGGGGTGGACTCCGGCCCGGACGGCAGGCGGCAGACCGCCGTCACGATCGAGGTCACCACCTCCGCCGACCTGCCCGCCGGTGGGCATGTGGTCGACCTGACCGCCCTGACGATCACGCTCACCAACGGGCGGGGTTGGGCGGACGCGGCCACCCTCGACGCCGGCACACTCGTGACCGGGCCGGCCGTGCCCGAGGAACCGGGGTTCCCCGAGGAGCCGGCGGCCTCCGGCGGTGTGGTCACGCTGACCTTCGACCTGCGCCGGGACGCCGACGGGACGGTGGGCTTCCACCTCGACGACCCGGGTCCGGACACCACGCTCTACGTCTGGGGGGCCGGCTTCCAGCCCGCGGTGGACGGCCTGAACACGGTGCGCCCGCTGGAGGTGGCGCAGGTCGCGATCATCGGCACCTTCCGTGGCTTCGGCTCGCCGGAGCAGACCGTGGAGCAGATCGGGGCGCTGCGGGAGGTCAAGGGCTGGACGGACGACGTCGGCTCGACCTCCGCCGCCCATGCGTTCCGGAACGCCGTGAACCTGATCAGCGTCGACACGCTGCCCACCCGGCTGACCGACACCTCGTACGCCTTCGCCGGGGCGAGCACGGACGACCCGTTCTGGGCCGTGATCGCCCCCGGGTGGCAGCCGGAGCGGGTGCGCACCATGGCGCACATGTTCGACGGCGCCGGCACCATCGCCTGGGACGTGGTCCGGGACTGGGACACCTCGGCGGTCACCGACATGGCCGGGATGTTCCACGGCGCCGCGACCTTCGCCACCGACATCGGCGGCTGGGACACCTCCGCGGTCACCGACATGACCGGGATGTTCCACGGCGCCGTGGCCTTCGACCACGACCTGTCCGGGTGGGACGTCGGCCGGGTGCTGGCATGGGACGACTTCGCCACCGGCTCCGGACTGACGGAGGAGCGCCTGCCGGTGAAGTTCCGCGCCGGCCCGGACACGGTGGGCGCCGAGGGCACGGTGGGCAACGAGGACACCACCGGCACCGAGGACACCACCGGCACCGACGACACGGAGAGCACCGACGACACGGATAACACCGACGGCACCGGGAGCCCCGCATGACCCCGCGCACCGCGCCGCCGCCCGTCACCCGCGCGCACGCCGTCGCGCGCGGCCTGCTCGCCGGGACCGGCGCCGGTGTCCTGGCCCTGGTGCTCGCCCTCGCCGCGCTGGTGGTCGTGATCCCGCGGGTCGCCGGTGGCGTGCCGCTGACCGTGCGCTCCGGGTCGATGGCGCCCGCCCTGCCGGTGGGGTCGCTGGCGGTGGTGCTCCCGGTGGAACCGGAGGACGTGCGGGTGGGTGACGTGGTGACCGTCCTGCCCTACCCGGACGACCCGACCGCCGTCACGCACCGGGTGGTCGCCATCGGGCACCGGCAGGACGGCAGCCGGGTATTCACCACCCGGGGCGATGCGAACGACGCCGTGGACGACCCGGTCGCCGGACACCAGATCCGGGGGCGACTGGTGTACGCGGTGCCCTGGCTCGGCGCGCTCAACGACGCCCTGACCGCCGAGCAGCGCACGGCCGGCGTCCGGCTGGCCGCCGGGGCCCTGTTCGCCTGGGCCGCCGTGCTCTGGTGGCGCGCCTGGCGGGGCCGCGGCGTCAGTCGCCGGGCAGGTCGGCGAGCCGTGCCCGGTCGGTGACGCCCAGCTTCTGCATCGCCCGGTAGAGGTGGCTCTCCACCGTGCGCACGGACAGGTAGAGCCGGCTGGCGATCTGCCGGTTGGTGAGTCCGTCGCGGGCGAGCGCCACCACCTCCTGCTCGCGGCCGGTCAGCGGTGCCCGGCGTTCCCGGCCCCGGCGCACCGCATCGACCGCCAGCGGGCCGCCGGCATCGGCGATCCCGTCGGCCGTCCCACCCCGGCGGGCGGCGGTGTCGATCGCCACCTGGATCAGCGGGCCGGGCACCCGCAGCGCGGCGACCGCCGCCAGCACCTGGTCGGCGCTCCCCCGCGCGATCGCCCGGTTCAGCCGGAGCACCGGTGTGAGCGCGGCGACCGCGGTGGCGCCCGCCAGATCCTCCAGCCGGCGGAGCCGCTCGTCGTCCAGCACCAGCGGGGCAAGGGCCCAGCACAGCAGCGCCGAGGTGCGGCGACCGGCCTGGTACAGCCGCTCGCCGGCCGCCCACATCGCCTCGCCGTCGGCGGAGCCGGCCGTGCCGGTGCGGACGTAGGCCACCTCCCCGCGGGCCCAGGGGTCGAGGACGTCCAGCACCGGCTGGTACGGGCGCGGGGTGCGGGCCAGCTCGTCCAGCAGCACGTCCGCCAGGTCGTGCTCGTCCCGCAGCGCGTGCCCCACCGCCGCCAGCGCCAGGATCCGCTCGTCGTACGGGGACTGCACCGGTCCGCAGCGGCCGGCGCCGAGCAGCACCCCGAGCACGCGCAGCGCCTCGTCGTGCTCCCCCGCGACGAACAGCGCCGAGGCCAGCCCGCGCGCGGCCAGCCGGACGCCGAACATGCTGAGCTCGGCGGAGGCGGCGCTCAACCGGTCCCGCGCCCAGGCGACCGCGTCCTCCACCTGACCCGCCAGCAGCAGGGCGTCCCCGCGCAGCGCGTCCAGCTGGTGCGCGAACGGCCGATGCCCGGAGGACGGCCGCCAACCGCCGAGCAGGTCCAGCGCCCGGTCCGGCGAGCCCTCCTCGATCGCCAGCCGGCCGCGCCAGATCAGCACCAGGTCACGCAGCGACGGCGGCACGTCCCGGTCGTCGAGCGCCGCCAGCTGGTCCGCCGGCCAGATCCGCGCCTGGTAGAGCGCGTCCAGCAGATCCAGGAACGGCTCGGGCGTCTCCGGCATCGCCAGTGCCCCGGACGGCCCGGGATCCACCGTGAACGCCTCGCGCACCGACCGGCCGCGGCACCCGGCCCACTGCGCCCGGAGCAGCAGGTAGATCCCCAGATCGTCCGGGTCGTCCGCCGAGGTCGCGGCGGTCCCGGCGAAGATCTCGTCCACTCCGATCGACGCCAGCCCGTCCAGCAGCCGCAGCCGCAGGACAGGGAGGGCAGCGGCCACGTCGCGGCGGTCCTCCCAGACCCGCAGGTGCCGGGCCGCCTGGGTGCGCACCGACTCGGTGAGGATCGCGGTCTGATCCTGGGCGGCCTGGAACGGCGGCTGCGCCGACAGGTGCGCGCTCTCCGGCAGCCCCGAGGTCGCCGGCCCGATCCGGTCGGACCCGAGCACCTGGTCCGCCCGCTCCCGCACCGCCGCCCGGGCGGTGGGGGTCATCCGCAGCCGCAGTGCCTGGCCGAGGGCCGGCGGACTGACCGCGACCAGATGGTCCTGGCCGCTGGGCTGCACCGCGATCCGTCCCGCCGCGTCCAGGGCCGACAGCGTCCGGGTCCCGGCCAGCCGGCGGGCGGTGTCCAGGTCGACCAGTCCCAGCCAGGCCAGCAGGTCCAGCGCCTCCCGCTGGTCGCCCGGCAGGTCGGCGAGCAGGTCGTGCACCACCGCGTCGACCCGGACCAGGTCCAGCACGCCGGTCTGGGCCCACCGCCCACGCACCCGGCCGACCGCCCCGGCCTCCCGTGCCGCGTCGACCAGGTCCAGGGCCACCCTCGGGTTGCCGCCGCAGCGGCCGAGCACGGTGGCGACCAGACCGCCATCGGCCGGTCCGTCCAGCTCCTCCGCGAGCAGCGCCGCCGTCGCGCTGATGGTCATCGGCTCGATCCGGACCACGGCGGCGCCCCGGGCCAGATCCGGTGCCAGTTCCGGCAGGTCGACGCCCTGGGGCGCGCCGAGCACGACGGACACCCGGGCGGGTCGCCGGCGCAGCACCGCGGCGACGGCGGCGGCCGAGACGTCGTCCAGCAGGTGGGGGTCGTCCAGCAGCACCGCCGCGGGTCCGGTCCCGAGCGCCGTGCCCAGCGCCGCCACGGCTTCCGGGAGCCCGTACCGGGCACCGGCCCGGGGCCGGAGCACCGGGTGCACCCCGAACACGCCCAGCGGCAGACCGCGCGCCGACACCAATCCCGCGAGTTCGACCACGGCGGACCCGGCCGCCCGGAGCCGCTCCGCCAGCTGCGCCAGCACCGTGCTGCGCCCGGAGCCGGTGTCGCCGATCAGCACCACATCCCGGTGCGTACGCAGCCGGCGCAGCGCCGCGGCCAGCACCTCGTCGTGCAGGAATGCGGATCCACCGCGGTGGGTGACCTGGGCCATGAGGCATCCTCCCGCGTCGGCGATCCGCTGACCAGCGCAGTCACCGGCCGGTGGTCCACACACTCAGGCCCAACGCGGCGGCCATCGCGGCACTGGGCTGCCCATCGCCTCGATACCATCGGGGTGGAACCCGGATCCCCGGCGTCCGGCCCGGCAACGGGTGCCCACGCTGCGGAAGGCAGAACCCCAGGTCGTGTACGCGCTGCTCCTGACGATCATCTACGTCGCCTTCATCAGCCTCGGCCTGCCGGACTCCCTGGTCGGGGCCGGGTGGCCGGTGATGCACCAGGACCTGGGCGTCCCGCTGGCGTTCGCGGGCTTCCTCACCACGATCATCGCGCTCGGCACCATCGTGTCCAGCCTCGCCTCCGACCGGCTGACCCGCCGGTTCGGCGCCGGGGTCGTGACGGCCGTGAGCGTCGGACTGACCGCCGCCGCGCTGGTCGGGTTCTCGTTCTCCGGCTCGTTCTGGCTGCTCTGCCTGTGGGCGATCCCGTACGGCCTCGGGGCGGGCGCGGTCGACGCGGCGCTGAACAACTACGTCGCCCTGCACTACGCCGCCCGGCACATGAACTGGCTGCACAGCTTCTGGGGCGTGGGCGCCGCGATCAGCCCGTTCATCATGAGCTACGCCCTCACGTCCGGGCTCGGCTGGACCCGCGCCTACACGATCGTCGGCGTCCTGCAGGTCGCGCTGATGGCCGTGCTGATCCTCAGCCTGCCGCTGTGGCGCAAGGTCGACGGCCTGCGACCGGCGCACCCGGCCGGCGACCAGGAGCCCCACCCGGGCGGGATGCCACTCACCCAGGCGGTCCGGATCCCCGGCGTGACGCTGGTGCTCACCGCGTTTTTCGCCTACTGCGCGCTGGAGAGCACCGGCATCCTGTGGGCCTCCACCTATCTGGTCGACGACCGCGGGGTGGACGTCGCCACCGCCGCCGCCTTCGCCTCGCTGTTCCTGCTCGGCATCACCGCCGGACGGATGCTGGCCGGCTTCTTCGCCGACCGGGTGGGCGACCGGCTGCTGATCCGCGGCGGCTTCGCGACCGTGGCGCTCGGGGTGGTCCTGATCGCCGTCCCGGCGCCGACCGACGTGCTCGCACTCGCCGGGCTGGTCGTGGCCGGCCTGGGCTGCGCCCCGATCTACCCGGCGATCATCCACTCCACCCCGGTGAACTTCGGCCGGCACAACTCGCAGGCGATCATCGGGATCCAGATGGCCGCCGCCTACACCGGCTCCACCCTCGCCCCGCCGCTGTTCGGCGTGCTGTCCTCCTGGGCCGGGACCTGGATCTTCCCGCTGTTCCTGGCCGTGCTGGTCGCCTTGGGACTGGTGATGTCCGAGCGGCTGAACCGGCTGGTCGCCCGGCGGTCGCGGGCCGGGGCGGCGGCCACCGCCTGACCGTGACCTGCGGCCCGCGACCGCCAGGAGCAGTCCGTCAGCCGTCGGTGCCCGGCATGCCACCCCCGGCACCGGACGCCGCCTGCTGGGTGACGCTGCCGGCGTAGTCCTCGGACGGGTCGCGGTAGATCGTGTGGATGTGGCCCCACCCGGAGGTCAGGTAGCCGTCCACGTCGGCACCGGCCGAGCCCTGCTGGTTCGAGAACTCGATGTAGACATCCGGGCCGGAGATCTGGAAGGAGATGCCGTCGCCCTGCGTCATGTCGTACACCGTGGCGCCGGACCAGCTCACGTACGTCTCGTCCAGGGTCGCCTCGATCTCGGCCAGCGCGGTGGCGGTGGTCTCCTGGTCGGACAGCCCGACCCAGTTCGCGATCACGTCCAGCAGCAGATCCTGCTGCTCGTCGGTCAGGTCGGCCCCGGAGATGCCGGTGCCGGTCGGGTAGTCGCAGGTGTCGCCCGGCGCGCAGACCAGGTTGCCGACCTCCTCACCCTTGTAAAGCTGCTCCTGCTGCTCGTCGGTCAGCGAGTCGTAGAACGCGAACGCGGTCTCGTACATCCCGGCCAGCGGCTGCACCTCGTTGCCGTCCTCGTCCGTGTACACCGCGGGCTGCGAGCCGAGGTGGGTCGGCGCGAAGGTGATGTCGTCCGCGGTGCCGTCCAGCGTGGCGTTGATCCCCAGGTGGTGGCCGCCGAACTGGACCTCCCACGCGCCGGTGTCCGACGGATCGCCGAAGAACGCGATGTAGTACTGCCCGAGCGTCTCCTCGGTGGCGCTGCTGTTCTCCGCCAGGAACTCGTCGCCGCCGATGATCCCGGTGACGGTCTGATAGCCCTCGTCGCTGAGCAACGCCTCCAGCACCGCCATCGCGGCGGCCTGCTGCTCGGAGGTCAGGTCGGTCAGGTTCAGCCCGGCGCGCTCGACGAACGACACCGGGAAGTTCGACCACGAGGTGGTCTTGGTCTCGTCGTCGTAGGCGTACAGCACGGTCTCGCGCTGGTCCTCCGACAGTGTGGCCAGGAACGCCTCGGCGGCCTCGGTGGTGGCGGAGATGGTCTCGGCGGTGCTGCCGGAGTCGGAGGTCGTGGCCTCGGCGGCGGCGTCCGAGATGCTCGCGGTGGTGTCCCCGTCGGTCGTCGCGCTGCTCGCGGCGGAGCAGCCGGTCAGGGCGAGGCCGCCGAGCAGGGCCAGAGAGGTCAGGCGGAGCACGCGGCGGTGCCGGGCCGTGGTCGGTGATGGTGTCCTCATGCGCCAGGACGGTAGGAACCGGCACGAGGCGGCGGCTGTGGCGGCTCTGTGCGGGTGCTGAGTCCCTCTCGGCCGTGCGTGTGACATCGCTGGGCGCGGGTCGGCGCCTCACATGCCCTGACGGCTCGATACGGCACCCTTCTAGCGAGCACAGCACCAGCTGTGCGTCCGCGAGAAAGGACACCTGGTGGTCTCGCCCTACAAGCGCTTCACGTTCGATGGTGGTGCCGGCACGTACATCGGCACCGCCCTGCTCGGTCTGCTGGTCACCACGGTGACCCTGGGGATCTTCTACCCCTTCCAGGTCGTGCTCATGCAGCGCTGGCGGGCCAAGCACGCCTTCATCGACGGCCAGCAGCTGGTCTTCACCGGCACTGCGACGGGCCTGTTCGGCCTGTGGATCAAGTGGTTCCTGCTGTCGGTGATCACCCTGGGGATCTACCTGCTGTGGGTCGGCCCGCGCATCGAGGCCTGGAAGTGGGAGAACACCACGTTCGCGGCCGCCCCGGTTGGTGCCGGCGTTCCCGGCGTCGCTCGCTGACCTCCGGCTCAACCGCCCCGTTGCCCGGCCGTCTCCACTGGCGGCCGGGCACCTGCACGCCCGCTCGGACCGTGCACGCGCCAGCGGTGCTGGGTCCAGGGTCGAGAGGCCCCGAGAACTGCAACTGCGGCGAGGCCGCGTGGCGCACCATGGCGCTCGACCTACGCCGCAGCAGCAGACCTCGACCCGCGGGGAGGCACGCCACCGAGCCGGCCGGGACGATCGCCCCGATGCCCGGACCCGCGGACCCCCTGATCCACCTATACCCGTGGGGCTCAGACGCGCCGGGGCAACCGCCCGGTCAGGGTCATGAGCCGGCACATCACCCGGTGCGTCCGGTCCGACGGGGCGCCGAACATCAGCGGGCAGCCGCCGTCGATCACGGTCAGCCCGCGCTCGCGCCCCTCAGCGACGGCGGCCGCGTCGACGCTGCCGCCGTCGACGGAGCGGTGCATCCAGACCCTCGTGATGCCGAGGTCGGCGGCCTCCCGGACCGTCGCCGCAGCGTGCTCGGGCCGGGTCGCGATCACGACGGCCTGCACGCCGCCGGGGATCGCCGCGAGGTCGGCGTACGCGGGGTCGCCCTCGACCGTCTCGGCGTTCGGGTTCACCGCGAACACCTCGTAGCCCGTCTCACGCAGGCGCCGGTAGACGACGTTGCCACCGTGGCTGCCGGGGGTGCGCGAGACGCCGGTGACGGCGATGCGCCGGGCGGCGAGGAACTCGCTCGCCGCTGTCCTGATATCCGTCACGGCTGGCTCCTCGGCCTCGTCGACAGGTCGAGGCGGACGCTAGACCTACGGCCGGCGCCCGTCCCGGGACTTAGGTGCCAGCGTCACCCGGTCGGGGGAAGACGCGCGGCCGGACGGTGGGAACGACGAAGGCCCCCAGGGACATCCCTGAGGGCCTTCGTCTTCTGTGTAGCGGGGGGATCCTCCTGCTGTGCGAGCACGGTGGTTGCCCACGCGTGTTGCTGCTGGTCAGCGGATTGTGTATGGGCATCTGCCCACCCTTCGTCGTGGTCACGGAGACATCGAAGCAGGCGGTCGGGACACCGATCACCGTTGTGCCCAGGCGGGATCAAACGTCAGCGCCTGTAGATCACTTGAGGCCGAGCGCTGCCAGGCACGCTGTCCAGCTCAGACGCTCCTGCTCGAGCCGCACGTCCCCTCAAGCGGTCAGCTCCGCCCTGGTCATGAGCTCGGCCCCCGTGAGCCTGCCCAGTGCAGCGGTCGAGGGATTCGGGTCGGCTGTCCAGAGCTCTCGGTGCGCGAGCAGGGTGGTGGTGTCCATGAGGAGGCTGCGTGCATGCGGAACGTGCGCGCGCATCCGGTCGAGGATCGCGAAGCCGTGGCTGTCCAGGTCGCCCCAGTAGTCCACCGAGGCACCCTGCACCCAGGGGAGGCGGCCGACGAGGTCGACGGCGAACCCGGCCCCGTGCGCGGCGATGGTGCCGTGCGCATCGGGCAACGGCAGGACCGACTGCAGGTTCTCGACGACGAGGACTCGGTTCACCTCCACGTCCCAGGCCGCGAGCTCGGCGACCCCCTCCAACGCTACGCGAGGCGCGCGCGGTGACGTCGACCGGCCCAGCCTGTCGAGCTCATGCACCGTCACGGTCACTCCGCGACCGACAAGGGTGCGGCGACGACGGACAGTGAAGATCGTCTGGCAACGGAGATGCGTCGCAGGTCCTCCGCTGCTGAGAGAATGCCGGGCTGATCCGGACGTTCAGCCACTGGTATGAGCCGAAGTCGGGACCGGGGCAAGCGCCGGACGCCCCCAGTGAACGCGCACAAGCCTGCGTAGTGATCGTGGTCGAGCAGATCCATGAACGCGAATGCCTGCGCGGTCGTCGTCCCGAGCTCGTCCGGAGGAACGAACCGCATGACGTCCGGGGGCTCGGAGTGCGAGTACTGGTGCGCGAATCTCGTCACGTGCACGCGGATTCCTGAGTTGTCCCGACCGGTTGTCGAGTCGAGCTCGGCGAGCGCCGTCCTCATCGAGCGCACAAAGTCCCCGGTACTTCCGGGCTTCTTGAACCCGAGGAATGACTCCAGGAGCCGCCTGAGCACGTTCGGGAACAGCAGTTGCGCGTTCATCGGGTCCTCCAACCCGGAAACTCCGACAGCCAACCGCTCGTGCGCCCGCAGCCCGGAGCAGCGCGATCAGGTCCCCGCGACTTCGCGACTCGAACGCGGCGCCGGCGCTCATCGCTCCTGCCGCGCAAGCCTCGCCTCGGACTGCGGGCAGGTACACAAACTGCTCTGCAGGGCTTCGAACATGACCTGGACGAACGCCTGGCTTGCCAGGACCCGCCCTCCGCGAGCAGTAGCTGGCCGCGCGCGGCATCGGTGCGCGGCCAGCTACTGCTCAGCGCCGGCGCTTCTCCGCCAGCCAGGCGACGACGCCCGCGATGACCGCCAGCACGCAGACCACACCGATCGTTGTCGAGAAGGTCCCGCTCGCCAGGGTGGAGCCGCCAAGGACCACCGCTGCGATCACGAGCACGACCAGGAGCACACGGCCGGGAGTCACGCCAGACTTCATGTCGATCTCCTCGGGATGATGCGCGAGAGCGGTCCGAGCCCACTGGTGACTCCGCCGATGATCGCGCCGTCGATTGTGGCTCGTCGGATCCGGCTATTGCTCTCACCCTTACGCCCAGGCGTCCGTTGTGGTGTTGGACTGGGTGACGGTCGGCCCCGTCGCCGCGCCCACAGGTGAGCATGTCAAAGACCACGCCCCACTGCCGCAGGTCGCGATGCCCTCGGCAGCGGCCCGCCGACACCGCCGGCCGCGAGGGCAGGCCACCGCACGAGCACAGCGTCACCGGTCCGGTGGGCCGGTGGCGCTGTGTCGTGCGGTGGGTCAGCGTCCGAAGTTCTGTTCCTTGATGCGCTGCTGGGGGTTGCGGGCGCCGGCGGGCCTTGGCCGGGCCGCGCAGGCTGCGGGTCGCGGCAGCCGGTGGGTGGGCGTTGCCCCTGGCAGACACGTTGCGCCAGGCGGCGGGGAGCCGGACCCTCTTCTTCGGAGACCTGGTGCGAAACGGTGGTCGTCTCGAGAAAGAGGCTGGGATCCCATGCAGCCGCACCAGCACCTACAGTTGCTACAGACAGGAGGTTCCTCACGGTGACCACATTGACCACACTGGAGCCCAGCGCAGCAGCTCAGCGTGACGTCGCGGTGATCTTGGAGACGGCAGCCCAGCAGCTCTCCCCCGACTCACCTGTCCTGGCTCTGCTGTGCCACCTCCACTCGACGCTCGGCCGCGGCGCAGAGGCCGTCCTGCTCCAGCTCGATCAGGAGCTCACCCCGAACCAGGCTGCCTCGATCATCGGCATCAGCCGTCCGCACCTCCTGTCGTTCATGGATGCCGGCGCGCTCGCCTTCCACAGGGTCGGCACGCACCGCCGCATCAAGGTCGTGGACCTGCTCGACTTCAGCGAACGCCGCCAGGCCGCACGCCAGACGCTCACCGAGCTCCACAACGACGCTCCCGCGGCGGACACACGCCACCTCCATGCGCGCGCACCGCTCAGCGACGAAGCCCTGGCCGACCTCGACTCGCTCTGACGCGACAACGCCGCCACACTGTCGACCGCCGACAAGGAGAAGACCCCGATGTCGCTCGTCTTCCGGCCTGTGCGACTGCCGAAGCGCACCCTCACCACCGAGCAAGCCGCGAAGTTCGCGGCACTCCGCCAAGAGGTCGAGACGGAGCTGGCCGCGCGATGTGCCCAGCGCGCCCTCACCGCCGAACAGGCACGGAGGCGGACGCACCTCCCCTGGACGAGGCACTAGCTCGCACGCAGGCCTGCTCGCTCAAGCCGACGGATCAACCTGCGCGAGCTGACCGTCGACCTCACCCGTGACTACCGGCCCACCGGTCGCCGGGTGGGGGCCCTCGTGCTGTGCGCGGTGCGGCCGTCCGGCCCTTCGTCGCGCGGGGGTCCAGCCTCAGGCCTGCGACCGCCCGATCAGCTCGAGCGTGTCGACAACGCGGTTGGAGAATCCCCACTCGTTGTCGTACCAGGCGACGACCTTCACGTGGCGCCCGTCGACGCGGGTGACGTGGGAGTCGAAGATCGAGGACGCCGGGTTGCCGGCGATGTCGGAGGAGACGAGGAAGTCCTGCGAGTACTCCAGGATCCCGGCCAGCGGGCCCTGTGCTGCGGCGCGGTACGCGGCCAGTACGTCCTCGCGGGTGACGTGCCAGGCGACGGTTGCGTTGAGCTCGACCAGCGAACCCACCGGCACCGGCACCCGAATCGAGTCGCCCGACAGCCGCCCGTCGAGCCCCGGGAGCACCAGGCCGATCGCCTTCGCGGCACCCGTGGTGGTCGGCACGATGTTGACCGCGGCCGCCCGGGCGCGGCGGGGGTCGCGGTGCGGGCCGTCCTGCAGGTTCTGCTCCTGGGTGTAGGCGTGCACGGTCGTCATGAACGCGTGCTCGATGCCGGCGAGCTCGTCCAGCACCAGGGCCAGCGGGGCGAGTGCGTTCGTGGTGCACGAGGCGTTCGAGACGATCGTGTGCGCGGCGGGGTCGTAGGCCTCGGTGTTGACGCCGTAGGCGATCGTGACGTCCGCGCCGTCGGACGGCGCCCCGACCAGGACGGCGCGTGCCCCGGCCTCGAGGTGCCCGCGGGCGGCGGCGGCGCCGGCGAACCGGCCGGTCGACTCCAGGACGACGTCGACGCCCAGCTCAGCCCAGGGCAGCCAGGCAGGCTCGCGCTCGGCGAGGACGGCGATCCGCCGGCCGTCGACGATCAGGTGGTCGCCGTCGACCGACACGGGGCGCCCGAGCCGGCCCGCGGTGGAGTCGAAGGCGAGCAGGCGGGCGAGGGCCGCGGGCTCGGTGAGGTCGTTGACGGCGACGACCTCGAGGTCGCTGCCGCGCTCGAGGAGCGCGCGCAGGACGGAGCGGCCGATGCGTCCGAAGCCGTTGATAGCGACGCGAGTCATGGGGAGCCTCCCGGTGGTGTCCGTTCGTGACGGCACCAGCCTGGGCGGCTGGCCCCGGCGCTGACAGCGGCGCGCGCGCCACGGTCCGCACGGATCCCGCCAGCCCGGCCCGGTGGTGATCCGCGGGGCTACTCGCCCCGCGCGAACGTCCGCCGGTACTCGCTTGGCGTCGTGCCCAGCACCCGCTGGAAGTGCCGGCGCAGGTTCGCTCCCGTCCCCAGGCCGACGTCGACCGCCACCTGCTCGACCGACCGCTGGGAGCGCTCCAGCAGCTCTCGGGCCACGTCGACCCGCGCCCGCAGCACCCACTCCATCGGGGTGTACCCGGAGTCCTCGACGAATCGCCGGGAGAACGTGCGCGGCGACACCGCGGCGTGGCGGGCGAGGGCGTCGAGGGTCAGCGGGTCGCCGAGCCGGCGCAGCGCCCACTCCCGGGTCGCCGCGAACCGCTCGCCGAGCGGCTCCGGGACGCTGCTCGGCACGTACTGCGCCTGGCCGCCCGAGCGGTACGGCGCGGCGACGAGCCGGCGTGCGGCGTGGTTCGACGGCGCCACGCCGAGCTCGCGGCGGATGAGGTGCAGGCACAGGTCGATCCCGGACGCGGCGCCCGCGGACGTGAGCACCTGGCCCTCGTCGACGAACAGCACGTTCTCGTCGACCGTGACGCGCGGGTACCGGGCCGCGAAGGCGCGGGTGTAGTGCCAGTGCGTCGTCGCCCGCCGCCCGTCGAGCAACCCCGTCGCGGCCAGGGCGAACGCGCCGGTCGAGATCGCGGCGAGGTCGGCACCCCGCGCGTGCGCGCCCAGCATCGCCGCCACGACCGTGGGCGGCGGGTCCTCCCGGTCCGGGTGCCGGTAGCCCGGGATGAACACCACGTCGGCCCACGCCAGCGCCTCGAGCCCATCCGCGACGTGGTACGACAGGCCGTCGCCGCCGCGCACCAGCCCGGGCGCGGGACCGCAGACCCGGACCTCGTACGGCATGCTCGGCCGGTTGGTGAACACCTGCGCCGGGATGCCGACGTCCAACGGCTTGGCACCCTCGAGCACGAGCACAGCGACATGGCGGAGGCGGGTGGCGGCCACGGCGCCAGCGTAGAGCCAGCCCCCGTGCCCCCGCAGTCCGAGACCGCTACCAAACCGGCGAAGCGGCGCGCGGCGTTGACGAGATGGTCGGTCCCGAACGGCCGCATCGCGCGCGTGAAGTGTGCGAGGAGTAGCCCCAGACACTACTCTCGACGGGCGGAATTTGGGCGCGATGGACGTGCTGCGGGCGATCGCGTGCGCCCCGTCGCACACCGTGCGCCCCGCGGATCTCGCGCCGTTCTGCACCAACCCCCGGGCTGCAGCGCAGGACTTGGAGCGCCGCGGCCGGTTGCACCGTCTCGCGTACGGCTGCTACTGCGCCGTGCCGCTCGACGCCGATCCGGCAACCTGGCGGCCCTCGCTCGAAGCGGCGGCGATCGCGGTCGCCCGCACGCCGACCGAGACGGCAGAGCCGGTGCTCACGGGGCTGAGCCGCCCGCGCGCACGGCGCGCTCCCCCGGGCGCTCGCGACGGCTTGGGTCGCGGTGACCGGCGCCCGCCGACCCGGACGGCTGGCCGACAGGGACGCCCAGGTGCGGTTCGTGCGGCGCCCGCTCGCTGCCCTGGACGCCGAGCGGGTGCTCCTCGACCTGGGTGCCGTCCTGGTCACCACACCGGAGCAGACACTGCTGGACCTCGCCCGGCCCGCCGCCGGGGACGCGGTCCAGGCGCTCTGGCCGCGGGCCGACCGAGACGTCCTAGCAGCCCTCGCACGCCGGACGCGGGCGGGGGCCGTGCACGACCGGTTGTGGCGGTGGATGGGGTGACGCTCGAACTGAAGCACCTTGCCTGAGCCATGCCGGTGAACCTAGTGGAGATGCCGGTAGACCAGGTCCGCGCAATGACGAACTGGATGGCACCAGCCAACGACCCGGGCGCGGCCGTCGGCGTCGTCATCGAGGGGCACGAGGCCTCCGCCGCATGCCGGCACTCGTCGCCGACGCGCAGATCCTTCCTCCGCGTGCGGCGTCTGGCGTCGGCGGCCCCGCGCGTGCATGAGCCTGCGCAGCGCCATCTCTGGGTCGGTGTCGCGGCTGCGCTGGAGCTGCTTCGCGAGCGGACCCTCGGCGTCGACGCCCAGGATCCGCTCGCGCCGGCGCCGTCAGCCGACGGCGTCCGCGAGCCGGTCACGGATCTCGTCACGTTCGACCGCGGGCAACTGGAACACCAGTGACGCCGCGATCTCGGCCGGCGTTGCGTCGCGACGCCCCTTTGCGAGCCACGACAGCACTCTGACCTTGTCGCGGTTGTTCAGGTCAACCACACGGTCCCATACCTGCTCCTTCGACAGCCGTGCGCTCGTGAAGTGCTTGACGGTCTCGTTGCACCGCGCGCATTCGGTCACGAGGTCCGAGGCCGTCGCCGACGAGCCGTGCTTGTGCGGGCTGACGTGGCCGAGCGTGAGGCGGGCCGTGGTTGCTGGGTCGTCGGCGTAGGGCTCCCCAGCAAGGACCCCACACCGCACGCACCTGTGCGAGTCCCGCTCGAGAACCTGCTGACGGACCCGAGCGGGGATCACCCTGAGGCCGGCCGCCCGGTGCTCGGGCTGCCACACCGGCAGCCCGATCCTGTTGAGAAGCAGTTCGTCAGGCTCCAGGCCGAGCCGGTCACGATAGGTGAGGATCTCCCACCCGGCGGGCCGCAGGTCGCGCATGCGGCGGTCGATCTGCTCGACGCCCGGCATGGCATCACGCAGTTGCTGCTTGCGGAACGTGCCGCCCTCGCCGACTTCGCTCGCCAGCCACAGAGCCACCCGTACGCGGGTGCCGAGTGTGCCGTCCCGCCAATCGGGAACGTTGTCCATCTGTGCCTCCATGAGTCAGAGTTCGCTGATGGACACACCTTACCTGCCGCCACTCGCCGCGGCAAGTAGCGGCATCGCCCGCGTGTGATGCGTCGCGTGCCACGTCACCGGGGATGACAAGCGGCGGATCACGCGGACGGCGCGGAGGTGGCACCCGACCGCCACGATCCCGCGCAGCATCTCCGGCTCGAGGTGGGTGAGCCAGGCCGGGCCGTCGGGTGTCATTAGCCGCACTGCCATGGCGCCGTTCTCTGCCACTTCGACTCGCAGGACCTCGCCCTCTACCGAGTCCGGCTCAACAGACGCTCCAGATGAGGCTCCGGGCGCCGCCACAGCCCGAGCTCCACCCATGCGGCCACCGCCGCGTGCGCTGCTGAGCCCGCGCTCGTGACGGGCCCAGCAGGGGGCGCAACAGGCGCCGCGGACGGCACGGCGGACGCGCCGCACCGAGCCAGCCTCCAAGCCGACGACGGAGCGAGCCATCCGCAGGGTGCCTCCATAGCGCGTCGTTCTACCTCTCGACCTCCTCGCACATCTCCAGGACCCGGCGAGGGTCGCGGTCGAGCGTGAACGTGTCGACAAAGACAACACCGTCAAGGTCGCCGAGGTTCGCTTCTGCGAACACTTGGGCATCCCGCATCCTCTGCGAGATCAGCGTCGTCTCTGACGCCTCGAGGGGATGCTTGGCAACGATGGCGATGCTGCCGTACTTCGGGTGGTTGAGATGCGCCATCGCAGCCGGGGCACCCTCGACGATCTGCGCCCCGAACGACTCGGACCAGGACGCGATCGCCTTTCTCTCAGCATCGGTATCGACCGCCAGCGGCCCGCCCTCAAGCAAGCGGTAGAGGTCCCGCGCCAGCCGCCAGTCCAGCAGGGCGTGGTACGCCATGTTCCCGTAGTCCCGCAGGCACCGGTAGCACGACGCTGTGCACTCCTGGGCGTGGCCCTCCTCCTCCAGGTCCCTCAGGAGCTTGGCAATAGCCTCCTGGTACTCGGCGAGGCCCGCTGTGCCGAGGTGGGTGCAGAAACCCGCACCGTTCTCGAGGGTGTCTGCGATGAACGCGAAGATCGCTGGCTGGTCGTCGACACGCCCGGAGTAGATGCCTGCGGTGAGCTCCAAGGGCTGGATGTCAAGCCACGACGCTGCCGCTGTCCGGAGCAGGAAGGCCAAGCTGTACCACGCACCTCGGCGGCCCTCGCCAGACTCCCGCGCGCCCGACGGTTGACGAGCCCCAGCCGCTAGGTTGAGACGGATGCCCTCCGTCGCCCGCACGGGCTGGTCGGGTCCCCAGAACAGGAAGTCCGTTGGCTGGACCGCGCCGAGTGCAACCTCGAAGGGTTCGCCTACCGGGTCCTTGCCGTAAACGAGGTCACGCTTGACAGCGTCAGTCGAGATGAAGCCACCCCAGTCTGGCTCGTCGTGAGGCGTTCCGACGAAGCCGAAGAGCTTTCCGCCGTTGTCGTTGATGACGTAGCGGCGGCCCGGCCCGGCGTGCACGACACCGGCCCCCGTCGGCTGCTTGCTCAGTGCTGTCAGATCGGTGTGCGCTCGAGCCGCCATGGCGCGGGCAGTCCAGGAGAAGTTGCCATCGAAGTCGCGGACCTTCGAGCTTGCACGGAAGCCCAGCGGCTCGCGCAGCGGCATCGACCTGAAGCTGTCGGGCCCCGCCCCGCAGCGAGGGCATGCCTCTTGCTCTTCGCTGGCCTCCGCCTCAGCGTCGTGCAGGTAGGAGCAGGCCCGGCAGACAGCGACGGCGCGCGACGCACCGAGGGGGTCGGCGGCGGCGCGAGGCCGCGGCCGTCTTGGCTCGAACGCGGAGACACCGACCACGGTATAGACGCGGCCGTCCTTGACGATCTCGCTCATCGGGGCGAACTGCGTGACCGCCATCGGGAGGTCTCGGTCGATGGTGGCAGCAGGTGGCCAGGGATAGGCCCTGACGGGGCGCCGGAGGTGCAGGTACCTCACGCTGCTAGGGAAACCGAACATGGGAAGTAGCCCCACCTCAGCGAGCCGCTGGCTGAGGTCCTCGTGGACTCCCGTGGTAACCGCCTCGTCGACCTGCGGCACAAGGGCGCCGCACAGCTCCTCGGCGATGTGCACGGCTTCACCCTCGAACGGAGTGCTTCGCGCCAGAGCGACTGCACCGGCCCGAACCTCCTCCCTGTGGCCGTCCAGCCAACGTGTGAGATGCGGCCGCAGCACTTGCCACTGAGAGGTCTTGCCGAACGCGCCGTGGACGTTCGCTGTCGCCGTGAAGTCGACGTCAGGATCAGAGTCGAGGTGGGCACTGAGGGACCGCATGGCGGTGTGCAGGACGTAGCTGCGGAGTGCTCTGTCGAAGATCTCGCGCTGCTTCAGGGCGAGGTACGGCTTCGGCGTGGGCTCGTTCGTGATCTTCTCGGGCCTGCTGAAGTAATACTCGTCGTGGCTGCGGCCGCGGCAGACGGTGAGCGCGACGGCGACAGGTGCGTTCCTCCGGCCGGCGCGCCCGACACGCTGCTGGTAGTTGAAGCGCGTGGGCGGCATGTTGCCCAGCACGACGACCGACAGCGAGCCGATGTCGACTCCAGCCTCCATCGTCGTCGTGACCGAGAGCAGGTCGATGCCGTCCGGGAGCTCCTGTTCCCGCTTGTCGAGGAACACACCCTGGAACCGGCTCTGGCGCGACTGGGCGTCGACCCGGTCCGTCTGGCCGGACAGCTCCGCGCAGTGGAGCCGGAACCGCCCGTCCCCGCTGATGGCCTTCCACGCGTAGTAGTCGTCCTGCCTGTCGATCGGCGCAGCATCGGCAGGTAGCGGCGTCCCACATCTGGTGCACAGCCCGCAGCCCCGCGCGAGGTGCGTCCGCTTGCATTTGGGGCAGGCCCACCCTTCTTGCCCACCGCGCCGCAGGATCACCTTGGCCGGGTCGATGAGGTAGTCGGTGATCGCACCGCCCGCCTGGGCGAGGACGAGATCCCGCATCGAGGCCTGGTCGGGCCCTCCCTCGCGCTCGACCGCGGCCCACAGCGACCGGAGACGAGCGGTCGGGTCCTGCCTGCCGTCCCGGAGCCCGAAGAACCGCCGCTGGTCGGCGAGCACGCGCAGCGCTGCCCGCACGTGCGCGAGAGGGCTCGACGGATCAATGTCAGGTCTGGCCGTGTCGCCTTGGAGCGTGAGCCAGCCGAGCCCGAGCGACTCGAAGTCGCGACCCGCACCGGAGAACAGCCCGTCGAGCAGCTCCTTGATCAGGGACTGCTGGATGTCCTGGAGCAGCGTCCTCTGCGCCGGCGTCAGCCCGCCGCGCTCGGCGGGTGGCGTGGCGTCCCAGTCGTAGCAGGACGTCCACGGGCGTGGGGCCTTTTCCCTTGTCTGCTGCAGACCAGCGTGCGGACCGCCGGGGTTCATGCCCAGAGCGAGCAGGTCGCTCGTCAGCGCACTCGAGATCTCAGCGATGCTTGGCTGAGAGCTCAGGCGCAGCTCGAGGCGGGCCAGGAGCTCGTCCGTCGCACCTGGCTGGCCGCCCCAGTAGTCCCGGAGCTCCGACCATGTGGCGGGGTCTCTCTCCCTTAGCCGCGCGATTGCCTCCCAGGATGCGTCCGTCCTGGCGCCATCCATCACGTTGCCTCTGGCCAGCCGCACGTCCTCGGAGGGGTCCCCTGCCGCTGTGAGCCGCTGGACGAGGAGCAGCCGCAGCAGGTCCTGGTAGTGACGCAGCCCCAGGCCTGAGGACAGCTTTGCTGCGTCCTGGCGGCTGTCGGTGAAGACGATCACCTTGCGATCATCCTCGGCGAGGTCTCCAGCGAGCTCGGTGATGAGCACCTGGTTGATCTTCTCGAAACCGGTACGCATCGCACGGATCGGGGAACGCTTCCGCAGGGGATCTGTCACAGGAAGCATCCCGTTGCGCTCGTGGCTGAACTTGATCTCCCAGTCGTCCCCGCACGAGGGGCACTGCGTGGGGAACGGGCTGAGCTCGTGAGCGGCCGGCCCGTCCTTGGAGCCAGGGGCGACGGTCACGTGGAAGCTCCAGCCTGTGGCCTCGGCCTCGGTGTTGCGCAAACCACCGGTGCCGGGCTTGAGCTCCGACTTCCTGAACGCGAACTCGGCGGTCTTCTTGGTGCCCCATACCGCCTTGTCCAGACGATCGAGGGTGGGCCGCCGGTCTGGCCAGTAGACGACGTAGTTCGCGGCGGTCCTCTCGAGTGAGACCTGGTCGGGGAGCTTTGCTAGCTCTGGGACGTCGGCGAGGAGTGTTGTGTCTACCGCGCTCCTCTGCGTGGCACCCTCCGGCGCGAAGCCCCCGAGGAACACATCACCGCAGTTCTGGCAGTAAAGCAGCTCGAGCACGCGGCTGCCGCAGCCGCAGCGGCTGACCGGCTCGGCGTAGAGCCAGCCGACTCCTCGCCCTTCGCGGTGGTCAGAGGGGACTCTGCCGCACTCGGGATTGGAGCACGCCCAGACACCTGGGACGTTGCGGAAGAACATGTGTACCCGGAGCCGCGGGTCACCGGGTTCCGGGTCAGCTGCGAGTCCTTCAAGGATGCGCGCCACAGCCTGCTCCCCCTCGTCTGATGAGGCTTCAGGGAACAGCTGCTGGGCAAGGTCGCCCACAGTCTTGGAGGCGCCGGTGCCGCCGCCCTCGTGCAGGGCGGTCCTGATGGCGGACATGAGCCCCGTGCTCCGCGCCAGGGCGGCGGCCGCAGGTGCGTCGGGGGCGTCGAGGATCTGCGCCGGCGGCACCGCGCTCGCCGCCGCGGGGAGCGACGGCACAAGGTGTCCTCGCACGAACTCAAACTTGCTTGGCTCGACATCAAAGAAGCTCGCCAGGTAGCGCTGGTCGCGAGCGGGGTCCAGAGAGGCGGATGCCGCGAGAACGCGGAACTGTTCGGGCCGGTCGCCGAGCCCTAGCCGGTGACGAAGCTGCCGCAGGAGGTAGGCCACCTCGGTGCCTGCGGTGCCGCGATACATGTGCAGTTCGTCAACGACGAGTGTGAACCGGTTCGCCGGGTTCTCATCCAGCCACGCCTTTGTGGAGTCGAAGAAGAGATCGTCCCTCTCCCGGAGAAGCATGACGTTGAGCATTGAGTAGTTGGTGATGAGGACGTCCGGCGGCGCTGCAGACATGTCCCAGCGGGACCGCATCTCAGCGCCGTCGAGCCGCGGCACGAAGTACTGGGTATCCGGGTCCGCACCGGGGGCCAGAGCAAGCTCCCTCGCACGGTTCGACCTTGTTTCGGTCTCCCTGAGGTAGTGGCGCAGATCCTTGACGGCGAGGCCATTGCCCGGCGCGCCCGTGACAGGCGTCGACCCGGTATAGCGCCCGAAGTAGAACCGGTGCCCCCGGCGGTGGGTGTCGAGCCAGCTACGGGCAGCATCACTGTCGAGCGCACGCCGTAGGCGGATGAGCTGGTCATCGACCAGCGCGTTCATCGGGTACAAGATCAGCGTCCGCACGGCCTGAGGCCGGCCGTGCTCGCCATCCCGCTGCGCGGCGAAGGGCTCGGCGTCACTCCGCCACCAAGGTGATGGCTGATGCGGCGCGGGCGCGCCCCGCCACGCCCTGGACTCCTCGAGCAGAGTCGACAGCACAGGGAGCAGGAACGACTCTGTCTTGCCCGACCCGGTGCCCGCCGTGATCACCATGTGCCGGCCGTTGGCGACCCCGGCCGCGAGCGCTTCCTCCTGGTGGCGGTACAGGGTGGTCCCAGGTGGGAAGAGCCCGCACTGCGCAAACTCGTCGAGCTCCGGCGAGGCACCCGAGGCGCTGACGGACTCGCCGAGAGTACGGGCAGCCGTGACGTACTCCGGGCGGAGCTCGATGTGCGGGCTGCGGAACACACCGCCGTCACGGTCGAGGAGCATGCGGCGCTCTTCCTCCAGCTGGCGGTTCGCGAGCCCGAAGGGCGTGTTGTAATACTTGAAGTACGCCTCGCGAAGCCTGTTGAACGTGCCGAGGGGGTTGAGCCGACGCTCTCCTCCGCTGGTGCTGTCCATCAATCCCCATCCCCTTGCTTCACGCCAGTCACAGCATGACCAGCTTCTGCATCAGTGTGTCGGCCACCAGGTGGGCCACCTTGACCGGAACGTTGCCGTAGATCGTTGTTTGACCGGCCTGCCCGAACCGGGGCACCTTGCCGCTGCAGAGCACTAGCGCGCGCGCCTGGAGCAGCGGGAGCGGTGCCCCCCAGTCGACGAAGAGGCTCCCGGACTCCGGGTAGCCGGCGGCGTCGGGCCGATAGCGGAGGGTGGTCTCCCCCCAGCGGGCGAGCTCAAGGTAGACGCCTTCCGCACGGCCACAGTGATGCCAGGCACCGTCGCGCATGAGCAGGTAGGCGTGCCGACCCAGCACCTCCATCCGGTACAAGCCGTCTCGGGCACGGCCTCCGGCGGGGATGGCTTCCGGCCTGAAGTAGGGGCGACTCAGGCCCTCGAATCGCTCCAGGGTGGTGCTGGACCAGGGGGGTGGCGCGGCGGCGGCCCCATGGACGACTCTCGGCACCCGCGCGGCCAGCCTCACCGCGGCGCACCCACCGAATGCTGCTCCGATGCGCACGGCCTCGGCCGCGAGCGAGTCGTACGAGTCGTAGCTCACCAGGACGGTTGTCGGCAGCGGTAAGTCGTCGCCAGAGGGCTCCTGCACAAGATGCTCGATCCACAAGCTGCTCCCCTCCAATCGGTCGAGCAGCGCCGCGCGGCGGGAACCGACTAACGCAGCTCGCCCGTCGGAGCAGGGGAGCACAGCCAGCGCGGGTGGGGCGATGGACCATCGGTCTGCCTGCCAGTCGACCTCGCAATGGCCGAGAGTCGACATGTCCCGAACCCAGCGCGCGGCGGCCTGCGCGCTGTGGTCTGCGTCGCTGGTACGGGCCATCCACTGGACGCGCCGCCGGAGGTCCCTGACGGACCCAGAGCCGGTCGCCGACATCCAGGAGAGCAGCCGGTCGCCGATCACGCGTCGACCCCCGCTGCCTGCAGGTACATCCACCACAGTGTGTCGTGCTCGGGTCCGTTACCGACGAGGCGGCGCCAGGATTCGCGGTCGGTGGTGGACAGCGAGGACGCTGAGAAGGCCGGTGCCTCTTCAGCCAGCTTGTGCACCCGCCAGCGCGCACCCCGGCGCTCGACGAGCCAGACCGCCGATGGCGGGGCGAGAAGCTCGAAACGGGGGGACGGTGGGACATGGCCGTCCAGGAAGGCGGGGCACCCGGGCTCGCTGACGTGCTGCCAGCGCCCGTCGCGGTGGATCATCGCCGTCTCGTCCTGCCTGCGCTGAGGAAAGACGGGGCGGAGGATGTCAACGCCCGCGACGACAGCGCCACGTGCGAGCGTATCGGCAGTCGCTGTCGAGAGGCTGCCATTCGCATCCCAGCCCAGCCCTTCTGCGGCGATTGCCTCCTCCGGCGCGGGGTCATCTTTCACCAGATGAAAGGTCAGGGTCTGGCCCTCGACCTGCACGGTATGGGGGCCAGGTTCAAGCCCGCGGACACGGCAGAGAGGGATTGGGAATCCCGTGGCCCGGAACTGCTGGGTGGCACCATCCAGAGTCACCGTGACGCGGCGTGATTCAGGGCCCGACGGCAGCAGCAGATCTGGTGCGCCGCCAATGAGGTAGCAGTTGCTGCTCATCTCACGGGCGACACGAAGGCCGTTGACGAGTCGTGCGCGGACGGTGTCATCAGGCCTCAGGCCGGTTGTGGCGAGCGAGGGGAACTTCTGGACGACGGCGTCCAGTCGGGTGTCACGCGAGAACCGGACCCTGCGATAGATGACGTAGCCGGTCATCAGCGGCGACTCCGGGCGCTGCCGCAACTCGCGCCACCCAGGCTCTGCGGCCGTCTCCAGTGCCTCGCGAAAGGCCGAGGAGACGTCTGCAGACGCGGCGACGATGTGCTCTTCGTACGGCGACATGGAGTCTCGCGAGAGCCAGGCACCGAGCGCAGGATCCTCGGCGAAAAACACCAGTCCCGCGCGTCGCGCGACCACCGTCGCCCCATCACTCCGCAGCTCGAACCCAGATCTGCAGAGAGGCCCGCTGCTGCCCGGGAGGCCTCCCAGTGTGGCGTACGTCTCTCCTTCTCTCCTTGAGACTTGCACCTCGACTTGGCGCCCGCCAACGGTTCCCTTGACGGTGCCACCTGTCGCGGCCACGGCCTCGACGACCCACCATGCGGACCACCTATCCGGATCGATCGCGAGCCGTGCAGTGACCTGGCTGCGCCCTTCCGGGCCGAGCACGCGGCCGTCCCATGAGTGCATGAGGCCGAGCACGATCGGGAGGACTAGGGCCTTGACCTCGTCATCGCGGATCGCACGGACGAAGGGATCGCTAAATCCGCGGGGGCGGCTTGCCCAGAGACGCAGGGTCGCCAGGAGCGAATCACCGGGGATGTCGCGCTGAGCGCCCAGGGCCAGCTTGGAGAAGAAGTGCGTGAGCACGGCTCGGTCGGACTTGCGGACAAGCGCTTGTGACAGCGGGTACCCGATGATCGTGAGGCTCGGGTGCTCGCGGATCGTCGACTCGCCGTGCTCGGGATGCCTGCGGAGATACTCATGCAGGTCCCGCCACATCCCGGCCACGCTGCCGAAACGCCTCTGCACCTGATAGCGGATCTCTTCGACGCTGCCCGGTGCGCCAGCTGCCGCTAGGAGCTCGCTTAGCCGGATGTAGTAGTTGCTCCTGGAGTAGGGGCCGCTGCCGTGCATCCGGGTCGCCGCCAGCACAGAGAGAGCGAGAAGCGGCAGCACGGGAGGTAGCCCCTCGCAACCGTGCTTCTTCCACTTCTCGTATCGTTCGGTGGTGCCTGGGAAGTAGTCGCTGCTGGACGGTATCCCCGCAACGCGGCGGACCGCGCGTGTGAGATCTGCCGCGGCGTCTTCCAGGTCCGGCGCCATTCGTGCGAGCTCGTCTCCATCGACGGCGAGCACGCACGGCTTGCCGGGCTGGGCGAAGTACGCGCGGCGAAGAGCTTCGTCCCACCAGCGGAAGCGACCTTCGACTTCGGGGGTTGAGTGCATGGTGCGTCCGACCGTAGCGCGCCGGTCCGACAACGCTGGCCGAATGGGTGACACGGCCCGGCCCGGTCGGACTCGGCCGGACTCGAGAGCTGCAGCCGTACTTGTCAGCGTCCATGCCTGGGCCCGGCCGAAACTCGCAGTCGTGCCAGGTCAGCAACGAGTGGTCTCCGTTCCACTCGCGGCGCACCTGCCGCCCCGAGACGAGATCGAGCCTTCTCCCGCACGTCGCCTCGCATCGCGGCTGCCGGTTCCGGGCCGCCTCTTCGCAGAGCGAACGCGTGCGCAGGTGGGCGCCTGCGACGGCCGAGCTCGCATGCGCCTCGACAGAGTTTGGCTAGCTATGCGCGCTTCTCGATGCTGGGGAGGCTGAGGTTGACCGGCGCGTCCCGCACATGACCTCCGGCACCTTTGGCCCTGCCGCTGCGGCAGGACGAGCAGCGGAGGAGCGAACTGCCTACGGCGGGAACGATCCGTCGCCAGCGCGCGGAGTACTGGTCCGCGAGGGCGGATGGGCCACGCATACCGCGCAGGCGGTGGCCGAGGAATGAGCAGGGTGCGCAACACGCTCTGGCACGCTACGTATGTGCGACGCGCCCCCCGGGCTACGCCCGCGCGGCTAGGTTCCGAGCGCGCTGAAGTACGGGCTCGACCCAGCTCTCGACGACCCTCTCTTCAGCGCAGTGGACGGCCACGTGGCCCTCCGGCTCGGCGGCGGGCAGCTCGCCATCGGTGGCGGTGGCGTCCCGCAGCTCCTCGGTCGGCCAGATCGGCAGCGCCTCGACGGCCTGGGCGACCCCGGCCAGTTCGAGGGCCTGCACCAGGCACCCGCGCGTCGTCTCCTCAAGGTCATCCCAGCGCACACCCCCGGAGTCCGGGATGGTTCGGGCGATCTCGGTCATGAGGGCCCCGCCGGCGTCAGCGAGCAGGCGCAAGCCTTCCGCCTGCTGTGCGGACCACTGCCAGGACTTCTCGAGCTCGGCACGCGTCTGCGCATGCGCGCGCTCCGCCCTCTCCAGCGCGACGGATTGCTCCCGGGCTTGCGCGACAGCGCGGACAGTATGCATGAGCACAGCGCCGCTCATTTCCAGCACTCGCGGCGCCACGTCGACGGCGCGAAGCAGGTTCTGCCCGCCAGCCGCGCCGAACCCGCCGTTCGCCTTGGCCCCCAGGCCGAGGCGGGCATGGACCGCGTTGACCTGGGCGACCCCGTGCAGTTCGGAGATCGCCCCTTGCCGGTCGACGCATGGGCGTGCCTCCTCACGGTCGCGTAGACCGCGGACTCGCGAGATCACCGAGCGCGCCCGCACCCGGCCCCAGGCCGAAGGTGGTGGCGCTCATGACGAGCGTGCTGCTGGTCCTCTGGATCTGGACGTCGATCTGCCCAGCGACCCGCGGCGCGCACAGGCGCGAGACCATCGCCGGTTCGCGAAGTCCGGAGATTCGGGGGATCAGCGCGACCAACGGCTCGACCAGCAGGCCATAAGCGCCTCCGGCAGCAGCTGAGAGCGCGTCGACGTGCTCCACTGCGCGTTCCTCCAGCTCGGCGGCGTCGGCTGCTAGCTCGCGGAGGCACCGGGCGTTCGCGTCCCCCTCGCACGCGGTGAGGACTGCTAGCACGTAGTCGTTGGGCGGGACGTCCCCTCGATCGGAGGCATCCTTCGCCACGGCCAGTGCAACCCGAGCGTCGAGGTCCTCGGGTCTGATGTGCGGCGCGGCGCATAGGCCCGCGAGCCGCTCCGGCGTCGGCTCTGCCAGGCCACGCTCAACCTTCGCCAGCGCGATGCGGCCGCCGCGGCCGTAGCCGACCTTCTCAGCAAGTTCGGTCCGCGTCATGCCTGCCTCGCTGCGCAGCTTGCGGAGGATCCTCCCGCAGCCCTCGCGGCTCTTCGACGTGCTCATCGTCAGGGGCCTTCAAGCCAGATGTAGTTCTGCGCACTACATCTGGTGGCGCGTCCAGGACTACATCCCTTGGGTGGTTGCGAGATCCGCAGACCCCGACGGCCAGCCGTTGGTCTTCACCGGCACTGCCACGGGCCTCTTCGGCCTGTGGATCAAGTGGTTCCTGCTGTCGGTGATCACCCTGGGGATCTACCTGCTGTGGGTCGGCCCGCGCATCGAGGCCTGGAAGTGGGAGAACACCACGTTCGCGGCCGCCCCGGTTGGTGCCGGCGTTCCCGGCGTCGCTCGCTGACCTCCGGCTCAACCGCCCAGTTGCCCGGCCTTCTCCACTGGCGGCCGGGCAGCTGCATGCCCGCTCGGACCGTGCGCGCCGCCAGGCCCGGCCGCCGGCCGTCAGCCGAGGTCCTGCGCACCCGTTGTCGTCGCCGTCGGACCGCAGCGCAAGATCGGACGTGCTTCACGGCCGCGTCGTCGAGCACGCCGACCTCAGGGCCGCTCGCTACTGTCCTGATGTCTGTCACGGCTGGCTCCCCGGCCTCGTCGACAGGTCGAGGCGGACGCTAGACCTACGGCTGGCGCCCGTCCCGGGACCTAGGTGCTGGAGTCACCCGGTCGGGAGAAGGCACGCGGCCGGACCCGGATCAGTCGGCGCCGGACCGGGCCACCCGCTCGGCCGAGCGATCCACGGACGTCACAGTCCAAAGCCCGGCGAGGGCGCACGGGGAACGACGCGTGGCACACCCGTTGCCCACCCCGCGCAGGCCCGGCCAGTGGCCCCGGGGCCGGAGTCAGCGACGGGGATTCGTGGGAACGACGAAGGCCCGGACCGCGTGGTCCGGGCCTTCGTCACCGATCTACATCGGCACTGTGTAGCGGGGGCAGGATTTGAACCTGCGACCTCTGGGTTATGAGCCCAGCGAGCTACCGAGCTGCTCCACCCCGCGTCGGTGAGCACTACGTTACGCCAGGCTGTCCCCGGGGCCAAATCGTTCCGGGGTGCGCTGGCTCACATCCGTCCTGCCGGACCAGCACCGCGACCAGCGCGCTGTGCTCGCCGCCACCGGCCGCACGTCCACCACCCGCACCTCGCGCCCCCCTGGCCGTGGCGCCCGTCGCCGAGGGCGCAGTTCGCGGTGGCCGTCAGCGCGCTGGAGCAACCGGAACTGCGCCCTCGGCACGCGGATGGGTCCGGGAGGCGGTCATGGCCAGGGCCGTACATGCAGCAGGACCCGGCCGCGTGCTGCGACCGGGTCCTGCTGGGTGTCGTCGGCGCCGGAACGGGTGGTGACCCCGACCCGTCCGGGCGCCGGGCGGGTCAGCCGCCGGAGCCGCTCTCGGTGTCCGCGGCGATGGCGTCCTCCAGAGCCTGCTGCAACCGGTCCTGGGCCTCGCCGTAGGCGGCGAAGTCGTTGTTGGCCAACGCCTCCTGCCCGTCCTGCAGCGCCTGCTGGGCCCGGTTCAGCGCGTCGGTGCGACGGGTGGTCGCGTCGCCGCTGGGCGACTCGGTGGCGTCCGGCTCCGGGGTGTCCGTGGCGTCCGGATCCGGTGTGCCGCCGGTATCACCGTCGGTATCGCCCCCGGTGTCGGGTTCGACGATCTCGTTGCCGGCATCACCCGCTTGGGTCCCGGAGTCGCCGCCGAAGACTTGGTCGAGTGCCTCGTCCAGGGTGCTGGCGAAGCCGATCTCGTCACCGAAGGCGACCAGGACGCGCTGCAGCAGCGGGACCTGGGTACCGCTGGACGCCTGCACGTACACCGGTTGGACGTAGAGCAGACCACCGCCGACCGGCAGGGTGAGCAGGTTCCCGCGGATCACCGAGGATCCGCCGCGTTCCAGGATGTTCAGCTCGTTGGAGACCGCGGGGGTCGAACTGAAGTTGTTGTTCATCTGGTTCGGGCCGGGGATGGTCGAGTCGCGTGGTAGCTCGAGCAGCCTGATCTTGCCGTAGCCCTCGGCGGGATTACCGGCCTCCGATCCGGCCTCGGCATCGACCGCGATGTACCCGGTGAGCACGTCCCGGGCATTGCCACCGCTGGGGATGTAGGTCGACATCAGCGAGAAGCTGGCCTGATCCTGGCCCGGCATCTGCAGGGTCAGGTAGTACGGCGGCTGCGCGACCCCGGCCGACTCACCGGCGGTCGGGTCGTTCGGCGTGCGCCAGAAGTCCGAGCCGGTGAAGAAGGTGTTCGGGTCGGTCACGTGGTACTGGCCGAGCAGGGTGCGCTGCACCTTGAACAGGTCCTCCGGGTACCGGATGTGGCTCATCAGGTCGGAGCTGATCTCGGAGGCCGGGGTCAGGGTGTTGTCGAAGACCTTGGCCCAGGTCTGCAGCACCGGGTCCTCGGTGTCCCAGGCGTACAGCGTGACGGTGCCGTCGTAGGCGTCGACCGTGGCCTTGACCGAGTTGCGGATGTAGTTCACCGTCCGCGGCTCCAGGGCCTGCACGGTCCGGGAGGTCTCGGTCAGCGAGTCGGTGGTGGCGTCCTCCAGCGACTGGCGCGCGGCGTAGGGGTACTGGTCGGAGGTGGTGTACCCGTCGACCATCCACACCACCCGGCCGTCGACCACGGCGGGGTACACCCGGCCGTCCAGGGTCAGGTACGGGGCGACCTTCTGCACCCGCTCGACCGGGTCACGGTCGTAGAGGATCTGCGACTCGGAGTTGACCCGGTCGGAGAACAGGATCTGCTCGGAGCCGAACTTGATCGAGTACAGCAGCTTGGTCCACAGGTTGCTGATCTCCGGGCCGGCCGAGACCTCGTTGGTCGGGAAGGTCGTGGTGACCGCGCCGTTCTCGGCGTCGTCGCTCGGGTAGTCGAACTCCCAGCTGTCCTCCCCCTCCGGGGCACCGACGATCGAGTACTCCGGCGAGTTCTGGCCGAAGTAGATCCGCGGCTCGTACTCGCCGAGCTCACCGGTGGACGGGATGCCGGCCTCCCAGAAGTCGGGGGCACCGGTGGAGGTGGTGGTGTTGCCGTAGGCGGCGACCACCCCGTAGCCGTGGGTGTAGATCGTGGCGTCGGAGTTCCAGTTCCGCCGGTTGGCGTCCAGGCCGTCCAGGTCGATCTCGCGCACCGCGATCACGGTGTCCCGGCTCTCGCCGTCGATCTCGTACCGGTCGACCGAGAGGGTGTCGGCGAAGGAGTAGAACCCGCGGATCTGCTCCAGCTGGCGGAAGGACGGCGAGACCTCCTGCGGGTCCAGCAGCCGGATCGAGGCGGTGGTCTCGGCGTCCTCGCGCAGCGCGCCGGGGGTGGCGTCGGTCTTCGCGTTGTAGGAGCTGACCTCGACGTCCTCCAGGTTGTACGCGGCCAGCGTGGCGTCGATGTTGCGCTGGATGTACGGCGCCTCGGACTCCTGCTGGTTCGGGTTCACCTGGAACCGCTGCACCACCGCCGGGTAGATCCCGCCGATCGCGACCGCGCCGACCACCATCAGGCCGACGCCCAGCGCCGGGACCCGCCAGGTGCCGCGCACCGCGGTGAACACGAACATCAGCGCGACCAGCACGGCGACCGCCGCCAGGATCTGCTTGGACGGGATGACCGCGTTGACGTCGGTGTAGGACGCGCCCTCGAACCGGTCGCCCTGGCTGGTCAGCACCGAGTACTGGTCCAGCCAGTAGTTCGCCGCGATCAGCAGCATCAGCACGGCGGCGATCACCGACAGTTGGACCCGGGCGGCCTTGGTCATCCGCGGGGTGCCGTTCGCCGGGCCGATCCGCAGCCCGCCGTACAGGTACTGGGTGACCAGCGCGGCGATGCCGGAGAGCACCACCACCGCCATCACGAAGGACACCACGAACCGGATGCCCGGCAGCTGGAACAGGTAGAAGCCGAGGTCGATGCCGTACTGCGGGTCATCGGTGCCGACCGGCGTGCTGTTCAGCCAGAGCTGGACGGTGCTCCACTGCTGGGAGGCCGCGACCCCCGCGAACAGGCCGAGCACCGCGGGCGCGGCGATCACGACGACCTTGCGCAGCGGCTCGATCGCCTCGCGGTAGGCGTCCAGGCTGACCTGCTCCCGGTTGGACGGGGCGTAGATCGGCCGGCTCTTGTAGGCGACGGTCAGCGCGGCGAAGACCGCACCGCCCATCACCAGGAACCCGGCGGCGAACAGGGCGGCCCGGGTGCCCCACTCGGTCCACAGCACGGTGGAGAACCCGAGCTGGTCGAACCACATCACCTCGGTCCAGAACTGCGCCAGCAGGATCACGACCAGCACGATCGCGACCAGCACCAGCGCGGTGATGACCAGGGGGTTGCGGCGGCGGCGTGCGCCACCTCCGGACGGCCGTGGCGGGCGTGGGCCCTGCGGCCGGGAAGCTGACGGGTTGGCGAAGGCCACGATGGTTCCTCGTCGTCGGCGAACAAGTCAGGCGCGCGTCGCGCCCTGTGCGGGACAACGTGCCAGGTGACCCACAGGTTCCCACAGCAGCGGTCCAGCGATGCGAGGATGGCGCCCGTGACAGCGAACACCGATCCGGCCGCCGGCGCCACCCCCGTCCCGTCCGCCCTGGCGCAGGCCGTGGTGGAGATCGAGCGGCACGTCGCCTCCGGCGGCTGGGACGGACCGGTGCGGGTGTTCGCGCTGGTCCGCACCGCGAGCGCCCTGGCGGCCGAACCGGCGCTGGCCGGTCAGCTCCCGCCGGAGGTGTTGGCCGCCGCCTCCGCCGATCCCGAGCACCTGACCTCGGTCGAGCAGGAGGGGCTGCCGGCCTCCGACGACCTGGAGGGCCTGCTGGGCGCGATCGCCTGGCCGGAGACGGTCGACGGCGCCGCGATCACCGTCGAGCGGGTGGTGTTGCCCCCGGAGGCGGAGGAGTCGCTGCCCGAGGACCCGCAGCAGGCGGTGGCCGCGCTGATGGCGCACCCGGACCGGCAGGACGTGCGCCTGGCGGTCGGCGTGCTGCGCGACGGGTCGTCCTGGTGCGCGATTCGGCAGCGGGCGCTGGACGCCGACCAGGCGGTGGGCCAGGGACCGGATGCGGTGCCCGGGCTGATCGAGGCGCTGCGGGCGACCCTGGCCTGAGCCCTGGTGCCGGCCCGGCCGGTCAGCCGGTGCAGGTCGGCAGGTCGTCGGCCTGGCCGGACCCGATCGCCTCGACCGCCTCGCGCGCGCCGTGCAGGGTGTCGATCCGGACCACCCGGAGCCCGTCCGGGACGTGGCCGACCACCTCGTCGCAGTTGTCCGCCGGGGCCAGGAACCAGGTCGCCCCGTCCCGCACCGCCCCGGCCATCTTCTGCCGGATGCCGCCGATCGGACCGACGTCGCCGTTCAGGTCCATCGTGCCGGTGCCCGCGATCCGCTCGCCGTTCGCCTCGTCCTGCGGGGTGAGCCGGTCGATGATCCCGAGCGCGAACATGGTGCCCGCGCTGGACCCGCCGATCCGCTCGATCTGGATCGACACCTGCACCGGCAGGTCGAACTCCGGGTCGATGTACACCCCGAGCTGGCTGCCGCCGCCGTCCTTGGCCCCGGTCACCACCGGGACGTCCTGCGGCTGCCCGTCCCGCTCGATGCCCAGGGTCAGGGTGGTGCCGGGGTCGGTGGCGGCCAGCAGGTCGATCAGCTGGGCGTAGGAGTCGAGCGCCTGGCCGTCCACGCTGCGCAGCACGTCGCCCTCGGTCAGCAGGTCCTGGGCGCCGCTGCCCTCGACCGTGCCGGCGATGGTCATGGTGGTGGGCACGTCGTAGCCCAGCTCCTCCAGCGCGGCGACGGTGGCGTTCTCCTGCGAGGAGGTCATCTGCGCCTGGTTCTGCTCGTCGATCTGCTCCTGGGTCGCGCCCTGCGGGAACACGAACTCGGCGGGCAGCACCTGGGTCGAGCCGCTCAGCCAGCCGGACAGCACGCCGACCGCGGAGGACGGGAAACCGGGGCCGCCGGTGGTGGACACCGTGGTCAGGCGCAGCTCGCCGGTGGAGTCGTAGGTCTCGGCGCCGGTGATGCTGATCAGCGGTTCGCCGTCGTACTCGCCCAGGGTGTCCAGGGTCGGCCCGGGGCCGTTCACCGCATAGGGCACCGGCAGCAGCAGGGTGGCCAGCAGCAACAGGGCCGAGCCGAGCATGCCGAAGGTGAGCAGCGCGGCGCGCCGGGTGACCGGGGCGCGGGGCGGCTCATCCGGGCCGAAGACGTCCAGCGGGCGCGTCGGGTCGGCCGGGGACCAGGTCGGGTGCGGATCGGACACCGGACGATCATGCCGCACCGAGCTGGGAGGGACCTGGCCGGCGCTGCGCCCTGAGCGAACCGCACCGGTCCGCCCGGGGCGGGTGGCGGCCGAGGTCGTTACCGTGGTGCGACCACGAACACCGGGAGCTCCGATGGACGATGTCACCCCCACCTCCGGTCAGCCGGAGGGTTCCGCCTGGGAGCAGATGCTGCGGCAGATGTTCGGGCCCGAGGCCGACGAGGCGCTCCGCCAGATGCGGGCCCAGGGCCTGGACCCGGCGCAGATGGCCGCCGCCTCCGGTCTGCCCAATGACCCGGCCGCGCTGCAGCAGATGATCGGCCAGGTGCAGCGGATGCTCGCGTCCAGTGGCGACGGCCCGGTGAACTGGGACGTGGCGCACGACGCCGCCCGGCAGATCGCCGTGACCGGCGGCGACCCGGTGCTCAGCGCGCAGCAGACCCGCGAGGTGACCGACGCACTGTCGGTGGCGGAGCTGTGGCTGGACGCCGCGACCGATCTGCCGCCATCCGGGGGCACCGCCCGGGCACTGTCCCGCTCGGAGTGGGTGGAGCAGACCCTGCCGACCTGGCGGGCGCTGACCGAGCCGGTGGCGACCTCGATGTCGACCGCCCTGGCCGAGACCCTGTCCAGCCAGCTGCCGGAGTCGATGGAGCTGCCGCCCGGGCTGCCCGGCGGCTTCGACCCGCAGACCATGATGCGCCAGCTCGGCTCGCTGGTGTTCGGGATGCAGGTCGGGCAGGCCGCCGGGTCGCTGGCCCGGGAGGTGTTCGGCCTGACCGATGTCGGGCTGCCGCTGGTGCACTCCCCCGCCACCGCGCTGGTGCCGGGCAACGTCGCGGACTTCGCCGAGGGGCTGGAGATCCCGCTGGAGGAGGTCCGGCTGTTCCTGGCGGTGCGCGAGGCGGCGCACGCCCGGCTGTTCACCCACGTCGGCTGGCTGCGCGCGCACCTGCTGGGCGCGGTCGACGCCTACGCCCGGGGCATCTCGATCGACCTGGAGAGCCTGGAGGAGTCGGTCCGCCAGATCGACCCCACCGACCCGCAGGCGCTGCAGGGTGCACTGTCCTCCGGGGTGTTCGCCCCGCAGAACACGCCCGAGCAGCAGGCGGTGCTGGGCCGGCTGGAGACCGCGCTGGCGCTGGTCGAGGGCTGGGTGGACGAGGTGACCGCCGCGGCGACCCTGCCGCACCTGCCGCACACGGTGCAGCTGCGGGAGATGATCCGGCGCCGCCGGGCCGCCGGTGGCCCGGCCGAGCAGACCTTCGCCACCCTGGTCGGGCTGGAGCTGCGGCCGCGCCGGTCCCGGGACGCCGCCGCGCTGTGGGCGCTGATCTCGCGCGAGTCGGGCCCGCAGGGCCGGGACGCGGTCTGGGACCACCCGGATCTGCTGCCCACCGCCGAGGACCTGGACGACCCGGCCGGGTACCAGGGCCGGCGCCGGGCCGCGCAGGACGAGCACGCCGACCTGGACCGGGCGCTGGCGGAGATCCTCGGCGAGGACGACGAGCAGCAGGACTGAGCCGCTACTCGGCGTCCTCCTCGTCGGTGGACTGCGGGCGGCCACCCTCGCGGTCGGCGAAGGACCAGCCGTCCAGGAACCCGCGCGCCCGCTCGGTGCGCGGGTAGGAGTCGAGTTCGGCCCAGAACTCCGGTCCGTGCCCGGCGTGCAACAGGTGGTTCAGTTCGTGCAGCAGCACGTAGTCGGTCACCCAGGACGGCATCCCGCGCAGCCGGTCGGAGATCCGGATGCTGCCGTCGCCCAGGCTGCACGAGCCCCAGCGCTGTCCCTGGTTGGACGACCAGCGCACCGAGGACGGCACCGCCCGGCCACCCAGGTAGCGCTCGGACAGTTCCGCGGCGCGCTGCACCAGGCCCTCGTCCGACGGCCGGCGGCGCTGCTCCTGCCGGGCCAGCCGCTCGACCATCCGGCGGACCCACTCGCGCTCCTGCGCCCGGGTGAACCGGGCCGGGATCGCGACCACGGTGCGGCCGTTCTCCCGGAAAGCGGTGACGGTGCGCGAGCGACGACGGGACCGGCGCACCTCCACCGGCCCGGGCAGCAGGTCGGCGGTGTCCGGCGCGCTCGCCCCGGAGGCGGCACCGGTCGTCTCCGGCCCGCCGTTCTGCTCGGGGTGCTGACGCACGGACAGCACCGTAGCGGGTCCGCAGATCAGCGCGGCGCACCGGGGCCGACACGCCGCCGGCCGGTTCCACCCGCACGGGGCTCGCCCACGAACCCCCGCGACCGGGATACTGGCTCCTCCGCCCGCCCCCGACCGGATCGAGGAGACCCGATGTCCGACACCTACACCGGCGAGTTCTACTGCGTGAAGTGCAAGGAGAAGCGCGAGACCACCGGCGATGTCGTGGTCGCCGACTCCGGCCGCCGGATGGCCAAGGGCGTCTGCCCCGAGTGCGGGACCAAGCTGAACCGGATCCTCGGCAAGGCCTGACCACTCCCACTGTGGACAACCGGGGCGGGTCCCCGGCCCCGTGCCACCGTGCTGCCGGAGGAGGTGGCGCGATGCGGCTACGACGGGGACTGCGGCTGGTGCGCACCGGCGAGGACGAGGTCCAGATCGGCACCGACCCGCGCTGGGCGGTGCGCCTGCACGGCCTGAGCCCGGTGCAGTGCCGGGCGGTGCTGCGCGGCACGGAACGCTCGTTGCGCCTCGTCCTGCCCGCACCGGTGCTGGCCGAACTCGGCACCCTGGGACTGCTGCGCCCGCCGGTGCCCCGCGATCTGCCGGTGCCCGAACGCCTGGTGCCGGACTGCCGGGTCACCGCCCTGGCCCGGGACGGTGATCCGCGCGCGATCCGGGAGCGCCGGGCCGCGGCGACCGTGGCCGTGCACGGGCTGGGCCGTACCGGCGTGCAGGTGGCCGTGTTGCTGGCCTCGGCCGGGATCGGCACCGTCCTGCTGGCCGACCGGCACCGGGTGCGCGGGACGGATCTGGGCACCGGGCTGGGTCCGGGCGAGGTGGGCCGTCGCCGGACGACCGCGGTGGCCGCGCTGCTGCGGTCGACTGCGCCAGGGGTGCGCACCGGGACGGCGGAGCGGTCCGGTCCGGAACCGGAGGTGGTGGTCACCGTCGACGGCGACGCGGTCGACCCGGAGCGCACGCAGGCGTTGTTGTCCGCGGGCACCGCACAGGTGCCGGTGGTGCTGCGGGAGGCGGATGCGCTGGTGGGGCCGACGGCCCGGCCGGGCGGGGCGTGCTGTCCACGGTGTGTGGAGCTGGCCCGGGCCGACCTGGACCCGCGGTGGCCGCGGGTGCTGGGGCTGCTGCGTGCCGGCGACGATGCCGGTGCGGAGCCGGTGGTGCTGGCGGCGGTGGCCGGTGGCCTGGCCGCCGCGGAGGTGCTGAGTCTGGTGGACGGCGATCAGCCGGTGACCGACGGCCGCCAGTACGAGCTGCCGTTGCCGTCGGTGGAGCCGAGGCTGCGGGCCTGGGCGGCGCACCCGGAGTGCGGGTGCGCCGCCCTGCCGACGGGAACGGTGACCGGGACCTGAGTCATCTCAGGCCGCCGGGGTTGCGTCCTTGCGGGGCCGGCCGCGGCCGCGCTTGACCGCGACCACCTGTCCCGCGACGAACACCTGACCGCCCCAGACCCCCCAGGGCTCCTGCCGTTCGAGGGCGCCGGCCAGGCAGCCCTCCAGCAGCGGGCACTCCCGGCACAGCGCCTTGGCCCGCTCGACCTCGGCGGTGCGCTCGGCGAACCAGAGCTCGGGGTCGTTGGAGCGGCACGGGATCAGACCCGCGACCAGGGTGTCGAAGTCGTCGGTGCCGGACGTGACGGGGGGCCAGGGGCCGGACCCGCCGAGTCCGACCGTGTCGAGCAGCGTGGTGAGCCGCACGATGTCCTCCTGATGTGAAGCGAAAGCTGATGGGGCGGACGGGTCCCGTTGCTCCCACCTCGCCCCTGCCATCAGGTCGGGACAAAGAGAAAGGCCACGGAATCCGGGGGACTCCGTGGCCTGCAGGTCAGGTGCTCTAGCCGAGCAGACCTGGGCCGACGGAGTCGGGGGCGGGGGCATCACCGCTGCCACGCAGGCGACCGGTGAAGCCGAGGGTGGCGGTGCCGCCACTGGTGATCCGCACCGCGGACACACCACTCCCCTGGACCGAACCGAAGGTGGACGCCTGGATCGGCAGTGCGACCGCACCGGAACCGATCATGTTGAGCTTCTTCACCACGTCCACCTCCTCTCGTCTCCGACCGGTCTGCGCTTGGCACAGCACGGCCTGTCTCATCGGGCAGGAATCACAGTAGGCGGCAGGCCGAGGACGGCACAACCGAATTAACGAGAAACTTCTGAGTGGGCCGCGACGAGCGCCAGCAGCTCGGTGCCGTAGCGGTCGATCTTGGCCGGTCCGATGCCGTGGATCCGCGCCAGATCGGGCACCGAGGCGGGTCGCAGCTCGGCGATCGAGGCCAGCGTGGCGTCGCCCAGCACGGTGAAGGACGGCTTGGACGTCCGGCGGGCCAGGTCCTCGCGCCACTGGGTCAGTGCAGCCAGCAGCGCCGGGTCCGGATTGCCGGTGGTGCGCGGCACCGATCCGGTCTCCCGGCGGCCGAACCGGCCCCGGCCGTCGCTGGGCCACAGCCCGTCCAGGAACCGCGAGCGCCGCCGGTTGCCCCGGCCGCCCGGGGTGCGGGAGCGCGCGTAGGACAGTTCCAGGTGCTCGCGCGCGCGGGTGATGCCGACGTACAGCAGCCGGCGCTCCTCGGCCAGGTCTGCGGTGGTGTCCGCCGACGCCCAGGGCACTAGGCCCTCGCTCAGCCCGGTGAGGAAGACCGCGTCCCACTCCAGGCCCTTGGCCGCGTGCAGCGACGCCAGGGTCACGCCCTCCACGGTGGGGGCGTGCTGGGCGGCAGCGCGCTCGTCCAGGTCGGCGACCAGATCGGCGACGGTGGCCCGGCCCCCGGCGCGCTCGGCGGTGGCGGCCAGCTCGTCGGCCAGGGCGACCAGTGCCGACAGCGAGTCCCAGCGTTCGCGGGAGGCGCCGCGCGCGGCGGGCGGTTCCTCCGACCAGCCGACCGCCCGCAGCGCGTCCCGGGCGGCCTGCGGCATCGAGTCGCCCGGGTCGGCGGCCACCGCCGCACCGCGCAGGGTGACGATCGCGTCCCGCACCTCGCGCCGGGCGAAGAACCGCTCCCCGCCGCGCAGCACGTAGCCGATCCCGGCGGCGGCCAGCGCCTGCTCGAACGCCTCGGACTGGGAGTTGATCCGGTACAGCACGGCGATCTGGCTGGGCCGGGTCCCGGCGGCGATCAACCGGCCGATCCGGGTGGCGACACCGGCCGCCTCGGACTCGTCGTCGTCGTAGACCGCGAACCGCACCGGCCCGGCCGCCGGCCGCTGGGCGACCAGTTCCAGCGGTGCCCAGCCGGTGCCCTTCGGTGCGCGGCGCAGCACCTCGTTCGCCAGGCCGACCACCTGCGGGGTGGAGCGGTAGTCCCGGACCAGCCGGACCACCTGGGCGCCGGGGTGCTCGGCGGTGAACCGGGTCAGGTAGTGCGGGGTCGCCCCGGCGAAGGAGTAGATGGTCTGGGCCGGGTCGCCGACCACGCACAGTTCGTCCCGGCCGCCGAGCCACTGGTCCAGCAGGAACTTCTGCAGCGGGGAGATGTCCTGGTACTCGTCCACCACGAACCGGCGGTACTGGGACCGGACCTCCTCGGCGACCGCGCCGTTGTCCACCAGCATCCCGGCCAGCAGCCAGAGGATGTCCTCCATGTCCATCGCCCCGCGGGCGTCCTTGGCGTCCTCGTAGGCGGTGATCAGCCGGGCGATCACCTGGTGGTCGTGCCCGGCGGGGGCCGGGCGCCCGGCGGCGGCCGCGGCGGTCTGGTAGTCCTCGGCGGTGATCCGGCTGACCTTGGCCCACTCGATCTCCGAGGCCAGGTCCCGCACTGCGACCCGGTCGACCGCCAGGCCCAGCCGGTGGCAGGCGTCGGCGACCACCGGGGCCTTCTGGGCCAGCAGCTCCGGCACCGGACCGCCCACCACCCGCGGCCAGAAGTACCGCAGCTGGCGCAGCGCCGCGGAGTGGAAGGTGCGGGCCTGCACCCCCGCCACCCCCAGGTCGCGCAGCCGGGTGCGCATCTCCCCCGCCGCCCGGGCGGTGAAGGTCACGGCCAGCACGCTGGTCGGCGCGTACACCCCGGTGCGCACGCCGTAGGCGATCCGGTGCGTGATGGCGCGGGTCTTGCCGGTGCCGGCGCCGGCCAGCACGCAGACCGGGCCGGTGAGCGCACCGGCCACCGCGCGCTGGTCGGGGTCGAGGGCGTCGAGCAGATCGTCGGGGGACATCGCCTGGCATCCTCGCACCTGCCGGGGACAGCCCGGCACCGGCTGGGGACCACCGGCGGGAATGCCCGGCACCGGCCGGGGCGTTGCCACCCGAGCACCCCGAGGAAAGGACGACGATGACCCAGGAGCTGCCCGCCGCGGGCTCGGTGACGATGTACACCACCACCTGGTGCGGCTACTGCCGCCGGCTGAAGACCCAGCTCGACAGCGCCGGGATCGGCTACACCGAGGTGGACATCGAGCAGCAGCCGCAGGCCGCGGCCTACGTCGAGCAGGTCAACGGCGGCAACCAGACCGTGCCGACCGTGCTGTTCCCGGACGGGTCGGCGCTGACCAACCCCTCGCTGGTGCAGGTCAAGCAGGCACTTGCCGGCTGAACCCGGCTGAGCCCGGTCAGGCCCCGCCGTCGTCCGCGTGACCGGCGGGGCCGCTGCCGGCCGCCGGGTCCGGGGCGGGCACCGAGGTCCGCCAGGCGTCCGGCTCCGGCCCGGGCGGCACCGGACCGCCGAACCAGTCCTCGATCAGCGCCCGGGCGATCGAGGTCGACGGCGGCAGTACCACCTCACCCACGGCGACCGCGCGGTGCAGCTCGGCCCGGGTGAACCACTGCGCGGCGGCCAGCTCGTCGCCGTCCACCGCGATCGTCGTGGTCAGGGCGCGGGCCTGGAAGCCGAGCATCAGCGACGCCGGGAACGGCCACGGCTGGCTGCCCTTGTACTCGACCTCGCCGACCACCACCGCGGACTCCTCGCGCACCTCGCGCCGGATCGCGTGCTCCACCGACTCCCCGGGCTCGACGAACCCGGCCAGGGTGGAGAACCGCCGGGCCGGCCAGGCCGCGGAGTTCGCCAGCAGCAACCGGCCGTCGTCGTCGATCACCGCCATGATCACCGCGGGGTCGGTGCGCGGGTAGTGCTCGGTGCCGTCCGCCACGCAGCGCCGGACCCAGCCGGACTGGACGGTGTAGGTCACCGCCCCGCAGCGCGGGCAGCGCGGGTGCCGGACGTGCCACTCGTACAGCGCCACCGCGGCGGTGGCCAGGCCGGCGTCCCGGGCGGACAGCTCGGCGCCGATGTCCCGCAGCGGCATCCAGCTGGTGCCCTCCGGCAGCGCGGCCACCGCCGGGTCCGGCACGTGGTGGGCCAGATACGCGGGTCCGGTGCGCTCGACCGGCTCGGTCACCGCCACCCCGGGCACCTGGTCGGCATCGTCGTAGCCGAGGAAGGCCCACCGTTCGGCCAGCGATCCGGTCGGTGCGCGCAGGGCGGCCTCGGCCGGGGCGAACCAGACCAGTGCCGGCCGGCGTCCGTCCGAGCGGGCCACCACCTGCCCGGAGCTCACCAACAGCACCCGGGAACCGGGCAGGTCGAGCAGGCGGTCCAGCAGACCGGGGTCGCGGCGGAGGTCGGCGGCACGGTCGGTCACCGTGCGCGACAGCGGAAGATCGGAGTCGAGCACCACGTCACCGTACGCGCCCGGGCCGACGGTCGCAGAGGCCGGTCCCCGGTGACAGGTGGCGGCACCCACTCCCGCCCGCGCCCTGCCCGGCACCGCCGCTCGAAGCACCCGACACGCCGGAATGGCACCGCCCCGGGCGGAGCCACCGCCCACCCGCCTACCCTGTGGGGGTGCGTTCACCCCTCGCCCTCGCTGCGCTCGCGACCGTCGCCGTCCCCGGCTTCGACGCCCGGGCGGTGCGCGCGTCGGACTTCGGTGGCGAGGACGACATCGCGGTGGTGACCGACGCCAAGAACGCCCGCTGGGTGGTCCGTGCCCCCCGGTCCTCCGCCGCCGGTGCCGCCCTGGAGGCCGAGCTGGTCCTGCTCGGGGGCCTGGCCCGGGCGGTGGACGACGGCACCCTGCCGTTCGACGTGCCGCGGGTGGTCGGGTCGGCCCCGCTGGAGGAGGGCGGCCGGGCGGTGATGTACCGCCAGCTCAAGGGTCACCCGGTGGCGCTGGACCGGTTGCGGCCGGGTCCGGGCACCGCGGCGGCGCTGGGCCGGGCGATCGCCGCCCTGCACGAGCTGCCGCCCACCCTGGCCGAGGAGGCCGGGCTGCCGATCTACGACGCCGCCACCTACCGCGCGCGCCGGCTGTCCGAGGTGGACGAGGCCGCCCGCACCGGCCGGGTGCCCGCCGGGCTGCTGCGCCGCTGGGAGGAGCGGCTCGAGGACGTCGCGATGTGGAAGTTCAGCCCGGTGATGGTGCACGGCGACCTGTCCGCCGACCACGTGCTGGCCGCCGACGGCGAGGTCACCGGGGTGCTCAGCTGGGGCGAGGCGAAGGTGGCCGACCCCGCCGACGACCTGTCCTGGTTGCTGGTCGCCGCCCCGCAGGACGCGGTGGACGCGATCATGGAGGCCTACCAGCTGCGGCGCACCGAGCTGACCGACCCGTTCCTGGCCGACCGCGCGCTGCTGGCCGGGGAGCTCGCGCTGGTGCGCTGGCTGCTCTACGGCGTGCGCACCCGCGACGACGAGGTGATCGCCGATGCGGTGTCGATGCTGGACGAGCTGGACGAGCAGACCCGGGAGCAGCCGGAGACCGGCAGTACCCCGGCCGCCGTCCAGGACTAGCCCCGGATCGCGCCTCGACCACGGGGCCGCGGCTCAGCCCTGGGTCACGCCCAGCAGCATCCGCTCGATGTCCTCCGCGCCGAGCAACCGCTCCGGCCGCACGGTCCGCCCGGTGCCGACGTAGCAGAACGCCGCGCCGACCCGGTCCAGCGGCGTCCCGGTCCAGCGCGACCAGGCCAGCCGGTAGACCGCGAGCTGCAGCTCCCGGACCGCGGCGGACTCGGCGTCGGCGGGCGGGGCGCCGGTCTTCCAGTCGACCACCACCACCGCGTCCTCCCCCGGTCGCTGCGGGTCGGGGAACACCGCGTCGATCCGGGAGCGCAGCACGTAGCCGCCGATCACGGTCTCCACGTCGGCCTCCACCGCGATCGGGCGCAGGGTCGACCACTCGGTGGCCAGGAAGTGCTCACGCAGGGTGAGCTCGTCGGCGTCCACCGGCACCGAGTCGTCGTCCGCACCGGGCAGGTCGTCGATGTCCACCAGCGCCGATTCGCCGTAGAACCCCTCGACCCAGGCGTGGAACCGGGTACCGCGCCGGGCCTGCGGCGAGGGACGCTGCGGCACCGGTCGGCGCAGGGCCCGGGCGAAGTCGGCGGGGTCGCCGGCCAGCCGGACCACCGCGGAGGCGGACAGGTGCGCGGGCAGCTCGACGTCGGCGCCGGGACGGGCCTCGTCCTCCCGTTCGGCCAGCAGCAGCCGGACGGTGTGGTCCCAGGGCGTCGGGGTGTCGTCGGGTCCGGCGGCCCGGGCGGCGAGCACCGCATCGGCGGCGGTCCGGACCAGCTCGCGGCGGCCGCCGGTGCCGAACGGGTCGGCTGGCCAGAGCACCGCGGTGTCCTGGGCCTCGCGCGGATTGCCCTGGTCCGGCGCGGGGGCGTCGGCCCAGTCCTCGACCCGGGCCAGCCCGGCCTCGACCACCTCGGTCAGGAACAGCGACGGCGGGCGCGGCCGGCCGGCGTCCCCCCACCACGCGCCGGTCAGCAGCAGGGCGGCCCGGGCCCGGGTGAAGGCGACGTAGGCCAGCCGGCGTTCCTCGGCCACCTGGTGGTCACCGGCATCCCGGCGGAACTGCTTGCGCCGCTCGTTCAGGTCCTGCGGGTCCGCGGCACCGGCGTAGGCGAAGTCGGGCAGGTCGTGCCGGTCGCCGCGCAGCGGGTAGGGCAGTTCGCCCAGGCCGGTCAGCCAGCCGGAGTCGACCGGGCCCTCCGACCCCTGGGTGCGGGTGTTCGGCAGCCCGCCGTCGACCAGCCCGGCCACCGCGACCACGTCCCACTCCAGGCCCTTGGCGGCGTGCACGGTCATCAGCTGCACCGCGTCCGGGTCCGGCTCGGTGACCGGCATGTCCAGGCCCTGCTCGTGCGCATCGGCCGATTCCAGCCAGGCCAGGAACCCGCCCAGGGTCGGGTCGTCGGTGGACTCGGCGTACTGCACCGCCACGTCCCGGAACGCGTCCAGGTGCGCCCGGGCCCGGCCGGGGCTGATCCCGGGCCGGGCGGCGACCTCCAGGTCCAGCCCCCACAGCCGCTCGGCCTGCACCACCAGCTCGGGCAGCGACAGGTAGGTCTGCCCGCGCAGCGCCCGCAGTACCCCGGCGAGCTCGGCCAGCCGGGCCCGGCCGGTCTCGCTCAGCGACCGGCCGCGGGAACTGTGCCAGTCCGGCGGCGGCAGCTGGTCCACCGCGTCCACGATGCTGCGCTCGTCCACCACGTCGGCCGCGGCGGGCACCTCACCGGCGGCGGCCCGGCGTTCCAGGCCGTCGGCGACCTGCACCGACCAGTCGGCCAGCGCGTGCAGGTCCGCCGCACCGATCCGGAGCCGGGCACCGGTGAGCAGCCGCATCAGCGCGTCCCCGCGCGACGGATCGTGCGCCGCCTGCAACAGGGCCACCACGTCGACCACCTCCGGGGTGGCCAGCAACCCGCCGAGCCCGACCACCTCCACCGGCAGCCCGGCCTCGCGCAGCGCCGCGTGCAGCACCGGGAACTGGGCGCGCTTGCGGCAGAGCACCGCGGCGGTCACCCGCCCACCACCGTCCGGCCCCGCGGCCCGCCACCGGGCGGCGACGAACTCGGTCACCGCCCGCGCCTCGTCCTCCACCGTGGGCAGCATCCGGGCCAGCACCTCACCGGCACCGGCGCCGGGGCGGGCGCCCAGCTCGGGCAGCTCGATCCGGCTGGTGGCGGCGCGGCGCAGGGGTGCGGCGACCAGGTTCGCGGCCGCGAGCACCGCGACGTCGTTGCGCCAGGAGGTGGACAGCTGGTGCAGGTCGGCCCGCCGCCGCTCGCCGTCGGCGGTCAGCACCGGGAACGTCTCCGGGAACCGTTCCAGGCCGCCGGCGCTGGCACCGCGCCAGCCGTAGATCGACTGGTGCGGGTCGCCGACCGCGGTCACCGGGTGCCCGTCGCGGAACAGCGAGGACAGCAGGACCAGCTGGGCGTAGGAGGTGTCCTGGTACTCGTCCAGCAGCACCACCCGGAACCGGGCCCGCTCGGTCTCGCCCACCTCCGGCACGTCCCGGGCCAGCCGGGCCGCGATCGCCACCTGGTCGCCGAAGTCCAGGGCGTCGGTGGCCCGCTTGCGCCGGCGGTACTCGGCGACCAGCTCCAGCACCCGGGACCGCTCGCCGAGCGCACCGATCAGGGTGCGGATGTCGGCGTAGTGCGGCTTGGGCGGCGTGCCGGGCGGGGTGGCCTCGATCGCCTCGACGATCTGCTCGATCCCGCGCCGGGCGTCCTCGGGTTCCAGCAGGTGCTCGTCCAGCGCCCCGGACAGCGACAGCACCGCGTCCACCACGGTGGACACCGCGGCCCGGCTGTCCAGGTCGGCGGTCCAGGACTCGACCACCTGACTGGCCAGCTGCCACTGCGCCGCCTCGCCCAGCAGCCGGGCGGCCGGTTCGATCCCGAGCCGCAGCCCGTGGTCGCCGACCAGTGCGGCGGCGTAGGCGTTGTAGGTGGAGATGGTCGGCCGGGCGATGGTGGCCAGGGCGGTGTCCTCGGCGGCGGACAACCCGGGCAGCATCAGTCCGTCGGCCGCGGCGGCCCGGGCCAGGTGACGCAGCCGGCGCCGCACCCGTTCGGCCAGCTCCCCGGCGGCCTTGCGGGTGAAGGTCAGACCCAACACCTGCTCCGGGGCGACCAGGCCGTTGGCGATCAGCCAGACCACCCGGGCGGACATGGTCTCGGTCTTGCCCGACCCGGCACCGGCCACCACCAGCGCGGGGCGCAGCGGGGACTCGATCACGGCGACCTGCTCGGGCGTGGGCGGATCGCGGCGCAGCAGGGCGGCGATGTCCCGGGCGGACAGCGCGGTCACTGGACCACCTGCCCGCCCTCGTCGCGGACCGGGCAGGAGCGGCGCACCGGGCACCGGTCGCACATCCCGTTCACCGTGGCGTGGAAGGTCGACGCGGCCATCCGCTCGGCCACCTCCTCGATGTGCTCGCGGGCCCAGGACGTCTCCGGCTCCGGGCCCAGGCCATCCTGCGGGCGCACCGCGGCCTTCTTCTGCACGTCGGAGACGAAGACCAGCTGGGCCCCGACCGCGTGCGCCCCCTCCGGCAGGCCCTCCACCCGGCCCGCGTCCACCGCGAGCTGGTAGGCGCCGAGCTGCGGGTTGGTCGCGGTGTCGGCGGCGCTCGGCAGGGTCCGGCCGGTCTTGAGGTCGACCACCCGGACCGCGCCGTCCTCGCCCGCCGACTCCACCCGGTCGATGCTGCCGCGCACCAGCGCCCGGTCCAGCGGCAGCTCGAAGCTCGCCTCCACCGCCAGCGGGTCGCCGGCCTGGGCCAGGTAACCGGCCAGCCGGTCGATCATCCCGTCCGCGCGCCGTCGTTCCAGGATCGCGGGCCAGCCGTCGCCCAGGCCCAGCTCCGGCCACCGGCGGTCCAGTTCGGCGGCGAGCTCGGCCCGGCTGCCACGCGGGAACCGCTGGGCGATCGCGTGCACCAGTGTGCCCAGGGTCTGGCGGGAGGAGTTCGGCGCGGTGCCCCCGGCCGCCTCCAGCGCCCAGCGCAGCGCACAGGTGCCGGCGGTCTCGATCCGGGACGGCGACACCGGCACCCGCTCGCCCTCCGGCCACAGCGGCTGGTCGGTGGACACCGGGGCGAGCCCGTGCCACTCGGCCGGGTCCGCGCCGGGCACCCCGGCGTCGGCCAGCCGGGCCAGCACCCGGGCGGCGGCCGGGTCGGGGGCGCCCAGCCGGGCGGTGTGCTCCAACCGGGCACGCAGCGACCCCACCAACCCGCGCAGGTCCAGCGGGGCGGGCGCACCCACCCGGCGCGGGTCCTCGTCCTCCTCCTGCGGCTCGACCAGGTCCAGGAACGGCGAGGGCTGCTCCTCGGCGTCGGCCACCGCGGTGACCAGCAGCAGCCCGCGAGCGCGGGAGACCGCGACGTAGAACGACCGCAGCTCGTCGGCCAGCACCGCCGCCCGGGCCGCCGCGCCGTGGTCGGCGCCGTGGTCGTCCACCCGGCCGGCCAGCACGTCCACCAGGGTCTGCGCGCCGAGCAGCGAGTCGCGCAGCCGCAGGTCCGGCCACACCCCCTCCTGCACCCCGGCGACCGCGACCAGCTCCCACTCCCGGCCGGCGGCACCCGCGGGGGTCAGCACGCTCACCGCGTCCCGGCGCGCCCGGGCGGCGATGGTGTCCGCCGGGAGTTCCTGCGCCTCGATCCAGGACAGGAAGGCGGCCGGCGGCGACTGCGGCATCCGGTCGACGTAGGTCTCCGCGGCCCGGAACAGCGCGAGCACGGCGTCCAGGTCGCGGTCGGCGCGGGCACCACCGGGCCCACCGGCCAGCGCCGACCGCCGCCACGGCTCGGCCAGGCCGGCGGTCTCCCACAGCGCCCACAGCACGGTCTGCGGGTCGGCCCCCAGCGCCCGGGCCGCCTCCCGGCCCCGGGCCAGCACGGTGGCCAGCCGCTCGACCGGCCGCCGGGACACCGCGGGCAGCATGGCCGAGCGGAGCGGGTCGTTCAGCGCCTCCACCAGCAGCTCGTCCGAGGTCCGGCCGCGCTGGTCGGCGGTGGCACCGGCGATCTCCTGCGCCCGCAGCGCCCGGCGCACCCGGCGCAGGCCGACCGCGTCCAGGCCACCCAGCGGGGAGCAGCACAGCCGGGCGGCCTGGTCTGCGTCCAGGTCCCGGCCACCGAGCTCGTCACCGAGCACCACCCGCAGCGCGTCCAGCAGCGGGCGTACGGCCGGCTCGTCCTTGAGCGGGACGTCCGAGCCGACCACCGCCACCGGCACCGACGCCGAACCGAGTGCCCGGCGCAGCGCGGTGACCTGGCTACCGGCGCGGGCGATCACCGCCATCTGCTCCCACGGCACCCCGCGTTCCAGGTGGGCGCTGCGCAGCGCGTGTGCGAGGTAGGCGGCCTCCTGGGCGGCGCTGGGCAGCACCGCGGCGCGCACCGTCCGGCCGCCGGGCTCGGTCTCCGCAGCCCCCGCCCCGCGCCGCTCATGCACCACCGCCGGGTCCGGCACCGCCCGCCGGTGGGCCGCGCCACCGACCACCGCGATCCGCTCGGCCACCCGGCCCGCCACCTCGCGCAGCGCACCGTCGTGCCGCCGCACCCGGTCCAGCACCAGCCGGGTCGCCCCGAACTCGCCCGGCCCGTCGCCGGCCGCGTCCGCTCGGCCGACCAGCCCGGGGGTGGCACCGCGGAAGGTCTGCACGGCGGCGTCCGGGTCCGCGGCCAGCAGCAGCCGGGCGCCGTCGTCGGCGAGCACCCGCAGCAGCCGGGCGGTGGCCTCGGTCGCCTCCTGGTAGTCGTCCACCACCACCAGCCGCCAGCGCGGCCGCGGGCGACCGGGCAGGTCCTCCTCCCAGTGCCGCAGCACGTCGGCGGCCTCCTCCACCACCACCGCCGGGTCCACCCGGGCACCGATGTCCGGCGTGCCACCGCGCAGCCCGGTCACGTCCAGGTACTCCTGGTAGAGCACGGCGGCGGCGACCCAGGCCGGTCGCCGGTGGGTGCGGCCCAGCCGGGCCAGGTCCACCGGTTCCAGCCCACGCTCGGCGGCCCGCATCAACAGGTCGCGCAGCTCGCCGCGGAACGAGCGCAGCCCGATCGTCTCCGCCGGGACACCGGGCGGCCAGATCAGCTCCACGCCCTCGCCCGCCAGGTGCCCGGCGAGCAGCTCGGCCAGCGCGAGGTCCTGCTCCGGGCCGGAGATCAGCGCGGGCGGCGGGTCGCCGAGCAGCACCGCGTGCTGGCGGAGCACCGCGAACGCGGCCGAGGCGGCGGTGCGCACCATCGCCTGGCCGGTGGTGCGCCGCACCCGGGAACCAATCCGGTCGCGCAGCTCGGCGGCGGCCCGGCGGCCCGAGGCGAGCACCAGCACGTCGTCGGCGCGCAGCCCGGCGGTCCACGGCGCGGCGGCCGGGTCGGCGGTCAGCGCGGCCGCCACGGTCTCCACCACCAGCTCGGACTTGCCGGAGCCTGCGGCCCCGGTCACCAGCACCGCGGACCGGTCACCGGTCAGCAGCAGGTCGACCGCGGCCCGCTGATCCGCCCCGAGCGCGACCGCCGGCGCCACGTCGGCCAGCGCCGGGCGCACCAGTCGGGGGGCGGAGAGCATCTGCACCCGAGAATCCCACCACACCCGTCCGACATCCGGATGCCGCCCGCGGCCACCCGCCCGCTGGTTATCATCGCCCGATGGTGACCCCCAACCCCGGTCGAGGACGACCGGCCCGCATGCCGCGTGACCTGCGGCGGGCCCAGGTGCTGGCCGTCGCCCAGGAACTGTTCACCGCCGAGGGCTTCCACCACGTGTCGATGGACGACATCGCGGACCGCGCCGAGGTCAGCAAGCCGGTGCTGTACCGGCACTTCCCGTCCAAGCTCGACCTCTACCTGACCGTGGTCGACGCCCGCGGCGCGGACCTGCTGTCCACTGTGGACACCGCCATCGCCGAGGTCAGCGACCCGCGGGCCGCGATCACCGGCGTGGTGCTCGCCTACCTGGAGTTCGTCGACCGCACCGGCGAGGCCGCCGCCCTGCTGTTCGAGTCGGACGTGATGCACGACGCCGACGTGCGCGCCCGGGTCGAGCGGGCCACCGACCTGGTCACCGAACGACTGGAGCAGGTGCTGTCCCGGGTGCCCGGCCTGTCCCCGCAGCCGCGCACCGCCGCCGTACTCGCGCCCTGCCTGGCCGCGATGGCCCAGCAGGCCGCCACCCGCCGGCTGCGCGACCCGCAGGCGCCCGACGCCCGCCGGACCGCGGCGCTGGTCACCCGGCTGGCCTGGGGTGGCATCCAGGACTTCCTGCCGGCGTCGGCCGAGGGCGAACGCAGCGCCGTCCCGGTGGCGTCCGACCTAGGATGACCGCAGCAGGCACCGCCAGGTGCCCTCAGATGCGAGGAGACGACGAAGCGTGGACATCACGATCGGTGTGCAGAACCTGCCCCGCGAGCTGGTCATCGAGTCGGCGCAGAGCGCGGACGAGGTCGCCTCGGCGGTGACCGCCGCCCTCGGGGGCAAGACCACCCTGGAGCTGACCGACGCGCGCGGTCGCCGGATCATCGTCCCGTCGGCCGCGATCGGCTACGTGGAGATCGGCTCGGAGACCAAGGGACCGGTCGGCTTCGGCGCGATCTGAGACCCCCTGACGCACGAGGGCCCGCTCCCCCACCCGGGAAGCGGGCCCTCGTCGCGTCCGACACGCCCCTCGCCCCTGCTCCCCCGCGCGGCATGCGGAAACCCGCGCGACATACGGATGTCGGCGTCTGTCGCGCGAGGATCCGCATGTGCTGGCGACATCACCGGGCGCGGATCAGGCGGTCAGGCCCAGGCGGCTCATCCGGCGGGTGTGCTCCGCGGTCAGCTCGCCGAACAGCTTCGGGTCCCCGGCCGGTGCCGGTTCGGTGCTCGCCTCCGGGGCGCCCTCCCGGTTGCCGACCAGCCGGGCCAGGCTCGGGTGCGCGGCCATCGCCTGCTGCACCACGCCCAGCGCCTCGCCGACCAGCCGGCGGCCCCACAGCGCCAGCCGGGAGACCAGCACCTCGTCCTGCGCACCGGCGGACTCCAGCGCGGCGACCGCGAGTTCGGCGTGCGCGGCGTCGTCCAGCACCTCGAGCAGCAGCTCGCGGGTCACGTCGTCCACCGCCCCGGCCGCGATCCGGCAGAAGTCGTCGGAGACCCCCTCGGCCACGTAGGACCGCAGCAGCCGCTCCCACCAGGTGCTCGGCTGGGTCCGGTTGTCGAAGTCCTCCAGCAACCGGGTGTACGCGCCGAGGCTGCGCTCCGGGTCACCGCCGAGCTCGGCCACCCGGGCCAGCACCCGGTCGCGGCGCTGCACGGCGGCGGCGGCCAGCCGGCTCAGCTCCAGCTGTTCGGCGGTGGTCGGCGCCTCACGCGCATCGTCCGCCAGCCGGCCGAAGGCGACGTGCTGCAGGTGGGCGACCAGGCCGAGCAGTTCGACGGTGTCGTCGCGGTCGGTGACGGCCTCGGAGCCGGACGGGCGGCCCTCGGTGGCGGCAGAAGTCATCCGTCGATGGTAGCCCGCCCGCTATGATCTGCCCCAGCACAGGGGTAGTCCGCGACCTGGTGGTGGGGAGGCGCGTCCGTTCGACGTACCCCCTTGAGAGGTCTTCCGTGCATGCGTTCACCGCATACTCACGCCTGTTCAGACTGACCGGCCCGCTCTACGTCCTGGTGGCCTTCCTCGGCCGGCTGCCGATGGCGATGGCCCAGGTCGGCACCCTGATGCTGGTGTTCCGGGCCACCGGCTCCAACGAGGTCGGTGGTGTCGCCGCCGGCGCGCTGGCGATCGCCAACGCGATCGGCGCACCGATCGCCGGCGTGCTCTGCGACCGGCACGGCCAGCGGATCGTGGTGCTGGTCCAGTCGCTGGCCGGCACCGCCGGGCTGATCGGCCTGGTGCTGCTGGCCCAGGCCGGTGCTCCCAACCCGGCGATGATCGCGATGTCCGCCGCCCTGGGCGCCGTGCTGCCGCAGGTCGGCCCGCTGGCCCGGGTGCGCTGGCGACCGCTGGCCGCGACGTCCGGCGACCAGCGCCGCCTGGTGGACGCCGCGTTCTCCTACGAGGGCGCCGCCGACGAGGCCTCGTTCGCCCTCGGTCCGGCCCTGGTCGGCATCGCCGCGGTGCTGGTCTCCCCCGCCGGTGCCCTGCTCACCGCGGCCGCCTTGCTCGCGGTGTTCGGCACCGCCTTCGCCCTGCACCCGACCGCCCGGCTCACCGGCCCGGCGGCGCACGCGGTCAACACCGTGCCCGCCTCACCCGCGGACCACGCCGTACCCGCTCTCGACGGCCGGTTCCTCACCCTGGGCCTGGTGGTGTTGATCGCCGCGCAGTGGTCGGTGGGCGTGCTGTTCGGCGCCACCCAGACCGGCACCAACGCACTGGCCGACGCGGTGGGCAAGCCCGGGCTGACCGGCCTGGTGCACGCGATGCTCGGGGTCAGCTCCGCGCTCGCCGGGTTCGCCACCGCGCTGATCCCGGCCCGGGTGCCGCACCAGCGCCGGATGCTGGTCGCCGCCGTCGCGATGGTCGCGCTGTCCTGGCCGCTGCTGCTGGTCGACTCGCTCGGCCCGCTGACCGGGTCGGTGACGCTGCTCGGCTTCGCGATCGCCCCGTTCATGATCGCGGTCTACTCCCAGGCCGAGCGCGCGGTCCCGCCCGCCCGCAGCGCCGCCGCGATGACCCTGCTGGCCGGGGCGACCAGCATCGGCTACGCCAGTGGTGCCGCCCTGGCCGGGTCGCTGGCGGACAGCTCCGGGCACACCGCGGCCTTCGGCGTCACGGTCGGCGCGACGGTGCTGGCCCTGCTGCTGGCACTGACCCGGCAGCGCGGGGTGCACCGGTCCTGAGCGCGTCCGGGCGCCGCTGTCGGGGGGTGTGACGTAGGATGACCTCCGTTCAGCGGTTGCCCGGTCGTCTCGACGACGGCGCGCCGTGCCGCTCCGGGTGTCACTCGCCGGGGCCGCCGGCGGCACACCTGCACGATCGGCTACCGGACCAGACCGTGGCGTTGCCCGTCGCAGCCCGGGGCCCGTCCCCGCGCGACGTGCGGCTCGCCACCCGCACGAGTGAAGAGTCGTCCGTGACCACCACCGACACCAGCGCGCCTCTGCCCGAGGACATCGCGACCGAGACCATCGACACCCCGACCGCCGCCTCCGTCCAGGCGGCGGACGTCACCTTCGCGGACTTCGACGTCCGCCCCGAGATCGTCGACGCCCTCGCCGACGCCGGGATCACCGCCCCGTTCCCGATCCAGGCGATGACCCTGCCGGTCGCCCTGGCCGGGCACGACATCATCGGCCAGGCCAAGACCGGCACCGGCAAGACCCTGGGCTTCGGCGTCCCGCTGCTGCACCGGGTCGTCGCCCCCGGCGAGGACGGCTGGGACGTCCAGCCGCACCAGGGCAAGCCGCAGGCGCTGGTGATCGTCCCCACCCGTGAGCTCGCCGTCCAGGTGGCCGGCGACCTGGAGACCGCGTCCAAGCGGCGCAGCGTCCGGATCGCCCTGCTGTACGGCGGCCGCGCCTACGAGCCGCAGATCGAGATGCTGCAGCGCGGGGTCGAGGTCGTGGTCGGCACCCCCGGCCGGATGATCGACCTGATGAACCAGGGCCACCTGGACCTGAGCGCCGTGCGCTGCGTCGTGCTGGACGAGGCGGACGAGATGCTCGACCTCGGCTTCCTGCCCGACGTGGAGAAGCTGCTGGCCCGCACCCCCGCCTCCCGGCACACCATGCTGTTCTCGGCCACCATGCCGGGCGCCGTGGTCGCGATGGCCCGCCGGTACATGACCCAGCCGACCCACATCCGGGCCAACCAGCCCGACGACGAGGGCGCCACGGTCAAGAACATCAAGCAGGTGATCTACCGGGCGCACGCACTGGACAAGGTCGAGATGCTGGCCCGGATCCTGCAGGCCCGGGGTCGTGGCCTGACCATCGTCTTCGCCCGCACCAAGCGCACCGCCGCCAAGGTCGCCGACGAGCTGGTCGACCGCGGGTTCGCCGCCGGCGCGCTGCACGGCGACCTGGGCCAGGGCGCCCGGGAGCAGGCGCTGCGCGCGTTCCGCAACGGCAAGGTCGACGTGCTGGTCGCCACCGATGTCGCCGCCCGCGGCATCGACGTCGACGACGTCACCCACGTGATCAACTACCAGTGCCCCGAGGACGAGAAGACCTACCTGCACCGCACCGGCCGCACCGGCCGCGCCGGGCACAAGGGCACCGCGGTCACCTTCGTCGACTGGGACGACGTGCCGCGCTGGTCGCTGATCGACAAGGCGCTCGGCCTGGGCGTGCCGGAGCCGGCGGAGACCTACTCCTCCTCGGAGAACCTCTACACCGACCTGGACATCCCGGAGGGCACCACCGGCCGGCTGCCGCGCTCGCAGCGCACCCGCGCCGGGCTGGACGCCGAGGCGATCGAGGACCTGGGCGAGACCGGCAAGCGGCACAGCAGCGGGCGTTCCGAGGGTGGCCGTGGCGGTCGCTCCGGCGGCGACCGTGGCCGTTCCGGCGGTGACCGCGGCCGTTCCGGGCGCTCCGAGGACCGGCCCGCCCGCCAGCGCACCCGCCGCTCCGAGGAGGCCCCGGCCGACAACGCCACGCCCGCCGCCTCCGCCGAGGGCACCGAGGGCGGCGCACCCCGTCGCCGCCGTCGCCGCCGCCGCGGTGGTTCGGGCGCCGCCACCCCGGCGACCGAGGGCTGAGGCCCACCCGCACTCCGCACGAGGGCGTCCCGTCACGCGACGGGGCGCCCTCGTGGCGTCTCCGTCAGCCCGGCACCGTCGGCAGCTCCCCGTGCGCGACGCCCTCCCCCGGCGTCGGCGGCGGAGGCTGCGCCGCCAGCGCCCAGCGCACGGTCCGGGTCAGCACGTCCCCCACCGCCGGCGCCACCCACCGGTCCACCAGCGGCCGGTCCGGCAGCCCCAGCGGTTCCCGGCACGCCCGGGGCAGCAACCCGATCGCCGCCAGCACCAGCCCGCGGTACGGCAACCGCGCGGCCACCGGCAGCGGCGGCTCGCGCAACAGGAACTCGGTCGCCTCCCGCGCCGCAGCGCTCCCGCGCAGCTCCGGCACGAAGGCGTCCAACTGCGCCCGCAGTTGCGCCACGGTCTCCGGCGGGTCCACCACCCCGAGTGCCTCGGCGGTGCGCCCCGCCTGCGCCACGTACCGATCACACCCGGCCGCATCCAGCGGCCGCTCCCCGAACCGCTGGTGCGCGGTCAGGAACGCGTGCACCTCCGCGACATGCACCCACCGCAACAGATGCGGGTCGGAGGCCGCGTACGCTTCGCCCTCCGCGGACACCCCGCTGATCCCGTCATGGATCCGCCGCACCGCCCGCACCGCCTGCCCGGCATGGTCGGCGGTCCCGAACGCGGTCACCGCGAGGAACGCACTGGTCCGCTGCAACCGCCCCCACGGATCCCCGCGGTACCCGGAGTGCGCCGCCACCGCGGCCATCGCCCGCGGGTGCCAGGACTGCAGCAGCAGCGCGGTCAGCCCGCCGATGAACATCGACGCGTCGCCGTGCACCCGGCGGATCGGGGCGTCCGGCTCGAACCACCGCTCGCCGGGCGTGCCGTGGATCCGGTCGCGGGTGCGGTGGCCGTGCGGGCCGGCGACCCGGTCGAGCAGGGCACCGGAGAGGCGTTCACGGAGGGAGGTCACGGGTCGATGCTCGCCCGGGGCGCACCATTCGGCACGCCGGGGCTCACCCCGCCAGCAGCGGCGCCAGCAGGTCCCACATCGCCGGCCGCGCCCCGTCCTCCGGCCACGGCTCCTCCGCCGGTGCGACCGGCGACCGGTGCTGCGGGTCGAACTCCGGCGACGGCCCGACCCGGGGCGAGCGCACCCGCGAGCGCCCGGCCGCTGCCCGCACCCGGTCCAGGTCGGCGCGGGCCCGGTCGCGCAGCCAGTCCGGGCCGTCGGTGGCGGCGGCGGTCAGGTCGTCCAGCGCACGGGCCGGGTCACCGACATGATCGGCGATCAGCACTCCGCGCAGGTGGCGCAGCACCAGGCGGTCGGCGGGGCGTTCCACCCAGGTGGTCAGGGCCAGGTCGCAGCAGTGCACCGCGGTCGTCGGCTGCCGGTGCAGCAGCGCGGACGCGACGTCCATCAGCCAGGCGTCCGGGGTGAAGCTGCCACCCCCGGCGGTGCGCCAGCGCATCGCGGCCTGGTAGAGCCCGTGCCAGTCGCCGGCGGCCAGCAGCTCGGCGCACCAGGAGCCGTAGTCCGGGTGCGGTGCGGGGGCGGGGACCCTGGTCCTCATCCGGCCGCGATGAACGCCCGCACCGCGTCGGCGACCAACTGCACGGCGATGGCGGCCAGCAGCAGACCGGCGATCCGGGTGACCAGGATGGTGCCGGAGTCGCCGAGCACCCGGTTGATCGCGCCGGCGAACCGCATCGCCAGGTACAAGCAGATGTGCACCGCGACGATGCCCAGCGCGATCGAGATCCAGTCCGCGGCGGTACCGTCGCTGGCCTGGACGAACACCATGGTGGCGACGATCGCACCGGGTCCGGCCAGCAGCGGGGTACCCAGCGGCACCAGCGCGACGTTGACCTTGCTGTTGCCGGAGGGCTGCGGGTCCTCGGACTTGCCGGTCAGCAGCTCCATCGCGACCAGGAGCAGCAGCAGACCACCGGAGGCCTGCAGCGCCGGCAGCGAGATGTGCATGTAGGACAGCAGCCCCTGGCCGAAGACCGCGAACACCAGGATCACACCGAAGGCGACCAGGATCGCCTGCCGGGCGGCCCGGGAGCGCTGCTGCTTGGTCATCGTCCCGGTCAGCGCCAGGAAGATCGGCACCGTCCCGGGCGGGTCCATGATGACGAACAGGGTGATGAAGACCTCGCTGAACAAGCGCCAGTCGAGAACAGCGCTCATGCTCGCACCACCGGTGTCCGTCCCTCCGACTCGATCCGCCCCAGGACCTCCGGGGCGGTCAGATTCTCCCCCAGCCGGTTGGGTTTGCCCGAACCGTGGTAGTCGCTTGACCCGGTGATCGGGACCCCGAGTCGTTCGGCGAGCGCGGTCAGCCGTTCCCGCTGGGCGGCGTCGTGGTCCCGGTGGCCGACCTCCAGCCCGAACAGTCCGGCCTCGACCAACCGCTCGATCACCCGGTCGGCGACCACCCGGCCGCGTCCGTCGGCCCCGGGGTGCGCGAACACCGGGACGCCACCGGCCGCGCGGATCGCCTGCACCGCCTCGGTCGCCTCCGGCGCGTAGTAGGGCACGTAGTACCGGCCGCGGGCGGACAGCAGGCTGTCGAAGGCGGCGCTGCGGTCCGGCACGATCCCGAGCGCGGCCAGCGCGTCGGCGATGTGCGGGCGGCCGACCACGGTGCCGGGCTGCTGCTGCGCGGCCACGTCGGCCCAGGAGATCGGGTAGTCCTCGGTCAGCCGCTCGACGATCGCCCGGCCGCGGTGCTGCCGGGCGTCCCGGGTGCGGGCCAGCATCCCGGCCAGTGCGGGGTGTTCCGGGTCGTGCAGGTAGCTGAGCAGGTGCACGCTGACCCCGCCGACCAGGGCGGAGACCTCGGTGCCACGGACCAGGGCCACCCCGGTGACCGGTACCGCGGCCGCGGCCTCGTCCCAGCCGCCGGTGGTGTCGTGGTCGGTCAGCGCCACCACGTCCAGCCCGGCGGCCGCCGCCGAGGCCATCAGCTCCGCCGGCGACTCGGTGCCGTCCGACACGGTGGAGTGGGTGTGGAGGTCGATGCGCACCCGCGCAGCCTAGTGACGCGGTGCGAGACTGGTCGCATGAGCACCGAGCCCACCTCCGAACCCCAGGCCCCGAACGCCGAGCAGTCGCTGGCCGACCGCGGCTCGAACCGTAGCCAGCGCCCGCAGTCCGCCGCCTTCCTCGACTGGGTCACCTCCGGTTGGGCCGAGCGCCCGGCCAGCACGGCCGAGCGCGGGGCGGCCGCCGACTTCACCGCCGAGCGCCGGGCCCGGCTGTCCGCGCAGTTCCCGGGGCAGCGGCTGGTGATCCCGGCCGGGGCGTTCAAGGTGCGCTCCAACGACACCGACTACCGGTTCCGCCCGCACTCGGCCTTCGCGCACCTGACCGGGCTGGGCTCGGAGCAGGAGCCTGACGCGGTGCTGGTGCTGCACCCGGCCGCGGACGGCGAGGGCGACCCGCTGCCCGGCGGCGGCCGCAGCGGCCACCACGCGGTGCTGTACATGCGCCCGCTGGCCTCCCGGGACACCGAGGAGTTCTTCGCCGACGCCCGCTACGGCGAGTTCTGGGTCGGCGCCCGCCCCACCCTGGAGGACATGGAGACCCGGACCGGGATCACCACCGCGCACGCGAACGAGCTGCGCGACGGCCTGGCCAAGGACGCCGGCCCGGACGGGGTGCAGATCCTGGTGGTGCCCGAGGTCGACGAGGCGGTGGAGGCCGTGGTCGAGGAGATCCGCGCCACCCCGCAGGCCGAGCTGGACGCCCGGCTGGTCGAGGCACTGTCCGAGCTGCGGTTGATCAAGGACGCGCACGAGGTCGGCGAGCTGCGGGCCGCGGTCGCCGCCACCGCCGAGGGCTTCGCCCAGATGGTCCGCCGGTTGCCGGAGGCGGTCGCGCACCGCCGCGGCGAGCGGGTGATCGAGGGGACGTTCCTGGCGAAGGCGCGCGAGGAGGGCAACTACGTCGGCTACGAGACGATCGCCGCCGCCGGGTCGCACGCCACCACGCTGCACTGGACCGACAACGACGGCCAGGTACGGGCGGGCGAACTGGTCCTGGTGGACGCCGGGGTCGAGGTCGACTCGCTCTACACCGCCGACATCACCCGCACCCTGCCGGTCACCGGCACCTTCACCGCCGAGCAGCGCACGGTGTACCAGGCGGTACTGGACGCCGCCGACGCCGCCTTCGCCGCCGCCGTGCCCGGCAACCGGTTCCGGGATGTGCACGCCGCCGCGATGGAGGTGATCGCTGCCCGGCTGGAGGAGTGGGGCATGCTGCCGGTCACCGCCGCCGAGTCACTGACCCCGGAGGGCCAGCAGCACCGCCGGTGGATGGTGCACGGGACCAGCCACCACCTCGGGCTGGACGTGCACGACTGCGCCCAGGCCCGGCGCGAGATGTACCTGGACGCGGTGATCGAGCCCGGCATGGTGTTCACCATCGAGCCCGGGCTGTACTTCCAGGTCGACGACCTGCGGGTGCCGGCCGAGCTGCGCGGCATCGGGGTCCGGATCGAGGACGACGTGCTGATCACCGCCGACGGCAACGAGAACCTGTCCGCGGCGCTGCCCCGCACGCCGGACGAGGTCGAGCGCTGGATGGGCGAGCTGCTCGGCTGAGCTCACGCACGACGAAGGCCCGCCCCGGACTCCGGGACGGGCCTTCGTGCGGTCTCAGGGCTGCTGCTGCTCCGGGTCCTCCGGCTGCTGCGGCGCGGGGGCGTACTGCCCGTACCGCGGCTCGGGGCGCTCACCCGGGGCCGCCGGTGCGGCGGGCTGCGCGGGTGCCGCGGGCTGCGCCGGCTGCGCGGGTGCCGCGGGCTGACCGGCCGGGGCGGCGTACTGCCCGTACCGGGGCTCCCCCGGCGGCGGGGTGGCCGGGGCCGCGGGGCCCGCGGGCGGCACCGGGGCGCCGGGGCGGCCGTAGGCGGCGTTCGGGTCCGACGGCGGGGCGCCGAACGGGGCGCCGGGCTGGCCGGCACCGGTCTTGACCGGCCCGATCTCGCGCAGCAGGTTGCGGGCCTCGTGCGCCTTCTCCACCGCGCACAGCACGGCGTACTGCCCGGCGACGATCTGGCTCTGCGAGGTGAAGTCGCGCTTGCCGCCGGTGATCGCGTAGCTGACCACGCCGAACAGCAGGCCGAAGCCACCGCCGACCACCATCGCCACCAGCAGGATGCCGAGGGAGGCGGAGGTCAGCATGAACAGCAGGCCGATGAAGATGCCGAACCACACACCGGACAGGAAGCCGGACAGCGCGACCCGGGGGTAGCTGAGCCGGCCGGTGACCCGCTCGACCATCCGCAGGTCGGTGCCGACGATGGTGACGTGCTGGACCGGGAACTGGCGGTCGGACAGGTGATCGACCGCGCGCTGTGCCTCCAGATAGGTGCCGTAGGACGCGACCGTCTCACCCTGGGGCAGGGTCGGGGTCGCGGGGACGCGAGGACCACCGGTGAACGACATGTCCTCATCCTTGCTCAGCGCCGGTGCCGCCGCCAGACAACACGGGCGTTCAGCAGCGAACTCATGGCGGGCGTCCAGGGTTCGCCCAGATCAGCCCCGCGCAGCGACCGCCTCCGCCGACGGTTACCCTGACCGCGTGAGCGGCGCCGGAACCCGAGTCTTCGTCGCGCGCCTGGCGGGGACCCCCGTCTTCGACCCGATCGGCGATCAGGTCGGCCGGGTGCGCGATGTCGTCGTCCTGCTGCGCCCGAAGGGTGCGCCGCGGGCGGTCGGCCTGGTGGTCGAGGTGCCGGGCAAACGCCGGGTGTTCGTGCCGCTGACCCGGGTGATCGCGATCGATCCCGGGCAGGTGATCTCCACCGGCCTGGTGAACATGCGCCGGTTCGAGCAGCGCCCGTTCGAGACCCTGGTGGTCGGCGAGCTGTTCGACCGCAGCGTGCCGCTGTCCGACGGTTCCGGGACCGCCACGATCGAGGACGTGGCGATCGAGCGGCAGCGCAATGGCGACTTCCTGGTCACCAAGCTGTTCGTCCGCCGGCACCGGCCGGGCCGCGGTGGCCTGCTGCGCCGCCGGGGCGAGCCGGAGCTGATCGACATCGACCAGGTCGCCGGGCTGGCCCGCACCGCCGGGGCCCAGGGCGCCGCGCTGCTGCTGGCCCAGTACGACGAGCTCAAGCCGGCCGACCTGGCGGACGTGATGCACGACATGGGCACCACCCGCCGGATGGAGGTCGCCACCGCGCTGGACAACGAGCGGCTGGCCGACGTCCTGGAGGAGCTGCCCGAGGACGACCAGGTGGCGATCCTGTCCGGCCTGGAGCGCACCCGGGCCGCGGACGTGCTGGAGGCGATGCAGCCGGACGACGCCGCCGACCTGCTCGGTGAGCTGTCCGACGAGCAGCAGGCCGAGCTGCTGGGCCTGATGGAGCCCGAGGAGGCCCGGGACGTCCGGCGCCTGCTGGCCTACGAGGACAACACCGCCGGTGGCCTGATGACGACCGAGCCGGTGATCCTCGGCCCGGAGACGCCGATCGCCGCCGCCCTGGCCCATGTGCGCCGCCGCGACCTGACCCCGGCCCTGGCGTCGATGGTGTTCGTGGTGCGCCAGCCGCTGGAGACCCCGACCGGGCGGTTCATCGGCGTGGTGCACCTGCAGCGGATGCTGCGCGAGCCCCCGCATGAACCGATCGGCTCGATCGTGGACACCGACATCGATCCGGTGCCGCCGCAGACCCCGCTGCTGTCGGTCACCCGGCGGCTGGCGACCTACGACCTGCTGGCGATCCCGGTGATCGACGAGGAACGCCGCCTGCTCGGCGTGGTCAGCGTCGACGACGTGCTGGACCACCTGCTGCCGGAGGACTGGCGGGAGACCGACGAGGAGGTGCAGCCCGAGGCACCGGCGACTGTGGAGGGAGGCACCCGTGCCTGAACGGCTCGACACCCCGAAGGCCTCCCGCCGGTCGTGGCGCCCGCGGTTGCAGGAGGACGCCTTCGGCAAGATCTCCGAGGGCATCGCCCGGTTCATGGGCACCCCGTTGTTCCTGCTGTGGCTGACCCTGTTCTGCATCCTGTGGCTGAGCTGGAACTCCTGGGGCCCGGAGATGCTGCGCTTCGACAGCGCCGCGAACGGGTTCACCGCCCTGACGCTGATGCTGTCGCTGCAGGCGTCCTACTCCGCCCCGCTGATCCTGCTGGCCCAGAACCGGCAGACCGACCGGGACCGGGTGGCGGCCGAGCAGGACCGGCAGCGGGCGGAGCGGAACCTGGCCGACACCGAGTTCCTGGCCCGGGAGATGGCCGCGCTGCGGATCGCGCTGTCCGAGGTCGCCACCCGCGACTTCGTGCGCTCGGAGATCCGCAATCTGCTGGAGGAGCTGTCCGAGGAGCGCGAGGAGCGCGAGCCCGGGCAGGACCGGCGCTGAGGTCCTGGCGGGGTTCGCTCCGGCCGGACCTACGATGGTCGGCATGACTGCCGCGCTGGACCACCGCGACCCCGAGGCGGTCGCCGCCGCCGTCCGTGCCGCCCTGGAGCACGTGATCGACCCGGAGATCCGGCGGCCGATCACCGAGCTGGGCATGGTGCGCTCGGTGGACGTCGACACCAGCGACCCGTCGGGCGCCCTGGTCACCGTCGGCATCGACCTCACCACCGCCGGCTGCCCGCTGCGGGACACGATCACCCGCGACGTGACCGGGGCGGTCCAGGCGCTGGACGGGGTGCGTGAGGTCCGGATGGCGATGGGCGTGATGAGCCCGGAGCAGCGTGCCCAGCTCACCGAGCGACTGCGCGGCGGGCCGGAGCCGGTGATCCCGTTCTCCCAGCCGACCTCGCTGACCAAGGTGTACGCGATCGCCTCCGGCAAGGGCGGCGTGGGCAAGTCCTCGGTGACCGCGAACCTGGCCGCCGCGATGGCCGCCGACGGCCTGCGGGTCGGGGTGGTGGACGCGGACATCTACGGCTTCTCGCTGCCCCGGATGCTCGGCGTGACCCAGCCGCCGACCCGGGTGGACGAGATGCTGCTGCCGCCGATCGCGCACGAGGTCAAGGTGATCTCGATCGGGATGTTCGTGCCGCCGGGCCAGCCGGTGGTGTGGCGCGGGCCGATGCTGCACCGCGCGCTGCAGCAGTTCCTGTCCGACGTGTTCTGGGGCGACCTGGACGTGCTGCTGCTCGACCTGCCGCCCGGCACCGGGGACATCGCGATCTCGGTGGCGCAGCTGCTGCCGGGGTCGGAGCTGATCGTGGTCACCACCCCGCAGGCCGCGGCCGCCGAGGTCGCCGAGCGGGCCGGGTCGATCGCCGGGCAGACCCGCCAGCAGCTGGTCGGCGTGGTGGAGAACATGGCGTGGCTGGAGCAGCCGGACGGCACCCGGCTGGAGCTGTTCGGCTCCGGCGGCGGCGCGCAGGTGGCCCAGAACCTGTCCACGCTGTCCGGTGGCCAGGTGCCGCTGCTCGGCCAGGTCCCGCTGGACATCCAGCTGCGCGAGGCCGGCGACGGCGGCACCCCGGTGGTGCTCTCCGACCCGGACTCCCCCGCCGCGGTCGCCCTGCGCGAGGTCGCCCGGACCCTGGCGGCCCGCACCCGCGGCCTGGCCGGCAAGTCCCTCGGCCTGACTCCCATCCGGCACTGATCGGCTGATCCCCCGAGCGACCCGCCCCGCGCACCCTGCCCCGCGCACCCCGCGCACCCCGCGCACCCCGCCGAGAGTGCACGAATGCAGCCTTCCCGGCGTGGGAGGCGTGCATTCGTGCACTCTCGGCGCACGAGCGCCGCGGGCTCGGCGCGGGGCGGCACGGTCTCGGCGCGGGGCGGGGGGCACGGTCTCGGGGAGAT
>NZ_JAAXOX010000021.1 GCF_012396125.1 Cellulomonas denverensis | reverse complement strand
TCCTCCCACGAACCAGGAATCTCCTCGCCCGTGTCAGGGTCACGAATGATCGGCTTGGCACCGTCCTCCACACCCTCGACCTCGACCTTGTCACCCTGACCCGGGTGCACGATCGGAGCGTCCGGCGCGATGGCGTCCACGATCACGACGGCCGGGTCCGACTCGAAGCCGTTCTCGTCCACCGCGGTCACGACGACCTTGGTGCCATCCGGCAGCGGGCTGTCCGGCGTGAAGACGAAGGACCCGTCCGGGTTGACCACCAGCTCACCCGGGATGGGCGTGCCGTTGCCGTCCTCGAAAGTGACCGTCGTGCCCGGCTCCGTGGTGCCGGTCACCTGCTTGCCGTTGGTGGGGTCCACCACCGGCGTCGCGGGCGTGGCGACGAAGGTCACCTGTGCACTCTGCGCGGCCACGGTGCCGTCGATCGAGAACCCGATCGCGGACACCCCGGCAGTCAGGGAGCTCACGGTGGCGGTGTAGGTACCGTCCCCGTTCGCCTTGACCGGCCCGACCGTGCCGAGCGTGCTGGTCACGTCCACCTGGTGCGCGGCGGTCACGGCGTTGCCGTGGTCATCGCGCAGGGTGACGGTGACCGTGCTGGTGTCCTTGCCGTTGGCCTGGACCGGCGTGGTGGCCTCGATCTGCGACTCAGTGGTCGAGACCTCACCGGCGGCGAAGACCAGGGTCTTCTGTTCACCGATCTGGTCCGCGCCCAGCCACACGGACACCGGGTACTCGCCCGCGATCCATGAGGTCAGAGTCACGGACACCGTGCCGTCCTGGCCGGTGACATAGGGACCAGCGGCGCCGGTGGTAACACCGTCCGGCACCTGCAGGCCAACCACGGCACCGGAGACCGGGTTGCCGTTCGTGTCGTTGACCGTGACGGTGGCGGTGAACTCCTCCCCGACCGGCAGGCTGCCCTGCGGGGTCACCGTCCAGGTCGACCGGATCGCCGACCCGGCACCGTGCCCGAACTCCACCGTCTGCGGCGAGCCGGAGACCTCGGCACCGGACATGTGCGCGGAGACCGCGTACTCCCCGGCGGTGGTCGAGGTGATCTCGACCGAGGCCGTGCCATCCGAGCCGGACACAGCGGAGGCGGCGCTCAGCTGCGCACCGGCTGCGATCCCGAAGTCGACCTCGACCCCGGAGACCGGGTTGCCGTAGCCGTCGACCACGGTGACGGTCGCCCGGTGGGCGGCCACACCATCGGCCTCGACGACCCCACCGGTGACGGTGAGCGCCGACTTCTCGGCCGAAGCCGTGCCGGCGGTCCAGGACACCGTGGCACCCTGCCCACCGACCAGCTCCCGGTTCACCAGCGCCCGCAGCGTGAACTCACCCGCCAGGGTCGAGTTCACCGTGACCACCGCACGGCCCTCGGCGTCGGACTGCACCGACGTCGCGGACAGCAGCGGCTCGGTCACCACGGCACCGGAGGCGTCCACGATCTCGAAGGAGACCGGGATCCCGGTGACGGCATTGCCCAGGGTGTCCCGGGTGGTCACCGTCGCGGTGTAGGTGTTGCCCGCCTCACGGCCCACCGGCAGCGGGCCCTGCGGGGCCACCGTCAGCGTGGAGTCCTGGGCACTGACCGGCCCACCGATGAAGCTGACCCGCGCCGGGCTGCCATTCAGCAGCGGGGCACCGTTCACCGTGGCCGTGACCTCGAAGGTCCCGGCGACGGTGGACACCAGGTCGACCTTCGCCACGCCGGAGCTGTCCGTGCGCATCGTGGTCGTCCCGGACGCCGGGACCGGTCCACCCTCGGGGAGAGCGAACACGACCTCGGCGCCGGACACCGGGTTGCCGAGCGCGTCGCGCACGGTCGCGGTGACCGTGTGCCGGTCGGCGCCATCCGCGGCACGGTCACCCGTGGTCGCGGCCAGCGTCGACGTGCCATCGGCGGTCAGGTCCGGGTCACCGGCAGTGAACTCCAGCGTGCGGGCGGTGCCGATCTGGCCACCGGACACCGAGGCGGACACCGAGTAGGTCCCGGCCACCGTCGAGGTCAGGTGCACCACGACCTTGCCGTCCGCGTCGGACAGGTACGGACCGTCCTCGACGATCTGCACCTGCTCCGGCACCGAGAAGGTCACCTCGCGCCCAGCACCCACCGGGTTGCCCTGCGCGTCGTTCAGCGACACCGTCGCGGTGAACCGCTCACCCACCGGCAGCGAGCCAGCCGGCTCCACCACCCACGAGGAGTGCTGGGCCGAGGCGGAACCGCGGGCGAAGGTGACCCGTGCCGGGCTGCCCTCGGTGATCGCCTGGCCATCCACCGTGGCGGTCACCTCGAAGGTGCCCTCGACGGTGGAGCTGACGAGCACACGGTACGTGCCCTGGTCGCCGGTGACACCGGTGGCCGCACCCTGCGACAACACCAGCTCGCCCGGCAGAGTCAGCGCGACCTCGGCACCCGGAACCGGGTTGCCGTACTGATCGACCGCGGTGACCTCGACCCAGTGCGTCGCCACACCGTCGGCCGCCACGGCGCCGCTGGACGCGGCGATCCGCGAACCACCGTCGCCCACCACCGGAAGATCAGCGGTGAACTCGATGGTGCGGGCCGAACCGATCTGGTCCCCGCCCACGGAGGCGGACACCGAGTAGGTCCCGGCCACCGTCGAGGTCAGGTGCACCACGACCTTGCCGTCCGCGTCGGACAGGTACGGACCGTCCTCGACGATCTGCACCTGCTCCGGCACCGAGAAGGTCACCT
>NZ_JAAXOX010000020.1 GCF_012396125.1 Cellulomonas denverensis | reverse complement strand
CACACAAGTCCGGAAACGACGAAAGGCCACCCCATCAGGGGTGGCCTTTCGTGAAAGGTGTCCGGCGGCGTCCTACTCTCCCACACCCTGGCGAGTGCAGTACCATCGGCGCTGAAGGGCTTAGCTTCCGGGTTCGGAATGGGACCGGGCGTTTCCCCTTCGCTATGACCGCCGTAACTCTATCGAACTATCAAACACCACACCTTCGAGCCCTGGTCGGGCACAAGGGGTGTTCGCGGTTCGGGAACCGCACAGTGGACGCGTAGCAAAGATGTTGTGGTGAAGTTGTCGGCTTATTAGTACCGGTCAGCTGCGGCAGTCTTTAGTCCTGCCTTCCACATCCGGCCTATCTACCCAGTGGTCTAGCTGGGAGCCTCTCACCCACAAGGGGCGTGGAAACCTCATCTTGAAGCAGGCTTCCCGCTTAGATGCTTTCAGCGGTTATCCCTTCCGAACGTAGCTAACCAGCCGTGCTCCTGGCGGAACAACTGGCACACCAGAGGTTCGTCCGTCCCGGTCCTCTCGTACTAGGGACAGCCCTTCTCAAGTTTCCTGCGCGCGCAGCGGATAGGGACCGAACTGTCTCACGACGTTCTAAACCCAGCTCGCGTACCGCTTTAATGGGCGAACAGCCCAACCCTTGGGACCTACTCCAGCCCCAGGATGCGACGAGCCGACATCGAGGTGCCAAACCATGCCGTCGATATGGACTCTTGGGCAAGATCAGCCTGTTATCCCCGGGGTACCTTTTATCCGTTGAGCGACGGCGCTTCCACAAGCCACCGCCGGATCACTAGTTCCGACTTTCGTCCCTGCTCGACCTGTCAGTCTCACAGTCAAGCTCCCTTGTGCACTTGCACTCGCCACCTGATTGCCAACCAGGCTGAGGGAACCTTTGAGCGCCTCCGTTACATTTTAGGAGGCAACCGCCCCAGTTAAACTACCCACCAGGCACTGTCCCTGATCCGGATTACGGACCGAGGTTAGATATCCAGAGCGACCAGAGTGGTATTTCAACGTTGACTCCACCGACACTGGCGTGCCGGCTTCACAGTCTCCCACCTATCCTACACAAGCCGCACCGAACACCAATACCAAGCTATAGTAAAGGTCCCGGGGTCTTTCCGTCCTGCTGCGCGTAACGAGCATCTTTACTCGTAGTGCAATTTCGCCGAGTTCGCGGTTGAGACAGCGGGGAAGTCGTTACGCCATTCGTGCAGGTCGGAACTTACCCGACAAGGAATTTCGCTACCTTAGGATGGTTATAGTTACCACCGCCGTTTACTGGGGCTTAAATTCTGAGCTTCGCCTTACGGCTAACCCGTCCTCTTAACCTTCCAGCACCGGGCAGGCGTCAGTCCGTATACATCGTCTTGCGACTTCGCACGGACCTGTGTTTTTAGTAAACAGTCGCTTCCCCCTGGTCTCTGCGGCCCTCCACGCTCCCCGAGCAAGTCGGTTCACGCTTCAGGCCCCCCTTCTCCCGAAGTTACGGGGGCATTTTGCCGAGTTCCTTAACCACGATTCACTCGATCGCCTTAGTATTCTCTACCTGACCACCTGAGTCGGTTTAGGGTACGGGCGGCTAGAACCTCGCGTCGAAGCTTTTCTCGGCAGCATAGGATCACCCTCTTCCAGCATACGCTGTCACCATCAGTTCTCAGGCTATGTGAGTGGCGGATTTGCCTACCACTCGCCCTACAACCTTGGACGTGGACAACCATCGCCACGCCGGGCTACCTTCCTGCGTCACTCCTGTTAATACGCTTACCTACTACCGGATCGGGTCACGCGCTCCCCCAGACGGTGCCCACCGAAGTGGGCGGTGCCTGGGCTCGGGCGTTTAGCATCACCGGGCTCGGTATGGGCGGTTCTTCGCCGGTACGGGAATATCAACCCGTTGTCCATCGACTACGCCTGTCGGCCTCGCCTTAGGTCCCGACTTACCCAGGGCGGATTAGCCTGGCCCTGGAACCCTTGGTCATTCGGCGGACGGGTTTCTCACCCGTCATTCGCTACTCATGCCTGCATTCTCACTCGTGTAGCGTCCACCACTGGGTTACCCCGCAGCTTCACCCGCCACACGACGCTCCCCTACCCATCCACACGCCTGGACCACGAAGGCCTAGCAGTATGTGTGAATGCCACAGCTTCGGCGGTGTACTTGAGCCCCGCTACATTGTCGGCGCGGAATCACTTGACCAGTGAGCTATTACGCACTCTTTCAAGGGTGGCTGCTTCTAAGCCAACCTCCTGGTTGTCTGTGCAACTCCACATCCTTTCCCACTTAGCACACGCTTAGGGGCCTTAGCTGGTGGTCTGGGCTGTTTCCCTCTCGACTACGGAGCTTATCCCCCGCAGTCTCACTCCCGCGCTCTCACTTACCGGCATTCGGAGTTTGGCTAACGTCAGTAACCTGGTGAGGCCCATCGGCTATCCAGTAGCTCTACCTCCGGCAAGAAACACGCGAGGCTGCACCTAAATGCATTTCGGGGAGAACCAGCTATCACGAAGTTTGATTGGCCTTTCACCCCTAACCACAGGTCATCCCCTCGGTTTTCAACCCAAGTGGGTTCGGTCCTCCACGCGGTCTTACCCGCGCTTCAACCTGCCCATGGCTAGATCACTTCGCTTCGGGTCTAGAGCACGCGACTACGATCGCCCTATTCGGACTCGCTTTCGCTACGGCTTCCCCACACGGGTTAACCTCGCCACGTACCACTAACTCGCAGGCTCATTCTTCAAAAGGCACGCTGTCACCCCTGCTAAGGAGGCTCCAACGGATTGTAGGCACACGGTTTCAGGTACTATTTCACTCCCCTCCCGGGGTACTTTTCACCTTTCCCTCACGGTACTTGTCCGCTATCGGTCACTAGGTAGTATTTAGGCTTAGCAAGTGGTCTTGCCAGATTCACACGGGATTTCTCGGGCCCCGTGCTACTTGGGATCCCCTTCAGGAGGCCATGCCATTTCGTCTACGGGGGTACCACCCTCTGTGCCGGGCCTTTCAATGCCCTTCGACTATGACACGACTTTGTAACTCCTTGGTTGCTCGGCAGAACAACCCGAAAGGTCCCACAACCCCGCATACGCAACGCCTGCCGGCTATCACACGCATACGGTTTGGCCTGATCCGCTTTCGCTCGCCACTACTCACGGAATATCTCTTCCTGCCGGTACTGAGATGTTTCACTTCCCGGCGTTCCCTCCACACACCCTATATATTCAGGTGCGGGTCACACGACATGACTCGTGCGGGGTTTCCCCATTCGGAAATCCTCGGATCACGGTTCGTTTGCCAACTCCCCGAGGCTTATCGCAGGCTACAACGTCCTTCTTCGGCTCCTAGTGCCAAGGCATTCACCCTGTGCCCTTAAAAACTTGACCACAAAGACATACAAAGATGCTCGCGTCCACTGTGCAGTTCTCAAACAACGAACGATCCCCAGATACAACCCGCACCTACCACCCAGACCCAAAGATCCGAGCGGCGGTTTGACAAGGTCAACCAGGCCCGTCGAAGCAACCTCCCACCAAAGCGGGCTGTTCCCTCAGGACCCAACAGTGTGCCCATGACCACCAACCAACCACCAGCACCGTTCCACACCCCGCAAGCGAGGCCGTACTAGGCACCAGCAACCAGCCGGCAACCGCAGTTGATGTTCCACCCTTGAGCACCACCCCGAACGCGAACGGTCCGAGCATGGCCTCTGCACACCCACCAACCGGCAGGTGTCAGATGCTCCTTAGAAAGGAGGTGATCCAGCCGCACCTTCCGGTACGGCTACCTTGTTACGACTTAGTCCCAATCGCCAGTCCCACCTTCGACGGCTCCCCCCACAAGGGTTGGGCCACCGGCTTCGGGTGTTACCGACTTTCGTGACTTGACGGGCGGTGTGTACAAGGCCCGGGAACGTATTCACCGCAGCGTTGCTGATCTGCGATTACTAGCGACTCCGACTTCATGGGGTCGAGTTGCAGACCCCAATCCGAACTGAGACCGGCTTTTTGGGATTCGCTCCACCTTGCGGTATCGCAGCCCTTTGTACCGGCCATTGTAGCATGCGTGAAGCCCAAGACATAAGGGGCATGATGATTTGACGTCATCCCCACCTTCCTCCGAGTTGACCCCGGCAGTCTCCTATGAGTCCCCGGCGTAACCCGCTGGCAACATAGGACGAGGGTTGCGCTCGTTGCGGGACTTAACCCAACATCTCACGACACGAGCTGACGACAACCATGCACCACCTGTACACCGACCTTGCGGGGCAACCATCTCTGGAAGTTTCCGGTGTATGTCAAGCCTTGGTAAGGTTCTTCGCGTTGCATCGAATTAATCCGCATGCTCCGCCGCTTGTGCGGGCCCCCGTCAATTTCTTTGAGTTTTAGCCTTGCGGCCGTACTCCCCAGGCGGGGCACTTAATGCGTTTGCTGCGGCACGGAACTCGTGGAATGAGCCCCACACCTAGTGCCCAACGTTTACGGCATGGACTACCAGGGTATCTAATCCTGTTCGCTCCCCATGCTTTCGCTCCTCAGCGTCAGTTGCGGCCCAGAGACCTGCCTTCGCCATCGGTGTTCCTCCTGATATCTGCGCATTCCACCGCTACACCAGGAATTCCAGTCTCCCCTACCGCACTCTAGTCTGCCCGTACCCACTGCAGGCCCGAGGTTGAGCCTCGAGTTTTCACAGCAGACGCGACAAACCGCCTACGAGCTCTTTACGCCCAATAATTCCGGACAACGCTTGCGCCCTACGTATTACCGCGGCTGCTGGCACGTAGTTAGCCGGCGCTTCTTCTGCAGGTACCGTCACTTTCGCTTCTTCCCTGCTGAAAGAGGTTTACAACCCGAAGGCCGTCATCCCTCACGCGGCGTCGCTGCATCAGGCTTGCGCCCATTGTGCAATATTCCCCACTGCTGCCTCCCGTAGGAGTCTGGGCCGTGTCTCAGTCCCAGTGTGGCCGGTCGCCCTCTCAGGCCGGCTACCCGTCGTCGCCTTGGTAGGCCGTTACCCCACCAACAAGCTGATAGGCCGCGAGTCCATCTCTGACCGATAAATCTTTCCAGACACTTCGGATGCCCGAGCGTCTCGTATCCAGTATTAGACCCCGTTTCCAAGGCTTATCCCAGAGTCAAAGGCAGGTTACTCACGTGTTACTCACCCGTTCGCCACTGATCCACCCAGCAAGCTGGGCTTCACCGTTCGACTTGCATGTGTTAAGCACGCCGCCAGCGTTCGTCCTGAGCCAGAATCAAACTCTCCGTGAATGTCTCATGGCACCCACCACCCAAAAGCGGCGAGCAACCGACACACAAAGTGGCACCCCACACTCACATGCAAGGCACCGTTCAGATTCGGCTAATCGAACACGACCCGGACGGGGTCCAGATCGCATCCAGTCAACCAAAGACTTCAACACCCCTCACC